>NZ_CP010945.1:2694538-4129077 GCF_000293885.2 Pseudomonas fluorescens NCIMB 11764
GTTGACCGATGACTGGTCGGATCGGGCGTTGATTCTGGTCGTGCGCGATGAAGCGGCGTTGTCGCCGGTGAGCAGGATGTTGTTTGAGCAGTTGCGGGGGCAGGTCTGAGATTTTCATTGCCGGGGCCGGCCTCATCGCGGGCAAGCCCGCTCCTACAGAGGATTGGTGAACGCCGCAGATCACTGTGGGAGCTGGCCTGCCAGCGATGACCGACCTGAGGTCGCGGTAATCTCCCCGAGCGTTCGCGTTTCACGAACGCCCGTTGCCAACAGAAGGTTGGATTCCAGTCCCCTCGCTCCTCTAGCCTTGGCGCATATTCCAAGAACAACAGAGGTACCCCGCGATGACTGCCCCCCTGAGTGCAATCAAGGTGATCGAAATCGGCACGCTGATCGCCGCGCCGTTCGCCGCGCGCATGCTCGCCGAGTTCGGCGCCGAGGTGATCAAGATCGAAGCCATGGGCCAGGGCGATCCCCTGCGCAAATGGCGCAAGCTGCACGAAGGCACCTCGTTGTGGTGGTACCTGCAATCGCGCAACAAGAAGTCCCTGGCGCTGAATCTGAAATCCCCCGAAGGCATTGAACTGGTCAAGCAACTGGCGACCAGCGCCGACGTGCTGATCGAAAACCTGCGCCCTGGCGCTCTCGAGAAACTCGGTTTGGGCTGGGACGTGTTGCACGCCTTGAATCCCAACCTGACTCTGGTGCGCATTTCCGGCTACGGCCAGACCGGTCCGTACCGCGACCGTCCAGGATTCGGCGCCATCGGCGAGGCCATGGGCGGGATTCGCTACACCACCGGCACCCCCGGTTCACCACCGGCGCGGGTCGGTGTCAGCCTTGGCGATTCACTGGCGTCGCTGCACGCGGTGATCGGTGCCTTGATGTCGCTGCTGCGGGTCAAGACCGGGCAGGGCGGCGGGCAAGTGGTCGATGTGTCGCTGGCCGAAAGCGTGTTCAACGTCATGGAAAGCCTGGTGCCGGAATACGACATGCTCGGTCATGTGCGTGAGCGCAGTGGCGGGGCATTGCCCGGCATCGCGCCGTCCAACACCTACCTGACGGCCGATGGGGCCTACGTGGTGATCGCCGGCAACAGCGATCCGATCTACAAGCGCTTGATGGAAGTCGTCGGTCGCCGCGATCTGGCCGACGCGCCGGAGTTTGCCCACAACGATGGTCGCGCAGCCAAGAGCAATGTGCTGGATGCTGCCATCACTCACTGGACCAGCAGCCTGCCGATCGACGAAGTCCTGTCGGCGCTGGAAGCCGCTGAAGTACCGGCCGGACGCATCTATTCGGTGGCTGACATCGTCGCTGATCCGCACTATCAGGCGCGGGACATGCTGCTCAACGCCGACCTGCCTGGCGGCGCGACAGTGACGATGCCGGGCATCGTGCCCAAACTCTCCGAAACCCCCGGTGGCGTGAACTGGTCGGGGCCGAGCCTGGGCCAGCACACCGACGGGATTCTCGCGGGGTTGGGCCTGACGGACGCAGACATCGAACGCCTGAAAACTGAAGGGGTGGTGCAATGATCACTGATTTTTCCGAGACCCTGATCGTTCAGGAAGTCTCCCCCCGCGACGGCCTGCAGATCGAGCCGACGTGGGTTGAAACGGTCGACAAGATTGCCCTGATCGATCAGCTGTCGCTGGCCGGATTCAGCCGCATCGAAGCCGGCTCGTTCGTGTCGCCCAAGGCCATTCCGGCGCTACGCGACGGCGAGCTGGTGTTCAAGGGCATCACCCGTCAACCGGGAGTGATTTACGTCGCGTTGATCCCCAACCTCAAAGGTGCGCAACGGGCGCTGGCGACAAGGGCCGATGAGCTGAACCTGGTGATGTCCGCCAGCCAGACCCACAACCTGGCGAACATGCGCATGCGGTGCGAAGCCTCATTGGCCGCGTTCGGCGAGATCGTGCACTACGTGGGTGACACTCAGGTGCGACTGAACGGCAGCATCGCCACCACGTTCGGTTGCCCGTTCGAAGGCAGGATCGATGAGGACCGTGTACTGCAAATCGTCGAGGCCTATCAGGAACTCGGCATTCAGGGCATCACCCTGGCCGACACCACCGGCATGGCCAATCCGCGTCAGGTCGACCGACTGGTGCGCCGGGTCTTGCAGCGGGTTTCGCCAGCGGACCTGACCCTGCATTTCCACAACACCCGCGGCCTCGGTTTGTGCAACGTGCTGGCCGCTTACGAGGCCGGCGCCCGACGCTTTGACGCAGCCCTCGGCGGCCTCGGCGGGTGCCCGTTTGCACCGGGTGCCTCGGGCAATATCTGCACCGAAGACCTGGTGAACCTGTGCGATGAAATCGGCATTCACACCGGCATCGACCTGCCGCTGTTGTTGAGGTTGTCGCAAGGATTACCCGCGCTGTTGGGGCACGAAGTGCCAGGCCAGTTGGCCAAGGCCGGACGCAATTGCGACTTGCACCCAACCCCTTTCTGACACACCGAACAACGCCCACAGAAGCTACATCTCAACCAGACAACAAAAACAATCGGACACCCAAGGGCAGTCCGCCTGGAGAAAGCACCATGAGCCTCAATGTACTGGAGGCGGGCGCGAGCCCGTCCGTTAGCAACGACGAAGAAAAAGCCCTGGTCAGCAAAGTCGCCTGGCGCCTGATGCCGCTGATCATGGTCTGCTACCTGTTCGCGTTTTTCGACCGCATCAACATCAGCTTCGCCAAGTTCCAGTTGCAGACTGACCTGAGCCTGAGCGACACCGCTTACGGCCTCGGCGCCGGGCTGTTCGTGGTCGGTTACGTGATCTTCGAAGTGCCGAGCAACATGATGCTGTACAAAGTCGGCGCCCGCCGCTGGATCGCGCGGATCATGATGTCCTGGGGACTCGCGACGGCGGCGATGGTCTTCGTCAACAGCGAATGGCAGTTTTACGCGCTGCGCTTCGTGATCGGTGCGATGGAGGCCGGTTTTGCGCCGGGCGTGCTGTATTACCTGACGCTGTGGTTCCCGCAGCACTATCGCGGACGCATCACCTCGATGCTGTTCCTGTCATCGGCGTTTGCCGGGCTGGTCGGCGCACCGTTCTCCGGGCTGGTGCTGCAACACCTCGACGGCGTCCTCGACATGCGCGGCTGGCATTGGCTGTTTCTGCTCGGCGGCGTGCCCTGCATCGGCCTCGGATTGCTGGTGCTGACCCTGCTCAAGGACCGCATTGAAGACGCCCACTGGCTGACACCGTCGGAGAAAACCCTGCTGGCCAGCCGCATCGCCCACCATGAACCGCACAAGAGCGGCGGCTCGTTGCTCGCGGCGCTGCGGATTCCCGGTTTCCTCACGCTGGGGCTGATCTACTTCCTCATTCAAGTGGCGTCCTACGGCTTGAATTTCTGGGCGCCGCAACTGATCCGCAGCGCGGGCACCGAGAGCCCAGTGATGATCGGTTTGCTGACGGCGATTCCGTACATCTGCGGGGCAATCAGCATGGTGGTGATCGGACGGTTGTCCGACTCGACCGGCGAGCGTCGCAAGTTTGTCGCAGGGTTGGTGGCAGCGGGTGCGCTGGGCTTCTTCTGCGCCGGTATCTTCGCCAACCACACGACCTTCCTGATCGTCGCACTGGGCTTGCTCGGCGCCGGGATCATCGCCTCCATTCCGAGTTTCTGGACCCTGCCGCCGAAACTGCTGGCCGGTGCCGGCGCGGGGGCTGCGGGCGGGATCGCGGTGATCAACACCCTCGGCCAATTCGGCGGCATCGTCAGCCCTGTCATGGTCGGACGGATCAAGGACCTGACCGGCAGCACCACACCGGCGCTGTATGTCATCGGGGTCTGCGCGCTGATCGCTGTTGCCCTGCTGCTGTGGGGGTTGCCGCAGAAACTGCGCACGCTCGACAAGTTTTGAAAGATTGCAGCCTTCGGCAGCGCCTACAGGGACCACGCATCCCCGCAGGATCTACCGAAGGCTGCGATCTTTTGATTTTCAAGACGTCGCAATCACCGCTTTGGCGGGTGAATCACTGAACTGAATCAGCGCAACACCACCGATCAACAAAGCCGCCCCCAACACCCGCGGCACCGTCATCTGCCGCTCCACCAACCCAAACCATCCAAAGTGATCCAGCACCAACGAGGCTACCACTTGCCCCGCCAGCGCCAAGGCAATAAACCCCGACGCTCCCAGCTTGGGCAGCAACATCAGCGCGAGTGAAATAAAACACACCCCCAACGCACCGCCTGCCCACATCCACAAGGGGGCCCGAGTGATGAAATCCAGTGACGGCAGCGGCAAGCGCAGCGCCAACATGATCGGCAACAGCACCGCAATACTCACCACCAGCGACGCAAAAGTCGCCCACAGCGGATGACCCAACCCACGTGTAAGGTTGGCGTTGATCGCACTCTGAAAAGGCACCACCGCTCCGGCAATCACTGCCAACAGCAACAAACCGGCCCAATGCAACGTACTCATGATCATTCTCCAACAGGTTTTGCTGGACTCTAGAGTATTCGTCGCGCAGATTTAAATTCCAAATCGCTATCCAGAACATGCATCGGATGAATGATCTTCGGCGTATTGATCTTAACCTGTTGGTGATTCTCGACGCCTTGCTCAGCGAGCAACATGTCACTCGTGCGGCTGAGCGTTTGCACCTCAGTCAGCCGGCGGTCAGTCATGCGCTGGCGCGGTTGCGACATGTGCTTGGCGATCCATTGCTGGTCAGGGCAGGAGCTGGTCTGGTACCCACCCCACGCGCCCTCGAACTGATCGCACCGCTTGCGGAAGCCCTGGCCCAGGTGCAATCGCTGCTGGCGCCCAATGCCTTCGATCCGGCCACGGCCAAGCGCACGTTTCGCCTGGCGATGTCCGACTACGGCGCCGCCATCGTCCTGCCGGGCCTGATCCGCACGTTACGCCGGGAAGCACCGGGCATCGACCTGCAAATCAGCCACGCCAGCCGCGAAGGCATGCTCGACGCAGTGCTCAACGGCGACATTGACGTGGCCGCGGGCGTCTTTCCAGAGCTGCCGAACGAGTTGCGCAGCACTCCTTTGTTCGAAGAACATTACGCCTGCCTCGTGGACCGCAACAGCCTGCCCGCCGATGGCGTGCTCGACTTGCCAACCTACCTGTCGCGCCCGCATGTCTTGTTGGAAATGCGCGGCAGCGGCACTCCGGAGATCGAACGGGCGTTGACCGCGATACGTGAGCGCCGCCGCGTAGCGATCAGCCTGCCGCACTGGAGCGTGGCGCCGGAGTTCATCAGTGGCACGGACCTGATTCTCACGGTTGCATCGCGCGCCTTGCGCAATATTGATGAACAGTCGCTGGTCGTTGTTCCGCCGCCGTTTGCTATTCCGTCGTTTACGTTCGTGTTGGCGTGGCACAAGCGGCGAGGCGGGGATCAGGCGTTGAACTGGTTGAACGGGCGGATTGAGGTTGCCTCACCATGACGGTAAAAACTACGTCGTGCCTGAAAAACTCAAGGGTTACTGAAAAAATGTTATCTGGCCTCAACCACCTGACCCTCGCCGTCACCGACCTGAACCGCAGCGTGGCGTTCTATCACGACCTCCTGCAACTTCAGCTCGAAGCCACTTGGGATAGCGGCGCCTACCTCTCGCTGCCCGGCCTTTGGCTATGCCTTTCCCTCGACCCCCTGCGCAACGCCGGGCCCGCCGCCGATTACACCCACTACGCCTTCAACATCAGCACACCCGACTTCCCGCCCTTCGTCGAGCGCCTGCGAGCGGCCAATGTCCGGGAATGGCGCGACAACCGCAGCGAAGGCGCGTCGTTCTACTTCCTCGACCCGGAGGGTCACAAGCTTGAAGCCCATGTCGGCGATCTGGCCTCACGACTGGCAGCTTGCCGGCAGCGTCCCTATGCGGGAATGAAGTTCTTTGACGATCAGTCAGTCGATTCGCAAGGACCTGATATAGACTTGCGGCCATTCACCAAATAGTTCAACAGGATTTCCCCGATGACCCCATCGCTGCTAATGGCCGTTCTCGCCTCGGGCTTCATTTACGGAATCACACCGGGGCCGGGGGTGTTGGCGGTGTTCGGCATCGGCGCGGCGCGTGGGCGGCGGGCAGGGGCGGGTTTTTTGTGCGGGCATTTGCTCGGGGACGTGATCTGGTGCAGCACTGCGCTGATCGCGATAGTCGGGGCACGGGAAATCGGCAGTACGGCGTTTGACGTGCTGGGTGTGCTCAGCGGGTTGTATCTGTTCTGGCTCGGTTTACGCGCGGTACGGGCCAAACGCAGCGGCGCTGAAACGCCGCAGGGCCCGGCGCGGCAACCGTTCTGGCACGGCATTCTGTTCGGTCTGACCAATCCGAAGGCGTATCCGGTGGCGGTGGCGACCTTTACGGCGTTACTGTCCAGCCGTGCGGAGTTGCTGCATTGGTCGATGCTGCCCTGGCTGATCGTTCTGAGCTTCGTCGGTGGTCTGATCGCCTACGCTATCCTCATTGGCATCGTTGGTGCGCGGCAGGTGCGCAGCCTGTATCAACGCCATGAACTGGCGATCACCCGCCTGTGCGGGGTGATGTTTATCGGTTTTGCCATCAACGCCCTGGCGCATGCCTTGCCGGGGCTGATGCCGAACAAGGCTTGAAACTGATCGCAGGGACGCGTCAGCGGCTACATCACGGGTCAGGGATGGTTCTTTTTTGTTGCATTGTTCGGACATGCTCTCTGCACCATGGCATCCAGGAATTCCGCGCCGCTGGCGAGTTACATCGATCTACTGCTGGAC
Source organism: Pseudomonas fluorescens NCIMB 11764 (assembly GCF_000293885.2). Lineage (NCBI taxonomy): Bacteria > Pseudomonadati > Pseudomonadota > Gammaproteobacteria > Pseudomonadales > Pseudomonadaceae > Pseudomonas > Pseudomonas fluorescens. The sequence goes on from NZ_CP010945.1 coordinate 2,701,281, forward strand.
GCCGTTTGCGCGGTTGATAAACAAGGTCGCTTTGTTTTTGTCAGCGCAGCCTGCGAACGCATTTTCGGTTACACGCCTGAAGAGCTGGTCGGCCTGCCAATGATCGATATGGTGCATCCCGCCGATCGCCAGCGCACCCTCGACGCTGCGCGGGAAATCATGGGCGGTGACCCCAAACTCAACTTCGAAAACCGCTACTTGCGCAAAGATGGCCGCGTGGTACACATCCTGTGGTCTGCGCGCTGGTCGGAAGTCGATCAACTGCGCATCGCCGTGGCCCGCGACATCACCGAGCGCAAGCAGGCCGAGTCCCGGCAAGCGGCGTTGTATGCGATCTCCGAAGCGGCCCACGCGGCAGAAGATTTGCTGGCGTTGTTCAAACGCATCCACTTGATCATCGGTGAATGGCTGCCGGCGCTGAATTTTTCCGTCGCGCTGTATGACGAGCACTGCGCGCAGCTCAATTTCCCTTACCACGTCGATGACAATGAACAGCAACCCGAGCAGCCCGGAACCGTCACCGGACGGCTGTGTGCCGAGGTGATCCGAAGCGGCCAGCCGATTCTGCTGACCCCGGACCAGGACGACGCCCCGGCAGGATTCGAGCTACTGGTCGCCGGCCAGCACTCGCCCTGCTGGCTGGGCGTGCCGTTGAACTCGCAGAACGGCACCATCGGCGCGCTGATCGTAAAAAGCGTGGCGGGCGGCGAGCGCTACACCGAGCAAGACAAGGAACTGCTGCAGTTTGTGTGCGCCCAGGTCGCGACTGCCATCGAGCGCAAGCAATTACATGCCCGGCTGCAGCGCATGGCCCAGTACGATCAACTGACCCAACTGCCCAATCGCGAGTTGCTCCGTGACCGGCTGAAAGCCTCGCTGACACTGGCCAAGTTGGAGTGCGGGCGCATGGCGCTGCTGTACGTCGATCTCGACCGCTTCAAGGAAGTCAACGACACCCACGGCCATGCCGTCGGCGACATGCTGCTGCAAGCGGTCGCCAATCGTCTGAAAGGCTGCGTGCGGGAAACCGACACCGTAGCGCGCATCGGCGGTGATGAGTTTGTGGTGTTGTTGCACAGCATTCAGGCTGCGGAAGACGCTGACGGCGTTGCCGGAAAAATCCGTCAGATCCTGGCTCAGCCGCTGCGGCTGGATGGCCACAACCTGAACATCCAGCCGAGCATCGGCGTTGCGCATTACCCCGAACACGGTTCGGAAGAAAAGCAATTGTTTCGCCATGCCGACGAGGCCATGTACAGCGCCAAACGCCAGAATCACCTGAAGTACAGGGCTTGAAAATCAGTCACCGTTCGTCGCATCGATCCCAGTTTTTCTAAACCTTTGCAGTGATCGAAATTCAGATTCTATGCGGGCTCCTGCTCGCCGCGATCATTACCAAGAGGTAGAGAATCATGCCTAACTCAAGAAACTCGAACTCGGGAAATTTCGCCAACGATCGAACGAAGGCGTCTGAAGCCGGTCGCAAAGGAGGGAAGACCACCACCACGACTGTCGATAAAGAGCCTGCGAAACCCGATATGGGCCGCAAAGGCGGCCAGAAATCCAAGTAGTGGTGAAGGTGGTTTTGATTGAGAGGCGGGAGCGAAAGCTCCCGTTTGAATTTATAGAGAGGAGGGCGCGACCATGAGCCGGATGGCCACCCGATTACGCAATGCCAGTATTGCCACGTTACTGGGCCTGTGCGCCAGCACTGCCTTTGCCCAGTCCCCCGCCGAATTCATCAACGATGCCTCGGCCAAAGGCATGGCCGATATCGAGGCCAGTCGCCTGGCGCACCAGAAGTCCGAGTCCAAAGAGGTCAAGGATTACACCATCGTCGTCATCAACGACCGCACTACAGCCAACCAGCACCTGGCGAAAATCGCCAAGCAACTGGATCTGCCGGTGGCCCCACGGGAAGAGGTCGTCGACAAGGCCAAAGCCTTGATGCCGGAAGTTCAGGACGGCGCATCGTTTGATCAGGCGTACGCCGCCAGTCAGGTGAAGACCACGCAGGAAGCCATCGAGCAATTGCAGCAGACTGCGCAGACCACCGATGTGCCGGAAATCAAAGCCTTCGCCGAAGAGACCCTGCCCAAGCTGCAGAACCATCTGCAAATGGCCAGGGCGCTGCAAGCGGGTCGATGACACCACGCTGACGGCGTTTAAAAAAAAACGGCGCGTGACTTACATCACGCGCCGTTTTTGTTGGTGCTCAGCAGTCGTTCAGGTTCTGTTTGTGCTTGCCCTCGGTTGCCAGCCCCGCCAGGCCATGCACTTCGTTTTCGCCCATGGCACGGTAGTGTCTACGCAGCGCTTCCAGTTGCTTCAGGTCGAGTAACTCCAACCCGAGCATCGCGTTCTGCGCTTCCTTGTTCACCCGTAACAACTCATCGATTTTCAAATGCAGAATGTCGGTATCGCGGTTCTGCGTGTTCTGGATCAGGAACACCATCAGGAACGTAATAATCGTGGTCGAGGTGTTGATGATCAGTTGCCAGGTGTCGTTGTAATCAAAAATCGGCCCGCTCAACCCCCACAGACCGATGAGAATCAACGCCCCCATGAACGTCTTGGGACTGCCGGCCCACAAGGCGAGTTTCTGCGAGATTTTTGCGAATTTCATTGCCGTGTTCCTTATTGGATGCGCCTGAATGTCAGACAGCGACGGCGTGTTGAAAATTCTACTTACATCTTCATATTCGGCAGGCGACGCACGGTGCGTAAAGGGCTACTCCGTCAGCTTCATTTCAACTACCCAACTGAAGTAACCCAGCGCTTCACAGTTTTTATCAATCAGCATGAATCTCAGCTCACACGCCTCAACACCGGCGGCGAGTTTTCTGCACCTCCAGTAATGGTCATCGGCCCGGTGAGTACCCGGTTCAGACGGATTTTCAGGATCGGGTGCAGGCACTGCCAGGTCGCCTTGCACCACCAGTTCAGGCGCAGAAAGGACGCCGGCATCGCCAACGGACATGTCGTAAAACACCACGCTGTGCTCGGCGAGCAGGCTGACGGTTCTGCCACGGATATGGAAGGTCGCGGATTTGTCGGTGATCAAGGTAATTGAGCTGTCATTTATCGTACTTTGTGGCTTTGGCGATCCGTTGATGGCGAAAACAAATCCGTGAGAAATGGACGTTGGATTGTCCGCCTCCAGACTGGGCTGCGGATAACGTAAAAGCAGTGATTCGGCATCGACAACCAGCAACACATTGTTGGCGGTCGCGACGCTGGATGAAGGCGATTTGATCGGTTCGGAAGTCATCATGGATTCCTTTCATGATGGTGACACATGACGGCAGCCGCTTCGGTGCATGCAAGGCATCCCGTTCCTGTCGAGGCGGCAACGTAAGTCGGCAAAGCCCCTCGTTGCCAAGGGGCCGGACGCGCGTCAGTTACGGATAGTAATGAACGGGTCCCACGAGCAGCAGCCGACGATCTTGCAATCGCGGTCCACGATCAGGAAGTGGAAATGATACGTCACGCTGCCGCAGGACAGGGTTTCCGAAGACCAGTAATGGTTATCGACTTTCTGGCAGCTGGGCACCGACGGATTGCTGGTGTTGGGCACGGCCACGCAAGCGGTAGCCTTGCGCGGCGTGGGTGTGGAGATCAAGTCGTTGCCGACATTGCCGATGAACTTGTAGAAAATCACGGCGGTTTCGAAACTCTGCGACAGGCTGGTTTCACGCCAGCGAATCAGGTCGCCCACCTGGGCTTTCAAGTTGAGTTCGCCACCGGCCTGGCCGCTCACCACGTTGTTCTGGTTGGTCACCATGTACACGTGATTGACGTCGATCAGCGTCGGCGAAGCCGGGTTTTTGCTGATGTTCGGGTAGTTTTTCAGAATGGTTTCGGTGTCGATGGAAACCAGCACGTCCGTGACTCGAGACATAGTAAAGCTCCTTGTTCATAGTGAATGCCTGGCATCTTTCCAGGCACAACAACGCTTGCTTGCCTTGCGGTCGTTGCGCAAACACTACGGGCGGAACCCACCTGTCACGGGCATGAGCTGGCCTTGCTCCTTGAGTACAAACTGACGGGTTCGGGTTCCTTCCGATGGGCCGCGATTGGACTATAGAAGTGAAATTCAGGCTGTCAAAATTGCTTGGTGGGTAGCTCGACGAACGGTCGACTTTGGTTATGGCTTTCGATGATTTGGCGATAAGAAACTGCCTTCATATCCTTCGAGCATTCATAAGTCGGATTGGGCTGGCACACGGGGCGATGTATCGTAGCGAACCGGTTGTCGGCCCAGGTCCGGACAACGATTCGACAGGAGAACGCAATGAGTTGGTCCGCCAAGCAATACGTCGCTTTTGAAGATGAACGCACCCGCCCTGCACGCGACCTGCTTGCGGCGATCCCGCCTGTGGACGCACGCTCGGCCATCGACATCGGTTGCGGCCCCGGCAACTCGACCGAATTGCTGGTGGAGCGCTTCACGAACGCCACAGTGCGAGGCGTTGACAGTTCGACCGACATGATCGAAGCCGCCCGCAAGCGTTTGCCGCAATTGCAGTTCGATACCGTGGATATTGGCACCTGGAATGAGAGCGGCCCGTTCGACGTGATCTTCGCCAACGCGGTGCTGCAGTGGCTGCCCGATCACGCGACGTTGCTGCCTTCGCTGGCCGCCCGACTGACCCAGGGCGGCAGCCTGGCCATTCAGATGCCCGACAACCTCAACGAAGCGTCCCATCGCCTGATGCGCGAAGTGGCTGCCGATGGCCCGTGGGCCAGCAAGCTGGCGGACGCCGCCGGGCAACGCACGGAAATGGCCAGTGCCAGCGATTACTACTCGATGCTGCGACCGCACTGCGCGCGCGTCGATGTATGGCGCACCACCTACCATCATCCGCTGGCGGGCGGGGCGTCCGGCGTGGTCGAGTGGTTCAAGGGCAGTGGTTTGCGGCCGTTTCTCGAACCGCTGGATGATGCGGAAAAGGCGCAATACCTCAAGCAATATCACGCCGCGATCGAGCAGGCGTATCCGGCCCTGAGTGATGGTTCGGTGCTGCTGCCGTTCCCGCGATTGTTCATCGTCGCGACCCGCTGATGCCAGAAAGGGACAGATAACGTTATCTGTCCCTTCGTTTGGCACTCAGGTAATCGAATAGAAACGACGCAAAGCCGAACAACCCAATCATTGAAATGATCATGATCCCCAACTCTGAATTGTCCATGCTGATCTCTGCGTGAAAGGTGAGAGGGCAGGGTAGGGGTTTTTTGGTTGGGGTTGATGCTGGGCTACGGCTTCTTTACTGGGGGGCGGGGATCTATACGGAAACTATACGTGGGGCGCCAAAAAAACCTGTGGCGAGGGAGCTTGCTCCCGTTGGACTGCGCAGCAGTCCTTGTTTTGGGGCCGCTTCGCGACCCAGCGGGAGCAAGCTCCCTCGCCACATTATTGTTAAAGAAATTCACGGCGCAGCAGTTGATCTACAAATCAAAAGGGGCGTCAAAAAGACGCCCCTTTTGGTGTCAGGACGGTTCCGCATCCATACGTCGTGCAATGACATCCAGTACATCGCAGCCATCGCGCAAGGGGATGCTGCAGAGCATTGCGAAGTCGCTGAGAATCACCGAATCCGAATTGATTTCGCCGCGCATCGCGAGGTTTTCCAGGACCTGTGTCACCGCGCCGATTCTGTAACGGGCGGAGCTGAGAAGGGAATGCAGCGGTTGGGTGGTGTTGACGTAGAAGGTGGGAAGGTCGTCGGCGTTGCTGGTTAAAGCCATGTAGTCATTCATGAGTGATCACCATATCGGAGGGAAGACCTACCACTCAATCGTCGCCAAACAATAGGGTGGTAGCTGTACGTGGGTTGGCGAACCGGGACATGGTAAAACCGGCAGACCGTGGGGTCTCCCACGCACAGCCACCAAAAAAAGAGGCAGCCAAGTGCGTTCAAAAGCACTCCGAGAAATTCTCGGAGGCTTCTGTACCAGTCATCGAGTCGCCAAACCCAATACGCCATTTGGGCGCGCTCGGACTATAGGTCTCATGACAAAGGCACAGCAATGCGCAAGTCTACGGACAATTCCCAGAGTAGTGTAGGACCTTGCCTTTTCCGCATACGGCCTCGTTTAAACCCCCGGAGAATGGGCATTGGCTCTGCGGCGTCAGTGACGGCAATCCTTTAATTCGCCAGCGAAAACGCTAACAAAACGCCGACTTCATGGGAAAACGTTAATTTCCGTGTTGAAACGGCTAATGATGCTCACGAGGCCGGTTGCTTCACGCCACCAGGATGGCTTTCACGTTGTTTTTTCTGGTACTCCTCCGCTTTGTGCGAAGAACCTGAGTCTTTCTCCAGCGTTTTCGAATCGGCTCCGGAATTTGCACCCGAAGACTCCTCGCCCTTTTTGCTGGCCTTCTCCTCGTTTGATTCAGCGCTTTGCCCCTGATTAAGACCGGGAAGAGCGGCAGGAGGAACGGCAGTTCCTGTCGTCTTCTCAGCCGCTAGCGCATAAAACGAGCAGGAAGACAGTAGGCCCGCAAGCGTCAGAGCAGCGATTTTGGTGTTCATGCTTAAGCCTTCCGTCCGAGGGATGTACTCATTGGAAGGCAGGTTCGAGGGAGTGTGCCGGACAGCTGACGAGCGGCAGGATTTAACGGCAGGCGGAGCCGAGCAATGAATGCGGCGTGTCACCGAATCCGAACCATAAAAAAACCGGCCGTTGGGGCCGGTTTTTGCTGTTTGGAAACAAGGGCATCAGCTCTGCTGCAACACCTTCAGTGCTGCCGATGCCAGAAAACCTGAACGGCTTTTCTCTTCCGGGTGATGCAATACGTATTCGTCAATGCGGTTGAGCAGGTACCCCGGCAGGGTGATGTTCAGCTTCTGGGCTTTGCCCAGGTACTTGGTAACATCGATGTCCACCACCGCCCATGTACAACCGGCGTACTGCGGATTCGCCGCATGCAGGGTCACTTTATTCGCAGGTGGAATCGGTGAACCGTCTTCGGCAAGAATTTCGAAATGGCCCTCAATGGCTTCACGAGCCATGGCCATCGCATCATCCAGATCCTCACCTGCGGAGAAACACCCTGGAATATCCGGTACCTCCACGCCCCAAGCGTGTTCGTTATCGCCCATTGAAATCGCAATCGGGTAAAGCATCTTCACTGTCCTCTGAGGCGCTGCGCTTTGAATTCGTCAGAGCAGCGCCTGTTGCAAAATACTCAAGGCGGTTTTTTTGAGCAGGTCCTTTTTCGGATGAGGAACTGTCACCAGCCCCGGTTTGGTCGGGTGCTTGAAGTGATGATGACTGCCCTTGATACGCACCAGATACCAGCCATCCGCAACAATTTGGCTTATCAAAAATCGGCTATTCACATCACCTCCGTGTGGTGTGCTTAGGTGGTTACTATACCCACTGAATTTATATGATCAACACTATAACCACTGAGCCTTCTCGGTCACGATGGAAAGGTGGTGTGAAAAACGAGTCTAGGAGGGCGTGAGGATAGAGTTCGGAGATGGCCGCAAATGAGGCGTTTTCTGTATTGCAGGTTTTTGCCGCACCCCTTGAAGCGCTCCTGCAGCTCAATCGACGGGTATAAAAAAACCGGCCACATGGGCCGGTTTTTTTCTTTCTACATCCCCGTCAAAACCATCTTAACGCGAGACCAAAAATTCGATTGGAGCGGGTGAAGGGAATCGAACCCTCGTTATCAGCTTGGGAAGCTTTTACTAGTGCAGTCTCAACGCGTCACAGGGGATATCAATTTCTGTCTTTAGCCCAGTAAAATCGCGGCTCTTAGAGGGTGGTGTTCAATCGTGTTGTTTCACGCGCTATCACCTTAGATCTGGCCGACTGTCACCAGGAACTGTCACCAATGCTCACGGAAAAGCAGATTCAAGCGCTGAAGCCTCGCGAAAGGGACTACGTCATGTCCGACGGCCGCACGGCCAAAGGCGAAGGGGTGCTCGTTCTCAAGGTCCGCCCCAGCGGGACGAAGGAGTTTTATTTTCAGCGGCATGTCGCTGGTAAAAAGAAGATGGCCAAGCTCGGTACATGGCCGGAGATGAAACTCACGATCGCCCGGGACAGGTGCCGAGAGGAAAAGGGGGTGCAAGCTTCACCAGGTACATTTCAGGATCTGCTCGATCTGTATGTGAAGAAGCTCGAAACCGAGGAAGCTGCATCGGCTGGTGATGTTAAGTGGTCGCTAAAGCATTACGTGAGCGATCCATTCCCCGACCTGGTCAGCAAACCCGCCTCGCTCATCGGCCCGGTCCAAATCCGCAACGTCATCGTGAAAATGATCGATGCCGGCATCACCACTTATTGCAACCGCGTCCGATCTCAACTGCATGCAGCGTTTCAGGTAGGGCTGGAGCAGGAGTACAACCCTCGCAGTTACCTGACCGTTCAAGTGCGATTCGGCCTGATCAGTAACCCGGTGGCCAGCGTGCCGGTCCAGGACGACTGGGAGCAACCTGGTGATCGGGCTCTTTCAACGGAGGAACTGGCGACACTCTGGCAGCTGCTACCTGAGCATTTGAGTCTGGTGACGTCCGAGCTGCTGAAATTTCTTATCTCCTCCGGTGGCCAGCGACCGGAGCAGGTTCTGGCAACCGAGCGGCGCCACTATCTGAACGATCATTTGATAATCCGTAACAGAAAGGGAAAGAGCGGGGGCAAGGGTATTGAGGGGGAGCGGTCACTACACGTCGTCCCGTTCAACAAGCTGATGCGCCAAAGCCTGAAAGTGATGGACGAAATCAGTGAGTCCAGCGCTTATCCCTTTGTAGGCAAGGCCGACGGCAAGTCCCTACACACGCAGTCGCTGTCCCGAGCAGTGACTAAGCTTTATGGCCGACATACGAAGAAATTCAACGGACCTTTCACACTGCGAGACATTCGCCGGACGTGCAAAACGTTGATGGGCGTAGCGGGGCTCGATAAGCAAATGAAGGACCGAATTCAAGGGCATGCGTTCGGCGATGTAGGATCGAAACATTATGACCGATACACGTATTTCAAAGAAAAGAAGGCAGGTCTGCAGCGTTGGTCACTATGGTTACTGAAAAACGTAGTGAAAAATGCTGCAGATCATGCTTCGGAATAGCTAGAAATGTTTAATAAAAAATAAGTGGCGGTTATTTATTTTGTTGATTTTTTAATATGGATTTTTTCAGTGATCGTAATGTCTGATGCACTGTCGATTCGGTCGAATCGCCAGTTTTTTACTGCTGCATAGTGTTCTAGCCGGTTCCAGAAAGCTTCGAATTCGTTAGGAGCTACAAACTTTAAGTTGTCCTTTTCGGAGAAAGGAACTATGAAAACGTACACGAAGCTACCAATTCTAAATTCTGAAAATAGATGTGGTAAGGTCTGGTCATCGCTTTTTCGAATGTAGTTGGTTATCTCTGGGTGCTTCGAGAAACCTGAGTGAATGACACTTCTGGCTATTTTTGGCAGTTCTACAGGGGTGATATCTGGGCTAGTAAGCCATTCAAATGTTGTCTTGAAATCGTGAATTGAGTTTGAATTAATAGTCGATAGGGATATTTTTACTAAAGCCTTATAAAGCTTTAATGGATTGAATTTGTTTTTAGTGTGTAGCGTGACTATAAATTCCTCATCGCTTATTTTTTCTATGTCTTGAGTGATTAAGGTCGGTACATCGTCTTGGTGAGTGATTATAGCATTTTTGTAAGTGATAGTTGGAAGTCCGTTTTTACCCTTTATTCCCAAGAAAGCGCGATAAATATCTAAGTGTGTGATTAGCTGTGGTTCAATCTCATTGCCGAAGTACTCGTTGCATGAGTCGCACTCATCAGCAAGAATAATATTTTTATTTCCGAGACCTTCAGAAATTGCGTGTGCTACCTTGCTAAAGGTTACTCCGTCTTTGAGTCCCTTACCGCAGAACCTGCATATCCTGTCAGATTTTTTTTTGTTGCCTATAATGGTTTTTCGATCTGTTCTTGGTTGGTCTATATTGTAGTTATGCAAAAGGTCGGAGAGGAAATCTCCAGATTGTTCTAATTCAGCTTGGAAGTCATCTGCAGTGAACTCCTGTCCTTTTTTCTCATTAATGAAGTTGAGATAAACTTCAAGTTGGTGTTTTATTTTTGTGTCCTGTGGTAGCCCTCTTAGGACCAGAAAATATTCATCTTCTTTTAGGTCTGAAATTTTTTTATTCAGTTTGTTAAGGTGTGGGAAGCGAGGCGCAAAATTATCTGTAAATGCTTGTATCTTTGACTTGATATCTTTGCTTGCTTGCTGCTCAGCTTTTATATTGAGAACGCCATCAACTACTTCTCCAAAACACTGCATTAGGCTGTTGAATAAGTCTGCACTTTCATCAGTGATAGGATGCAGGCCAATTTCAAAGCCATCGTTAGATGTCATGAAAAATATTCTTAATTCTTGCATGTGGGAGTCCTTTCTTCAGTGAGAGTTAGTGATGAGGTGAGAGGCTGAGATCTTAAACGCGTGAATTACCTGATGCCAGACTTAAATTTATAAAACAACCGGAAGTGGATTCCGGTTTTAAAAACAGAACTGCATAAAAAGCCGCTTACGCGGCTTCATCGGCTTTCCATCCAATCGGATTCTGCTGCCACGCTATGATCACAGATTCGCGCCAGCCGACCCGCCCGGGGGAAATCAATACGGGCTTTGGAAAGCGCCCGACTTTCATTGACCGCCAAATCGTTGCGTGCGATAGAGATGTCACCTCGAGAACCTCTTTTTCTCTTAAAAAACGGTCTAGTTTGCTCAATGTTGTCATCCTAACTCAGCTTTTTTATTTGCGATTGTGTGGAGCTCATGCAAGTTGCTTCTCCTTGGGGGGCGGAGCTGAGGGGGCTGCCCCCGGCGCAATTTCATTGTTTACTTAGCGAGCCAAATCAGTACGTCAGGTACCTGCATGGCTGTTATAGCGATCAACGCGACGGTTACGATCGTGCTGAAAAGTTTGCTCAACAATTCCCTGCCAACTCGTTGGGCTGTTTCGTTGGTGCGCTGCATGTTTCCTCTCCTTTCAATGGTTGCCGGTTGCAGCCGGCGTTACAGGTTGCTGTCTGGCAGTCGCACCAGGTGCAGCACCAGGTCTTCGAATTCGGTCGTGTCTTCGCTGCATGACTGCCAGTCCAAAACCGCTTGGATCTGCAGCCGGGAGCAATTCAGCACCAGAATCTCGCGCTGACCGTCCGTAGCCCGAACCTCCAAAATGTCGACCAGTCCGTTTGCACCGTAGGCTTCGGCCTGCACCGTTTTACGGTGATCGTTCCCAAGCTCACTGAGCAGCTGGGAGACGCGGTCCTGCAGGCTTTTCGCATCACTACGATCAGTGCCGGCAACGACTTGAATCTGCATGGTTCTCTCCTTTCAGGGCTGTCGACGCGGGTTGCAGCCCTACGCCTGGAACATCCAGCACTTGACGGTGGGTGACTTGGTGATCGTGTTGTTACTGCGCGTGGCCTGGTAAGCGCGCACTGCGCTGTCGACGGCCTTGTTCGATTCAAGGAATTTGCGGCAGCGGGATTCCTTCAGGCGATCGCGCAACTCGCTGACGTCGGCCAGCTTCTGGCGGTGTTCTGCAGCGCGCTCGACGAATTCGTTAAGGTTGATAGCGATGACGTTGTCTTTCTTGCTGTGGTTGACCACTGGACCGTCAGCATCTAGGCCCTGCAGGTAGTCGTAGACTTCCCAGAATTCCGCGACAACAGGATGGTCTGCGCTGATCGAGCTCTGGCGCTCAATCGCCATCGAGACAATGCAACGCTGGGTTGCGCTGATCTGGGCATCTGTCAGCGGTACCAGGGAGCGAATGCAGTCGACCAGGCCAAGCAGTTGGGCGTGGTTTTTTACGATGCGCTCGACGCGGATGTAGCCTCGCAACTGATTGCCGCACTGCTGGCATGCGGCCTTTTCGTTAATCGCTGGGAATTCGGTATCGCAGGTAATGCAGTGAGTGTGTAGCCGACGCAGGCGCGCCTCATGAGCCGGAATCTTGTCGGCAAGGGTGCCCATGACATCGCTTTCACGCTTCACCGCCTGCAGCAGGAAGTGGCTCAGCTTCGAGCCATCCAAGGCTGTTAGCCGATCAGCCGCGGCTCGGCTGTCTGGTGTCACGTTCGGCCGCACGAAATGCAGCTTCACTATCCGCGTCATGATGGCCTCGGAGGCAATCACCGGCGCGTTCTGGCTGATGGCGATCGTGCCCCGGAACGGAGGCTCGTAGGTTTCGTTGCCGGCGGTTTTAACGCCCTTCGTCGCCAGGGTGCCGCCACCGAAATAGTCCTTCAGCTCGTCCCATTCGAAGTTTTTCGCGTGGGATTTGTCGTCGCCGCTCCGATCGGACTCAAGCAGCACCACCGGCATACCGGACACCTGGCCCATCAATCGGCTACGGCCGGCCTTCGTAGATTTCGACGGGTCAAATCCTTCATAGCCGGCGCGGCCGAGCAACTTCCAAAGCAAGTTGAGCAGGGTGGTTTTACCGGCCCCGGCCTCGCCGGTGGCTTCTAGGAAGGGAAAGGACTGGTAGCGAGCGCGGATCTGCTCGGCGAACAGCGAGCCGAACCAGAACGTCAGCGCGACAACACCTTGGGCACCGAAGCACGTCCACAGCAATTTCGCCCATTCGTCGCTGTATTCCTTCGGATCACGCTGGATCCGCACCGGCACCGCACGTTGCAAGGTTTTCAGGCGCAGCTTGCCGAACTCGAAAAACTCTTCGTCGTTGACGTCCACCACCTGGCCATCCTTTACGGCCAGGTCGCCATACACGTAGCAGGCGTATTCCTTGCTGTACCCAACAAAGTCGATCGTCTGAACCGTTTTGATCGCGAACAACTGGTCCTTCATGATCTTGTCGAGCTGCTGGCCGCTGCCGGTGAATACTGCGCCGGCGGCCATGCCCAGCAGGCGCTTCTTGAATTCGCTTGCGGCGGCGACCTGCCCACCGGTGAAGGTGTTCTTCACAGAGCCGCCGTCGTGTGGAAAGTCGACGCGGAAGAAGTACCAGGACTCGTCCGTGATTTCGTTGCGCTGGAAGTACAGCGCCTGGGGGTAGCAGTTGGCGATCTCGACCACGCAGCCCGACATGCGCAACGCTTTCTCACGCATGGCTTTGTTGTTCAGCTGCTGCTCTTCATGGTTTTCGCTTGTTTCCAGCGCCTGCATGGCGTTGTTGAATTTGCTGATGTCCAGCTTCCACCAGTAAAGACGGGACTCAAACCCGAAGTGGAACTCCTCGCGCTCGCGCCAGTTGTACATCAGCAGTGCTTTTTCAGACGCGCTCTCGGCTATAAGCAGGGCACCGTGGTGGCGGGCCTCGTCGAGGTCCGCTTCTGTGCGCTTGCGGCGCTCGGCCTCATCACTGATGAATGCCCAGCGCTGATGCAGGTCGTTCCAGTCAACCTTTCGCGCGTCGCGTTGCGGAATCTGAGCCGCAGTGCATTCAAAGCCCAGAGCCCGGGCCATGGCGACCCATTTGCGGGTGTACCGGTGTGCGCCAGGCTCGTTGTCCAGTGCCCACACGAGTCTCGGTAGATTGCCCGCTCGATCGACTGCGAGTGCTTTCAGCGAGGCCTCGGGAAAAGCATTTGACGACATTGCTGCGACCGCATCGATCGCGTTGTGCTCGAGCGCGATCGCATCAAAAATGCCTTCGACGATCCACAGCTCCTCGGTCTGCGATAGATCGATATTCGGCGAACACCACCAATAGCCCTTGTAAGACTCCCCGGGTTTGAATCGGGCTTTCTTCTTGCCGAAACGCTGGGGCTGGTCAATCAGGCGCTCCCAGTAACCGCCGCGCTCCAAGGGGAAGCGGACCGTTGCCGACCCGATATTCAGGACGCGATCAAAATAGTTTTCCTGGGTGAACAGTCCGGCGACCAGCTCGATTTTGAAGCCCCGGGCGAACTCCATATAAGCGCGGGCGCTTGCTGTTGGTTGATCGTCCGTGGCCGGCGCACGTTTGCTCCAATCGTCAAACAGATCCGCGTAAAGCTCTTTTACATGCCACTGCTGACCGCATTTGCTCTCACGGCCGCACTTGATGAACCACGGATTTTCGAAGCTCGAATACAGTTCCTTCTTCGAGCAGGCAGGGCAGGTACCACCGCGCATGAAGTCGGTGCCTGTGCGATGCCGCAAGCCATAGTCGAATTCGAGTCGGGTCAGTACATCACCCCGGATTTGCTGTTCCATCATCACGCCTGCTTTCTGATGGCGACCTGTAGGGCGCCGAGAGTTGTTTTTTGAGCCGCCAAAGCGGGGTAGGCAGACAGGATTGCGCTAGTCCGCGAGCCATCAGGAACGCGTCGAAACTCGTCCGAGTACCAATGCTCCTGAATGCCCAACCGAAGGCGCTCACGTAGCTCCTGGTGCAGGGCTTCAGCGAGGTTCTTGCTGAGGTCCATTCGGATGGAAAGTGCTGAATTCATGGCTTTTTCCCCTGATTTCGGGCGCAACTTGCCCAAACCCACTCGCAAAAGGTGGTGCTATACGGTCAGTTGAAAGGGGGTGTTGATTGAGGCTCGGTAGCGTCGACCAGGTATTGAAAGATCTGCGCAACAGGTATGGCGAAAGACTTTCCGACGGCTGGGTCGATGAGGACTGCGACCGATTCACTGCTTCGTTTCAGGTCGATGCGTCGCTGGCCTGCGCCTGATCGCAGCTCGACGTACGCTAAGCCCGTTAGTTTTTCGGCAAGGTAAACCGGCACCTCCAGCGTGGCCTGCAGGTGCGACACGGTACGGGTGAATAGCTGCTGGTCGTTGCCCAGGTGTTCCGCCTGATGGCGTTGCATGTAGGTGAGTGCGGCACTCTGCAAGGCGGCGCGGTATTCGCATTCGGGGTTTTGCTCGCGGATCATGATGTTCATCAGGCCGTCTCCAGTCCAAGTAGGTCCATCTGTTGCTCGCCTTCCTTCTTCATCGCGTGACGCCGTATTGCCACCGGTGCGACCGGTAGGGACACCGATGGATTTGGCATACCGGAAGGACTCATTTCGTGAGTCATTTCGAACTCAGCTCGAACCGACCAGCCACAGGCCTCGTTGATGCATTGCAGGTAGGCGATACGCAAAAAGATGTGCGTGCCTTCGCTCGTTCGGATGCGCATTCGCTCCAGGCAGTGCGGACATACCAGCTTGTAAGTGCTCACTCTCTCTCCCCGCCGCTAATCGCGGCCTTCGGCTTACGCCGAGAAATGGCGACGCTTCCAGCGCCTATTTCGATTCCTGGCTGCCCGGGTTTTCCCGGTGCAGAACGATCACTGCAGTGATCTCTTCATGTCGGGCCGCTACGTGTGCACGGTGAGCCGCGAGAATCGCCTGCACCTCATCGTCCTGGATGACGCCGTCTTGGAGTGCTTTGGAAATGATGGCGTCGACGAGCCCACGCTTTACCGCGGTGTTTATGGACCGAGCGTACAGGTCGACATTGTCGAGTTGTCCAGCCTCAGCGACGGGAACAAAAACGCCGCCGTACAGGTTGCAAACGAAGTCGGGGAGGTGAGTGGTCCCGGTTTGGGATTCGAGTAGGCAGATCTGTTCGTCCGTCAGTGGCCGGCTGCCGGCGTTTTCGTAGGCGTGGTTGTCGAATTTTTTCACCGACATACCCAAACGCGGAGCTGCGCAATCGCGGCCACCTGGATACGCACAAATCACTGCGCTTACGACCTGCCTGCGGGTTTCTAGAACGGTGCGTTTCATCTTCTGGTTTCTCGCCGAGCCAACTGCAATTAATTTGGAATCACGCCGTCTTTGATTCTCAGGAGCACAGCTGCTCGTCGGGCCTCACCACGCACGCCCTTCTTGCGACCGTTCAACAAATCGCTGACCAAATTTTTGTTCAAGCCGTGCTCACGGCAGAAATGCGCAATGGTGATCCCGTTGCGGTCAAGTTCTGCGCGGGCTTGCTCGGCTGTAAGGAGGACGGGCATAGTGTTCATGTGTGTTCAATCGTGTTGTGTGTGCCATCATTATGCCCAAGAATTTGGCTGTGTAAAGCGATGCATGCCAAAAAATTGTGTGTCTGGAGAATCCTTGGATAAGACTTTGGGCGAGAGGCTCCGGGAAGAGCGCGACCGGCTTGGCAGAAATCAGAACGAGTTCGCTGATATAGGCGGTGTTAAACGCAACTCCCAAGGCAATTACGAGAACGATCGACAGAGACCGGATACGGCATATCTGTTGGCAATCTCGAAGATTGGTGTGGACGTGATGTATGTGCTTTTCGGTCGGAGGGACACAGCCGCTGGAACGCAGACAACGGTCGAAAACGAGGTGTTGAATTGCTTTCGTTCTCTGAGTCCTGGTGATCAAATTGTTGTGCACCGGGTGGCTACTGGCTTGGCCGAAATGGCAGCGAAAGAAGCTCAGGGCACGCTTCCACTGGAGTGATGCTCCATCATTTTCACCACTGCAACGATACGAAAGAGTGCTCATAGGGGGCTTCGGAAAGTTGCGATTTGGACGATCCTCTGCGGCTTTTAGGAGTAGTGAGCATGTTGGATCGAGGCGTTTTGGAGCAACTTGAACAGGACGTTCGGGACAAGGAGTGTTCCAGTTCCCAGCTGACGCAGCTGGAGTGTATTTTGCTAAGCACGTACCGAAAAATGTCGGAGGCGGACCAGAGCCACCTGCGACGCTTGGCGGAAATGATGGCCGATACGGAGTAGCTCCCGGCCAGTGTCCCGCACCCCGGCTGATCACGCTGGGGTTCCTGTAGTAACCGTACCGTTCTTGGCCTGCAGCCGCTTGTACTCTCTGTCCACCGCACGCTGTGCTGAAGCCTTGCTCTCATACAGGTGCGTCAGTCTTTTAGGCTTGCTCTGATCTCCCTCGGTAAGTTTCTGCTGCTTACCGTCTTTATCGCGGTACCACGCCTCGATACCTGAATAGTCTTTGGCCTGGTCGGCCAGATCCTCTACCTCGTCACCATCCGGCAGCTTTGATTCAAGTTCGAGACTCGTGGTGAATGAGTCCGACGAGAAGCTGTGTTTGACGTTGCCACCCAGCCAGATAATGTCCGAGATTTCCTGCTTGATTCCCGTCAGGGAATAGGTGAGCTCAGGCATCAGATCCGGACGACCACGCGCCAGTGTATAGCTGAGTGTCGCGGTACCGCGTTGCAGCTTATTCCACTCAGCCCGGGCGGCAACGAGCGCGCTTTGTTGGTCGGTGTAAGAGTGGCGGAGGTCCTTGATGTTTTCTCCACCGCCCGATATTGCTTCTTTTTTTTCGGCACTGTTGACGTCGTAGTAGAACGCTCGTACGCCCGTGTAACTGTCTCGGTCAGCTTGTAGGAACCGGTGCTGGTCGCCGTCCCGGCGGGTCAGAGTGACATGTGGCAAATTCAGTCCACTGGCGCTGGTAGCGTTACCGATCGGCATGAACAGAAGCCTGCCGGCTTTCACTGTGGCGATCGCATCATGCTCCTGTCCCAAGCGGGAGAGCAGGTTAGCGTCTGATTCATTGGCCTGATCAAGATGCACCAGTTTGATTGCACTGAGAGCGGCGCTCACCAAAGGGCCAAGACCGTATGCGCCCGCAATGGCCTGCACGACTGATTCGATCGTCTCGTTATGCCAGCTTCGTTCCCGTTTGACCTTCAAGCCCGCGCTCATGTCGACGCTGCGCGCTCGAATATTCAACTGGTCCGGAGCACCGCTGTGTTCGGTCTCGTCGACGGTGTAAGTGCCTTTGTCGACCAACCCCGTATCACTCCAGCCAAGCCACAGCCTCAGGGTTGCGCCTTTCGGAGGAATTACCAGGCGCCCGTCATGATCCGAAAGCGTGACATCGAGCTGGTCGGCGGTAAGCCCGCGGTTGTCGGTAAGATCGATGCTCATCAGACGCTTTTCGATAGCCGCTGTAATGTCGCGCCCATCGACCTCCAGCCGACAGATCGGGCGTGGGTAGGCTCTCGCTTCGCGCATGGAGGCCTGCGCATCCTTCATAAAGCCATCGATCTGGCTCAGTGCCTGATCGATCACAGGATTTTCCTCAGGATGTTGCCGGCTGTACTGACGCCTGCGCCGAGGAGATCGACGCGGCCGTCATCGATCCGTTTAAGCGCGATGGTGAATTCAATTCGACGTGCTGCGCCGTCCGAGAAGAACAGGGTTTTGGTTTCGCTGATGTTATCGATCACCCAGATGCCCAAGATCCTGCCCGTGCCTTCAATCAACGGCCACGCCTTCCCCGTATCGGCCATGGCGCGGAGCGTGTCGAGGCTGAGTGGCGTTCCTGCGAGTGCCGGCAGCAGAATACCTGGCATGGTGATGGAGTCGTCCCCACGGCCCAGAAACTGGCGTGCTGGATTGGTGCCGATACGGGACGTTGAGCCGTGGCGCCATTCTGTCTGGCGTTGCAGCTCCTGGTACGCCAGGGTTTCGAGGCTGAAAATGAACATACCGAGAGCCATCATCATGGCCGTTTACTCCTGGTCAAAAAGGGCGCTGCGCCCCTTGGCTTGTTTTGCCTGCTGGCGCTTGTCCAGTTCTGCAGACACCGCTCGGGCGATCGCAGCGGCATCCATCCCCTGGGCAGCATGAATATTGATGACGATTTGATCGGGTGCCATCTGCATCGCCGCTGGAGCTGCTGCGGCACCTATCGGCGGGCGATTGTCTACGGCGATCGCGCCCTGTGCACCGCCCAAACCCACGGCAAGGGCACCCACCTGGGCCGCGCGTTTACCCATGCCCATGATCGAATCGAGCATGCCGCCACCATCCCCGTTGGCACCGATTGTCACTGTGCCTGCCTGGGTCATCAGCGCACCCACGGCCTTGACGGCTTCAAGCGGCCCGCCCTGTGCCTGAGAAACGCCCTGCGCTAGGCCGGCCATGGTGAAACCGCCGAGCTCGGCAAAAACCCGGGACGGACTGTGAATACCCAGCTTTTCCTTGAACCAGTCGACGGTGTTGCTACCAGCGTCAGAGATGGCCGTCTTCACAGTGCTCATCGCGTTCGTGATGCCGTTGACGAGTCCCGCGATGATCATTCCCCCGAACTCGGTGAATCGACCTGGCATCTCGACGCCCATGTAATTCATCACCGCCGAGAAGGCCTGGTAGAACAGTCCAATGGGACTGAAGTTGGCGAGCGTCGTCAGGATGCCGCTGATTCCGCCGCTGAACCCTGCTTTGATTTCCGCCCAGGCACCGATGAAGTAAGCCTTCACCTTGTCCCAGTTCGCATAGATCAGATACGCCGCAGCGGCAATGGCCGTGATGGCCAGGCCAATTGGGTTGGCCATGAACAGTCGGCCGACCCACATGAGCGCCTGGCCGACAAAGGGCAATGCTTTCGAGCCGAGATTGACCAGCAGCCCGATCAAGGATGGAAGGCGGATCCCGATCAGTGACAGCATGTAACGCACCGCGAGGAATGGTCCGAGGGTTGTCGCCAGACCCAGAGCAACCGTGCTGAAACCGATCGATAACGCGGCGATGCCGGCGCCGACCTTCAGTATCCCCAGAACCAGCCCAGGGTTGGCGGTCGCCCACGCGTTCACGCGCTCGAGGACGCCGTTAAATCCGCTAATCAGTTGAACTAGTGCTGGTTTAAGGGTCTCGCCCAATGCACTGCTCAAGTTGAACATGCGGTTTTGGGACATCTCCCAGCGGGCAGACAGTTGGTCCCCACGGATATCCCCTTCGCGCTGCATCGATCCTTCGCGCTTGGGTGCGCTGTCCGTCCCGTTCACCAGTTCCAGCTGACGCCGATACTCACCCATGTTGGCGGCAAGCTTTGCTGCGTCGTCGCCGTACTCTTTGCCAAACAGCTCGGTCATCGCACCGAGCTGCTGGTTTTTAGGCAGCAGGTTGACGGCATCCAGCACCTTTTGAATGGTGCCGGTCGCATCTTTGGCCATGCCGTCTTGCACGGCCTGTGCCTCCAGCCCGATCGACTTCAACCCCTCAACGAACCGCTTCGGCTGTTTGGTGGCGATCGCCAATTCTCTGATCATGGCGTTTGTAGCGGAGCCCGCGATTTCCGCCGACGCGCCCAGCGACAAGAACGTCGAGCCCAACGCGGCGGCGTCCTTGAAGGACATGCCGACCGACGCGGTAATGCCCGCCGTACGTTGCATGACGTCAATGATGTCTCCCCCTTTCGACATGGCGTTGTCGTCCAGGAAGTTGATCGCGTCACCGAGCTGGTTGACGTTCTTGATTGGCAGCTTGTACAGGTTCGCGATCCGCGCCAGGTTCTCGCCGACTTCCTGTGCCGGCAGGTCGAAGGCCGTTGCGGCTGTGGCCGCAACGCGGGCGAACTCCAGGAGGTCATCCTTGCCTTGGATGCCCATTCGCGCGCCTCCTTCCACCAGGGCAGCGATATCGGTCGTTGCCATGGGGATGGTTTCAGACATCTTCTTGATGGCAGTGGCCATCTCGTAATAGGTCTGGGTGAGCTGGCCGTTTCCATCCCGGGCGCCGTCCACCTGTTTGGCCACGCCGGCCATGGCGTCTTCAAAGCGCGAGTAGTCTTTGACCATGCTGATGATCGGCATGCCGGTTGCTGCTCCCACGGCACCGGCGCTCGCACCGGCGACAGCGGCATTGCCGGCTAGCTCGCGGCCCTTGGAATAATTTTTCTGTGCGCGAGAGACGCGCTCCTGCTGCTTGGCGAGTGCGGTGAGCTTGTCTTTTTGCGACTGGATGGCCTTGTTGGCCGCCTCGATCTCAGTCTTCAAGCGGCGCTCGGTAGTTCCCAGGTTACGGGTGTCGACGCCGGCCGACTTGATGAGGGGAATCAGCCGCTGCAGCTCCGATCGCTGGGCGGTGTGCTTATTCGTCAGTTTTTCAACCGCTGCAGTGGCGTTGACGAAGGATTTTTGGAAGGCCGCAGAGGGGGCGTCCATCTTCTGCAGCTGCTCGCGCAAGCCGCGCAGTTTGTCCTGTGCGCGAGCCAGTTCCTCTGAGGACTGGCGGACGGCTTCGCGCTGCTTGGTATAGCTGGAAATGTTCGACTGCTGGGCGTTGAGCTCCTTCAGCTGGTCCCGCGCCGCTTTCAAGGCGCGAGAGGTGGCATTGCTCCCAGCGCTGATCTGTTTGAGAGGGGCGGTGACCTTGTCGATCGCCGACAGCAGGAATTCCAGCCGCAGCTTGTCAGTCATCTTTTGCCCCACTTCGCTTGCGGGCGCGTTCGCGCCATTCCATCAGTTCGGTCAGGGGAAGCGGATCCATCTCCGCTGGCCCCCAGTGAAAAATCACGGCGATGTCCGCCATGGCGTCATCTACGCAACGAGGGATGCATCCACCTTCGCCGACTTCGGCAGCAAAAAACCGGCGACCTCGGTGGCCATTTGCACCAGGTCGGCCGGGTCCATGTTGCCGATTTCGTGGTCGTTCAAAGTCGGCGTAGTGATTCGCGGCAAGACCTTGCGCAACGCGAGCACGTCCATCTGTAGCAGATCGGTCAGCGTGACGCCGCGCAGCTCGCCGGAGACTGGTTTGCGCAGCGTGACTTCGGTGATTTCGGTCGAACCTCTGATAATGGGCGTATCCAGGGTGATGACTGGACGGTTTGGATTCTTCTCGGCGGTGGCGTCTGCAGCTTCGTTTTTTTCAGCAGTTTTCATGTCTGTAGCCTTTTCAATAGAGGGGGCCGGGTGTGCCGGCGGGAATGTATCGCTTACAGGCCGATCGCCTTCCGGTGCTCTGCCAGCATGTCTTTGCCGTTGACGTTGAAGATGAAGTTCAGCAGGTCTATTTCGACTTCCACATTTCCATCGATCGTCAGCTTGTAATAGCTGCAGGTGGTGGTGAACTTGTGTTCCGTGTCCTCACCACTCTCCGAGTCGCCCATGTCGATTTCTTCGTGCCGGCCGCGCACGACGACCTCCACGGCGGAAACCTCACCGGTATCGTCGCGCTGAATTGAGCCAGCCCACCGCAGCATGATCCCGCTTGCCGATACGGCACCGTACTGACGCAGTGCCGTCAGGTCCCAGCCGCCGAGGGTCCATTCCAACTGGATGCCGTCATCGCCATGACCCAGGTCGACCTTCACCGCCCCATCCATGCCGCCGCCCCGGAAGGCTTCGAGCTTGCGGGCGAGTTTGGGCAGGGTGACGCTCTTGCACGCGCCGACGTAGCTGACACCGTCGTTGTACAAGTTCATGTTCTTGAGCTTTTTGGGCAGAGCCATTTGGGCGCTCTCCTAAATGCGCGGCCGACGCCGCGCGGATGAATGAATATCAGGCGTTGACGCGGCTGGCGAAGTCGACCAGGTAGCGATCGGTGATCCGCTGACGCAGGTTCAAGTTCTCCAGCGGTGGTACCGGCGTGTAGTCGTAGTCCAGGTAAAGCTTGCCGGCCTTGAGGGTGTCCTTGTCGTTGACCGCTTCGTCGTACCAGCACTCGCCACCGATCAGATAACCCAGACGCACCAGCTCGCGGAACTTGGCGTTGATCCCTTCGACGATGTCGCGCACCAGGCTTGCGTGCATCGGCTTGTCGACTGCCCAGAATTGACCTTCGGCCATGGTGTCGGCCAATACCTGGGCGGTACGGGTGTAGTTTTCGAAGGCGAACAACGGGTCGTCGCTGCACGTGCGCGAGCCCCAGAAACGGAAGCCTTCACGACGGATCAGCGTGGTGACGTCCGCCGCGTTTAGCAGGCCGGCGTCGGTGGCCGGGTTCTGCAGATCCCAGTAAATGTCCCGGCTCAGTCCGGACACGCCATTGACCGCCACGTTGGAAAGGGTTTTGTGCCAGCCGACCTGCTCATCGAGCTTGGCGCGCAGGCCCAGCGCGCGGGCGATCGCCGAAGCGGGCGCGTCGGCATTCAACGTGGTATCCCAGTTCACGAAATCCGGCCAGATGGTCATCAGTTCGCGGGCACCGAAGTTCTCGCGGTAGGCGATGGCGTCGGAGACGGTTTCGCAATCCCAGGCGCTGGCGTAAGCGAAGCCACGCAGCTTCTGTGCGGTGAGGACCAATTCAGTGGCCACCGCCAGCGAGTCGAGACCAGGTACGCCGAGGATGCGTGGCCGCACGCCCAACTGCGCCTCGGCCGCCAGCAGAGCCTTGAGCCCGGTGTACTGGCCACCGGCGGTCACACCGCCGATGACGTTGGTGGTGGTCTCGGCCGCATCCTGCCCTTGGGCGACGCGAACGACGACGGTGATCGGGCTGGATTGGTCAGCGATGGCGTCCAGGCTTTTGGCCAGCGTGCCTTGTACACCAGCCTTACCACTGGCGGTAAGCACGTCGGTCAGCAGAACCGGGCGATTGAGCGGAAACGCGATTGGATCGGCATCTTCGGCGGTGCAAACCATGCCGACAACGGCGGTTGCGACGGTGCGGATCGGGCGGGTGCCTTCGTTGATTTCGACAACTCGGACGCCGTGGTGATAATCAGTTGGCATGCGGAATTCCTGCGCGTTGGTGGCGATGAAGAGCAGGGTGACGCGCGCGCGATGCAGCGGCGAGCATCTGGGGTTGTAGGAACGACTGGCACAACAAGCACACAGCGGTATCGACGTAAGTCGACACATGGGCAATGTAGGGATGGAAACCGAAGGCATCCCTAGAGGAGAAAAAGCCCCACATGAGCGAGGCTTTGAAGGGAGTTGCGTTGCGCGTAGGAGTAAAGAGTCCGGCACGCCAGTGCGGGCGTTTAGTCGGCTAGTGCTTCATCTGGAGATAGCGGCCAGTCGATATCGGTCGGGAACGTTGCCTGCTCCTCAATCCGGTTAAGGTCGATTCGGTAACCTTTCCACAGCACCAGGCGGGCCGCTTCGTCAGCGGAGGCCTGATCGGTGTCGATGGCGTCCTGAAGCGGCCCCATGCGATTAGCGGCGACGGCCAATAGCTTGTCGCGCTGCACCTTCGCTAGCTTGGCTACCTCTTCGACAGAAGGCGGCAGCGGTAGCGTTTCTGCCGGCTTCACGTCAGTAAGCACCTCCCCCAGCAACAGGTCGCTTTCGCCATTGACCGACCGCCAGCCCTGCCCATCTATACGTACGGCAAAATTCATACATCATCCTCATAACCATGAATGACAACAGCCCCGGCTGCGGTCTGCGAGACTACAAAAACACTCATGCTTTCGAGCATGATGTCGGCCGACATGACGTCAGGCGCGGCACCTGTGCCGCCGGCCAGCGTGGTGGAAATCGGTGGCGGCACTTGAGTCCTTGAGCCCAGATAAGCCGCATTCGGCGCAATGCAGACGTTCGACTGCGCGGTGCCGTTGTAGCTGGCAATGGCCGTGAACGATGCGGATACCGCCGTGATGGGCACGAAGTTGACCAGCGACGCTTCCGCCCAAACCGGTGCGGTGGCGCTCCAGGTGCCGACAATGCCGCCGGTCACACTGCGCGACGACACCACGTTTGTGCCGGGCGCGATCAACCATTTCACCTGGCGCCCACGCTGCCGGTAGCGCAGCGGGTATTTGTTAGTGGCATCGGTGAAAAACGCGGTGACACGTACAGCGGTGTACCCAGCGGGCAACACCGGCTCATACATGAACAGTAAGGCGGCCGCTGCTGACGTCGTAATCGCGGGCTGGCTGGCCGTGATTTGGCTGGGTGAATCCACCGAACTAATCACAGTGCCCGGCGGGAACGCCGCGCCGCCGAATGGCATGCCCGCGCGCATGGAAGCAGTGTTGGCAATGCCGGTCACCACAGGCGAGCCGGCCGTCGTCGCGCAGATTACAGACGGCATGGCCACCGCAATTCCCGCACGAACTGCACCATTGGTAGCCACCCAACCGCTGTACCAGCTGGATGCCGCAAGGACGCCAGAGTCCAGGCCACCAAGTCCAACGGTCGCGAGATTGATGCCAACGTCCACATTGTCCAGGGCCAGCGCCGGTCCGCCGCTACCCACAATCAAACGCCGTGCCTTGATCGCCAGTTGCGCAGCGGTGCCTGTAGCAGAAACAAACAAGCCCTTATGCCGGGAAACCGCCAAATTCCGAAGCGTCTGGACTTCGGCCGCCAACGCAGAAATATCAATGGTCCCCTGATTGACCGGAGTGTTCCAGGCCTTGATGCACCACATAACCGCCAAGTTGCGCGGGCGGGTTTCAGTGCCGCCTACAGATGATGTGTCGTAGTTGATTGACGCACTTGGGTTCACACCAATAACACCGGTCGAGCTCAGACCGTAGGTAGCGTTGTGCGTGTTGCCGTACTTGTGCGTGTGCGCTTTCAGATCATCGGCTTGGAAACTGCCGATTGCTCGGCCAGCATCCACCCCGCGCCCATGGTCCCAACCACGCAGGAACTCTCCGCGCGATTCGGGCAGCCGGAAATTCCCTGCGCCTTCGTTACCCTGGTTGAAGGCCGTGCCAAGGAATGCGGCCAGGTCAGGATAGGTCGCAATGCTTTGCACACTCCCGTCAATCTCCAGAAACCCGGGAGCGATCTTGTTCACTGGGAAACCGACCATGGTGCCGACCGGCAATGCCGAGGCCTGGGCGATCATCGCCGCGACTTCTGTCTTGGTATAGGCATCCACAATCCCGTTGCCAGCCAGGGTTGTGGGGTTGGTGGCACCGATCACGCGGCCGTTCTTGTCGACGCTCACGCTCCGGTAGGTACCGGCGGTGATGCCGGTGCGACCGACGATCATTTCAAAGCTCAGTGCCGTGATTCCCAGGACAATGGGTGAGTCCGTTGTGAGCTGCCAGATACTGTCGCTGCTGGCTGTACCTTGTTCAACGTGAACAAAGAGGCCAGGAGTTATTTCAGTGCTCGCATCTGCATCCTCGCTACGCGACCATGCCCCCGCAGCTGCCACGTAGAGGCCATTGTCTTTGCCTGCAGCCTGATCCTTGACCAACACCCGCTTTCCAGCCGTTACGGCTATTCCGTCGATGCTCTGCAGCCCGTTCAGTGCAATAGGGCCCGTTGTGGCTACCAGTACCGAATGCTTGAAATCCTGCTTGTTCAGCTCTTCGAGGACCTTTGAATCCACATATGCCCGGGTCGCCAGTACCACGCTCGGATCGATCTTGAGTTCGACACTGCTGCTGTTGCTGACGATGAGGTTCATGCGAACGACTTGCGTACGCCCTGATCCCTGGGTGAGCAGCGGCTTGAAGGATGGCGCGCAGTTGGCAATTGCCACTAGGTCGTTGTCCGCATCGTACAAGCCGATTTCGCG
This sequence comes from Pseudomonas fluorescens NCIMB 11764, assembly GCF_000293885.2. Taxonomy (NCBI): domain Bacteria; kingdom Pseudomonadati; phylum Pseudomonadota; class Gammaproteobacteria; order Pseudomonadales; family Pseudomonadaceae; genus Pseudomonas; species Pseudomonas fluorescens. Next base: position 2,727,402 of record NZ_CP010945.1, read on the forward strand.
GATCCACCAGCCACCGACCTCAGCTGGAATAACCTGCTCGGCAATGATGACGGCGGTGTTGGCTGGGTCGACCTTGAGCTGGTTCAACGGAGCACGGCGGCGCTCATTGATCAACGCTGTTTGTGTTGCTGCAGGGATTGGGTCCGCACCATTGGCGTCCCCCACGCCCATCTGTGTGATCTTCCAAGGGATGCCCAAGGCATCAGCGTTCGCCTGTTTGGCGGCACCGATGTTGGTCAGAATGGCGAAGAACTGCGAGTTCTGGTCGATCATGGGTAAATTTCCAGGGTGTCGATTGTGTGGTCACGCCCACCACGGCCAATAATCCCCGAGACTTCAATGTCTCGCGGCACCGGCGGGTAAACGTCGATTTCGTCGCCTTCATGCACCGCTGCGGCAAGGTGAAAGCCGCCCGACGATTCCAGGCTGATGGCTAAACCTGTCAGGTGACGGCTGACTGGTTTGGCGTCATCGATCAGCCGCTCCAGCTCCTGATACATTTCTTCAGTGATGCCCGTGTCCAGCACGCCGACTTTCAGCGCGAATGTGCCTGGTACGCCGGTTGGCACGGTCTGCCACCATTCCAGGACGTCGATCAAATAACCGAGGGGCTCGACCACGCGCCTCAGCGCGCCGATCGTTCCTTTGCGGGAATGGATGAAGTACGAACCTTTGATGACCTGGCGTTTGGTTGACTCCGACCAGGTGCTGTCCCAGCGGTCGACGGAGAATGCCCACGCGAGGTAGGGCAGAAGCTGCACCGGGCATCGATCGGGGTTCAGCAAATCCCTGATCGGAACAGGAACGCGCTCGAGCTGAGCGAGGGCTTCAGCCGCAAGCCGCTCAAGCTGTTTAGCGTTCGGTGGCAATAGCCCCGTCATGACAGCGCACCAATGGCTACGGTGTATCCGGTGCAAAACGCCGCTTCGGCCTCGCTTGGCGATATATCGGTCCAGTTGTGAAGCGTCACCTTGCGCACACCCTCGACGTGCAGCGCGGCATGAACGGCTGATTCAGAGATCTCAACGCCCAGGCGCCGCCGCTGAGTGATCAACTTGAGCAGGCGTGCTTGCGCCGCTTCGCGGATGGGCTCTGCTTCGGGTCCGGTCGTGGCGAGATAGAGCACCGCGTCGACTTGGTAAGGCAGCACAGTCGCTGGCTGCACCGTCAGCCGATCGGCAACCGGGCGACGATCATCGTCGCTGAGGTATCGGCTGACGATATCCAGCAATGCCTGGTCGACGCTTCCGTCTCCGACCAAACCTTGAACAGTGACGACGACTTCTGCTGGCGACGGGCTTTCAGCCGTTGCATCGGCGACGCGGCCGTCAGCGCTGCGCGCGTGCAGGATGTAACTGTTACGGGGCCCTGCGGTGGATAGCCCCTCCCATGCCATCTGCGCGCGCTCGCGCAGCGAGTCGTCCGACTCCATGACCGTAACGATGGGCGGGACGGCCGAGCTATTGCCCGGGGTCACGACCAAGCGTTCGACGTTAACGTTGCCGGCGAGCTGCTCGAGGTCTTTGCCTTTGGCCTTTGCCAGCATGTTGGCCAGGGACGCTTCGTTCACACGTTGGCGCAGCAGCATCTCGCGATAGGCATTCTCCTGCAGGAGCTTGGTCAGAGGTTCCGATTCGACTGCCAATGTCGCGGCGACTTCGGTTTGCTGCTCGACTGGCCAGAGGCTGACTGCGTAGGCCTTGCGTTCGGCGAGGATCTGCTCGTAGTCGATCTGCTCGACGACGTCAGGGTCCGGCAACTGAGCCAGGTCGATGGGGGTAAAGGTTTTCATGCTGTTGCTCCCAGGCTTAAAGGCACGCTCAGGCTCAATGGCTCGTTGGTGTCCACCAGGCTGCCCTCGATGTCGAGGATTGCCTGGCCCGCGACATCACCCAATGTCAGCTGGACGCGACTCAGGCGAATCCGCGGCTCCCATCGCATCAGCGCGATGGCAGTGGCCGCGTAGGCCTGCAGCCGGGTTGAACTGTTGAGCGGCCAATCGATCAGGTCGGCGAGCTGACTGCCGTATTCACGCCGCATTACCCGGGTGCCGATCGGTGTAGTCAGGATGTCGGCGATCGATTGCACCAGGTGATCGGTGCCCACGATGGCGCGGCCGGAATTGCTGTTCATGCCGATCATGGGATAGGTCCATCGGAAACAGCATTGCCACGCATCACGCCGGAGGTGCGGTGATTGACCAGGCTGATTTCCTGCTCGCCGGCGACGACGTCCTTGGTCACGTTTACCAGGCCGTCGATATCGACATCACCCTTAATTTTCAGGCCGCCGGGTACGATCAGCTCGACCTTTCCATCCGCCGGCAACGTCGCCGTCAGCGTGTGGCTCGCGGTGTCGTAGTCAACGATTGCGCCGTCGCGGTAGCGGCGCCGGCGGCGTGTTGGCACGTTGTCCGGAGCGTTGAAACGGTCGCTGTACAGGCCGAAAATGACGAAGCCGTGTGCCGGATTACCGGAAGGCGAAAGCACCAGGCATTGTTCGTGGATGCTCGGCGGATCCCAGTCGCTGTCCTCCCCAGCACGCAGGGCAAAAAATGGAAGCCAACCGGTCAGCAAACCGCCGGTTTTCACACGGCAACGCGGCTTCTCCAGATCGAGCTCGGCGATGGTGCCGGCACGAATCAGGTTTTCAAGGCGTCGAGTCAGTTCAGTAAGAGAGTCCATGCCGCCGATGTTGCAGGTCGCGCGTGCGAGCTGCATCGGCGGGCGGCTGTAGCGCGAGTGCGTACAAGCGAGAGTTAGCCAGCGAGGTGATCGATGAACAGATTCCGGATGTTTTCCAGCTCGTCGCCGCTGAATCCCAGCAGCTGGCGTGTTTCGTATTGCACATCCGCTTGGCCGCGATCCGGTCGATCCTTGAGGCCGTACTGGTGAACCCGGGCAATACGACTCACACGCCCGACGAATCCGACAGACAGGCCATTGGCTGTGACTTCGGTGCGCAGGTAGCGGGCCGTTTTCAACTTACCGAACATCTTGCCCTTGATCCTGCCTTTTTTCCCGCGCAGGTCCTTGGGTTTGCGTGGCGCGAACGCCGAACCATCAGGATTGCGCTGGGTCGTTATGCGTTTTGACTGGCTCCGGCGAAGATCGCGGGCAACAACGCCCAGCAGCTTGCGGCGTTCGCCCTCATCCAGCTTGGCTAGCAAAACTGAAACCCACGTTTCCAGCGCCTGCAGGTCATTGCTCATGGTTTATCCCATTGGGCGATCGGATTACCGCTGGGGGTTATCAGCTCAAGCCCAGGCGTGAAGAACACCTCATCATCGACTACTGGTTCTGGTGGATGATTGACGACCAGGCTGCCGTCGTCCTGGCGTTTAACGATTACACGCTCAGTGAGCGGAAGCTTTATCGACAGGTCGACCTTGCTGTTATCCAGAAGGTCGACTTCGAACGCGACGGCGTCCTTGCTGCGCTCCAGGTTCTCCATCAGTTCGCGCTGATTCACCAGGATCCAGGCGAACAGTGGAATGGCGATCGCATCGGGGTGGCCAGCGTAATCCGTGAAAATCAGGTTCAGCGTATAGCTGTATTCGAACGACAGGCCGGGGGCCGCGGTGCCGCGCATGGTGCCGTTGTCGATGAATATCATCATGCGGTCAGGGTTTTTCTTCAGCTCTGGCACAGAGGCCAGCAGATGGGCGCGCAGCGATTCTGGTTTGTTCATGGTTTACCCGCCTGGGACTGCTGACACTGGTAGACCATATCGACCTGCGCAGCGCATTGCGCCCAGTCGCCCTCGGTAACGTCCTGGTCGTTGAGCAGGGCGCCGTTGTTGTCCGGTTTAGTCGCCGACAGCGTGCAAGGCACCACGGCCGGACACCCAGTCGCGATAAGCAGCGGCTCCGGTGATGGCGGGTCGTTCGCGCAACCGGCGAGCAGCGTCAGGCAGAGGCTGATCAGCCCATAAGCGAAGGTCGGCATTCTCACGTTTCAAGTCCTCGATCGTTTGTTGACGGGTGGCGAGCCCTTGGCGCAATTGGTCTTGCACGCTGCGCAGCTTGATCTGGGCGGTTCGTTCTTCCTGCAGTGAGGCCTGAAGATGAATGGCGGTCGCCTCGCTACGCGTTGCCCGATCGCGGGCGGCATCTGCTGCTTGATTAGCCAGCTCAGCATTTTTGTCAGCGACCTCGATCCGTTGGGACTGAGTCCAGACCAGAAGCGCGATCGCGGCGAGCAAGGCCACGCCATAAAGCGCCTGCCGCAGCGTGCTCACGCGCGGTACCAGCCGGCTGCGTTCATTGCTGCGGTATCGAGCTTGCGGACATCGCCACAGACGACCACAGCCTTTACGCCCGGTTTCGCAACTGCGATCGCTTCGCCGAGTGCCCGAGCCAGCTCGAAGGGAGAGCCCGCTGGCAGTAGAAAGACATCGCCATCTGCGGGTGAGAGTTTGCGGATCTGATCATGGTCAATCATGCGGCCTCCGGTACAGAGCAGCCTGCAGCGTGACGCTGATAGGCGCGCTCCAGCTTGGTGTCGTACAGGTTGCGGGCGAAGTCGGGGCCGTTGTAAGCCCTGGCAAACGCCGCCCATTTTTTGCCTTTTAATGCTTTGAGCAACGCCGCCTCGGCTTCGATAAAGCGCACGAAAGCTTCGAATTGCTCGTTCTCATTGCGGGCCATCCGATCGGTAAAGTCCGTCACGCTCGCGTACCCGAGGCGCACGGCGTGATAGCCCATCACCTGGAAGGCGCCCCAGCTGGCCGACTCCAACGCGCAAACATCGTCGATCAATCGGGCGTTCGCCAGGCGCTGGTGCTCTGCCGAACCGCCGGCGTAACCACCGCTTTTGGGATTTACCAGGTTGGGCTGGACCGCCGCCAATTGATCGGCGTGGTTCTTCAATTCGGCGGGATCATCACTAGGTGCGCGCGGCGTGGCCAGCTGGCGATACATGATGTGTCGCTCGAAAAGAATCTTCGGCTTGCCATTGTCGAGGAAGCCGCTGCCTTGGCTTTCGACTTCGTTGACGGCCAAGATCGTCGCGAGCTCAACGCCGAGGCGTCCCGCAGCGTTCACCAGCAGGGCGTGCTGCAGCAGGTTCGAACAATCGGCGCCGGCCAGCGCGAGAGCGGTTTTCGAGCCCGCAATACCATCAATTACCAACCCAACCTGCCGCTGGTAATTACGCACTGCGGACTCTGTGGTGTCCCCGAAATCGCCGTCTGGCTCAAGACCGGCACCGTACAGGTTGAGCCGCTGTTGCAGTGTGCGGACATCTTGCCCGCGATCGCCGTGGCGCAGAACAGTCATAGCTGATCCACCTTGCGGTTGAAGAATTGTTTGGCCAGGGCGCGCGTGCCCTCAACCCCGAGCAGTCCGATCACACCACCGAAGAACGGGCCGGTGGTCGCCGGAATGCCCAGCAGAAAAAGCCCGTGACTTGCCGAGAGTGCCAAGGCGCCGCACAACGGTGCCTCGAGCAAGACTCTGCGCCATGTGCCGCCGCCGTAGATGATCCGCAGCGCGGCGATCACGCAGGCAAGCCCGCCCGCGTAGAAGGCAGGCCAGTTAAGTTCGAGCCAGGCAGCTAACCAGGCCCATGTATCCGGTTTGTCAGGCATGCGCGTGATTCCGCTGTCCGAGGTTGAAGGTGGTGGAGCGTCAGTGCGTGTTGTCCGGTGGATCAGTCCCATAGGTTCACCATTTGCAGTTCGGGGGCCTGCGGTGCGATATCCGGAAGTGCCACCCGGGTGCCGTGCGGAATGATCGTGCCGAGATCAGATAGCCCCGGGTTTACCTCGAGCACGGCCTCGGTGATGCCGGCTGTGCGGCCGTAGACTCGCCAGCAGATGGCGTCGACGGTGTCGCCCTGGGCGGCATACACGGAGGTCGTCATCAGATGAGCTCCACGGTGGAATGGCCTACGCCCAACAGATCGCGAATGGCGAAACGGGCGTCACGACGGTATTCATCGACCGAAGGTGTCAGCTCGTCTGCGTTTTTGTTGCCTTCAACGCTGGAGTCGTAACTGCGATAGCGCTCAGCGAGCTCAGCTCCAACGCCGCAGTAGATTGAACGGCGGTAAAGGTGGATGAGGTGGCTTTCGCCGTTGACTTCAAACGCCGGCACAGCCCCGATCGTGGTGTATCCGTTCGCGACATGGCCCGACTTCACCGCAGCCAGTTCGCTGTTCACCTGGATTAACGCGTTGACGGTCACGACTTCAATGCGCGCATCAGTGATGCTGCCATCCAGGCGAATGGATGTGCGCAGGTGCACGACATCAATGTCAGGCCAGAACCCGTCATTTGTGATTACGTAGGGTTCGTCAGTGCTGCCGGTGGCAATAAATCCGCTCATGGTTCAGCCCTAAGTCGGCGGTGGCCGGGGCGTCACAGCGAGGAAAGGGGATAAACCTGCTGTTCGGCCCCGGGCCGCCGGGGTTGCGGGGTACGCTCGGTCAGCTCCCTGGTGGGGGAGCAATCTTTTTCTGAAGGCGCTCAGCACCTTCCAGGTCCTTCTTGCCGCCACAGCTATTATCGAGCTCGATGGCGCGTTTTAGCAGTTCGATAGCGGCCATTACCTGACCGGGTTGGCCCGGGTTATCAGCCGTCAGCCCTGCTACTGTGGCGCGTCCTGTAGCCAGGTACAGCTTGGCCTTGACTTGGTCCGGCATGTCCTGGTTAGCGGTCAGCTCCATAGTCCTGTGCAAAATAGCCAGATCGAACCCGCCGCTGGCTTTTTGGGAGATCAGTGCGCATTCGGCAATTTCCTCGGCAATCAGGCAGCCGGTGGTCCGCTCGAAGCGATCGGGCATCAGCAGGTTGTGCTGCAACACATACGCTGCGATGTCGAGCGCACCGGAATAATCGGATGCATCCACGCGCCAGATCATGATGGTGGTGAGTACTTCGTCTTGAGCACCGTTCCCCGCCGCCAGAACACCATCGACGTAAGGCACGTAGGCCGGCAGGAGCTGCAACTTAAGCGCGGCTTTGCCTTCGTTCGACTGGATTTGCTTCAGGCGCAGACGATCTTGCAGCAGCTGGGCCAGCTGCATTTCGTAGGCCGTCCCGCCCGCCATGGAGACGGCGGGCGAAGCGGCGGCCGCCTCTTGAGAGGCAAGCGCTTTCATCCGGTGACGCTGGGCGAGCGAGAGAGCCATGGTTATGCGGCCTCTTCGATGTTTTCGACCAGGGCGCCGAGACCGAAGTCTTCGATCACGTAGTCTTCGTTCGACGACTGGTAGTCGGCGACACGATCGCGCTCCGGCTCGTCTTTGGTCATGCGACGACGGCTGCTGATCTGGAAATAGATCGACAGGTTTTTCAGCGTGGTGATCATGATGCCGCCGTCAATGAAGAACGGTGCATCCTCGATCGGTAGGCCGCCCAGCGTGCCGTTGGCGATGATGCGTGCGGCAGCCAGCTCGTTCTCGTTATCGGCCGCACCTTCGATGTTGGCCAGGAACTTCGCGTGCAACAAATTGCGGTCGACCAGGACGACCAAATCGGGACGTTTGCGATGCCATGGGTCCAGCAGCTGGATCGCGTCGTAGACCAGACCGTCCAAGGTCTTGTAGTCGCCGGTCGGGCCGATGGTGACTTTGCCGGCAACCTTGCCGCTGCTCAACACACGCTCTGGTGCCTTGGTGCGGTACTTCTCAAGCCAGCCCACGTTTACGTCTTCCAGCAACGGATGGGCGGTCCGATCGGTGGTCTCAGCAGCACTGGTGCCGTTGAAGCCGATCATGATGCGATCGAGCGCCTGGCGCTCAACGATTGCTCCCGACAAGCGAGCCTGAAAGTCCGGGAATTTTGCCCATGCATCCAGCAGTGCGTAAGGAATCGCGGTGTCGAAGTCGGTTTTTTTGCAGCTGTAGGTGTCGTTCTTCAGCGAGCTCACACCGCGAGGGTTGCGGGCGGTCTGATTGGTGTTGGTACGGCCCGCAATGGTCGAGCCAACGCCCAGAACAATGGCCTCGCCGTCTTTTTCGTCGACGCCCAGCACGTTGATTTTTTTCAGGAATGCGCTGGATTCCTGAATAGCCGTTTCCAGCTTCTGCTGGACAGAAGGGGTGACGGTGAATTTCTCCGCCACCGACCCGACGGCGTTGATCGATGCAACCTGTTTGGTGAAGCCGTTGAAGGCAAGCCGTGTTTCGTTACGCATGGTGTTCTCCTGTGGAGCTCGTTAGGGGGCCGACGTGATCAGTAGGCGGTCAGCACAGCGCCGTCGCCGCCAGGCATTGCTGGGCGTTTGGTCTGGCTGTGGTCCTGGGTTTCGCCCAGGCGCTTGATCAAGTCCGCGAAATCGGTGGTCAGCTTTTCATGTTTGCCGGAGAGGGCTTTCAGCGCTTCATCGGCTGACGCGACGACTTTGGCCTGATCGGCGGCGTGGCCGGCCAGCGCCTCGACGGCGTCGTTCAATTCGGAGAACTGAGCGTCGTCCTTGTTGGCTTTGGCCTTGCTGCGGCCGAGCAAATCGGAAACGCGGGAGAACAGGCCGTCGATCACGCTCGGGGTTTCGACGACTTCGTCAAACTCCAGCTGCGCTTCGACGAGCTCCGAGAACAAGTTGTCCGGTTTGCTCTTGCGCGCCTTCAGCGGTGAGGCGTCGGGGTTTTGCGCGCTGAATGTGAGCATCTCGGTGCCCAGGCTCGCCGGCGAATCGGTGACAGCTAACCCATCAAGGTAAGCGCGGCCGGTGTCGGCAAACTTCGGCGAGATCTCGATGCTGGTGTACAGCTTCTGGCGCGCCTTGTTCATGGCGATCAGGTCGTCGGTCGGCTCGATCTGAACGAACAGGGCCAGCTTCTTCGTGCCGTTGACGTCGACTTCTTCAGTCTTCGCCGCCAACACATCGCCGTAAGCACGGAACGGGCTGTCCGGCAGGACGCTGCGGTAGTGCTCCACCCAGACACGAGCGCCGTAGGTGTTCGGGTTATAAGTCTCGGCTGCATCGACCAGCCATTGGCGCTCGATCTGACGACCATCAGTGGTCGCACCTTCTACGGCGACGCGGAACCATTTGGAGCGAAACTTTTTCTTCATGGGGCGGATCCTCAAAGCTGTGCTGCTGGGTGCAGTTGCGTTGAGGTACATCCTCGGCAGTCGCGCGATCGCGAGCAATCAACGCCAGTTGTAGGCCCACGCGCTACATGGCACATCACTACGCCTTCACGCGCGCGAGGCGTCAGCATCGCCGCCATGACTACAACCGACGCCACTCCCATCCGCGATAACCGCCGTCAGGCCAAGTTCCTCTACTGGACTGGCCTGCGGATCTGCGCGATCGCAGAAATGCTGGGTGAAAAGGAAAAGACCGTTCATGCGTGGAAAACGCGTGATGAATGGGATCGGGCCGATAACGTCGAGCGCATAGGCGGCGCCCTGGAAGCGCGACTGGTGCAACTGATCCTGAAGGACGGCAAGAGCGGTGGTGACTTCAAGGAAATCGACCTGCTGCACCGTCAATTGGAGCGGCAAGCAAGGATCGAACGGTACAAGGCCGGCGGTACCGACGCTGACCTCAACCCCAACCTGGCCAAACGCAACGAGGGACCGAAGAAGAAAGCGGCTCGCAATGAGTTCAGCGAAGAGCAGATCGAGCAACTGACCGAAGCGTTTAAAGAGGGGTGCTTTGGCTATCAGTTGGACTGGTATCGGGCGAGCAATCAGCGCACCAGGGCGATCCTGAAAAGCCGGCAGATCGGCGCCACTTACTACTTTGCCCGGGAAGCGTTTATCGACGCCCTGGTCACCGGGCGCAATCAGATATTCCTATCCGCATCGAAGAACCAGGCGCACATCTTCAAGGCCTACATTCAAGGCTTCGCCCGCGAGGTTTGCGGTGTGGAGCTCACCGGTGACCCGATCATTCTGGCGAACGGCGCCGAGCTGCATTTCCTCGGTACTAACGCCCGAACCGCTCAGGGTTACCACGGTAATTTCTACTTCGACGAATTCTTCTGGACGTTCAAGTTCAACGAGCTGAACAAGGTCGCCAGCGGCATGGCGATGCAGAAGCAATACCGCCGCACCTACTTCTCGACACCATCGAGCATGGCGCATGAGGCCTACACGTTTTGGACCGGCGAGCGCTTCAACAAGGGCAAGCCGGTGGCCCAGCGGTTGAAACTCGACGTTTCGCACGATGCGCTGCAGCAAGGCCGTTTGTGCGAGGACCGGATCTGGCGCCAGATCGTCACCATCCTGGATGCCGAGCAGCGGGGATGCGATCTATTTGACCTGGAAGAACTGCGCCTCGAGTACAACGCGGACGCCTTCGCGAACCTGCTCATGTGCCAGTTCGTCGACGACGGGGCGAGCATCTTTCCTCTCAATGTCCTGCAGCCCTGCATGGTCGACAGCTGGGTCGAGTGGTCCGAGGACTACAAACCTTTCGCTGCGCGTCCGTTTGCCGATCGGCAGGTGTGGATCGGCTACGACCCAGCGGAAACAGGCGACAGTTCTGGCTTGGTGGTCGTGGCACCGCCTTTGGTACCGGGTGGGAAATTCCGCGTGCTCGAGCGCCATCAGTTCCGAGGGATGGACTTCGCCGCGCAGGCCGAGGCGATTCGCCAGGTCACGATGCGCTACTGGGTGACGTATATCGGGATCGATATCACAGGCATGGGCTCTGGCGTGGCCCAGCTGGTGCGCCAATTCTTCCCCAATGTAACGACCTTCAGCTATTCCCCCGAGGTCAAAACGCGCCTGGTGCTGAAGGCCTACGACGTGATCCACAAAGGGCGCCTGGAGTTCGACGCCGGCTGGATCGACATGGCCCAGTCGCTGATGGCGATTCGCAAGACCATCACGGCCAGCGGCCGGCAGTTCACCTACACGGCAGGTCGCACCGACGAGACCGGACACGCGGATCTCGCCTGGGCGCTTTTCCACGCATTACAGAACGAACCGCTTGAGGGCCAAACCTCAACGAATACCGGCTTCATGGAGATTTACTGATGAGCAACAGCCGCAGCGAAACCACGCAATCGTCCACTTCAGCCCCGGCCGAGGGACAGGTGCTACCGGCAACGGGCGGCAAAATGGAGGCCTTCACCTTCGGTGACCCCACGCCAGTCCTTGATGAGCGGGGGATTCTCGACTACCTGGAGTGCTGGCTGAACGGCCGGTGGTATGAACCGCCGATGTCCCTTGATGGGCTGGCCAAATCCTCCCGGGCCAGTGTGTTCCTGCAATCTGGCTTGAATTTCAAACGCAATATGCTTGCCCGCACCTTCATTCCCCACAAGCTGTTGTCCCGTCAGACCTTCGAGCAATTCGCCCTGGACTTCCTGTGGTGCGGCAATGGCTATCTGGAAAAGCGGGAAAACATGCTGCGCAGCACGTTGGGCCTGCAGCCGGCGCTGGGTAAGTACATGCGGCGAGGCGGTGACCTCGAAACCTATTACCAGGTGCGCGGATGGCGCGACGAGTACGAGTTCAAGCGTGGGACGGTTTACCACCAGCGCGAGGCGGACATTAACCAGGAAATCTATGGCCTGCCGGAATGGCTCCCGGCGCTGCAAAGCGCGCTGCTGAACGAGTCCGCCACCTTGTTTCGGCGCAAGTACTACAACAACGGCAGTCACGCCGGTTTCATCATGTACATGACCGACACCGCGCAGAACGAGACCGACGTTGCCGCGTTGCGCAGCGCGCTGAAGTCCGCCAAAGGACCAGGAAATTTCCGGAACCTGTTCATGTACGCCCCGGGCGGAAAGAAGGATGGGATTCAGTTAATCCCCGTCAGTGAGGTCGCGGCGAAAGACGAATTCGGCTCGATCAAGAACATCAGCCGCGACGACATGCTCGCGGCGCTACGCATCCCACCTCAGTTGATGGGCATCGTGCCGCAAAACGCAGGCGGTTTCGGCTCGATCAAAGAGGCCGCGCAGATCTGGGCAATGAACGAGCTCGAGCCGATCCAGGCACGCCTGCAGCAGGTCAACGAATGGCTGGGCGAAGAGGTTGTTCGTTTCCGGCCGCTTGAACCGAGTTAAATTAAACCGCTTGCTATCGAGGCGCGAGCTAACTCTGAGGATTACATGCGGAAGCAGACGATGCTTTCTTGGCAAGCTAATCGGGCACTTCGAGTTTTAGCATTACCGCCCAACGTGCTGAAGTCTGAATCCACTTCAAACTGTTCTATCGAGGAAAATAGTTTTCTACCGGCGTCGATGAAGTCTGTAGCTGACAGTCCGTTGCTTGCGCTATACGAAGGGAAGGTTAGTACTAATCCTACTTTTTTCCTGTAGCAAGTTTCGATCAGGTCGAGTGCAGCGAATCTCGATTTTGCTCGTAAGCTAAACATAGAGCTCGGTCGCTCAGCGATGTCTGGATATCGACCCCTTCCGGTAACTTCCACTTCTGCACCTTTCGCCAAAGTTTCGAGCACATGGTAAAAACGGCTGTAGTGAACATCCGAGTAAGGTGGATCAGCAAAGACTAGATCACCTTCTTGCAACAGTTCGATTGTATTGACAAAGTCTCCCGCAGCCGCGTGACCAATGGCGTGAGCGTGCTTAGTGGATATGCTCTCAATCGATTCTATAAGTAATTTTTCGACTGATCGTTGCCAAGCTTCCAACACGTATTTCGCGGAGGTGATAGTAGGTTGGAACGGCTGGGCGGTATGCCCTGGCGAAGCTGCGCAGCGGCTCGCAGTTTCGATCAGGGCGGCCAAAGCAATTGATCGATCCGGTTCAGTCTTGGGCAGCGTCGACCTCAGTGCATCCAAAAGCAATGCCTGCATTGGCGAAAAATAGTGGCCGCCGTACGCCTTTGTCATTGGAAACGGGCGTCGCAAATTTTTCAGAAGCCCTGGCAGAACCTGCTCGCAGAACGATCTTGATCGAACAATTAGCTTAATGATGTCTTCAGTCCGCGATACATCCGGTTCAATAGAGCGTTCGGCGTTCGGAAATTTTTCAATGATAGTTGACAGAGCTCGCTTCGCCCGTTTTAGCCAAGGTCCGTGAATGGACGAAGCATTTACCGGCGCTGTGCGTGTGGTAACTGAAGCCGCTCTACATATCGCAAATTCTTGCAGGTCACCGGAAATAACAGATTTTTTGGTGTTTTGCGCTAAAAACCAAGAAACTGCTCCTGATCCGCAAAACGGATCTCCGATAGAAGCTGAGTTTTTTGACTCCTCAATCAAAATGTCGCCTAGGAAATTCAGGAGTTTTCCTTTGTGACCCATATATTTCATCAGATAACGTTCCAGACCATGCACGCATCGGGCCGAGTGAGCCTAATCGTATTGCTGAGTGTTGGCGCCTGCCATAATGCTGAAGGACTAACAGGCGTTAAATAAAACTGATCTATCGCTTCGCTGTAATCGACGGATAGATCATACGGATCGATGTCGTCAGTGCGCGCCCACAATCCTGCGTGCTCAAACCAATTAGATAACCATTCCGAAGCTGGTTTATTGGCGTTGAGGCTGATACTGGATTTAGTAGCCAGCATGGCAAGTCTCAAAAGAAAAAACGCTCGACACATTACATTTTTTGGTTGCGTGTCTTTGGCAGATGCTAATTCAAATGGAAGGGTGTCGTATTTTGTAGTGTCCAAGCGGCGGGCAATATGTTCTGGGTCGAGGCCTGTATTAGTGCTAATTTCCAGGGAGATTATCTCCATTGCTTCTGCAATGGATGTTAAGCCCGCAGCTGGCTTCAATGCATCTATTTGGGAAAGCATCCCAGGGAGGGCTTGCTTTACAAAATACGAGATCAGTGAACCATCAAATACCAAGCCCGCTTCTTCCGGGAGGAGGAGCTTCCAAAGGGATAAGACGAGGTCTAAATCCTCTGGTTTCATTTTCGACAGAGGAGCTTTCATCCAAAAAGCTTCGTAACTGGAAATATTACGCGCCAATCGGTCGTCTTTGATTTTCGCTAGATCTAAACCCCATCCTTTTAGTGTCTGAGTAGGTCGTATATATTGAAGTGCGGTTAATACTTGTGAGAGAGATACGCCCGTGGTTAGTCTGATGTTGTCACTGAATAAGGCCTGAGCGTCGCTTCTGGTTACCCAGTTCTGCCACAAGCCCCAAACTGCGGTGTGAGTAGGAGACTGTGGTACGGGAGTTTTGACTCCTTTATCAGTCATGTAATAGTTGCTGTTCTGCTTTACTCGTATACCGCTCCAGCTTAAAAGCGATAACGCCGCTCTGAGTTCGGCGTAGTAAGCAAAGTGTAGAGCCGTATGTTGCGAGTTGTTGAGAAAGGCTGTAGTCGCGGCTGACGCGTATCTCCAGCCTTCGATCATGTGAAAGACCTGCTCTGCAGCAAGCTCTGTCGGACCAACCAACTTCCCCGGCGGACACAGTAAATCTTCAAAAGCGTTTATCGGGCCGAGTTTATTGAAAGCTTGCTGTACCGTAACCCCGCTTGCATTTTTACATATTGCGGCATAGTCGACAGTGGGCTTCGGTTTAGCAGGTCTTTTCTTCGAGTGGAGAGGCGGCATTATGCATTACCTTGTAAATACATGGCCTGCTGCGCTTTCTCCGAAATTAATTTTATGTCTGATTCCGCCAGCTTTTTGAAACATTCACGTTGAAGCAATGAGTAGCCGCTACTGCCTCTATAAGCAGCTTGCATTTGGCTCTGTTGCGGCGTCAGGCTTTTAGCGCCACTTGTACGCCAATCCATTCCGCTATTAACTAAAGTTTCGCATATTTCTTTAATGTATTTGTTGGGTTTTGGGAATTCAGAAAACTGATCAAGTGCAACCGATACATCTATGTCGCTTGGTTTGTCAGAGACTTCATCGGAATCCCATTTTTCCAACTCAAGCTCTTCATAGGCCAGCTGGCTCATAGCGTTGAACACAATGAACATCACGCGACATCCTTGGTCAGTCGAGATCAATGTGTTCGCGCCGGAAAATGCTGCGTTTTTTTCGAATTCACTTTGCTCAAGAAGTTGTTCGTTTCGCGATCTTTCATCGCGAAGCGCTACGACCCAAGGTGCCGTTGACTTTTTTACTGCGAGGTGCAGATGCGTCCAGCACGAAATCAAAAAAGCCGCTTGCTGGGAACGTTTCCAAGGAAGAACCTTTTCCACGCCGTTCCCGTCAATTGACCCAAACAATCCACCGATCTTATTATCTTTACCCCAGCGCCTTACAAAGCTTGCTGTAAGAGATCGTATAAATGCGGCGTTAGAAACATGACCTTCTTTTCTCCCGCCATGCAATTCGATCCGATCTTTCCATGGGCTGCGATCATGTCGCCAAAGGACTTCTGTTAACTCTTGAGCTCGGTGCTCTTGGTAAACTTTTACGCCTTCGCCGCTCTCTAGCCATGATTGGCTTCTGAGTTCAGGGTATAAGTCAAAAGCTAAGCTGGTATTGATTTTGCGTGGTTCAACGTTGATAACCCAAAACAAATAGGCTTGCCATGACTCGGTTAGTCCATTGAAGAAGACAACTGGTACTTCATAGTTGTCGTCATATATATCTTTTCCCAGTTCATCAACGGCAAAAAGCCTATGTTGTCCGTCGATGATTTCAATAGGCTCCAGATTGGTTTCTTGATTTTTCTGTCGCGACGACTCAACAGTGTCAGGTATATCAAGAACGTGAAAAGAACCTTCAGTCGTTATCTTAAGAGCCTGTGACTCTTGCAAGGTTGTATCTTTTCCCGCGCGACGCCTTACCTCTCCCGGTTGGATAATATTTACTAGGATTGATGTTGGCAGCCAGCCCGGATGAACGAGTTGCCGGTGTTCATCAGGGTCAAGATTATTCTGGTTAGAGAGTGGATAACCATACTGGATGTAGCGAGCAATGTTTTTAGATCGACTTAGCTGGTGGGCACGCTGATAGCCCGCATGCTTTTCGCTTGCTTTCCGGTTTTCTAGCGTCCGTCGGCTAACCCCTGCAAGAGCTCGCAGCACTCGCAGGGGCACGGATGCAATATAAAATTCATGCGGAGGCTCAGGAAGATCTGGAGCCCAATCGCTCAATTCCCAAGACTTCAGCCACTGGTTGACTTTGAGGAGCGGAATTTTCTTGGCATTTGACATGATAGTCCCTTATGGCCAGCCATTTAATTTATGAGCCGCACAACGGCGTTCAGCGCCAGGCGTAGCGCGTGATTCTATCAGCTCGGCAGAAGTAAACACTGGGGTTTCTTTCATTTTGCCGTAGACCCTTACCACGCGATTACCAGCGAGGTAAGGGTTTCATTCGCTACGACGCTTGGATCTGGGCCGGCTTCTTGAACACCCAGCATTTGGTCGTGGTTTTGCGAATGATGCTGTCCACCGCCTTTTGCCCCAAGAACTCTGGCTCGGTGCAGCGCTTCAATGCGGTGGTGACGTCGGTACCAATGACGGTCTGGATGCCATTGGCAGCGAACAGTTCGACCAGGTGCGGCATGTTCAACGCGATCAGTTGCGAGTCCTTGGAGTGGTTGTAGGCGACGCCCTTGGTGTCCAGCTGCAGGAGCGCACCCCAGAAGTCTGCGACCACGTCCGCTTGGGGCGGCTCGACGGTGCCGAGGGCGTCCAGATCAGGGACGGGCAGGCCCATGGCGTTGGAGAGGTTTGTGATCTCGACGCCAAGCAAATCCCGCATCGACCGATTGCGGCTGCGCATCAGCTCCTTCAGCAATACCAGACGATGTTTCGACAGGCTGATTTGCTGGGCGATGGTGACAGCACCAGGTCGAACGGCCGCGCCCTTGGTCCAGTAGTTCCACAGCACCTCGTCGCACTCTTCCTGGTACTGGATGATCTTGTCACGCAGTTCGGGCGCCACCTTGTTCGGACTGATCGAGTAGAGCCAGGCGACCAGCTTGCGCAGAGGAAGGCAGGTCATCCCGTATTGCTTGCCGTCGGCACCAGTTGTGTCGATTTCCGACACAACTGAATCGAAGCGTTCCACGATCTTGATACGTTGAGCGGACCATCCAAGCCCCATGTTTTCTACGATCGGCCTCATAGCCACGTACGGCTCGTTGTCTTTGCCGACCAGGACAATGGTGTCACCGTAAAACGGAACGGGCATAAGTTGGGTGTTCATGATGTGAGTCCTTTCAGTAGTTAGATGCGGGATGGGGTGCTGAGGGCTGAGCGAATGACGCTATCCAGGTCAGTGCAGATCTTGTCCAGGAAGCCGGCCAGCATCTGCGGCTGATACAACCCGGGATGATCAGCCTGCTGGGCGAGCGCATGCACCAGGGCAAGTGAATCCCGCACCCGTTCCAAATCAAACAGATCGGCATGAGTGAGACCGTAGGACTTTCTCATAGGGCACCGCCGTGCGTTTCCAGAACGCGCACCTGGTGCATGTGGTGGTTGTAGCGCTTCAGTCGGCTGGAGAGGGAGGAATCAGCGTGCAGTGCAGCGAGAGCCATGCGGCGATGGGCAAGTGCGCGGATTTTGGACGGAATGAGAGCGGTCATCGTGTAGCTCCTTGAATTTAGGAGCTGCCACCGATCGCGACCAAGCAATTGGGGTGGCAGCTGTACGCAGGTTGGTCGACCGGGGATCAAGGAACCCGGCAGGGCCGAAGCCCTCCCACGCACAGCCGCCATAACATGAAGTTGCGGACACAAAAAAAGCGCCTGCAATCGTTACGGGGCGCTGTTGCGCCTTGATTTATCCCGGCGACCAAACCGGATCGCTGAATTGGCAGCGACGCCCACAATCTACTGACGAACCGAATACCGGTCAATCATTTGTTTACAGGTATTCGTGCTGGCACAACGAAGATGCATCGCCGGGCGGACGAAAATAACCCAGTCCAACATATCATTTAGTCCTTGTCCCGTCCATCGATCAAAGCCCTGTGGGCCAGTAAACACGGGGCTTTGACGTCGCGAAAGAGTGATGCGATCGGCCAGCGGTGCCGTCACGACGAGTCCCGGGAAGGTTAGGTCGGCACGCACCCTTTTGGGGCGCGACCGGTCGGGCAGGGTGGGTCTTCACCTGGCGCGCGCCGTCGTCCCCCCGCCACGCCTGCGGGCTAAATCGGTCTTAATTTCTACACACCTGCAACCCACCAGCGACAGCGCCCGATGGGCCTCTCCTGCGCGAATAGGGGGCTGATAAAAACCTACAGATCCCTGCACGCATACCCTCTTTTTGAGGTGTCGGAGAGCGCTTCTCCAGAGGTCTTTTTTCAGGTGACCCAAGGGAAACAAGTAATTTAGGTATGTGGTGGTTAGAAAGCAGTTACAGCCCGCACGCGATGCGGTTTTGAGCACTTACTTGGTACTGGCTTTTTGGAGTAAGAAGGGGAGTAATTTTTTAATAACTATATGATTTATATAGATATTTTATTTTCGTTTTCTGACCATGATGAAAGGTAATGTTATTTCTAGATATTACTTAAAACTTACCTAATCAAATCGTCTACAAGCCTTGTGTTCTTTGGCTTTCAGAAGGGGGGAGGAAAAACTTACCAAAAATACCTGTTTCCCGTGGGTCAACATAAAAACGGGACTGGCTATAGAGGGAGGGCGGCGGCAGGTTCTCGCTCATGCAACAGCTCGCTTACACGCAAACTGTCACCGGAACTGTCACCAAACACGCTAAGGCTCAAACTGACACGTCTGGAGCCCTTGAAAATAGTGGAGCGGGTGAAGGGAATCGAACCCTCGTTATCAGCTTGGGAAGCTGGAGTAATGCCATTATACGACACCCGCTCAGAGCGGCTGACTTTGTACCAGATGTGCGCGTGGAAATGAAGTTTTTCTTTGCGCGGGATGGCTTTAGCGCAGGTGAATCAAGACATCGGACCGGGTGACGGTCGTTCGCGGGCAAGCCTCGCGCCTACAGGAATGCGTTTAACGCTATAGGGCGAAGCTTGCTCGCGATGACGCTGTTTCAGATTGCGAATGCATGGTGGTCCTGGACGTAGTGGTAACGCGGTCGGCTTGCCTGTTGCTCAGGTTTCAGGAAACCCAGCAATGCGTTGCGACTGTCTCGGCAGGCGGCTTTGTGTTCCATGTCGAGAAAGTGGCCCGTCGCATCCAGCGTCGTGAAGGTGGCTTGTTTCACGTGGTCGGCGAACAACCGGGCACCATCGGCGGCGGTGTATTCGTCCCATTCGCCGTTCATGAACAGCACTGGCACGTTGATTTGCTCAGCGGCTTTGAAGAAGCATTGGCGGTCGCTGTGCAGCAGGTCGCTGATGTGGAAGTGCATCTGCCCGTATTCATGATCGGCCAGGCTGCTGACGTGCCGGTAGTTGAAGCGCTTGAACAGGGTCGGCAGGTGTTTGCCGATGGTGCTGTTCACCAGGTTGCCGACCCGGTCGCCGTCACGGCTGCCGAGGTAGTCAACACCGCGCTCGAGGTAGTCGAGCATGTGCGCGTTGATCTCCGGGGAGAACGAGCTGATCACGGCTTTTTCGATGCGCCGTGGCCGTTGGGCGAGGGCGACCAGGGTCGCGGCGCCGCCCCAGGAAAACGACAGCACGTGTTCGGCGGCGAAGTGGTCGATCAGCTCCAGGAGGATCTGCCCTTCGACTTCCTTGGTCAGCAATTTCTCATGCAGGTTGTGGGCTTTTGACTTGCCCGCGTAGGGCTGGTCGTAGCAGACCACATTGAACTGCGGGTGCAGGTTTTTCACGGTTTGTGCAAACGACGCAGTCGTGGCCATCGAGCCGTTGACCAAGATAATGGTCTTCTCTGCGGCGTCTGCGCGATAGAACTCCGTGTAAACCCGATACTGACCCTGTATATCCAGCACAGCGATTTCTGGCCTCATGTCATAAGACTCCTGGCAAGCGGGTATGCGCGCAAATGAGATTGCACGAGCTTTGTGACAGGTAGGCATACGCCTGGAATTTTGGAGGCCCATGTCGATCCATTGCAGTCCGGTCGACGGGTATTGTTATTGGCGGGCAGTCTGCCGGTCTGAGGCGGAACCTGAGGGTTCTCTAACCGACAAAAAGTTTCTTAGAAGTATGTTGTGACTCGTCAGTCACATTTCGGCTGACGACCTGATTCAAGCAGGGGAGAGGGGTTCGCGCAAGTGCCATTGGTAAATTGTTCGACAACTTCTGCTGAGCGGTAGGCTGCTTAGATCAAATGGATCTCTTCGGTGCGCAACGCGCGGTATTCGCCCGGTTTTAGCGCGTTATCGAGCACCAGCGGGCCCATGCGTTCGCGGTGCAGGCGCAGCACTTTGTTGTCGAAGTGGCCGAACATCCGCTTCACCTGGTGATAACGGCCTTCGACGATGCTCAGTCGTGCCGATGTCGGCCCGAGCACGATCAGCTCGGCCGGTTGGGTAGTGAGGTCTTCAAAGGCGAAGTACAGGCCTTCTGTGAATTTCAGTGCGTATTCCGGGCCGATCTCCTGTTCCGTCTCGACGTAATAGACCTTGGGCAGTTTGGTCTGCGGTTGAGTCAGGCGTCGCGACCAGCTGCCGTCGTTGGTGATCAGCATCAGACCGGTGGTGTTGAAGTCGAGGCGGCCGGCGATGTGCAGGTCTTGCTTGTCCGGTTCGTGGATCAGATCGAGGACGGTCGGGTGTTCCGTGTCGCGGGTGGCGCTGACGCATCCGGGCGGTTTGTGCAGCATGAAGTAGCGGGCGGGTTTGCCGACTTGCAGAACTTCTTCATCGACCTCGACACGGCTGAATTCCAGCACCTCGGCATGCGGGTCGCTGACGACTTTTCCGTCAACCCGCACGCGCTTTTCCACCAGCAACAGGCGAACCTGCTGACGGTTGAAGCGGGGCAGGTTGCTGAGGAAGCGGTCAACGCGCATGAATTGAGATCGGCAGGAAAAGGGCCGCGCATCTTACGCGATCCGCCGGGCCGCTGCTTACAACTGCGACTCGACCTGCGCGCAGCGTGGGCACAGGCAGGATTGGTCGCGCAGCTCGGCGGGCAGCGCTTCGAGTACCGCCGGGTCGATGCTGACGCTGTAGCACCAGCAGGGCCGATCGGCGGTTCGCGGGTCGGCCAGGGTGCAGGCATTGGAGGCGCCGCAAGCGGGGCAGATTTCAGGCTTGTTCATGTAGGACTATGCATAACTGGTGTGAGGCATTTCCGCGCAGGTACGGTTACGGCCGGATTGCTTGGCCCGATACATCGCATGATCGGCCCGAGAGAGCAGGGTGTGCAAGGTGTCATCCGGTTGCAAAGTGGTCAAGCCGATGCTCACGGTCAAGTGCAAGGCCTGATCGTTGTAGGCATAACGCTGTTCCTCGACATGTTGGCGAATTTTCTCGGCGATCTTCAGACCGGTCTCACCGTCCGTGTCCTTGAGCAACACGATGAACTCTTCACCGCCCCAGCGACAAACAATGTCGGAATGGCGCAGGCAACTCTCCAGGTCCCGTGCGAAGCCGATCAGCACCTGATCGCCGGCGAGGTGACCGTAGGTGTCGTTCAAGGCCTTGAAGTGGTCCAGGTCCAGCAGCAACGCGGTCAGCGGTTTCGGTTCGCGTTGGGCTTCGTGCATGGCTTGCGCGGCCAGCAGGTCGAAGCCGCGACGGTTCGGCAGTTCGGTGAGGCTGTCGAGCGTCGCCTGCGCCTGGATCTTGCCCTGATAGCGTTTGATCACCCGGTTGAGCAGCATCAGCACGATCAGCGTGACGAGCAGGCAGATCAGCAGGTTGAGGTACAGCGACTGACGGATTTCACTCAGGGCGCCGTCTTCGCGCTTGTCGACGAACAGGTACCAGTTCAGCTCCGGAATGAACCGCACGTTGAGGAAATGCCCCTGGCCCTGGACGGAATATTCGTAGCTGCCGCTGTGGGGCTTGGGCAACTGGCTAACCAGGCCCGTCATGCTCTCGAGTTCGCTGAGTTTTTGCCCGATATGCGCACCCTGGGGGCCACCCTCGGCGCCGGTGAGCACCAGTCGACCGAAGCTGTCGACGAAATACACACTGCGTTGATAGCGCTGTTGATACTTGTCGATCAGCTTGATCACCGCATCCACCGTCAGGCCGACGCCCGCCGCACCGATGAAACGGTTGTTGTAGTCGTAGACCTTGTAGTTGATGAAGAAGGTCAGGTTGTCCTTGTTGGCAAGATCCGGGTCGACGTTGATCTCGTAGGGATCGGCCATGTCACGCACGCGGAAATACCAGGCGTCGCGCGGTTCATTGGCCTTGACCTGCTTGAGCACGCCTTTGGCGTGGTAGTAGGTGAGCGTGCCGTTGGAGACGAAAAATGCGGTGTAGGCGCCGTAGTGGGTCATGACCTCGTTGAGGTAGCGGGTCATCTGGTCGGGGTCGTTTTCGCCGTTGACCACCCAGTCGCGCATGAAGGTATCGCGGGACATCATCGAGGAAATCAGGATCGGTCTGACGAGGTCTTTCTGGATTTCCGAATAGACCGTGTCCGACGTCAGCGGCAGCTCGGTGTTGACGATGTTGTCGCGGATCGAGGCGCGCGAGGCGTAGTAGCTCAGGAATGACGTGGCGAGAAACCCCGCGCCCAGCAGCGCGATCAGCGTGAGGACCAGCGAACGTTGCGAATACAGCGGCGAGTGAAGCGGCATGACGATTCCGTTGGCAGTGACCCGTTGGGGAGCATTCTAGTGGGACTGCGGGGAAATAACTGCGGGATTTGTGGGGTGAATCGGTCGGGATCAGGTGCGATAGCGTCTGTGCGGACGCCATCGCGGGCAAGCCCGCTCCCACAAGGACTGCGCAAAACCTGCGGGAGCGGGCTTGCCCGCGAATCGTGAGATCAACCCCGATCTGTCAGATACGCCCGCCATCCACCCAGATGACTGATATTCACCGCACCTTCCAATCCATATGCCTCACAGATAAACCCGCTCTCCCAACGCCCATCCGCCAGTTGCACCTTGCCCAACCCCAGCGGCGCCGGAATCCCGGTCAGGAACGAACCCAGTTCACTGCTCGGCAACTCCCAGACCTCCACCGCAATCGCCACGCCGCCGTCCTTCACCCGAACCATCCCCGGACGAAACGGCGGACCACCGGCCAACGCGTAGAGCTGATAGTCCGGTGAGCTGAACGTCGACTCGACCAACGTCGCGCCGCGCCGCTTCAGTTGCCAGTTCAGTGCCAATCCATCCAGATGCGCACCGCACACCACCAACCGAGCGCGGTCATTACGGGCGACTGCCGAAGCGGCAGGCGCCTGCGAACGACGCTGAAACGCATCCGCCACGCTCAACAGATACTGGTCGGTAAACGCCCGGCCAAACAGCGTCACACCCCACGGCAAACCATTGCCCATGAACCCGCTCGGCACGGCGACGGCGGCGTAATCAAGCAGGTTCATGAAGTTGGTGTAGTAACCCAGTTCAGAATTGCGCAGCACCGGCTCAGCTTCAAGTTCCGCCAATGTCACCGGGCGGCCAATGGTCGGGGTGACCACGCAATCCAGTCCTTCCAGCGCCTTGTCGCACAGGGCTTTCAAGGCTTGCAGCCGATACTGCGCACGGAACGTTTGCACGCCGCTCACCGCTGGCGCCTTGGCCAGCACGGCACGAATCACCGGCAACACCGCTTGCGGGTTCTGCTCCATCAACTCACCGGCAACGCTGTAGCGCTCCGCCACCCACGGGCCTTCGTAAAGCAAACGCGCGGCTTCGAGAAACGGCGACATATCCAGTTCCACCGCTTCACCGCCCAACCCTTTGAGCTGATCGACGGCGTCTCCAAACAACAGCGGGCCTTGCGGGCAACCGAAGAACTCCAGGTCCTGCGCACGTGGCACACCAAAGCGGAAGGGACGCGGAGTGCCAAACGCCGAGCCGTCATTCCACAGCGGATTCCTGCGGCTGTATTCGTCCCGCGGATCAAGGTGTGCGGTGAGCGCCAGCAACTGGCTCGCTTCCCGCGCCGTCGCGGTAAACGTCGTGACGCAATCGAGCGTGCGACACGCCGGCACCACCCCCGCCGTGGAGATCAGCCCTTTGGTGGCTTTCATCCCCACCAGATTGTTCAGTGCCGCCGGCACGCGCCCGGAACCTGCGGTGTCCGTGCCCAACGAAAAACTCGCCACCCCCAGCGCCACCGCCAGCGAAGAGCCGGCGCTGGAACCGCCCGACGGATACTCCGGCAACACGCTGTTCGGGCAGGCGCCATACGGTGAGCGACTGCCATTGAGGCCAGTGGCGAACTGATCAAGATTGGTCTTGCCCAGCGGGATCGCCCCCAGCGCCAGCAACTGCTCGACGATGGTCGCCGACTGCTGCGGCACATAGGCAAACGCCGGGCACGCTGCCGTGGTCGGAATGCCCGCCAGATCGATGTTGTCCTTGATCGCGAACGGCACGCCATACAAGGGCAGGCTGTCGATGTCCCGACCGTCGAGCGCGGCGAGGTACGGTTCCAGTTCTTCAACACTGAGCAAGTGGATGAACAGGTGATAGTCCGGGTTCAGCGCCGCGGCTCTGTCGCGCAGGTTCAGCAGCAATTGACGAGGCGTGATGTTGCCGACGCGATAAGCACTGCGCAGGGCGTCGAGTTGTAGATTGATAGTCATGGCGTTAATCCTTTTTCAAATGGGTTCAGTCGAGTTCCAGCACCACGACGCGCTGTCCGGCGCGCACCGCCGAACCCGGTTGCACGCGGATCTCGCGCACCACGCCGGCCATGGGCGCGAGTAGCGGAATTTCCATCTTCATTGACTCCAGAATCACCAGGACATCACCGACGGCCACGCGGCTGCCGGTCTGCACCTGAACCTGCCAGAGGTTGCCGGCGATGTGGCTGTCGACGCTCATTTCGCCGCTGGCCAGCGCTGAATCTTCGGTCGTCTCCGAGACCGCTTCTTCACTGTCGAAATGCGCCTGGCCGCTGGCGATCCAGCGCTCGCGTTCGGCGTTGAACGCGCCTTGTTGCTGCTCGCGAAACGCGGCAATGGTCTCGGCTTCTTTCACCAGAAACGCCTGATAGTCCGCGAGGTTCAACTGGCTGTGCTCGATGTTCAGATCGAAACGCCCGAGGGGGAAATCCCGGCGGATGCGCAGCAGTTCATCGGCGCTCACCGGGTAGAAGCGGATCTGGTCGAAGAAGCGCAGCAGCCACGGTTTGCCATCGAACGCGGCGACCTCCCGGTAGCGGTTCCACATCTGCAAGGTGCGCCCGACGAACTGATAACCGCCGGGGCCTTCCATGCCGTAAACGCACATGTAGGCGCCACCGATGCCCACCGAGTTTTCCGCGGTCCAGGTGCGCGCCGGGTTGTATTTGGTGGTTACCAGGCGATGGCGCGGATCGAGCGGGGTGGCGACCGGTGCGCCGAGGTACACGTCACCCAGGCCCATCACCAGGTAACTGGCGTCGAACACGGTGCGCTGTACTTCGTCGAGGTTCGGCAGGTCGTTGATGCGGCGGATGAACTCCAGATTGCTCGGACACCATGGCGCGTCCTTGCGCACGGTAGTCATGTATTTATCGATCGCCAATTGGCAGGCCGGGTCGTCCCAGGACAGTGGCAAATGAACGATGCGCGAAGGGACTTGCAGGTCCTTGGCGGCGCACACCGCGTCCCATTCACCGGCGACGATACCGAGCAGATCGGTCAGCGACAGTTGCTCGGGTTGGTAGTGCACTTGCAGCGAGCGGATGCCGGGTGTGAGGTCGATGACACCGTGCAGGTGTTTGCTTTCCAGGGCTTGCATCAGGGCGTGGGCGCGGAAGCGCAGAACAAGGTCCAGTTCCGGTGCACCAATCTCCAGAAGCAAATGCGTATCGCCCGAAAGGCGTGCAACCAACCGCGTATCTCCCTGACCCAAATCCAAAACCACAGGCGACACAATCCCCTGTGGGAGCGAGCCTGCTCGCGATAGCGGTGTGTCAGTCTCATTGATGCTGAATGCACTGCCCTCATCGCGAGCAGGCTCGCTCCCACAGGGGGGATTCCATTTCAGGGCGAGAGTGCGGGCGGTCTGGAGATCGACGGGGAAGAACTGGACTTTGTCGCCAGCCTTGAGTTGCCCAAGCTGCCAGAGATCCGCCTCGATCACCGTCACCGGGCACACAAACCCGCCCAGGCTCGGACCATCCGGCCCCAGGATCACCGGCATATCCCCGGTGAAATCCACGGCGCCAATGGCGTACGGATTGTCGTGAATGTTCGACGGATGCAGCCCCGCCTCGCCACCGTCCGCACGTACCCATTCCGGCTTCGGCCCGATCAGCCGCACGCCGGTGCGGCTGGAGTTGAAATGCACTTCCCACTGAGTCGCGAAGAAGGTGCCGATGTAGTTTTCGGTGAAGTATTCCGGTGCGCCATGCGGGCCGTAGATCACCCGGATCTGCCGCACGGCAGGCAATTCAGCGATTTCAGACAGTTGCGAGCCGGCGCTTCGGTCGCTCAGGGCAGGCACATGCAATACGTCACCCGCGCGCAACGCCCGACCACCATGCCCGCCAAACTGCCCGAGGGTGAAGGTGCTTTTACTGCCCAGATAATCCGGCACTTGCAGCCCGCCGCGCAGGCACAGATAGCTGCGGGCGCCCGCACCGGCAATCGTCCCGAGGCTCAGTGTGGCCCCGGCCGGAATCAGCAGCGCTGTGTTCATTGCGACGATTTCACCGTTCAACGTCAACGGAATGACTGCGCCGGTGACCGCCACCACGGCGTCGCAATTGAAGCGCAGCAACGGCCCGCTCATGGTGATTTCCAGCGCAGCGGCGCCTTCGTCGTTACCCAGCAAAAGGTTGCCCAGGCGCAACGCGCGACTGTCCATCGGCCCCGACGGCGGCACGCCCACGGCCCAGTATCCAAGGCGTCCGGGATAGTCCTGAACACTGGTCTGCGTACCGGCGCTGAGTACTTCGAACGTGTTGGCCTGATAGACCAGATGTTCGAGGTAACGGGTCCACGGTTGACCG
This sequence comes from Pseudomonas fluorescens NCIMB 11764, assembly GCF_000293885.2. Taxonomy (NCBI): domain Bacteria; kingdom Pseudomonadati; phylum Pseudomonadota; class Gammaproteobacteria; order Pseudomonadales; family Pseudomonadaceae; genus Pseudomonas; species Pseudomonas fluorescens. The sequence goes on from NZ_CP010945.1 coordinate 2,754,182, forward strand.
CTGGCGAAGGGCGCATCGAGCAAAATCTGCCGCAGGTAATCGCGGTTGGTTTCCACACCGTAGAGCAGGCTGTCGCCCAACGCCTGATGCAGATCGGCCCGCGCTTCTTCGCGAGTCGGCGCCCAACAAATGACTTTGGCAATCATCGGATCGAAGTACGGCGGAATCTCGCAGCCGGCCTCGACCCAGGTGTCGATGCGCAGCTGTTTGCCATCGGCGACGGGGAAATTCACAGCGGTCAACAAACCGGGGCTCGGCTGAAAATCCCGACCTGGGTCTTCCGCATACAACCTCGCCTGAATCGCATGGCCGGCGGCTTTCAAGCCTTGGCTCAACACGCTCAACGGCGGTAAATCACCGGCCGCCAGTTCCACCATCCAGCGCACCAGGTCCACGCCCCACACCTGTTCGGTGACGCCGTGCTCCACCTGCAAACGGGTGTTCACTTCGAGAAAATAGAAACGTCGGGCCTCGCTGTCGAAGACGAATTCCACGGTGCCGGCGCTGCGGTAATTCACCGCTTTCGCCAGTTTGATCGCGGCGGCACACAACTCATCGGCCATGCCATCGGGCAGGTTCGGCGCCGGGGTTTCTTCGAGGACTTTCTGGTTGCGGCGCTGCACCGAGCAATCGCGTACGCCGAGAGCGATCACTTCACCGCGACCGTCGCCGAACACCTGAACTTCCAGGTGCCGAGCGCGCTGGATGTACTTCTCGATGAACACCCCGGCGTCGCTGAAATTGTTCTGCCCAAGGCGTTTTACCGCTTCAAAGGATTCGCTCAACTCGGCGGCGCTGCGGCACACGCGCATGCCGATGCCACCACCACCGGCGGTACTTTTGAGCATCACCGGGTAACCCACCTGTTCACCGGCGATCAGCGCCGCGTCGAGGCTGTCGAGCAGCTCGGTGCCTTCGAGCATTGGCACGCCGTGTTGCTTGGCCAAGGCACGTGCGGTGTGTTTGAGGCCGAACACGCGCAGCTGTTCTGGGGTCGGGCCGATGAAAGCAATGTCGGCGGCTTCGCAGGCTTCGGCGAACGCGGCGTTTTCCGAAAGGAAACCGTAGCCGGGATGGATCGCCGTGGCGCCGGTGGCTTTGGCGATGGCGAGGATTTTGTCGACCGCCAGATAGGTGCCGGCCGCCGCGCCTTCACCGAGGCTGTGGGCTTCATCAGCGTGCAGAATGTGCAGGCTCGCGGCATCGGCTTCGGAGTACACGGCGACGCCGTTGACGTGCAGTTCACGCAGGGTGCGCAGGATGCGGCAGGCAATGGCGCCACGGTTGGCAATCAGGACTTTTTCGAACATGGCATAGACCCCGGAGGGGATGCGGGCCGTCCCGCAGTTTTTCGTTGGGCGCCGGGGTCGTCCCCGACGGCAAAAAACGTTCACTCAAAAACACCACCGCCCCCTGTGGGAGCGAGCCTGCTCGCGATGGCGTCGGAACATTCAACATCGATGTCGACTGTCACACCGCTATCGCGAGCAGGCTCGCTCCCACATGTTTCAGTGGTGTTTTGGCTGTTTGAGGCATTGGCTGGAACGGGCCTGGCACAGGGCAAACAACCATCTGCGCAACCACACTAATTTCAGTTCCATACCAATAACTCCGCAGGCGTAGGGTTGTAGGCATTGCACGGATTGTTCAGTTGCGGGCAATTGGAAATCAGCACGATCACATCCATCTCCGCCCGCAGGTCCACGTACTTGCCCGGTGCTGAAATGCCGTCTTCAAACGTCAGCCCGCCATCCGCCGTGACCGGCACGTTCATGAAGAAGTTGATGTTCGGTCCGATGTCGCCCTTGCCCAGTCGCCCGTCGTGGACGCAGGCGCGAAGGTAGTTGTCGCGGCAGCTGTGCATGTAGCGTTTTTCCAGCGCGTAACGCACGGTGTTGCTCTCTTGCGCACAGGCTCCGCCCAGGGTGTCGTGGCGGCCGCAGGTGTCGGCGACGATGGTCAGCATCGGTTTGCCGAGGTTGGAATACAGCACGCTGCCGGTGCTCAGGTAGACGCTGTTTTGCCGGCGCAAGGTGCGTTGCACGTCGTAGCGTTCTTTTGGATTGGCGACGCTGTAGAACAAGGTATCGACGGCCTGGTTACCTTCCAGATCGAGGATGCGCAGGGTCTGGCCGGCCTTGACTTCCATCAGCCAGGGTTCACCGGCGGGGATGGTGGCGCGGTAGACCGCCGTTTCTGGATGCTTTTGAGCGGTGGCGATTGCGAGTGACATGGCAGCGATCCTCAGGCAAACAAACGGTCGGTGTTGATGAAGCCGCGCTCGTTTTCCGGGCGCGAGGTGCGGCAGTGTTCGGCGACGCTGGGGTCGGCGTTCATCCAGCTCAACTTCAAGGGTTTCGGCGCGTAGTCCGGTGACGGGTCCATCGGGTGTTGCAGCGCGGTGAGCACCACCAGCGTGTCCATCGGCGCGTACAACTCGATGTAGTCGCCGGCCTTGGAGTGGCCTTCGACGAAATGGAAATGGCCGGCCCCATCCACGTTCACGCGGCTGAACAGGTTTAGCGTCATCAGCAGATCCGACAGGCCCAACCCCCACTTGCCGAGTTCCACCAAGAGGTTGTCGGTGCCGTTGCGGAAGAAGCCGTTGCGCAGTTCCTGATAACGGCCTGCGCCGTATTTTTCCGCGACTTCCTCAGCGCAGAGCACGCCGCCGAGGCTGTCGCTCCAACCGCAGGTGTCGGCGGTGATTGCTGCCAGTACGCGGCCCATGTCCGAGTAGAGGCAATGGCCAGTGGTGAGCTTGGCGGTGTGTTGGCATTTGAGGCTGTCGGGCAGGTTCAGTCGTTCGGTTTTTTCATTGGCGTTGAGCAGCGTCAGGCTGACATTGGCACCGCCGCGCAGGTCGGTGAGGCGCAGCAGTTGGCCGCGTTTCAGGACGAACGAACGATGGCCGCCACCGGGGAGCATTTCTTCGGCGAAGGGCGGGAACAGTTGGGTCGAATCAGTCATGTGCAGATTCCTCTAAGCGATACGAAGCGTGCCTGCCAGCTCAGCCGGCAAGGCATCGACGGCGGCGCGGGAGGCGCGGCGGTCGCTGTTCAAAGGGATGTCGTAGGTGATGCGCGCGCCATAGGCGCCGGGGGCGTGCGGGTCGACGCGGACCTTGTCGAAGACCAGCAAACGGGTGCCGAGGCTGAAACCTTCGGACAGGTCATGGGTGACCATGAACACCGTCAGCTGCGTCTCGCGCCACAGCTCCAGGAGCAAGGCGTGCATGTCTTTGCGGATACCCGGGTCGAGGGCACCGAACGGTTCGTCGAGCAGCAACACGCGGGGTTTCATGATCAGCGCCTGGGCGATGGCCAACCGTTGTTGCATGCCGCCGGAGAGCTGCGCCGGGTACTTGTCCAGCGAGTGGCCGAGCCCCACTTTGTGCAGCAGCACCGAGGCCTGTTCCCGCGCCTCTTTTTTAGCGCTGCCGAACAACCGCCCAAGCAGCGGTGAGTGTGGCAGTTCGAGGCCGAGGGCGACGTTGTCGAGCACCGTCAGGTGCGGGAACACCGAATAGCGCTGGAACACCACGCCACGGCTCGAATCCGGTTCTCCGGCCAGCGTTTGACCGTCCAACAAAATCTCGCCGCGACTGGCGCGCTCCTGACCGAGTAGCAGTCGAAGGAAAGTGGATTTGCCACAACCCGATGCGCCGACCAGGGTACAGAACTCACCCTCGTTGACGTTCAGGTTCAAGCCTTCGAGCACCACTTGATCGGCGTATTGCTGCCAGACATTCTTTACCGTGATGAAACTCATGCGCGGGCTCCTTCATACCAGGGGAACGCGCGCTGGGTCAGGCGCTTGAGGCCCCAGTCCATCAGCCAGGCGAGCAGGGTGATCCACACCACGTACGGCAGAATCACATCCATCGCCAGGTAACGACGCACCAGGAAAATCCGGTAGCCGAGGCCGTCGGTGGAAGCGATGGCTTCGGCAGCGATCAGGAACAACCATGCCGAACCGAGCATCAGCCGCAGCGAGATCAGCAGGCGCGGCAGCAGTTGTGGCAGCACCACGCGCAGCATCAACGTCCAGGTTGAAGCGCCGAGGGTCTGGGCCTTGATCAGCAGCTCGACCGGAATTTCCCGGGCGCGCTGTTCCAGGTCCCGTGCCAGACACGGGGTGATGCCGATCACGATCAGCATCACTTTCGACAACTCCCCCAGCCCGAGCACGATGAACAGAATCGGCAGGATCGCCAGCGGCGGCACCATCGACAGCACCGTCAGCAATGGTGACAACGGCGCGCCGAACAGCGGCAACGTCCCGGCGGCGATGCCCAGGCACAGCCCGGCCAGCGCGCTGATACCGAGGCCGATGGCGAGGCGACGCAGGCTGGACGCGGTGTCTTGCCACAGCACGTATTCACCGGTGCGGCTGTCGGCGGTGAACGCCAGGCGCTTCACCGCGTCGGTCATCTGCACGGCGCTCGGCAACAGTTTGTCGTTGGGGTTGTCCAGCAGCCGTTCGGCCGAGCCCATGAAGTAGGCCAGCAGCACCAGGGCGAACGGCAGGATCACCAACAGCAGGCGACTCGGACGATCCGGGTGACGATTGATCAGGCGCATGGCCAGGTCCTCTTCTTACAGCTTGGCGTCGGCGGCCATCTGCACGTAACTCGGGTCGAAGCGCAGCTTGAGGTTGGCTTTGTCGCCGCTGGTCACACCATTGGCGAAGGCCATGCCGACGGCGCTGGTGTCCTTGGCGCCTTCACCGAGCAAGCCGTGCTGGAAGGAAAACTCGGCGACCTTGCGCATCGTTTCCGGCAATTGCTTGCTGGTGGAAAACGCCAAGGCTTCTTTGGGCGTGGCGAACAATTTGGTGGTGTCGAGTTGCGCTTGGAAACCTGCCAGGTCAGTGCCCGAGGCCTTGGCCATGTGTTCGAGGGCGGCTTTGCTGGCGGCGTTTTTCGCGTTCATCAACTCGACCACTTCGAACCACGCACCGGTCAGCGCTTTGCCCAGGGCCGGGTTGTCTTTGAGGGTGGCGCTGTTGACCACCATCATGTCCATGATTTCGCCGGGGATCTGGCTGGAGTTGAAGACTTCGGTCACGCCCGGTTTGGCCTTGATGTCCGAAAGCATCGGGTTCCAGGTAGTGACAGCGTTGACTTGATCCGTGTTAAAGGCCGCCGAGATGTCGGCGTCCGAAGTGTTGACCACTTTCAGGTCTTTCTCGGTGAGGTCCACCGAATCCAGTGCCCGGGCCAGCAGGTAGTGGGAAACCGACAGCTCCACCAGATTGACGTCCATGCCCTTGAGGTCGCTGACTTTTTTGCCGTCGCCCTTGAGCACGATGCCGTCGTTGCCGTTGGAGAAATCGCTGACGATCAGCGCGGTGCTGTCGACGCCACCGGCGGCCGGAATGGTTAGCGCGTCCATGTTGGTCATGGTGCAACCGTCGAACTGGCCGGCGGTGTACTGGTTGATGGATTCGACATAGTCGTTGAGCTGCACCACATCAATCTTGATGCCGTACTTCTTCGCCCATTTGTCGACGATGCCTTGGCTGCCGGCGTATTCCCAAGGCATCCAGCCGGCATAAATGGTCCAGCAGACGCTGAAATGGTCTTTTTGCGCAGCGTGGGACGAGACGCTCACGAAGGCTGCGAACGCAGCGGCGAGGAGGGCGGGTAAACGAAGCTTGAGCATGGGTGGTTCTCCAGTTGATCAAGGGCGGGCAGGAGTCAACGCGGCACCGTAAACGGTGGCTTGTCTCCCGGGCTTTTGTCCCGCCGTGTAACCTCAACTGGAGGTCGCCAACTCTCGGACCAGCCACTCGCGTCAGCGAGCCGGAACCCTAGTCAGCCATTGCAAATTGTGGTGCCGCGAACCTGTGATGACTCCTGCACGGGTTTGTTAAAGCGAGAGCCGTGCCAAGTCGGCCGAAGCGCTCTGGGCCGAGGGATTGCCTTTGGCCGGCTGAAGGGAAGGGCGGTTCGCTGCTTTGTGATGGTGCGTCCGTGCACTGAGATGCAGCGTGGCCGGCCGCTGATCCGAAGGTCTGCGAGCCCCGGCACTCGCCGCCGCGTTGCCAGTCAAAACAGGTGTCAGCCGGCCTGTATCGGCTGCGGGTCTTTCAGGAGGCCATCATGTTTCGTCGACTGCTGCTGAGTGTTGTGCTCGGTGTCGGGCTGTCCGGCTGCTATTACTACGCCGGCTCCTACGACGTGTATTCCACGCCTTACTACTACCCCGGCTATGCGCCGTATCCCTACTATTACGGCCCGCGCTACTACTATGGCCCACGCTTTTATGGCGGCTATCGCTACTACTATTGGGGCGGGCATGCGCCCCGTCATTACGGCGGTGGATATCGCGGTGGCCACCACTAATCAGTACGTGAATAGATGAAAAACCTTTCATCGGCGAGATGTTTCAACTTGTTGCAAGGCCGCACCAGATTTCGAAATCGATGTCTGATCCTTCGACAGTCACCGAATAATTGACTGTCGCTCGCCAGCGTCGCTGGTGTGGCTCACTCGCGGTCCAGGAGGCCGCCATGCTCCTTCAAAAAATGCTCCGTCGAATTCTTCTGATAGCTGTAGTGGGATTGTCTCTCGGTGCGTGCGTGCCCTATGCCGATGGAGGAGGCAGTTACTACAGTTCCGAGGTGTACACGTCCCCCGCGCCTTATTACTCCGGTGGCGGGCCTTACTACTCGAATGGCGGTTACTACACGTCCCCGCGCCGGTATTACGCACCTCCGGCACGCTACTACCAGCCAACACCGCGGTATTACCACCAGCCGCGGGTTTATCAACCGGCACCGCGTTATTACCAGCCGTCGCCACGAGGCGATTACCGGGCTCATCAGAGTCGGGGTTGGGACGGCAATGGCCGGGGCGGTTGGGATGGTCGTAACCGTGGCAACTGGAACAACGACAATCGCGGCGGCCATGGTGGACGCGATGGCCGGGGTGGACGGGACGGCCATGATGGGCGTGGCGGTCACCGGTAGCCTCCTACGAAACCTCAACAAAAAAGCGGCGCATCAAGCGCCGCTTTTTTTATGCGGGTCGAGTGGCTCGCCCGCGATAGAACTCTTGATACGGCTATTGCGGGCAAGACCCGGATTCTAGTACTCGGAAAGATCCGCCAACGGATGACGCCCCTCCCAAACCTTGTGAAAATGCGCCTCCACCACCGCATCCGGCACATTATTGATGTCTGGCCAATGCCAGTGCGGTTTCTGATCCTTGTCGATCAACCGCGCCCGCACGCCTTCACTGAACTCCGGATGACGGCAGCAGTTGAGGCTCAAGGTGTATTCCATCTGGAAAACCTGAGCCAGCGACATATGCCGGGCGCGGATGATCTGCTCCCACACCAGATGAGCGGTCAGCGGCGAACCTTCACTCATCGTCCGCGCAGCACGGCTCAGTAGCAGGTCAGTGCTATCACGCTGTTGGCTGATGGCCTTCCACGCGCATTGCACGTCACTGACGTCCAGCAGTTCATCGATCTGCTGACGACGCGGCAGCCACTGGGCTTCGGGCATCTGCGCGAGTGCTTCCTGCTGCAGGGCCTTGAGCAGACTGTTGAGCTGCATGGCCGTCTGTTCCTGCCAGTTCAATTGCAGCAGGCCTTCGATCAGCGCTTCCTGTTGTTCATCGAGCAGGAAACGGTCGGCGAGGTCCAGATCGATCGCATCCCGACCATTCATGTGCGCACCGGTCAGGCCAAGGAACAAACCGAGTTTGCCGGGCAACCGCGACAGAAACCAACTGGCGCCAACATCCGGATACAGGCCAATGCTGATTTCCGGCATCGCCAACCGACTGCTCGGCGTGACGATGCGGGTGCTCGCGCCCTGTAGCAGGCCCATGCCACCCCCCAGCACATAACCGTGGCCCCAGCAGATCAACGGCTTCGGGTAGGTGTGCAGGTTGAAGTCCAGTCGGTATTCCGCCGCGAAAAAGTGCGCGGCCAGCGGCGGTACTTCACCGGGATGCGCGCGACAGGCTTCCACCAGGCTGCGCACTTCGCCGCCGGCGCAAAAGGCCTTGGCACCTTTGCCGCGTAGTAACACGCAGACGATTTGCGGCTCCTTGGCCCAAATGTCCAATTGATCGCGCAGGGCGTTGATCATCGGCAAGGACAGGGCGTTCAGGGACTTTTCGGCATCCAGGCTGGCGACGCCGATGCGGGCGCCGTCGGTGCCGGTGAGTTCTTCGAAGTGCAGATTCATCGTGACCTCGATCGGGAATTTGAGCGTTCAGTATGATCGCAATGCAGGAAAGTGCCGGTTCCGTGTCTGATCAATTGACAAGCGTGCCGGGCTTTCCTAGGGTTCGCCCCATTGTTTTTACCGGATGTAACCATGACTGCTGACGACCGTATCAAACTCGAACCGGGCTGGAAGGAGGCACTGCGTGCTGAGTTCGACCAGCCCTACATGGCAGAGTTGCGCAATTTCCTGCAACAGGAACGTGCCGCGGGCAAGGAAATCTATCCTCCTGGACCGATGATTTTCAATGCGCTCAATTCGACGCCGCTGGACAAGGTCAAGGTCGTCATCCTCGGCCAGGACCCGTATCACGGCCCGGGCCAGGCCCATGGCTTGTGCTTCTCGGTGCAACCGGGCGTGCCGGCGCCGCCGTCGCTGGTGAACATCTATAAAGAGCTGAAGCGTGACCTGAATATCGACATTCCCAATCATGGCTATCTGCAGAGTTGGGCTGACCAGGGCGTGTTGATGCTCAATACCACCATGACCGTCGAGCGTGCCAACGCCAATGCGCACAAAGACAAGGGCTGGCAGTTTTTCACGGATCGGATCATTGAAGTGGTCAGCCAGCAGCAGCCGCACCTGGTGTTCATGCTGTGGGGCGCGCATGCCCAGAGCAAGCAGAAACTGATCGATGCGACCAAACATCTGGTGCTGACGTCGGTGCACCCGTCACCGCTGTCCGCTTATCGCGGGTTTCTCGGGTGCGGGCACTTCAGCCGGACCAACAAGTTTCTTGAGCAGAATGGCGAGACGCCGATTGAGTGGCGGTTGCCGCCGGTTTAGGCACGACAGAGGGCTTTTGTGGCGAGGGAGCTTGCTCCCGCTCGGCTGCGCAGCAGTCGTAAAATCCTGCAGATTTGATTTTACTGGGAGAATGCAGAGGACCGCTTCGCGACCCAGCGGGAGCAAGCTCCCTCGCCACAGGGATCGAGTCAGGGCTGCTCCGGCACCCGATTCCAATACTTGAACAACGGCTCGGCCAGAAACAATACAAACAACAACCGCATCACCTGCATCGCTGTCACCAGCGGCACCGACAATTGCAGGGTTTCCGCCGTCAGGCTCATCTCTGCAATCCCGCCGGGCATCATGCCCAGGGTCAGTGAACGCAAATCCAGATGTGTCAGCGCACTCAACCCAAGCGCTGCCGCCGTGGCGATCAACATCGTCAGCACTGTTCCGATCAAGGTCCGCCCCATAAACGAAGGCGCCCGCCGGAAAAACTGCCGGTTGAAGTGACAGCCCAGGCCGCTGCCTATCAGCCATTGGCCTATCTGGCTGCCGCCATGGGGCAAGCCGATATGCAAATCCCAACCAATGCTCACCGCCGCGCTCACCAGCAGCGGTCCGAACAGCCACGGATTGGGTTGACGAAGACGTTCCCAAAGCCAGGCCGCCAACGCGCCTGCCGGGAATAGAAGGGCCAGCCACCACCCGTTGACGGCCGTCGGATGAACGATGGGCGCGCCGTCGCCCAGCAAATACTTGAACGCCGCCGGCACACACAACACCACTACCAGCACCCGCAAACTTTGCCCGGCCGCTACGCGACTGAGCACGGCGCCATTGCGCGCGCCGAGGTTGACCATCTCCCCGGAACCGCCGGGCATGCTGGAAAAGAACGCGGTGGCGCGGTCCTCACCGGTGCGCCGCATCAACCAGACCCCGACGATGGCCGAGAGGCTGGTGACCAACGCACCGAAGAAGATCAGACCAAAGTGGCTCAGCACCTGCTCCATCACCACCGGGGTGAAGTGCAGGCCGATGCCGATACCGACAACCCATTGGCCGCACTTGCGGCCACCGGGGATTTCCGCCAATTGCCACGGTGTCAGACAGCGCACCAGGATGATCGCCAGCAACGAGCCGACCATCCATGGCAGCGGCCAGCCGACAAGGCTGGCCAGGTAACCGCCCAGCGCGCCGACCAGCGGCGTACCCCACCAGGCTTTGAAAGGTGTTCGATCAGACATCGACAATGGCGCGTTGAGCAGCCGAACGTTTACGCCAGATCCGCAGCAGTGGCATCAACAGCATGATCGCCGTCAGGACCCAGCAACCGAACGTGATCGGGCTCGACCAGAGGATTTCCAGCGCACCGTTGGAAATCGACAGGGCGCGACGCAGGTTCTGCTCCATCAAGCCTCCGAGGATGAAGCCCAGCAGGACAGGCGACAACGGGAAGTCCAGCTTGCGCAGGATGTAACCGAAGATGCCGATGCCGATCATCAGGAACAGGTCGAACGTGGTGGCGTGCACCGCGTAGACGCCGATCCCGGTGATGATGGCGATCACCGGCACCAGTGCCCAGTTCGGCACGGCGAGGATGCGGGTGAAGATGCGGATCATCGGGATGTTGAGGATCACCAGCATGATGTTGGCGACGAACAGGGAGGCGATCAGGCCCCAGACGATGTCGGGTTGCTGCTGGAACAGCAGCGGACCCGGGGTGATGTTGTACAGCGACAGCGCGCCGATCATCACCGCGGTGGTGCCCGAGCCTGGAACGCCGAGTGTCAGCATGGGCACCAGTGCACCGCACGCGGCACCACCGATGGCGGTTTCCGGTGCCGCGAGGCCGCGCATGTCGCCTTGGCCGAATGTGCCTTTGGTACCTGCAATGCGCTTCTCGGTCATGTAGGCCACGGCGCTGGCAAGGGTCGCGCCGGCACCCGGCAACACGCCCATGATGAAGCCCAGCAGACCGCAACGAATGTTCACCGCGAACACCGCCGAGGCTTCCTTGAAGTTGAACATCATGCGGCCGGTGGCTTTTACTGCCTCCTGACCGTGGTGGGTTTTTTCCAGCAGCAGGAGAATTTCACTGATGGAGAACAGGCCCAGCACCAGCACGACGAACTGAATGCCGTCGGTCAGGTGAATGTTATCCCCGGTAAAGCGGTACACACCGCTGTTGGCATCGATGCCGACGGTCGACAGAAAGAGACCGATCAGCGCTGCGATGAAGGTCTTCAATGGGCGATCACCGGCCATGCCTCCCAGGCAGACAATCGCGAACACCATCAGCACGAAATATTCCGCCGGCCCGAAGGCAATCGCCCATTTCGCCAGCAACGGGGCGAACAGCACCATGCCGCAGGTGGCGATGAACGCACCGATGAACGAACTCCACGCCGATAGCGACAGCGCCACACCGGCCAGGCCTTTACGGGCCATCGGGTAACCGTCGAGGGTGGTCATGACGGTGGAGGCTTCGCCCGGAATGTTCAGCAGGATCGAGCTGATCCGGCCGCCGTACTCGCAACCCAGATACACCGCCGCCAGCAGAATCAACGCCGACTCCGGTGGCAGCCCGAGGGCGAATGCGATCGGGATCAGCAACGCCACGCCGTTGATCGGGCCCAGGCCCGGCAACAGGCCAACAACGGTGCCGATCAAGGTGCCACACAGGGCGGTCACCAGGTTGTACGGGCTCAGCGCAACGCCGAAACCATGACCCAAATAGCCAAGAGTATCCATATCAGTTCTCCAGAACGTCGAGCACGCCCAGCGGCAGCGGTACGTCCATCAACTTGTCGAACAGCAGGTAAAGACCGATCGCCATCAGGCTGATGATGATCGCGCTGGGCAGCCAGCGGCCGCCGTACAGGCGCGCCATGGGGACGCCGATCAAGATGCTCGCGACAATGAAACCGAGCGGTTCGAAAGTGCCCGCGAATATCAGCAACAGCACCACGCAGATGCCGATTTTGGTCAGGGTTTCGCGGTCCATCGGCGGTTCGTCGGGGTTGTGCTTGATCGGTGCGGGACGGAACACCATGTACAACAGGGCCATGCCCATCAGCCCGAGCATCAGCAGCGGAAAGGCTCGAGGCCCTACAGGCTCGTAGGAAAAAGGCGCTTGGTACGGCCACGCCATCAGCGCCAGGCCGACACAGGCCAGCAACAGCACCGACGCAAAAATGCGTTGTAAGAGCATAGGAAACTCCTGTGCCGCAGCCCCACGGAACGGGGGCCGCAGCCGCTAGACAGAGGCGATCACTGAATCAGGCCGAACTCTTTGGCCAGCACTTTGTAGTCCGCGACCTGCTTCTTCACGTAGGTGTCCAGTTCCGGGCCGGTCATGGCGAACGGGAACAGTTCACGCTGATCGCGCAGCTTGGCGAACTCGGGGGACGCCAGCAGTTTGTCGAAGGAGTCTTTCCACCAGGCGTAGTCTTCATCGCTGACTTTTGGCCCGAGGTAGAAGCCGCGAACCACTGGCCAGACGATGTCGTAGCCTTGTTCCTTGGCGGTCGGGATGTCTTTCATTTCCGGCTCGTCCAGGCGTTTCTCGGCGAACACCGCCAGCAGGCGCATGTCGCCGCTCAGGATGTGAGGCATGGAGTCGGAGATGTCGGTGCTGCCGACCTGAATGTGGCCGCCGAGCAGGGCGGTGGCGATTTCACCGCCGCCTTCGAGGGCGACGTAACGCAGATCGCGCGGGTTGATTCCGGCGGCCTTGGCGATCAGCGCGGTTTGCATCCAGTCCTGGCTGCCGACGGTGCCGCCGGAACCGATCACCACTTTGCTCGGATCCTTCTTCAGGGCCTGAACGAGATCATCCAGAGTCTTGTAGGGCGAATCGCTTTTCACCGCGATGGCGCCATAGCTGGTGCCGACGGCGGCCAGCCAGCGCACGTTGGTTTCATCGAAACGACCGAACTTGCCCTGGGCCAGGTTCAGCAACGAACCGCTGGACCACGCCACGAGCGTGCCGGCATCGGCCGGACGCTGAGCGACCACCGCGTTGTACGCCACCGCGCCGACACCGCCGGGCATGTAGGTCACGCGCATCGGTTTGGTCAGCAGCTTTTCGTTGACCAGCGCGCTCTGCGCCAGTTTGCAGGTCAGGTCGAAACCGCCGCCAGGCGAGGCCGGGGCGATGCATTCCGGGCGTTTCGGCTCGGCCATCAGTTGGCCGGCAACCAGCATGCAGCTGGCGGCGAGGACGAAACGGCGCAGTGATCGGTTCATTGTTTTCTCCACGGGAGTTGTTGTTTTTGGGGATGTTTCAGATGCAGCGGTTTCGCGTCGCGCAGCCGGAAACGGCGCTGACGAGCGTAAACGATGGGAAGCGAGAAAAGGGGCGCGGCGGGAAAACCTGGAGCTGTGTGGACAGCATGGCGACGTACCTCGTTATTGTTCTTATTGGCGAAAACGCATCAAGGCGTTTTTCGGGAGCTACATTTCAAAGCACGGTCGATGGTTTGTAGTTGAAACCATTCGTGGGCCGACTGTAACGGTCGAACCTTTCACTAACCTTTCAATGGGCTTTCACGGTTTTCGGGCTTCACAGCGGCGGATGCGGCTGTAAACTCCGCGCCAAAGAATGGCGTCGAACATCCCTGAATGAGGTAAAGATCCATGCGTGTTCTGCTCGTCGAAGACCATCTGCAACTCGCCGAGAGTGTCGCCCAGGCGCTCAAGAGCACCGGGCTGACCGTGGATGTGCTGCATGACGGAGTGGCTGCCGACCTGGCCTTGAGTAGCGAGGAATACGCGATGGCGATCCTCGACGTCGGCCTGCCGCGCATGGATGGTTTCGAAGTGCTGGCTCGCCTGCGGGCCCGGGGCAAGAACCTGCCGGTGCTGATGTTGACCGCGCGCAGCGACGTCAAGGACCGGGTCCATGGCTTGAACCTTGGCGCTGACGACTACCTGGCCAAGCCTTTCGAACTCACCGAACTGGAAGCCCGGGTCAAAGCCTTGCTGCGCCGCAGCGTGCTCGGCGGCGAGCGCCAGCAGACCTGCGGCGTACTGGCTTACGATCTGGACACCCGGCGCTTCACCCTTGGCGAAGAATTGCTGACCCTGACCTCTCGCGAACAGGCGGTGCTCGAAGCGCTGATAGCGCGTCCCGGTCGGGTGATGAGCAAGGAGCAACTGGCTGCCCAGGTATTCGGTCTCGATGAAGAGGCGAGTCCCGACGCCATCGAAATCTACGTCCACCGCTTGCGCAAGAAACTCGACGGCCAACCGGTCGCTATCGTGACCTTCCGCGGGCTCGGCTATTTGCTGGAAAGCCGCGATGCATAAGCCCAGCAGCCTGCGCTGGCGGTTGTTGTGGAATCTGGCGCTGTTGCTGGTGGTGTTGATGCTGGCCAGTGGTTTGAGCGCGTACTGGAACGGGCGCGAGGCTGCCGACACCGCGTACGACCGGACCTTGCTGGCTTCGGCACGCACCATCGCCGCCGGGGTGTCCCAGCGCGATGGCAGCCTGAGCGCCGATGTGCCTTACGTTGCCCTCGATACCTTCGCCTACGACAGCGCCGGGAGGATTTTCTATCTGGTCCATGACATCAATCAGAAGTTGATCTCCGGTTACGAAAACCTGCCGCCACCGCCGCCGGGAACGCCGCGCACCGATGACTATCCGGCGCTCGCACGTTTCTACAATGCAACGTATCAGGGGCAGAACGTGCGGGTGGTGAGCCTGCTCAAACCCGTGAGCGAGCCGAACATGAACGGCATGGCGGAAATCCGCGTGGCGGAAACCGATGAAGCGCGCGTCAGCATGGCCCGTAGCCTGGCAGCAGACACGTTGCTGCGATTGGGCATGCTGGCGGTCGGCGCATTGCTGATGGTGTGGTTTGCGGTCAGTGCGGCGTTGCGTCCATTGGAGCGTTTGCGCACGGCGGTGGAAGAGCGTCAGTCCGACGATCTGCGGCCGCTGCCGTTGGTGGAAGTGCAGCACGAATTGTGGCCGCTGGTGCGTGCGCTCAATCACTTTACCGAACGTCTGCGTGGGCAGTTCGAGCGACAGGCGCAATTCATCGCCGATGCCGCCCACGAACTGCGCACGCCACTGGCGGCGCTCAAGGCCCGGCTTGAGCTGGGCCTGCGCTCGACCGAACCCGAGACCTGGCGCAACACATTGGAAACGGCGGCCCAAAGCACGGACCGCTTGACCCATCTGGCCAATCAGTTGCTCTCGTTGGCGCGAGTCGAGAACGGTGCGCGGGCGATCGCCGAGGGCGGCGCGCAGTTGCTGGACTTGAGTCAGCTGGCCCGCGAGCTCGGCATGGCCATGGCGCCGCTGGCCCATGCCCGCGGTGTGGCGCTGGCGTTGGAGGCGGACGAGCCGGTATGGCTGCGTGGTGAGCCGACGCTGCTGAACGAGCTATTGAGCAATCTGGTGGATAACGCCTTGGCCCATACGCCTTCCGGCGGCAATGTGATCTTGCGGGTCTCGGCGCCGGCGGTGCTGGAGGTCGAGGATGATGGACCGGGGATTCCACTGGAAGAACGCGACCGGGTGTTCGAACGCTTCTATCGACGTAACCAGCAAGTCGCCGGCTCGGGGTTGGGGTTGGCGATTGTCGGCGAGATTTGCCGCGCACACCTGGCGCAGATCAGCCTGCACGACGGTGAACAGGCGGGGTTGAAGGTGCGGGTGAGTTTTATCGCAGGGTAAGCTCCTCTCGCCACAACAATCAATAAAACATCGACCGCGATTCTTCCAGATCCCTGCACATCGCCTCGTTCTCCGGATCGATCCCCAGCCTCTTGAAGGCCGGCACGCTGAGCGGGTCGATACGGGCAATGGGATGGTCGGTGTCCTTGTGGCAATACAAACAGGCCACCTGCACCAGATCCACATAGTCGACGCGCTCGGACTCACGCTTGAAGTCCAGATACAACCCCGGCACCTGTACCAGCATTTCCGGAAACTCCCAGACCCGCAGTAGCTTGTCGCCCAGCAACGGGTGAATCTGGTCGATGACATGGTTGAGGCTGACCGGGTCCGACAGCAGTTCGTAGTGGTCTTCGGCGTAGGTCAGGATCGGCAGTACGCCAATCTGATGCACCAGCCCGCCGAGAGCCGCCTGATCAGGTTTGAGTTGCGTGTAGCTGCGGCACAGCGCGTAACTGATGCCGGCGATTTCCAGGCTTTTGCGCCAGACATCGCGCATCTTCTTTTCCACCACGTCGGAACGCGCGTGGAAAATCTGCTCCATGACCAGGCCAATGGCCAGGTTGCTGCTGTAGTTGACGCCCAGGCGCGTAATGGCCGTGTGCAAGTCAGTGACTTCCTGGGTTGCGCGCAGGAGTGGACTGTTGACCACTTTGATCAGGCGCGCCGACAACGCGGTGTCACGACCGATCACTTTGCTCAGGGTGCTGACACTGATTTCCGGGTCTTCAGCGGCCTTGCGAATCTGCAGGGCCACTTCCGGCAATGTTGGCAGAACCAGGTCATCGTTATCGATGGCCTCAACCAAATCCTGTTGGACCTTATCCGCCAGCTCACTCATTTCTTTTCTCTAGGTGTTGCGACAAGTGCTGCCGTTAACGCTGGATTTCACGATCGCGATCCAGTTCGTAAGGCAGGTCGAGCAAATGCAGGGCAGGCCCTTCGAGTGTGCCGAGGTGAACATCACCGCTTTCTGCTGCTTCGGCTTGCAGCACGGCCAGGAGTTCAATGTCTTGTCCGGTGTGTGCGGCGAGCACCACTTCGCCGATGGAACTGCCGTGGGTCGGGGAGAACAGTTGCGTACCGGGCTCAGGCAAATCACTGGCGTCCAGCTTCAGGCGATACAAGCGACGCTTGAGTTTGCCCAGGTACTGCATCCGCGCGACGATTTCCTGGCCGGTATAGCAACCCTTTTTGAAGCTCACGCCACCGATGGCTTGCAGATTGAGCATCTGCGGAATGAACAGCTCGCGGGTGCTCGGCATGACCTGGCCGATCCCTGCGCGGATCTGGCCCAGCAGCCATTCGTTGAGAGCGCCTTCGGTCAACAGGGCGGATAACCGGCTTTTGATGGCATCGGCCTGATCGGCGGTAATCCAGAGTTCTGCACGGTCTGGCGAAACGCGGACGGCGATCAGCCCGTCATTACGCGCGACGCTGTCGGTGTCTGCCGGCAGTTCCAGACCCAGATTGGTCAATGCAGCATCGCCATGGTCGATGCCGAAGCGGACCCACGCGGCGCTTTCATCCGTCAATTTGGATTTGGAGAACACCGCGTACTTTTTCAGGTCCGCCAATTGCGGCTCCAGCAGCTCGCTGGCCATGGCCATGAGCACGCCGTCGCCCTGCAGCAGGATGCGGAAACTCGACTGCATCCGGCCTTTCTGGGTGCAGCGGGCGCCGAGGCTGGCCTGGGTGTCGCTCAGGTAGTTGAGATTGCAGGTCAGTTGGCCTTGCAGAAATTTACCGGCATCCGCGCCGCGGACCGCGAGAACGCCTTCGTGAGACAGGGTGCAGAAAAAAGCAGAATCGGCCATGGGATATCGCAGGGTAAAAGAGTCTGGGGGACATCATAAGGGGGCGCCCATGAAATGGGTAGTTCACAAAAGCTCGGCAGTGCCCGACCAAAGCCGACTGTTCGATGGTGTCCGGGGCTGTATACTTGCCGCCTATTTGAGGAGCGCTCCATGGTCGAAGATGTTGAACTGAATCGCCTCTACTGGCACAGCCGCCGCGGCATGCTTGAACTTGACGTGTTGCTGGTGCCGTTCGTGAAAGAGGTCTACCCGCACCTCAATGATGTCGACCGCGATTGCTACCGCAAGCTGCTCGAATGCGAAGATCAGGACATGTTCGGCTGGTTCATGGAACGCGCCGAATCGGAAGACCCGGAGCTTCAGCGCATGGTTCGCATGATCCTGGATCGTGTCCAGCCCAAGTAATGGGTTCGAATGCCGCTGGCATGCCTCACGGCAGTTGCTGGCGGCGTATCTGTTGGCCCAGTTCTTCGCACTGGGTTCGCTGTTTTTGCTTTCCATACCGGTCTGGGCCAGTTTGCTCGGCGCTTTTTGCTGCCTGGCGCATGGTATTTGGGCATTGCCAAGACAGATTTTGCTGACACATCCGCAGGCGTTCAGCGGCTTGCGTCGCGATGCCGATGGCTGGCAGCTGTGGAATGAGGCGGCCGGTTGGCATGTGATTCAACTGCGGCGGGACAGCCTGGCGTTGCCGTTGGTCGTGGTGTTGCGTTTTCGTTTGCGGGGCGAGCGGCGGATCCGGTCGATTTGCGTGCCACGGGATTCGCAGGCGGCGGATCTGCACCGACGCCTGCGGGTCCGGCTTACGTTCAGTCGGCGTAGGTGGGTGGCACCAGAATAGTGTCCAGCGCAACCGGCAGCATGTTCGGGTAGTCGAGGGTGTAATGCAGGCCGCGACTTTCCTTGCGCTCCATGGCTGACAGAATCATCAACTCGGCGACCTGGGCCAGGTTACGCAATTCGATCAAATCCCGGCTGACCTTGTAGTTGCTGTAGAACTCGTCGATTTCATCCAGCAACAACTGCACGCGGTGCTGCGCCCTTTGCAGGCGCTTGTTGGTGCGCACGATGCCAACGTAGTCCCACATGAATCGCCGCAGTTCATCCCAGTTGTGCGCAATGATCACGTCTTCATCCGAGTCGGTGACCTGGCTCGCGTCCCAGACGGGCAGGGCGGCGGGAATCGAAACCTGAGGCAATTGTTCAAGAATGTCTGCAGCCGCCGAGCGCGCGTAAACGAAGCATTCCAGCAGCGAGTTGCTGGCCATGCGGTTGGCGCCGTGCAGGCCGGTGAAACTGGTTTCGCCAATCGCATACAGCCCCGGCACGTCGGTGCGACCTTGCTGATCGACCATCACGCCGCCGCAGGTGTAGTGCGCCGCGGGAACCACCGGGATCGGTTGCTTGGTGATATCGATGGAAAACTCGAGGCAGCGTTCGTACACCGTTGGGAAGTGCGTCTTGATGAAGGCTTCGGGCTTATGACTGATGTCCAGATAGACGCAGTCGATACCGAGCCGCTTCATCTCATGGTCGATCGCCCGGGCGACGATGTCCCGTGGGGCAAGCTCGGCGCGCGGGTCGAAACGCTGCATGAAACGTTCGCCGTTGGGCAGTTTCAGGTGGGCGCCTTCACCACGCAACGCCTCGGTGATGAGGAAGCTTTTGGCCTGTGGGTGATACAGGCAGGTTGGGTGGAACTGGTTGAACTCCAGGTTCGCCACCCGGCAGCCCGAACGCCAGGCCATGGCGATGCCATCGCCGCAGGCACCGTCGGGGTTGCTGGTATAGAGGTAGACCTTGGCGGCACCGCCGGACGCGAGGATCACGAAGCGTGCGCCGTAGGTGTCGACTTCGCCTGTGCCGCGATTGAGCACGTAGGCGCCGAGGCAGCGGTCGCCGTCCAGGCCCAGGCGTTTCTCGGTGATCAAGTCGATCGCGACGCGCTGTTCCAGCAGTTCGATGTTGGGACGTTGTCTGGCTTTGTCGAGCAGGGTTTTGAAAATCGCTGCGCCCGTGGCGTCGGCGGCGTGAATGATGCGCCGATGGCTGTGACCGCCTTCGCGGGTCAGATGGAACTCGAACCCCCCGTCCTCGGTGCCGGACTGCTCATCGCGGGTAAAGGGTACGCCCTGATCGATCAGCCATTGAATGGCTTCTTTGCTGTGCTCGACGGTAAAGCGCACAGCATCTTCGTGGCACAGGCCGCCGCCAGCGTTGAGGGTGTCATCGACGTGGGACTCAACGGTATCGGTGTCGTCCAGAACGGCAGCGACACCGCCCTGGGCCCAGAATGTCGAGCCATTGGCGAGGTCGCCCTTGCTCAGTACGGCGATACGCAAATGATCGGGCAAGGTCAGCGCAAGACTCAAACCGGCTGCACCGCTGCCAATGACCAGAACATCGTGTTGAAACTGTTGGCTCATTTCAGGATTCCGCTCAAAGCGACCCGGGTCGGGGTTGGCGCCAGACTACTGGAACGAGGAGTCAAGGCGGCCACACAGCCCACTAGTATATAGAGGGGGGGAGCGGCACAATAGCCGGGCTGACATGGCATTGTGAAACTACAGTGACAGAAAAGACCTGACGTTTCGTCGGATGGTTTTTCGACCCGTTCGGCGACAAGAAGACTGTATCGTGGATTTAACAGTCTTTTTCCGTTCAGGGTTGCACAATGTCGGTATGGCACAGCTATAAATATTTGGAACTTTTGCCAAAGGCCCAAGATCAATAGACCGTTGCCTGAATCAAGGGACAGTGTCGGCTTCAGCGTGGGATTGCGGATTGATCCTTGCTGTCGAATCCGATGACAAGATTATTCGCGCAGCCGGGTTAGCTCGAGCTGCGCTTTTCGTGCGTGCCAATCAGAGCCCGCAGGAAACTTGCTTGGAGGGGGAGAACTTTTGCGAAAAGCCCGAGTCTATGTTTGCAAGTCTGGTCGTTTAGTTATGCAAGCTTCCTCCGAGCTTATCGAGGAGAGTTCATGCTAACCCAGGAAGAGGATCAGCAGCTCGTCGAGCGCGTTCAGCGCGGCGACAAGCGAGCTTTCGATCTGCTAGTGCTGAAATACCAGCACAAAATTCTCGGGTTGATCGTGCGTTTCGTGCACGACACCCATGAAGCCCAGGATGTGGCACAGGAAGCCTTTATCAAGGCATACCGTGCACTTGGAAATTTTCGCGGAGACAGCGCGTTTTATACGTGGCTTTACCGCATCGCCATCAACACGGCGAAAAACTATCTGGTTTCACGCGGCCGCCGGCCGCCGGATAGTGATGTCAGTTCCGAGGATGCAGAGTTCTACGATGGCGATCATGGCCTCAAGGATCTCGAGTCGCCAGAACGTGCATTGCTGCGGGATGAGATCGAAGGCACCGTCCATCGAACCATTCAGCAACTGCCAGAAGATTTGCGTACGGCTTTAACTTTACGTGAATTCGATGGTCTGAGTTACGAGGATATTGCGAGCGTCATGCAATGTCCGGTGGGTACCGTGCGCTCCCGGATTTTCCGCGCTCGGGAGGCCATCGATAAAGCCCTGCAGCCGTTGTTGCAGGAAAACTGAGACAGCGGCGACAGCCAAGAGAGGAACGCCATGAGTCGTGAAGCCCTGCAGGAATCGCTGTCCGCAGTGATGGATAACGAAGCGGACGAATTGGAATTGCGTCGGGTGTTGAATGCCTTTGACGATGTTGAAACCCGTGAAACATGGGCTCGTTATCAGATCGCTCGGGCAGTGATGCATAAGGATCTGCTGCTTCCACGCCTGGATATCGCCGCGGCCGTTTCCGCTGCGCTGGCTGACGAAGCCGTACCGGCAAAAGCTTCCCGTGGTCCATGGCGCAGCCTGGGTCGTCTGGCAGTTGCAGCATCCGTCACCGTTGCCGTATTGGCAGGTGTTCGTCTGTACAACCAGGACGAGATCGCGGGTGTCGAGCTGGCTCAGCATTCCAGCCAACCGAGTCTGGCCGTTCCTCAGGTCAAGGGTCCAGCTGTATTGGCCGGCTATAATGAGAGTTCGGAAGCCACTGGTCCTATGGCCAACGGCGTTTTGCAAGGTCAGCCGGGCTGGCACGATCAACGTTTGCCAGGCTACTTGCGCCAACATGCTCAACAGGCTGCACTGAAAGGTACTGAGAGCGCTCTGCCTTACGCTCGTGCAGCAAGCCTGGAAAACCGTTAAGGAGGATCATGCGCGCCATACCTCTACTTTCGCTTCTGCTCGGTGGCTGGTTCATTGTTCCAGCCCACGCCGATGAAGCCCAGGACTGGTTGACCCGTCTTGGTCAGGCCGAGCAACAGCAAAGCTTTCACGGTACTTTTGTCTACGAGCGAAACGGTAGTTTTTCTACCCACAACATCTGGCACCGCGTCCAGGATGGCAAGGTCCGCGAGCGTATACTCCAGCTTGATGGCTCTGCTCAGGAAGTCGTGCGCATTGATGGGCATACTCAATGCGTCAGCGGCACCCTGATCGCAGGACTTGGGGACTCCCGCAATTCCGCTGCTCGTGCTCTCGATCCACAGAAGCTCAAGAATTGGTACGACCTTGCCGTCATCGGCAGGTCGCGTGTTGCCGGGCGTGCTGCGGTAATCGTTTCCCTGAAACCGCGCGATCAGCACCGGTATGGTTTTGAACTGCACCTGGACAAAGAAACCGGATTGCCGCTCAAATCGTTGCTCCTGAACGACAAGGGGCAGTTGCTGGAGCGCTTCCAGTTCACGCAGATGGATACCTCTGGTATTCCGTCCGACAGTGATCTGCAGCCTGGCAGTGATTGCAAAACTGTCGCTCTCGACAGCGACAAGGCTTCAGCGGTCAAGGTTGCCCAGAGCTGGCATTCGGATTGGCTGCCTGCAGGCTTCGAGCTGACCAGCAGTACCTCGCGCAAGGATCCAGAGACAAAAAACCAGGTCAATAGTCTGATGTATGACGATGGTCTGGCCCGTTTCTCGGTGTTCCTTGAGCCACTGAATGGTGCAAAGGTCACAGATACTCGCACTCAGTTGGGCCCGACCGTCGCCGTATCCCGGCGCTTGACAACGCCCCAAGGCGATATGATGGTTACCGTGGTCGGAGAAATTCCTGTTGGCACCGCTGAACGGATTGCGCTGTCCATGCGCAGTGATGCCACTGCAACCCAGTAGTGAGCTGATATCGAAATGTTTGGTGAGCATTTCAATTTGCAAATATCCCCATAATTTTTTATAGGTCAGAGCCCCTCGGCTCTGGCCTTGTTTGTTGTTCCCGGAACAAAAATACCGGCGTATCGTTCCCGGTGTTCCTTGCTCCATATCGCTTAACCATGCTCGTCGTAACGGGAGCCGTATGTCGATACCACGCTTGAAGTCTTACCTATCCATTTTTGCCACTGTACTGGTGCTCGGTCAGGCGGTCGCTGCTCAAGCAGTCGAGTTGCCTGATTTTACGCAACTGGTCGAACAGGCCTCGCCTGCTGTGGTGAACATCAGTACCACGCAGAAGCTGCCGGATCGCAAAGTGAGCGAGCAGATGCCTGACCTCGAAGGCTTGCCGCCGATGTTGCGAGAATTCTTCGAGCGTGGCATGCCACCACAGTCGCGTTCACCTCGCGGTGATCGCCAGCGCGAAGCCCAGTCGTTGGGTTCGGGGTTTATCATCTCGTCTGACGGCTACATACTTACCAACAATCATGTGATCGCCGATGCCGACGAAATTCTCGTTCGTCTGGCTGACCGCAGTGAGCTGAAAGCCAAGCTGGTCGGCACCGATCCACGTTCCGACGTGGCCTTGCTGAAAATCGAAGGCAAGGATCTGCCGGTTCTCAAACTTGGCAAATCCCAAGACCTGAAGGCCGGCCAGTGGGTGGTCGCAATCGGCTCGCCATTCGGTTTCGACCATACCGTGACTCAGGGCATCGTCAGCGCTGTCGGTCGCAGTCTGCCGAACGAAAATTATGTGCCGTTCATCCAGACCGACGTGCCGATCAACCCGGGCAACTCCGGTGGACCGCTGTTCAACCTGGCGGGCGAAGTCGTCGGGATCAACTCACAGATCTACACCCGTTCCGGCGGCTTCATGGGCGTGTCGTTCGCGATTCCTATCGACGTAGCCATGGACGTATCCAATCAGCTGAAAAGCGGCGGCAAAGTCAGCCGTGGCTGGTTGGGCGTTGTCATTCAGGAAGTGAACAAGGATCTGGCCGAGTCGTTCGGTCTTGAAAAACCGGCCGGTGCGCTGGTGGCTCAGATCCAGGACGATGGCCCGGCAGCCAAGGGTGGTCTGCAAGTGGGCGACGTGATCCTGAGCATGAACGATCAACCGATCGTCATGTCAGCAGATCTGCCGCACCTGGTGGGCGCACTGAAAGCTGGCTCGAAAGCCAACCTGGAAGTGATCCGTGAAGGCAAGCGCAAGAATGTCGAGCTGACGGTCGGCGCTATCCCGGAAGAAGGCAAAGAGCTGGACGCATTGCCGAAATCCAGTATTGAGCGCAGCAGCAATCGCCTGGGTGTTTCCGTGGCCGAGCTGACCGACGAGCAGAAGAAAACCTACGACCTCAAAGGTGGTGTGGTGATCAAGGAAGTCCAGGACGGTCCTGCTTCCATGATTGGCTTGCAGCCGGGCGACGTTATCACTCACCTGAACAATCAGGCGATTGGTTCCACCAAGGAGTTCACTGATATCGCCAAGGCGCTGCCGAAGAACCGCTCGGTGTCGATGCGGGTTCTGCGTCAAAATCGCGCCAGCTTCATCACCTTCAAACTGGCTGAATAAACCGGTTGTCGGCTGAATAAAAAACCGCCTCGAAAGAGGCGGTTTTTTTGTGCCTGCTGAAAGCGTCAGCCCATCATGTCCTTGATCATCCGCTCCTGCTCCATCAGCTCCCGTTGGCGAGCGTCGATCCGCGAAGACAGTGGGAAGTTGGTTCCGGCCTTGCGCTTGGCGAAGTCCAGTTGCTGGATGGCCTGGCGGTAGTCGCCGACCAGTGCAAAGTACTCGGCGCGAGCCTGATGCAGGCCAATGATGTTGCCTGACAGGCCGCGGGTTTCAGCCACCATGTACCAGACGTCCGGATCATCCGGGCGGCTCTTGAGCAGGGTTTCCAGTGCCTTTTCCGCTTCGGGCGCACGGTTCTGCTTGAGCAATAAATCGACGCGCACCTGATTCAGCGGATAGTTGCCCGGATACTGAGTCAGCATCCGGTCGACCCGGGTCTGAGCATCCGGCAGGCGATTGTTGGTGATGTCCAGATCGATCTGCGCCAGGTTGTAGATGATCTCGTTCGGCGACTTGGCCAGCAGCAACTTGAGGTTTTCACGTGCCTCATTCAGTTGGCCACCCTTGATCTGGGCGATGGCCAGGCCATAGCGTGCGACATCGTTTTTCGGGTTCTCATCCAGCTGGGCGCGAAAGCGTTTGGCGCCCAGGCCTGGGGTTTCCTCGTAGATCAGTTGGACCCGCGCGCGAATCAGTTGATAACGCATGGAATCTTCAATACCGCCCGGTTTGGCTTGTTCGGCGCGGTTACGGGTGTCGGCGATCCGCGATTCAGTCACCGGGTGAGTCAACAGGAATTCCGGCGGCTTGGCGTCGAAACGGTATTGGCGCGCCAGCCGCTCGAACATGGTTGGCATCGAGCGTGGATCGTAACCGGCTTTTTCAAGGTTAAGGATGCCGATGCGGTCGGCCTCTTGTTCGTTCTGGCGTGAAAAGCGTCGCTGTTCCTGAATCGCCGCCGCCTGTGTGCCCGCAATGGCCGCGATCCCGGCATCGCCCGCACCGGCAGCGGCAATCACGATGCCGGCCAGTAGCGCAGCCATCATCGGCACCTGCATGCGCTGTTGCGCTTCGACGCCACGTGCAAAGTGGCGCTGCGACAAGTGAGCCAGTTCGTGAGCGAGTACCGAGGCGTATTCACCCTCGGTCTGGGCATTAAGGAACAAACCGCCGTTGACCCCGACAATCCCGCCCGGCGCCGCAAAGGCGTTGAGTTGCGGGCTGTTGATCAGGATGAATTCCAGGCGGCGGTCGTTGACCTGGCTTGTCTCCACCAGACGGTAGACGCTGGATTCGACGTAATCCTTGAGCTGCGGATCGTTGAGCTGGGAAACCTGACTGCGCAGCAGCGCCAGCCAGGCACGGCCCAACTGGTATTCCTGTTGTGGCGAGACAATGGCAGAACTGGCGTCCCCGAGTGACGGCAGGTCGTCGGCGAAGCCTGGTGAGGCAAGCAGGCAAGCGAGCGTCAGCAGGGTAGGGCGCAAAAAAGTCATGCACAAAGCCTTAGTCGACAAAGACCTTACTGTAGCCGGACAGTACGCTTCGGACCAGATATTCTAAGCCCCTCGACCACATGACCCGGAGTGATGCAATGACCGACGCTGTAGACCATGACGCCGAACTGGACGCCAGCGGCCTGAATTGTCCGTTGCCGTTGCTCAAGGCCAAGCTGGAACTCAATCGCATGACCAGCGGCGCGGTGCTCAAGGTGATCGCCACCGATGCGGGCTCGCAGCGTGACTTTCGCACCTTTGCCCGTTTGGCCGGTCATACGCTGCTTCGTGAAGAAGATGAAGCGGGCGTTTACCGCTATTGGTTGAAGAAAGCCTGAAACCTGGCGCATTCGTTTCTAAGGGATTTTTGATGTTCAAGGTGTTACGCGACTGGATTCAGCGCTATTTTTCCGACGAAGAAGCCGTGGTGCTCGCGGTTTTGCTGTTTCTGGCGTTTACCGCCGTCCTGACGCTGGGCGGCATGCTCGCGCCAGTGCTCGCCGGTATGGTGTTGGCGTATCTGATGCAGGGACTGGTGGTGACCCTTGAGCGCTTGCGCATGCCGGGCGGGGTGGCCGTGGGGCTGGTGTTTGCGTTGTTCATGGGTGTTTTGCTGGTGTTCATCGTGATCGTTGTGCCGTTGCTCTGGCATCAGCTGATCACGCTGTTCAATGAACTGCCGGGCATGCTCGCCAAGTGGCAATCGTTGTTATTGCTGCTGCCCGAACGCTACCCGCACCTGGTGTCTGATGAACAGGTGCTGCAAGCCATCGAAGTTGCACGGGGTGAGATCGGCAAGTTCGGCCAGTGGGCGCTGACGTTTTCGCTGTCGAGTCTACCGCTGCTGGTGAACATCATGATCTACCTGGTATTGGTGCCGATCCTGGTGTTCTTCTTCCTCAAGGACCGGGAAATGATTGGCCAGTGGGTACGCGGTTACCTGCCTCGCGAGCGCGCGTTGATTACTCGCGTCGCTCATGAAATGAACCGGCAGATCGCCAACTACATTCGCGGCAAGGTCATCGAAATCTTTATCTGCGGTGGTGCGACCTACATCGGGTTTGTCGTGCTGGGGCTCAACTACGCGGCGCTGCTGGCGCTGTTGGTGGGTGTGTCGGTCGTGGTGCCCTACGTCGGCGCGGTAGTCGTGACGGTGCCGGTACTGTTGATTGCGTTGTTCCAGTGGGGCTGGAGCGACCAGTTCATCTATCTGATGGCGGTTTACGGAATCATCCAGGTGCTGGACGGCAACGTGCTGGTGCCGCTGCTGTTTTCGGAAGCGGTCAACCTGCATCCGGTGGCGATCATTTGCGCGGTACTGTTGTTTGGCGGGTTGTGGGGCTTTTGGGGAGTGTTCTTCGCGATTCCGCTGGCGACGTTGTTCAAGGCGGTGCTGGATGCCTGGCCGCGCAAGGAACCGGTAGTGGCGCCGCTGCTTTAACGGATCACCCTGATTTTTTCAGTGAGGGTAAGGGGCTCTTCGTCGGAACGCGGCCCGGAGCAAGCCCGCACACACATTCAACCGAGTTCTTCCTGTAAGAATGCGATCGAATGTGGGAGCGGGTTTGCTCGCGAAAGCGCCAGAACAGGCGCCAGATAATTAGGCCTTGTTCAGCGCCTGAGCCGCCGCCAGAACAGCGTCCACATGCCCCGGCACCTTCACGCCCCGCCATTCCTGACGCAGCACACCATTCTTGTCGATCAGGAACGTGCTGCGATCAACACCCATGTATTCCTTGCCATAAAGCTTCTTCAGCTTGATCACATCAAACAGCTGGCACAGCGCTTCTTCCTTGTCGCTGATCAGCTCGAAGGTGAACGCTTGCTTGGCCTTGAAGTTCTCGTGAGATTTCAGGCTGTCACGCGACACGCCGAAGACTTCGGTGTTGGCCGCTTTAAAGGCGTCAAGCTGATCACGAAAGCCCTGGCCTTGGGTCGTGCAACCCGGCGTGCTGTCCTTCGGATAGAAGTAGATGACCACTTGCTTGCCTTTGAGGCTCGCGAGACTGACGGTCTGCCCGCTGGTGGCGGGGGCTTCGAAGTCGGCAACCGGTTGGTCGATGGCAACGGCCATGAAAGCTTCCTTACATTGGGTTTTGTGGGCGCCACGGTTCGATCAGGGCATCCAGGTTCAGCGCGTCGGCGAAATCCAGGAACTGATCGCGCAGCCAGCTGATCTGCACACCGGCCGGCAAGGTCACGGTAAACGTGGCATTGAGCATGGTGCCGCCGGTTTGCGGCGCCTGATACGTGTCACAGGTCAGGTTTTCCAGCTCGACGTTGTGGTCCATGAAGAACTGGCACAGCTCGTTGATGATGTCCGAGCGGTACGCCGAGCTGACGTAGGCGACGTACGGCAGGGCCTGTGGACGATTCTCCAGCGCCGCGCTGCGCACCACGTTGACCGTGAAGGCGTGTTTCTTGGCGAGGGTCGGCAAGCTGCCTTCGAGACGCGCCAGGGCGTCCCAGCTGCCGGAGATCTCGAGGATCAACGCACTGCACTCGCCATGGCGGGTCAGGCGAGAGGTGACCACGGCGCAGCGGTTTTCATGGCTGGCGCGGCACAGGACGTTAGTCAGCTCCATGGGGTTGGCGCCGAGGGCACTGATGACAAGGAATTGTTCGCGAACTGTGGGGGTGGACATGCAGCATTCCTAAAGCGATGAGCGGTCGATACTTCTACGGGCTTTTTTTACCGGGGGCGAGCCTGCGGATGCGAATTCAGAAAACCCGGGCCGAAGGTTGCAACGTGCTCTATCAAGGCAAGAGCGAAGGGTGGCAACGCTGGATCGGGGCTTGTGATGCCGAAAATGGAGGCTGAAACCCGGCGTACGAGCATGTCAGTACCGATCAAAGTCTGAAGGGTAGCGAAAAGCAGCGCCAAGGGGAATGGCAGCAGCGCAGTACTTCGCTTGTACAAGCATCTTGGCGCCAGTACCATTACGGCTCTCTTTTTCCGGCAGGAGCGGTTTCATGATTGCGGGCAGTATGGTGGCACTGGTCACACCCATGGATGCACAAGGGCGTCTTGACTGGGACAGCCTCAGCAAACTCGTGGACTTCCACCTTGAAAACGGCACCCATGCCATTGTCGCGGTCGGTACTACCGGCGAGTCGGCGACCCTCGACGTCAACGAGCACATCGCTGTCATCCGTGCCGTGGTCAAACAGGTCAACGGCCGTATTCCGGTCATCGCCGGTACGGGTGCCAATTCGACCCGCGAAGCCGTCGAACTGACCCGTAATGCCAAAGAGGCCGGTGCCGACGCCTGCCTGCTGGTCGTTCCGTACTACAACAAACCGACTCAGGAAGGTTTGTACCAGCACTTCAAGCACATTGCCGAAGCGGTCGACATCCCACAGATTCTCTATAACGTTCCTGGCCGCACCTCCTGCGACATGCAGGCCGAGACCGTGATTCGCCTGTCCACCGTGCCGAACATCATCGGTATCAAGGAAGCTACCGGCGACATGAAGCGCGCCAAGGCAATCCTCGATGGCGTGAGCAAGGACTTCATCGTGCTGTCCGGCGATGATCCGACCGCCGTCGAACTGATCCTGCTGGGCGGCAAGGGCAACATTTCCGTCACCGCCAACGTTGCTCCACGCGAAATGGCCGATCTGTGCGAGGCCGCGCTCAAGGGCGATGCCGAGACCGCTCGGGCAATCAACGAAAAACTGATGCCGCTGCACAAGGACCTGTTCATCGAAGCCAACCCGATTCCGGTGAAGTGGGCTTTGGTTGAAATGGGCCTGATGCACGAAGGCATTCGCCTGCCGCTGACCTGGCTGAGCGCACCTTGTCATGAAACGCTCCGCACGGCTCTGCGCCAGTGCAGCGTCCTGGTTTAATTGAGGAAGTACAACGCATGAAGCGAATGGCCGGACTTTCCGCACTTGCCTTGATTATCTCCAGCACCAGTGGCTGTGGATGGGTCTGGGGCCCGGAAGGTTATTTCCGTGACCGTGGTAGCGATTACCTGGAAGCGCAACAGACTGCACCGATGCAATTGCCACCGGACGTCAGCACCTCCAAACACCTGGATCCGCTGCTGCCGATCCCGCGCAACGTGGCCGATGACACCATCAAGGGTGAATACATCGTGCCGCGTCCGCAGCCGCTGTCCGCCGCTGCCGACGCCAGTGCCTACTCGCTGCAGAAAACCGGTGACTCGCGCTGGATCGTCGCTCAGAACCCGCCGGCCGAAGTCTGGCCAGTGGCTGTGCAGTTCTTCCAGGACAACGGTTTCCGTCTGGATGAACAGCGTCCGCAAACCGGCGAATTCACCACCACCTGGCAGCATTCCGACGAACTGTCCGCAGCGATGGCCAAGCGCCTGAGCGCAGCCGGTGTCGGCGCTGACAGCGAAACCCGTGTGCGGGTGCGTATCGAGCCGGGCGTGCAGCGCAACACCAGTGAAGTCTACGTGGTAAGCGCCGAGCGTCCTGCCGGCAGCACCGCCGACGTAGCCTTCACCAACCGTTCGGTCAACACCGGCCTGGACGCGGCACTGGTCGACGACATGCTCGCGAGCATGAGCCGCATCTCGGAGAAGGGCGGTTCGGTCTCCATGCTGGCTTCGCGTGATTTCGATACGCCAAGTCGCGTCAGCCTGAGCGAAGACGGCAGCGGCAACCCGGTTCTGAACGTCGGTAACGACCTGGACCGTGCCTGGTCGAGCGTCGGTCGTGCGCTGGAACAGGGCGAATGGCGCGTTGAAGACATCAACCGCAGCCTGGGCCTGTACTACATCAACCTGTCTGAAAAAGCCGAGAAGAAAGACGAAAAGCCTGGTTTCTTCAGCGGCCTGTTCGGCAGTGCGCCGAGCAAGGAAGAAGTAGAAGCCCGTGCCGAGCGTTATCAGGTTCGCCTGAGCAAGGTAGGCGATACCGTTCAGGTCACCGTCGAGAAAAACATCAACACCGTGGCGCCGGCTGACGTGGCGCGCAAAGTGTTGAGCGTGATTCAGGACAACCTGGGCTGATCACATGCGTTTTGCCGTTCTCGGCAGCGGTAGCCAAGGGAACGGCACGCTGATAGCCAGCGCTGATACGTACGTGCTGGTGGATTGTGGTTTTTCCCTGCGGGAAACCGAAAAACGCCTGTTGCGCCTGGGGGTGAACCCGGCGCAACTGAGCGCGATACTCGTGACCCACGAACATGCCGACCACGTGCATGGCGTGGGTTTGCTGTCTCGGCGCTACAATCTGCCTGTCTACCTCAGTCGCGGCACCCTGCGCGGGATGCGCAAACCGATTGAACCGGCCGGCCTTCTGGCGGGCGGCGAGCAATTGCAGATCGGCGCACTGAGCATCGGCGTCATTGCCGTGGCCCACGATGCACAGGAACCGACGCAATATGTGTTCAGTGACGGTGAGCGGCGCTTCGGCCTGTTGACCGACCTGGGTTCATACTGCAACAAAGTGCTGGACGGCTATCGGGATCTCGATGCGTTGATGATCGAGGCCAACCATTGCCGAGACATGCTGGCTCGCGGTCACTATCCGTACTTTCTCAAGCAGCGGGTGGGCGGTGAACTGGGACATTTGAACAACCACCAGGCGGCATTCCTGGTGTCCGAGTTGGGCTGGCAAGGCCTGCAACACCTGGTCCTGGCCCATCTGAGCAGCAAGAACAACCTGCCGCAGCTGGCCCGGCAATGTTTTGTCGACACCCTCGGGTGCGACCCGGACTGGCTGCAATTGGCCGATCAAGATTCAGGGCTCGACTGGCGACACATCGCCTAGCCCACCTACTTAGCAAGCGGAGCCCATCATGGAAAAACGTGAAGAACTCTACCGCGGCAAAGCCAAATCGGTTTTCAAGACCGACGACGCTGACCGCTTGATCCTGCTGTTTCGCAACGACACCTCGGCGTTCGACGGCAAGCGCATCGAGCAGCTCGACCGCAAAGGCATGGTGAACAACAAGTTCAATGCCTTCATCATGCAGAAACTCGAAGCCGCCGGCGTGCCGACCCAATTCGACAAACTGCTGGGCGACAACGAATGCCTGGTGAAAAAACTCGACATGATCCCGGTCGAGTGCGTCGTGCGTAACTACGCGGCCGGCAGCCTGGTCAAGCGCCTGGGCGTCGAAGAAGGCATGAAGCTCAACCCTTACACCTTCGAACTGTTCCTGAAGGACGACGCCAAGGGCGACCCGTTCATCAACGAATCCCACGTCGTGGCCTTCGGCTGGGGCACCGCCGAGCAACTGGTTCGCATGAAAGAACTGTCGCTCAAGGTCAACGAAGTCCTGAGCAAACTGTTCGACGACGCCGGCCTGCTGCTGGTCGACTTCAAACTCGAATTCGGCGTGTTCTCCGACGGCTCCATCGTCCTGGGTGACGAATTCAGCCC
This sequence comes from Pseudomonas fluorescens NCIMB 11764, assembly GCF_000293885.2. Taxonomy (NCBI): domain Bacteria; kingdom Pseudomonadati; phylum Pseudomonadota; class Gammaproteobacteria; order Pseudomonadales; family Pseudomonadaceae; genus Pseudomonas; species Pseudomonas fluorescens. The sequence continues at coordinate 2,786,282 of NZ_CP010945.1, forward strand.
GGACGGCTGCCGTCTGTGGGACAAGGCCACCGGCAAGAAAATGGACAAGGACCGCTTCCGTCAGGGCCTCGGTGACGTCATCGAAGCCTACGAAGAAGTCGCCAATCGTCTGGGCGTACCGCTTTAATCGACGCAAGCATCTGATAGCACAGAAATATTTCGCTCAGGGGGTTCGCTTCCGGCAAAAGTGTTGTTATGATGCGCGCCGTTGGAGAGATGCCAGAGTGGCCGAATGGGACGGATTCGAAATCCGTTGTACCTTCACCGGTACCTAGGGTTCGAATCCCTATCTCTCCGCCATTACATAGAAAAAGCCCCGTAGCTGAACAAGCTACGGGGCTTTTTCGTTTCTGTAGATTTTTCAGGGCGTTTTTAGGGACGTCTACATGTACGTATCAGGCGTCGGTGTTCACCGGTGGCCACCTCGTCAGCACCTTGTGTACGTCATCCACGACGGCCTTGCTCATGGCGGTCAGGTAATGCGCTGCCCAAGCATGTCTGTCTGTGTCCTTGGCGTAAGCCGCATCGACAGTCAACAGCTTGGCCAGGTACAGAAGGTCAGATGCTTGCGCCAAGGCTTTCCCGACAGGTACGCCGGAGTTTACGCGGAATAACGGCTGGTTGGAGCAATAGTGGAACGGTGTGAGGCCAATGGTCGTCAGCTCGGGTTTGTCGCTCATTTGTCACCTCCTTCAATGAGGCGGCGGGTTAGGTCGAGCGGTGAGGTTTTATACGACTTGGAATTGTGTTGAGGGGAATGACTGCTTTTGTGCGGATTTGAAGTATCCATGTCTAGCTCCGTGACGTGAGGAGCTGCCATTTCGTTACCAAGCGAATGGGTGGCAGCTGTGCGCAGGTTGGTAAACCGGGAGTCACGGAGACCGGCACGCTCGAAAGCGTCCCGCGCACAACCGCCATAACACAAGTTTTCAGGCGTACAAACACCAAGAAAATGTGAAGGGGGCGCTGTTGCGCAACTCGTCGGGTTACCAAGCCCGATCGCTGGAATTCCAGCGACGTCTTGAGAGTATCCCGCTGAAACTGACGTCATCAAGGCGCTAACTTACTGAAACACGCAGCAGAAGCACGTTCGTACGCAACTCCCGGATTTTGCCTACAACTGCGCCGAGAGTCACCCCGATATTCTTATGGCCTTACAAAAACGGACAAATCCCGAATGCGAAAACGCCGCTTCTCTAAGTCTAAAAAGGCGGCGTTTTTTACTTTTTTTGAGGGTGGAGCTCGAGCATCGGCACAGCTCTGCAGGGGCGCGGCGTTCGGGCTTTCCTTGAACAAGCAGGAGTTATCCCGTGAACGTGAATCTTACGGCTGCGAGTGACCCAGTTTCCTCTTGATCAGCTCATAGACGTCTTTGTGGGTGGAGTTATGCAGGGTTTTGTCCTTGCAGGCCGATGCCAGGAACGTTTTGACCTCTTCCTTTGCATGAGGGTAAAGACCTGCGACGTAGTCGGCTTCATGGGGCTGGGTGCAGTTGAAGTGTGTGTCGTCTTTTGCTTTATCTCTAGCCATTGCAGAGGCTCCTTTTGAGTTCGCATGATTGTCGATGGTCAGGGCCTTTTTGCCCCGCACGGCGCAGAGCTTAGGGGCTAAACGTGATGCCGCCAGGGGCTTGGACAAATCAGGAAGGGGCTGTCAGACGATGCCGGAGTCTGCCGCAGGATTAAACAAAAAATCCCTGCAAGCTTAAATCTGCAGGGATTCTGGCTGACCATCTCATCAAGCCCCATAGCTGATTAAGCTACGGGGCTTTTTCGTTTCTGGCGTTTTGTTTTGGGGGATTTTTGGGGGAAGAACGCGGCCATCGCGTCGAGGAACACAGCAATGCAACACCACATCCCGTGAACCAAGCTCATTGTCTATCCTGCAATACAGAGCAACTGATCGAATGACAGGTGATGTCATGAACAGATGGCGGCGTCTTTGGTTGTCTGTGAAGCTGATAGCAGCCGCTGCGGCCTGTGTGGCTGTGGCTGTTCAGGCTTTTCAATACATGCTGGAAAGCCAGGACGCCGTGCAAATTCATCCTTTGAGCATTTTGGTTGTCGGGCTGATCTTTGGCTTTATCAGCTATGGATTGCTTTCGCTGATTGAAAGAGGTGTACAGCGGCTTTTAGCCCGTTCTGACACTGTCGCCCCCGAGCCTCGGGCAGAACGTGAGAGCGATGTGGAGCTGGTCGCAGATCAACCGCTAACCTTGCAAGCTGATGCCTCGACTCATCAGAAAAATCTGTGAACGGACCTCAAAACGAAGGCGGCGTAATCATCAACGCATCCACATCCCCGGGATTCCCGCACCGATGCGGCTCCTGACTGGAAAAACTGAAACTGTCCCCCTCACTCTGCTGCAATCGGCTGGACGTTACATAGAAAAGCCCCGTAGATGAAAATCTACGGGGCTTTTTGGTTCTCGGCGGAGTGAGGGGGTTAACGCTTAGTTGCGAATACGATGTTCCGTAAACGCGTAGTCCTCTTGGCAGTCGGCGGTAGGATCTGTGACGGTGTTTACGTAGTGAATGGTGTTCCCATCCAGTATTTTGTATTCATAGATTTCCGGAGTCCGGACACCGTCCGTTTTCATTTCATTCTTGCCATTCGCCGCAGACCAGGAACCTCGCTCGGTTTGAATGGGTTGGGTCCGTTGCGCGTCTCGGAAGAAGGTGATCGAGAAGCGACCATTGGGCTCGAAATTCGTATTCCAGGACAGGAACTGGCATTTGCCGTGTTCTTCGCGCATTCCTTGCCATGAGCCTACGAGGGACGGGTCCGTGGAGGGACTGTTCGACGTACATGCACTTAGTGCTGTGGTCAGAATGATGAGAGTAAACGTGATGCCCCGGTGCATGTACAACTCCATTTAATGAAACAGAAAACCTGCATTCTACTGACCGGATTTCCAGGAAATCCGGACGCGAAGACAGGTGTTTGGTCGCGCTTGGATTCTACGGAAGGAACACCGTCAGCGGCGTTGCTGCGTCGGATTCGGTCGCCTCCCGGCGTAAGAAAGATATACCGTTTCACGAGAAAAGTTACTTGCCTGAGTCAGTCTGTTTACCCACCCCCGAATCCATTTGCCGCTCTGAACATTCAAGGTTTTCCTTCGCAATATTCCCTGACACTGAAACTCCCCACCGCCAAAAATCCTCATCTACTCTGGTTTCGCAGGTCACTGATCTGCCGTCATCAGCCAATCGCAAGGAGCGATCAATGTATTTTGAGATTTACAGGCAAACCCGTGGCACCCCCCAGACTGGCAAAGGTCAATGGCGGTGGCGCTTGAGGGCGGGGAACCATGAAACGATTGCCAGCGGCGAGGCGTACGTCAACAAGGCGGATTGCGCGCATGCCATCAGCCTGATCAAGGGGACTCACGATCACACGCCGATAAAGGAAATCTGACTTTCAGGTGGTGAAGCTGCTCAATGAGGGCAGCTTCTTTGCAAGCAACCTTGTGCTCGGATCAAACGCAGACTGCTTGAGTCGCATAGACGCCGCTTGCGGCAGCTACCTAAACTGTCAGCAGATTTGGGGACTGGGGGGCAGTGGATGAATCGCAACGAACTACGCAAGGCGGATATCAACCTGATGGTGGTGTTCGAAACCTTGATGCTCGAACGTAACGTCACCCGGGTGGCGGAGAAGTTGTTTCTCGGGCAGCCAACCATCAGTTCGGCGCTCAACCGCTTGCGCACGATGTTCAATGATCCGCTGTTCATTCGCGTCGGTCATCGCATGGAGCCGACCGCCAGGGCCGAGGAGTTGATTCAATACCTGTCGCCAGCGCTGGATTCGCTGTCGGTGGCCTTGAGTCTGACCCATGACTTCGACCCCGCCAGCAGCACCATGACTTTCCGCATCGGGCTGTCGGACGATGTCGAGTTTGGTCTTCTGCCACCGTTGTTGCGTGCCCTGCGCCAGGAAGCGCCGAAGGTGGTGTTTGTGGTGCAGCATGTCGATTACTGGCGGATTCCCGATTTGCTGGCGTCCGGCGATATCACCGTTGGTATCAGCCAGACCCGCGGTCTCCCGGCCAATGCCAAGCGCAAATTGCTGCGGCACATCCAGCCCAGTATCTTGCGTGCCGATGCGTCCGACACGCCGCTGACCCTCGATGAATATTGCTCGCGCCCTCACGTGCTGGTGTCGCACACCGCCAATGTCAGTGGTTACGCCGATGAGTGGCTGGCGGAGATTGGTCGTACGCGCCAGGTGGTTTTATCCGTGCCGCAATACAGCTCGTTACCCGCCTTGCTCGCCGGAACCGATCTGATCGCCAGCCTGCCGGATTACGCCGCCGAGGCGATGGCGGCGTCCGGTCAGCTGTTCACGGAGCCTTTTCCGTTCAAGACCCCGACCCTGGACCTGTCCATGGTCTGGCTCAGCCACGTCGACACCGACCCTGCCGAACGCTGGTTGCGCTCGCGACTGGAGGCGTTCATGAGTGAGCGCTTCGAGTCGCCGCCGCTTCAGTGAACAGGGCAACTCTGTGATATATGTACGACCTTTGCGCCAACCTCAAGGAGCCACGTCATGCCCCACCTGCACATGGAATACACCGCCAACCTGCCCGAGCTGAATGCCGATGTGGCCCTGATCAGGCTGAACAATACGCTGGTGGCTTCCGGTCAGTTTGCTGCCGAATACGACATCAAGAGTCGCGCGGTAAAGGTCGAGTCGTTCAAGGTCGGCACCGCATTGGCTGAGCGGGCATTCGTGCATGTAAAGCTGGCCTTGTTGAGTGGTCGCTCGCCGGCGATCAAAAAACAGTTGTCCGAAAGTCTGCTGGCCGTGGTGCAGGAACTGTGTGAGTGGCCAACGGGCGTGGAAGTCCAGTTGGCCGTGGAAATCCTCGACATTGATCGAGAGTCCTACAGCAAAGTCGCCATCAACAACTGAGTCTCAGGTCATGTCCTGCTCGGTGCAGGCCTGCACCACCTGCTCGCGCAACCAGGCATTGGCGCCGTCTTCATCGGCACTTTGACTCCACTGCATGTCGAGGGTGAACCCCGGCAGACCGTTGGGCGCTTCGCAGTGATTGAAGATGGCCTCGCTGGCCAGCAACTGCTGGATGCGTCGGGGCAGGGTGACGATGAAGTCGGTGCCGGTGATCATTTTCAGCGCCGCGCTGTAGCTGTTGGATCGCGCGACTATCTGCCGTTTTTGCGCCTGCTGCGCCAACCAGCCGTCGACCATGTTGGTGCTGGACGTCCAGGGTGTCGGAAATACATGCCGGCGTTCGGTAAAGGCTTGCAGGCTCAGGCGCGGTTCCAGCGGTGTGGCGCGTTTATCGAAGACACAGACCAGATCATCTTCCAGCAGCATCCGGGATTTGAAGTCGGTGTGATTGCGATGAAAATTCGGGCCGAAGCAAATCACCAGGTCGAGACTGCCGTCGCGCAGTTCCTCGGCCGGGATGTCGGTTTCGAACTTGTGCATGTTGACCATCACCGGCCAATCGGCGAAATCGAAACGTTTCAACAGGCGCGGCAGGATCAACTGCTCGAAGTATTCCGGTGCGCAAATGTTGAAGGTGACCGGTTGCAAACTAGGGTCGAACGTCGGTGCACCGGCGTGACACAGGTTGATGCTTTCCAGAATTCTCAGCACATGGGCATACATGGTGCTGGCTTTGCAGGTGGGTCGCATACCGGCGCGGGTGTTGATGAACAACTCGTCCTCGAAACCGGTGCGCAGCTTTTTCAGGCAGTAACTCACGGTGGACTGGCTGACACAGAGTGTTTCGGACACGCTGGTGACGCTGCTTTGTTCATACACGGCTACAAACACCATGAGGTCCTGCATGTCGAGTTTTCTAAGCAAGTTACTGTTCAGCATCCATTCGTCTCGCTGTGATCCTTGCGCTGATTGAGCGCAAACTCGTGCGAAAGATCCTAACGGAACGATGGTGCCAGGAGAATGCCCTGTAGGAAGTTTCACTAATAGTTGGGAGGCAGTGCCGGCGACTTTCAGGTCCGAACAGTTGCAGGCATGGCGCGGCGGCTGGACATCAATAGCGCCAGCATGCCGATGCCGACCAGCACGGCACCGATGATCTCCAGCGGCAGCGGCGACTGGCGCAACCAGAGCCAATGAAACAGCGTGATGAACAGTGTGCTCAGGTAAATGTAGGAAATGACCGACGACGGGGCGATGACGCCGATGGCCCGATGCAACAGCCAGAAGGTCGCCAGTGTGGCGAACAGCGCCAGGTAGATCAGCCAACCGAAGTCGTTCAGGGTCAGCAAGGACGCCGATCGCCAGCCACCGCTAAACCCACAGAACGCCAGCAAGAACAGCGCGCCGAACAGCATGTTCCAGAAGGTCATGCCCACCGGGCCGCGACCTTTGAGGCTGCCAGCCTTGAGCCGCTGGCTCAAGGGAGAGTAGAGCGCCATCGCCAGGCAACCGATGCCATACACCAACACCGCATAGCGCGAAGGCAATTCGTCCGGCCCCGTACCTTTGAGCACGAGCAATACGGCGCCGGTAGCCGCCAGCAGCATTGGAGCGACGCGTTTCCGGAGGCTGCTGTCGGGCATCAACACCGCTTCGAAAAACAGGGTCAGCAGTGGCACCAGGGTGAACAGGGTCCCGGTGTTGACGGCAGAGGTGTAGCGCAGTGCCTCGAACAATGAGCCGAAATACACCGCCAGCAACAAGCCGAGTACGGCATGGCCGAGCAGTCCGTTGCGGGTCATGGCGGCGTCGCCCTTGAATAGCCGCAGCGGCAAAAACACCAGGGCGCAAAACAGCAGGCGCAAACCGGTCAGCAGGACCGGGTCGATGGCCTGGCTGACCTGCGCCGCCGCGGAAAATGAAGCGGCAATCAAAAGTGCCCAGAGCAGCATGCCAAGGTGAGCGGTGGCGAAACCGGTGTGTTGCATGGTGGCTGCTCCGGATCAGTGAATGTGACGGGCGTAGTGCCGTGGGTCAAAACGCAGGACCATCAGCAGCATCAGCGCCATGACGCCCGTAAGCGACCACCAGGCCCATTCGAAACTGCCGAGTTGATCGCGGATCATCCCGGCAATCAGTGGCGATAGACCGGCGATCAGGTAGCCGATGCCTTGAACGAAGGCGGTCAGGGCGCCCGCACGTTGTGGCTGGTCCAGGTGATCCAGCGACACGATCAGGCTCATCGGGAACAATCCGCCGATGCCCAGCCCCAGCAGGCACGGCCACAACAGACTCAGGTGTTGCGGGCTGAGAGTCAGCCCGCAGAAACCGGCCATGATCAGTGCCAGCAACACCACCAGCACCAGACGTCGGTCGCGGCTGCGATTGGCGATCGCGGGCGTCAGCAGGCCCGACAACACCTCCATTGCCGTCAGAAAACCCAGCAACAAACCGGCGTTTTGTTCGCTCCAGCCTTTTTCCACGTAGTACGGCGCCAGCCAGGCCAGTACACAGGTGTAGGACGCAGTACCCAAGCCAAAGAAGATCGCGAGTAACCAGGCGCGGGAATTGGCGAAGAACGACCCATTTCGCTGCGCTTGAGCAGACCGTATCGGCATCCCCAAGCGTTGGACGAGCCACACCAGCAGTGCGACCAGCGCCAGTACTGCCCAGATCGCCAGGCCCATCCGCCAGCTACCCGTGCGCATCATCACCAGCGGCGCGAAGGACGCGGCAATCGCTGCGCCGCCCATGATCGACGTGACGTACAGGCCCATACACACAGAGACGTTGTCGCCAAAACGGGACTTGATCAGCGCGGGCATCAGCGCCTGTATCAGGGCAATACCGATGCCTGCCAGCACGGCACTGAGGATCAGTTCGGCCGCGGAGTCGAGGAACAGGCGCGACACCGTCGCCACGCCGATGATCAGCAGCGACACCACCACCGTGCGCTGTGCGCCGAGCCATCGGCTGACGCTGAGGCCGAAGAACATCGCCAGTCCCATGGCCATCACCGGCAACATGGTCAGCAGCGAGGCCAGGCTGAAACTCAGCGGGATATCGCCGCGAATCGCCGACAGCAAAGGACCGACCGCCGCCATGGAGGGGCGCAAGTTGAGTGCGACGAGAATGATGCTGACCATCAGCCAGAGGGCAGGGCGGGAAGTGGCGCGGACGTTTTCCATCGATTGGACCTTGAATGACAAGGGCCAGATTAGGCGCGCGAGGCCTGGAGGCCGCAAATCAGAAAGTCCGGGGTGGTATTTAGAAATTAAATAGTTCTGCTGCAACACAGGGTTAAGTCAGTATTCAGAGAATGTTTAGCCATTTCGCAACCAAAGTTCTTCAAATCCCGATTTAACGACTTATCCTGCCATGTGACGCTGCGGTTCATCTGTTTACTGCGGTCTTCTCTATGGACGGTTGTCCGGTCGCACTTCCTTCCGAACTCGCCTTCTGGGCGTTGTGGCATTGCCGTCACGCGCGCCCGCCGGATTCCCACCTTTCCCGTTGATTGTTCTTACAGGTCCCGCACCGTACGCAGGGATCAAATCGGCAGCGCCTGCGCGTTTGCCTGACGCGGAAACAAGAGAGTTCCTATGAGTTGTGCCACGACATCCTTCGCCACGAAGCAAGAAGCCCTGACCTTTCTTGAACAGAATCCGGATATCGAGATGTTCGAGTTGTTCATCCTCGACAACAACGGCGTGCCACGGGGCAAGTTGTTGCATCGCGATGAATTGCTGGCGGTGTATGAAAGTGGCCGGCCTTTGCCAAGTACCATCCTGGGCCTGACCATCAACGGCGACGACGTTGAAAACTCCGGGCTGGTGTGGGACGTGGGCGATATTGATTGCCGGGCCTACCCGATCAGCGGCAGTTTGACGCGCATGCCGTGGCGATTGATTCCGACGGCGGCGGTGCAGGTCAGCATGCATCCGAAGGAGGGCATGCCGGCGACCATCGCCGACCCACGCCACCTGTTGGCGAAGGTGATCGAAGGCTTGCAGGCGGACGGTTACTACCCGGTGATGGCGGCGGAGCTGGAGTTTTACCTGCTGGATCAGCAGCGCGACAGCAACGGTCGGCCGCAACCGGCTCGAGACGTTGACGGCGGACGCCCGCGCAGCACTCAAGTCTACGGTTTGCGCGAACTGGAGCAGATCGAGCCATTCCTGGCCGACCTCTACAGCGCCTGCAAACTCCAGGGCATTCCGGCGCGCACGGCGATTTCCGAATACGCGCCGGGGCAAGTGGAAATCACCCTCGAACATCGTACCGACGCCTTGCAGGCGATGGATGAAGCCGTGCGCTACAAACGGCTGGTCAAGGGCGTGGCGCACAAACACGGGATGACGGCGTGCTTCATGGCCAAGCCTTTCGACGACCTGGCCGGCACTGGTATGCATATGCACGTCAGCCTCGCAGACAAGGACGGTAACAACCTGTTCGCCAGCGACGCCACGGACGGTACGCCGCTGCTGAAACAGGCAGTTGGCGGCATGCTCAGTACCTTGCTCGATTCGTTGCTGCTGTTCTGTCCGAACGCCAACTCCTACCGTCGCTTCCAGACCAATAGCTACGCGCCGCTGGCTGCCACTTGGGGCGTGGACAATCGCACTGTGAGTTTGCGCGTGCCCGGCGGGCCAGCGTTCTCGCGGCACATCGAACATCGCATTTGCGGCGCCGACGCCAACCCGTATCTGGCGGCTGCGGCGATCCTGGCCGGCATCCATCGCGGCATTCGCGAACAACTGGACCCGGGAGCGCCGGTCGAAGGCAACGGTTACGCCCAGGCCACGGAGCTGCTGCCGACCGACTGGCTGACCACCTTGCGCGCGCTGGAAGGTTCGACGTGGGCGCGGGAGGCCTTCGGTGGAGAGTTTCTCGGCGTTTATCTCGCCGTTAAACGTGCCGAGTATCGGCAGTTCATGGGCGAAGTCGGTGAACAGGATTGGCGTTGGTACCTGAACCAGGCCTGAACCATTCTCAAATACAACTTAAGTTTTGACCTCATACTGGAAGCCAACTAATCGTTGGCTTCTTTTTCACAAAAAATTGATGGTTGGCCGCCTAAGGTTAGTGCTGTCGCGGTAAATGAACTTTTCACATTTGCTGACGGCACTTCTTTACAGGAACAGCCGATTATCATGTTGAAGATTAAAGCCGTGCGCCCGGAATGGGTGACGTTGTTTGCCAGTGCCTTTCTGTTGGCGGGCTTCAATTTAGTGCTCTGGCAACACCTGTTTGAAATCACCGCCTTCGATGGCGACGGCATCGCCCTGCGTGTTTCTTTCGGCTTGATGATTCTGGCTGCCTTCAACATAGTGCTGACACTGCTGGCTTTTCGGCCGTTGATGAAGCCGCTGTTGACGTTGATCTTTATGATCAGCGCCGGGGTGGCTTATTTCATGAGTCAATACGGTGTGCTGATAGACACCGGCATGTTGCGCAATTTTGCGCAAACCAATGCAACGGAAGTCCGTGATTTACTCTCGATAAAGTTGCTGGTTTATATTCTTTTGCTCGGTGTGTTGCCATCGTGGTTGTTGTGGATAACATCGGTAAATTACCGCCGCTGGCATCGCGAACTATTAAGTAAGGCTTTGGTAAGTGTTGCGTCGGTAGTGGTATTAGGTGGTGTGGCGCTAGTTAATTATCAGGGCCTCTCGTCGTTGTTTCGAAATCACCACGAATTGCGTTTGATGGTAGTGCCCAGCAACTATATCGGTGCCTCCTTCGGCTTCCTGCGCGAACAAGTCGTTTCGGCCCGGCAACCCTTCGTAAAAATTGGTGAGGACGCCAGGAAAAACCCGGCCTGGCAAGCTCACGGCCGTAAATCCCTGACCGTGCTGGTGGTGGGAGAGAGTGCCCGGGCCGAGAACTTTGGTGTGCTGGGCTACGACCGCGACACCACGCCAGCACTGGACAAGGAGGCGGGCCTGATTGCCTTCACCGACGTGTACTCCTGCGGCACGGAAACAGCCGTCTCGGTGCCGTGCATGTTTTCCAACATGGGCCGCAAAGACTACAACGCGAGCAAGGCAAAGAATGAGGAAGGTCTGCTGGATGTGCTCAAGCGAGCGGGGCTGGATGTCATCTGGCGCGATAACCAGTCGGGCTGCAAAGGCACTTGCGACCGCGTCACCCTCGATGATGTCAGCAACCTGAAAGACCCGACGCTCTGCGCCAACAGTGAATGCCGCGATGAAATCCTTCTGCAGGGGTTGCAGCACTTCATCGACACCCTGGACAAAGACACCGTGCTGGTCTTGCATCAGATGGGCAGTCACGGTCCTGAGTACTTCAAGCGCTACCCGAAAGAGTACGAACGCTTTACCCCGGTGTGTGAAAGCAATGCGCTGAACAATTGCAGTCGCGAAAGTATCATCAACGGTTACGACAACACCCTGGTGTACACCGACCATGTGCTGTCGACCCTGATCGACCTGCTGCGCAGCAACCAGGACAAAGTCGATACAGCGATGCTGTATCTGTCGGACCACGGTGAGTCCCTCGGCGAATACAACCTGTTCCTTCACGGTACGCCTTACATGATGGCGCCCGATCAACAGAAGCATGTCGCCATGCTGGCCTGGTTCTCTGACAGTTATCAGAAGTCTTTCTCGGTAGACACTCATTGCTTGCAGCTGAGCCGTGATAAACCGTTGAGCCAGGACAACCTGTTCCATTCGATGATCGGTTTGCTGGAGGTCAACAGCAAGGTCTACAACCAGGATCTGGACATGTTTGCCGGCTGTCGCGGTGCGGTGATTGACGGTGTCCTGGCCAAAGAGTGAGGGCCACGACCTTTTTTTCACGAACCGGCCGTTAATCTGCGTTCCGGCAGATTCTTCCTACAAGAGCCCCTTACATGTCCGCTCAACCCCCTTCCGCCATCGAGCTCGAGTTCGCCCGGCGCCACGATCAGGAACACGCCCGCGTCTGCCTGCAGCCGCACTCACGTGGACTCGCCGGGCGCCTGGCGTTCTGGCGTGACGAGCAACTGGTGCGTAACGCGCTCAAGGCGGCTGGCGAGCCAGGCCTGGTCCTCGACGTGACTTGCGGGGCCGGGCGCTTTTGGCCGGTGCTGGCCGAACACACGAACCGGGTGATTCTGGCGTCCGACCCGTCTCAGGACATGCTCGATCACGCACCGACCCACCACCCGCAACACCTGCTGAAACGGGTCAAGACTTTTCAAAGCTCGGCATTCGCCATCGGCTTGTCGGCGAATGCGGTGGACTGCATTTTTTGCATGCAACTGTTTCAGCAGCTCGCCAGCCCCGAGCATCGGTTGGCCATGCTGGGGGAGTTCCACCGGGTCAGCCGCGATACGGTGATTGTGGCGGTGCGGGTCGACACCCGTTTCAAGCGCTGGCGGCCGGATACACAAGGGGTTCAGGCTCGGCCGCTGGCCAGTAAGGCCGAAGTGGAAGACGAGTTCAAACAGGCGGGTTTTCACTTGCTCAGTCACCAGGACTTCCTGCCCGGTTGCGAGCGAATGCGCGTCTACGTGTTGCGTAAGGCCAGATAACCTCCCTCTGTCAGACATTTCTTGCCATCAGGCAGGTGTTTTCGCTAAAGCTCTTGTTCAGTGGAGGCGCAGAAATCGCCGGGGGCGATATATACTGCGCGCCATTCTTCAAGGGAGAGCCGTGTGGCCATCGATATTCACTGGATTCGCGACAACGATAGCCTCGGCCGGTTTTGCGCCGAGTGGCAGCAGCTGCCCTACGTTGCCCTCGACACCGAATTCATGCGGGTCGACACCTTCTATCCGATCGCAGGCCTGCTGCAGATCGGCGATGGCGTACGCGCTTACCTGATTGATCCGTTGACCATCGACAACTGGCAACCCCTGGCGGCGTTGCTGGAAAACCCGGCCGTGGTCAAAGTCGTGCACGCGTGCAGCGAAGATCTCGAAGTGTTGCTGCGCCTGACCGGCAGCCTGCCGGCGCCGCTGTTCGACACTCAACTCGCCGCTGCGTACCTGAACCTCGGTTTCTCCATGGGGTATTCGCGGCTGGTGCAGGAAGTGCTCGGCATCGACCTGCCCAAGGGCGAGACCCGTTCCGACTGGCTGCAACGTCCGCTGTCCGATACTCAGATCAGCTATGCCGCCGAAGATGCCTTGCACCTCGCGGAAGTTTTCGTACAGCTTCGTCCGAAACTGTCTGACGATAAATATGCCTGGGTCCTGGAAGACGGCGCCGAGCTGGTGGCCAACCTGCGTCGTGAAGTTGATCCGTACCAGGTCTATCGCGAAGCCAAACTGGCCTGGAAACTCTCCCGTGCCCAACTCGCCGTGCTGCGTGAACTCTGCGCCTGGCGCGAACACGAAGCCCGCGCCCGTGACTTGCCGCGCAATCGCATCCTCCGTGAACACTCCCTGTGGCCGCTGGCGCGGACGCAACCGGACAACCTCGGCGCGCTGGCGAAAATCGAAGACATGCACCCGCGTACCGTGCGTCAGGACGGCGAATTTCTGCTTGATCTGATCAAGCGCTCTGGCAGTGTGTCGCCAGATCAATGGCCGCCTGCCGTGCCGGAGCCGTTGCCGGTAGATGCGGCTGCCCTGATCAAACAGTTGCGTGCACTTGGCCAGGCCGAAGCCGAGCGCCTGAACATCGCGCCGGAGCTGATGCTGCGCAAGAAAACCCTGGAAGCGCTGCTCAAGAGCGGCTTCCCCAATGGTCCTTACCAATTGCCTGATTCGCTGCGTGGCTGGCGCCGCGAATTGATGGGCCAGGCGCTGCTCGACAGCCTGGCCACCGCCGGAGAACAGCCTTGAAACGTATTTGCTCCATCTATCGAAGCCTGAAGAAAAACGAGATGTACCTCTATGTGCTCAAAAGCGATGCACTGGAGCGCGTCCCGGAAAGTCTGATGGCCGCTTTCGGCAAACCGCACCACGCGTTCGACCTGGTGCTGACCCCCGAGCGCAAGCTGTCGCGCGAGGACATCACCGTGGTCCTGGAAAACCTCGAGAAGCAGGGTTACCACCTGCAAATGCCGCCGGCCGAAGACGAATACATCGAACATTTGCCGGAAGAACTGTTGCGACGCAACGATCCGATGTGATCGGCAGACAGGCTCTGTTCAGAGTCTGCGTGAAACACTGGAATGATTTTGGCGATGGCCACGATGAGGGAGCGATACCCCCTCGGTGGCCGTCTGCACTGCTTTTGAAAGGTTTGAACCATGCGCGTTCTGATTGCTGAACACGACCACCCTGTATATGCCCAACTGTTGCGCCAGGCAGCGCCTGATCTGGAAGTACTGACCAGCGGCGACTCCGCTGAACTGGCCCGCCAGGCCGCCGATTGCCCGATCTGGCTGGGGCAGCCGGACCTTCTGGCGACCCTGTTGCGCCAGGGTCACCAGCCGCAATGGTTGCAATCGACCTGGGCCGGCATCACGCCGCTGCTGGCCGACGGCCTGCCACGCCACTATCGCCTGACCCGCGCGGTGGGGATTTTCGGTCAGGTCATGGCCGAATACGTGCTGACCTACATGCTCGGCCACGAGCGCGAAGTGTTGCCGCGCCTGGTCAGTCAGGTCGAGCGCAAATGGGACAGCCGCCAGGGCCAAAGCCTGGCGGGGCGTAAGGTGTTGATTGTCGGCACCGGTGACATCGGTCAGACCGTGGCGCAGTTTCTGCTGCCGTTTGGCGTCGAGTTGTATGGCATCGCCAGCGAAGCTCGCGAGCAGGCCCCGTTTGTCGAAGTGGGGGCGCTGGCGGATTTGCCGCGTCTGGTTGGTGAGGTGGATTACGTGATCAATCTGCTGCCGAATACGCCGACGACTCACGACCTGTACGACGCGGCGCTGTTCAAGCAGTTCAAGCCGACCGGGTTGTTCATCAACGTCGGGCGTGGCGTGGCGGTGGTCGATGCGGATTTGGTGGAGGCCTTGAAGGAAGGGCATCTGGCAGGCGCGGTGATCGACGTCTGCCGTCAGGAACCGCTGCCGCAACGTCACCCGTTCTGGACGGCCTGGGGCTTGCTGCTCACCGGACACAGTTCGGCGCCGACTTCGCCAGCGATGATGGTGAAGCTGTTCGTCGAGAATGTGCGGGCGTATCAGGCGGGCGAGGCGTTGCGCGGGGAAGTGGATTTCAATCGCGGGTATTGAATCCACTTTGCTTGAATAGTGTGCAAAACCCACCGTGGGAGCAAGCCTGCTCGCGATGGCGGTGTGTCAGTCGACATCATTGTTGGCTGACGTTCCCTCATCGCTAGCAGGCTTGCTCCCACAGTTGTTTTGCGGTGTGGCTTAGAGGGTGAAGTCGCCTTCAGCTGCGAGTTCGCTCAACGGACGACGCGGGCTCGGCTCTTCACGTGCCTGCAGGTAATCCGCCAGCGTCGCCTTATCCCCCAGTTTGCCCACCGCCACTGCTGCGTGCAGTGCGTAACCTTCAGGAATGTTCAGCTCCTTGCGGGTCAGCTCCTGATCGAAACCGGCCATGCCGTGGGTGTGCCAGCCGCTGAGGCTCGCTTGCAACGCCAGATGGCCCCAGGCCGAACCGGTGTCGAAGGTGTGCCACAGGGCCGGAGTTTCTTCGGTGGCGCCAGGCACCGCGAAGGTGGTTTTCGAGATCACGATCACCAGCGCCGAGGCGTGTTGCGCCCAGCTGCGGTTGAATTCGTTCAGCAAACCCAGGTAACGCTCCCAGTTCGGCGTATCCCGGCGCGCGTAGAGGAACCGCCAAGGCTGCGAGTTGTAGGCCGAGGGTGCCCAGCGTGCGGCTTCGAAAAAGCTCAGCAGGGTTTCTTCTGGAATGGCTTCGCCGGTGAAGGCACGGGGCGACCAGCGATCGGTAAATTGAGGGTGGATGGCGTAATCGGCAACGCGTGGATTGGCACTCATGCAGAGATTCCTTGCGACATGTGAGTCAGAGGGTCGAGTAAAAAACCGGCGGGCACAGTCAGGCTGGGCGATGAGGTTTTTCGTGAGCCTGGTACTTCATCTGGATGCAACGCAGTTGGGCGTTAATGGCACGCAGGTCTGGCTCCTTGCGACTGGCAAAGCTACTTGGCGGCGCAATAACTGACAAGTCCCGTTCTACCGGCAGTCGCCAATGCTTGGCCCGCGGGCCGCTGCACACTAGACTGGCGGCCTTTTCACTACCTGATGTTGATGCTTGAGCCATGGCCGCCAAAGTCGAACCGTTCTGGATACGCAAAACCCTCGATCAGCTCGATCAGCAGGAATGGGAATCGCTGTGCGACGGTTGTGGTCTGTGCTGCCTGCAAAAGCTCGAGGATGAAGAGGACAACAGCGTTTACTACACGCGCATCGCGTGCAAGTTGCTGGACTTGAAAACCTGTCAGTGCAGCGATTACCCGAACCGCCGTGAATTCGTGCCGGACTGCATCCAGCTCACGCCGGGCAAGGCCGATGAGTTCAAATGGCTGCCGCCGACCTGCGGTTATCGCCTGGTCAGCGAAGGCAAGGATTTGCCACTCTGGCACCACTTGGTGTGCGGTGATCGCGACGCCGTGCACCACGAACGCATTTCCCAGTCCGGGCGCATGCTCGCCGAAGGCAGCGTGGCCGAAGAGGATTGGGAAGACCATCTGATTTTCCGGGCAGGTTAGTTTTACAAAGGAGTGTGTATGGCTGTGGGATTGCGGCTGGCGCTGGCCGTCGGGCTGCTGGCCTTTGGTTCGCCCGTGTGGGCGGCGAAGAAGGTCGACCTGGATTACCACGTGCGCCTGTTGCCGCAAAGCGATCAGGCTGAAGTGCGGCTGACCCTGGCCCAGGGTTCGGCGGTGCGCAGCCTGGATTTCGACCTCGGCGACGGCAGCCATTACAGCGATTTCAAGGCCGATGGCCAATGGCAACTCACGCCCGGCAAGCCGGCCCGTGGTGTCTGGCGCCCGGCCGCCGACAAGGCCAGCCTGACCTACCGTGTGCGCATCAGCCATGGCCGCAAGAGCGGCAGCTTCGACACGCGCATGACCCCGGCCTGGGCGCTGATGCGCGGCGACGACCTGGTGCCCGCTGCCAGACTCGATCAGCAGGATGGCATCGAGCTGGTGTCACGCCTGGAATTCGAATTGCCCACCGGCTGGAAAAGCGTCGAAACCGCCTGGCCACGGATCGGCAAGAACAAATTCCGCATCGATAACGTCTCCCGCCTGTTCGATCGGCCTACCGGCTGGATGCTTGCCGGTCACCTCGGCACCCGTCGCACCCGATTGGGGGAAACCGAAGTCACCGTCGCCTCGCCCCAAGGCCAGGGCATGCGCCGCATGGATGTGCTGACGCTGCTGACGTTTGTCTGGCCGCAAGTGCAGGCCGTGTTCCCGCGTCATCCTGCCAAGTTGCTGATTGTCGGCGCCAACGACCCGATGTGGCGGGGCAGCCTGGCCGCGCGCGAGTCGATCTATCTGAATACGCGCCTGCCACTGGTCAGCGAAAGCGGCAGCAGTGTGCTGGTACGTGAACTGGCCCAAGTGTTCGGGCGGATCAATGACAAGCAGCGCAGTGACTGGATCAGCGAAGGTTTTGCCGAGTATTACGCCATCGAACTGGTGCGACGTGCCGGCGGGATGAGTGATGAGCGGTATGAACATTTGCAGAAGAAGTTGGCCAAAGAAGGCCAGAAGGTCACGACCTTGCGGGGTGAGCAGATCAGCCCGGCACAGATAGGCAAAGCAGTTTTATTGCTGGGTGAGCTGGATCAGGAGATTCGTATCAAGACCCGTAACAAGCGTTCGCTGGACGATGTGATGCGCGGGGCGATGCATTTGGAGAGTGTCGATACCAAGGCGTTCGTTCAGCTGGCCGAGAGTGTGATTGGCGAGTCTTCCAAAGTCTTGGATACCGGGTTGCTCCAGTAAAGTTGCCATCGCGGGCAAGCCCCACAGGGATCAGGGGTGTCCACAAATTCGTGGCCCAACACTAAAACCTGTGGGAGCGGGCTTGCCCGCGAAGAGGCCATAAGCCTCAACGAAAACTCAGATCAAACCCCGGTTTTCGGCGACTTCAACGAATCATTCCCGGTGACGGTCGCGGTTTTGGTCGCCGCCTCGGCATTCGCCTTCAGCCGACCCAACTCTTCCCCGGCACGCTCGATTTTCGCCCGCACGTTGTTCATGTCCTGACGGCTTTTCTCCAGCAGGCTCTTGGCCGAACTGTGGCCGGTAATGCCACGGGCCAGCGCTACGCCGCCGATGGCCACCTGGAGCAAACCGAATATTCCGCCGCGACGCAGGCCCTTGCCGACCATCACCACGCCACCGGCCAGGGAGCCGATGCGCTCCCAACCCTGAACGTTCTGATCGGAATGGGTCTGGAACGGGGTGGATTCGATGCGCTCTACGCGTTTGAGTTCGCTCATGATCTGTCTCCTGGCGGGAAGGACTGCTTCAAGAATAGATAATTAAGCTGACTGCCGAGGCGGGCGGCTTGTTCCATCGGATGTGCGTCGATTCAGCGGAATTTTGGACCGGAGCGGGTGTTGAGGCCCTTGGCCATGCGGTCGTACAGCACGACGTTGACCGTGGCAGCGAGGTTCATGCAACCGGTGGTCGGGATGTAGACCACGTCTTCGCACCAGTCGCGAATCTCTTTATCCAGCGAGCCGTCTTCCGGGCCGAAGATGTACAGCGCGCGATCCGGGTGGGTGTATTCAGGCAGCGAGCGTGCGCCTTCGACCAGCTCCACGGCGACCGGTACGCAGCCCAGTGGCAGGATTTTTTTCAGGTCGTCGATGCCGATCAGCGGGATGTCGTAGTGGACGCGTTTGGTGTCGGTGACGAAGTCGGCGGCGCGGTCATAACGCTTGCCGGTGTAGAACACGGACGCCACGTTGTAGCAGCCGGCGGCGCGCATGACCGAGCCGACGTTTTCCGGTGATTTTGGATTGAACAAACCAATGCAGCTGTACCGTTTGTCTGCCACGAGCGGGGTGCCTTCGGGGAAAAAACCGCGATTATACGGGGATTGGGGGAGGGGGTGTCTGATTTGAGATTGGTGGTGACTGGATAATTGCTATCGCCAGCAGGCTAGCTCCCGCATTGGATCTGGGGCGTTCACACATACTTATGTGCGCAGAAGATCCCCTGTGGGAGCTAGCCCGCCAGCGATGGGGCCAGGTCAGACAATGAAGATATTCAGTCGTCCTTCTTCATCAACCCTGCCAACGCCGCAAACGGGTTATGCGTCGCCTTGGCAATCTTCGGCGTGCTCAACGAGCCTTCATCGAAATACTGCTGATCGGTGTACCGCGAGTGTTCGTTGTCATGGCAATACAGGCACAACAGTTCCCAGTTCGAACCATCCTGCGGGTTGTTGTCGTGGTTGTGGTCGCGGTGGTGCACGGTCAGTTCGCTCAGGCGCTTGCCGGAAAACTCGCGGGCGCAGCGGCCGCACACGTGCGGGTACATTTTCAGGGCTTTGTCGCGGTAACCCATTTCCTTGTCGCGCTGGTTGTCGGCGAGGATGCGGTCCAGCTTCGAAGTGTTGGTCGGCGTTGACGAACTCATGGGTTCACCTTTGTAAAAGACTAATGACGGTTATGAACGAAGTTTAGCTCAGCCCTTGAGCTTCTCGGCAATCCAGATGGTGTGGCGGGTGCCCTTGTTGCCGTGGGCAAAGACCTGGACTTCCTCGGCCTTGAAGCCGGCTTTTTTCAGTTTGTCGGAAAACTGCTTGTCGGCGCTGGCCGACCAGACGGCCAGCACCCCTTTTGGCCGCAGGGCTTTGGCGCACGCGCTCAGGCCGCCTGCGGAGTAGAGCCAGCTATTGGCCCTCTGGGTCAGGCCTTCGGGGCCGTTGTCGACGTCGAGCATGATCGCATCGAACCCTTGCGGCTCGGCCTGCAGTACTTTGGCCACGTCTTCCATGCGGATCACCGTGCGCTGATCGAGCAACGGATTGCCGGCTTTCTCGCCCAATGGCCCGCGATTCCACTCGACCACGCCGGGCACCAGTTCAGCGACCACGACTTCTGCGGTCTTGCCCAAATGCTTGAGGGCCGAGGCGAGGGTGAAACCCATGCCCAGGCCACCGATCAGCACCCGCGAATTCGGCCGGCCAGCGACCTTGCGGCAGGGGATTTCGGCCAATGCGTCTTCGGAGCCGTGCATGCGGGTGTTCATCAGCTGTCCGCCGTCGCCGCCCTGGATCTTGATGACGAAATCCTCACCGTATTCGAACAGGCACAGGGCGCCGCCGTTTTCAGGAATGGGGGCGGTGTCGAGGAGAACGAAACGTTTCATGGGGCTCTCTTGAGAAGGAGGGGCAGGGGGGAGGCAAACGAACGCCGTTGGGAGTAGCCTGCAACCAGACAACAAGGCCAACGGAGCCATTGATGAAGCGCACCATTCTAACGGTCATTGCCTTGGCCGCGCTCTCGATAACTGCAGTGCAGGCCCAAGAGCTGCAAACCATTCCGACCAGCCCGGCGCCGCTGCCCGGTTCGCCCGGCACCGCGACGCCGACGCCGTATCCGCAGATCACCCCGACCATCCCGCACAAAGCCGGGCCCGGCGGTGGCGGGCCACCGCTGTTGCCACCGATCGAAGTGCCCAGCCCGCCCAAGGACCAGACGTTGCCGGGCCTGGAGCAGAACAATACGAAGATCAAGTCGCCGGGCGGTTAGACCTGCTGTGACAACAGTTGCCCGTCGGCCATGCGCAGGCGTTTGGACAGGGAGACGGCAAGGGCGCGGATGATCTTGGCGGCGATTTTCGGCGCGTCGTTGAGCATCTTTTCCAGCGAGTCCTTGCCCAGGTTCAGCAGCTGGCAATTGCTCGCCGCCACGCAACTGGCGGAACGACGCTCACCATCAAGCACGGCCATTTCGCCGAACGCCCGACCGCTGCGCAAGGTGGCCATGGTCACCAATTGTCCGTCGCTGCCGGATTTTTGCACCGCCACCTGGCCGGTATGGATGATGCACATGAAGCTGCCGGCGTCGCCTTCGTGAAAAATCTCTTCGCCTTCGGCCACGGTGCTGATACTGAAGTAGCCGGAAGCGGCAGCGAAGTCTGCAGGCAGCAGTTGGTCGAACAGGCCGCAGTCCATCAGCCAGTCACGGATTTCGTTGTTCAACAGGGTTGGTTCTGACATGTCGTCACGGTCTTTTTTTTGTGTCTGGTTCCGGTTTTCGGGATGTCCTCAATCCCTTGTGGGAGCGGGCTTGCTCGCGAAGGCGGTGTAACACCCAACATTGATGTTGAATGTGCTGGCTTTCTTCGCGAGCGAGCCCGCTCTCACATTGGAATTGTGTGGGAGCAGACCCGGTGTCTGGTCTTAAGACCGACGTGTCAGGCCAAGTTCCTCAGGCAATCCCCAAAACCTTGAAAACAAATGCGTATTCGAGTGCTACGTCACGTAATCCCTGGTAACGACCGCTCATCCCGCCATGCCCGGCGCCCAGCTCGGTCTTGAGCAGCAGCGGGTTGCTGTCGGTTTTGGTCGCGCGCAACCTGGCCACCCATTTGGCCGCTTCCCAATATTGCACGCGACTGTCGTTGTAGCCGGCGACCACCAGCGTCGCCGGATAAGCCTGTGCAGTGACGTTTTCGTACGGGGCGTAAGCCTTGATCCGATCATAAACGTCCGGCTCTTCAGGATTGCCCCACTCGTCGTATTCCGTGACGGTCAGCGGCAGCTCCGGGTCGAGCATGGTGTTCAGCACGTCGACGAACGGCACTTCGGCAATTGCCGCGCCGAACAGCTCCGGACGCATGTTGAGCACCGCGCCAATCAACAAGCCGCCAGCACTGCCGCCGCTTACCGCCAGTTGCTTTGATGTGGTGAAGCCATTGGCGATCAGGTGCTCGGCGCAGGCGATGAAGTCGCTGAAGGTGTTGTGCTTGTGTTCCTGCTTGCCGGCGCGATACCAGGCTTCTCCCAGTTCGCCGCCACCCCGCACGTGGGCGATGGCAAACGCCACGCCGCGATCCAGCAGGCTCAGGCGCGCATGGGAGAACCACGGGTCGAGGCTTTCGCCGTAGGCGCCGTAGCCGTACAGATAAAGTGGCGTCGGCTTACCGAGGGCCTCGCGTTTGACGACCAGGCTGATCGGCACTTGCGTACCGTCCGGCGCTGTCGCCCACAGGCGCTGGCTGACGTAGGCGTCGGCGTCGAACGGACCGAGCACCGGGGTTTCCTTCAACACTTTCTGTTCGCCGCTGACCAGTTCCAGTTGGCGGATCTGCGCCGGACGGTTCAGCGCTTCGTAACGCAAACGGATGCGGTCGCTGACGAATTCCAGGCTGTTTTGCACGTGCAGGCTGTAGGCCGCATCCGGCAACTGCACGCGGTAGCTCGGAAGGTCTTGCGGGTGGACTTGGATGATCGGCAAGCCACCTTCACGCAGGCTGAGGGTCAAGGCCCGGGCGTTGAGGCTCATGCCGTCGATCATCGTGGTGTCGCTGTGGGGAATCAGGTTCTGCCAGTCGGCTTCGGTCGGCGCAATGCCGGTATCGACAGCCGTGTACAAGGCAAAGTTGATGCCGTCGCGGTTGGTGCGAATGAACCAGGTCCATTGGCCATCGAGTGCGCCGTGATCAACGTCGTACTCATGGTCTTCAACCCTCGGCGCGATGCAGGTGAACGCCTGTTGCGGCTGGGACGCGTCGAGCACCCAGACTTCGCTGGTGGTCTTGCTGCCCAGCGCCAGCAGTAATTGCTGCTCCGAACTCGAGCGATAGCAATGCATGAAGAAGCGGCCGTCCGACTCATGGAACACTTCTTCGGCCGCCGTGCCGTCCAGTCGATAGCGGAACAGTTTGTGCGGGCGGTGGGTGTCGTCCAGTTCGCCGAAGAACAGCGTCAGGCTGTCGTTGGCCCAGATCATGCTGCCATCGCAGTCCGAGAATTCCAGTTCGCTGACGCGGCCGCTGGATAATTCCTTCACGAACAGGGTGTAAATCTCATCGCCGGTGGAGTCGATACTGTAGGCGAGGCGCTGGTGGTCCGGGCTGATACTGAACGCACCGAGGGAAAAGAAGCCGCCGTTGGCCAGTTCGTTCGGGTCCAGCAGCAGTTGTTCGTGGGCTTCATCGAGCTGCAGGCTGTCATCCGCCGGGCGGGGGCAGCGGTAGTGACGAGCGTATTCGTCACCGGCCGTGGTGCGCGTGTAATACAGATACGGGCCCCACGGGGAGGGCAGCGACAGGTCGGTTTCGAGAATCCGGCCCTTGATCTCTTCGAACAGGGTTTCGCGCAACCCGGCCTGATCGGCGGTTTGCGCCTCTTGATAGCGGTTTTCAGCCTTGAGGTAATCGAGCACCGCGTCGGTGTCGCGTTCCTGTAGCCAGGCATACGGGTCAGAACCTTCGGCCTTGTGGGCAATCGGGGCGCTGGTCATGTTGGCGGATACGGGCATGAAGGGGTCTCGGACGATGTACGGAATTAGGGCTTCGCAGGGGGCAGGAAACATCCTGATGCCTTACACAGATCCCTGTGGGAGTCTTGACCGGCTGGCATTGGGACAAGCCTGACGTGCGAAAAGTCGTTACTATAAGCGCCTCTGTGCGACACGCGTAGCGTGTCTTCAAGACTTCAAGGTGTATGGTCATCTTGAAGGGTTTTCGAAAGGAAACCGACAGCTTGGGTAACCAATCCCGAGAAACAAAATCGTTCCAGAAGTCCAATGCCTTCAAGGACTTGCCGCTGCGGCGGTGGCACCCCAAGGTCGACTAGCGCTCGGAGGTTCGACCACAGAACGGGTTTCACTGGTTCTGGAGCGCCCATCAAATCATCGGTTCTTTTTAGAACCCTACCCATGCGGGAGAGAATCCCCGCAGGGGTTTTCTCCTGCTTCTGAAACAGGAGGAAATAATTCTTTGGGCATGCTGCTAGTCAGTTCCTGCCCCCCTCAATGTGAAGACGCGAGCGAAAGCTCTGTCTGTCATTGTCCATCTAGCTTGTCCTCAAGCTAGCAGCGGACTCGTTGTGCGACCAACGATAGCCTAGGAAGACATGCGTCACTGGTAACGGTGAGGTGTGAAGCTCTTCTCACAATGTAGTCCCCGTCAGGGTGTGCTTTTGCCGCGAGGCAAAGCATAGATGCTCGGAGCAGTGCCGGGTTGAGACGCTAGGCTGGTTGGCATGGGTAACGTAAGTGAACTGCTGATAAACGCCGTGATTATAAACAAGCCAAAACTGCTGTCAGGCTTGAGCCAAAAGGCACGTGGTCGGATACCTCTGTAGAGGCTTGAGGTACGTCGTCATAGGACCATCGGTGAAAAGGCAGACCCTAAACCAATCGTGTGACAGGCAGGGAACGTGGTAAGCCCGTATGGCTGCCCTTCGGGCAGGTGAACCGTAAGGTGAGCTGTTGGCGGTGCGGGTATGGGATCGCAGAGAAAGCGAAAGCTGGGCTGTAATGGCTCGGATAGGGGTTGGGACATTACCCCACGGGAAACCGGGCAGACTTCTGCGTGGTCTTTCGTCGCATGAACTCTGAGTAAACCTGTCTCAATGTACGTAGAGGTCCAGCTGTAACGGACCTTTTATTAATCTAGCCCTGACGGGAGCGTCCATTCCCGTCAGGGGATGCGTACGTCTTTCGCTTGGGGAAACTTGAGAGGAAGGCAGCATGTTAGAACATAGCCAAATGGCCGTGTCTGCGCCTTCCGGCGCTCCGCAGCACTGGCATGACATCGATTGGTGGCGTGTCCAGCGGAATGTCCGGGCGATGCAGATACGGATTGCGAAGGCTTGTCGGGAAGGCAACTGGCGCAGGGTGAAAACCCTGCAGCGGATGCTGACCCGCTCTCGCTCGGCCAGATACTTGGCCGTACGGCGAGTCACTGAAAACCAGGGTAAGCGCACGGCGGGAGTCGACCGCGTGCTCTGGGATACACCCGATGCCAAATGGAAGGCGGCAAATGGGTTGAAGCGCCATGGATATAAGCCGCGGCCTTTACGACGTGTGTTTATTCCGAAGTCAAATGGAAAGGAGCGTCCTCTGGGCATTCCAACCATGACGGACAGGGCTATGCAGGCGCTGTATCTGCTGGCTCTGGCGCCTATTGCAGAAACCACGGGTGATCCAAATAGCTACGGCTTCAGGATCGAACGCTCTACGGCGGATGCGATGGGGCAGCTGTTCGTTTGCCTATCCAAAAAGGTTTCGGCCCAATGGGTTTTGGAGGCGGACATCAAAGGCTGTTTTGACCATATCAATCATGACTGGCTAATCGCCAACGTCCCAACGGACAAAGTGGTTCTCCGGAAATGGTTGAAAACTGGTGTGATTCATAAAGGCCAGCTACAGGCAACGGATGCCGGTACGCCACAGGGCGGGATTATCTCGCCCACCATGGCAAATTTGGTGCTGGATGGGCTGGAGTCACAACTCAAGCTGTACTGGGGGGTGACAAAGGCCAAGAAGCTGAAAATCAATGTGGTGCGTTATGCGGATGACTTTGTGATAACTGGAACCTCGCGAGAGGTGCTGGAAACTGAAGTCAGACCTTGGGTAGAGCAATTCCTCGCGACGCGTGGATTGCAGTTGTCACCCGAGAAAACCCATGTCATCCATATAGAAGAAGGCTTCGACTTCCTTGGTTGGAATTTCCGCAAGTTCGATGGGAAGCTTCTGATCAAACCGAGCAAGAAGAACGTCAAGGCGTTCTACTGCAAAGTGAAGGAGGTCATCAGCACCAACAAGACGGTGACGCAAGACTATCTGATAGGTCTGCTTAATCCGATCTTGAAAGGCTGGGCGTTGTATCACCAGCCAGTAGTCGCCAAGCAGGCGTATAGCCGCATGGATAACCAAATATTCCATGCTTTATGGCGTTGGGCAAAACGGCGGCACCCTAACAAATCGCTGGAGTGGATCAGGAAGAAGTATTTCCAAAGTCACGAAAGTAAAAACTGGGTGTTCTCCACCGTTGTGCTGGAAGAAAGCGGGACAAAACGGACGATCGCGTTGTATTCGCTAGCGGATACGCCGATTGAGAGGCACAAGAAGGTGAGTGGGGAGTACAACCCCTTCGATCCCTCAATGGAAGAAATGGGTGAGAAGCTGCGTATGGCGCGGATGCTGAACAAGCTGAAGTACCGCAAGCAGATTTTGAGCCTATTCCAGAGCCAAAAAGGAGTGTGTCTGCTGTGCAAGGAACCGATTAACAAGGAGACGGGATGGCATGACCATCACATCGTTCATCGCTCCCAAGGCGGTGGAGACACCTTGGATAACCGAGTACTATTGCATCCAGTTTGTCACCAACAGCTTCATAGCCGTGGATTGACAGTGAACAAGCCGGCTCCGCGAGGAGCTTACTAAAGACTTGAGCCGTATGCGCTGAAAGGCGCACGTACGGTTCTTAGGGGGAGGCAGGCCAGTAATGGTCTGTCTCCACCCGACTTGCCTGCCTTGCCATGGACACCATGACCGAGAACGACTATCTGATCGCCTGGGGCCTCTACGCCTTCGCCGCTTTAGGCTGCCTGTTGGTGTGGATGCGCATGACCCGCTGGATGTGGCGCTGGCTGCGGGAGCCGTTGCGACTGCTGGTCGCCGTGTTGCTGTTCAGTCCGACGATCATCGATCCGGTGAAGGAAAAGGTCGCCCCGGCCATCGCCATCACCGCCCTGGACCTCGCGTTCAAGGTTGGCAACAACGCCTGGCGGGCGGTCTCCGACCTGCTCATGTACGGCATGATCGCCTTCGGCCTTTATCTGGTGCTCGTCGCGATCCGCTTCCCGATCGAACGCGCCGCCAAGGCGCGCAAGGAACGGACGGCGGCTGCCAAGGCTGCGGCCAAGGCCGACGATCCTGAAGACGATCATCCTTTCGGCGGTGCCGGTGATGACCGTTATGGTCGCCCGCCGGTCCCGAGCAACCCTCAGCGTATGCGCGTAGAACCGCGTTTGTAACCTTGCCCCTGCCTTACAGAGAGTCCGAACATGTGTGAGTTATTGGGCATGAGCGCCAATGTGCCGACCGATATCGTGTTCAGCTTCACCGGTCTGATGCAGCGCGGCGGTCGTACCGGTCCGCACCGTGACGGTTGGGGCATCGCGTTCTATGAGGGCCGTGGCCTGCGGCTGTTCCAGGATCCGGCGGCCAGCAGTGAGTCGGAAGTTGCTAATCTGGTGCAGCGCTATCCGATCAAGAGCGAAGTGGTGATCGGGCACATCCGCCAGGCCAATGTCGGCAAGGTCTGCCTGTCCAACACTCATCCGTTCGTGCGCGAACTGTGGGGGCGCAACTGGTGTTTCGCCCACAACGGCCAGCTCGCGGATTTTCAACCCATCACAAGCTTTTACCGCCCGGTCGGCGATACCGACAGTGAAGCGGCCTTTTGTGATTTGCTCAATCGTGTGCGCGCAGCGTTTCCGGAACCGGTAGAGATCGAAGCGCTTTTGCCCGATCTGGTGGCCGCCTGCGCCGAATACCGCGGCAAGGGTGTGTTCAATTGCCTGCTCAGCGATGGCGATTGGCTCTTCTGTTACTGCTCGACCAAACTGGCGCAGATTACCCGTCGTGCACCGTTCGGCCCGGCGCGCTTGAAAGATGTCGACGTGATCGTCGACTTCCAGGCCGAAACCACGCCCAACGATGTGGTCACGGTGATCGCCACCGAACCCCTGACCGAAAACGAAACCTGGACCCGCTACGAACCGGGCCAATGGAGCCTGTGGCGACGCGGTGAATGCGTCAGCCAGGGCAAGACCGAATAAAGGACGCTCACATGTTGCTCAGTTATCTACGGCTGGTGTTGTTCGCGGCGGGCCTGTTGATCGGTGTCCAGGTGCCGGGGTTCATCAACGATTACGCCAAGCGGGTCGAGGCCCACCTGATCGAGGCACAGACCGGTCTTAGCGGCTTTCAGGGCACCGCCAATCAATTCTTCAAGGGCGACATGCAGGCCCTGGTCGCCCATTACCGCGCCAGCGAAGACCCGATCTTTCGCAGCGATGCCGACAGCCTGAGCAACCTGCTCACCCGTCAGCTGGCCCTCGATAAACAATTCCAGGCCATGCAAGGCCCGTGGTACATCCGTTTCCTGCAGGTTGTACTGGCCGCCGACCCGGACATCCGCAAGGAAACCTGGAACGGCTACAGCTACCAGATCCTGCTGACGCCAGAAGCGATGATCTGGGGCATGAGTGGCGCGTTGCTGTTGTCGTTCGGGATTGAATGCCTGTTCAGGCTGATCGATTGGGTGGTGCTGGGCGGCAAGCGCCTGCGCCAGAGCCGGCCGATTGAAGAGCGGGATTTGCGCGGGTTGTAAGAGGGGCCATGCGAACCCTGTGGCGAGGGAGCTTGCTCCCGCTCGGCTGCGAAGCAGCCGCCAAGCTTTTGGGGCGCTGCGCGACCCAGCGGGAGCAAGCTCCCTCGCCACAAGTTCGGTGTGCTATTTGGAAAGAAACCGCATCCCTTCTTCAAGCCCCCGCAACGTCAGCGGGTACATCTGGTCATCAATCAAATCCCGCACGATATTGGTCGACGACGTATAGCCCCACGTATCTTTCGGATACGGGTTAATCCAGATGAGCTTCTTGTACTTTTCCTTGAACCGCTGCATCCACACGTAACCGGCTTCTTCGTTCCAGTGCTCGACGCTGCCGCCGGCCTGGGTGATTTCATAGGGCGCCATGGCGGCGTCACCGATGAAGATCACTTTGTAGTCGGCGCCGTACTTGTGCAACAAGTCCTGGGTCGAGGTGCGTTCGGAGGTGCGGCGCATGTTGTTCTTCCACACCGACTCGTAAATGAAGTTGTGGAAGTAGAAGTACTCAAGATGCTTGAACTCGGTCTTGCAGGCCGAGAACAACTCTTCGCAGATCTTCACGTGGGCATCCATCGAGCCGCCGATGTCGAACAGCAGCAACAGCTTGACGGTGTTGCGCCGCTCCGGCCGCATCTGGATGTTCAGCAACCCGGCATCTTTCGCGGTGTGATCGATGGTGCCATCGATGTCGAGCTCTTCCGCCGCACCCTGACGGGCAAATTTACGCAGCCGGCGCAGGGCAACCTTGATGTTGCGCGTGCCCAGTTCCACCGAATCGTCGAGGTTTTTGTACTCGCGCTGATCCCAGACCTTGGCTGCCTTGCCCTGGCGCTTGCCGGCATCACCGACCCGAATGCCTTCCGGGTTGAACCCGCCGGAGCCGAACGGGCTGGTGCCGCCGGTGCCGATCCACTTGTTGCCGCCGGCGTGGCGTTCTTTCTGTTCTTCGAGGCGTTTCTTGAACTCTTCGATCAGCTTGTCCAGGCCGCCGAGGGACTGGATCGCCGCCCGCTCTTCGTCGGTCAGCGAGCGCTCGAATTCCTTGCGCAACCAGTCTTCGGGAATCAAGGCCTGAAGGTGATCGTCGAGTTTTTCCAGGCCATTGAAGTAAGCACCGAAGGCCCGGTCGAACTTGTCGAAATGCTTTTCGTCCTTCACCAGAATCGTCCGGGACAGGTAGTAGAACTCGTCCATGTCGGCGAAGGTCACGCGCTGTTTCAGCGCGTTGATCAGATCCAGCAGCTCGCGCACCGAGACCGGCACCTTGGCTGCGCGCATTTCATTGAACAGGTTGAGCAGCATGGCATCAGCCTCTTAGCGGGTGCCGCGACGGCTCATGAACGCCAGACGCTCAAGCAGTTGCACGTCCTGTTCGTTCTTGACCAAAGCACCGGCCAACGGCGGGATGGCCTTGGTCGGATCGCGTTCGCGCAGCACGGCCTCGCCGATATTGTCGGCCATCAGCAGCTTCAGCCAGTCCACCAGTTCGGAGGTCGATGGCTTTTTCTTCAGGCCCGGCACCTTGCGCACGTCGAAGAACACGTCCAGCGCTTCGCTGACCAGGTCCTTCTTGATGTCCGGATAGTGCACATCGACGATCCGCTGCATCGTGACGCGATCCGGGAAGGCGATGTAGTGGAAGAAGCAGCGGCGCAGGAAGGCGTCAGGCAGCTCTTTTTCGTTGTTGGAGGTAATGATGATGATCGGGCGCTTCTTGGCCTTGATGGTCTCGTCGATCTCGTAAACATAGAACTCCATCTTGTCGAGTTCTTGCAGCAGGTCGTTCGGGAACTCGATGTCGGCCTTGTCGATTTCGTCGATCAGCAGGATCACCCGCTCTTCAGACTCGAAAGCCTCCCAGAGCTTGCCCTTTTTCAGGTAATTACGAACGTCGTGAACCTTTTCCGTGCCCAGCTGCGAATCGCGCAGGCGGCTGACCGCGTCGTACTCGTACAGGCCTTGATGCGCCTTGGTCGTGGATTTGATGTGCCAGGTGATCAGCCTGGCGCCGAAGGACTCGGCCAGTTGCTCGGCCAACATGGTCTTGCCGGTGCCCGGCTCGCCCTTGACCAGCAGCGGGCGCTCCAGGGTGATGGCGGCGTTGACCGCCAGCTTCAGGTCATCGGTGGCGACGTAGGCCTGGGTGCCTTCGAACTTCATCTGCTAATCCTCGAACGGTAACGCCGACCTGACGGGGCAGGGCGGGGCGCAATAATTGTAGTACCCGACTATAACGCGCTGCCCGGTCGACTGTGAACGCAGACGGCTTATTCAGTCTCTGAATGGGGCGTCACATCTTGACTCAGTCCGCTTCCGGCTTCGGCCGTTCATACCGGGCATTGAAGGCCTGGACAAAACCATTACGCAAAATCTGCAAAAACGCCTGGAACGCGCTGATGTCTTGCCTATGAACGTTGCCGCTCAGTTCCACACGCGTGGCAAACTGGTTTTTGCCCTGGTTTTTCAGCACGGTTTCGGAGCCGCCGACTATGGCCTCCCAAATGGACCGGAACAGCCCTTTGTCCTTGTTTTCTACGTCCTGCTGCCAATTGAAAACGTCAACATCCTTCAGGAGCGGTTTGATGTAGCCGGTCAATTGGGCCTTTTTCGCTTGCGCTTCAATCACCACATCACCGTGCCCGGCATTGAAATCGAACTTGCCATAGGCCGAGGCGAAGTCGTTCATGCGTTTGAGTTCAATGTCCCTGGCGCGCAGGCGGAACTGGAAGTCTTCGAAATTGCTCAGCGGATCGAAGGTCGCGGTGGTTTCCAACGGGGCGTGCCCCAGCAGCAGCGCTTTGCCGTCGAAGCGTGCGTCGCGCTTGCCTTCCTTGTCGACGACGTTGGTCAGGTTGTAAATGCTGGCGTTGACCTGGGTCGCGTTCATGTTCACGGGAGGCTTGGAGTTGAAATTTCTGAAGCTGATCTTGCCATCGAAGATACGTACTTCGTCCAGGGTGATCGGTGCCAGTTTGCTCAATTGCGCGCGCCAGTCGGTGCCCTGGCCGGTCTGCGAGTTTTGCTTGTTGGCGCCGCCATCGACGAAGTTCACCTCGGGGTTGAAGAACTGCACCTTGGCCACCACCGCATGGTCGTACAGGAGCGAGTGCCAGCTCACGGCAAGGTCGATCAACGGCGCATTGACGAAGGGCACCGGGACCTTGCCATCGACCTTGACGATTTTCAGCCCGTTGATTTTGTAGGCGCCGCGCCACAGTGCCAGGTCAACGTCGGTGATCTGTCCACGGTAGTCGCCCATGTCGGCGAGCTTGTCATTCAGGTAGTCACGCACCATGTAGGGCAGGGCCACATGCAAGGCAATCAGTAGCACAACGAGGCCGACGAGGATCCACAAGGGCCAGCTGTATCGACGTTTCATGATGGCAAATCTCCGGCGATGTAAGACCATTGACTGCGGTGGTCACCGGACGTTCGACCCGACTGGACGACCACGGGCAACAGGCATACCGTGAAGGGCTAATTCAACGCTGCATAAGGACCCAGCCATGAGCCGTATTTTTGCTGACAACGCCCATTCCATCGGCAATACGCCGCTGGTGCAGATCAACCGCATCGCACCGCGTGGCGTGACCATCCTGGCCAAGATCGAGGGGCGCAATCCAGGTTATTCGGTCAAGTGCCGGATCGGAGCGAACATGATCTGGGACGCCGAAAGCACCGGCAAACTCAAGCCTGGCATGACCATCGTCGAGCCCACCTCTGGCAATACCGGCATTGGTCTGGCGTTTGTTGCCGCTGCACGGGGCTACAAGCTGATGTTGACCATGCCGGCGTCCATGAGCATTGAGCGTCGCAAAGTGCTCAAGGCACTCGGCGCCGAACTGGTGCTGACCGAACCGGCCAAGGGCATGAAAGGCGCGATCGAAAAGGCAGCTGAAATTGTTGCCAGCGACCCGTCCACCTATTTCATGCCCGCACAATTCGAGAATCCGGCCAACCCGGCCATCCACGAGAAAACCACCGGTCCGGAAATCTGGAACGACACCGACGGCGCGGTCGATGTGCTGGTGGCGGGCGTAGGAACGGGTGGAACCATTACCGGCGTTTCGCGGTATATAAAGAATACCCAAGGCAAACCGATTCTTTCCGTGGCGGTTGAACCGGTGGTTTCGCCGGTGATTACGCAGAAGCTGGCCGGGGAAGAAATCAAACCGAGCCCGCACAAGATCCAGGGCATCGGCGCCGGTTTTGTACCGAAGAACCTGGACCTGTCGATGGTGGACCGTGTCGAGCTGGTGACCGACGATGAATCCAAGGCCATGGCCCTGCGCTTGATGCAGGAAGAGGGCATTTTGTGCGGCATCTCTTGCGGAGCTGCCATGGCTGTGGCGGTACGCCTGGCGGAAACCCCGGAAATGCAGGGCAAGACGATCGTGGTGATCCTGCCCGATTCTGGCGAGCGCTACCTGTCGAGCATGCTGTTCAGTGACCTGTTTACCGAACAGGAGAATCAGCAATAGACGTTGCCAAAGCCGTGATTATTTGATCGTGGGGTGGGGGGTTGATTCAGATCAGCCCCCGTTCAGGAACGCTATGGTAAGAAGTGCTTTATTGCATAATTCTTAACAGTGAATGTTGAGTTAGACGGGTTTTTCCCGTGGCCGGTAATGTTTATCATGGCCGGCTGCAACGTCGGGTAAATGGCGTTGTGCAGAGTTGTTTTTTCTCAAGGAGTTGTTGATGACCTTTTCCTTTGCCGCGAAGGCGTCGCTGTTGCTGCTGTTCCTGGGCAGTACTCTTTATGTGCATTTGCGCGGCAAGGCGCGTTTGCCGGCCTTGCGTCAGTTCGTCAACCACTCCGCGCTCTTCGCGCCTTATAACGCCTTGATGTACCTGTTCTCCAGCGTGCCGTCCAAACCTTATCTGGACCGCAGCAAGTTCCCGGAGCTGGATGTGCTCAAGGACAACTGGGAAGTCATCCGCGACGAAGCGATGCACCTGTTCGATGAGGGTTACATTCGCGCCGCCGAGAAAAATAACGACGCCGGTTTTGGTTCGTTCTTCAAGAAAGGCTGGAAGCGCTTCTACCTCAAGTGGTACGACAAACCCCTGCCATCGGCCGAAGCGCTGTGTCCGAAAACCGTGGCCCTGGTCAGCAGTATTCCCAACGTCAAAGGCGCCATGTTCGCGCTACTGCCGGGCGGCAGCCACCTCAACCCGCACCGCGATCCGTTTGCCGGTTCCTTGCGTTATCACCTGGGCCTGTCGACCCCGAACTCCGATGATTGCCGCATTTTCGTCGACGGTCAGGTGTATGCCTGGCGCGACGGTGAAGATGTGATGTTCGATGAGACGTATGTGCACTGGGTGAAGAACGAAACCGAGAAAACCCGGGTCATTTTGTTCTGCGACATCGAACGTCCGCTGAGCAACCGCGTCATGACCCGCCTCAACCGTTGGGTCAGTGGCTTGCTCGGTCGCGCAACGGCGCCGCAGAATCTCGACGACGAACGGGTTGGCGGAATCAACAAGGCTTACGCCTGGAGCAAGAAGTCCAGTGACAGGGTCAGCGGTGTGGTCAAGCAGTGGAAGCGTCGCAACCCCAAGGCTTACCGCGTGTTGCGGCCGGTGTTGGCGGTGGTGGTGTTGACGTTGTTGGGGTATTGGTTGTTTGGGTGATTCCGGGCAAGAAATGAAAAACCGCTCATTGAAGCGGTTTTTTTTCGCCGATTTAATGGTCGCCCGACATTTCTCTCGAAGGTAGTTTCGGCGCGACAGCTTTCGTTACTGGCCCTTTGTCCAAGTCATTGCAATCCGGGTCGCCCGCTGGTTATAGTCGGCGCTCGGTGTTATCCAACCCACCGTCCACTTCATCAAAAAAGATCAGCCCATGCCTGCATCCCTCATCAACGCGGTAGTCGATTCAGCGGTCAACGCTGGCGTCGTGCCGTGCGGGAATCAGCAGCCTGCGCAGATCAGTCATTACCCCCCACCTGTCCGTAGCACGCCGGTGTACGCAGTCGTATCACCGCCGGGCGTTGGCGTTTCGGGCTGATCAGTTTCTATCTAGTTGCTGTTACCCGCGCCTGCCTGAAAAAGCTACTGGATTTCAGCTTCGGCTGAGTTGGCTTTTTGCCTGACTACAGGTGGTCTTCATGTTTGTCCTTTCGAAAAAATCCGCGCTCGCGGCGGCGTCCACGAGCCTGTTCGTTCTGCTGTGGAGCAGCGGGGCGATCTTCTCCAAATGGGGCCTGGCCCATGCGTCACCCTTCGCTTTTCTGCTGATCCGCTTTGCTATCGCTCTGTGTGGGTTGGTACTGCTGGTGCCGTTGCTCAAGTTGAAACGGCCCAAGGGCGGTAAGCCGATGTTGTATGCGATGGCCACGGGCGTGGTGTTGCTGGGGGCTTATCAGATTTTCTATCTGCTGGCCCTGGACCTGAAAGTCACGCCGGGTGTGATGGCCACAATCATGGGCGTGCAGCCGATTCTCACGGTAGTGATCATGGAGCGGCAGCGTTCAGCCAGCCGAATGTTCGGGCTGACCCTGGGCCTGGTCGGTCTGGTCATGGTGGTTTACCAGGGCATCGGTCTGGCGGGTATGTCGCTGGCGGGGATGCTCTTCGGTTTGCTGGCGTTGGCGAGCATGACGTTCGGTTCGATCATGCAGAAGCGCATTACCGATAATCCCCTCGGCACGTTGCCGGTGCAGTACCTCGCGGGGTTGTTGCTGTGCGGGATCTTTGTGCCGTTCCAGCCGTTTCATTTCGAACACAGCAGCGGTTTTATCGTGCCGGTGTTGTGGATGGGGCTGGTGGTGTCGGTGCTGGCGACGCTGTTGCTTTATCGGCTTATCGCTCGGGGTAATTTGGTGAACGTCACCAGTTTGTTTTACCTGGTGCCGGCGGTGACCGCGGTGATGGATTACCTGTTTTTCGGCAACAGACTGGCGGGGTTGAGCATGCTTGGGATGGTGCTGATTATTGTTGGTTTGGGGTTTGTGTTTCGTAAGACAGGGTGACGCGGTTGGGAACCTATCCGTTTCTGC
The DNA here is from genome assembly GCF_000293885.2 of Pseudomonas fluorescens NCIMB 11764. Classification (NCBI taxonomy): domain Bacteria; kingdom Pseudomonadati; phylum Pseudomonadota; class Gammaproteobacteria; order Pseudomonadales; family Pseudomonadaceae; genus Pseudomonas; species Pseudomonas fluorescens. The sequence goes on from NZ_CP010945.1 coordinate 2,821,425, forward strand.
GGTAATGGCTTCTGGCGGTTTCGCTTTTACAGCGAGTCACTTGGAAAAGCCCCGAGTGAACAACCTACAGAGAGATCACAGCTAGCCTGCTAGCGATGGACTTCAACGATAACGCGTGCTGTCTGAATGAACGTGTTGTCCGGACTTCCATCGCTAGCAGGCTAGCTCCCACAGGGGGGGCGGGGGACATGACATTGGTGTTCCGCGTCGATGATCCTGACGGACTTCAGGCAGGCTCTCAGGTCGCCTCGCCTTGGCTTTTGATCTTGATCTGCCCCGTCGGAAGGCCGTACGTCAGGGGCGTCAGGGCGGAACCAATAGTCGCCGTTACTCAAGAAACGGATATACACCAAAAAACCAGACCTCCATCCGGCCCTGTTACTTGGTCAACGCATGCTCCGCCCGCACCGAATTCATAAACGCCTGCATCGCCGACGATTGAATTCGATGACGCCGGGTAATCAACCCATACGGCGGCAGCCGCGCTTCAAACTTGATCGGCAACACCGCCAGCAAATCCCGCCCCGGATAATCCTCGACCACCGACACCGGCGTAACGCCAAGCATGTCAGTCTGCTGGATCAACGAGAGCAAGGTCATGATCGAGGTGGTTTCAACGATGCTGCTGGGAATGTCGACCCGTGCATTGTGGAACACCTGATTGATGATCGCGCGCATCGGGCTCGGTTGCTGTTGCAGCACCCAGGTCATGTTCTGCAATTCCGCCCAGCTCAGGTGTTTCTCCTGCGCCAACGGATTCTGCGCGCCGGCAATGACGCACAACGCCTCTTCGCCGAGGCTGTCGAACAGCAGTTCTTCGGCCCTCGCACCGGCCGGAATCCGCCCCAGCACGATGTCGAGTTGATCCTGCAGCAGTGCCTGTACCAACACGTCACTGGTATCGACCTGAATGCTCATCGACAACCGTGGATGGCTTTGCTTCAAGGTGGCGATGGTGCGGGTCAACAACCCCGAGGCCAACGCCGGAATCGCGCCGACGGCGACCCGCCCGAGGTTGCCGGATTCCAGTGCGACCAGTTCTTCACGCATGCCGCTGAGTTCGGCAAACACCATGCGCGCGTAGTAGATGACGGTTTCCCCGAATGGGGTCGAGCGCATGCCACGGGGCAGGCGTTCGAACAGCTCGACGCCGAGCAAGTCCTCGGCCTCGTGGAGCATCTTGGTCGCTGCCGGTTGGGTCATGCCGATGTGATCGGCAGCCCGGCGCAATGAGCCGAATTCCTGCAATGCCAGCATCAACCGCAATTGGCGCAGACGCAGTCGACTGTGGATTACATTGGCATCAGGAATTCGGGTCATGGGCCGCGCTCGCAGAAAAGACTGCGGCAAGCCTGACAACAAATGTCAGGCGTTGCCAGCATTGCTGTGTCACAGCACCGATTTGGTCTTGGCGACGGTCGGTTTGCGCAGGCCCGTCAGGGCGCCCAGTGCCTTGGAAATCAGCGGCCAGAACAGCATCAGCAGCGCTGCCGTGGTCAGGCAACCCACCAACGGGTTGGACCAGAAAATCCCCAACTGCCCGTCAGAAAACAGCATCGATTGACGGAACGCATCTTCAGCCTTGTCCCCTAGCACCGCGGCCAATACCAGTGGTGCAATCGGGTAACCGAGCTTCTTGAACAGGTAACCCAGCGCGCCGAAGCCCAGCATCAGCACCACGTCGAAGAACGAGTTGTGCACCGAGTACGCACCGATGGCGCAGACCATGATGATGATTGGCGCAATGATCGAGAACGGAATGCGCAGGATCGAGGCGAACAGCGGCACGGTGGCCAACACCACAATCAGACTCACCACGTTGCCCAGGTACATGCTCGCAATCAGGCCCCAGACAAAATCGTGTTGCTCGACAAACAGCGTCGGGCCAGGGTGCAAGCCCCAGATCATCAACCCGCCGAGCATCACTGCCGCCGTGGCGGAACCGGGAATCCCGAGGGTCAGCATCGGCAGCAGGGCGCTGGTGCCGGCGGCGTGGTCAGCGGTTTCCGGGGCGATCACGCCTTCGAGTTCACCCTTGCCGAAGTTCTCGCGATTCTTCGAGAAACGCCGCGCCAGGCTGTAGCTCATGAACGAGGCCGCCGTCGGGCCGCCGGGCGTGATGCCCATCCAGCAACCGACCAGGGTGCTGCGCACGATCGTCCACCAGTAACGCGGCAACTTGGCCCAGGTGCGCAGAATTACCATCGGCGTAATGCGTGCATGTTCGCCACGGAACACCAGGCCTTCCTCGACGGTGCAGAGGATCTCGCCGATACCGAACAGCCCGATGACTGCCACTTCAAAACTGATCCCGGTCATCAGGATCGGCTGGTCGAAGGTCAGGCGCAGGTTGCCGGACACGGTGTCCATGCCAACCGCTGCCATGGCGAAACCGATCATCATCGCCACCACGGTTTTCAGTGGTGGGTTCTTGCTCATGCCGATGAAGGTGCAGAACGCCAACAGGTACACCGCAAAGAACTCCGGTGAGCTGAACGACATGGCAAATGCGGCGATCTTGGTCGACAGGAAGGTCAGCAACAACACCCCGGCCAGTGCGCCGATCAATGCCGAGCTGAACGCCGCTGTCAGGGCTTCGGCGGCGCGGCCTTCGCGGGCCATCGGGTAGCCGTCAAACGTCGTCGCCACCGATGAGGGTTCGCCGGGTATGTTGAACAGGATCGAGGTGATCGAGCCGCTAAACAGCGCGCCCCAATACATGCACGACAGCAGGATGATCGCCGACACCGGCGACATGGTGAACGTCAGCGGCAGCAGCAACGCCACGCCATTGGGGGCGCCGAGGCCGGGCAATACGCCGACCAGAATGCCCAGCAGCACGCCGATCACCATCAGGCCGATATGGCCCGGGGTCAGGATCAGGTTCATGCCTTGCAGCAGGGAATCGAACTCACTCATTTGAAATTTCTCCCGGCCAGGGCAATCCAGTCGCCCATCGGACCGGCATCCAGCGGGACCTTGAACCACAGCGCGAAAATCAGGTAACTGGCAAGCACCGCGCCGAGGGATACGCTGGCGATCATCAATTTGCCGTAAGGCTTGGTGCGGACCTTGTCACGCCACATGAACCAGGCGATGAAACAGGCTGACGCCACATAGATGCCGGTGAACGGCATGGCGCCAACGAACAGCGCAATCGGAATGAACACTGACAGCACCTGTTTGAACGCGCTGCGGCTGACGAATGAAAGGCTCAGGGCTTTCCAGCGCACCATCGTCCATACGCCGTTGGCCACGCTCGCGGCGCTCAGCATCAGGCCGATGTAGAAGGGGAAATAACCCGGCTCAGGGCCGGAATCGCCCCAGCCGATACCTTGTTCGACACTGCCGAACATCACCACCACGCCGATCAGCGCGGTGAAGACAGCCAGGCCGAGTTCGACCCAGCGGGTACCGACCAGCGCCGGTGAATCCGAAGAATGGGACATGAAGACACCTCCAGAGGTGACGGCCGTGCGCAGGCGGACGGCCGTCGGCAACTCAGTTTTTCAGCCAGCCGGCTTCTTTGAACACCGGGGTGACGCGGGCGGTGTCTTTCTCAATGTAGGCAGTCAGCGGCTCGCCTTCGAGGAAGGTCGGCACCAGCGCGTTCTGCTTGACGTAGGCCTTGAACTCCGGGGTCTCGGTGACTTTACGCATCAGTTCGACATAGAACGCCCGCTGCTCGGCGGTGACTTCGCCGGGCATGAACACCGTGCGCGGGAAGCGATACTGATCTATGCCCAGGCCTTGCTCGTGGCAGGTCGGCACATCGGCCCAGGATTTTTCGCCGGCGACCTTGTCGGTATAGCTCATGCGCTCCTTGCTGAACACGCAGAGTGGCTCGACCTGATCACCGCGCCATTGGCTGATGCTTTCGCTGGGGTTGTTGACGTTGGCGGCGATGTGTTTGCCGGCCAGTTGGGTCGCGGCTTCACTGCCGCTCTTGAACGGGATGTACACCAGTTTGCTGTTGTTGGTCTGGTTCAGCAGCAGGGTCAGGGTCTGGTCGACATCCTTGGACTGGCTGCCGCCCATGCGCAGTTTAGACGGATCAGCCTTGGCAGCTTCGTAGAAGCCTTTGGCGTCTTTCCAGGGGGCATCCTTGTAACTCCAGAGGATAAAGTCGTCCTCGGCCACGGCCGCCACGGGAGTCAGCTCCTGCCATTGATAACCGAGCTTGGACACCAGTGGCAGCAGGTAAATGTTGTTGGTGCCAATCACCAGTTTTTCCGGATCGCCCTTGTTCATTTTCAGGTCGAGGAAGGCTTCGGCACCATTGCCGCCACCCTTGTTGAGGACGATGGTATTCACATCGAGAAACTTGTGGGTGGTGATGATCGACTGGATCAGGCGGCCGAGTTGATCGGTGCCGCCACCAGGGCCGCCAGCGACGACGATTTCGACGTTCTTGTCCGGTTGCCAGGCGGCGTGAGCGAGAGTGGGAAGGGTTCCGGCGGCGATCAGCGTGCAGCCAAGAAACAGACGGGATGTGCGACGGAGGAATGCATTTCGCATGATGGAAGGCCTCGTTTTTGTAGTTGTTATGAGTGACTTGTCGGTGTTCAAAAGCTGCAAGCCTGGCCTGAGTGTGGGAAGCCTCCGTCCTCGCGTCTAGTCAAAACAATACATACACCGATAGCCTGCGGTTATAGGTCTGAAGGGCCAATATCGCCATGATCGCCAAGGCCGTTGCACCAGAGCGGTTTGATAGGAAAGTCAGGCAGGTACTGCCCATTGAAAGCCCGCTGAAAGCATGGCGTGACATAACCCGAGGCTATCGCCGTATTTCAAGTTTTGATTAGACGGTTATCACTGGGCCTTCGATAGTGCTCACCAACGCCGCCTGAAGCGGCAATGCTGCATCTCACAAAAATAATAAATCGAGGTACGCACCATGGCTCGTCCCAGTGCTTCCCTGCAGCTGCCCGGCGCAGTTGCCCAGCCTGTCGCAGCGGCCACTCCGCTGACCGGCACGAACAAGGCCAGCAGTGTGCGCTGGCGGATCTTCGCGATCATCTTCGCGCTGACCATGGTCAACCTGATCGATCGGGTGTCGCTGTCGATAGCGATGCCAACCATCGCCCATGAATTTTCCCTGTCGCCGAGCATGCAAGGGCTGATCCTCAGCAGCTTCTTCTGGGCTTATGCATTGCTGCAGATTCCTGGCGGCTGGATGATCGATCGCTTCGGGCCGCATCGGGTCATCAGTTGGTCCACCGGGTTGTGGGGCACGTTTCAAGTGCTGGCGGCGTTCGCCACCGGCGGGTTGTCGTTACTGTTCGCCCGGGTTGCGCTGGGCGCTGCCGAGGCGCCGTTGTTCCCTTCGGGCGGCAAGCTGATTTCCCTGTGGCTGGCGCCGAGCGAGCGCAGTCGCGGCGCGGTGCTGATGGACAGTGGCAGCCCGTTGGGCGTGGCGCTCGGCGGGTTGATCATTGCCTACCTGATTGCTTCGCTGGACTCCTGGCGCCTGGCATTCGTGATCGCCGGTATCGCGACGCTGGTACTGGCCTGGCTGGCGCGGCGTTATCTGCGCGATGACCCGGCCAGTCACCCGCAAGTGAATGCCGAAGAACTGGAGAAGATCAACGCCGGGCGCGCGACGCCTGCTGCCGAAGCGGCGCGAGTGCCGGTCAAGGGCCTCGGCATCGCCGCCCGTTCCCTGAGTGGTTTGCTCATCGGACGCGCCAGTTGGGCGATGGTGTATTTCGGGTTGCTGACCTGGGGCCCCAGTTATCTGGCGCAGGCCCGAGGCTTCGATATCAAAGGCATTGGCGCGGCGACGTTCGTGATTTTCGTCTGCGGCGCGCTGGGTTCGTTGACCGGTGGTTTCCTCTGCGACGGGTTGATCCGCAAAGGCGTCAGTCGCGGTGTCGCGGTCAAGAGCCTGCTGGCATTTTCCGGTGTGATCGCCCTCGGCGCGTTCCTGTTGCTGCCGACCCTGACTGACCCGTTTGCCGCCGTGGCGCTGTTGGCCATGACTGCGTTTTTCCTGATGTGGGGCAGCCTCTACTGGAGCTTCCCGGCATTGCTGGCGGCACCGGCACGGGTCGGGTTGATTGGCGGGGTGATGAACATGGCCGGCAGCACTGGCGGGATTGCAGTCCCGATCCTGGTCGGCGTGATCCTGCAAATGGCCGGTGGCTTTGCGCCGGTGCTGGGGTTCTTCGCCGCCTGTTCGGCCGTCTTCGTGCTGGCCACATTGTTCATCAGTCTCGACGAGGTGCGGCATGACTAAGGTGTATGACGGTCCGATCATCGACGCCCATCACCACTTCTGGGATCCGACGATCAATCACCATCCATGGCTCGCACCCGAAGCCGACATCCCGTTTCGCTACGGCGATTACAGCGCGATCAAGCGGCGCTATTTTCCCGATGACTACTTCGCCGATGCCGGCTCGCATAACGTCGTGCAAACGGTGTACATCGAGACCGAATGGGACCCGCAAGACCCGATCGGCGAAACCCGCTTCATCGAAAGTCTGGCCGCGCGTTACGGCGTCCCCAATGCCATCGTCGCCCAGGCCTGGCTGGATCATCCGGATGCTATCGCGGTGCTTACCGAACAGGCGAGTTTCAAGGGGGTACGCAGCGTGCGCCACAAACCCGGCGGACCGACCTCGACCGCACAGGTCGGGCATCTGCGCAGCCTGATGAGCGATGAACATTGGCGGCGCAGTTACGCCGCGCTGCAAGGGTTGGGGCTGCATTTCGATTTGCAGACACCCTGGTGGAACCTGTTCGAAGCCGAGCGGCTGGCCCGGGACTTTCCCGGCACCACCCTGATTCTCAACCACGCCGGTTTGCCCAATGACCGCAGTGCCGAAGGCCTGGCCGGCTGGCGTCTGGCAATGGCGCGGCTGGCCGAGTGGCCGAACGTGCAGGTGAAGATTTCCGGCCTGGGCGTGGCGGGGCGGGCATGGCGTGCAAAGGACAACGCGTGGATCGTGCGCGAAGTGATCGCCATGTTCGGCACCCATCGAGTGATGTTCGCCAGCAACTTCCCCGTGGACAGCCTGTGCGGCTCGTTCGACGACATCTACAGCGGTTTCAAATCCATCGTTGCTGACCTGCCTGGCGCCGATCAGCAGCGACTGTTCTACGGCAACGCGCAGCGGGTCTATCGCTGCGAGCCTTGCGCCATTGACCGGACACGGCCCGAACCCTTGAGGAGTGAAGCATGAACAAGACAACCATCGCCATGGTCCTGGGCGACCCGGCCGGCATCGGCCCGGAACTGATCGCACGCCTGCTCGCGGAACCTCAGGTCCGCAGCCAGGCCAACGTGATCCTGATTGCCGACGAGGCGGAAATGCGTCGCGGCATGCGCATCGCCGGGGTGGAGTTTCCTTACCGTCGTGTGGAGTCGTTGGAGCAGCTGTCGTTTGTCGATGACACGCCGCTGTTCTATGACTTTCGCGGCGACACCCTCGGTGAATTCCCGCGCAGCGAAGCCAGTGTCATTGGCGGTCGCTACAGCCTCGACACCTTGGAAAAAGCCCTGCGCCTGACTGAGGCCGGCATCACCGATGCCATTCTGTTCGGGCCACTGAACAAGACCTCGCTGCACATGGCCGGCATGGCCCACAACGATGAGCTGCACTGGTTCGCCGAACTGCTGGATTTCCATGGGCCGTTCTGCGAGTTCAACGTGCTCGACAATCTATGGACGTCTCGAGTGACGTCCCACGTGGCACTGGCCGAGGTGCCGGGCATGTTGACTCAAGCGCGGGTGGTGGAAGCGATCCAGCTGATCGACACCGCGCTCAAGCGCAATGGCCTGGAAAAGCCGCGCATCGGCGTCTGTGGCTTGAACCCCCACAACGGCGACAACGGCTCGTTCGGGCGCGAAGAACTCGACATCATCGGGCCGGCGGTGCGCTCGGCTCAAACGTTGGGGATTGCGGCAGAAGGTCCGTACCCGGGCGACACGATTTTCCTCAAGGTTCAAGGGGATGCCAGCGCCTTCGACGCGGTGGTGACCATGTACCACGACCAGGGACAGATCGCGATCAAGTTGATGGGCTTCTCCCGTGGGGTGACGGTGCAGGGCGGCTTGCCGATTCCGATTACCACGCCGGCCCACGGCACCGCGTTTGATATCTCGGGCCAGGGCAAGGCCAACGTCGGCGCGATCCGCCAGGCCTTCGAGATCGCGTGCCGGATGGGCGGCAACACCTACTGACTCACCGCAATACCCCTGTGGGAGCGCGCCTGCTCGCGATGACGGCATGACAGACACCCTTGAAGTGACTGTCAGATCGCAATCGCGAGCAGGCTCGCTCCCACCTTTTTTTTGTGATGGCTGATAACCCGATCTAACGGATATCCGCTTTTTCCTATCACCCCAGGTTATCGACGGATGTGCATAAGTGATTATCCGCCGCCCCCAAGCGCTGGCTAAAGTCGCTCCATCGAATGACCAGCGCCGATCACCCGAACGGCTCTGCGCACACGACTCAAACAACTACAAAAAGCCGGCAGCGCAAGGAATCCGTACCCATGAAAATCAAAGCAATCCGTACCCGCGTTTTCGAGTGGAAAGGTAAAGTCGTCCCGCCTCAAGCGCACTTCTGCACCAACGCCAGCGACATCCTGTTCGAGCGCGGTGACGCCATGGGCTCGTTCCGTTTCCACGGCTGGCTGGTGGTGGAAGTCGAGACCGACACCGGTCTCGTCGGCATCGGTAACTGTGCGCTGGCGCCACGTGTGGCCAAGGAAATCATCGACACTTACCTGGCGCCGATCGCCATCGGTGAAGACCCGTTCGACAACGAATACATCTGGCAGAAGATGTACCGCCAGAGCCACGCCTGGGGCCGCAAAGGCATCGGCATGGCGGCGATCTCGGCGATCGACATCGCGATCTGGGACATCATGGGCAAAGCGGTCAACAAGCCAGTGTTCAAGCTGCTTGGCGGGCGGACCAAGGAAAAGATCTGGACCTACGCTTCCAAGCTCTACGCCAACGACAACCTCGACCTGTTTCTCGAAGAAGCCCAGGGTTATCTGAACCAGGGTTTCACCGCGCTGAAAATGCGTTTCGGCTACGGCCCGAAAGACGGCCCGGCGGGCATGCGCAAGAACATTGAACAAGTGCGCGCCCTGCGTGAACTGGCCGGCCCGGACATCGACATCATGCTCGAATGCTACATGGGCTGGACCCTCGAATATGCGCGTCGCATGTTGCCGAAACTGGCCGAGTTCGAACCGCGATGGCTGGAAGAGCCGGTGATTGCCGACGACATCGAGGGCTACATCGAGCTGAAAAAAATGGGGATCATGCCGATCTCCGGCGGCGAGCATGAGTTCACTTCCTACGGCTTCAAAGACTTGCTCGAACGCCGCGCCGTCGACGTGATCCAGTACGACACCAACCGCGTCGGCGGCATCACCGCCGCGCGCAAGATCAACGCCATGGCCGAAGCCTGGTCGGTGCCGGTGATCCCCCACGCCGGGCAGATGCACAACTATCACCTGACCATGTCCACCACTGCCTCGCCGATGGCCGAGTTCTTCCCGGTGTTCGATGTCGAGGTCGGCAACGAACTTTTCTATTACGTGTTCAAGGGCGAGCCGCAACCGGTCAACGGCTACATCCAGCTCGACGACAACACGCCAGGTTTGGGCCTGGAAATCTCCGATGAATATTTGAGCGATTTCAACATCATCGAGTGACCCCAATCCCGACTTTATGGAGGGCCGTCATGCGCCTGATTCAATTTGAAAATTCTGTCGGTGAGCGCCAGGTCGGCGTTGTCGAAGGTTCACAGGTCCAGGTGCTGAAAGGCACCCGCAGCACCCGTGAACTGGCACTCGCGGCGATCCGCGCCCAACGCAGCCTGCAAGATGAAGTCGCTTCACGCGGCACCGAGCCTGGCCCGGATTACGCGCAGCTGTTGCAGCAGGGCCAGGTCCTGCCGCCGCTGGACCACGAAGACCCGGCCCATTGCCTGATCAGCGGCACCGGCCTGACCCATCTGGGCAGCGCCTCGGCACGGGACAAGATGCACCAGCAGGACGGCGCCGTTGAAGCCGGCATGACCGATACCATGCGCATTTTCAAGTGGGGCCTGGAGGGCGGAAAACCCGCCGCCGGCCAGGTCGGCGCGCAACCGGAATGGTTCTACAAAGGCGACGGCAGCATCGTCGTGCGCCCCGGCGCGGACTTCCCGGTGCCGCCGTTTGCCGAAGACGCCGGAGAGGAACCTGAGCTGACCGGCCTCTACGTGATCGGCGACGACGGCCTGCCATATCGCGTCGGTTATGCGCTGGGCAACGAGTTCTCCGACCATGTCATGGAGCGGCGCAATTACCTCTACCTCGCGCACTCGAAATTGCGTTTCTGCGCCTACGGTCCGGAACTGCGCGTCGGTGAGTTGCCCCGGCATCTGGCGGGCACCAGTCGCATCATCCGCAACGGCGAAACCCTCTGGGAAAAAGAGTTTCTCAGCGGCGAAGACAACATGTGCCACAGCCTTGCCAACCTCGAATTCCATCACTTCAAGTACGCGCAGTTTCTGCGGCCCGGCGATGTCCACGTGCATTACTTCGGCACCGCCACACTGTCATTTGCCGACGGGGTGAAAACCCAACCGGGCGATCGCTTCCAGATCAGCCTCGATGCGTTCGGCGCACCGCTGGAAAACGGCATCGGCGAAAGCGCCCAGCCGTTGGCCATCGGCCAAGTTCGTTCGCTTTAAGCTTTCAACCTCCGGCGCTTGTCAGCCGGCCAAGGAATCACTCATGACCACACTCACAGGACACAACTACATCGGCGGTCGTCGCAGCGCCAACGGTACGTTGCAGCTGCAAAGTCTCGACGCGACCACCGGTGAACCGTTGCCCGGCCGCTTCTTCCAGGCCACTGAAGCCGAAGTGGATGCCGCCGCCAAAGCCGCCGCCGCGGCGTACCCGGTCTACCGCAACCTGAGTGCGGAAAAACGCGCGACCTTTCTTGACGCCATCGCCGATGAAATCGATGCGCTGGGTGATGAGTTCGTCGCCACTGTCTGCCGTGAAACGGCATTGCCGGCCGGTCGTATTCAGGGTGAGCGCGGACGTACCAGCGGTCAGATGCGTTTGTTCGCCAAAGTCCTGCGGCGCGGCGATTTCTACGGCGCACGGATTGACCGCGCATTGCCGGATCGTCAGCCGTTGCCGCGTCCGGATCTGCGCCAGTACCGCATCGCCATCGGCCCGGTTGCGGTGTTTGGCGCCAGCAACTTCCCGCTCGCATTCTCGACGGCGGGCGGCGACACCGCCTCGGCGCTGGCCGCCGGTTGCACGGTGGTGTTCAAGGCGCACAGCGGGCACATGGCGACCGCCGAGTGGGTGGCGGACGCGATCATCCGCGCAGCCGAGCGCACCGAAATGCCGGCCGGTGTGTTCAACATGATTTATGGCGGTGGTGTTGGCGAGTGGCTGGTCAAGCACCCGGCGATCCAGGCGGTGGGCTTCACCGGTTCGCTCAAGGGCGGCAATGCCCTGAGCCACATGGCCGCGACCCGGCCGCAACCGATCCCGGTGTTTGCCGAGATGTCGAGCATCAACCCGGTGTTCCTATTGCCTGAAGCCCTCAAGGTGCGTGGCGAGCAGATCGCTGCGCAACTCGCCGGTTCGGTGACGCTGGGTTGTGGCCAGTTCTGCACCAATCCGGGTCTGGTCATCGGTTTGCGCTCGCCGCAGTTCAGCACTTTCCTCGAAACGTTGTGCGCCAGCATGAACCAGCAACCGGCGCAAACCATGCTCAATGCCGGCGCACTCGTCAGCTACAGCAAAGGCCTGGGCGAACTGCACGAACATCCGGGACTGACGCACCTGGCGGGCAAACCGCAGCAGGGCAATCAGGCGCAGCCACAGGTGTTCAGGGCGGATGTCAGCCTGTTGCTCAAGGGCGATGAACTGCTTCAGGAGGAGGTGTTCGGGCCGACCACCATCGTCATTGAAGTCGAAGACCAGGCGCAACTCGCGGCCGCGCTGCACGGTTTGCGCGGGCAATTGACGGCGACGCTGATCGGCGAGGCCGAGGAGCTGCTGGAATACCGCTGGCTGGCCGAGTCGCTGCAGGAAAAGGTCGGGCGGATTTTGCTCAATGGCTATCCGACCGGGGTCGAGGTGTGTGAGGCGATGGTGCATGGCGGGCCGTATCCGGCGACGTCGGATTCGCGGGGCACGTCGGTGGGGACGCTGGCGATTGATCGATTCCTGCGGCCGGTGTGCTTCCAGAATTATCCGGATGCGTTGTTGCCCGAGGCGTTGCAAAACGCGAATCCGCTGGGGATTCGGCGGCTGGTGGATGGGGAGGTGAGTCAGTCAGCTTTGTAGTGCCTGAGCAGGCGCCTTCGCGGGCAAGCCCGCGATGGCGTCATCAGCATCACCACAAATCACTTGGCAGCCACCGCCGCAACCTTCTTCACCGAAGTCTTCAACACCAACCACAACGCTGCAGCAATCAAAACTCCGCCATAAATGTGCGCCATCGACAGCGGCTCATCCAGCAACAACGCCCCCCATAACACCCCGAACGGCGGAATCAGGAAGGTCGTGGTCATCGACTTTACCGGCCCGACCGAGCTGAGCAGGCGGAAGTAAATAATGTACGCCAACGCGGTACATACCAGCCCCAACCCCAGCAACGACAGCCAGACACTCCAGCCGCCCCAGCTCGCCGGCGGCTGGCTGATCACGCTGTAACCGAACAGCGGCAACAGGAATAATGTCGCGCCAAGCATACTGCCCACTGCCGAAAGACGACTGTCGAGACCACCCGCCTGATCGAGCCAGCGGCGGGCAAGGAAGCCGGCGAAGCCATAACAGGTGGTGGCGAGCAGGCAGGCGAGGGCGCCCATCAGCAGTTGCAGGTCGAACGCCACCGGGCCTGCACGGGTCAGGATGCCGACGCCGAACAGACCGAGGAACACCCCGCCCAGCTTGGCGGCGGTGAGTCGTTCACTGAAGAACAGACCGCCAATCAATACGCCCATCAATGGCGTGGTGGCGTTGAAGATGGCCGAGTAACCGGCCGGAAGCACCTGGGCCGCCACGGAATAGAGGGTCGCCGGGATCCCGGAGTTGATCACCCCGAGCAGCATCACCGTTTTCAGCTTGCCCTTGAAATCCCAGCTGATACGCATCAACCCGAGAATCACCAGCAACCCCGCCGCCGCAATCGACACGCGAAAAAACGCCGTGGGAATCGAGCCGATCACCGGGGCAATGATGCGCATGAACAGGAAACTCGCGCCCCAGATGGCCGCCAGCGACAGTAAACGAACGATATCGACAGGGCTCACGACGCACTCCTTCCTTGATGGGGACGAGAGTGTTGCCGAGAGCCTTGCCTATGGCAACCGAAAAACCGGCACTCAATTCTTGTGGCGAGGGAGCTTGCTCCCGCCGGGCCGCGCAACGGCTCCGCAAACCGGTGAGCGCTGTGCACTCAAGCGCGAGCAAGCCCCCTCGTCACCGTTATAGTTGAAAGCGAGTGACCAGCCCGTTGAGGTCGACCGCCAGCCGCGACAGTTCCTGGCTGGCGGCGGAAGTCTGGGTGGCACCTGCGGCGGTCTGGGTCGAGAGGTCGCGAATGTTCACCAGGTTCTGATCGACTTCCCGGGCCACCAGCGCCTGCTGCTCGGCCGCGCTGGCGATGACCAGGTTGCGCTCGTTGATCTGCGAGATCGACGCGGTGATTTTCTCCAGGGCCTGGCCCGCGCCGTTGGCCCGGCGCAAGGTCTGGCTGGCATGTTCGGCGCTGCTTTGCAACGCGATGACCGTGGCCCCGGTACCTTGCTGGATATTGTTGATCATCAGCTCGATTTCTTCGGTGGAGTTCTGAGTGCGTTGCGCCAGCGAACGCACTTCATCGGCCACCACCGCAAAGCCGCGTCCTGCTTCACCGGCGCGAGCGGCTTCGATGGCCGCGTTGAGCGCCAGCAGGTTGGTCTGCCCGGCGATTGCGCGAATCACTTCCAGGACTTTACTGATGTCCTGGGCCTGAACCGCCAACCCCTCGGCCTGTTCCGACGCGCTGAGCACTTCGCTGACCAGTCCCTGAATCGAGTTGATGGTTTCACTGACCTGCACGTGCCCGTGCTTGCTGTCCTCGTTCGACGCCTGGGAAGCTTCGGCGCTGGACACGGCGTTTGCGGCGACTTCGTCCACCGCAGTGCTCATCTCGGTGACCGCGGTGGCGGCCATCTCGATCTGGTCGTTCTGTTGTTGCAGGCCTCGGGTACTTTCCTCCATCACCGAGCTCATTTCCTCGGCAGCCGACGCCAGTTGCCGCGCCGAGTCGCTGATGCCGCGAATGGTGGTGCGCAGGTTGCCTTGCATCTCGTCGAGGGCGTTGAGCAATTGCGCGGCTTCGTCCTTGCCGCTGATGTCTATCGGTGCGCTGAGGTCGCCCGAGGCAATCCGGCGTGCAACGTTCAGGGCCTGGTTGATCGGCGCGGTGATGCTGCGCGTCAGCAGCCAGGCCAGGAGCAATGTGGCGAACAGCGCGGCGACGATGATTGCGCCGACGACCCATTGCGCACGCTGGTACATCAACGCGGCTGCGTCCGCGGCGGTATCGGCGCCTTGCTGATTGAAACTGATCATCGACTCCAGGGATTTATCCAGCACGCTGCCCTGAGGGGCCAGTTCATTGTTGAGGCGGGCGTAGGCCTGGTCATTCTGGCCCGCATCGATCTGCGCGAGGATCTGGTCGAGGATCGCCAGGTACTTGGCCACGGCCGCGTTCAGACTGTCGAGCATCACCCGTTCCTGATCACTGGACAGCATCGTCTTGTGGTCATCGAGGCGCTTGAGCAGCTCCTGGCGTTGGGCGCTGAGAATGCCTTTACTCTTTTCCCGCACGGCGCTCTGGCTGTTGGCGATCAGCCGCAACGATTCGAGACGGAGGGTGGCGATGTTGGCCGCGCTGTCATGGATGCTCTCGATGCTCGGCATCCACGACTCCTCGATGACCGCCGCACTTTCGCGCAGGGTCGCCATCTGGCCCAGTCCGAACAGCCCGACCACTACCAGAAGACTGGCCAATACGGCAAAACTCAAGCTCGCGCGCAAACCTATGCGCATGTTCCTTATCGGCATCTAAAGTGCTCCTTGGGCATTTTGGGAGGTAGCCCTCGTGGACCGAGGATCTTGTTTTTAGGCGGGTGAGAGCGAGCTGTATATCAAAGTGCCATCATTTTGGTAAGACCAATCCGCATGCGTTTTTCGATTGGCTGGCTTCAGGGAAAAGCAGAATACCCGGCGTCTGGCGATTGGCCTGAGCGTGGATTGGATCCGAACGCCTGATAATCAGAGGGCTGTAGGTGAATCGATTAAGTGGAGAGAGGATGACTATCAAGGTTGATTACTGACCGAACGGTCAATTAAAAAAAGTCTGAAAAAACTGTGCTCCCGAGTGATTCATTCGTTGTCGGACCGAAATTAGGCTTCTCCTGCACCCGGTTCACTGGCTAAGCTCAGGCCTTCCGAATTCCCGCAGAGGTCTCACCATGCCGCAGCAATGGCCAGCCGCCGACATCGCCCGAATGATCCTCGATGGCTTTGACGATTACCGCGAGCATTTCCGGCAAATCACCGATGGTGCCCGAGCGCGCTTCGAGCAGGCCAAGTGGCAGGAGGCGCAAGTCGCCTCGGCGGCGCGGATCAACCTCTACGAAGAGAAAGTCAGCGAAACGGTCGAGCGCCTGCACGTCGCGTTCGACGCCGACACGCTGGATGTCAGCTGTTGGCCACTGGTCAAAAGCGCCTACATCAGCCTGATCGACCTGCGCTTCGACGATGAGCTGTCCGAGACCTGGTACAACTCGATCTTCTGCGGGCTGTTCAGTCATGACCTGATCAGCGACGGCTGCATGTTCATCCACACCACCCGGCCGAGCCTGCGGCGGGCACGCGCCGCACAGACCCGTACCTACAAGCCCCAGGGCAAGCTGTCCGACATGCTGGCGAGCATTTTTGCCGACTACCGCTTCAGCGAGGATTACGCCGACCTGGCGGGTGATCTGCATCGTCTCGAAGCGCAACTGCGCGAGAACCTGCCGGACTGGGTGTGCAAAGACCCGGAACTGAGCGTCGAACTGTTTTCCTCGGTGCTTTACCGCAACAAGGGCGCGTACCTGGTGGGGCGCATCTACACCCGGGACGAGCAGTGGCCGCTGGTGATTCCGCTGCTGCACCGCGAAGGGCGGGGGATTCAGATCGATGCGTTGATCACCGATGAAGCCGATGTGTCGATCATCTTCTCGTTCACCCGTTCGTACTTCATGGTCGACGTGCCGGTACCGGCGGAGTTCATCGGTTTCCTGAGGCGCATTCTGCCGGGCAAACACATCGCCGAGTTGTACACCTCGATCGGTTTCTACAAGCACGGTAAATCCGAGTTCTATCGGGCGCTGATCAACCACCTGGCCAACACCGACGACCAGTTCATCATGGCCCCCGGTGTGCGCGGCATGGTCATGAGCGTGTTCACCCTGCCGGGGTTCAACACCGTATTCAAAATCATCAAGGACCGTTTCTCACCGTCGAAAAACGTCGACCGCGCGACGGTGATCGAGAAGTACCGACTGGTTAAAAGTGTCGACCGCGTCGGGCGCATGGCCGATACCCAGGAGTTTGCCGATTTCCGTTTCCCGCTGAGCAAGTTCGACCCGGCGTGCCTGGAAGAATTGCTGGAGGTGGCCGCGTCCACCGTTTCGTTGGAGGGCGACACGGTGTTGATCCGCCACTGCTGGACCGAGCGGCGGATGACGCCGTTGAACCTCTACCTGGAAAACGCCAACGAGGCGCAGGTGCGCGAAGCGCTGGAAGATTACGGTCTGGCGATCAAGCAACTGGCGGCGGCGAACATCTTTCCCGGCGACATGCTGCTGAAAAACTTCGGCGTCACCCGTCACGGTCGCGTGGTGTTTTATGACTACGACGAGATCTGCTTCCTGACCGAAGCCAACTTCCGCCACATCCCGCAACCGCGCACGCCGGAAGATGAGATGGCGTCCGAACCCTGGTATTCGATCGGGCCGCTGGATGTGTTCCCCGAGGAGTTTCCGCCGTTCCTGTTCGCCGATTCCGGTCAGCGACGCTTGTTCGATCAGTTGCATGGCGAGTTGTACAACGCCGATTACTGGAAAAGCCTGCAAGAGGCGATTCGGGCGGGGAAGGTGATTGATGTGTTCCCGTATCGGCGCAAGGGTCTCGATAACGAGTAGCCCACCTGAGTGAACACACTGTGGCGAGGGAGCTTGCTCCCGCTGGGTCGCGAAGCGACCCCAAAACCATTCATCTCGGAGCTTCAGGCAAACCGCGATGACAGGATTACGGCTGCTTCGCAGCCGAACGGGAGCAAGCTCCCTCGCCACAAAAGCGCGTCACTCCGCGCCCCAAATCTGCGACAATCCGCCCCCTGCGCCACTAGACGACTTATTGCGTACCTGATGACTGACGAATCGCCTTCCATCGACAAACTGCTGAAAAACCTCGATCACGCCATGCTTGCCGACCGCCACCGGCTGCGGCGGCAGTTGCTTGAGCTGCGCAAGAAGCCCGACGAGGCCAAGCTGGCCCAGTGGGTGACGCGTATGCAGGCGTCCTGTGATCAGGTGCTGGCGCGGCGTGCCAGCCTGCCGGTGATTCGTTACGACGACAGCCTGCCGATCGCCGCCAAGCGCGACGAAATCAAGGAGGCGTTGCTCAAGCATCAGGTGCTGATCATTGCCGGCGAAACCGGTTCGGGTAAAACCACCCAGTTGCCGAAAATCTGCCTGGAAATCGGTCGCGGTCAACATGGCCTGATCGGCCACACCCAACCGCGTCGAATCGCCGCCCGCAGCGTCGCGAGCCGGGTTGCTGAAGAATTGGCGACGCCGCTGGGTGCGCTGGTCGGCTATCAGGTACGGTTCGAGGATCAGAGCGATTCCAATACCCTGATCAAACTGATGACCGACGGCATCCTGCTGGCGGAAACACAGAACGACCGTTACCTCGAGCGCTACGACACGATCATCGTCGACGAAGCCCACGAGCGCAGCCTCAACATCGACTTCCTGCTCGGTTACCTGAAAACCCTGCTGCCCCGTCGTCCGGACCTGAAGGTCATTATCACGTCGGCGACCATCGACCTGGAGCGCTTCTCCAAGCACTTCGACGATGCACCGATTGTCGAGGTCTCCGGTCGCACCTTCCCGGTGGAAACCTGGTACCGCCCGCTGACCCTGGAACAGGACGAAGAGGGCAACCGCGTCGAAGACGATCTGACCGTGGACCAGGCGATTCTCGCCACCCTCGACGAAATCGCCGCGTTCGAACGCAGCGAACGCAAGAGCCCTGGCGATGTGCTGGTGTTCCTGCCCGGCGAACGCGAGATTCGCGACGCCGCCGACATGCTGCGCAAAGCCCAGCTCAAACACACTGAAATCCTGCCGCTGTACGCACGGCTTTCGCCGGCCGAACAGCAGCGGATTTTCCAGTCGCACCCGGGGCGTCGCGTGGTCCTGGCGACCAACGTCGCGGAAACTTCGCTGACCGTGCCGGGCATTCGTTACGTGATCGACAGCGGCACCGCGCGCATCAGCCGTTACAGCTACCGCGCCAAGGTCCAGCGCCTGCCCATCGAAGCGATTTCCCAGGCCAGCGCCAACCAGCGTAAAGGCCGTTGCGGGCGGGTCGAACCGGGCATCTGCGTGCGGTTGTTCAGTGAAGAAGATTTCCTCGGTCGCCCCGAATTTACCGACCCGGAAATCCTGCGGACCAACCTCGCGGCGGTGATTTTGCAGATGCTCCATCTGCGCCTCGGCGAAATCACCGATTTCCCGTTTATCGAGCCGCCGGATGGCAAGGCCATCAGCGACGGGTTCAACCTGCTGCAAGAACTCTCGGCGGTGGACCGCAACAGCCAGCTCACTCCGCTCGGTCGCCAATTGGCGCGGCTGCCGGTGGACCCGCGCATGGGCCGCATGTTGCTGGAAGCGGCGAAACTCGGCAGCTTGCAGGAAGTGCTGATCGTCGCCAGCGCCATGTCGATCCAGGACCCGCGCGAACGTCCGCCGGAGCGTCAACAAGCGGCGGATCAGGCCCACGCCCAATGGAAAGACGTGGACTCGGACTTCGCCGGGCTGGTCAATCTGTGGCGTGGTTTTGAAGAGCAGCGCCAGGCGCTGACGGCGAGTCCGCTGCGTAACTGGTGCCGCAAGAACTTCCTGAATTACCTGCGACTGCGCGAGTGGCGCGACTCTCATCGTCAGTTGAGCCTGATTTGCCGCGACATGCAGTTGAGCCTCAACAAAGAGCCGGCGGATTACCCGAAACTGCACAAAGCCGTGCTGTCCGGATTGCTCAGCCAGATCGGGCAGAAAACCGAGGACGGCGATTACCTCGGCGCCCGTCAACGGCGCTTCTGGATTCACCCGTCATCGGGTCTCGGCAAGAAGCGTCCGCAATGGCTGATGACCGCCGAACTGGTGGAAACCACCAAGCTCTACGCGCGCATGGTCGCCAAGATCGACGCCGACTGGATCGAGCCGCTCGCCGGGCACCTGATCAAGAAAAACCACTTCGAACCCCATTGGGAGAAGAAGCGCGGACAGGTCGTTGCGTTCGAGCAGATCACCTTGTTCGGGCTGATCGTGGTCGGTCGCCGGCCGGTGCATTACGGGCCGGTCGATCCGGTGGTCTCCCGCGAGTTGTTCATTCGTGAAGGGCTGGTGCGTGGCGAGATTCAGTCAAAGGCCAAATGCCTGACCGCCAACAAACAACTGCTGGAACAACTCGACGAACTGGAAGCCAAGGCCCGTCGCCGCGACATTCTGGCCGACGAAGAAACCCTGTTCGCCTTCTACGACGCACGGCTGCCGGCGGAGATTCATCAGACCGCGACGTTCGACAGCTGGTACCGGGTCAACAGCCAGAAAGATCCGCAGCTGCTGATCATGCGCGAAGAAGACGTGCTGGCCCGCGAGGCCAGTGAAGTCACCGCCGCACATTACCCGGACACCTTGCACATTGGTGATCTGGAACTGTCATTGAGTTACCACTTCGAACCGAACCATCCGCGTGATGGCGTGACGCTGCGGGTGCCGGCGCCACTGTTGCCGATGCTGCCGCCGGAGCGTCTGGAGTGGCTGGTGCCGGGTGTGATCGAGGCCAAGTGCATCGCGCTGGTGCGCAACCTGCCCAAGGCGCTGCGCAAGAATTTCGTGCCGGTGCCGGACTTCGTCAAAGCCGCGTTGCAGCGCATGACCTTTGCCGAGGGCTCGTTGCCTCAGGCGCTGGGTCGCGAACTGCTGCGCATGACGGGGGCGCGGGTCAGTGATGAAGCCTGGGCCGAAGCGGCGCAGCAAGTCGAAAGCCATTTGCGGATGAACCTGGAAATCGTCGATGGCCAGGGCAAGTTCCTTGGCGAAGGACGGGATCTGGCGGAACTGACCGCACGATTCGCTGAGGCGAGCCAGGCGGCTTTGGCCGCTCCGCAAACGGCGAAAAGTCAGCAGCCGGTGGAGGCGAAAGTCTTCGCGGCGGTGGCGGAAAAAACCCAACAGAAGATTGCCGGGCTGTCGATGACGGTGTATCCGGCGCTGGTGGAAGAGGCCGGCACGGTCAAGGAAGGGCGGTTCTCGACGCCGGCCGAAGCCGAGTTCCAGCATCGCCGTGCCTTGCAGCGCTTGCTCATGCAACAGCTGGCCGAGCCGGCGAAATTCCTGCGCGGCAAGTTGCCGGGGCTGACCGAGTTGGGTTTGATGTACCGCGACATGGGGCGCGTCGACAGTCTGGTGGAAGACATTCTGCTGGCCAGTCTCGACAGTTGTATCCTCGACGGCGAAGACCCGCTGCCGCGTGATGGCGCCGGGCTGGCGGCGTTGGCCGAGCGCAAACGCGGCGGCTGGACCGAGCACGCCGAGCGGCTGGCCAAATTGACGCTGGAGATTCTGAAGCTCTGGCACGGCCTGCAAAAACGCTTCAAGGGCAAGATCGATCTGGCGCAGGCCGTGGCCCTGAATGACATCAAGCAGCAGCTCAGTCATTTGGTGTATCCGGGTTTTGTCCGCGAAACGCCGATGCAGTGGCTCAAGGAACTGCCGCGTTACCTGAAAGCCATCGAGCAACGCTTCGAGAAACTCGGGGCGCAGGTGCAGAAGGACCGGGTGTGGAGTGGCGAGTTGTCCGGTCTCTGGACCCAATACCAGGCCCGCGCCAGCAAACACGCCCAGGAAGGCAAGCGCGATCCGCAGCTTGAGCTGTACCGCTGGTGGCTGGAGGAATACCGGGTTTCACTGTTTGCCCAACAGTTGGGGACCAAAGTGCCGATATCCGACAAGCGCCTGAACAAACAATGGACCCAGGTCGAACCGTAGGCCCTTTGGGAGAGGACTTTGTGGCGAGGGGATTTATCCCCGTTGGGTGGCGAAGCCGCCCTGAAATCAGCGCACTCGATGTATCAGTTACACCGAGTGCGCTGGTTTTGCGACTGCTTCGCAGCCGAACGGGGATAAATCCCCTCGCCACAAAAGGCTGACAGAGATACGCCGCTACTTCGCAAAAGGCGCCAAAACCCAACGTTTATGGCAAACTTCGCGCCTATAAACGCCGGCCCCGCGGTTTTGAGCCTCCACAGGTTCGGGCGGAACGGAATAAAGCGATGCCAGGTTTGATTCCTCTCACGGGAACAGACCCTTTGTGTATTGGTACGTCGGTGCCAATGCTTTCTGCCTGAACAGATTAGAGAAACGACCATGCATAACGTCGTCATCAGCGGCACCGGCCTGTACACCCCGGCCAACAGCATTTCCAACGAAGAGCTGGTGCAGTCTTTCAACGCTTACGTCGCGCAGTTCAACGCCGACAACGCCGATGCCATCGCCCGTGGCGAAATCGAAGCGTTGACCGAGTCCAACGCAGCGTTTATCGAAAAAGCTTCCGGCATCAAAAGCCGCTTCGTCATGGACAAGGACGGCATTCTTGACCCGCAACGCATGGCGCCACGCCTGCCGGAGCGCTCGAACGACGAGTGGTCGGTCCTCTGCCAGATGGCCATCGGCGCGGCCGAACAAGCCTTGCAGCGCGCCGGCAAAACCGCCGCCGACATCGACGGCGTGATCGTTGCCTGCTCCAACCTGCAACGCGCGTACCCGGCTATCGCCATCGAAGTCCAGGAAGCGCTGGGCATCCAGGGTTTCGGTTTCGACATGAACGTCGCCTGCTCCTCGGCGACTTTCGGTATTCAGGCGGCCGCCAACAGCGTGCAACTGGGCCAGGCCCGGGCCGTCCTGATGGTCAACCCGGAAGTCTGCACCGGACACCTGAACTTCCGTGACCGCGACAGCCACTTCATCTTCGGCGACGCGGCCACCGCGGTGATCATCGAGCGCGCCGACCTGGCGACGTCCAAGTATCAGTTCGACGTGGTCAGCACCAAGCTGTTGACCAAGTTCTCCAACAACATCCGCAACAACTTCGGCTTCCTCAACCGCGCGGCGGAAGAGGGCATCGGTGCCAGGGACAAACTGTTCGTGCAGGAAGGCCGCAAGGTGTTCAAGGAAGTCTGCCCGATGGTTGCCGAGCTGATCGGTGCGCACCTGGAAGAGAACCAGCTCAATGTTGGCGACGTGAAGCGCTTCTGGCTGCACCAGGCCAACCTCAGCATGAACCACTTGATCGTCAGGAAACTGCTGGGTCGCGAAGCCACCGAAGAAGAAGCGCCGGTGATTCTCGACACCTACGCCAACACCAGCTCCGCCGGTTCGGTGATTGCGTTTCACAAGAACCAGGACGATCTGGCCGCCGGTTCGCTGGCCGTGCTCAGCTCGTTTGGCGCCGGTTACTCGATTGGCAGCGTGATTCTGCGCAAGCGCTGAGTTCGCTTTAAAAGATCGCAGCCTGCGGCAGCTCCTACTGGGTTACGTAATCCCATGCAGGAGCTGCCGCAGGCTGCGATCTTTTTTTTGCACAAAAAAACTCGCGTTGCAGTATCGGACGGATGATGGGGACCGATACTGCAACGCGAGTTTGTAAAAGCAGTCCGGGCTTCCTTGCCCGGGCCGTGTAGCCGGGATCAGAACTTGGCTTCGGCATCCAGTTGCAGGGTGTTGATTTTCGAGTCCCGCAGCGTGGCGTTGGTGTAGTCGGAATCAGCCATGAAGTAGGTCGCGCCAAGGGCGAAGTTCTTGTCGATCTCGTAGCTCACTTTCAACTTGCTGCCGCGCGAACCGGTGAAACCGTTGGCGAAGTCGGAGTCGGTGAAGGCGCCGACCACCGCGTTACGCTGTACGTCGCGATAGTTGTAGTCCACGCCGAAGCCGAAGACGTTGGTCTTGACACCGGCCAGCCAGCCCATGTCCTGATCGTTGCTGGCATCGTCGTTGTTGACGACTTGACCGTAGATCGACAGCGGCATTGGCAGGCCGCCGATGTCGAGCTGACCAAAGCCTTCGTACAGTTTGAACTGCTCGTTCGCCGTGTTGCCGTTAATGGCCAGGCGGCAGGTGTTCGCCGCACAGGTGTTGTTGATGTCGTTGTCGTTGTCGTAAGCGTAGAGACTGCCACCCAGGGTCATTTTCAGGTTGTCAGTGATCGCGAAACGAGCGCCCAACTGGCCTGCGTACAGACGCAGGTCGTGACGGAACTGCTTGCCTTCGCCGTCGACGTTGTCCTTGAGGGTGTAGTGGCCGGCGCTGCCGAACAGCTCGGTGCTGCCGCCCAACGGGTATTTGTAAGTCAGTGCCAGACCTTCCGGGCTGATGTCGCTATCCCAGATGATGTCGCCCATGCTCACCCATTGCTGTGGCATCTTGCCGCCAACGAGGTGCAGGTTCTTGATGGCATCAGGGTGGTAGTCGACGTAACCCTGGTCCAGCCAGATATCCTTCTTGGTGAAGTTGCCATCCAGGCTCTGGTTGGTGGAACGAGAGTCGTTGTCGCTGCCAGTGGCGATACGGATGCCGGTGTCCACTTGCGGGTTGATTGCCGTGTAGGCACCCAGGCGGACACGGATACGTTGACGATCCTGGTCGCCGGTGTTCGATACGCCATCGTTCTTGACCGTCTCCTGACGGAAACGCACGTCACCCTTGAACTGGGTCTTGGCAGCCCACGCCAGCTTCTGGTCGAAGGTGCTCAGTGCTTCGGTTTTCTTCGCGGTGGCCGCGATCTGCTCGTTGGTCTCTTGTTGAGCCTGACGGGCGATTTGCTGTTCTTTCTGATCCCGGGCCAGTTCGGCTTGCAGTTCGCTGTACTGCGCGTTGGTAATCGAACCGTTAGCCTTCAGCATGTCGAGCAGTTTGCCGTCGACTGCGGCGCTGGCCGGAACACTCATGGCCAGCAGCAGGCCGCCACACAGGGCCGCCGCAGTTTTCGTGGAAGCAAGACGCATATCAATCTCCGAAGATGAGAGGGGATGACTGAGCCATCCGGGGCACAACCGGCCGCAAAGGGACGGAAAACAGTGGCCGGGTGCTATAACCCGGCGCTCTAAAAACAGGCGCCAGTATCGCGATGGTTTATGACAAAGCAGTGGCAATGTGATGGCGTCTCGATGACGATACAAAATCGGAATGAACTTTCTATTCCGGGCTCTGTCGGCGAATCGCGGGTGTGGATTGCGACGCTATAGGCGATACTCGCGAGGCTTTTACGCCAAGAAGTGGGGAAGGAAGTGATGCCGTTGCAACGTCTGGAAAGTCTGTCCGATATAGCGCCGCACACCTGGGATGCCCTGGTGCCGGATGATCAGCCGTTTCTGCGTCATGCCTTTCTCAGCGCACTGGAGGACAGCGGCAGCGTCGGTCCGCATTCCGGGTGGCAGCCCGAGCATTTACTGCATATGGAAGGTGATCGGTTGATCGCCGCGCTGCCCAGCTACCGCAAATGGCACTCCTACGGCGAGTACGTGTTCGATCACGCCTGGGCCGATGCATGCGAGCGTGCCGGCATCGACTATTACCCCAAACTGCTGACTGCCGTGCCCTTCAGCCCGGTCAGCGGCCCGCGTTTGCTGGCCGCCACGGTTGAAGACGGTTTCGAACTGCTGAAGAGTTTGCCCGGCTACCTTGAAATCGAAGAGCTCTCCAGCGCTCACATCAACTTCACGGACCCGTTCACCGACGCGGCACTGGCCGAACACCCTGGCTGGCTGCAACGCATCGGCTGTCAGTACCACTGGCAGAATCGCGGATATCGGGATTTTCAGGACTTCCTCGACGTCCTCAGTTCACGCAAACGCAAGCAGATGCGCAAAGAACGCGAGCAGGTGGCGGGGCAGGGCTTCGAATTCGAATGGCTGGAAGGCCGGCAACTGGATCAGGCGCAGTGGGATTTCGTTTACGCCTGTTACGCCAACACCTACGCAGTGCGTCGGCAACGACCTTATCTGACGCGGGAATTTTTCAGCCTGTTGGCCGAACGCATGCCGGAGTCCATTCGCGTGGTGTTGGCCAGACAGGGCTCACGCCCGGTGGCCATGGCCTTCAGCCTCGTCGGTGGCGACAGTTTTTACGGCCGTTACTGGGGCTGTCTGGCGGAGTTCGACCGGCTGCACTTCGAGACGTGTTTCTATCAAGGCATGGACTACGCGATTGCCAACGGCTTTCAGCGTTTCGATGCCGGTGCTCAGGGTGAACACAAATTGATTCGCGGGTTTGAACCGGTGATCACCCATTCCTGGCACTACTTGCGTCATCCCGGCCTGAAAGCGGCGGTAAAGGACTTCCTGCAGCAGGAACGTCTCGGCGTGCTGGCGTATGCCGAGGAAGCGAGGACCGCCTTGCCTTATCGGCAAGGCTGATCCTTCTCCGTTGGGCTCAAGTGCCTTCCTTGCCCAGCCATCGATAGGTCACGCCACCGATCACCGCACCGAGTAGCGGCGCCACCCAGAACATCCACAATTGCGCGATGGCCCAGCCGCCGACAATCAGTGCCGGGCCGGTGCTGCGGGCCGGGTTGACCGAGGTGTTGGTGATGGGGATCGAGATCAGGTGGATCAGCGTCAGGGCCAGGCCGATGGCGATCGGTGCCAGCCCGGCGGGTGCACGTTTATCGGTGGCGCCGAGGATGATCAGCACGAACATCGCCGTCATCACCAGCTCACAGACAAAGCCTGCGGCCATCGAGTATTTGCCGGGGGAGTGTTCGCCGTAGCCGTTGGAGGCCAGGCCTGCTGAGAGGTCGAAGCCTTCCTTGCCATTGGCGATGTAGTAGATCAGCGCGGCGGCGATGATCCCGCCGATGACTTGCGCAACGATGTAAGCCGGCAGTTCCCTGGCCGGGAAACGACCACCGACGAACAAACCGACTGATACGGCGGGGTTGAGATGGCAACCGGAGATGTGGCCGATGGCGAAGGCCATGGTCAGCACGGTCAGGCCAAACGCGATGGCCACACCGAGCACGCCGATTCCCAGCGGAGACGACGCGGCCAGGACCGCACTGCCGCAACCTCCCAACACCAGCCAGAACGTACCTAACAACTCAGTGACTGAACGTTTGAACAGAGACATGAGATCTTCCTTGATAGGCGAGCTATCGAGTCTGAATCGAGTGACGCATCCTGCGGGTTTACGACAGGTTCATCTTCAGGACCTTGGGTGAGTACAGCAGGGTTTTTCTGGAATTCCAGTGCGGATGGGGAAAGTGCCAGAGCTTGTGGTTGGTGGGGTATGGCGGTTTATTGGGTTGGCTTGGGATTGGAGGCATATCCGTTGTTTTGGTAACGGATATTCACCCAACAAAACAGCCTCAATCGATCCCGACAAACCCCCCAGTCTGATGCTGCCACAATCGCGCATACAACCCGCCCTGCGCCAGCAGTTCAGCATGGGTCCCCGTCTCGGCAATCTGGCCTTTCTCAAGCACCACCAACCGGTCCATCCGCGCAATGGTCGAAAGCCGGTGGGCGATGGCAATCACGGTTTTACCCTGCATCAGGGTTTCGAGACTTTCCTGGATCGCCGCTTCAACTTCCGAGTCCAGCGCGGAGGTGGCTTCGTCCATGATCAGGATCGGCGCATCCTTGAGCAGCACCCGTGCGATGGCGATCCGCTGACGCTGGCCGCCAGAAAGTTTCACCCCGCGCTCACCCACATGCGCATCAAACCCGGTGCGCCCTTCGGCGTCCGACAGCAACGGAATGAACTCGTCGGCACGGGCTTTGTGCACCGCTTCCCAGAGTTCGGCGTCGGTGGCATCGGGTTTGCCGTAAAGCAGGTTGTCGCGGATCGATCGATGCAGCAGCGACGTGTCCTGGGTGATCATGCCAATGCGCTCGCGCAGGCTCTCCTGAGCGACGTCAGCGATGTTCTGGCCGTCGATCAGGATTTGCCCGCCCTGCACGTCATAGAGGCGCAACAGCAGGTTGACCAGGGTCGATTTGCCGGCGCCGGACGGGCCGATCAAGCCGATTTTCTCACCGGGTTTGATCGTCAGGTTGAGGTCGCCGATGATCCCGCTTTTCTTGCCGTAGTGAAAATCCACGTGCTCGAAGCGCACTTCACCACGGGTAACGGCCAACGGTTTTGCCGCTTCACGGTCGGTGACGCTGACCGGTT
This sequence comes from Pseudomonas fluorescens NCIMB 11764, assembly GCF_000293885.2. Taxonomy (NCBI): domain Bacteria; kingdom Pseudomonadati; phylum Pseudomonadota; class Gammaproteobacteria; order Pseudomonadales; family Pseudomonadaceae; genus Pseudomonas; species Pseudomonas fluorescens. The sequence continues at coordinate 2,848,973 of NZ_CP010945.1, forward strand.
GCGAGATGGTCTGCAAACCGTCCTGGACCATGCCGATATTTTCGAAAATGCCGGTGACCACCCACATGATCCAGCCAGACATGTTGACGATCCTGATCACCAGGCCGGTGGCCAGGGCGATGGCGCCAACGGTGATCAGCGACTGGGTCCACAGCCACAACGCCAGGCCGGTGGTGGTGACGATCAGCAAGCCGTTCATGCTGGTGATGACCACGTCCATGCTGGTGACCACGCGGCCGGCCAGCTGGGCTTTTACGGTCTGTTCTTCGATGGCTTCCTTGGCGTATTGCTGTTCGAAGTTGGTGTGGGCGAACAGCTTCAGCGTGGTGATGTTGGTATAGCCGTCGACGATCCGCCCCATGAGTTTGGAACGCGCATCCGAAGACACCACGGAGCGTTCTTTCACCCGTGGCACGAAGTAGCAGAGGGCGCCGATGTAGGCGGCGATCCAGGTCAACAACGGGATCATCAGGCGCCAGTCGGCTTCGGCGAACAGCACCAGTGAACTGATCGCGTAGATCAGCACATGCCACAGCGCGTCCACCGCTTGCACGGCCGAATCGCGCAGCGAGTTGCCGGTTTGCATGATGCGTTGGGCGATGCGCCCGGCGAAGTCGTTCTGGAAGAAATTCAGGCTCTGCTTGAGCACGTAGCTGTGATTCTGCCAGCGGATCATGCTGGTCATGCTCGGGCTCAGGGTCTGGTGCACCAGCATGTCATGCAAGGCGAGAAACAGCGGACGCAGAATCAGCGCAACCACTGCCATCCAGGCCAGTTCCACGCCGTGGATCTTGAAGAAGTCGACGTTGGGTGTGCCTTGAGTCAAATCGATGATGCGACTCAGGTAGCTGAACAGCGCCACCTCGATCAGCGCACCGAACAGGCCGACGATCAGCAACACCGCAAACATTGGCCAGACTTGCTTCAGGTAATAGGTATAGAAGGGGAGAACACGATCGGGCGGAGCCGCCGTCGGGGCGTCACGGAATATGTCGATCAGTTTTTCAAAACGGCGATAAAGCATTTGTTCTCCGCCCGCGTGCGGGCTCTCCTTTAAACGATTTGAACGGCGCCGGATACCGGCGGCCGCTCAACACTCCCTGTGCGTTTTGGACTTAGTCGATGCGCTTGGCCGACTTGATGAACACAGGATCGGCAGGCACATCTTTCATGCCGCCACGGGTGGTGGTTTGCGAGTTGACGATGACGTCCACGACATCCATGCCTTTCACGACTTTACCGAAGACAGCATAGCCATCGCCCTGGTCCAGGAAGTCGTTGTCCTTGACGTTGATAAAGAACTGGCTGGTGGCCGAATCCGGCACGGAGGTACGGGCCATGGACAGCGTGCCACGCACGTTATGCAGGCCGTTTTTGGACTCGTTCTTGATCGGTGCCTTGGTTTCTTTTTGCTGCATTTGTTGGGTGAAACCACCGCCCTGGACCATAAAGCCCGGAATCACGCGGTGAAAAATCGTGTTGTTGTAGAAACCGCTGTCGACGTACTCAAGAAAGTTCTTGGTACTGATCGGCGCCTTGACCGGGTCCAGTTCGATTTCGATCTGACCGTTGGTGGTTTCCAGCAGGACGTGCGGTGCCTTGGCGGGCGTGGCGGCCATCAGGTTGGCGGCAAACAGAACGGAGCCAGCGACGAGGGCGATTTTTTTCAGCATGGGTCAGTGATCCTGAGGGTAGTGGTGTCGACTGCAGTGAGAAACTCGAGCAGGGTTTGGTTGAAGTGTTCGGGTTGATCCAGCGGGGTGGCGTGACGCGAATCGGCGATTACCACCAGCCGCGCATCAGGCAGCAGTTTTACGTAAGTCTCCTTCAGCGACACCGGTGTGTAGTCACGGTCGGCGCTGACGATGAGGGTTGGACAGGACACTCTGGAAAGTCGTTCCTGAACGCCCCAGCCAACGATCGCGTCGAAGCTGGCGAGATAAGCATGTTTGTCGTTTTTTGCCCAGCGTTCGGCCATCTTTTGACGCAATTCGGCCTGCTCCGGTTTCGGGAACAGCTTGGCGCCCAAGGCTTTGCCGATGGCGCCCAGACTGAGCGCGCGCATCAGGCTCCAGCGCTTGAACCACTGCCAATAATCGTCGCGACTGCGCAATTTGACCTCGGGCGCGCTGTTGACGATGCACAGGCTTTTGAGCAGTTGCGGCTGATCCACCGCCAGTTGAAAGCCGATCATGCCGCCCATCGACAGGCCCACATAATGCGTCGGGCCAAGGTTCAAATGCTCGATCAAGGCGACCAGGTCGGCGCTGAATCCGGCGATGCTGTAGCGCTCGCGGGGTTTGTCCGAGCGACCGTGGCCGCGCACATCCGGCACGATCACTCGGTAGCGGGCGGACAGCGCCGGGATCTGCTTTTCCCAGTCCAAGGTGCTGGAACCCAGCCCGTGGACCAGCAGCAACGGCGTGCCGTGGCCATATTCCTCGTAGTGCAGGTTGCAACCTTCGTGTTCGAAATAGGCCATGGGTTCACTCCGTGTCAGGCTTGTTCAGGGGCGGCGAAGGGCGCATCCAGCGGCGCGGTGTCGAACGTGCGCAGCAGTTCGATGAGGATCTGTGTCGCCGGGCCCAGCGGTTTGTCCTTGTTCGAATACAGGTAGAAGCTCGGGTTACGGCTGCCGCCCTGGTCCAACGGTAGCAGCTTGAGCGTCCCTTCCTTCAGTTCGCGTTCGATCATGTGCCGGGGCAACCAGGCGAAACCCAGCCCGCTGCCGACAAATGTCGCGGCGGTGGCGAGGCTGCCGACGGTCCAGCGCTGTTCGGCGCCGAGCCAGCCGACATCCCGTGGCTGTTGACGGCCGGAGTCGCGGATCACCACTTGCATCTGGCTTTCCAGGTCCTGGAAATTCAGTTCGCGGTTCAGGCGGTGCAGGGCGTGTTCGGGGTGGGCGACGGCGACGAATTCGACGTCGCTCAATTCCGCGCCCAGGTAACCGGGAATGCTGAAGCCGGTGATTGCCAGATCGGCCACACCTTCGAGCAGGACTTCCTCCACGCCCGACAACACTTCTTCGCGCAGCCGCACCCGGCAGCCGCGGCTTTGCGGCATGAACGCGGTCAGGGCGCGGACGAGGCGGGCACTCGGGTAGGCTGCGTCGACCACCAGCCGCACTTCCGCTTCCCAGCCTTGCTCCATGTGATGCGCCAGGTCTTCCAGTTGGCTGGCCTGTTTCACCAGTTGGCGCGAGCGGCGCAGCAACACGCCGCCGGCTTCGGTCAGCACGGCTTTGCGGCCGTCGATGCGCAGCAACGGCACACCGAGCTGGTCCTGCATGCGCGCCACGGTGTAGCTGACTGACGATTGCGAGCGGTGCAGCGCTTCGGCGGCCTGGGCGAAACCGCCGTGGTCGACCACGGCCTGCAGCGTTCGCCATTGATCAAGGGTCACGCGGGGCGCTTTCATGTTGAGCTCCTCTTGTCCTAAGCTGGCAGTCCTTATTGGAGACTGCCGAATGAAAAAATTCTGTTGTGTGGTGTTGGCGATGCTGCCGCTGACTGCCTTTGCTTACCCGATCGACGTACAAAAACAGTTGAACGGCTTGAGCATCGACTACAACACGTATGACACGGATACCGACATCGCCTCCATTCAGGTGAACAACTACGGCAGCACCGATGCAGTCTGTAAGGTGGTTTTCAATAACGGTCCGGAAGCGCCGCGCACCCGCAATATCGAAGTGGCTGCCGGCAAGCACAAAAATGCCACCGCCAAGTTCAACCGGACCATCATCAAGATGCGCATCAATCTGACCTGCACCCCGAAATAAGCACCAAAATCCTGTGGGAGCGAGCCTGCTCCCTCAGGGTGTATCCAGCTTATAAACGAATTTATTGATGGGTTATAGCAATTATTTGCGCTTTTTCATCGATATGACTCTGTTTAACCTTCACTCCATCGACTTACAGCATTCTCAGATGGAGCCTACATCCCATGTCCCGCGTTCTGATCATCGAAAGCAGCGCCCGTCAGCAAGACTCGGTGTCCCGTCAACTGACCCAGACCTTCATCAACCAGTGGAAAGCCGCCCACCCCAACGATCAGATCACCGTGCGTGACCTGGCCGTCAATCCGGTGCCGCACCTGGACATCAACCTGTTGGGCGGCTGGATGAAACCCGCCGAGCAGCGCAGCGACATCGAACAGGTTTCCCTGGAGCGCTCCAACCAGTTGACCGATGAATTGCTGGCCGCTGACGTGCTGGTCATGGCCGCTCCCATGTACAACTTCGCGATCCCGAGCACGCTGAAAGCCTGGCTCGACCACGTGCTGCGTGCCGGCGTGACCTTCAAGTACACCGAGACCGGCCCGCAAGGCCTGCTCAGTGGCAAGCGCGCTTACGTGTTGACCGCTCGCGGCGGTATCTACGCCGGTAGCACCGCGGATCATCAGGAACCCTACCTGCGCCAGGTCATGGGCTTCATCGGCATTCACGACGTGACTTTCATCCACGCCGAAGGCATGAACCTGGGCGGCGACTTCCAGGAGAAGGGACTGAACCAGGCCAACGCCAAGCTTTCCCAGGTCGCCTGACCCGTTAATCGCCAGATAATCGCTGGATGGTCTAGTGACCTGGCGCAACCCTTCAAGCCTGTACGCGCATCGACCTCCCTTTGCACTTGTTGCTCCTGAGTGCTGTAGCCCGATTGAACGCTTTAGCGAGATCGGGCTTTTTTTTGTCTGCGGTTTGATGGCGGACACAGATCCCTGTGTGCGGGCTTGCCCGCAGGTTTATGTGTGTTCTCGCGATCGCCGGCAAAACCCGCTATCGTCGCCGCCATTCAAAACGAGGCGAGCATGGGCTATCTACTTTTTGTCACGCTGATCCAGGCGTTTTCCTTCAGTCTGATCGGCGAATACCTGGCCGGTCATGTCGACAGTTACTTCGCAGTGCTGGTGCGGGTGTTGCTGGCGGGTTTGGTGTTTATTCCGCTGACGCGCTGGCGTTCGGTCGAACCGGCGTTCATGCGCGGCATGCTGCTGATCGGCGCGTTGCAGTTTGGCGTGACCTACGTCTGCCTGTATCTGAGCTTCCGGGTGCTGACGGTGCCGGAAGTCTTGCTGTTCACCATCCTCACGCCACTGCATGTGACGTTGATTGAAGATGCGCTTAACCGGCGTTTCAATCCATGGGCGCTGGTCGCAGCGCTGGTGGCAGTGCTCGGCGCAGCGGTGATCCGCTTTGACCGGATCAACCCGGATTTCTTCATGGGGTTCCTGCTGCTGCAACTGGCCAACTTCACCTACGCCGCCGGGCAGGTGCTTTATAAGCATCTGGTGGCGCGTCATCCGAGCGATCTGCCGCATTACCGGCGCTTCGGTTTTTTCTATCTCGGCGCATTGGCGGTGGCGTTGCCGGCCTTTCTGCTGTTCGGCAAACAGAATTTCCTGCCCGAAGCACCGCTGCAATGGGGCGTGCTGGTGTTCCTCGGCCTGGTCTCGACCGCGTTGGGGTTGTACTGGTGGAACAAGGGCGCGTGCCTGGTGAATGGCGGGACGTTGGCGGTGATGAACAACCTGCATGTGCCGGTGGGGTTGCTGATCAATCTGCTGATCTGGAATCAGCATGAGGAGCTGGGGCGCTTGTTTTTGGGTGGTTCGGTGATTTTGATGGCGGTGTGGATTAGCCGGTTGGGTATACGCCAACCGGCAGTCGCGCACTAAACCCTTGTGGGAGCGAGCAGGCTCGCTCCCACAAGGGGAGACCTGAAGTTACATGACGTGTTTTTCAGGCTCTGGAATGTGGCTGGCGCCCAGCATGGCCGGGAGCAACCCGGCCCTGAGATCCCCGCCACTCGGCTGCTGATAAAGGCTTAACCCGAACTCCGGCAGCACCGCCAGCAAGTAATCGAAAATATCCCCCTGAATCCGCTCGTAATCCGCCCACGCCGTGGTGCGGGTGAAGCAGTAGATTTCCAGCGGAATCCCCTGCGCCGTGGTTTGCATCTGCCGGACCATGCAGGTCATGTTCGGCTGAATCTCCGTGTGGCTCTTCAAATACGCCAGCGCATAGGCGCGGAAGGTCCCGATGTTGGTCATCCGCCGCCGGTTGGCCGACATGGCCGCGACGTTGCCCTGAGCCTCGTTCCACGCCTTGAGTTCAGCCTGTTTGCGGCTGATGTAATCGGTCAGCAGATGCACCTGGGACAGCTTCTGCTCTTCATCATCACGGATGAATCGCACACCGCTTGCGTCGATGAACAGGCTGCGTTTGATCCGTCGCCCACCCGACTGCTGCATGCCGCGCCAGTTCTTGAACGACTCGGACATCAGGCGCCAGGTCGGAATCGAAACGATGGTCTTGTCGAAGTTCTGCACGCGTGAGCTTATTATTGAAATGGACATATCAAATTCATGAAAATCAATTAGTTACAAGAAAACGGTAAGTGTCCATTTTTCTTCGCTAATTTTGACAGCTCTCGAGCAGCGGCAACAGCTTCCGCCATATACGCGTTAGGTTGTGGGGATATGCAGGCATGCTAGTGATAGCCTATCCGAGCTTCTCGGCTACAATCGGCGCTTGCGGAATACATCATGATCAACCTCCATCGCTTAATCACTAAACTGTTTCCCGACCGCCGTCCTCAACAAGAGAAGAAGCGTGAGCGCGAGTTCATCCAGGCGGCCAACTCCTTGAAGACCCTCAAGGTGACACCGGAGGGCGGGATGTCCATCGATCCCGAAGAACTCCGAGATCAGATAATCGCCTCACGTCAGCAGTTGAAGCATCTTGTCCACAAACCAGGAGCGCCTAGGAAACCTTTCGAGGCAGCGACAGGCCTCCTGCTGGAACAGGAAGCGAGTCCCTCCGTAGAGACGCCAGTGGGTGCCATGGACTGTATCGAGGTGGTGGCTTGGCGTCGGTTGCACAGTGGCGGTGCAGTGCGTTATCTGTGCCTCCAGTCTACGAGTACGGGGCGATTCGCTGTCGCGACCGCAAGCCTGTTCTCGGACGGCACGCAAAGTATCCCAACTTGGATCGAAGCCAACACCGCCAAGCACGTCGCCAATGCCATACAGAACGATCATCTCCGCTGGTTGGCTACTGTGAGCGAGGCGATGGACGCTTGGGATGCACACCTTTGATTGCCTTGAGGCGAGACTTACCGACGCTTGGGCCTACAACTGCCATGCCTCAATAGTGTTGAAAAGTCTTTCAATCTGAGTTGGCAAGTCGGTTTGTGGGTCATAGCTATGGTTGAAAGTGCTACCCCCGGCTACGAACTTGTCCGCGATTGTAACTTTTGAATAAGTAGTAATTTGCTTTAGTCTAGCGCCGAAAATCCGATAATGCTTGTCTCGAAAAGCTGCTGGCAAATAACTTTCAATCGTATAGCCATCAGTCACCCAGCAATATCCTGTCTTCGATTCATGTTCAGCAATGTCTGCCCAAACCTGATATTTCACGCAGTTTTGGTTAATGCATTCATCAGTGCCGTCAGCTGCGCGCTGAAAGTCTAGATCTCGATCCATAACTACTATGGAGTTCCTGTTTATACTGAATATGTCAATTAATCCTGGCGTAGCATTTGATGTGAAATGGCCGAGCATAGAGCCGCCGTAAAAAACGAAGGAGAAATCAAGATTCTCCATGGGCATGGATTTACCATGCGTCGAGCACCAGAGCGAAAGCCAGTGCAAAATGTAGATTCGATCAGACGCCCCTTCGACCCATATCACTCCGTTGGCTTGAAAAACATCGCTTGGTTTTATGCCGAGCCCTGACAGAGCCCTTGCAGGTGATGTTAATTCTGATAATGCGTAACCATTTACTTCAAATAGCTTTGTGTCTGGTACAGACCAGCTTGATATGTCTAGAAGCACAGAAGAGTGCGTAGAGATGAAAAGCTGAAGGTTCTTGCGGGTGACGATTTCAGAAACTCTAGCCATCATGAGTCTCTGAAGCGTTGGATGCAGGTGGACTTCAGGCTCCTCGATGACACATATCTGGTCATCCTTAACAGAGTTCAGCCATCCTATTAGTCCAGCAAACGCCCGCCATCCAGACGGCAGCATCTTTATTGGGATATGGTTGTACTGACCTAAATCATCGTTGAGGTAGACACCTAACGTATTCTTATCAAGAAAGCTAATTGGGTTGGCATGCTTGTAGGCGTCATCTGCATTTGGAGGCCTTTTATAGTCTACTTGGTCGGGCTGCAATGGGTGCGGCGCGAGTCCCACTAGATGCTTGCCATCATTATTGAGCGCGTTGATGACTTTGTTAATACAAACTCCGCGCTCGTCGTGTGATGAGCGAAAACTAATTATTGCTTCTAGTTTATCTAAAACCTTTAAAAGTTCTTTGGGAGATTTCGACGATTTACTGTAAATGCTTCCCTTGAATAAGTGTCTGTCTTCTCGTGTGGTAACGGCTATGTATGTGCCAAATTCATCAATATCTAGCTTGTTGAATACTGAAGCTACCCAAGCTCCATTGTCAAAGTAGATGATGGAAGCCGCCACGGTAGTGGATCGCATGTTTTCACGAGCAATCGTTTTTATAATCTCAACATCCTTGAGTGCGCGCACCATATCTAGCACAGTTGACTTACCGCCGCCGTTGGGGCCGACGAAAATATTAACCTTTGAAGCTTTGACTTGAGGAACATCACGCGGTTTAAGGGAGTTGGTCTGCATGATGTTATTGAGGCAGAGTGTTCGAAGCCCCAACAGACCAAAACTTTTAATATGCAAGACTGTATTCCTTTACTGATTGATTTTGATAGGCGCACTCATTAGGCATCTTCTGAAAATGAGCTCCCGAGCGGTGCAGGCGTCACGCTCGTATTGTACCTAGAGAGACGGAAGGAGAGGTGCTTGCAGGAGTTGTAGTCGCCGGCACCGGCAGCTTTCACACTGGTGGGCTATCCGCGATATACAGGAAGAAACAGTACGGGCTGTGGTGAGGTTTACTGAAACCAAGGCCCCCAGGTCGGCGGGTTCTCAACGATGTCGATTGAGGTGCTGAGCTCGTCCTGAATGTGTTCAAAAACTCTGTCGAGACTTGGATGAGCTTTCGACTCTCGCAGGGCAGTCACTACTTCCAGTAGCTCCCGGCCTTGGGCTACATGCATTTGGATATCGCAATACACGGTGTCATCGCTGTCTCGTTCCACGTCTTTTCTCCGTCTGCATCAATCCAGCTTGGGCTTACTTCTGGCAGCTCTGTGTGCCTCGAGGTGCTGCATCTCTGATTCCCAACAAGCCAGGAATTTACACCAGTCCGCAGCGTAAGGCCCATCTAACAATCTGGTCGACCCGATACTCGCCTGATTGAAGCGCTCCCTCCAGGGCTGGGGGATAGTCTGCTCCAAAATGATGTCGATTCCGGAGTGGTGATACTGCACGGTGACACAATCCCGAAGCTGGTTGAGCTCAAGTGCCTTGTCAGCATGAGGGGAGTATTTCCGTTCTTGAAGATCAAGGTTATCAAGGATAGATAAGGCATCGAACGCCTTCAAATCGCCTGGAGATATGTTCGCAAGCATCCACAAAGCCTTTCGTCTCTTGGCCTCCAGTTCGCGGAGTTCATCGTCGGGCATTTGAGTTACCTCTTGTTGGCGTTGATGGCGTGCCGCCTGCGGCGTCAGGCTGCCGTGAATCGAGCCCCGCCAAGGCGTGTCTCGACCCTGCGGGCTCGCATCCCTCACGCCTGCGCGCTCCGCTTGCTTGGTGTCTGAGCCTCTGTGAAGCATAGATCGCAACGCATCCTACCCTCATGATTCGGAGCTCGGCATCGCTATTCGCAGCGTTCTGTTATCGTTCTAAAAGTAATTTAGTCGCTCTTAGTCATCAGCCTTCTGGGGAGCCGGGAATGGACACAACTCGACGTGTACCAGGCAGAGCCTACCAAAAGGTTCGCGATCCCGAGCGCCTACTCATTGAAGAACGCGCCGAAGCTCTATCCGCTGCCGGCTACCCGCTGCCAGCTGATGACCCGGCTATGTACGCTGAGCAAAGGCTGAAAGAGGCCAGAGCGGCAGCGCGTTCATCCCAGGTAGGTAGCGTTAGCGAAAACACTGCGGCTGAGCTCTCCGCAAGAGAGGTATCCCACGTACTTAGGGAGGTGATTTTGGGTCGAAGCGTCATGAGTAAGGTAGGTCATGAATCGTGGGACGAAATTTATGCCGGCCACTTCCAGATCAATGTAGATGGTTGGGAGATATCGATTTACAACGACTGCGATCAGCTCGACTACTGCGAAAAATGCATCAGCCCGGATGGGCGACACTGGTCGTTTGACTCCGGAGATCGCTTTGGCACAGACCCCATTGCACTGCTATCTGTATGGGAGCATCAGATGCTTGAGAAACTGCTGAAGGCTCTCTAGCGGTCGACTTTTAGTCGGCAACGACGACTGCCGCAGCCGCGCACCTTCTAACACCTACGTCAGCGTACATAGCCTCTAGTAATCATCCCAGTCGTCGTAATGCTCGTCGGACTCTGGCTGACCATCATCGCGCTGCAGGTCTTCAGTTATGAATTTGACACGACAAACCTTATGCCTTACCAGCGTGTCAGGCACGTACTCAATCGCAGGCGTCTGCGATGAGGGGCTGCTAAGCAAATCATCTAGGTTCGTGAAAGCAGTTCTAGGCTCGAGTGAAGCCACCACGGCATGATTAAAAAGGGTCAGGTTTGTACCTTTCCGCACTTGAGCTGATTCGAACAGCACTCCGTCGAGCGGCGGGTCGAATTGTGTAGCTAGGTACTCCGCCATGACTTGTGTAGCTAGGTATTCGTGTTCCTGGTTCGGAAGCACCGGAACGGTAATTTTTGCGTGGAGTGTTTTCAAGAAGATGCGCCTACCCATTTGCTCTTCGTAGCTGGCTTCAAACGCACTCAACGGCCTCGCTTCGTAGGCTTCATCCAATGCGATGAAATCCAGGACGCGAACGGGTCTTGTGAGTTTGAATTCTCCGCTTACGACTCGTCCTCCTACTGGCGGGCGAAGCTCGGCAACACAGGTCTTTCGGTCAAAAGCGCCATAAAAAGCGGCCAGCCCTTTAGGGTTCATTCGGCCAGCACCTGCGGCCTCCTTGGGTGGAGGGCCGAGTTCTGCAGCAGGCTTGCTAATGATCGAGTCGTATTCTGAAGCGGAATCACAGCGCCTAGCACGAAAGATCTGATCGTCGACAAGCTCTCTGACAACGGACATCAAGCCATTAGGGCTTTTGAAGGATGAGAGCCCTCGAAACAGCCAGTCCAGAAAATCCTTGGCATGCTGACTAAAAAATCGATTTCCATGCTTCATTTCGTTCTGAAAATTCAGCCATCGAGCTTCTGCTTCCCTTGGTCGAATCACTCTCCACTCATAGTTTTCATCATCGCTGTACCTCGCGTCACCTCCTTGCATGATGTCGTAATGGGAGCTTTCGTTGAGGTCGCAGAGAACACGCTCGGCAACCGGGTCGTCCTCATCCAAACCAAGCAATTCTGCGACATGGAAGATAAGGGGATCGCCAGTCTGCTCTGTTTCAGAGCGTTTTCCGTTGTCATCGTACTGATCGTATATCGCTCCAGGATGGCAATACTTCTGGAGGACATCGTCGACCATGCTGATCAGGTCTTCGAATGGGATACCCTTACGCCTTTTTAGGCAGAACGAGCACTCCGCAGTCACGCCTGTTCGCCTGATCAACCTAATGAGATAGGCTTCGTTCAAGCATTGGTGGCAGATCAGGTCTTTGTCCATGGGGCTGTGCCTAGCAAAGTTCAGATGGCGGTGATTCTAAGTCACCTTAGACGCTGAGCCCGATGGAAACTTGCTGCGTCTTAGTCTTCCGTCTTCAGGGCGCGTCCTGGCAATCAGATAACGCAACTGCACAGAGACATGTCACATGAAGCAACCGCTCCTCGATTTCGATCTCAAACGCGTTTCTCGCCAGCACTACATAACTGGCAAGGCCGCAATCAATTTCCCTCACCCAGGGTGTATCACCGGTGGGTGGCACTTCCTGTCGTACTTTGACCGAGAGGCAGGGGTCGCCAAAGTATCGCTTGCAGGGATTCACTACCCAGATACCGACGCCTTTTTTGGTGACACGGGCATCACTGATGTTACCGAGCAGTTGAGGAAGCGCGGCTGGCCCGTAGAGGATAAAAGGCTCTTTATGGCTGATCACTATAGAGCCGCAACTGACATGATCGTTAAATGGGCGTTGAGCGATTCAACACATTGCAATGTAGAAGTCGCGGAATGGTTTCCTTCCCCTGAGGCAAGGAATCGGTTGCTTAAGGTGCTTGATCTTGGCAAGCCCCAGCTTTCTGAACTGCACAGGCTGCAAAAAGTGGACGCTTGGCTAAGCTCGCAATAGGTGATGACGTCCGGGTGGTCAGGAAGACAGCCGTGTAATACATGCTGAATGAGAGCAATGGATATGCGCAAGAAGTCCCCGTCATGGTTTGTCCCGCTCCTGATTCTTTTTGCCGTCCTGTGGGCAATGGGGAAGAAAGACACGCCTCCAGCCCCGGTACAGCCACACGCTCTTAGCTCGCCGAATACGCAAGCGTCGATTTCCCCGGCCTCACCGCCAACCCCGGCTCCTGCTTCCGCAACTGAGCACTTTGTGAGTGCTGATAATCTCAATGTCAGGGATCAACCAGGTGGAAAGGTCATCTCCAAACTGAGGCGCGGGGAAAAGGTTCAGGTCTTCGAGACGAGGAATGAATGGGCGCGTATCAGCATTGATGGTCAATCTTCGAAATGGCTTTCGTCCAAGAGTCTATGCAGTGGGCCTGGCTGCTACGTTGTTCCGAAGCCCAGACCGTCGGCCCAGCTTCCACTACCCGCTCGCCAACAGACTCCAGCTTACGGTTCCTCGTGCCCCTGTTCCTCTGGAAACGTGTGTATAGGGCCTAGGGGTGGTCGATACTGCATTACCTCTGGCGGTAACAAACGGTACGGCGTTTGAGCGATTATCTGATGGCGTCTTGCGGGGGATTACACTCTCGTAGGCGCTTTAGCCGGTAAACGAGCCGATCTCTTGACGAGGTTTCGTTGCAGATGGATATGTATTGGCTATGAATCCGTAACCACCTGACTCAACAACCATGTGGTTCAACTTCATTTTTGATTTTCCAGCTCAGGGCTAAACATGCACACCATACGGAAAGTGGTAATTCAGAATTTCAAAAAATTCAAAACGCTCACGCTCGATTTTGAGTCTGGGAAGAATGTGCTGATTGGCAACAATGAGGCAGGAAAAAGCAGCATTTTGCTCGCGCTAGACCTCGCGCTCGGCGGGAGTCGCAACCGCATTGAAGCTCTGGGTGCAGAAACACTGCTCAACAAGGATTCGGTGAACACCTTCCTCGCAGGGGAGAAGACCCTAGAAAAACTACCTGAGCTGATAGTCGACGTTTTCCTAGAGGAAGGTGACGACGAAGGCCTGTATGGAACCAACAACTCCCACCAGCGCCAGACTGACGGCGTGCGCATGATCCTTGCGGTGATGGCCGAGTATGGCGAAGCGGTGCAAGCCATCTTGGCTGATGATCAACCGAACTTCCCGTTCGAATATTACGCGGTGCGGTTTGAAACGTTCGCCTGCAGGCCTTATGCAGCTTTCAACCGACCCATCAAACACATGATGCTAGACGGTTCACGTATTGATGGCGACCACGCATCTCGTGAATACACCCGAGCTGTGTACGCTTTCAACGCCCCCGTTGAAGACCGCTATAAGCTTGAAAACCTGTATCGCCAAGGCAAGCAGGCTTTTACAGGACAACATCTCGCAGCCCTCAACGCTGACCTACCCGCGTATCAGTTTGACGTACGGAGTAGCGTCCGGTCGAACCTGGAAACTGACCTAATCATCACGGAAGACAATATTCCGCTTGAGAACCACGGCAAAGGAAGGCAGTGCTTCATCAAGACTGAATTTGCGCTGAGCAAGCACAAGCAAGGCGGCTTGGATGTAATGCTCTTGGAGGAGCCTGAGAACCACCTCAGCCATTCCTCCATGAAAGCACTTGTCGCCAAGCTAGCGGAGAACGAGAGCACCCAGCTTTTCATTGCAACCCACAGCAGCCATATCTGCTCAAGGCTTGATCTTCGGCATGCCCTTTTGATCGGCCCGAATGCAGCTGCTGGCTCACTTAAAGCCCTATCACCTGACACCGCAGAATTCTTCATGAAGGCCCCGGATAACAACGTCCTGGAGTTCGCGCTCTCGAAGAAGGTGATATTGGTTGAAGGTGATGCTGAATTCATCCTGGTGGAAGAGTTCTATAAGCAATGTACAAATGGGCGCCTACCGCATGTCGATGACGTCCACATAATCTCTATTGGGGGCACCAGCTTCAAAAGGTACATGGAACTCGCTAACCTGCTCGGAATTCGAGTCGCAGCCATACGAGACAATGACAAGGATTATCAGAAAAACTGCGTAGAAAACTACGTCGACTTCGCTTCGGATAATGCCAAAGTCTTTGCCGACAAAGACAATGCCCGTTCAACCTTCGAAATAGGGTTGCACAACGACAACGAGGAAACCTGCAAGACCGTCTTCGGCCCAGGACGAAAAACCCTCTCCCCCTTGGAATACATGCTGGCAAACAAGGCAGAAGCCGCGTTTGAGCTGCTCAAGGGAAAGCCAGGCGAGCTCACCGTTCCTGCCTACATCGCGGAGGCAATCCAATGGATAAACGAGTGATGTTCGCTGTGGCAGGTTCAGGGAAGACCACCTTGCTAGTGAAGCGTCTGAGCCTAGAAAAGCGCGCACTGATAATCACCTACACGGAGAACAACTATCGCCATTTGCGCGATAGCATCATCAAACGGTTTGGCCATGTGCCGAAAAACATCAACCTGCTGAGTTATTTCACGTTCCTTTATAGCTTCTGCTATCGCCCTCTGCTGCAAGTGCATATGCAGACGCGGGGAATCAGCTTTCGAGCTCCGCACGCCCGTACGCTAAAGCTCAAACGGGACAATATGGCGTATTACGCTACTACAAGCGGCAGCGTTTACCACAATCGCCTCGCAAAGCTCCTAGAGACCGTTAATGCAATTCCTGACGTGATGGCGCGAATGGAGCGCTTTTACGATGAGTTTTATGTCGACGAAGTTCAAGACCTAGCAGGTCATGATTTCAACCTGCTAATGGCATTAGCGAAAGCCAAGGTTGAAATGCTATTTGTAGGTGACTTCTATCAGCATACGTTCGACACCAGTCGTGATGGAAACGTGAACAGCTCGCTACACGCTGACATTGGGAAATACGAAAAGCTTTTTCAAAAGGCGGGTGTGACTGTCGACAAGGAGACACTGAGTCGAAGCTGGAGGTGTGGCGTCACCGTATGTGATTTCATACGTGCACATCTGCAGATTGATATGCAGTCACAGCACACGTATGAAACCGAAATCATTCCTCTGGCCAATCAAGTCGATGCTAACGCCGTGCACGCCGATGGCAACGTGGTGAAGCTGTTCTACCAGGAACATTATAAATACGGGTGTCTGTCTAACAACTGGGGTGCCAGTAAAGGTCTGGATCACTACAACGATGTATGCGTTGTGCTGGGTACTACTCACTGGAAGGTCTACGAAAAATCCTCGCTTGCCGATCTCCCTCCACAGACAAAAAACAAACTCTATGTTGCCTTCTCACGGACACGCGGGAGGTTGTATCTGGCGCCCGAAAAACTTTTCAAACGATTTAAAACAGATTAGGTCGGAGCCATAGGCGGTGATCTCTGGCCTAAGATCTTGCCCGGCAAGCATGATCAGCATGAAGGGTAACTGCCTGGCATCACACCTAGCGTGATCAGTCGCCAGGCTTTCCCTGCTCCATCTCCCCAATCCAGCTATATGTGCCGTTTAGCCAAACGAAGACGCTGTTGAGCACCTCGCGCAAGTGCCGGATGTTGATGTGCGTAACGTCTGGGAGATGGTCTTTACCACTATTGGTCGTCGCATACCGAAACGCCATCGAGTCTGGGTCAACGTTGTCCAACTGGCGAATGAACTCGTGAACAGCAGTAGCATTGGCGTCAGAGCGCTCTAGACCGATGCCCTTGAGCAGATGACGCAACTCCGACCACAGAGGCATCAACGGATGCTTGTCGTAGTTCTTGGGCTCTTTGCCTGTCAGAGCGCGAGCACTCTTTAGCATCAGCTTGAACTGCAGCTCCAAGGAGTGGCGGTATAGAAAAAGCAAAGGGTAAATGCCGCTATCCAATGGCACCTGACGATTCGCCATCGCCTCCACAAGTCCGTCAGCGGCATCTTTGTATGCAAAAGCATAGAGATCGACACGAAAGTGAGACCAGTTCAGCATCGCGTTGTACTGCCAATCTTCACCCTGGATAAACAGCTGCTGGCCGGAGAAGTCTGCCGGCCACTGGATGGCCTCAAGCTCCGGGTCGAGCATCGGTGGCGATTCCTCATCCATATCGTCTTCTCACGTTGGCCAGTCCATGGTTCAGAACTTTACGAGTCTGGGTGGACTACCGGCAACCTGTAAGTGGTTTTCTAGCGTGGACTACTGTGCGAGAAAGCGTGATCCAAGGCTGAGGTCACATTGTCCTTTTTGCTGGATACTGACATCGAAAAATGGCTCTGATCCATGCTGGGCAGGGTTTGGTGCCTAATTGAGTCTCAACCGCCAACGTACCACAGCCGGTTAACTGTGCTCTTGGGCAGTTCTAATTGCCGGCAAACCTCCGCTTGAGAAAGGCCTGCCGCCTTGAGATCGCGCACCGCTTTGAGTCTTTCTGCGGCAGCGATCCTCTGGGGCGTAGTGAGCTTTTGGGGTTCGGCAGGTAGCTGCTCATCAAGAACACCGAGCTGCATGAGTTCTTTCATTGTGTCATTCAGAACTGAGCGCGCGGTCTTGCCCTCATCGGCTGCGGCCACCAGTGTGAGAAAGGAGAGTGGCATTAGGCCTAGCGCTTTAGCTAAATCGGCACTGAGATCGACGGTAGCCGATGTCGTCGATGCTTCCAAGCGGCTTATGTGTGCTTGATCAGTCTGTTGCTGGAGGTCTGCTTGCGACAACCCATGTCGAACCCTCAGCCACTGTAGCGTTGCCGCATATGCCTTCCGCAAAGACATCCAGCGCACCTCTCCACAAAAGGAGACGGTATGCCCCGTTTGATGAGTTCCACACAAATGTATATAGTCATTGCGATGGGACGAAAGATGCGCAACCTTTGCGATCTGTGCGTGCGCAGAGCCCTATTTCCTTTGTCGCCAATAGGATCATCAATTTATGACTAATTCTTCTGAGCACGAGCTGCTGCGGGAGGGGGAAATCTCCTCTGCTGGCACGTCGCTGTCTCATGCAGAAGTGGAAGTATTGGTCGCGGGGCGCTTCGGTCGTAAGCCTTTTTGCACCGTCGAGGACTGGGTCATCTTCCACGTCGACGAATCCCCAGAGTCGCTCGCGAAAGTACGAGCTACTGGTCTGGAGCCGATGTTCATGTATGCCCACTGCGTCATCCATGACGGTCATGGCCGGTTTCCGCCAGGGGGCTGGGTGCGCTCGACCCTGTGTAAATCGTTCGACGGTGTTTGCCTGTTCGAGACGCGAAACACGGTGTACGTGCTCGTGGGAAAAGGGCGCGAGATGACTGCCTCGCTGAAGACAATATTTGGCTTATGTTAATCGCAGGCGCACTTCGCGGGCCTGCTCAACACGAGATACACGATGTTCAGGATTAGCATGCAAGACCAGGCCGGCCCGGTGGGTATGTTCGGGGACGGTCTCGCTCACTTCCACGCCATGTCGCGATCCTTGGTTACTCATTGGTATCACGTCAGTCTCAAGCGCCGGCATGAGGGACGGTTCGTAGCTTATGAAGAGATGCTGAACGATGAGCCTCGCTTGGTGGAGCTGCTGGTCTCCCAAGACGAGAGCATGGTCATTCAAGATGTCCAGGTCGTTACCCCGGCATGGATGAACAAAGGGTCAGGCTGGAAGATGGAAAAGCTGAAATCGCTTTCCATGGGGTTCAACCAAGCAGAAGTGCCGATCTGTGTTCTGCACGTCGAGAGTGGTGATGTGTACGTCAATACCCATCAGCGCGACCTCGATGTCGATGCCTTGGTTGGGGTCAGGGAGCTATATCGGCGCAGCGCTGCAACCACCGGCGTAGCCTCAGCGTCGGAGGCTCTGTAGCTATGGACGACATCAATACCGTCGCAGTCGATTTACACGAAAAGCGCTACTCGGACTTCGACCTTCTTCGCATCGCCAAAGCAGTGAATCAAGACTACGACGGGCTGGTCACGGCCTACCTGGTGAATGTCCATATTCATGCGTGCAGTGCTGTTGGTGTGGTGTTCGGTCACATTTGCCCTGGGCCGTACCAACGATTTGCAGATGGTCGGCTGATTCGGACATCCGACATTCAGTCCGTAACGAAGGAAGGCAGTTTTTGGGTGATCAATACGGTCAACTCGAAGTACGTCATTGCGACGTTCAGGCGGGACGTCGGACGGCGTAGCTTGCGTGAGTTCATGCGCATAGCGGGAGACAGGTATCTGCCAACGCCGGATCGCCTCCAGTAGCTCTGAGGTCGTTGTTTTGGGCTTGCCCCGCCTCGGGGATGGCTGTCGTTTACCAATCCCGCTGTTGCGGGACTTGGCCCCTTCGGGCTTCCATCCTCAAGTCTCCAGCCCTGCTTGGGCCTAGGCGCTCCGCTTGCCATTTCGGACGCCAGCACATGGTGCCTGCTCGATTCCCTAACCGTTGGCCATTGAATCCGGTCTCCGAGGTTTTGACCGCTTCCTCGGGAGCAGATAGTTATCGGACACTTTCAGCGATATCGTATGCTC
Organism: Pseudomonas fluorescens NCIMB 11764; assembly: GCF_000293885.2. Lineage (NCBI taxonomy): Bacteria > Pseudomonadati > Pseudomonadota > Gammaproteobacteria > Pseudomonadales > Pseudomonadaceae > Pseudomonas > Pseudomonas fluorescens. Next base: position 2,867,778 of record NZ_CP010945.1, read on the forward strand.
GGTTCCCTATGCTTAGCCAAGGACGTGTGGCATGCCGAAGATCAAACCACTGGATATGAAGCTAATCGACCTTCTTTTCGAGATGGAAGGGGGTTACGTGTTGGACTTCTCAGACCGCACCATGTCCCAGTTCTTCCTCGGAGAGCTGGAGATCGATATTGATGATCCGCTGTTCGCTGCGGATGGCACATCCAAAGCTAGGCGCCTGCGGAGCTTCCTCACGCTTGCCGATACACCGACTTGCGTGCGAGCGCTCAAAGCACTCTGGCAATATCGTCAGGCTGCGCTGGCCAACCAACGCAAAGATGAACCTGTGGTTAACGCCGAGGGGCGCTTCCTGACTTTGATTCAAGGCTTGGAGTCCGGCTCATCTGCCGACGTCATCAATGGCGATCCGTTCGCAGCTGTGCGTCAGGTAAATGTTGATCAGGCGGCTCAGTTGAAGAGGGCCCTGTTGGACATTCATAAGCTCGCTCCTCAAGCACGAGGCTACGCATTCGAGACGTTCCTCCAGCAGCTGTTTGAGGCATCCAACCTCCAACCTCGCGCACCATTTCGGAATACGGGGGAACAGATAGATGGAAGCTTCCAATGCCGAGGTGACATCTACCTTGTTGAGGCGAAGTGGGTAGTGAACCCTGTTGGTGCAGGGGAGCTGCACATCTTTCAAGGCAAGATCAGCCAGAAGGCAGCTTGGACACGAGGTGTTTTTATCAGTTACTACGGATTCACTGACGTTGGGCTGGAGGCATTCGGGCGCGGCAAGAGCTTGATATGCATTTCGGGAAAAGATATCAACGATGCTTTAGACAAGCACATACCATTTGCGGATGTAATCGACCGCAAAGTGCGGGCGGCTGCTGAGACAGGTTCAGTATTCGTACCTTTGGATAAATTGTTCTAAGCCCATGCGGCAACGCTAAATTTCATCAGAGGCTCCAATGTACCTAACCATCATGAAGCCCGAAGTGCTTCAGGACGTTGCATCGCTCGGTCGTGGTCTTTGGATTGTAGAAGGCCCTGATGGCCCAGCGCTCGTGGTCAAAGCGGGCAAAGAATTTATCCTCGCCGCACGTGAGAAGCGCGAGCTGAAGTTCTATCTTGCACCATACAAGTCTGATGAGGCGCAAGGCCTGACGCTGTTGACGGCCTGCTTTGATGATCCGATTAGTCCGCTGACTATTAAAACACCTCTGATGGGTAGCGATCCTTTTACAGAGGGCCTGAAAAGTCTTCCTGACCGTTTTAGCGTCTGTTTTTTTGATGAACACAATCGCGAACTTCTCAGCAGTACAGCGCACGCTAGCCTTGAAGGGCTCCGAAAGTATGCAAAGGGTGTCAATCCCTTGGGGAAGGAGCACTGGCATCTCATGATGGAGCAGGCAGATCACTGGTTCAGCTTTACGACTAGGGAAGACGACAGCCGAGCAGTAACGTTGACGCTCTTGGAGGATCTATTTCCAAGCGACTTCCTGATCACCGACCTCACTCGCCAAGGCTTCCAGGGTTCCAGAGGTTTCTCAAATACTCACCTTGAGCGACCGGAGCCAGGACACCTACAGGAGCTGGATATCATCTATCTGCTCCAGCGTGCTTACTCGGCGGAGCAAATCATCCATGGGCCAGTGAAAGTCTCCGATGGGGAAGAGCTGACCGATGCTGTTGTTTTGGGGACGGAGGTCACGCTTTTACTACAGGCCAAGGACAGCCCAAACACAGCTGAAATGATGGGGACAAAGCTTGAACGAAAGCGTAAGAAGGCCCTGAGTCAGTTGAAAGGAGGCCTATCGCAGCTACGTGGCGCAGTTTCAACTATCGAGCGTGAGGGAAATCCCGCGCTGCGGCTTGTTGATGGTACTTCCCTCAAAATCGATCTTGCAGCACGCCCCCTTGTAGGAGTCGTGGTGGTAAAAGAGCTGTTTAGCGACACCTATGAAGAGTACGGGGCCATGATCTTGGATTTCATGGATGATGTAGGTGTTCGTGTGTTGGCATTTGATTACAACGAGTTCGAGGTTATGACCAGGCACTGTCCCTCAGAGGAGGCACTCCTTTCGGCATTCTGGCAAATTTCCGAGTGCGCGGTTGAACAGAGGATCTATCCCAGACTTCGCTTCACTGAGCTTCCCCCACGCTGATTCACCACCATTTCCACTCAATGAAGGGTACCCCCGACAATCCCCTAGACTGAACTAGAGGTTTAAACGTCACTTCACCGTCGTATAGGTTAGCGATCCGCAACAGTACCCTGGCATCACTGAGCAAACATGCCGGCAATAATCCTGGCGTCGAGCAAGGCGTGGTGAGGCAGCTCTTCACCCTCGCTAGTCGGAGAAAGCGTCGTCGCATCGGTAGGAAAATTGCGAACGATTCTGGGCCATCGTCCGTCCTCATATACCAGGTCGCAAAAAAGCTCCCAATCGTACTGAGGGGCATCAGTGACGATCTCGACCTCCTTTTTGAACGACGTCAGAAACCTGAGCAGCGATATCCTGGCTTCAACAATAGGCAATGCGTAGCTCCCACCCCACAGCTGCGGAAGCACGATTTCCTTTACGAAATCACTGCAGTCTTCTTCTTTCCAAGCATCGAGCAATTCCACGTAGAATTCGCGCCCATCGTCAGCCACCAGTGCGAGTGATATCAGCTTCGCAGCCGCTGAGAGCTTGGTAAACTCACAATCAAGAAAGACCCTCACCTTGTTAGAACTCCGTAATGACTAGGGCTCGCTTGGATATGGCGCAGGAAGGTCAGCTATGGGAAATGGCTCTCGAGCATCTTGGCTCAGACGGACTCCTCCAAGCGGTCATAGAAATGTGGAGCCGCGCCGCCCCTCCACCCAGACCATTGGTCGAACACCTGTCCACCAATGAGGTGAGTCAGGACGTCTTGAGCATACTGAAAATTGCCCAGCAGCGGGTAGGTGCCATCGTGCCAGGTCGAACGCCTGATGCAGGCACAGTCACGCTTTACGCTCGTCACGCTAGCAACTTAGTTGATGGGCTCATTACACTGCTGCCAAAGGTGAAGCTTTCGCAAGCCTTACGAGGCTCTTGTCTTGAAATCGAACTGGGGATTTGACGTCCGCACAGGCTCCACGAATACCAGTCAGCAACAATCCTATTAAAACTTGCCCAGCGAAATGCGTCCTTTTGAGATGTTCTATGAGCTCTGATTTAACTGAAGAAGAAATGCGTCATGCCCTTTTCGGCACACCTCAGCCAGAGGAGCAAGTTTCTACGCCGCTAGTGCCGGAGCCCGTGGAAGAAGTTGTGCTCGCCAAACCGCTGGTCGCTCCAGCAGCGAAGAAGAAAGTGGCAAAAGCATTTACGCCTAGGCTGAGGGTCACGTTACGTGTTGGAAACGAGTTTGAAGGAAAAATGGTCGAGTTGTTTCACGAGGCCGACACGTTGAGCTCGTTGCTTGCTGAGCAGGAGGCTGTAAAGGCTGCTAGGAAAAAGTACAAGTACGTGGAAGTGGTATCGGTTAAATCCATGTAAACGCGCCAAATGACCTAGTCGTGCAAAGGGTCGGCCCGTACTTGGATCATTGATTAAACATCTTGCCTAGCCAAAAGGGCCTTCAGATCGCTTGCATGCAGCTGCTCTTGATGCCTCTTGATGCCATTGGCGCTGATGCTATAGGATCAGAACAGGAGATGGCATTCCTCCTTTAACCGCCTTAGTGCTGATGATGCCTACGTGAACCCTGGACAGGGTGCGTAGGTGTGTCCCCCTGTCCTCCAATTCAGGACAGGCTATGATCTTACCCTTCGAGTTTCCCTTTTCCTTCAGCGCGAGCCGCTTGCCAATTAGTCCACTCAGATCTGATGAGGAGGACTCTCCGTGCTGAAGTCATTAATGGTCATCGCCGTTGGCGCTTCACTTGGAGCCTGGTTGCGCTGGATATTGGGCATGAAACTGAATGCTCTGTTTCCTACGATTCCTCCAGGTACTGTGGTCGCGAACATGGTTGGGGGCTACATCATCGGCCTGGCCATCGCCTTCTTGGCCGCTTCCCCTACCCTCAGTCCAGAGTGGCGTCTCCTGATCATCACGGGTTTCTGTGGTGGGCTTACTACCTTCTCTACATTTTCAGCCGAAACGGTTGCCTTGATTCAGGAGGGCAGACTGGTCTGGGCGCTTGGCTCAATTTCGTTGCACGTTGCAGGCTCGTTAGCGATGACCGCTGCCGGGCTTCTGTCCTACCAAATGATTGGTACTCGCTGAGGAGATAGAAATGAAAGGCTATATGGTCGTTTTCTTCACCCAACAAAACCGTCGTTATCAGGGAAAGATGCTAGGTGAATGGATCGTCGACGTGGCTAAAGAAATGGGGTTGCGGGGCGCCACGCTCTGCACCGGAATCGAAGGGTTTGGGCACACAGGAAAACTGCATTCATCGCACTTTTTTGAGCTGGCGGATCAACCCACGGAAATTCGCTTGGCAATCACGGAAGATGAGGCCGAACGATTGTTCAAACGACTGGACTCTGAGGAAATATCGGTATTTTTCACGAAGACGCCAATCGAGATGGGCACTCTTGGACAAACGCCTTCCAGTTCAGCCCCTTCGACAACTTCGGAGCTATGAACATGAGCTACACGGACATTCCGGCTGGTAACGCGATCCCCGATGACTTCTTCACCGTTATCGAGATTCCTGCAAACCACTCGCCGATTAAGTACGAGGTGGACAAGCCAAGTGGGCAGACCTTTGTCGACCGCTTCCTCAGCACGCCGATGTTCTACCCGGCCAACTACGGGTTTATTCCGAACACGCTGAGCGACGATGGTGATCCGCTGGACGTCCTGGTGGTTTGCCCTTATCCCGTCTCACCTGGCGTTGTCATCCGCAGTCGCCCGGTTGGCGTGATGTACATGACTGACGAAGCCGGAGCGGATGCCAAGGTGATCGCAGTGCCTCACGAGAAACTTAGTTCAATGTACACCGACGTGAAAGAGTGCTCAGACCTCCCTGCCTTACTCCTCGCACAGATCCAGCACTTCTTCGAAAACTACAAAGCATTGGAGCCGGGTAAGTGGGTGAAGATGGTGCGTTGGGGGAGCGCGGATGAGGCGCGGGAAGAGATTCGCAAGTCGGTAGCGGCGTATATCCCCAAATAGGCTTACTCCAGATTCAAATGCCACTGTCGTAGGATCGCGCTGAGGTGCGTGCATTTATGCTGGGCCTCAGTTGCTTCAATCATCAAATATCCGAGGAGCCACACGCCTGTAAAGAAGGATCGATGCTCGCTCGCCTAGTGAGGCTATGTGCTTGGAGCGCGCCCCTGCGGTTCATGAGCGAGCCCGTGCCGGGGAACACACTGAAGGCTGATTAAGGCCCGGTGTAAATCGTTACAGGCTATGTGCCCTGCCGCGCTGGTAAACCTCGGATGTTAAAATAATCGCTTTGGATCAAAGCGCAAGGACACTGATGACTCATAGTAGAGTTCCCGCAGAAACCCCTAGAGCAGCCGCGATTCTGGCTCGCTTCCTATCGTCGGAATCCGCTGGCGGTCTTGTACTGATGGGCGCAGCACTCGCGGCCCTAATCGTGGCGAACTCGCCTCTCTCGCAAGGTTATTTTGCCGCCTTGCACAGTGTCTGGTTGGGCATGTCTGTGGAGCATTGGGTCAATGATGGCCTCATGGCCATCTTCTTCCTGATGGTCGGCCTAGAGATCAAAAGAGAGGTTCTGGCAGGTGGGCTTTCCACTTGGGGCCAGCGCGCCCTGCCGGGGTTTGGTGCTTTAGGTGGCATGGTTGTGCCTGCGCTGATCTACATCGCAATCAACTGGGGTAATTCTGAGACTTTGAAGGGGTGGGCTATCCCAGCCGCTACCGACATCGCATTCGCCTTGGGTGTCTTGTCGTTGCTGGGGAAGCGAGTCCCTACGTCGCTGAAGGTCTTCCTCGCCGCCTTGGCGATCATTGACGACCTGGGTGCTGTAGTCATCATTGCCTTTTTCTACACCTCTGGTCTTTCCATGCCGATGTTGCTGGCATCGCTCGCAACCCTGGCCATTCTGATCGCAATGAATCGATTGGGCGTCAGACGATTGTTCCCGTATCTGCTGGTAGGTGGTGTGCTGTGGTTCTTCGTGCTGCAATCGGGAGTGCACGCCACCCTTGCGGGTGTCGCTGTAGCGCTGTGCGTTCCAATGGGTAAGCCTGAAGAGGAAGCCCGGTCTCCACTGCTGTTCCTAGAAGAAAAGCTGCATATGTGGGTAGCGTTCGCTGTGGTGCCGATTTTTGGCTTCGCCAATGCGGGTGTTTCATTGGCCGGTATCTCGATGGAAAACCTAGTCGATCCGGTTCCGCTGGGTGTTGCGCTCGGCTTGTTGGTGGGCAAGCAGATTGGCATTTTCCTATTGGCTGCTCTGGCCATTCGTATGGGCTTGGCCAAACTGCCGGAAGGTAGCAATTGGGCACAGCTTTACGGCGTTGCGCTCTTGTGTGGCATCGGCTTCACCATGAGCCTGTTCATCGGAAACCTGGCGTTTGCTGGATCAGCTCACCTGATCGATGAGGTAAAAGTCGGCGTGTTGATTGGTTCGACCCTGGCTGCAATCGGTGGAGTCCTGATTTTGCGACGCAGCGCTGCGCCCGCCATTGTCGCCGCCACGGTTTCTAAATAAGCGTAAGCGAGCCGGCCACGGAGTTTCTCCCTGACAGAAATCCTGTGGCCGGAACATCGTCTCGCGAAGCGAGGTCATCGTGTTTTACGCCACAAGTTGCTGAGATATCCCCTCAAAGGCTGATTGGCGGCATCAACTCGGACGCGACTTTTTTCAGCATGAACGTTTCGCGCTGAATTGACTGCCCCATCGATAACTCCTGACGCTGCATCACGGCTTCGTTGTGCGATATGGCCTCATGCAGGCTGACCCAGACAGGCCGCATTCCATTAGCGATTTCGTGGCTTTCCATTCTGACGGGCTCTAGCTGGGGCGCTACTTCGCATAGATAAAAATGCGACGTCATGTGCATCAGGTCATATTGTGGCTTCCAGTAGGGCCGGTACTCCTCGATATAACCGTAGTGCTGGAGCACCTGTATTTCACGGGCACCAGTCTCTTCCTCAAGCTCACGCTTCAGGCCTGCGACAATGTCTTCGTCACCATCAAGGCCGCCTCCAGGAAAGCTGAAATCGTTATAGCGCTCCGTGAACAGCAACAGGATCTGTTCATCCCGCATCACGATGCCGCGTGCTGCGTGTCGACGGAATACTCTGCCCTGTTTGGATTTCAGCTCGGGGTGAACAATTTCAGTTATGAGTTGCATGTGGTCTCGTTACGGCAAGATCAGTTAGTCATCGTCCAGGGTGGCCACGGTATTTCCGCAGCTCTGGAAATACTGTGGCCAGTGGAACTGGCTCAGCGAAGCAGCAATACGGGTAAAGTGGATGTTCGCAGCATCGTCGTGGTCGTGCTGCCCACCAGAAACTGCCTGATGCGTGAGTGCCCGTACGCCCCCATGACCAAGAGGTCAATGCTGTGCTCTGTCTGATACGCATGCAGCACCGACTCTACTTCGCCTGGGCGGATCTCGGCATGCACCAGCGAGCCAGAAGAGGCAAGTGTGGTTCGTGCTTTCTCCAGCTCATTCTGGTTTTCTTTAGAGTCCGTACCAACCATGACGATATGAATTGGCAGGCCTTCGCACAGCGGGCTCGAAGTAAGCATCTGTACGGTCTTGTGGCCTGTAGCGCTGCCGTCAAATGCCACCATGATCGTTTCAGGTTTCCTGAAATGGCTGGTTGTAATCAGGATGGGGCGGTGGATAGTTCGGACTACCGCTTCAATCTGGCTGCCAAGACTTTGGGCAGTGCGAGTGCTGTCCTCACCGACTCTTCCAATCACCAGTAATCGAATATCGTCTTGGAGATCGCTCACGCTCTCGACGAGATGGCCATGGCGCTGCTTCATATCAGGTGGCATGGCGCCAGAGTGGACTGTTCGCTCGCGAGCTTTTTCAAGCATGTGCTGCCCATGCTCCAAGGCCAGTTTTGCACGCTGCGCATCCAGCGTGGCCAACTCTTCCAGTAGATGTTCTCTGCTACCGAGACCGATATTTCCGCTCAGGTCTGCTGATGCAGGGTATTTCTCCTCATCCAATACATGCAGCAAGGTAAGGGGCGCGCTAAGTTTTTGCGACGCCCATGCTGAGTAGTCGCAGACCGCCAGCGAGGATTGTGAGTTATCAATGCAGGCCATTACGTGGGTCATTGTCGTTCTCCTTAGTGGCTCATGAGCTTGTCGATGGCGCCGGGTTTGTCATGCACGCCGAAGCGATCAACGATTGTTGCGCTGGCTTCATTGAGACCGAGCACTTCAATCTCTGCGCCCTCGCGGCGGAATTTAATAACCACCTTATCCAGCGCTGCGACAGCAGTGATATCCCAGAAATGCGCCTGTGTGAGATCGATGGTGACTTTGTTGAGAGCTTCCTTGAAGTCAAAGACTTCAGTGAACTTGTCCGCAGAGCTAAAGAACACCTGGCCCACGACGTGGTAAGTCCGATGAGATTCCGTCTCTTCCAGAGTGCTCTTGATATCCAGGTAGTGCCCAACCTTATTGGCAAAGAACAGCGAAGCCAGCAACACACCTACCAGTACGCCATAGGCTAGGTTGTGAGTGGCCACGACGACCACGACGGTCGCCACCATCACGAGGTTGGTCGACAGCGGATGCTCTTTCAGATTACGCAAGGAATCCCAGCTAAAGGTGCCGATGGACACCATGATCATCACAGCCACGAGTGCCGCCATAGGGATTTTGGAGAGCCATTCGCCAAGAAATACCACCATCAACAGCAGGAAAACGCCGGCACACAATGTCGAGAGACGGGTGCGGCCACCAGATTTCACGTTGATGATCGACTGGCCGATCATGGCGCAACCTGCCATGCCGCCAAGCATGCCGGCAGCGATGTTGGCCACACCCTGGCCTTTGCACTCGCGGTTTTTGTTGCTGGTGGTATCGGTAAGGTCGTCGACGATGGTCGCGGTCATCATTGACTCGAGTAGACCCACTACGGCCAAGGCAGCCGAGTACGGGAAAATGATGCGCAGGGTTTCAAAGTTCAGCGGCACTTCGGGCCAAAGGAAAATCGGCAACGTATCCGGCAGTTGGCCCATGTCACCGACGGTGCGGATATCCAAACCGAGGTAAATGGCGACGGCAGTCAGCGTCAGGATGCACACCAACGGTGACGGAATCAGCTTGCCGATCTTCGGTACGTATGGGAACAGGTAGATGATCCCGAGGCCCGCTGCCGTCATGGCGTAGACGTGCCAGGTGACATTCGTAAGTTCCGGCAACTGCGCCATGAAAATCAGGATCGCCAATGCGTTTACGAAACCGGTGACTACCGACCGTGAAACGAACCGCATCAACGAGCCAAGCTTCAGGTAGCCGGCAAGGATTTGAAGTACGCCACATAGAAGGGTCGCGGCCAGCAAATACTGAAGTCCGTGTTCTTTAACCAACGTAACCATGAGCAGTGCCATGGCGCCGGTAGCCGCCGAGATCATTCCGGGGCGCCCACCGACAAAGGCGATGACAGCACAAATACAGAATGAGGCGTAGAGACCGACTTTGGGGTCTACACCGGCGATGATGGAAAAGGCAATTGCTTCAGGGATAAGCGCGAGTGCGACCACTAACCCCGCGAGCACGTCGCCACGGACATTGGAAAACCACGTTTGTCTAAGTTTTTGCAGCATAGAAAATATCCAAGGCAAAGCATCGCGCACGCCAAGGGAACGGCGAGCGAATCGATACAAATTCAAATTTTGAGGATTTTTTGCTGTGTGCTTAAGGTGAAAAACCAGGCGTACAGCAGTGCGCGCCCGCGAGCGAAGCTAGCGGAAGAAAGGTGTTGCGAGGGGGCGTAGCGCTAAGGCGGCGTAGGCTGCCAGTAGATCGTTTGGAGTACAGTCATGCGAGTGTTCCTGTAGCTCAAGGGTATGCAGAGCTGGCACTATACCTCAAATCCCTTTTCAATTGCGACCGGATGTCAAGCTCTAAGTGGATTTCATAGCGTACATGATGCTGACGGTTTACTGCGGGCAGTAGATCCCTACCAGCCCACTCTTGATCAACATCTGTGGTGCTAAACATGCTTTCGGTAGCACCGCCAGAACGCCATATTGAATATGGTGATCGGAAAAGTAGTGTCTACGTTTTGAATTAAGGCGACTTCAATGGTCTCGAAGATTCGTACGGCGGCGGTAGCAGATGCTGAAGCCATCCAGCGCATTTACGCCCCCATCGTTTCAACAACGGCGATCTCGTTTGAAGAGATTCCGCCAAGCGTTGAGGAAATCGCTCAGCGAATAGCGACGACACTTCAGACATATCCCTACCTGGTGGCCGAAGAAGGTGGGGAGATCAAGGGCTACGCCTATGCCAGCCAGCACCGCGCACGTCCGGCATACCGATGGGCCGTTGACGTAACGGTGTACATAGCCGAATCGGCTCGCCGTCAGGGTATTGGCCGTGAACTCTATGAGAACTTGCTTCCGATCCTTGAAAAACAGTGCTTTCGCGCAGCTTATGCCGGAATCGCACAGCCCAATGAAGGCAGTGTGGGGCTGCACGAGTCGCTGGGATTCGTCCATATCGGCACATATCCGGAGGTTGGCTTCAAGCTTGGGAAATGGCACGACGTCGGCTACTGGCGGCTCGGACTGTGCCAGGAAACCCCTCCGTTAGAGCCTGTTCTTTTCCAGGAGCTTGAAGTCTCATCACAGTAGGCGCAATCGATTTGCGTTGCGAGCCATCAGGCTCCGCCTTTGAGATAGCTTTGGACTTTGTTGACTACACCCCAAGCGGTGCGGGTTACTCCGATCAACGTAGCGGAGGCAAGCCCCGTCCAACCGCCGTAGCCCTCCATCCACAGATGGGGTGAATCAACACTCCGGTTTTCATTCACAGCGACTTTGCTGCCATCGCCGATGATACTCAGGTTGCTCGGGTGGTCGACCGCCGGAGGAAATCCAGTACACCAGATGACGACATCGATCTTCGTCTAGGTTCCCGATGGCCACACAACACCCATTGAAATGAAATGCGTGAATGGCCGTATCGCGTTCAGCACACGGTGTTCGCGAGCTTCCTTTACGGTGCACGATACAATGCCGGGCAGCTCCCCACTGTGGCCTGAGGAGCCTCTAGCCCCTCTAAGCGCTGAGCCACTCTTCAACCTTGTCACGGGTCGGGATGCCCCCTGAGTGAACAACCTTTCCATCAATCACAACACTCGGTGTGGACATGACCCCGTAGCCGACGATCTGTTGCATGTCTTCGATTTTTTCCAGCTTTACGGGGATGCCTTTCGCACTCGCCACTTGTTCGATGATGGCGACTGTCGATTTGCATTTTGCGCAACCGGTGCCCAGAACCTTGATGTCTTTCATAAAACCTCGGTAGGTGGATTACAAAGCGAAGTTGAAGACGTAACCAACGATGAGAATGCCGACGGCGACGACCCCAATGAAGGTAGCTATCAGGCGAACTTTAAGCACCTTGCGCAAAATCACCATCTCCGGAAGAGATAGAGCGATGACACTCATCATGAAGGCCAGCACAGTGCCCAGTGCCGCGCCTTTTGCGAGTAGTGCCTGCACAATGGGGATGATGCCCGCCGCATTGGTATACATGGGGATGCCGATAAGAACCGCGAGCGGAACCGACCACCAGGCTTCCTTGCCCATGAAACTGGCCATGAAATCCTCTGGCACATACCCGTGAATGCCCGCGCCAATGGCAATACCGGCGAGGATGTAAGGCCAGACTTTTCCGACGATTTCACGCACGCTGCCAAACCCGGCACTTATCCGCTCATACAGGGGCATGCGTGTGTCCCCGGCAGTTGCCTGGATCCTGGGCATGTCACGAACCCAATCTTCCAGATAGGCCTCCATTTTCAGGCGGCCAATGACCCAGCCAGCCACAATCGCAATAAACAACCCTAGGCTGAGATACAGCAACGCAACTTTCCAGCCGAATAAGCCAAGCAGCAGTGTCAGCGCGACCTCATTCACCATGGGCGCAGAAATGAGGAAGGAGAACGTCACCCCTAGGGGCACGCCAGCTTGAACAAAACCTATAAAAAGAGGAACCGCTGAGCACGAGCAAAATGGGGTAAACACACCGAGCGAAGCCGCCATGACATTGGCCGTGCCCTCGCTTCGCCCTGCCAATATTGCGCGGGTGCGTTCAGGCGTGAAATGGGAGTTGAGCATGCCCATCAGGAACACGATGCCCGTCAACAGCATCAACACTTTGGGCGTGTCGTAGAAAAAAAACTGTAAGGCGCCTCCAAGGTGGCTATTCCGATCAACTGGAAGCGCTGCGACCAAAGCCTCTGAAACAGGAATAAGGGCTTCGTACAATCCGAACCAGGCAAGCGCTGCTGCCGCTAAAAACAGGCGGGGATTTCGCGCAGGCCAGCGCACGATCATGTCGTTCATGTCCTCTACTCCTGAGGCTTAGGCGCGCTAGGCCATGGATGGATCGCCAAGACAGGTCGCGATCTCATTGACGGTGCTGCGTGCGGTGCGTGTGACACCAATCAGCGTCGCGGAAGCCGAGCCTGTCCATTCGCCATAGCCCACCAGCCATAGTCTTGGCTCGTGGATCGAATGAGTGCCTTCGACCTCGACACGGCCTTCGATGTTGATCACTCCCAGCGGCTCCAAGTGCTGAAGTGCGGGCCTGAATCCGGTACACCAGATGACAACATCCACGGCAGTTTCAGATCCGTCGGCCCAAATAACGCCTTCACGAGTGAAACTTTCAAATGGGCGTACAGATTTTAAAGCTTCGCGTTCACGTGCTTCTACAACGGGCGGTACCATGACAATGTCGCCCAACCCGCCGATGGGCTGGTCAATGACGCGCCCCTCCTGTTGAGCTTTCAAGCGCTGAGTAGCCCGTTCGAACAGCACCCGTCCATCCACTTCATCAGGCAAAAACACAGGTTCAGCAGGCGTTACCCAAGTAGTCTCAGCGACTTTGGAGACTTCCGCCAAAATCTGCGCTCCTGAATTACCACCCCCCAACACCAGAACCTTCTTGCCAGCAAATGCATGCGCTTCAACATAGTGCGCGGAGTGAAGCTGACGACCGGCGAATAGCTCGGCATTAGGATAGTGAGGGATATACGGATTGCTCCAAGTACCGGTAGCGCTGATTACAATCTTGGCATCCCAATACTTGGCGTCAGAGCGTACTCGTAAGCCTGACTCTATACGCTCTACAGAAATAGCCCGAACCGGGCGTTCAACCGGGAATTGGTAGCGCTGCTCATATTGACTGAGATAGTCGATCACATGATTTCGTGTTGGGTAGCCTTCCTGCGCTGGAGGCATCATCCAGCCAGGTATCGAACTCCAGGTGGAGGGGGAGAATAAACGCAGCGAGTTCCAGCCATGCCGCCAGGCACCACCGGGCCCTTCCTCGGCGTCGAGGATGACAAACGACAGTTGAGTTCGGCGCAGAAAATACGCCACTGCCAAAGCTGACTGCCCCCCGCCAATGATGACTACGTCTAGTTTGTCGCGGGCCGAATGAGTCATGGGGGGAAACCTTAAGTCGATGCTGAACTGTCGCCAGTATAGAGACCCAAGAACGAATCCAGTCTGATCTCGATCATCTGTTGAACATGCTAAAGCTGCCGTTGGTCAGCCGGCAATTAGGCCTCATGCAAACAGTGAGCGCGGATTGGCCACCGCCAATGACCACTACATCAAATTTCGAGTTTTGATTCACCAGCATCCCTCCAGGCCCATCCGCTTCACATCGGCTTAAACCCTGCGGCCATTCTCATCAATGACGACTTGTCCGTCTTCTTTGACGAAGCTGCCGCGCTGCTCTTGCGGCAGAAGGTCGAGGACTGCCTCTGAAGGACGACACAAGCGTGTACCCAAAGGCGTCACGACGATGGGGCGATTGATCAGGATAGGGTGAGCCATCATGGCATCGATGAGCTGTTCGTTCGTCAGCGATGCATCGCCCAATCCCAGCTCTTCGTACGGAGTGCCTTTGATACGCAAAAGAGTGCGCACCTCAATACCCATATCCTTGATCACCCTGACAAGCGTGGTGCGGTCAGGTGGGGTCTGTAGGTACTCGATAACAGTCGGCTCTTCTCCGCTGTTGCGGATCAGCTCCAAGGTGTTGCGAGAGGTGCCACATTGCGGGTTGTGATAGATCGTGATCTGGCTCATACAGTTTCCTCGCACTGACGTTAGATGGAGCGCTGGTTGACGCGCTTGGAAAGCTCTTCGGCGGACTCTTTGCGCTCGGAGTACCGATCAACCAAATAATCCTGGCGATCCCGCAACAGCAGCGTGAACTTCATCAGCTCTTCCATCACGTCCACCAGTCGGTCGTAGTACGAGGACGGTTTCATACGGCCTGCCTCGTCGAACTCGGTGAACGCCTTGGCCACCGAAGATTGATTTGGAATGGTGAACATGCGCATCCACCGCCCCAATACCCGTAGTTGGTTGACCACGTTGAAAGATTGCGAGCCGCCACAGACCTGCATTACTGCAAGGGTCTTTCCTTGCGTAGGTCGAACAGCACCAATCGCAAGCGGAACCCAGTCGATCTGGGCCTTGAAAACTGCGCTCATGGAGCCGTGCCGTTCAGGCGAACACCACACCTGTCCTTCAGACCATTGCATGAGTTCGCGCAATTCCGCGACTTTGGGATGCGTATCCGGAGCATCGTCCGGCAGCGGCAAACCCGAGGGGTCGAAGATTTTGGTTTCGGCGCCAAACTCCTCCAGCAAGCGGGCTGCTTCCTGAGTCACCAACCGGCTGAAAGAGCGCTCTCGCGTCGATCCATACAGAAGCAAGATTCGAGGTTTATGGAGTGACGGTGTACGCGGCTCCAGTTGCTCCAACGACGGAATGTCGATCAGGTCGGCGTGTACGTTCGGCAATGTGTCTTGCATGTAAACTCCTACGGCGGCGCCAGGTTGGGCACCGCCTCGGTTGATCTTTAAAGCGAACCGATGCGATTCAGTTCAGCTTTCAACTGTTCAGCGCTGATGGTCTTCAGTGGCAGCGCAAGAAATGCGCTCACGCGCTCGTGAATTTTGGCGAGTGTGGTTTCGAACGCTGCAGTGATCTCGGCTTCCGACCCGCTAGCGTCAGACGGGTCGGCCAGACCCCAATGCGCCTTCAAAGCTGGCCCAAAGAAGATTGGGCATGCCTCACCCGCTGCCCGGTCACAGACAGTGATCACGATGTCTGGAGGCGAGCCTTCAAAAGCATCCGAAGCCTTGCTGCTCAAGCCCGCAGTGGAGATACCCGCCGCCTCCAGCGTTTGCAATGCCCGTTGATTCACTCGGCCACTGGGAAAGCTTCCTGAGCTGACGGCTTCTACACCCTCGGGCGCCAAGTGGTTGAAAAGCGCCTCGGACAGAATGCTGCGGCAGCTGTTGTGGGTGCACATGAACAAGACTTTCATCAGACGATTCCTTGATTCAGAAACTGAGGCGCAGTGCCAGGGCGGACAAGGTGGCGACGAGGATGGGCACGGTCAGCACGATCCCGGTCTTGAAGTAATAACCCCAACTGATCGTTATGTTTTTCCGGGCCAGCACGTGCAGCCACAACAGAGTTGCCAAGCTCCCAATTGGGGTGATCTTCGGGCCCAGGTCGCAGCCGATGATGTTGGCGTAAATCATCGCTTGCTGGACTACACCATCGACTTCGGCGGCATGAATGGATAAGGCGCCTACCAGAACGGTGGGCATGTTGTTCATGATCGAAGACAGCAACGCTGTTAGCAGCCCTGTACCCAGGGACGCGCCCCAAACACCATAACCGGCGAACACGTTCAGGATCTGCGCGATGTGGTCGGTCAGGCCGGCGTTCTTCAGGCCATAAACAACTAGGTACATACCCAAAGAAAAAATCACCACCTGCCATGGCGCCTCTTTGAGTACCTTGCTTGTGTTGATGGCGTGACCACGAGCCGCGATGACATAGAGAATGAATGCACAGACCGCTGCAATGGCGCTGATTGGCACCCCCAATGGCTCAATGACGAAGAAGCCGACCAGCAGTAGTGCCAGCACCCACCAACCGGCTACAAAAGTGGCCCGGTCGTGGATTGCCTCGTCCGGATTATCCAGTTGGTTGAGGTCATAGGTCTTTGGTAAATCTTTGCGGAAAAACCACAGCAGCATGGCTAACGTCGCCGCCACGCTGACGATGTTTACCGGCACCATGATCGAAGCATATTCGTTGAAGCCGATATCGAAGTAGTCGGCAGAAACGATGTTGACCAGGTTGGAAACCACCAGCGGTAAGCTCGCCGTATCGGCGATAAAACCGGCTGCCATAACGAATGCCAACGTAGCAGCAGGAGAAAAACGCAACGCCAGCAACATCGCGATCACAATGGGTGTGAGGATCAATGCTGCTCCGTCATTGGCGAACAGAGCCGACACCGCTGCGCCCAGCAGGACGATAAATGCGAACAGCTTGCGGGTGCTCCCGCCCCCCCATCGGGCCACATGCAGCGCAGCCCATTTGAAAAAGCCTGCCTCATCAAGCAACAGACTAATAATAATGACCGCGATGAACGTTCCGGTAGCGTTCCAGACTATGCGCCAAACCTCTGGTATGTCGGCAAGGGTAACGACACCTGCCAGCAACGCCACGATGGCACCGAACATCGCACTCCAGCCCACCCCAAGCCCCTTGGGCTGCCAGATGACAAGGACGATGGTGGCGATAAAGATCAATACGGCAATCAGCATTTCATTAATCCGGTTGGGCGTGAATCAGCTACACACGGCTTGGTTGATCGGACGGTCGTTCATGCCGCAGAGGCGCTTAGCCTCGGTTTCCAGCCATTGCTGATTGGCGTCTACCACTTCCTTCAAAACTGCAGTCACCCACGTGGGCAAATCAGGATTCAGTCGGTAGTACACCCATTGGCCTTGGCGACGATCCAACAACAAACCGGCAGAGCGCAGCAGCGCCAAATGACGAGAAATCTTCGGCTGACTTAGGTCGAGTGCTGCCGTTAGCTCGCAAACACACAGCTCACCTTCACTCACGACAAGCAGCGAAATTTTTGCTCGGGTGTCATCCGCCAGGCACTTGAATAAGGTGGTGGGGTTCATGGGTTCTGTCACAGATCCTCCAGGTGTTTGGTCTTGACCAAAACGAAGAGCTTGATGCGCTCGTGGATGTCGTGGAGCGTGTGGCGAAATACGCCAGGATCATCGCTGGTTACTGGGTCAGGAAAATCCCAGGCAATGACTTCACCTGCATTGGGCATTGGTAGGCACTCGCTTGCGGATTTATCACAAAGAGTGATTACGTAATCGAATCGATCAGCTTGAAACTCGCTGAGGGACTTGCTGCGCAGGCCCGTTGCATCGACTCCAACTGCCTCCAATGCCTGAGTCGTGCGCGGATCAACCTCAGACGGTTCAGATCCTGCGCTGAAGGCCTCGAAGCGCGGGTCGGTGTGCCGCAGCAAAGCCTCTGCAAGCAGGGAGCGGGCTGAGTTGGCAACGCACACGAAAACCACTTTGATAGCAGGGCTCATGGTGGAACTCGATGCATATGGAAAATCGAATATACGATTTAGCGAATATTCGGTAAAGCGAATATGATGTCTGCTGTTTGGCATGTGCCCTAACGTTCCATGCGTGTCGGCATAACGGAGATGAGAGGATGGAGGGGAAGATGATGATCCAGGCAAAGGAAATAGCCGGAGGACAGTGGCAGCGCTTTCGCGATGCGCTGAAATCTGCTGACCTTCCAGCAGACGATATTGATCTTCCAGGCCGAACCTTTTTTGAGTTCACACTGGACAGTGAGACGGTCGCATGGGGAGGATTCGAAACGCATGGTACGGACGGGTTGTTGCGTTCTCTGGTCGTAGTGTCGACATTCAGATCGAAGGGGGTCGGTGTCGCGGTGCTTCGGGTCATTGAAGCGAAAGCCGCCGAGCAGGGAATCGCTCGATTTCATTTGCTGACAACAACTGCATCAGGCTTTTTTGAACAGCAGGGCTATGCAGTAAATCAACGAGATTCTGCGCCGCCTCTGATTTCTCAGACGGAGCAGTTCAGGGGGCTTTGCCCTGGCTCGGCTTGCTACATGTGCAAGGCATTATCTGCGAATGCACGAAAGTAGCTGATCACCTTTGTGATGGCTTTTAGCCTCGATGCCAGCTAGATTTAGAGCTTTCTACGATCAAGGATGGATATGAAAAAGCTCATCGCAGTAATGGGGATCTGTGTCGCACTTGGCGGTTGCGCTACGTCCCACTACACCGCAGGACGAGACTTTCCGTCGGCCAGTGTAGCGAGCATCACCAAAGGCAAAACGACGACTACTGAGTTGAAGTCCCTGTTTGGTGAGCCCTACGCCAAGAGTGCTGTCAGCGAGACTGACGAAAAGTGGATCTACACCTACACCAATGGCTCAGCTCATGCCCAGAGCTACGTGGTCACCATGAAGGTGACGACTACGGGCACTCAGAAGACTCTCGACGTCTTGATCCGAAATGACGTGGTCATCAACTACACGTTCAGCGAAGGCCCCGCTCCAGGCAGTACCACTGCGACGAACTAAGTTCGCCACCTTGCCATTGCGACCCACCGCGCTCAGTACGTTGTTGATGGAGCAAGCTCTTGGACAGAACATATGCTTTCGTGGATGAGTCCGGGAATTCCGATCTTGATACGTCAAAGGGAGGAAGCTCGGGATTCTTCATCGTGTGCTCCATTCTGGTGGCAGAGAAAGATCTGGAAGCGGCTTATGCCCAAGCTGAAGCACTCCGCACGCAGCATTTTCAAACAGGCGAGATCAAATCTAGCAATCTGAAGCCCAAAGATTCAGATCGCCGTGCCCGAATCCTCAACGAGCTAGCTGAGCTGCCATTCAAGCTCTATTTCACCGTCGTTGATAAGTCTCGAATTCACAAAGACGGCGGCCTCCGTATCAAGACCTCGTTCATAAAATACGTGAACGGGTTGCTCTATGAACGTTTGTTCCGTGCATACCCTGACCTCCAGATGATCGTTGACGAGCATGGTGGCCAGGAATTTCAGGAGAGCCTCAAAAGCTACGTTGCAGAACGATTCGTGGACGACCTATTTGGCGATAAGGATGCGTTCCAGACGATGGCCAGTAAGGACAACGTTTTGGTTCAGGTTGCAGATTTCTTCGCTGGATCAGTCGCTCAGATCTACGAAGAAAAAGCATCGGAAGAAGCAGTTCTCGCCTACAAAAAGATCCTACGCAGCCTGACTCTTGGAATGCTTGAGTGGCCATCCAAGTACCAGTCTCTTCTGCCACCGCCGACGGATGAATCTGGGTATGCTGACTACCAGGTACACCAAGAGGCTCTCCGCCAAGCTGACCGTTTTAGTGAGCGGGCTGGTGAACACCCTGATGAGGATGAGCGCCTGCAGCTAAGCATCTTGAGGTTCTTGAGATTCCAAAGTGAATTCGTCACCAAAGACTACATGCCAACCGCAGAAATAGTCGCCCACCTAAAAGATAGCGGTTTCGGAGATATCAACGACCAGAGAATCCGCTCCAGCGGCATCGCCAAGCTTCGCGATTCGAACGTGATCATCACAAGCGCTGCCAAGGGCTACAAGATTCCTCAGACACGGGCTGATATCAACGAGTTTCTCGAAAGGGCGGCGGGCATTGTTATTCCTCTACTGGAACGGGTCAAAAAGGCTCGAGAGGTGTATCGGCTGAGTAGTCGAGGAGAATATGACATCGTGACGGCAGCCAACCTGGCTGAGCTTGCCAAGCTGCTCACTGCGCTCGAGGCGTTTGCAGATGACTGAACTCAGTCATGGCAACGAACCTCAGCAGGCTGCATTGATCCAGGACGAAATCCTAGAGACCTTGAAAGAAGCCAAGGTGCTTGCGCGTAGATTCTATCGCTTGACCGGCAAGCCGCTGGGCGTGACAGGCGAGGTCGCAGAGTACGAAGCTGCTACTAGACTCGGCCTGTTACTACATCCTGAAAGGCAGGCAGGTTACGACGCTACAGAGACGCTGGAAGATGGCGTCGCGAGAATCCAGATAAAGGGGCGATGTATCCTGAACCCGCAAAAGATTACGGGGCGTATGGGTGCAATTGATCTACGACAGCCCTTCGATACTGTGCTACTGGTGCTGCTTGATTCTGAGTTCAACGCATTTGCGATGTACGAAGCGACTCGTGCCAAGGTAGAGGTAGCACTGACCTTGCCTGGGTCGAAAGCCAGAAATGAACGGGGAGCGCTGGCGATTAGGCAATTCATGTCGATAGCTGCGTTGCGCTGGGCTCGTCATGAGGCCAGCGAATCAGAGAATCTACTTCCCTCCTAGAGTCGAGCGCTAGTAGTACGTTGCTCTGAGATACATATTTAATGTCCCCAATAAGGCACATTAACCATCATTTTTGGGCTTAATGGCCCTATTTGGGTACATTACGGTAAGCGGCGGATGCAGCCCACAACGACGATAGCTCTATTGCAGTTGCGGCCAAATGATCGTCTGATAATTGCAGCAAGCCTCCGTGTGTACCAATCGAGAGCAGGACGTCGCATTGCTTAGTGGATGCGAGACCTGAGCGTCATTCGTGCTCAGGTCGCACCTCACCGAACCAAACGACACCAGACCGAAGCATTACTGCAAGGTATGGGATTAGATAGCCCGCATCCAATCTAGGGTGCTTCGGAAAACTGGATACTCTTGATCAATTATCTCCGGTTGCCAGCTCCGGATATTGTCTTCCTGAGCGATTATGGCTGCCTCTCCCTTCTCATCAATTCTCAATGCGTCCTCAATGCAGCCCATTGGCCAGACCCAGGTTGCAAAAACTTTCATTGCCTCATGAGCAGTATTAGCGAGCGCTTGGCCGTCTGCAGTTCTGGCAAAAGCAGCCCAACAGTCAGCTGCTGAGCTACCTCTGGAATTCTGTGGCAGTCCGTTTCCACCGATGAGGAACCCTTGAGTTTGGCCGACCACTTGAAGCACAGATCTGACGTTATCCATCTCCTCGCATTCCTTCGGTAGCCATGGCCCCCTAGCGTGAGTGAATGCGAAATCTAAGTCAGCGATCACACCGCATTTGATACCCATTGCTGTCAGGACAGAAAAACCTTTGGGAATCGAAGTACAGCTACCGAGAGCAACAAAGCAGATCCGTTCGAGCTCAGGCCTGACCCCGTAGAGCTTTTCGTAGATGAGCGGGAGTAGCCTCTGATCGGTTTTGCCCTCGCAGAGAATTACCTTTTCAGCGAAATATATCTCAGCGATGTTTCCGAGCTCAAAAAGGGTTCGAGATTGGGCTTGTGCCTCTGCCATAGCTTGCGCAACTGCCGCGCCCATCGGAATGCGAACCTCGGAGCTATTCTCCCGAGATCTGCGCACTATCACCGTCTCAGGCGCATTATCCCTGCTCACCATCAAGGGCGAATGGGTCGTGAACACGACTTGGTAGCCAGATTTCGAAAGCACATGTAGTGCTTCCCTAAGGCCTCTGACGCCTTGAGGGTGGAGGAAAATCTCAGGTTCATCGATCAGTAGGAGGCGACGTGCAAGGTCTTGATCGCGTGTTTTACGGATATCGGCCAAAAGCCGGATTAGGGCCATCTGGATTGCACGCTGCGCACCACTACCTAAGGTGTCGAAACGTCTGGTTTGACCGGATATCTCGTCGGTCACGTTCAGATCACCGCTCTTGAAAAACTCCTTAACGTCGATTGACGGTACGTCCAGGTTCAATAGCAAACCAGGGAAGAAGCTTGAGAGGGCATTAGTGGCGCTGGTATCGAACTCAGTCAGTAGAGGGGATCGGTTCTCACCGTCGGCTCCCAATATATTCCTGACCGCTGTGAGTGCATCCTGTACCTCTTGATGAGCAGTGAGGATGGGGGCCATGATTTCATCCAGCAGCCCACGAATTGTGCTCCCAGCTTTGCCTTTGCCCAAGTCTTCCTGGACATCGTCCATGGCGCGGATGTGCAGCGCTTCGGGTAACAATGCCGAAATGGCTTGAGGCAGGCCCGTGGGATAGGAGCGCCATGAAGTAGGGAGACCTTGCTCATCAAGACCAGCATTTTCCCAGACTTCCGTGGTCGGTTTAGTCGAGCCTGATGCGGAAATCCTTATCCAAAGGTCACCGTTGATGCAGTAGGGGGTAATCGCGGCTTGATGTTTTGCTTCAGGGATTTGTGCAATCAGCTCTTCTGTAATCCCTGACACGCAGGCGCTGATGATGATTGGCTGACTGGGGTCATTAGAGTCTGTTTTCGCAAATGCCTTTGGTGCTAAAACCAATCTGATCGCGTCGAGGATGGTGGATTTCCCCGCGTTGTTCTGACCGACCAGTGGGGTGAAATCACCCAGAGGCAAAAACACTTGCTTACACGAGCGGAAGTTCTTGATGTGTATTTTGCTCAAGGAGTGCATGGCCGGAATTCCCTATCTACGGTGGGCATGGAGCCTCAGCGTAGCTGGAAAGTGGCGATGCGCACTGTCCTCCACGAGCACCGTGGTTCTTGTCGACATGCGCAGCTTGTTTTGTAGTGGCTGGATAAGGCAGAGAGCGTTGTGAATGGCCAGCGTTTGCGCCGGCCATGACCTGGTCAACCTCAGAATTCGTGCTCAATATCGTCGAAGAAGTTCGGGCCAAGCTCGTACTCCAGAGAACCGAATCGCGCTAGGAGGTCTGCTCTCACTTTACCCTCGGCTACGGGTTCAAAATTGATCCGGTAACTGTATACGAGGCCCTCATCCGATTCGTTGGCCGTGACCTCTGAGTCGGCCAGAAGCTCTGCGTCGTCGAGAGAAATCTCCAGCTCATTCGCCAGGGCCTGGGCCATGGTTTTGCGGTTGCCGCGTTCAGCCTCTTCGACTTGGGCCCAGTGCTCCCATTCAGATCTACGGTCGCGATCAGCATCAGACTCACTGCTGGAGATGACCACGCCTTCGTCAGCAAGTAGCCATATACCATCACGGCGTAGCAATTCGACCGAGGCTTTGAGATAGAACGCTGCACCGTGATACATCCTCTCCTGATCTTGCTGCCCCTGGTAGGTCAGGGAAACTTCCAAAGTAAGCTTCCCGGTTGCGTCGCTGTAGTCAGAGGTTTCCACTTCAAGAGCTTCAATAGTGAATCCACTCGCATTGGTATCCGCAATCGCACCGGAGAGCTGATCCTCCAACTCTAGATCCAGGTCGGCGTAGACATCATCCTCATGGATCGCTTGGGAAAAGTCTTTGATCCCAAAAACGGCCAACATCAGACGCGGATCCTTGGGGTTCCGTTGGGCGACGACAGAAAACTCATGGTAATCAGCGAAGCCCGCTTTTTGGACATGGGTTTCTTGAGCAACAGAAAGCTTCAGGCCCTGATCACGAGCAAGCTGTTTAGCTTGGGATTTGAAGATGTTTAGCGGGGAAAAATCAGACATGGCAAAGGTTCCTAAATCAACGACGCTTAGGTGTCCGATTGCCTGTTCACCGGGCAGCGTCTGGTTAGGGACATGCCGATGTAAAACTGAAGGGTGTCACAGATGGGCTATTGCTTCGCGAAACAGGCGCCAGGCGACCATCACCGCCTATTGGGATCATAGGTCAACGAGCCCAACTCGACAACTCGAAAGATGCTAAATTTCCTAGGTGGCGTTAATACGAGCGACACTTAAATTTTGACGCTTTATATAGTCAAAAATACGACTTAGACGAAAAACAACTCTTGCAAAAAATAACAGTTGTCGCCGGTTTGTTTATTCTGATAAATACTGCATCTGTTGGGTGCTACCACCCAAGTGCTCTTTAAATATGACTGAAATTTGGGCTTGCGGTTTTTGACCGGGAAACTGGTCGCCTTGGTGTTCGCCTTGGCTTTCTTCTCCGCGCAGGTTGGTGCTGCCCATCGCTCCTCAGTGCTTAGCGCCTAGGGCAATCCCAAAGGTGATCCAAGGGTTTGTCTCTGATCGTTTGATGCGTTGAGGCGAAATGTGATGCGGCGGTAATGCGGCGGACGGCTTATCAAGGGACTTGATAAGCAGAACTGTGGTTTGTAGTGGCATCTTCAGCGTTCCTTTCGGCCCGGAATGCTTGGCGGCGGGGCAATTTCGCCTGTCGTTGGGAACATCAGTCATGGTTAATTTAAAGAACCTAGCGCGCCGCAAGGCGCGTCAGTCTATGCACAACAGTGAAGATGCTCGTGTCATCGAGACAGCTCCATCTCAAGAACCTAAAGCGGGTCGGATTGCGTGGGTAAAGGCGAAGGCAGTAACCCTGCTCAAGTGGATCGCACGTATTCGTCTATGCATCTGGTTATGGGAAAAGGCTGTTGAGGGCTGGGATTTTGTCGAGACAGTGGTGATTCCATTTATTGAGAACCTCCCATGACACAACAAACCACATCATTCGAATTCAGAGGGGCCGGTTCTTCGGGGCCGGCCCATCAACGGAAGCTTGGACATGGATGCTCCGTTCTATCCTCATAGCCCTATCCACAGCATCAGCGCCTTAGCACGTGCTCTCGGAGAGCCAGTCGAGAGGCTAATCGCACTTACTCATCGTAGCTCTCGCCTTTATCGATATGTCCCGCAAACAAAAAAAGACGGCATAACACCCAGACATACCTATGATGCTCATGAGCCTCTGAAGACGATCCAGCGCAAGATCGTGGATCGGATCCTCAGCAAGGTTGCGTTCCCTGGATACCTGCACGGCGGTATCAGAGATCCCAAGCTACCCCGCAGCATTTACTCGAACGCTCGGGTTCATACCGGCGCCAAGACAGTCATTCTTCAGGACATCGCTGATTTCTTCCCCTCAATTACAAACGAGCACATTCATCGCTTGTTCGTGGGTCTCTTCCGCTTCTCCGCAGATGTAGCCACTCTGCTTGCGGATCTAGTTACTCGTGAGGGCCAGGTTCCACAAGGGGCGAGTACAAGTAGCTACTTGGCCAACCTAGTGTTTTGGGATATCGAGCCGGCGCTCGTCACTCGCTTTAAAGCTCAGGGACTGGCGTATTCGCGCTTCGCAGATGACATTACTGTATCTAGCAAAACTCGTATTGATCAAGCTACCACCACCCAAGTTATTGCCTCTGTCACATGGATGCTCGGACAAAAAGGCTGCCTGCAGAAGCGAAGCAAGCTGCATGTTCGTAAGCGTGGGCAAGCATTGATTACTGGAGAGAAAGCCGAGGCCGTCACTGTGACCGGATTGGTGGTTAACGGGCCGATACCGGCGCTTCCCAAAAAAGCCCGGCTGGCTATCCGTTCTGCCGTAAAACAGCTGGAGGATCGCGTCAGAGGTAATTCAGGTCATCTATCCGCTGAGGATGATAAGGAAGTGCGTCGAGTGATGGGGCGCATAGGCAGGTTGATCGCTTGTGGGCATCCAGAGGGGCAGCGTCTAAAGGCTCGTATTCGAGTGTTGCTGACTCGGCCACCGCTCCTGGAGCGATATGCAGGCACCGAGTCTCAGCGACAGATGGTTAGGGAAGTCTCCGCAGATCTGAGCTTAATTCCGGCCAGCAAATTGCAAATTGAGCTGCCGGTGGATCTGCCGTGGGAAGCGGGCTAGCAAAAGCCGCGCAGCCAGGATGAGAGTGAAGGATTGGAAGTGGCTGCTGTACGCCTAGTCACTGGTCTGCTGCCGCCTGCTGCACACTATCTCTGAGTCCTCAAGCGCTTGAAGGGCAGGCATCTTCCAACAATTGCAAGGATAGCGCTGTGGCGGCTCGATTCGATTTCCCCAGGTAGCGCTTGAGGGCTTGCTTGATTTTGACGGTGGTAAAGCCGGGACGGATCTTGGCTTTGAGTGCTCCGGGGGAGTAACTTCAAGTACCTTGCCCCATTATTCTTTCTCTTTAGAATCAGTCAGAGGCCTAACATGGGGCCTTATCGGTACGACTTTGCCTTTTCGTAGTTCTTGGTTGGCGTCATCCCAAGCAATTATTAACATGAGTTCCCGTGCTAACGCTGCCTCATATTTAGATTTGTAATCATCAGCAACTGCTTTTGCCTTGCTGGCTTTGATTTTGGCATGCTGAACTTGTGAGGCGCCCGGTTTTACCAGCTTTTTTTGTTGCTCGGCTCGGGTTAAAATCTCTTCGATTAGTGGCTTATATACGTCTCGGCTCTTCTTAATGCTTCCTGGGCTTTTGCCAGCCTCAATAGCTACAGCGTTCAAGGTGATTTTAGTATCCTTGTCTACAATGTCGGGTGAGCCGTCGATAATGCGATTGAGGGCGTCGTAATAAGGCTTAAGGGTGGTCGTAAAGTTTTCTGTAGTAGACATGCTCGCTCCATACTTAACAAAAAAATTATTTTGATTTGGCTATAAGCCTGTCGCGAAGCTCAGTAAAATCTTTAAAATTTTGCATTTCAGCTTTGTACTCCATGCTGTCGGAGTCAAGCTCTGAAATATCAAACTTCATGATTTCTAATGTGGCATCTAGGACAGATTGTTTCCCGATTAGGTGGCGGCATCCAGGGCACGTGAAAAAATTACCATGAGCACGCTTATCACAGGGCACGGGCGAGGCGCAACCACCTAGTGGGATCTCGGTGTAGGCCGCTAGGCCTTTAGCTGCTAGTTGCACCGTCTCAGCTACGGCGCGATCTACCCAAACGGAACTTGAGCGCTGGCCTGAGATATCCATACCTTTGAGGCCTAGCAGTTTTTCTGAGGTTCTTAGTGCTTCACGAATATACATGGCACCGTCAGCTTCGGATTTTGCCCTCCTGAGCTCGGCTGCGAGCTCAGGATTGATAAGGTTGAAGTGGTAATTCTGAGCGGAGCATCCCCTAGTATAGTAGAGGCTCATCACCTTGGTCAGATGTCCCAATAACCTCTTTAACGAAGGTAAAGTGATGAGTCCTGTTTGCGCGCAAAATACTGCCATGGTGCGACGAAATTGATGAGAAGATATTATCCAAGGAGCTCCTATCTTGTATTTCGGATCGCTACGCCAGTTTCTCAGGGGGTCGACTGCTTCAAGTTCTTGAATGTCAGCCTCTGTAATGAGTATAGGGTCTAACCCAGCCTCCACTCCCATTCTTTTTACCAAGTAGTCCTTCGACGGTTTGGTATTTGCAACAGGGTGTACTGCTGCCGAAATTAAAAGGTGGTTATTGGGGGTTTTGAAATGCGGTGAGAGAAATCGGTTGATTTTGGTAAGAGTGTCGACCGGTTTTAGGATTGCATCTGTGGTAATCCATTTTGTCGGCTTCGATGTGCTATAGAGTTTTGTCGTGATGCCGGCGACGTAGAGTGCATCATTATTCCATCCCTTAACGCGTTCTAAGCAATCGGTGGTTAATCCTTTAACTTCGTGGTCGCGCATCAAGGTGTATAGGTGGATCAGGCTCTTGGCGCAGTGCGATACTTTAGTAATAAAGCCAAGAACGTTAATGATCGCCTTCCATTGATATTTTTCGCACAAGGTATCAAGATTGTATTCTTGAACAGCTTTCTTGAAATTGGTTGGATTATCTATATGCAGCGCTAAGTGTTCCGCCGTCGCTAGTTTTGAGGCTCTCGTATTTGGATTGGTGTGGATTTTATTGGATTTCCCATAGTACGGGTTTTCCGCTGCGCGATCTAACAAGGCGAATAAATTTTGGTGATGTTCTAAGAAATCATCTATGTGAGCGTGATATTGGCGATATTTGAATAGAAGGATCCTGCTGGGGATGATAGGGAATTGTTTGCCCTCAGTTCTAATGGCTTTTGCTGCTTTTTGCATGTATGGAAATATTGTTCCATTCAATGGGAATCCGCGTTCAAGGCTGTCAATGCTGTTCAAAGTTCGGACAAGCGCAACCAGCGCTTTATTCATGCTAGGAGTCAGTTCCTCTTGAAAATTTTTGAAAAGGTCAAACTCTTCGAAAATGCTTTCCAGCTTAAGATTGTGTAATACGCAATGGTCATTGATTTTAGCGAGCAGTTGATGCGTTGAGTGCATGGTGCTCAATCGTAGTGGTCGACCACTTTTCAGATTTTTTGAAAACATCTTGATAATGAAAAGCTTTTTGCAAGTCTCAACGTTATGGTTTTTGTGATCGCAAACGTTATAGAATGGCAGGAAGTTAAAATAGATATTGTCGCCCACATGGAAAGCAAAGGCGGGAAGAATCCACTCGTCGGATGATAGTCGTGACAGGATTTCACCGTTTTGCGTGCGGGAAACCACCGTGTTCGAATCGAGTCTAGCAAAGGACATTCCATAGAATACATCTGTGCCCAGAAAGCTGAGATCGGTAGGGAAAACAGAAAAACTATTAGAGTGGGCTCGACCCGAATTTTGAGTGTTGTCTGTCATTTGATCACCTTGAGTCGAAGTAAACGCCCGTAGAGGGACTCCCAGTAGGGAGACAGTTTGTATTCTAGCTCAACTTCATCCTGCACGCGTTCTATCAAAGGCTTCATGTCTGGCCTTAATTCTAAGAGCTCTGCCAGGATAGAGTCGATTTTTTCAATGGCTTTGCCATGTACCGCATTAAATTGCTTTATGTCCTCGCATGAAGACAATCTTTCTCTGGTTACGTATCGCATGCTGAGCAATTTGCGTACAGAGTCTTCATCAGCGTGCAATCGAAACTCATCGCAGAAAACACACCCAACAAAGTTTCGACAATCAGGCTGATAGTTCTCCGGCGTTTCCTCTACCTCAGAAGGAGGCTCCCCGGAACATCCTCCCCCTGGGGTAGGGAGTTTAAGTTCGCGCTCCAGAATGGTGATGACATAGCTTAATGTGGTGGATATCTCGTCTATTGCTTGCTTCTCTTCCGCTTGTGCATAATGTTTCAAAATGGTGTCACTGCTGTTCTGCATTACTGCAGAAACGGTGCTGATAGTATAGTTTTGGGATAGAAGGTAGACGGACTTGTACTTTCTCAAGCCTTGGAAGTTTAGCCCCTGATGTAAAGGGTCAAGGAAGCTGCGTACCTGAGAGTTAAAGCTGTGAATGGTGTTAGCTTTGATAGGGCGATTCGCCGTGTTGTTTTTCTTGTAATTTATAAATAAGTAGGTGGAAGTCTTCTTGCGACATAGAAAACCACGTAGCTTAAGAAATTTCGTAAATTGCTTATGAAATGTCTTTTTGATCTCAAACTGCTGCTCCATGTCGCCAGCCCGATACTTGATTACAACGAAGCCTGCATGCTCGCTAGGGGATGTTTCATAGCTTTCAGACCATAGAAGCCTTCTCAGCTGAGATTCGTTCATACCTGCGTTCGCAACAAACATGGAGATAAATGCATCTTGCGCCAGCCCAGCTAGCCACAGACGCTTGTGGTGATAAGCATCAGCATTTGCGTGTCGAAGAAGTTCTAGCGCCTGCTCCCGCTGGGGGATCAGCTGATGACGCGACTGGTTTGCTTTGACCATACACTGTTCGAGAGAGTTGACTTTCCCAGATCTGTAATCCCAAATGACGCTTTGGCCCACCTTCCAAGTTGATTCAATAATTGCCGGCGTCGTGATTGCATACTCGGCAGGTAACAGAAGTGCTTCGGTCTCCATGTATGGAATTCGATGGGGAAAAGGTTTTCCTTGAAGGACGAAATCGGAAAGACCGTCAAATAAGTATTGGCAGACCACTAAGTGTTCCGCCATGGCTTGCTCTGATGGTGTTTTCGTAGGATTTGAGGAGGAAACGGTAGCAGAGATGATTGGCAGGTCGTTTCGAAAATTGATGGTGGCTTCTGGATAAAAAAGCGAAGCGGTTTTCAATACTTGTGATTGGAGTCGATTCGCCGTGTATTCAGAGATTCCGTTTTCACGGCTCATTTCAATTGTCAAATGATAAGTGTAGCCATCAAGTGCACGCTTGTAAAAACTCGCACCCTCAAGAAAATCATTGTGTCCATTGCCATCAGTCCAATCACAAAACGCCACCAGTTCCACAGCATTTGTATAAAGAGTATAGGGACTGCCGCCAAGATAATATGCTGCGGCATACTCGAGACACCAATGTTGGATGTAAGGTTTGCGATGAGGCGCAATAGAATCAGCCTGGAGTGGCTTGGGTATTTTTCGGCTATCAAAATTTCGCTCGGTATAACAGAGCGCGCCGAGATCAATTCTACGATCATCGGTACATCGGAGTATGAGCCCTTCGATAGGTCGGGTC
Organism: Pseudomonas fluorescens NCIMB 11764; assembly: GCF_000293885.2. Lineage (NCBI taxonomy): Bacteria > Pseudomonadati > Pseudomonadota > Gammaproteobacteria > Pseudomonadales > Pseudomonadaceae > Pseudomonas > Pseudomonas fluorescens. The sequence goes on from NZ_CP010945.1 coordinate 2,897,946, forward strand.
GTAACAACGGTGCGGAATTGGTCAAACGTGTGCTCGTGAAGTTTAATCTCGTAGGGGTGACGCTCTTGATTTATCATGCTTAGATATCTCCCTTCGGACGATAGCTTCCAGGTGTGCCTCAACCTCGGACTGAGCTTGAGCAAGGATCGGATGATCCTGTCTATACTTGATGTATCCTATTGTTACGTTCACGTCTTCATGATTCAGCCTGTTTTTTAGTTTGTCCAAGAGTTCTAATTGATTCATTTCGCCCTTGTCCCTCTTTTGCATATAGTCTTCGAGTAGGTTCATGCCGAAGGTGGCTCGTAGGTCGTGAAACTGGTATTTGAATGAAGTGTTGTTTTTCATGAGTTGCTCCTGAATTACCTTCGCGAATTGACGGATTGCCGATCCCTTTTCAGCGCTGAAGTCAAACAGCGATTGATCGATTTCAGCAACGTAGTATGGTTTGCCCGTCCTTGTGAGGAATACGTATTGGTCATCTTTGTTGGTTATTGGTGATTTTGCTGCTCGCTCTGTATGTCGTTGAGAGTGTATATAGGTGTTTAGCATGTGGTGAACCCATGCGGGCATTTCGACAACCTGGTTTTTACCACCTTTGGCTTCGGTCATTTGTCCGTCTCCTATAGTTATAGGGTGTAATGAGTATTTGAAAGGATCGTTGTCCGCTCCTATGCCACTAATTATGCAGTTGTGTCGAAGCGTCAGGATTGACTGAATTCTCATTCCGGTTGTAAGTCCCACGATGTGGGTGAGTAGCATTTCTGTATTCCCGAGTTGGATTAAGGCGTCGAGAAGGGACTGTTGGTTTTCGCGAGTAATAGGAAAGAGCTTTCCCCCATCACGAATGAAGCGGCCAGTCGATATGGATTCTTTGTTTTTGAAAGGCAAGTCAGTCGCCATCACTTCTTTCACCTGGATGACTCCATATACGTCTGTGTAACGACGGCGCTTAATTGTCGAAATCCACATTTCGGCTTCGGGCTTAAAGTTCCGGCACATTACTTTCCATGTGTAGAAACCAATCATGTTACCGATTTTGCGATTCGCTGTTTTCCGCTTAATTTGGCCCCGAGCGATCTCAAGTTTCAGCTCAGATTTGTAGTAATACGTTGGCCGTTCTGACTGGGGGCCCCGAAAGATGTCATAAGTTCTTTCACCGTCTGTCAGTTTGTTCATCATGTCTGAGAGGTCGCCGGCGGCATTCGAAGCGGTGGAATCTTTGATTCCCTTTACAGACCAGCACCAGAATAAGTAGAGGCAGCCTTCAAGCCAAAGACTCCCATCTGGTTGGACAATTACGTAGAGTCGTGGAGCGGACTGCGGCTGGAGGTGCATAGGCCTTATCGAATAGCCCTTGCGGTCGCCTGTGGTATTAGCTGGAAGCGCAAGCCATTCAGTTGAATCCTGGTCACTACAGGGCTCCCAAAGACGGACATTCTTCAGGATAACCTTGTGATAGTTGCCTTGGGAAACTCCGGCTGATTCAGTCATGGACAAGGCTCGATGAGGATGTCCGTCCATTTAAGGTCAGCTCACGGGATCCGTCAAATCGCAGGAGCTCACGCGTGGTTCTGCACCTTGACCGTGTGCAGCGTGATGTCCACCACATCGCCATCGGCGCCGACTTGCGGCATCTCGATCCAGTCGCCGACCCGCAGCATGTCGTTGCTGGTCAGCTGCACGCTGGCGACGAACGACAACAGGGTGTCCTTGTAGACCAACAGAATGACCGCCGACATGGCGCCCAGGCCCGACAGTAGCAACAGCGGCGAGCGGTCGATCAGCGTGGCGACGATGATGATCGCCCCGAACACGTACAAGACCATCTTCGCCAGTTGCACGTAGCCCTTGATCGAGCGGGTTCGGGCATGCTCCGTGCGCGCATAGATGTCCAGCAACGCGTTGAGCAGGGCGCTGATGGCCAGCACCAGGAACAGAATGGTGAAGGCCAGCGCCACGTTGCCGAGGAAGATCAGGCTGGTTTTGCTCAGTTCCGGCACCAGGTGCAGGCCGAATTGGATCACCAGCGACGGCGTCATCTGCGCCAGGCGATGAAACACCTTGTTCTGCCGAAAGTCATTGACCCAGTGCAACGCCGGTTGACGGCCCAGCATTTTGGTCGCATGAAGAATGAGATAGCGCGCCACTCGTCCGAGGGCCAGTGCCACCAGCAGCAACAAAAGCAGCCCGAGGCTGGAATGCAGGAGAGGATGCTGGTCGAGAGCACCCCAAAGGTCTTGGACGTTGAGCCAGAGCTGTTTGATATCCATGGGTAAAACCGTTCTTCTATAGGACGCGTCGGGGCGATTAGAGCATTTAAGACGCTTTGGATGACGTTTGAGGACAAAAGAGGCAACAAAAAAGCCACTGTTTACGGTCGTTTGCATAAAGAAACTCGGCCTCGGCGCTCGAAACCGTTACCCTATGCAGCTGTTTTTTTGTATTTCTTCGAGGTAGCACCCGTGTTTTCCCAATTCGCCCTGCACGAACGCCTGCTCAAAGCCGTGGCCGAGCTTAAATTTGTCGAGCCAACGCCTGTGCAAGCAGCGGCTATTCCGCTGGCGCTCCAAGGGCGTGACCTGCGGGTGACAGCGCAAACCGGCAGCGGCAAGACCGCCGCCTTCGTCTTGCCGATCCTCAACCGTCTGATCGGCCCGGCGAAAATCCGCGTCAGCATCAAGACCCTGATCCTGCTGCCCACCCGCGAGCTGGCCCAGCAGACCATCAAGGAAGTCGAGCGTTTCGCTCAGTTCACGTTCATCAAGTCCGGTCTGATCACCGGCGGTGAAGACTTCAAGGTTCAGGCCGCCATGCTGCGCAAGGTGCCGGATATCCTGATCGGTACGCCGGGCCGGATGATCGAGCAACTGAACGCCGGCAACCTCGACTTGAAAGAAGTCGAAGTGCTGGTGCTCGACGAAGCCGACCGCATGCTCGACATGGGGTTTGCCGAAGACGTGCAGCGTCTGGTGGAAGAGTGCACCAATCGCCAGCAGACCATGCTGTTCTCCGCCACCACGGGCGGTTCGGGCCTGCGCGAGATGGTCGCCAAGGTCCTGAACAACCCGGAACACCTGCAGCTGAACAACGTCAGCGATCTGAACGCGACCACCCGTCAGCAGATCATCACCGCTGACCACAACCAGCACAAAGAGCAGATCGTGAACTGGCTGCTGGCCAACGAGACCTATCAGAAGGCCATCGTGTTCACCAACACCCGTGCCATGGCCGACCGCATCTACGGCCGCCTGGTGGCCCAGGAATATAAAGCGTTCGTCCTGCACGGCGACAAGGACCAGAAAGACCGCAAGCAGGCGATCGATCGCCTGAAACAGGGCGGTGTGAAAATCCTGGTTGCCACCGACGTTGCCGCCCGTGGCCTCGACGTTGACGGCCTCGACCTGGTGATCAACTTCGACATGCCGCGCAGTGGCGACGAATACGTTCACCGTATCGGTCGCACCGGTCGTGCCGGCAACGATGGCCTGGCCATCTCGCTGATCTGCCATGGCGACTGGAACCTGATGTCGAGCATCGAGCGCTACCTCAAGCAGAGCTTCGAGCGCCGCACCATCAAGGAAGTCAAAGGCACCTACGGCGGGCCGAAAAAGGTCAAGGCCTCGGGCAAAGCCGTTGGCGTGAAGAAGAAAAAGGTCGACGCCAAGGGCGAGAAGAAGAAAACCGGCGCCAAGGCACCGACCAAGCGCAAAATTGCCAACCGCCCGAAGACCGACGCCCTGTCGCTGGTCAGCAAGGACGGCATGGCCCCGCTGAAGCGCCGCAAGCCGGAAGCGCCGGCTGCTGAATAAGGCGCGGTAGCGATCCAGTAAAAACCCGGACATTGTCCGGGTTTTTTTTCGTCCAAAGATCGCAGGCTTCGCCAGCTCCTGCATGAAGCGTGTGCGACCTGGTATTCCGAGTGCACCTGAATCCTCGGAGCTGTCGCGCGAAGCGAGGCTACGATCTTCTCTTCAACCCTCGGCTTTTTTCTCCGCCGATCCCAACTCCTTCAAACGCTGATCGATCAACTGACACTTGTCCGGTAGATCGGCGCTGGCCGTATCCAGATCCATCTTCTGCAACTCATCGTTGATCTCTTTGGCTTTCTTCGGATTCTGCTCCGTGAGCCTGGCGACTTCCTTGGCCAGCTGTTCACGTTTGGCGGTGGCTTCCTCCGGCGTGCAGGCCCAGGCGGGGAGGGCGCAAGCGAGGGTGGCGGCGAGGGTGAGTTTCAGCAGGGTTTTCATGGGGGTGGGCCTCGGTTCCGGTTAAGGCGGGTTATCCGGTTGAGGGTTGAGGTCAGGGGAAAGTTCAGCACGCTGGCATCTTTTGTTCACGCAGCTGGCTGATAGCGAATCCGTCAATTGACCGAAAAAGGACGCCAATCTAGTAGACTGGTATCATTGTGCTATCACTCGCAAATCAGGGATTGACCATGCTGTTCAGGGCCGTCACGGCAAGCCTTCTACTGGCATTGACCGGTTGCACCAACGTCAACGTCGAGCCAGTTGCTCCTCAATACAAAATCTCTCAGCTCTGCATCGAAGAGAACCCGAAAGTGGTGGTGGGCGATTTCGTCGATGGCCTGCAAACGCTTTTGCGCAAGCACAACATCGAAAGTCGCTTGTACGCCGCCCCCATTCCGAGCAGTTGCGAATACCGTCTGACCTACACCGCCATCCGTTCCTGGGACTTTTCCCCGTACTTGTCCGATGCCAGTGTCCGGCTCTTCAAGGGCGATCAACAAATCGGCTTTGGTCAATACCATCTGACCGGTGAGGGCGGCTTCGATCCGTCGAAAGTCGCGCCGGTCGAGGAAAAAATGGGGCCGGTGATCAACCAGTTACTGGGGCAAAACAAATGAGCGCAGCCATGAAAAGTATCCCGGTTCTATTGCTCATGCTGTTGTTGACCGGATGCGGTCATACCAGCTCCAGCCAGCCGTATTTCGAGCCGCCGGCGCCACCGCAGGGCAAAGCGCTGGTTTACATGATGCGGACCCAGGTCATTCAAGGCAGTTTTTATGACAGCGTGTTCAGCATCAATGACAGCGCCGTGGTGGGGCTCAATGACAAAAACTATTCCTGGGTTCTGGTGAGCCCGGGCTTGCATAAGGTCTCAGCCGGACCGCGCCCGCATCCCCGAAACGTGTACTTGAACCTGCAGGTCGAGCCGGGCAAGGAATACTTCGTTGAATACACGCAAGAGTACGCGGCCGAGATGGTCCGGGTGCGGGACGCCAAGGAAGGGAAAGCCATGGTGAAGGGGTATTCGTATATTCCGGCGAAGTAGTCGCACGCGGTAAATGAGTGATCCATCGCCAATCAAAACGTTTGATTGGCATGCCTGAGTTAGCGCTTTTCAGCACGTGTCTGCACATACGCAAAAGGGCGACCAACAGGTTGCCCTTTTTATTTGCTCACAGCATTTGCTTGCAAACAATGCGCTCTATCCCCCATGGCAGCAGCTCGAAGAAGCCTTGTCTTCATAGCGATCGTGATGCCTTACCCATTCCATGATTTCTTCTTCATTGCGCCCCTTGGGCGTGAGGTCGAGGTAATTGTAGGCTCCCACCAACATGTCCAATCCTCGGGCATAGGTGGAGTAGGTGTGGAAAATATCGCCAGCTTCGTTGCGATAAAACACGCTCAGGCCGGGGAGTTCTTCCTCGGCACCGTCGGATTTTTCGTAGTTGTAGGTTGCCTTGCCGGCAGCGACATCTTCTGCTCGGGCCGAGACGCCAAAGTCGTAGTTGAAATCGCTGCCTGCTGACGACACCCAATCGAACTTCCAGCCCATGCGCCGTTTGAATGCCTGGAATTCGGCGAATGGCGCGTGGGAAACGGCCACTACGGCCACGTCGTGATGGGCGAGGTGCTGGTTTGCGCCGTCGATGTGGTCGGACAGGAAGGAGCAACCGGGACAACCTTCGTCCCAGCCGTCGGCGAACATGAAGTGGTAAATGACCAACTGGCTGCGACCGCCGAACAGATTGGCCATTTTCAGTTCGCCGTTGGGGCCCTGGAAGCGATAGTCCTGGTCAATTTTCACCCAGGGCAGGGCGCGACGTTCGGCGCTGAGTTTGTCCCGTTCTTTGGTGAAGGCTTTTTCGTGGGCCAAGTGTTGTTTGCGGGCCACGAGCCATTCTTCTCGCGACACGATTTGATGGTTCTGAACGTTCATCGGGTTTTCTCCTGCGCAATGCTGGGAGGTGACTGACACAAGCTTGTCGTTTGACCTGTGCCGATTTCGACATACCGCCGGTCAGCGCCGTTCAAAACCTACGCTGAACGGCTGCGCGTGCTGCCGGTCACAACCTATGAAGGCCATCACATTCACGGGCTTTGGAGGTTGGACAGGATGACGACTTATAACTGGGATTTGATTGAACGCTTGCTGCACGAAGTGCAAAACGCGGCCCCCAGCTTCACGCCGCGGCCCTATGCAGAAGAGTACGCGGCAGAAAAAGGTGCGGAGGGCGAGCAGACTGAAAACCTGGATCACCTGAAAGCGGTGGCCGGTGAATATGAAAAGTTGCTGCTGGAGCGGGGTTATATCGAACCTCGGCCTGAAGAGCAGGGTGGGACCGGTTCGAACTACATGCTGACGCCACGGGGTTCGAGTTTATTGAGCCTGATCGACAGCAGCATTCCTGGCAATGATCATCCACGGCAGGTCCTGGATGAGCAGGAAGATGCGCTCGATGCAGTGACGTTTGATGAGGTGGCGTCCAAGGCGCAGATCGCCTGATTGCGTGGTGAAAGCAAAAGATCGCAGCCTTCGGCAGCTCCTGCCTGTATACACAGAACTCTGTAGGAGCTGCCGAAGGCTGCGATCTTTTGATTCTTAGCTCTGTTTCGCGGCCTTGAGGCACTTCAAATCATTGAAGTCCTTGCGAACCCCTTCGATTTTCTTCAACAACCGCTCACGCTGGGTCGGCTTGCTCTCGGCCATCAAATCCGCGAACAGGCTTAGCGCCTGTGCTTCTGTGTTGGCGTAAGCCTTGCGGTAATCGGCCGTCCATAAACTCTCGCGATTCACCAGAAGTGTCTCGATTCGCTGTGGGAATTCCGGGCTCTGACGTTGTGCCACTGCGGCACTGAACTGCTTCTGCCAATGGGCGCGGTTGGCGATCCATTGCGTGTTCTGGTCACCCAAGGCATTCGACCAGGCGACGACACGTTGTCGCTGGGTTGGACTGAGCGGGCCGAGCCAGTCTTTCAAGCGTTTTTCCATGCGCTCGCCGCGCTCCTTGATCTGCTGATCGAGGGACGGTTTCAGGTAATCCTGCTGGCGTTTGCGCTGGTCCTTGGCAAAGGCGTCGTTCATCTCCGCGACTTGCTTGTCATCCAGCCCCTGCAACAACTCGATGGCCGACGGGGTGATTTCCCGTGCGGTCTGGGCGATGGCTTGTTTGGCTTCCTGGGTGCGGGTTTGCAGTGCGGTGTCGGTCACCTGATTGGTCTCAACCATCACCTGCAAACGGTCGAGCCAGTCGAGGTAACCCGGCAGTTGCGTGGTGCAGTGCCAGCTCAGGTGCTCTTTCAGGCGCTCGTTGAACCAGCCTTTTTGCTCGCCGTTCATGTCCAGGTAATCGCTGAGGGTCCACGGAATGATCACGTCGAGGTTGCGATAGGCCAGGCCCACGCGGCTGCAGGCGCCGAGGGCGAGACTGAGGGTGAGTGCGACGGCAATACACTTTAACCAGCGCGACATGGGCGAGTCCTTGCGAAAGCGTAGGTTCTCATGTGAACGCAGGATGAGCCCGCCAGTTCAGCCGATCAATAGAACGCGTGTTCGGCTTTGAGGGTGACGAGTCCGTCGCACTGACTGTTGTGCCCGGAGTAGGCGGAGCAATCGCTGCCGCTGAGGCTTGAGTCGCTGTAGATCAGGTCCAGGTCGATGCCCATGAACGGCCGGGACAGCGTCAACGACCAGTCGGTGAAACTGCCTACATACCCGCCGTCCACCGACACCGGAGTATTGAGCTGGTGGGTGGTGTATTTCATGCTGATCCCGACGCCGAATGGCTGATTGCCGCCCAGGTCGGCGAACACGGTGCTGTTCTGTTTGTCCGGGTCGTTGCTGAAGGCTGCGCCGAAACGGCTGCCCAGCAGGGTCAGGCCGCCGAAGAGTTCCTGGGTGTCGAGGGTGTCCACCTTCGGATAGCTGTAGCGGATCATGCCGACTTCGTATCCGAGGGTTTGGTCGAAGGGTTGTTTAAAACCCATGTAGGAATCGACTTCGAGGTTGTTCCCCTGGCTCAATCCCATGCTCGGTGACCATTGGCCGAAGTAGAAGCCGCTGTCATGGCTCAGGTCGAGGCCGCCGTGAAAGGAGCCGATGGTCGAGGGTTTGACCAGCCCCTGGGCCATGCTGCGACTGGGGGTGGTGCCCAGCTTGAGATCGAAGTCCCCCAGTTCACGCTGGAAGATTTGCGCGTTGGCGACCGAAGATGACAGCAGGCCGCTGAGCAAAAACAGAAAGGGTTTGAGCATGCGTCACTCCATGACAGCGAGGAGCAGAAACGAAAAACTGCTGAAACGCTTAATCCAGACGTGTGCAAGCATACCGGCGAATGCTCGGCATCGATGGCCGTTCGTCGATTTTTGAAATATTGATGTATGTATCGGGGGTGTTGCGAGAGGGTTCCAGTCCAAGCGCTTCGAAGCTCAAAGCGCTTACGGACCAGGTGACGCGAGGATCTGTAACGGTGTTACTTTTTGCCGAGCGTGATCTGCTTGGACGGGCCGAACGTCTGGCCGCTGACGCCTTTGGCAATTTGCTGGATCTCGCCACCGGACTTGAGGAACGCAGCAATCTGGTTGTTGATCGATTCGCTGGTTTCAACGGCTGGAGCTGGCTTTGCTTTGCTGTTGGATGCTTTTACACGCATGGCGGCCATTAACCTGTAGAAAATTAACTTGGCCACGCATCGTACAGGAAATACTTGACAATTGCTTGGTAAATATCCCCCTGAAATACACATCACAAAAGCAGCATACGTCGCAAGTTATTATTCGAAATACCCCCGTAACCTGCTGTTTTGAATAAGAACATCAGTGCGTATAAATGGATTTTTGCCTGGCTGGAAGGGGCGAAAATCCGCTGATCGGCCTGACGAATGGCCGGACGCGACCGACAAATCCCTGGAAAATTAAGACCTTCACAGGATTTTTCTCGAGCCTCTTGGCCGGGCGTCGAACGCCGCGTGCAAAAACGGGTAGAATGCCGCCCACGCAATGAGGGTATTGGACATGGCTTTAGTCGGGCGTTACAACAGTTTGCAAGTGGTTAAACACACTAACTTCGGTTTATATCTGGACGGTGGCGCGGATGGCGAAATCCTTCTGCCTAATCGTTATATTCCCAAAGATATTCCCAGCGAAGATGAAGACTGGCTCAACGTTTTTATTTATCTGGACAGCGATGACAAACTTATCGCAACTACCGAAAAGCCGAAAGTTCAAGTCGGTGAATTCGCCAGTTTGAAAGTCGTTGAAGTCAACAGCATCGGTGTTTTCCTGGATTGGGGTTTGCCGAAGGATCTGTTGCTGCCGTATTCCGAAGAAAAGCGTCAGATGACTGCTGGCGAGTACGTCGTGGTGCACGTCTACCTCGACAAGCACACCCGTCGCATCACTGCGACCGCGCGTCTGGACCGTTATCTGGACAAGACCCCGGCCCATTACACACCCGGCCAGGAAGTTGATCTGCTGGTTGCCGAAGCCACCGACATGGGCTTCAAGGCAATCATCAACAACAAGCATTGGGGCCTGATCCACAAGAACGAAATCTTCAAGTTCATGCGCGCCGGCAAGGAAGAGAAGGGCTTCATCAAAGAAGTCCGGGCCGACGGCAAGATCAGCCTGAGCCTGCAACCGGTGGGTGAAGAAGCGGCCACTAGCCTCAACTCGAAGATCCTCGCCAAGTTGCGTGAAAACAACGGCACGCTGCCGGTGAGCGACAAGAGTGACCCGACAGTGATCACCAGCATGTTTGGCGTCAGCAAGGGCAACTTCAAAAAAGCCATTGGTGCGCTGTACAAGAATGGCCAGATCGTTATTCACGCCGATCGCATTGAACTGAGCTGATCCCACGCCGGCCTTTGCTTTAACTGTCGAGTCATTGCCATGGATTGTGTTGACGAGGTGATCCAGTGAGCGCCACTCGGCGTAGCGCCGATGCGTTTGCCCTGCAAGTGATGATGGGGTTGTGCCTGATCTGGGGCGTGCAGCAGGTGATGATCAAGTGGGCGGCGCCTGACATCGCGCCGGTCATGCAGGCTGCGGGGCGGTCGGGTATTTCTGCGTTGCTTGTAGGATTGCTGATCTGTTGGAAGGGCGGCTGGGATCAGGTAGGCAAGACGTGGCGCGGTGGACTGCTGGCCGGCGCGCTGTTTGGACTGGAGTTCTTCTTCATTTCCGAAGGCCTGCAATTGACCACGGCCGCGCACATGTCGGTGTTCCTTTACACGGCGCCGATCTTCACCGCGCTGGGCGTGCACTGGCTGTTGCCGAGCGAACGCTTGAGGCCCGTCCAGTGGTTGGGCATTTTTCTTGCCTTTATCGGGATTGCCATCGCGTTTGCCGGTGGCGTGTCGTGGGACAATCTCGATCGCCGCATGTTGATGGGCGATGCGCTTGGCGTATTGGCCGGCGCCGCTTGGGGCGCAACCACCGTCGTGGTGCGCGCTTCGCGCTTGTCGGAAGCACCGGTGACGCTCACGTTGTTCTACCAACTGATTGTCGGTTTCGTCGGTTTGCTGCTGATCGCGATGCTCAGTGGCCAGGTCACCCACGTCAGCCTGACCACCGTGGCGGTGGCCAGTGTGCTGTTCCAGGGACTGGTGGTGTCGTTCTTCAGCTACCTGACCTGGTTCTGGTTGCTGCGTCGCTATCTGGCGGCGAACCTGGCGGTGTTTTCGTTCATGACGCCGTTGTTCGGCGTCACGTTCGGCGTGGTATTGCTGGGCGAAGCGCTGAGCCTCAACTTCGTCATCGGTGCCGTGCTGGTGCTGCTCGGCATCACGTTTGTCAGCGCTGAACAGTGGGTGCGCCGTCGTTTGCGCAAAGCCCTCGGCCAGCGCTGACCGGACGGAGCAACAGACCACCAGCGATAAGCAGACCGCTGCCCGCCACGATCAGCGCCGGCTGCAAACCGCCGCTGAAATGGCTGCTCAATGCGGCCAGCAACGGTCCGGCAAGTTGACCCACGGCGAAACACGCGGTCAGCAGTCCTGCGTTGCGCTGGGTGGCGTGGGGCGCCAGTTCCCGCGAGCGTTGCATCACCAGTTGCATGCAGGCCAGGAACGGCGTGCCACACAGCAATACACCCAGCGCCAGGCCTGACCCGCTGCCCAACAGACACGCGAACACACCAGCGGCTTGCAGCCACAACGTAGCCATCAGCCAATGACGGGTGGCGTTCGGGTTGTGCCGACGAAGACTCACCAGCACCACACCGATGGCCGACGCCAGACCAAAGCAGGGCCAGAACAGATCGGCTTGCCACTGGCCATGGAACTGCGCGTTGGCCATCTGCGAGAGGAAAGTGGCCGGAATGATGTAGCCCAGACCGTACAAGCAGTAGATCCCCCCCAAACGGCCGATCCCCTGGTCGCCCGAACCGGCAGCGCTGGCGGCGACTGCCACGGAGGCGGACGGTTGCGGCAGGAAAGGCAAAATCCCCAACAGCATCACCAGTGCGACGCCGGCGTATACCAGCCACAAGGTTGCAGAGGTCTGACCCAACAGATTCGAGCCCAACGCCAACAATCCTGTGAGAAAGATCCCCAGACCCGGTCCGGCAAATACCACTGCGCCAAGCCGAGGTCGACCGGCTGCCGCGGCCAGTGGCTGGCTCAATGCGGTGATCATCACCAGCACCCAGGCGCTGGCCACGCCCGTGCCGAAACGCAGCAGCAGATGCGACCAGAAGCCATTGGCCCAGAACGAGGCGAGGGTGAGTAATACGCACAACCACAACCCGCCCAGCAACCGCTGCCGGACTTGCTCGGGACGTCGGCAGAACATTGCGTCCACGGCGCCGACGAAGTACCCAAGGTAGTTGGCTGCGGCAATCAGACCAGCGGCCGTGAGGTCGACCTGACCTTCGCTGAGCAGGTGTGGCAATTGCGGGGTGAGGGCGAATCGCCCGATGCCCATGGCCATCATGAGCGCGATAAAACTGGCGAGTAAGCGAATCAGCGGGGACATAGTCTGAGTTCCGGCAGGGGATCAATGACCGTCAGGCTAGGACTGATTGACTTTCTTTAAAAATGAATAATAGTGAGTAACTTGTTCTGATTTGGAGAATGTCGTGGAATTCAGCCAACTGCGGATCTTCCAGGCGGTGGCGGAAGAGGGCTCGATTACCCGTGCTGCCGAACGACTGCATAGGGTGCCGTCGAATCTGTCGACCCGCCTTAAACAGCTTGAGGAGCAGCTCGGCGTAGAACTTTTCTTGCGCGAGCGTCAGCGTTTGCAGTTGTCTCCTGCGGGAAAAGTGTTGCTGGACTACACCGCGAAGCTGTTCAACCTGCGCAACGAAGCGCAAGCGGCGGTGCAGGGCGGGCAACCGGCGGGCGATTTCGTGCTGGGTACGATGTACAGCACCGCGGCCATTTACCTTCCACAACTGTTGGCCCGGTATCACCGCACTTACCCGGCGGTGAACCTGCAAGTCCAGTCCGGGCCCAGCGGAGAGCTGCTGGAGGGCTTGCTCACCGGTCGTCTCGATGCGGCGCTGGTGGATGGCCCGCTGGAGTTGGCCGGGCTCGATGGCGTGCCCTTTCGCGAAGAGCGCCTGGTGCTGATCAGCGAAGCCGATCATCCGCCGGTACGCAGCGCGCTGGATGTGCAGGGGCGCTCGGTGTTTACCTTTCGCCAGGGCTGTTCTTACCGGACGCGTCTGGAAGCCTGGTTCGCCCATGATCACGCGGCCATGGGGCGGGCGATGGAAATCGAGTCCTACCCCGGAATGCTCGCCTGCGTGATTGCCGGTTCGGGGGTGGCGCTGATGTCGGAGTCGATGCTGGCCAGCCTGCCGGGTCGTGAAAGTGTGGCGGTGCACCCGTTGGCCGAGCCCTTCGCCACGGCGACGACCTGGCTGATGTGGCGCAAAGGCATGGTCGGGGCCAATCTTAATGCGTGGATCGAGCAGCAACAGGCGGTCTATCCGACGGAGGTAACGCCGGCCCGAGCAATTGCCTGAACGAATGGTCAGGTATTTGGATCAATTCAGTAACAGATCATTGTGGATTTTGCCGAGCATTAGGTAGGACTTAGGACTATTATCAGTGCGAAGGGGCTACAGAATTTCAGCCGCTCGGCACTACCCTGAAGGGGGCACCATGAAAGAGAAAATCCAAAACTGGCTGCATGACCTGGGTGTCGCACTCGGTTTAATCGAACCGCCTCTGCAACCTGTGCCTATTCGCACCGACGACGAACAGCGTCGCCGCCAGCCGCGCCGCCGGTAACGAAGGGCCGAAGGGCTGTTGTGGCGAGGGGATTTATCCCCGTTGGGCTGCGGAGCAGCCCTAAGACCGTTCAACCGGGTTATATCTGGCGGACCATCTCAGGCGGATTACGACTGCTTCGCAGCCGAACGGGGATAAATCCCCTCGCCACAATCTTGTTTGCCAATTGGGGCGCGTTTGCGAACCCGACTCAATCCCGCGCGATCTCCATCAAAAACCGACTCAAATCGTTCGCCGTCCTGGCGGTCGTGAGCATCCGGTCTTCCTCCGCCGTAAACGCCGTCAACCCAAACTCATCTTCCAGATGGAAGATAAGGTCTTCGATGTCCGCTTTATCCAACCCTAATTCCATCAGGCTGGCGTGATCGTCGACGTCATCCTGGCGCTCCAGCAGGCGGCTGATGAAACAATGCACAGCGGCACGTACGTCGGCTCTATTCATGAGGGTTCTTCGAGGGCGTTGGAATTGTTGTTCCTGCGCTTGAGTACAGCAGGCTTCAGGCGTGTGAGCGCTGCCACTCGTCAATCATGTTGCGCAAATGCTCCCCGGAAAAACTCCCGAAATGTCCGCCATGCACGGTGCGGATCGGCAACTCGCTCAAGCGTTGCAGGCTGCGCGCGTAGTCATCGAGGTCGGAGTGGTAGGCGTCCTCGATCAGCGGCCCGTCGTAGATAATGTCGCCACTGAACAGTGTCTCGGTTGCCGCCTCATACAGGCTGATGCCACCCGGTGAATGCCCGGGTGTGTGCAGCACCTGCAACACGCGATTGCCCAGATCCAGTACATCCCCATCCTCAATCATCCCCGTGGCCGGTGCGGCTTTCACCCGGTATTCGGCGTAGCACAGCGGGCAATCGGGATGAGCCTCGAACATGTCGTCGCCGACGAAGGCCCGGCTCAAATCGTTTTCGCCGTCAGGTGCCTCAAGGATATCGGCCTCGGCGGGATGCACCAGGCGTTCGGCAAATTCGTGATGGCCGGCGATGTGGTCGAAATGGCAATGACTGGCCACGGCCACCAGCGGCCGTTCGGTAATCCACGGCAATTGCTCGCGCAGGCTCACCAGCCCGGAGCCGCTGTCCAGCAGCAGGTCCTTGTCGCGGCCCTGAATGTGCCAGAGGTTGCAGCGGTAGAAAGGACGGATGTAAGGCTCGTGGATCAGGCGGATGCTGTCGCTGAGCTGTTTGACCTCGAACCACTGATCGCGAGAAACAATCTTCATCAAAGGTTTTCTCCAGGCGAAAAAAACGGGTGTGGCAACCGACGCCACACCCGTCGAAGAAAGCATCAAGTCGTTATGTTCAGCTTAGGCGGCGCTGGCCGCCACTGCCGGGCGACGGGACAGCAAGCTGACCAGCACGAAGCTCACCAGACTCACGCCGAGGCTGTAGTAGATCGGGGTGTTGGCGTCCATGCCATCCTTGATCATGAACAACAGCGCGGTGGCGAAGCCCATGCCCATGCTGGCGATCGCGCCAGCGGTGGTTGCGCGTTTCCAGAAGATTGCACCCATCAGCGGAATCAGCATGCCGCCCACCAACAGGTTGTAGGCCAGGGTCAATGCGCTGATTACATCGTTGACTACCAAAGCGATGCCGAGTACCGCAATGCCGGTCAGCAGGGTAAACAGGCGGTTAACGTTCATGTTGGATTGTTTGCCACCACGCAGTTTCGGCAGCAGGTCTTCGGTCAGGGTGGTGGATGCGGCAAGCAGGCCGGCGCTGGCGGTGGACATCATGGCAGCCAGGGCTGCAGCGATCACCAAGCCACGGATGCCGTCCGGCAGCGAGACTTTGACGATAGCGGCAAAAGCGTTGTTGACGTTGTCCAGATCCGGGATCAGTACGTGAGCGGCCATGCCGATCAGTGCACAGACCAGACCGTAGATGATGCAGTAGATGCCCGCGGAGGTACCGGCATACTTCGCAACTTTTTCGCTTCGTGCGGTGAACACCCGTTGCCAGATGTCCTGGCCGATCAGGATGCCGAAGAAGTAAATCATGAAGTAGGTGATGATGGTGTCCCAGCCGATGCTGGTGAAGCTGAAGCTGGCCGCCGGCAATTGTGCAACCAGTTGATCCCAGCCACCCACTCGGTACAAGCAGATGGGCAGCAACAGGAACATCAGGCCGACGGTCTGGATACCGAACTGGACGATGTCGGTCAGTGTCAGCGACCACATGCCGCCGATGGTCGAGTAGATCACCACCACACCACCGCCGAGAATCACCGACAACCAGAACGGAAGGCCGAACAACACTTGCAGTACGGTGCCGATTGCCAGGATCGAGGTCACACCGATCATCAGCGCATAGGCCAGCATGATGCTCGCGCTTGCGGTACGAGCCATCGGGTTATAGCGCTTTTCCAGCACTTGGGTAACGGTGAATACCTTCAGCTTCAGCAGCGGCTTGGCGAGGAACAGATTCAGCGCCACGATCCCGCAGCCCAGTGCGGCGCAGAGCCAGAAACCGGAGATGCCATGAACATAACCCAGACGCACGGTGCCCACGGTGGATGCGCCGCCCAGAACGGTGGCAGCCATGGTGCCCATGTACAGGGTCGGGCCGAGGTTGCGACCGGCGACCAAGTAGTCTTCGTTGGTCTTGGCCTTGCGCATGCCGAAGTAGCCGAGTACCAGCATCGCGGCGGCGTATATGAGAACGACGAATAAATCCAATGCCATGATGGCGTGTCTCCGATTGTCTTTTTTATGGTGAGGCGAAAATCAATGTGGCAATCAGGCCGCTTTTTGTGGCGAGGGAGCTTGCTCCCTCGCCACAGAGGTTCCGTTGATCACCGTTTGTGTCGAATCAGGCGGCTTGTCGCATCGCCGGTTTACCGAGCGAATCCGTGCCCTTGCTGCGTGGATCATTCGGCCCGAACACCGCAGCCGGTTCCGGGAACAGGCTCAGCAGCGCCAGGTACACCACCGAGGCCAGGCCAAGGGTCACCGGCAGGCTGATGTCGATGCCACCCGCCAGGTTGCCGAGTACACCCACGAACTGCCCTGGCAGGTTCACAAAGCACAGACCGACCAAGGCACTCGGGATCCAGGCACCCAGCCCACGCCAGTTCCAGCCATGGGTGAACCAGTAACGACCGCCTTTCTCGCCGCGGGTGAACACTTGCAGGTCATCCGGGCAATAGAAGCCGCGACGCACCAGCAGACCGATGATCAGGATCACCATCCATGGGGTGGTGCAGGTGATGATCAGCACGGCGAAGGTCGACACGCTCTGCACCAGGTTCGCCGCAAAGCGTCCGATGAAGATGAAGGCAATCGACATCACACCGATCAACAGGGTGGCCTTGACTCGCGACAGCACCCGCGGGAACACGCTGGACATGTCCAGCCCGGTGCCATACAGCGAGGTGGTGCCCGTGGACATGCCGCCGATCACCGCGATCAGGCACACCGGCAGGAAGAACCAGCTCGGTGAGACGGCCAGCAGGCCACCGACGTAGTTGTTCGCCGCGATGTAGTCCGGCGCCTTGATCGCGACGATGGTCGCGGTGGCGAGGCCGAACAGGAAGGGGATGAACGTTGCGATCTGCGAGATCACCACGGCAGCCATGATCCGGCGCTTGGAGGTGTCACGCGGGATGTAGCGCGACCAGTCACCGAGGAACGCGCCGAAGGAAATCGGGTTGCTCATCGCCACCAGCGCGGCGCCGATAAAGGCGGCCCAGAAGCCCGGTTGACCCATGCTCACGGTGCCGGCGTAATTCGCATCGAAAGGACCGGCGAACGCGAAGAGCCCCAACAGGAACAACAGGCTGGCGCTCCATACCGCGATCTTGTTGACCCACAACAGGAAGCGGAAACCGTAGATGCACACCGTCAGCACCAGGATCGCGAACAGACCGTAGGCCAGGCCCAGGGTCAGGTCGGTTTCCGGCAGGCCGATCAGGCGTTTGGCACCACCGATCAGCGCATCACCCGAACTCCACACCGAGAGCGAGAAGAAGGCGATGGCGGTCAGCAGCGACAGAAACGACCCGACGATCCGCCCGTGCACGCCGAAGTGTGCACCGGAAGACACGGCATTGTTGGTGCCGTTGATCGGGCCGAACAGGCCCATGGGCGCGAGGATCAGCGAACCCAGCAACACGCCCAGCACAATCGCGCAGACGCCCGCCTGAAAGGACAGGCCGAACAGCACCGGGAAACTGCCGAGCACGGCGGTGGCAAAGGTGTTGGAACCGCCGAAGATCATCCGGAACAAGTCCGTCGGGCCTGCGGTGCGTTCAGTGTCCGGGATCTGTTCGACCCCGTAGGTTTCAATATGCGTAAGGCTTTGGTCGTTGTTGTTGTTATTCATGATCTGCTCCGATCATAAAGGCGCGCTCATCGTGTGTGAGCGTCACCTGTTTGGCTAAGGGATTGGCAACCCTTCCGGCATCGCGGACAAATGTTCGTGGCAGGCCAGCCATAGGCCTTGTTGTTCTTGGCCAGACGCTTGTTTCTTGAAAACAATCGTCTCGCGCTCCTGGCTGAAGTGTTGCTCCCCTTGCATGCGCAGCTCGGTGGCCACGTCATGGATGAAAATCGCCACGTCACCCTGCAGGCTGACGAAGGCGTTGCTCGAGGTGCACGACAGCACCTCGAAGCCATCCTCCGAACGCCAGGTGTCCCACAACGCCTGATAGGCATCGCGCGACAGCAGCGGCTGCTCGAGGGTGTAGAAGACGAAGCTGGCATCGGCGCTGAACGCGCCGAAGTAGGCTTCGCGATCGTTACGGGCAAAGGCGGACACCAGATCGGCGGCGGCCTTCAAAACCTGATCACGTTCGTTCATGACCGATCCTCAGCGGTGGACCACGCCAGGCAGTACGCAGAGCATTTCGTACAGCAGGTTGGCGGCCAGCAGCGAGGTGTTGCCGGTGGTGTCATAAGCGGGCGAGACTTCTACCAGATCGCAACCGACCAGGTCGAGGCCTTGGCAGCCGCGAACGATCTCGATCGCCTGAATGGTCGTCAGACCACCGATTTCCGGGGTGCCGGTCCCCGGTGCCCAGGCCGGGTCGATGCCATCGATGTCGAAACTCAGGTACACCGGCCCGCCGCCGACTTTCTCGCGCACTTCGGCCATCAATGGTGCCAGGGATTTGTGCCAGCACTCTTCGGCCTGAACCACACGGAAACCCTGGTTACGGCTCCAGTTGAAGTCGTCAGCGGTGTAGCCCTGCGCACGCAGACCGATTTGCACGACGCGGTCCGGGTCCAGAAGACCTTCTTCGACGGCGCGACGGAAGGTGGTGCCATGGGCGATCTTCTCGCCAAACATGTGATCGTTCACATCGGCGTGGGCGTCGATGTGCACCAGGCCGACCTTGCCATGCTTCTTGTGGATGGCACGCAGGATCGGCAGGGTGATCGTGTGGTCGCCGCCCAGGGTCAGGGGGATTACATCGTGTTCGAGGATTTTGTGGTAGGACTCTTCGATGATCCGTACGGCATCCAGCAGGTTGAAGGTGTTGATGGCCACGTCGCCGATGTCGGCAACCGACAGTGAATCGAACGGCGCTGCGCCGGTCGCCATGTTGTACGGGCGGATCATCACGGATTCGGCGCGGATGTCACGCGGTCCGAAACGGGTGCCGGGACGCAGGGAAGTACCGATGTCCAGCGGCACGCCTACGAAGGCAGCGTCCAGACCGGCAGCGGTCGGTACATGGGGGAGTCGGAGCATGGTGGCGATGCCGCCGAAGCGCGGCATTTCGTTGCCGCCCAGTGGTTGGTGAAGAATCTTGTCCACGGGTAAGGCCTCATCGTCGTTGTTTTATTTATGTCGGTTGCGCAGAACCGGGGAGGTTCGGGCACCGCTAGGGACCGATTCTGCGAAATGCAGTGGCCGGGAAGAATCGCTACGGGCAAATACTTAGTTCAGATTTTTCTAAACTAATGGTTGGCACGACGATAGACTTGCGGCCATGTGCCGCACACCTGTGGCGAGGGGATTTATCCCCGTTGGGTGGCGAAGCCGCCCCAAACCCTGCAAACCGGAGCTTCAGATATACCGCAAACACTGGGTTTACGACTGCTGCGCAGCCGAACGGGGATAAATCCCCTCGCCACAGGATTGACATTCGATTGGTGTTTGGAGTGCCCCCCATGGCCAACGCTTTACCCGACCTGAAACTGTTACGCATCTTCGTCAGCGTGGTCCGTCATCAGGGGTTCGCCAACGCGCAGCAAGAGCTCAACCTCTCGACCTCGGCGATCAGCACCTACATGAGCCAGCTCGAAGCGGCCCTTGGCCTGGTGCTGTGCCATCGCGGTCGGGGCGGTTTCAGCCTGACCAGCAAAGGCGAATTGTTCCACCAGGAAACCCTGCGCCTGCTCGGCGAACTCGAAGGTTTCGAGCAATACGCGGCGGCGCTGAAGGGTGAACTGCGCGGCACGCTGAACCTCGGCGTCATCGACTCCACCGTCAGCGACAAGGCCTTGCCTTTCGCCGAGGCCATCGGCGCCTACAGTCAGGAACACCCGGCGGTGCATTTGCACCTTTCGGTGATGAGCCCGTACGAACTGCAACTCGGTGTGCAGGACAACCGTCTCGACCTCGCCATCGGCGCGTTTTCCACGCGCATGAGCGGGCTGGTCTACATGCCGCTGTACCGCGAACAACACTGGTTGTACTGCAGCAGCCGCCATCCGCTGTTCACCGAGCGACGCATCCCCGAGCAAGTCATCACCCAGCAACGCATGGTGGGGCGCGGTTACTGGAGCCAGGCCGAACTGGCGCGCCATGGCTTCAAGCACAGCGCCGCGACCGTGGAAAGCATGGAGGCGCAACTGATCCTGGTGCTGTCCGGCGCCTACATCGGTTATCTGCCGGAGCATTACGCCCAGGCCTGGGCAGACAAGGGGGACTTGCGCGTGTTGCTGCCGGCGACCTTCGGCTACCAGGCGCCGTTCTCGATGATCGTGCGCCGGGGGCGCAGTCGCGAACCGTTGATCCAGACCTTCCGCGATTTGCTCAAAGCACAGCTCAATCAGGTTTGAAACCATGTCCAGAATCCAGTGTGCCCGCTGCCTGCGTCCGCAAACCCATTGCCTGTGCCCCCTGATCCCGAGCCTCGACAGCCGCACTCGGGTGTTGTTGCTGCAACATCCGAGCGAAGTGAACCATGCGCTGAACACCGCGCGGTTGGCGGCATTGGGGTTGAAGAATGCCGAGTTGATGGTGGGTGAGGTGTTCGACGATTTGCCGGCACTGTTGAATCAGCCGGGCTATCAGGCGCGGCTGTTGTTTCCTGGCGAGGAGGCTCAACCGCTGCAGGCGTACGCGGTAAACGATCAGCCGCTGTTGCTGGTCGTACCGGACGGCACTTGGCGCAAGGCGCGTAAAATGCTGCACCTCAATCCGCTGTTGGCGGCGTTGCCCCGAGTGACCCTGGTGGAGGGCGGCGTGTCGCGGTATCGCTTGCGCAAGGCGCCGGGACCAGGGGCGCTGTCGACGGTGGAGGCGATTGTTCAGGCGTTGCAGGTGCTGGAAGCGCCTGTCAGTTTCGAGCCGTTGTTGAAACCGTTCGAGGCGCTGATCGAGGGACAGATTGCGGCGATGGGGGAGGAAATCTTCCAGCGTAATCATGGCGACAGATAAGTCGTGTCTGTACCGGCCCCATCGCTAGCAGGCTAGTTCCCACACTGGATCTGTGGCGTTCACAAGTTCCCTGTGGGAGCTGGCCTGCCAGCGATAGCCATTGCACAGCCAATGAAGATTCCCGCCGGACCTATCGCTCCCGCATCGCCTCGGTCCGGGCTTTAAGCACCGGTTTCAGCAGGTAATCCAGCACACTTTTCTCACCGGTGATGATGTCCACAGTGGCCACCATCCCCGGAATGATCAGCAGCGGTTTCACATCCCCACCCAAGTGATTTTTATCGGTGCGCACCTGAATCAGATAAAAGCTGTTGCCCTTGTCATCCGTAATCGTGTCCGCACCAATCAACTCCAGCTTCGCGCTCAACCCGCCGTAAATCGTGTAGTCGTACGCACTGAACTTGACCATCGCTTTCTGCCCCGGATGCAGGAACGCCACGTCCTGCGGGCGCACCTTGGCCTCGATCAGCAGGTTTTCCTCGATGGGCACGATTTCCACCATGTCGCTGCCCGGCTGGACCACGCCGCCGATGGTGTTGACCTTCAGCACCTTGATAATCCCGTGCACCGGCGACACCACCGTCGTGCGGCTCACTCGGTCATCAATGGCAATGCTCGACGCGGTGATTTTCGACAGATCGGTACGTTTCTCATTGAGCTCTTTCGCCGCGTCCGAACGGAAGGATTGTTCCGATTCGTCGATCTTGCTTTTGATCTCGTTGATCGCCGATTCCGCACGGGGAATCGCCAGCGTCGTGGCATTCAGTGAGCCGCGAATCTCCACCGCGCTGCGTTTGAGCCGCAGGATTTCCACGGGCGAAACCGCCCCGGTACCCACCAGCGGCGCGGACATGTTCATCTCTTGTTGCAGCAGCGCCAGGCTGGAACTGAATTGACTCTGTTTCGAGCGAAACTCCGCCAGTTCCTGGGTTTTCTGCCGCAGTTGTTCGGTCAGCGTGCGCTGTTCGCTGGCCAGGCGACGTTGCCGTTGTTCGTACAGCGAGCGCTCGTCCTCGGCCACTTGCGGGGCCTTGGCGATCACCTCCGGCGACAACTTGAACGGCCGCCCCTCGGCCTCGGCGGACAGGCGTTCGACCTGCGCGGTCAACGCGTAACGATCGGCCTCGCTTTCACCCTTGTTCGACAGAAACCGTGTGTCATCCAGGCGCAGCAGCGTGTCGCCCTTGTTCACCATTTGTCCTTCGCGCACAAAGATCTCGGTGACGATGCCGCCTTCCAGGTTCTGGATCACCTGCACCTTGCTCGACGGAATGGCCTTGCCTTCACCCATGGTGACTTCCTGCAACACCGCGAACCTGGCCCAGACCACGGCGCTGATGATCAGCGCGGCGGCGAGCCATACGGTGATCCGCGACCAGCGCGGGGAATCCTGCAACGAGGCGCCGGCGGTTTCCGGCATGAACTCGCTTTCGGCACTTTTGCTGAAGCTGTCGAAGTAGCCGCGTGAACCCTGTGAAGATGCCATAAGCGGACTCCTAGACGGCCGCAGAGCCGACACGGCCCTTGCGCAGTGCATCGATGACCGCTTCTTTCGGACCGTCGGCGACGATCCGCCCGTTGTCCAGTACCACCAGCCGGTCCACCAGGCTGAGCATCGAGGTGCGGTGGGTCACCAGCAGCAAGGTTTTGCCCTGGACCCAACCGTGAAGTTTTTGCCGAAGGACATCTTCGCTGCTGTTGTCCATGGCGCTGGTAGGTTCGTCGAGCAGCATGATTGGCGGGTCGAGCAACAAGGCGCGTGCCAGCAACACCGCCTGACGCTGACCGCCGGAGAGCAATTGCCCGCGTTCGCCGACAGGCCGGTCAAAGCCTTGTGGATGTTGCCGCGCGAGTTCGGTCACGCCGGTCAGTTCGGCCACTTCCAGCATCCGCGAGTCGCTGATGTAACGCGCGCCGAGGGTCAGGTTGTCGCGCAGGCTGCCGGCCAGCAGCGGCAGGTCGTGGGCCACGTAACCAATCTGTTGGCGAAGGTCGGCGACGTCCAGTTGCCGCAGGTCCAGGCCATCGAGCAGCAACTGGCCTTCCTCCGGTTCGTAGAAACCCATGATCAGACGCCCCAAGGTGCTTTTGCCCGAGCCGCTGCGCCCGATGATGCCGACCCGTTCACCGGGTTTCAGGCTGAAACTGATGTTGGCCAGCGCTGGGGCGTTCTGGCCGTTGTAGTGAAAGGTCACGCCGCTGACGTCGAGTGCGCCTTGCAGTTGCGTGCGTTCCAGCGGCCGCTGTTTCGCGTCGCGTTCTTGCGGAAGCGACATCAGCGCATCGGTGCTTTTCATGGTCAGTTGCGCTTGCTGATAGCGGGTGATCAGCCCGGCGATCTGCCCCAGCGGTGCGAGCACGCGACTGCCCAGCATGTAGGTCG
Organism: Pseudomonas fluorescens NCIMB 11764; assembly: GCF_000293885.2. Classification (NCBI taxonomy): domain Bacteria; kingdom Pseudomonadati; phylum Pseudomonadota; class Gammaproteobacteria; order Pseudomonadales; family Pseudomonadaceae; genus Pseudomonas; species Pseudomonas fluorescens. Next base: position 2,921,429 of record NZ_CP010945.1, read on the forward strand.
CCACCAGTGCGCCGACGCTGAGGTTGCCGGCGATGATGCTGTAGACCCCGGCGACGATGGTCGCCATGCCGGAGAACTGCTGGATGAACAGCGTGCCGTTGGTGGCCAGCGCCGAGAGGTTGCGCGCATGACTGTCGAGGCGGGTGAGGGCGCCGTGGGTGCTTTCCCATTTGTGCTGGCGCTCGCTTTCGGCGCTGCAGGCCTTGAGGGTTTCCAGGCCGCCGAGGGTTTCGATCAGCAGGGCCTGGCGTTCGGCGCCGAGTGCCAGGCTTTTTTGCACGGTGTCGCGCAGGCGCACCTGAATCACCATGGCGAACAGAATGGTGATCGGGAATGCCAGCAACGGAATGACCACCAGCCAGCCACCGAGCAGGCCGATCACCACCAGCATCAGTACGGCGAAAGGCAGGTCGATCAGGCTGGTCAGCGTGACGGCGGTGAGGAATTCGCGCAGGCCCTGGAAGTCATGGATGCTTTGGGCAAAACCGCCGATGGTCGCCGGGCGCGCTTTCATCGACATGCCAGTGATGCGTTCGAACAGCGTTGCGGACAGGATCACGTCGGTTTTCTTCCCGGCGGTGTCCAGCAAGTGTGCGCGAACCACCCGCAGCGCCAGCTCGAAACCGGTGCCGATCAGCAAACCGATGGACAGCACCCACAAGGTTGAAGTCGCCTGGTTCGGTACCACCCGGTCGTACGTCTGCATCACGAACAGCGGCACCATCAGCCCCAGCAGGTTGATCAGGAAACTCGCGAGGATTGCATCGCTGTACAGCCATTTCGACAGCTTCAAGGTGTCGCGGAACCACGCCTCCACCCGTGGCACCAGCGGCGAACGCAAGTCTTCGAGTTCATGCCGTGGCCGGGCGAACAAGGCCTGGCCGCTGTAGTTTTCGGCCAGTTCTTCACGGCTGACCCACTGCTCGCCACCGTCGGCTTCGCTCGGCAGAATCAGCAAGCGGCCGTCATCGCCGAAGCGACGCAGGATGGCGGTGCGGCCGTTGTTGAGGATCAGCATCACAGGCAGGTTGAGCGCGGAAATGTCTTCCAGGTCACGGCGCAACAGCCGCGCCTGCAAACTGGCCCGGGCCGCTGCGCGCGGCAGCAGGTCCAGGCTCAAGCGTTGGTGTGCCATTGGCAGCCCGGCACTCAGGCTGGCACGACTGACCGTCGCGCCATGAAGTTTGCAGAGGATCAGCAGACCGTCCAGAAGCGGGTCATCGAAGCTCAGCCGCGGATCGACACCGGTGTTGCCGGGTTCCATGCTGGTCACATTGATCGCTCCATTGCACTACCGCAATTCAGGCAGACGGGCTTCGTTCTTCACTTCGGTCCGGGCGATCGCATCGGCGGGCAGCACCACCCGTTGTTTGCTCAGCAACTGGCCCATGTTCGCCAGCACGCGGTACATCGAGTACTCCTCGGTGTAGCGCACTTCGGTGTAGCGGCGATTGGCGTTGTACAGCTCGTTTTCGCTGTCGAGCACGTCCAGCAGGGTCCGTTGGCCGAGGCCGAACTGGTCCTGGTAGGCCGCACGAACGCGGGTGGTGGTTTCCGCGTATTCGCGGGCGGTCGGGGTTTGTTTCCGGGCGTTGAGCATGGCGTTCCACGCCAGGTGGATGTTCTCGTTGAGCTGGCGCAGGGCGTTGTTGCGGATGTCCATGGCCTGATTGATCTTGTGTGCGTCGGAAGCCAGCCTTGCCTTGTCGCTGCCGCCACGGAACAGGTTGTAGTTCATCACGACGCCGACGCGCCATTCGTTGTCGTGGCCTTCTTCGCCGGCGATGTTGTTGTTTGCCCCCACCGCGGCTTCAGCGTCGAAGCGTGGGTAGAACGGCGACTTGGCGACTTCGTACTGGCTCTCGGCCGATTGCACATCCGCCTGGGCCGATTTCAGGTACGGGTTGTTGTCGACCATGCTCTGTTGGGCATCCTGGATCGTGGCCGGCAATTCGCCCTTGATCGACGGCAGTGTTTCCAGTTCATCGGGCATGCGCCCTGTCACGGCATAGAAATTCGCTTCGGCATCGGCCAGATCGACTTCGGCAGTATCGAGGTTGTTCTCCGCGAGTGCCCGGCGAGCCACGGATTGATCGGAGTCGGCGTTGCTGCCGATACCGCGCTGGGTGCGCAGGCCGATCTGGTCGTTGACCCGCAGGTGCGCCTGCAGGTTGTTCTTGGCCAGGGTCACCAGTTCGCGGCGCTTGAGCACTTCGAGATAGACCTCGATGGTGCGCAGGGCCAGGTCCTGCGCGGTGCCCTGAGCGTAATAGGCCCGGGAGTTGACCACGCCTTTGGTGCGCTCGACTTCGTTGGATGTGTTGAAACCATCGAAGAGCATCTGCCGCAAGCGCAGTTCCGATTGGGTGTAGTTCAGAATCTCGGTGTGGTGATTGCCGAAGGCGCGGGTGTTGGTGTTGTCGCTGTACCCGCGCCCGTAGCCGGCATTCAGGTCAACAGAGGGATAAAAACCGCCCTTGGCGACTTTCACGTCCTCATCCGCCGACAGGCGGCTGTCTACACGTGAGGCGAGTTCCGGGTGGGTGGCGATGGTGCTCTGGATCGCCTCGGTCAACGACATGGCTTGAGCCTGAGAAGTGCAGGCCATGGCCAATAGAATCGCACTGCAAACGGGGGTCAATCGGCGCATGGATACATCTCCCTGAAGTCCCAATGGTGCTTATCAGTCGCCAAATATTTGACGGCATTTATGGGTGAAACCGTTTCATACTTGTAACATCAGAGCTAAGAACATTCTCAAAAGAACCTTAGAAGTTTTTCTCATAACTGTTATGTCAAAAAAAACTTATGCGCTCTGAAAAATCCAGCACATTGTTCAATCCGAAAGCCCTTGATTTACGAGCCTTAGGGAGCTTCTTGAGGGCTGGGAAAAGTTCAATCCACTTATCGATGTGGGGCGAAGAAGTGCTGGAGGGGAGGGATGCGCTACGGTTTTTTGGGTGACGGTTTTTTGTCACTCGTTGGTTCAAAACCGTTACGCATTGCCCGTAGGTAAGGTTGTTTCGCAACAGCATTCCGATGTAATTGATTGCATTGGGTTTTATGCCGAATCGAGACACTTCGCCCATGGGCGACACGCTTGGCGAGAAGTCGCCAGGGCAGCGGCTTGTTCAGGCAAGCCGCCGCCCGGTAGACGTTCCGCCGGCCACCCGCTCACGCCATGAGCACGTTCTTCGCAATCAACAGGATGCCGACAGCGGTTGGCAGCGGAGGAAATGCACATGGCAACGCTCATCGGTATCGTCACTAAGGTCATTGGTCAGGTGTTCGCGCAAGCGAGCGACGGCACCCGACGTGCCTTGATCGAGGGGGACAGGCTGTACGCCGGCGATCAACTGGTCACCGGTGCCGAAGGCGCGGTGGCGGTGCATCTGCAAAATGGCCAGGAACTGACCCTCGGGCGTGGCAGCAGCCTGCAAATGAATTCGCAGCTGCTCGCGCATCAGGTGCCCCATGTGGAAACAGCCGAAGCGGCGACGCCGACGCAGGCGCAACTGTCCGACGTCGAACGAGTGCAAAAAGCCATCGCGGCGGGTGATGACCCGACCCAGACAGCGGAAGCCACGGCCGCGGGGCCGGGTGAACAGGGCGCACCTGGTGGTGCCGCGGGCGGTGGTCACAGTTTTGTATTGCTGGAAGAAGTGGCCGGGCGGGTCGATCCGACTGTCGGTTTCCCTACCGCCGGCTTCAACGGTATTCCTGAATTTCCCTTGGAACGTCTGGCCGGTGATCCGGATAACGGCGGTAACGCGGCTGCAGCGCCGATTGGTGCCGATGCCCCGGATGTTCCGAATGATCCTGAAACGCCAGACCATCCCGTCACCCTCAACGGCCTCGACGTGGCGGGCGGCGAACTGACCGTCTACGAAAAAAACCTCACCTACGGCACCGATCCCGATAACCCCGCCCTGACCCAGACCGGCACCTTCACCGTCAATGCGCCGGATGGCCTGCAAACCCTGACCGTCGGCGGTATCGCCATCGTCACCGCAGGCGTCGCAGCGGGCTTCCCGCAATCGGCCGAGACCAACACCGGTGCGCTGTTCACCGTCACCGGTTACAACCCGGCCACTGGCGTGGTGAGCTACAGCTACACCCTGAATTACGACAGCGATCACCCGAACGCTGGCGGTGCCAACAGCATTTCCGAGAACTTTGACGTTGTTGCCACCGATACGGACGGCAGCACCGCGACCGGCCAGATCAACGTCAACATCGTCGATGACACGCCGGACGCCAACCCAGACGCGACGTCGGTGACCGAAGGCGGCGTCGTCAGCGGCAACGTGTTGTGGAACGATGTCGCCGGCGCCGATGGCCCCTTGCTTGGCGGTGGCGTGGTCGGCGTGCGCGCCGGCTCGGACACTTCGACGCCGGTGAATGGCGGGCTCAACACCCAGATCAACGGTACTTACGGCTACCTGACCCTGGACGCCCAGGGCAACGCCGAGTACCACAGCTACCCGAACTCCGTGAACGGCCCGGGCGCGACCGACGTGTTCACTTACACCCTGCGTGATAACGACGGTGATGAAAGCACCACGACCCTCACCATCGACGTCAACAACAGCTGTATCAACAACCCGGTCACCCTCAACGGCCTCGACGTGGCGGGCGGCGAACTGACCGTCTACGAGAAAAACCTCACCTACGGCACTGACCCGGATGCCCCGACCCTGACCCAGACCGGCACCTTCACCGTCAATGCGCCGGATGGCCTGCAAACCTTGACCGTGGGCGGTATCGCCATCGTCACCGCAGGTGTCGCCGCGGGCTTTCCGCAATCGGCCGAGACCAACACCGGTGCGCTGTTCACCGTCACCGGTTACAACCCGGCCACTGGCGTGGTGAGCTACAGCTACACCCTGAATTACGACAGCGATCACCCGAACGCTGGCGGTGCCAACAGCATCTCCGAGCACTTTGACGTTGTTGCCACCGATACGGACGGCAGCACCGCGACCGGCCAGATCAACGTCAACATCGTCGATGACACGCCGGACGCCAACCCAGACGCGACGTCGGTGACCGAAGGCGGCGTCGTCAGCGGCAACGTGTTGTGGAACGACGTCGCCGGCGCCGATGGCCCCCTGCTCGGCGGTGGCGTGGTCGGCGTGCGCGCCGGCTCGGACACTTCGACGCCGGTGAACGGCGGGCTCAACACCCAGATCAACGGCACTTACGGCTACCTGACCCTGGACGCCCAGGGCAACGCCGAGTACCACAGCTACCCGAACTCCGTGAACGGCCCGGGCGCGACCGACGTGTTCACTTACACCCTGCGTGATAACGACGGTGATGAAAGCACCACGACCCTCACCATCGACGTCAACAACAGCTGTATCAACAACCCGGTCACCCTCAACGGTCTCGACGTGGCGGGCGGCGAACTGACCGTCTACGAAAAAAACCTCACCTACGGCACCGATCCCGATAACCCCGCCCTGACTCAAACCGGCACCTTCACCGTCAATGCGCCGGATGGCCTGCAAACCCTGACCGTCGGCGGTATCGCCATCGTCACCGCAGGCGTCGCCGCGGGCTTCCCGCAATCGGCCGAGACCAACACCGGTGCGCTGTTCACCATCACCGGTTACAACCCGGCCACTGGCGTGGTGAGCTACAGCTACACCCTCAATTACGACAGCGATCACCCGAACGCTGGCGGTGCCAACAGCATCTCCGAGCACTTTGACGTTGTTGCCACCGATACGGACGGCAGCACCGCGACCGGCCAGATCAACGTCAACATCGTCGATGACACGCCGGACGCCAACCCAGACGCGACCTCGGTAACCGAAGGCGGCGTCGTCAGCGGCAACGTGCTGTGGAACGACGTCGCCGGCGCCGATGGCCCCTTGCTCGGCGGTGGCGTGGTCGGCGTGCGCGCCGGCTCGGACACTTCGACCCCGGTGAACGGCGGGCTCAACACCCAGATCAACGGTACTTACGGCTACCTGACCCTGGACGCCCAAGGCAACGCCGAGTACCACAGCTACCCGAACTCCGTGAACGGCCCGGGCGCGACCGACGTGTTCACTTACACCCTGCGCGACAACGACGGTGACGAAAGCACCACGACCCTCACCATCGACGTCAACAACAGCTGTATCAACAACCCGGTCACCCTCAACGGCCTCGACGTGGCGGGCGGCGAACTGACCGTCTACGAAAAAAACCTCACCTACGGCACTGACCCGGATGCCCCGGCCCTGACCCAGACCGGCACCTTCACCGTCAACGCCCCGGACGGCCTGCAAACCCTGACCGTGGGCGGTATCGCCATCGTCACCGCTGGCGTCGCCGCGGGCTTCCCGCAATCGGCCGAGACCAACACCGGTGCGCTGTTCACCGTCACCGGTTACAACCCGGCCACCGGCGTGGTGACTTACAGCTACACCCTGAACTACGACAGTGACCACCCGAATGCTGGCGGTGCCAACAGCATTTCCGAGCATTTCGACGTGGTGGCCAAGGATGTCAACGGCAGCACCGCGACCGGGCAACTCGACGTCAACATCGTCGATGACACGCCGAACGCCAACCCTGACGCCACTTCAGTGACCGAAGGCGGCGTCGTCAGCGGCAACGTGCTGTGGAACGATGTCGCCGGCGCCGATGGCCCCTTGCTCGGCGGTGGCGTGGTCGGCGTGCGCGCCGGCTCGGACACTTCGACGCCGGTGAACGGCGGGCTCAACACCCAGATCAACGGCACTTACGGCTACCTGACCCTGGACGCCCAGGGCAACGCCGAGTACCACAGCTATCCGAACTCCGTGAACGGCCCGGGCGCGACCGACGTGTTCACTTACACCCTGCGTGATAACGACGGCGACGAAAGCACCACGACCCTCACCATCGACGTCAACAACAGTTGCATCAAAGCGTCCAGCGATAATGACGTAACCGTCATCACCAACGTGCTGTCGGGCAGCGTCGCGGTGCCGGGCGAAGCGTTGCTGGCCAACGAGACCGATTCGAAGGGCGATTCACTCACCGCATCACCGACGACGTTCAACACCGGCTGGATCGCCAAAGGTGCGGACTTCACCGGCAGCCACCAGAACTACAGCTTCACCGGCGGCAATGCGCAGTCCGTCAGCATCGCCCGCAGTGCCTTCGTCGCCAACACCGCCGCCATGACCGCGGTGCTGGTGGTCAGCGGCGCGTTGGGCGAAGTCAAACACAACACCCTCAACGACGAGGACCGCATCACCGTCACCCTCAAACAGGGTGAAACCCTTAACCTCGACCACAATCTGGCGGCCGGTCACGTCGCCATGGAGTACTCGGTCAACGGTGGTGCGTTCATTGCCATCGGCGATGGCCAGACCATCACCGCCGCAACGGACGGCACCTACCAGATCCACATCACCAACATCGACAACGACGGGCCGGGCCACAGCGGCAAGGGCGCGGAAAACTACCAGCTGACTCTGACTGTCGACTACTCCGGCGCCCACAACACCACCCCGGACTACCACGGCACCTACACCGTCAACGACCACCACGGCGGCAGCGACAGCGCCGGCGTGACCATCACCTACCAGGACGGTCACACGCTCGCCGGTACGGCGGGCGATGACGTGCTGGTGGCGGGCACCGGCGACAACGTGATCAACGCCGGCGACGGCAATGATGTGCTCACCGCCGGTGCTGGCAACAACGAACTGCACGGCGACGCCGGCAATGACTTGCTCTACAGCGGCGCGGGCAACGACCTGCTCGACGGCGGCACCGGCCTCGACACCGCGAGCTACCTCCACGCCACCGCCGGGGTCAAGGTCGACCTGAGCCTGCTCGGCGCGCAAAACACACTGGGCGCGGGCACCGACACCCTGACCGCGATTGAAAACCTCACCGGTTCCAACTTCGACGACACACTCACCGGCGACAACCACAACAACATCATCACCGGCGGCCTCGGCAACGATGTGCTCAACGGGGGCGGCGGCGACGACTTGCTCATCGGCGGGCTCGGCAACAACACCCTCACCGGTGGTGCCGGCGCGGACACCTTCCAGTGGCTCAAAGATAACAGCGGTCACGACGTGGTCACCGACTTCACCCCGGGCACCGACAAACTCGACCTGTCGCAACTGCTGCAAGGCGAGAACGGCACCGCAGCGTCACTGGATGACTACCTGCATTTCAAAGTCACCGGCAGCGGCGATTCACTGGTCACCAGCATCGACGTCAGCGGCATGGCCGGCGCCGCGCCGAACCAGACCATCGACCTGGCTGGTGTGGACCTGGCCAGCCATTACGGCGTGTCGCCGGGGGCGGGCGGGGTGATTGCCGGCGGGGCAGATACGGCGACCATCATCAACGGCATGTTGAATGATCACTCGTTGAAGGTGGATACCGTGTGACCTGAAACCTTAAACAACAAAACCCGCCATCCCTGCGTAAGGGATGGCGGGTTTTTTGTTGGGCGCAGTTTATGAAAGTGTCCGACCAGTGGTAGCAAAACCTGTGATTTCTGACAGTAGTCAGTCTTGCGTGGCTGCCTTTAAATCAAGACATCGAGATGGGTGAAGCATTCATGGCAATGCGATAACTGAACGTCAGGGCGATAAAGCTCAACATCAAGGAGTATTGAAATGTCCAAAAAAGAAAGCTTTCCTGTTAACGCCAGAAAAAGAAGAGCGCAGTATCTGGCCTATCGACAGACTTTACGTGTTATTGATATGGAGGCCCCCACACCTGGCACGGCCAACCCTTTTTTGGATGCTTTGGAAGTAGATGGGCCAAAGTTTCTTCCTTATAGTTTTTTTAATAAGCCGTTGGTGTTTATGCACCCGGTATTTGATGGGCAAGATAGCGGCAATCCACCGAATTTTATTAGTTCGATGCTGACGGTTGATGGTTCCCCGGATACAACATCCAAATTTGAAGAAACCACACCTCTTGATCCCCTTCCTCCTCGTCCCATGACCCTCAGCCTGGCGACTAAAGACACACCCGGTTTGCGTAAAATCAGTTTGGTCTTTGAGTTTCAGGGTAACCCTGCGAACGTAGAGGCATTCGAATACATGGTCGATACCGCTGCGCCCTTGCTCGACAAGTCAGTAGAACCACCGCAAACCGCGATAGATTACGGTTTGGATCCGGATGACTTTGCTGGAGACAAGACTGTTAAATTGAAGTATGCGCCTTGGTCGAATCAACGACTTGGGGATAAGATTGTTTGCTATATCGGTCGCGATAAAAACACTAAGCAGGAAATTGATTCTAAAACAATAACTGCGACTAACTTGAATCAACCGCTGGAATTCGATTTGACGGCTGCGCACGTCGCTAATTTCGATGGAAGGTATATTGTTTTTTGTGAGGCGATGAGTTACCCGGGCGTTCCGTCCTCGCCCTCTGCAGAAACAGTATTGTATGTGTTCAGAGATCTTAAGCCTGTTGTAGCGGAACCCCTGAACGTTCCCCAAATACCAGACCCGACGCTCGATGCGATTGGTGTTCAGGAGTTGATAGACGGATTGGGTGCAGGCCTCAAACTTCCGATTCCAAACTTTAATAGTTCATTAGATAAAATTATATATACCATCGATGGCGTAGATCAACCGGAGAAGCCTATACCCGCAAGTGAGTTCTTGCATGATCTTGATAATCACGCTCTTATTGAAAAAGGGCATTTCAGAAACGATCTGAAACTGGGCTACAGAATTAAACGGGGCATCTTTTTCTATCCGGCAACACCTATCGTCACCAATTATTTGCTGGATACCCGAAAACCATGTGCACCATTCGACCCTGATAATCCGAGGCCACCGGACACGTCCATGCTTCTCCCATGGATTAAGGGGCCGGTCTCCGATGATAATAATAAACTGACAGCAGCAGATAAACAAAATGGTGGGGTCGTCAAAGGGTTTTTACCTCATCATCGTCTTTTCAAGGTTGGAGATTCAGCTCAGTTTTACATCGGTGGTGTCGAGGTTCCGTCGCCGGGCGGACTCTATAAGATCGATGGAAATGAAGACCCGACAAAACCCATCGAGTTTTCAATGGACTGGGCCTTTCTTGCAACGGTGGGGGAAAGTCAAACCACGCAACTTCAGGTTGAAGTAACACATGACTTGAATAATAACGAAGCGATTTCAGCAGTGGATTATGCGGATGTCAGTACTCAGCCAATCGTCTTGGCTGCCGCCGGATTCAGACACATGCATGCCAACCCGGCAATAGGTTTGAACTGTAGTTCTTTGAGAAAACTGCCCAATGGTGAAGTAGTGTTGGTTATTCGGATTCCGGCGGATACACGGCTGGCTGATAACGAAGTTACAGTGAAGTACGAAGGGTACTCTGGAAGCACGCCTGTAGATCCTATTCCCGGGTCTGAGTGGGAGGATACTCCATATGCTCCTAGTCCAGAAGAAGCGGCTGCCGGGTATGATAGGTATATGCCTTATGATTATATGCTGCAGACACTCAATGGTTATGGTCGAGTGAGCTATGAGGTCACTATCAATAAGGAATATGTTGCGAAAGATGGCGATGTTGTTCGGGTCAGTGCATTTAACGGCTCGGATACATGCGATGTGACAACGCCTGATCCTGTATAGGTCGAGTGCCAACAGGCCGAAGAATGTGTTCTGAGTCCAACTGTATATCCGGTGTCGAGGCGCCGGATATACAGAGTTGTTGATTTTAGTTTTTTCCGTCGGTTTTTTCTCACGCTTTCAGAGATTAATCCTACATTTATTTGTAGGAAGTCTCTGTATCGTCCGCAGCCCTCAACGTTCTCCGCCTCTTTGCAGGAGACAAGAAGACGAAAGGACAGGTCCATGAGCTTCGACAACCCAATTTCACATAAACCTGCAAGCGCAGTTACGTTCAAAGTGCTGGCACTGTTGCCGGCTTTTTTTTTGATCAACACATCGGCGATGGCGGCAATCATTGTTGGCGCCGGCGAGAACAGGACCATCGATCCGACTGACCCCGTCAGCGACTATTTGGTGCAAGATGGCGGCGTACTCAATGCAGGGGCAGTAACGACCCAAAGCTTGACCATCCAGACCGGATCGACCTTGAATATCGACGGTGCTACCGTCAATGGCAATCCCGGCTTCTATGGGATTCAGGTGTCTGATAGCCAGGCCACCATTAATCGGGCCACCGTGACGGCGGACACCCGTGCTTTATGGGTTGCTCGACCACCGTCATCGACGCAGGGCTCGACGGTCGAGGCTACCGATAGCCGGTTCCTGGGCGGTGAGACCGGCGCACTCGTCACCGGTCTGAGTACATTGACGCTAACCAACAGCGAACTGCGCGGCACCAATGCCGGCAGCGTCGGCCTGGACAGTCGAGGCGGTGATGTACGCGCATTGGCAGGAACGCTTATCAGCGGTGACAGCGCAGGCGTACGGATGACCAATGACGCCAATGGCCAGGGCACCAATACTTTGTTGCTGGACAACTCCACCGTAGAAGGCCGCAGCGGGCCGGCGATCCTGGTGGAAGGCGGCGTTCAAGGCGCGACGATTCAAGTGCAGAACAACAGTGTTCTGCGGGCGGCTGATGGCACTCTGTTGAAAGTACAAGGCGCTTCCACTGCGGCAATGAATGTCGTCGGCAGTGCGTTGGAAGGCAACGTGCAAGTGTTGCAGAACAGCACAGTGGACCTCTCGTTCAACGGCGCCTCGATGGTGGGGGACATCCTGCGTGAAAACGGCTCCACCGCCAATGTCACCCTGAACAATGGCTCATCGTTCACCGGGCGCTTGAACAACAGCAACCTGACGCTCAACCAGTCGAGCCTGACCATGGTCGACAATGACAGCATCGACAACTTGTCGATGAACGACGGTATCGTCAATTTCGGTGCACCTGGCGCGCAGCGTGCGAATCGTCAACTTGAGGTCGGGACGCTTGCCGGCAACGGCATCATTGCCATGCAGGGCAACTTCCAGACCGGTGAAAGCGACTTGCTGAAAGCCGATACGGCGACCGGCAGCTACGAATTGGCCGTCAATGCTTCGGGCAAGGACGCGACGTCTCCTCAACAATTGACGCTGGTGCAAATTGCCAACAACACCGCAGCTTTCTCGTTGCTGGGAGGTCGGGTCGATGTCGGGACATTTGAATACGATCTGGAAGAAAGAACCAACGCCACCGGCGGCACCGAGTATTACCTGAACCCTACCACCCGGCTCACGTCCGGTGCGCAATCGGTGGCAGCCTTGTTTCAAACAGCGCTTACCATTTCGTACGGCGAGTTGAAGTCGCTGGAATACCGCATGAGCGAGTTGCAGGCGGACGACAAGCGCCATGGCCTGTGGGTACGGTCATATGGCAACAAATGGAACGTTGACGATGGTTCGTCGGGTGTGGGTTATCGTCAACAGCAGCAGGGTTTCACCCTGGGTGCCGACACCCGGTTGGGTGACAGTCCCTGGAAGGTCGGTATGCTGGCGGGTTACAGCAAATCCGATGTGGACCTCAATGGTGGCACCTCGGCCGAGGTCAACAGCTACTACTTCGGCCCCTATTTTGGCTGGCTGAATCGCGACACCGGCTACTACGTTGATGGCGCCCTGAAGTTCAACCATTTCCGTAATGAGTCCAAGGTCCGCATGAGCGATGGCAAACGTGCCGAGGGCGATTACAGCAACTCGGCAGTGAGTGCGATCGTAGAAGGTGGCCGCAATATTGATCTCGGGGATGGCTGGTTCGCCCAACCTTCTGCCCAGGTATCCGCGGCCGTCATCCAGGGCAAGAACTATCGTCTGGACAACGACATGGAGGCCGAAGGTGACCGCACACATTCGTTGCGCAGCAAGCTGGGCGTCATGGCCGGTCGAAGCATCGACCTGGGTAATACTCAGATGCGTCCATACGGGCGGGTAGCGGTGGTTCATGAATTTGCATCGAACGACAACAACGTGCGGGTCAACGGAAACACGATCAATACCAACCTTGCGGGCACCGGTTTTGAAGCCGGTGTCGGGTTGACAGCTTCGTGGTCCGAGAATTTGCGTTTTGATGTCGGTGTCGATTACGCCAAGGGTAAAAATATCGAACAGCCAGTGGCCGTCACCTTTGGTGTGAACTATCAGTTTTAAAGGTGAGGGACGAAAAAACCGCTATAAGCGGTTTTTTTTCGTTCTGCCTGCTGCGTTTTTTAGCTTTTGGAAGGGGCTCGTGCAACGACAGTCCATTTATTGGATTCAGCCATTTCATCTTCCGTCAGGGCACTGATTTCATAGGTGCTCCCGACTGTCAGATCATTTTGGAAAAAGGCCCATCTGCCCTCACCGTTGGTGGTCTCTGATTTTTGTTGGGTAACGCCGTTGAGCTTGATCTTGACCGCGCTGTTCGGCGTGAAGTCGCCCCTGGCAATAAACCAGTTCTCGTTTATGTTTCCGCCATCAGAAATTACGTTTCCGTCGACATCATATATACGGGTGTTTGTCGGTGCTGCGGTGGCCGCTTCCACGGTAACCGTGTACGGCCCAGCCGTGCCTCCACCGGTGTATTTTGCGGTGACGGTGAAGGCGTAGGTGTCGTTGGTCAGCAGGCCTGTAGGGTGTTTGTAGCGACCGGTTGTTGCATCCACGGTCGCTTCACCCAACGTTACGCCGTCTTTGAAGACTTCAACCTTCGCCCCCTTTTCACCTTCGCCTTCCACAAACAGCTCGGTATCGCTTGTCGTGGAATTATCCGGAATCACGGTCCCGGCCGCGTTGGTGATCTTGTCGAGGGTTACCGGCTCGATACCTTCCTCTATCACGGTGAACTTGAAAGGGGTCGACACGTTGTTGTTGGAACCCTTGATCGTGATGCTGTAGGAACCGGGTTTCAGGTCTTTCAGTTCGACCGTGTATTGTCCGCAGGCATTGGCTAATCCCGTTTCAAGTGGAGTATCGCCGTTAAACGCTTGAGCATTTTGATTCGGGATCGAATTGCCGTTGATGATGACTTCTGTAGCGCTGATGATGTCATCTTCGGCAATCGGGTTCCCGTCGCTGAGTACTTCGTTGATGATCGGCGTCGCGGTAGCCGCCGTAAATCTTTTGGGCAGTGACGAAGGGTTGGGACTCCATTGGCCTACGGCGCGTACGCTGTAGCAATCGAAGTTCTTCAAGTCGAGCAGCGGGCTTTCAAAATTGCCAAGATCGTCGGTGTCTGCTTCGCCCAGTTTTTCCAGCAGGTTCATGATCGAAACTTTGTTTCTCGGTTCAGCGTTGATGCCGGAAACTTTGATGGCCGTTTCGTAAGTAGTCCTGTTAACGACGGAAACGCCATTACGATCGACGATCGTGCGGACTTCTAATAAGAGATTTTCTTCAACCAGCTCGTTGGACGTCTGCGATGGATTGTTCGAGGGAAAATCGGTCATGATCATGACTCCGGTTGGTCAAGGGGACGGAGTGATTTAAGGCCTCGAGCAGTTGAGTTGGCTACTGTCAGAAATAACAGGTTTGATGGGGTTTCCGATGAGCGGAGGGGGCGATGATGGAAGTTGAAAGAGGACTTATCCGCTATTAATAGCGAAGAGAGTTTCAGGATTTACGCAACGTCTTCTGCCGAACGATGTAGATCGTCACCAGCACCGCACTGGTCAGCATAAAACCGCGCGCCCACGGCAGGGGCACCAGGTAACACGACAACAGAATGCTCACCCACATAAGGCCAATCGCGTAGACCTTGCCCTTGAGCGGAATGCCGTTGCCGTCGAGGTAGTCGCGAATCCACGGGCCCAGCCGCGGATGCTCCACCAGCCAGCTATAAAAGCGCGGTGAACTGCGAGCGAAGCACGCGGCCGCCAGTAGCAGGAAAGGCGTGGTGGGCAACACCGGCAGGAAAATCCCGATCACCCCCAGCGCTACGCTCAGCCAGCCGATGGCCAGCAGCCCGTAACGCAACATCAGGGAGCGGTGGCCTATGGGGTTGTCCATAGGCAGAACCTTAGTGGTGACGTGGCTTGAGGATCGCCGGTTTTTCGTCTGGCGCGTTGCACAGCAGGTACAGCGCGGTCAGGGCTTCCGGGATCTGCACGATCATGTCGTCCATCAGGTTGGCGTCTTTGGCGATGTCTTCGAACTCAGGCTGTTCGTCGAACAGGCCGGAACCGACCATGATCGGCAGCAGCATTTCGCTGACTTCGTCTTCGGCGGTTTCGAACCAGGCGGCTTCGCGCAGGAACACGCCTTCCATGAAGCCGATGCACCAGCCGCGCAGGTCGGAGTCATCCGGCTCGTCGCCAAGGTCGAGGTCGCATGGCAGCTCGAACTCTTCATCGGATGCCAGTTGGCGAGCGATGTGGGCCTTGAGGGCCAGCAGGGTGGATTCGATCGCTTCACGCTCGGTGTCGTCGGCGTAATGCGGCTCTTCGGCGAAGAGGGCATCGATCCATTCGCGGTCGGGAACGCTTTCGGAACAGATCGACAAGGCGGTGAGGTAGCCGTGGGCGGCCACGTAGTCCAGCGCCTCGTCATGCAGTTCATCAGCGTCGAGGAAGACTTGCAGGCGGGTTAGTTGCTCAGCGAAGGACATTAAAGGGCTACCTTGGGAATTAAACAGATGCGGGAATTCTAGGCCTTCTTGAGCACTCAGGCCAGCCGCGCGGGATATTTGCAACGCTGGGACCTCACAAACACCGCAATCCCTGTGGGAGCGAGCCTGCTCGCGATGAGGTCGGTACATCCAATACATTTATCGCCTGACATGCCGCCATCGCGAGCAGGCTCGCTCCCACAGGGATTGCGGTGTTTGTCCTTATGTGTCTTCTCAGCGGCGCCCTTTGCAAGCGAGGCCTCGGGTATACTCCCGCGTTTTGTGATGCCCTGCTGGCGTCGCGGCTGAAATGTGAAGCGTCATGCAATGTGCACTTACGATTTGTCAGTGCAGTCTTGCGGATCCTGACCCAGCCTTGCAGGGATGTTTCGGTGATTTTTGGAGTTTTTATGCTCGAACAGGCTCAACGCGTCCTCAAGGACATCTTCGGCTACGACAGTTTCCGTGGCCGTCAGGGTGCGATCATTGAGCGCGTGGCCAGTGGCGGCGACGCCCTGGTACTGATGCCTACCGGTGGCGGCAAATCCCTGTGCTTCCAGGTGCCGGCGCTGTTGCGCGAAGGCCTGGCGGTGGTGGTGTCGCCGCTGATCGCGCTGATGGACGACCAGGTGGCGACCCTCGAGGAACTGGGCGTCGCCGCCGCTGCGTTGAACTCCACGCTGAGCGCCGAGCAACAACGCGACCTCGCCGCGCGGATCAAACGCGGTGAAGTGAAAATGCTTTATCTGGCGCCTGAGCGTCTGGTCCAGCCGCGCATGCTGGCCTTCCTGCAAAGCCTTGAAATCGCCTTGTTCGCCATCGACGAAGCGCATTGCGTGTCGCAATGGGGTCACGACTTCCGCCGCGAATACCTGCAACTGGGTCAGTTGGCGGAGTTGTTCCCCAACGTCCCGCGCATCGCCCTCACCGCGACTGCCGACAAGCGCACCCGGGAAGAGATCGTCGATCGCCTGCATCTGCAGAATGCCGAACGCTTCCTCTCCAGTTTCGACCGTCCGAACATTTTCTATCGCATCGTGCCCAAGGAACAGCCGCGCAAGCAGTTGTTGGCGTTCCTCGCCGAACGACGCAGCGATGCCGGCATCGTCTATTGCCTGTCGCGCAAAAAAGTCGACGAAGTGGCGGTGTTCCTCAGCGAGCAAGGCTTCCCGGCCCTGCCGTATCACGCCGGTCTGGCCAACGAAACCCGTGCCCACCACCAGAAGCGCTTCCTCAACGAGGAAGGCCTGATCATGGTCGCCACCGTGGCATTCGGCATGGGCATCGACAAGCCCAACGTGCGTTTCGTCGCGCACCTCGATCTGCCGAAATCCCTTGAGGCGTACTACCAGGAAACCGGGCGCGGCGGCCGTGACGGTCTGCCGGCGGATGCGTGGATGGCCTACGGCCTGCAAGACGTGGTGATGCTCAAGCAGATGCTGCAGAACTCCGAAGGTGACGAGCGTCACAAGCGTCTGGAGCAGCACAAGCTCGACGCGATGCTCTCCCTCTGCGAAGAAACCCGCTGCCGGCGTCAAACCTTGCTGGCCTACTTCGACGAAGACATGCCCGAGCCGTGTGGCCACTGCGACAACTGCGTCGACGGCGTACAGACCTGGGACGCCACCGAGCCGGCCCGTCAGGCGCTCTCGGCGATTTACCGCACCGGTCAGCGTTATGGCGTCGGCCATCTGGTGGATGTGTTGTTGGGCAAGGACAACGAAAAAGTCCGCAGCTTTGGCCATCAGCATCTGTCGGTATACGGTGTCGGCAAGGCGATGGGCGAGAGTGAGTGGCGTTCCCTGTTCCGGCAGCTGGTGGCCCGTGGTCTGGCCGATATCGATCTCGAAGGCTACGGCGGCCTGCGCCTCAGTGACACCTGCCGGCCTCTGCTCAAAGGCGAAGTGACGCTGGAATTGCGCCGCGACCTCAAGCCGCAAACCACGGCGAAAAGCAGCAAGAGCCAGGCGAGCCAACTGGTCCGTGGCGAAGAGCGCGAACAGTGGGAAGCCTTGCGTGCCTTGCGTCGCAAGCTCGCCGAAGAGCACGGTGTGCCGCCTTATGTCATCTTCCCCGATTCGACGTTGCTGGAAATGCTCCGCAGCCAACCGACTTCGCTGTCGGAAATGGCCACGGTCAGCGGCGTCGGTGCACGCAAACTCGAACGGTATGGCGAGGCCTTCCTCGAAGTGCTCGGTGGCCAGGTCGAGGCACCGAAAGTGGTGGCCGACGTGCGCCACGAACTGATCACCCTCGCTCGGGCCGGCATGACGCCGCTGCAAATTGCCGGTCAATTGCAGTGCTCGGAAAAGAATGTCTACACCATGCTCGCCGAAGCCATTGGCAAGCAGCAGTTGTCGCTGGAACAGGCGCTGGACCTGCCCGAAGACTTGATGGGCGAAGTCCAGGATGCGTTTCTCGACGGCGAGGGCGAGTTGCCGCCGGTGGCGGAGATTGCCGCGCTGTTCGCCGGTCGCGTGCCGGAAGGTGTTTTGTACTGTGTTCGAGCCGCGCTGCAATCGGAATTCGAGATCTGAATTTCAAATCCCGGACAGGGTTGTATTGATGTAACGATTCAGTACATAGCAAGCCTTGCCTCTGGGCAAGGGTCATGCTTAGCTGACTAATAATTAGTTTTTCTCTTATTTCAGTCTAACCATGAGTGTTTTATGCCGTTAACCGATCAACACCGCTTTGGCATGCAACTGGCCCAGATGTCGCGCGGCTGGCGTGCCGAACTGGACCGCCGTCTGGCCGGTCTGGGTTTGTCCCAGGCGCGCTGGCTGGTGTTGCTGCATCTGGCGCGTTTCGAAGAGGCACCGACCCAGCGCGAACTGGCGCAAAGCGTCGGCGTCGAAGGGCCGACCCTGGCGCGATTGCTCGACAGTCTGGAGAGTCAGGGCCTTGTCCAGCGTCAGGCCGTGGTGGAAGACCGCCGGGCGAAAAAAATCCTCCTCTGTGCCCCGGCCCGTCCCCTGATCGAACAAATTGAAACCATTGCCACTCAACTGCGTCACGAGCTGTTTGAAGGCGTCGACGAGGCGGATTTGAAGGTCTGCATGCGCGTTCACGGGCACATCCTGGCCAACCTGGAAAAATCTTGAGGCAGAACCGGGTGTAAGGTTTTTGAGATACCCCGTTCGGCAGACTATAAAGAACTACTAGGCAATATCGTGTTCGTACCGGATGTGCGAACACGCACCGGTTGGTTCTGGTTATCTAAGGGATGCTCATGCTCGAGAGTTGGCACGTTGTAATGCGCTGGTGCGCCAGGCTGGTTCTGGCGGGTGGGGCCGTGACTTACTCTGCATTCGCCCCTGCTTTGGGCCTGGGAGAAATCACCGTGCATTCGGCGCTGAATCAACCGCTGCGTGCCGACATCGATCTGGTGGATGCTGCCGGTCTGGAGGAGGGCGATCTGTCCGTCAGTCTGGCGACCGCGGACGAATTCAGTCGCGCCGGTGTCGAGCGGGTGTTCTTTCTCAATGACCTGAAGTTCACGCCCATCCTGCGGGGCAACCGCAGTCTGATCCGGGTGAGCTCCAATAAAGTCGTCAACGAACCTTTCCTGAATTTCCTCGTGCAGCTCAATCAGCCCAATGGGCGTGTGCTGCGCGAGTACACGGTGCTGATCGATCCGCCGGGCACGCCGGGGATCGTGCCGGTGACTGACGAACCGGTCGCCAACTCCCCGAACTCTCCATACCCGAGCGTCAAACCGGCCGTTGCACCGCCCGCCGCGGCCAAAAAAACGGCCCCTAAAGTTGAACAGCCCGCCGCGCCCGTCATTGATCCCGTCGCCGAGCAATTGGCCGCCAGCGTGCTACAAAACCAGCAACTGCAAAAAAACGTCGATGAACTGAATGCAAGACTTCAGGTCCAGGACGAACAGATCACCGGTCAGAAAAAACAGATAACCGAGCTGCAAACGCAATTGGCGGAGGCCCAGGCGCCCCCGGTTACGCCTGAGGTTATCGCGCCAGCCCCGGTCGCGTTGCAAGCGCCCGAGACCTCCAACTGGCCAATGATCATCGGATTGTTGGCGTTGGTGTCATTGCTGTTGCTGGGCTGGTTCGTTCGTCGCCAACGACAGCAGGTTCCCGTCCAGGCCGAGGATCCTCCCGTTTTGCCGTCGCGACACGAGCCGGTACTCGATCAATCCGTGGAGCCGTCAGCGAAGCCCGCCCCACTGACATCTGCGCACGAACATCATGATGAAACGCCGTCAGGGGATGTACTGGAAGGCGTCGGCATCTACCTGGCCTATGGTCGTTTTTCCGAAGCGGCTGGCTTGTTGCGCGATGCTTTGGCGAAGGAACCACAGCGCACGGATCTGGCCGTGCAGTTGCTGGAAGTCCTCGGCAAGCAAGGTGACGGGCCCGCCTATGACGTCCAGGAAAACAGCCTGCGAGAGGCCGGGTTCGATGCTCAGCAACTTCAGGACATTCGTGCCCGCTACCCGAAACTGGCCAATGCGGTGCCAGTGGCTGCAGCGACAGCCATCACAACACCGGTGAAATCCGAAGAATCGCCAGGCGACGAGTTCCAGCTGAATCTGGATGACCTGTCGATGGATTCCAACTGGGACCTGGTCAGTCCGTTTGAAAACACTAAACCCGCGTACAAACGACCCGAGGTTGCCGAACCTGCGTTCACCTCGAACCTGCACGTGATGCCCGATGTGTTCGAGATGCCTGAAGAGCCGACATTGGACGAGCCTGAGTTGGAGTGGGTCGCGGAACCTGACTCACAGTCTCTGGACGACGATTTTCTCAACGAGTTCAAGGATGCCGACCCGTCATTCGAGCTTGAAGCGCTGAGCCTGGAACCCGCCGTGCCGGACAACGCAGGCAAACTGGAACAGGCTCAGAACTGTATCGATGACGGCGATCTGAACAGTGCCATCGAGCTGCTGAACGAATTGCTCAAGGACGGCGATGAGCCGCTTAAACAAACCGCTCGGACATTGTTGGCCGGTATTCGCTGAACCACTATCATGGCGACGCCCTCTGGTTCAGGAGTTCCCTCGTCATGACCGCGCACAAACCGGAAATCGTCATCACCTACTGCACGCAATGCCAATGGCTGTTGCGTGCCGCGTGGCTGGCGCAAGAGCTGCTCAGTACCTTTGGCGATGACTTGGGCAAGGTGTCGCTGGTGCCTGGCACCGGTGGTGTGTTTCACGTTTTCTGTAACGACGTGCAGATCTGGGAGCGCAAGGCGGACGGCGGTTTTCCGGAGGCCAAGGTGCTGAAGCAACGGGTCCGCGATCAGATCGATCCGGACCGCGACCTCGGGCACAACGACCGCACTCAGTGAGACGCGGCTTCGGCAGTGACCGTTTTCTTGCTTGAACCGCCGGAGAGCCTGCTGGTCACCACAATCGCAACGATGATCAAGGCGCCGCCGATCAGCATGCGCAGCGTCGGGTTTTCATTGAACAGCAGCCACGCCATGGTGATGCCGTACACCGGCTCCAGCGCAAACACCACGGCGGCGGTGCGCGCCTTGATCACCGCGAGGCTGGCGACGAACAGGCTGTGAGCGACGCCGGTGCAGAAAACCCCGAGCAGGCCGATCCACAGCCAGTCAATGGCACGGACTTCGCTCAACTGAGGCGCCGCCACTGGCAGCAAACACAACGCGACCACCACGTTCTGGCACAGCGCCGCCTGTACCGGCGGAATTCTTGCGGAGCTGGCCCGGTTGGTCAGGGACAGTAGCGCGAACAGTAAACCGGAGCCCATCGCCCACAACAGGCCGGTGGTGGCGCCGCTGGCAAGATCGAAATCAGGCGTGACCAGCACCAGCCCGACACTCACCAGCACCACCAGCAGGATTTCATTGGCGCGAATCCGCTCGCGGAAAACAAGCCCTTCCAGGATCACGGTAAATGCCGGAAAACTGGCGAAACCCAAGGTCGCGATCGCCACACCTGCGACCTTCACCGCGATAAAAAAACTCACCCAGTGCCCGGCCAGCAGCAAACCGCTGAGCAGCAGGCGGCGCCAGTCCACGGCTTGCAGTTTCTGCCAGCGCGTCTGGC
This sequence comes from Pseudomonas fluorescens NCIMB 11764, assembly GCF_000293885.2. Classification (NCBI taxonomy): domain Bacteria; kingdom Pseudomonadati; phylum Pseudomonadota; class Gammaproteobacteria; order Pseudomonadales; family Pseudomonadaceae; genus Pseudomonas; species Pseudomonas fluorescens. The sequence goes on from NZ_CP010945.1 coordinate 2,943,009, forward strand.
TGGCGAACCGCGCGAAAACGGCCAGGGCGAGCACGGCAAAGGCAGCGCGACCGAAGACGATGACGGCGGGGGAGGCGGCGGCGAGTTTGCCGAACACACCGGTCAGGCCAAACATCAGAGCGCCGATATGCAAAGCGCCGAGGGCGGTACGGGGAGTCATTGCGATCCTTGACAGTGAACCAAACGGAGTACATTGAACCGCGTGAGAACAGTTATGTCTGTCGTCAGGCTCGCATTATTTGTCGCCAGCCTCGCGCCGCAATTTGCCGGGGGAAGCCCCAAACTCTCGCAACACTGCCGCTGAAAACGCACTTTGCGAGCTGTAGCCAACCCGGCTGGCAATCTCGCCGATGGGCAATGCCGAATCCCGCAACAGACTCACGGCCATGTGCAAACGACGACTGCGAATGTAGTCCATCGGCGTCTGCCCGCATTCAGCGACAAACCGCGCATGCAGCCTAGCGCTGGACAACCCGGCGATGCGCGCCAGATCAGCGACTTGCAGCGGGTAGGCCGCGTACTGATCGATGTGCGCGTTCAACGCGGCGTAGGGCAGGCGCCGCCCGCCCGTCACGTGTGGCCTGGCATGGTTGAGGCTGGCCAGCAACAGCACCGCGCCTTGTTGCGCGATCAGCGGGTCGCTGACCTGACTGCCCGCCAGCCAGTTCACCAATTGATTTTGCCCGGCATCCAGGGGCAGGCGCCCGGCGTTGTCGAGCAAACGGCGGCTGGCATCGGCGTGCTCGCCAAGCGACTGAGCCACCCATTGATCACTGGGCACGTCCAGCACCAGGCAGCGGCTGCCATTGGCGCTGCCACAGGCATGATGGAAACCGGACGGAACCACCACGAAACTCTGCTGAACCACCTGGCTGCCATGCCCGTCGACCTCGAAATCCAGCGCGCCCGAGAGCCCGAACACCAGTTGCGCGTGGTCGTGACTGTGGACGATCAGGTCGTGAGTGTATTGGCGCAGCGTGAGGATCGGTCTCATCGCAGGTCTCCCGGGTAAGGCCGTCAGTCTACACCGAGGCCGTCCATGCGCGCTGTCACAGGACTGACTTGTCATTGTCATGGGCAATTAACCGGGCCGGCGCAAGCTTGCAAAAACAATCGCAGAGGGTTGCCCATGACCAGCGCCGAGCTCGCCAAACCCAGTCGTAAGCAACGTGTGCGGACCTTATGGATTTCCGATGTGCACCTGGGCACCCGGGATTGCCAGGCCGAGCACTTGTCGCAGTTTCTCAAGGGCTACCACGCGGACAAGATCTACCTGGTCGGCGACATTATCGATGGCTGGAAACTGCGCAGTGGCATGTACTGGCCGCAAGCGCACACCAACGTGATCCGTCGCCTGTTGACCATGAGCAAGCGCGGCACCGAGGTGATCTACGTCACCGGCAACCACGACGAATTCCTGCGCCGTTACTCGAAGCTGATTCTGGGCAACATTCAATTGGTGGATGAAGCGGTGCACGTGACTGCCGATGGCCGTCATTTGCTGGTGATCCATGGTGACCAGTTTGACGTGATCACCCGTTATCACCGCTGGCTGGCCTTTCTCGGCGACTCGGCCTACGAATTCACCCTGACCCTCAACCGTTGGCTCAACCACTGGCGTGCGCGTTATGGCTACGGTTACTGGTCGCTGTCGGCGTACCTCAAGCACAAGGTGAAAACCGCCGTCAGCTTCATCAGCGACTTCGAAGAAGCCATCGCCCACGAATGCGTCAAACGCGAATTGCACGGGGTGGTGTGCGGGCACATTCACCATGCCGAAATCCGCAAGGTCGGCGAAGTGGACTACCTCAATTGCGGGGACTGGGTGGAATCGTGCACGGCGCTGATCGAGCATTGGGATGGTTCGATCGAGTTGTTCCGGTTGGCGGATGCCCAGGCGCGGGAGGCAGAATTGAAGACTAGCAAGGCCGCGGAGCCCGCGTAAAAAATCAAAACATCGCAGCCTTCGGCAGCTCCAACATGGAAATGTGGCCCTCTGTAGGAGCTGCCGAAGGCTGCGATCTTTGATCTTAGGCCGGCATATGCTCTTCCATCGCCGCCTTGTAAATTGAATGTTTGGGCTGGGCAAACAACCGCTCCATCATCGGCTCGAAGAAACTCAGCGGCAGCGTGTCGTAATCCGGATCAAACGCCGCCGCATCGTACTTCGCGCAGAATTCGATGGTCGCCTGATACTGCGGATGTCCGCTGAACTGCTCGCGCAGATGTCGATCCATGCCCAAGTGATGGAAGAAGTAGTAGCCCTGGAAGATCCCGTGTTTCTCCACCATCCACAGATTCTCGGCGCTGACGAAGGGCTTGAGGATCGCCGCTGCGATGTCTGGATGGTTGTAGGAGCCCAAGGTGTCGCCGATGTCGTGAAGCAGGGCGCACACCACGTACTCTTCGTCGCGGCCATCGCGCCAGGCACGGCTGGCGGTTTGCAGCGAATGGGTCAGACGATCCACCGGGAAGCCGCCAAAATCACCCTCAAGCAGTTTCAGGTGCGCCACAATCCGTGTCGGCAATTGTCTCGCATAGGCACTGAAGTCGGCGGCGATGATCGCCCAGTCCTCCTGCGTACCGTCCTGCATGTGGGTGAAACGGGCATTGGCATTCATCGGCTATCCTCTTGTTCTTGTCGAAAGGGATTTTTCCAGTGTAGGACCTGTGACCATCAGCACACTGACTGCGCAGGACGCATTGCTGGCCAATCGGGCCTAGAACGGCACGCGGCCCAGAATCATGTCGCGGTACATGACGAAGTCGCCAAGCAGGCTGTAAAGCGGATGTTGAAAAGTCGCAGGACGGTTCTTTTCAAAGAAGAAATGCCCGACCCAGGCGAAGCTGTAGCCGGCCAGCGGAACGGCCAGCAACAACAGCCAGGCGCCTTTGCCGATGGTCAGGGCCAGAATGAAAATAACCAGTGTCGTGCCGATGAAGTGCAATCGTCGGCAGGTACTGTTGCTGTGTTCACTCAGGTAATACGGGTAAAACTCGGCGAAGCTATTGAAACGTTTGAAGTTTTCCACGACTGCGATCTCTGTGGTTATTGTTCTGATTGCAAGTTGTTCTGCGGGTAGCTTATTTGAGTCTAGAGTGATCATTGGCATCAGCCAGTGACAATGGGCGCCACTTTAGTATCCTTCGGAAATTGGCCGTAGCATGCGGCTCACCATGTAAGTAAACGCCATGAGCGAAAGAACGACTTCTGCAAGCTGGGCGATGGGGATTGTCAAAGCACTGGAAATGGACGGCCTGGATTGCCGGGTTCTGTTCAAACAGCTGGGGCTCGACTACGCGTCACTGGACGATCCGGATGCACGCTTCCCGCAAGATTCCATGACACGACTGTGGCAGCGCGCCGTCGAGCTGTCCGGCAACCCGGCGATCGGCCTGAACATGGGCAAGGTGGTACGACCGGCCTCCTTCCATGTGGCCGGTTATGCCTTGATGTCCAGTCAGACCCTGGCCGAAGGCTTTCAACGGCTGGTGCGTTATCAGCGGATCATCGCCGAAAGTGCCGACCTGAGTTTCCGTCTGCTGGACGAGGGTTATGCGCTGATTCTGACGGTCCACGGCGACCACCTGCCACCGACCCGACAAAGTGCCGAAGCCTCGCTGGCCTGCGCGCTCGCATTGTGCGGCTGGCTGACCGGGCGCACCCTGCAACCGCGCAAGGTGCTGGTGCAGGGCGAACAGCCCGCCGATCTTGAACCTTATAAACAAGCCTTCCATGCGCCGTTGGTGTTCAACGCGCCCTATGACGCGCTGATCTTCGAACGCGCCGACATGGAAGCACCGTTGCCGACCGCCAACGAGGCCATGGCGCTGCTGCATGACCGCTTTGCCGGCGAATACCTGGCGCGGTTTTCCGAAAGCCGCGTGACCCACAAGGCGCGGCAGGTGTTGTGCCGCTTGCTGCCCCAGGGCGAACCCAAGCGCGATACCGTGGCGCAAACGCTGCACCTGTCACAACGGACGTTACAGCGGCGCTTGCAGGAAGAGGGCACGAGTTTTCAGACGTTGCTCGATGACACCCGGCGCGAACTGGCCGAGCAATACCTCGCGCAGCCCACCATGACCCTGCTGGAAATTGCCTACCTGTTGGGGTTCGCCGATCCGAGCAACTTCTTCCGCGCCTTCCGACGCTGGTTCGACGCCACGCCCGGCGAGTACCGGGTGCGGCTGATGGAAGCGCCGAATCGGGTCAGTGACGCCAGAACGCCGGAATACACAGAACGAACACCGTGATGATCTCGAGTCGGCCGAGCAGCATGCCGAACGAGAGAATCCATTTGGCGGCATCCGGCAGCGTGGCGAAGTTGCCCGCCGGGCCGATGGTCTCGCCGAGACCCGGCCCGACGCCCGACACGGTACTGGCCGCGCCGGTCAGGGCGGTCATCCAGTCGACGCCGAGCAGCGACAGCAGCAAGGCGATCACGCAGATGGTGATGGCGAAGAAGAACGAGAACGTCAGGATCGAACGCACGATCTCTTCGTCGAGCCGGTGGCCGTTGTACTTCTGCTTGATCACCGCGCGGGGGTGAATCAGCTGGTTAAGGTTGGCCTTGAGCAGTATGTAGGCAACCTGGAAGCGGAAGATCTTGATCCCGCCCGCAGTCGATCCCGAGCAACCGCCGACAAACCCCAGATAGAAGAACAGCATCAGCGAGAAATTGCCCCAGAGGCTGTAGTCCCCTAATGCAAATCCTGTCGTCGTCACCACCGATGTAACGTTCAGCGCCACATGCCGCAGCGCGTCCAGCCAATGCAGCTGGGTGGTCCACCAGTACCAGGTGCCGAGCACCAGCCACGTCACCAGTAACATGCCGAGCAAGCCTTGAACCTGCTGATCCTTGATGAGGGCCCGGCGGTTACCGCGCAAGGTGGCCACGTACAGCGTGAACGGCAGACTGCCGAGAATCATGATGACGACCGCCACCCAGTGCACCGCCGGTTGCGTCCACTTGGCCAGGGACTGGTCGGAGGTGGAGAAACCGCCGGTGGAAATTGCCGACATCGCGTGGTTGATCGCGTCGAACGGGCTCATTCCCGCCCACCAGAACGCCAGGCTGCCGAAAATGGTGATGCCGACGTAGGCCGCTACGATCAACCGCGCCACCATGTGCGAACGGGGCATGACTTTTTCGGAGCGGTCCGACGACTCGGTCTGAAACAGGCGCATGCCACCAATGCGCAGCAATGGCAGAATCGCGACCGCCATGCCGATGAAGCCGATGCCACCGATCCAGTGCAGCAATGAGCGCCACATCAGGATGCCGGGGGACATGTCATCCAGATGATTGAGCACCGTTGACCCGGTGGCGGTAATGCCGGACATGCTTTCGAAGAACGAGTCGGTGTAGCTGATGTGCTGGGTCAACAGGAACGGCAGTGCGGCGAAGATGCACACCACCAGCCAGCTGCTGACGGTCAGCAGGTACATGTCTCGCGGACGCAGGTGCACGTGCTCGGGACGACCGGGAATGACCAGCGCGAGGCCGGCGACAAAGGTGATCATGCTGGCCCAGAGGAACGACGGCAGGTCGCCGGTGCGCTCGAAAATCACCAGGGTGGCCATGGGCACGACCATGGCGATCGCCAGCGTGATCAGGAAGAGGCCGATGATGAAACCAATGAGACGTAAGGTCGGCAACGCCATGAAGTCCGCTCGGGCTGAAAGTAGGAAGGGCGCCATTCTACCCGTGGGGCAGGGCATGTAAACCGGCATCCCCGAGGCACTTGCAGCTAGAATAGCCAGACATTTTTTTCAGGAGGTGGCCGATGCAGGCTCTCGACGCTTTGCTCAACCGTGTTTCCGTTCCACGACTGGTCGACCCGGCCCCCAGCGCCGAGCAGCGCGAAGTGCTGTTTGGTGCCGCGATGCGTGCACCTGACCACGGCCATTTGCAGCCTTGGCGCTTCCTGACAGTCGAAGGCGCAGCGCGTGAGCAGATGGGCGAGTTGCTGGCCGAAGCTGCAAAACTGCAGGACGGCGATGTGTCCGAAGCTGCGCTGGACAAGGCGCGCAACGGCCCGCTGCGCGCACCGCTGGTGATCGTGGTGATCGCGCGGGTGCAGGATCACGTCAAATACCCGAAGTCCGAGCAACTGCTGGCGGCTGGCTGCGCAGCGCACGGGATTTTGCTGGCGGCGTATGCGCAAGGGATTGGCGCGGTGTGGCGCACCGGTGATCTGGCGTATTCGGCGCATGTGGCCCAAGGGTTGGGATTGGCGGAAGGGGAAGAGGTGATTGCGTTTCTTTACCTGGGCACGCCGCAGAAAGAACCGCGCGTTGCGGAAAAAGCAGACCTCACCGAGTTCGTCAGCGCCTGGCCCGGCAAGGCCTGACACCACCGATCAAATGTGGGAGTGGGCTTACTCCCACAGGGGATCAGGGTTGGACGATGATTCCCGGCACCAACGGCAATTCCAGGCTGGCGATGAATCCGCCATCCGGATGATTGGCCAGCACCAGACTTCCGCCATGCCGCTCCGCCGCTCGGCGCGCAATGGCCAACCCCAGACCGTGCCCTGCCGCCGTCTGCCCCGGAGCTCGATAAAACGGCTCACCCAACTGGCTCAAATGCTCGGCATCCACGCCGGGCCCGTGGTCGCGCACACTCACTACAATCCGCTCACCTTGCCGCACCGCCTGCATCTCGATCGGTCGCCCCACCGGGTTGAAGCGCTGAGCGTTGCGTAGCAGGTTGTCCACGGCGCGCTCGATCATCGTCGGCCAGCCTTTGAGGTTCAATTGCGGTTCGGCGTCGAGGCGAACGGTCTGTTCCGGCGAACCCAATTGCGCATCCTTTTGCAGCGTATTGAGCAGCGCATTCAGATCGACATCTTCAGCACTGGCGTTATCGGCATCGACCCGCGCCAGCACCAGAATCTCACTGATCAGCGCTTCGAGCCGGTCGCACTCGCGGGTCAGGCGCGGCGAGAGTTTTTCGCGCTCCTCGGGGCTGGCCCGTTCCGCCAGTGCCAGTGCAATGCGCAGCCGGGCGAGGGGCGAACGCAATTCGTGGGACACATCACGCAGCAGTTGCCGCTGACTGCTGATCAGGCTTTGCAGGCGTGCGCCCATGCGGTTGAAGTCGTTGGCCAGCACGCCGAACTCGTCGCGACGGTTGGCCAGTTTCACCAGGCTGTTTTGCTGGTACGTGGTTTGCCCCAGATCATGCACCGCGCCCCGCAGGCGGCTAAGCGGGCGGGTGATGGACAGGGTCACGAACAGGCTGAACAGGGTCAGCACCACCAGCGCGATACCCAGCGCACTCAGTGGCCAGAGCAGGCTTTCGCGGTGCCATGCGTCCAGCTCGGGGTGCGGAATGCGGTAGATCAGCAGGTAGGTATCGCCGGTTTTGGCGCTGGTGTATTCATCGGTCAGACGGCGCCAGGGCAGGCGCCGGTCATCGTTGTTCTGTCGCGCTTCGAAGGCCGCCGCGCGACGAGGGAAGGTGCCGCGAACGACTGGATCACCGCTCTCGTTAAGCACCTGAACGTCGATGTGATACTGGCGTTTGCGCTGTTCCAGAATGTCTTGGGCGGCTTCTTCGCCTTGTGCTTCGTAGGTTTGCGTCCACTGCTCGGCCAGAGTGTTCAGGCCCGGGTGGCGGCTGAGAATCCACGCATCCTGGTTGAGCATGTGCCCGAGCAGAATGGAAAGCCCTGCCACCAGAGCGATAGCCAGCCAGAAGCTGGCCAGGATACGCCAGAACAATGAACGCACAGAAAGTCCTCGAACAAACACAATCCCATGTGGGAGAGAGCCACAGAGGCTCGCTTCTACATTGAATTGAGGGGGCAGACCCAACGGGGTTCAGCCGTTGGGTCCAGGGTTAGCGCATTATTGCGCTTTTTGCGGTTGTTGCGCTTTCCACGCCTTGAACTCGGCCCATTCGGCGCGGCGCTCGGCCTGTTTTTTCTGGATCTCGTCGAATTGCTTCTGTTGATCCGGTTTCAGCAGGGCGCGCACATCGGCCTCGGCTTTCTTGTGGTTGGCGGCCATCTCGTCCTTCATGGCTTTCTGGTCGGCTGGCGAGAGTTTTTCCAGGTACTTGTCGACCACTTGCTTACGCTCGTGCATCTGCTCGCCCATGATCTTGCGGATCTGCTCGCGCTGTTCGCGGCTCAGGTCCAGTTGGCTGTACGGGCCTTTGCCGTGCATGCCGTGCATCTGGCCGCCGTGGCGCGAGCCGTCCATCGGACCACCCATCGGGCCGGCACCTTCAGGCATGGCCATGGCAACGGTCGGCAGGGCGGCGGCGAACATCAGAGCGATAAGAGTCTTGCGCATGGTGAATCTCCTTGTCTCGTTCCCGGTACGTTCCGGATGAGTTCAGATTACGGAGATCAAGGTCAGCGGCGGTCAGCGGAGCGTAAAGCTTGGGTAAAGACGATTTCTCGCCGACCTGACAAATTTAGCTGGCAGTGGCCTGTGGCGAGGGAGCTTGCTCCCGCTGGACTGCGCAGCAGGCCTTCTTTTGAGGCCGCTTCGCAGCCCAGCGGGAGCAAGCTCCCTCGCCACAGGTTGCTGTTGTCCGGTTTACAGACTGTAGTAATAACCACGGCTGCGCAGGGCGACGATACGCGGGCGGCCGTCGGGGTGGGGGCCGATCTTTTTGCGCAGGTTGCTGACGTGCATGTCCAGGCTGCGGTCGTACAGGGTCAGTTTGCGGCCGAGGGCGATTTGCGCCAGTTCCTGTTTGTCCAGCGGCTCGCCGGGTTGCTTGAGCAAGGCTTCGAGCAGACGGCTTTCGGACACCGTGAGGGTGAATTCCTGTTCATCGATGCTGACCACGCCGCGCACCGGGCTGAAACACAGATCGCCCAGTTCGAGCTGGCTGGACACCGCCGTCGGATGACTGCGGCGCAATACTGCGCGCAGGCGGGCGGTCAGCTCTCGCGGGTCGCACGGCTTGGCCAGGTAATCGTCGGCGCCCAGTTCCAGGCCGAGGATGCGATCCAGCGGCTCGCCGCGGGCCGATAGCATCAGCACCGGCAAATCCGGGTGATCGCTGCGCAATTGCTTGAGCAATTCCAGACCGCTGCCGTCCGGCAGCATGACGTCCAGCACCACGGCGGCCGGGGAGGTTTCGGCCAGCGCGCGACGGGCGCTCTGGCCGTCGTGGCACGCACGGACCTGGAAGCCTTCCTGGCTCAGCCAACTGACCAGCAGCTCGCACAGCTCCTGATCATCATCAATTAATAACAGCTCGCTCATGACTCACTCAATTTAGCCATTGTCGACGTTTTCGACTTGCACCACTGGCGAAGATACCGCAGAGCAGGGCCAATAGCGCTACTCCCGCGCCGATCACGAACCATTGCTGCTGGTCTGTGAGAAAACGCGGCAGCGGACTGCTGGCCTGGGCCTCCTTGAGTTGCAGCTTCAGACGCTGGTTCTCCTGGCGCAACCGGCTCAGTTGAGCGCTTTCGCGTTCGGCATCGGCATTTTGCAGTTGTTTGCTCAGTTCTTCTCGTTGCTGTTCGCTCACCTTCAAGCGCTGCTGCAACTCGGTGATCTGGCTGCCGGCGCTCAAGGACAGCGGCGTTGCGCTTTCTTCACCGTGGGCAGGTGCCACGATCGACAACGTGACCAACATCAGACACAACGGACCTTTGCGCATCGGAGCTCCTGATTCCAATCGATTATTGGGCAGGTTGTCGGCAGGCAAACGAGAATAATGAGCGATTGAGAGCGCGATGAACCGACAAGGTTCATCGCGCGGGAGGAATTTACGGCAGGACTTGCTTGAACGGCTTGACCGAAACGTTGGCGTAGACGCCTGCGGCGATGTACGGATCGGCGTCGGCCCAGGCCTGGGCGGCGCTCAGGGAATCGAATTCGGCGACAATCAGGCTGCCGGTGAAACCCGCAGCGCCCGGATCATTGCTGTCGACCGCCGGATGCGGGCCGGCCAATACGATACGACCTTCGCCCTTGAGCACTTGCAGGCGCTCAAGGTGTGCAGGCCGTGCGGCCAGGCGGGCTTCCAGGGAGTTGGCGACGTCTGTGGCAATGATTGCGTAAAGCATGTCAGTCCTCGGTTTTTGGCGTGGTGGTATCGGCGTCGTGCAGGTGGCGGGACAGGTAAATACCCTGGGCGACCAGGAACAGCAACGTCATGCCCAGGCTGCCGAAGACCTTGAAGTCGACCCAGTAGTCCTGGAACGTGAACGCGACGAACAGGTTGGCGGCACCGCAAAACAGGAAGAACGCGATCCAGGCGATGTTCAGGCGCGTCCAGACCAGGTCCGGCAGGGTCAGCGCGTGGCCCATGATGCGTTTGATCAGCAACTGGTCACCGATGAAGTGGCTGCCGATGAACGCCAGCGCAAACAGCCAGTTGACCACCGGCGCTTTCCATTTCAGGAAGGTTTCGCTGTGGAACGCCAGGGTCAGGCTGCCGAAGACCAGGCAGGCGATGAGGGTCAGCCACTGGCTCTTTTCCAGCTTGCGCTGCTTGATGAAGAGTGTGCCGTAGACGACCAGGGAGCTGATGATCAGCATCGCGGTGGCGCTGTAGATGCCTCCGACAGTCAGTTGATGACCGCCAATGTCAACGACCCGTGGGTCGATCTTGAAAACAATGAAAAACAGCAGGAGCGGGATGAAATCGATGAATTGTTTCACAGTGGCAGCCAGAAGCAGGATGTGGCGGCATAATAACAAACATATGGGCGCGCGATAGCGTCAGCTGATTTGAGGTAACACATCCCCGTGAATGTCGATTTGCACTGCCATAGCACCGCCTCCGATGGCGCTCTCGCGCCTGCTGTCCTGGTGGCGCGTGCGTACGAAAAAGGCGTGCGAGTCCTGGCCTTGACCGATCACGACACCCTCGAAGGCCTCGACGAGGCCCGCAACGCGGCGACGGCGCTGGGGATGCAACTGGTCAACGGCGTCGAATTATCCTGCACCTGGGGTGGCGCGACCATTCATGTGTTGGGTTACGGATTTGATGTGAATGCACCGCCGTTGGTCGAAGCCATCGCCAAATTGCACGATGGCCGTTGGCTACGGTCCGAAGAAATAAGCCGCAAGCTGGCATTGAAGGGTATGCCGGGTGCGCTGGAAGGCGCCCGGGCGATCCAGCAGGAACTGGGCGACAGCGGTAACGCGCCGGCCCGTCCGCACTTCGCCGACTGGATGGTGCGCGAAGGTTTCGTCAAGGATCGCGCCGAAGCGTTCCGCAAATGGCTGGGCGCCGGCAAGCTGGGGGACGTCAAGCAACACTGGCCGACCCTGGAAGAGACGGTCGAAACCCTGCGTGCGGCCAAAGCCTGGGTGAGCCTGGCGCACCCGTGGCACTACGATTTCACTCGCAGCAAGCGCCGCCGCCTGATTGCCGACTATATTCAAGCAGGCGGCCATGCGATCGAAGTGGTCAATGGCCATCAGCCCGCGGAGCAGGTGGGCAGTCTGGCGATTCTTGCTCGTGAGTTCGGTCTGCTGGTCAGCGCCGGCAGTGATTTTCATGGCCCTGGAGGCTGGTCCGAGATCGGTGAATACCGCCCGCTCCCGGAGGATCTGCCACCACTGTGGTGTCGATTCAAACATGACCCAATTATTGCCGCCGTCTGAACAGGTAGAGAATGTGAGTCAATTTTTCCAGATTCATCCGGAAAACCCGCAAGCGCGCCTGATCAAACAGGCTGTCGAGATCATCCGCAACGGCGGGGTGGTGATTTATCCCACTGACTCGTCCTACGCCATTGGTTGCCAGATCGGCGACAAGAATGCCGTGGAGCGCGTTCGCCGGTTGCGTCAACTGGATGAGAAGCACAACTTCGCACTGATTTGCAGCGACCTGTCGCAACTGGGGCTGTTTGCCAAGATCGACACCGGCACCTTCCGCCTGCTCAAGGCACATTTGCCAGGGCCCTATACCTTCATTCTCAATGCCACCCGCGAAGTCCCGCGGCTGTTGTTGCACCCGAAAAAACGCACCATCGGCCTGCGCGTGCCCAGCCACCCGATTGCCCTGGCGCTGCTGGAAGAACTCGGCGAGCCGCTGATGAGCGTGACGCTGATCATGCCCGGCGACACCGACCCGCTGACCGATCCGTATGAAATGCGCCAGTTGCTCGAGCATCAGGTCGACCTGATCATCGACGGCGGTTTCGGCGGCATCAAGGCGTCCACCGTGATCAACCTCGCCGACGGCGAGCCGGAAGTGATCCGCGTGGGTTGCGGCGATCCGACGCCGTTCATGGCCGAGGCGTAGATGTCTGCAGTAGAACCCGTTGTCGACAGTCAGGCCGGTGCCCAGCAAGAGCTGCCCTTCGCCATGGTCTATGGCCAGGCGGTCATGGAAATGCCGCTGGACCTGTACATTCCACCGGATGCACTCGAGGTCTTTCTCGAAGCCTTCGAAGGCCCCCTCGACCTGCTGCTGTACCTGATCCGCAAACAGAACATCAACATCCTCGACATTCCGGTGGCGGAAATCACCCGCCAGTACATGGGTTATGTGGAGTTGATGCAGTCGGTGCGCCTGGAACTGGCCGCCGAGTACCTGGTCATGGCCGCGATGCTGGCCGAGATCAAGTCGCGGATGCTGTTGCCGCGAGCCGAAACCATCGAAGACGAAGAAGACGACCCGCGCGCCGAATTGATCCGTCGTTTGCAGGAGTACGAACGTTTCAAGGCCGCCGCCGAAGGTATCGATGGCTTGAGCCGCGTTGGTCGTGACGTGGTGGTGCCCAAGCTGGATGCCCCGGAAGCCCGGGCGCGCAAGCTGTTGCCGGACGTGAGCCTGGAAGAATTGCTGATGTCCATGGCCGAGGTCCTGCGCCGTGGCGACATGTTTGAAAGTCACCAGGTCAGCCGCGAGGCGCTGTCCACTCGCGAGCGCATGAGCGACGTGCTGGAACGGCTCAAGGGCGGCGGTTTCGTGCCGTTTGTCGAGCTGTTCACGGCCGAAGAAGGGCGCCTGGGTGTCGTGGTGACCTTTATGGCGATCCTCGAACTGGTCAAGGAATCTTTGGTCGAGCTGGTGCAGAATGAGCCGTTCGCGGCGATCCACGTGCGAGCCCGAGCCGAATAACGAGTTGAATCATGAACCTGACTGAACCCCGCGAGCTGGCGCCACTGCTTGAAGCCTTTCTGTTGGCCTCGGGAAAACCGCAATCGCTTGAACGCCTGTTCGAACTCTTCGAAGAGGGCGAGCGCCCCGAGCCGCCAGTCTTCAAGAAAGCCCTGACGATTCTCGCCAAGTCCTGCGACGGTCGTGCCTTCGAGCTGAAGGAAGTCGCCTCCGGTTATCGCCTGCAGATCCGCGAAAAGTTCTCGCCGTGGGTAGGACGTTTGTGGGAAGAGCGCCCGCAACGTTATTCCCGTGCCATGCTCGAAACCATGGCACTGATCGCCTATCGCCAGCCGATCACCCGGGGCGAGATCGAAGACGTGCGCGGTGTGGCGGTCAACAGTCACATCGTCAAGACGTTGCTGGAGCGGGAGTGGATTCGCATCGTCGGTTACCGGGATGTGCCGGGAAAACCTGCGATGTTCGCCACCACCAAGGCTTTTCTCGATCACTTCAACCTGAAGAATCTTGACGATTTGCCGCCACTCGCCGAACTGCGCGAGCTGGAGCCAGACCCGGTGCTCGATTTCGACGACGCGCCGGTGCCGGCCGGGTTGCAGGAACTGGCGGATGCCAGCGCTGAGCCGGAGGAGCCCAAGGAAGAAACCAGTTTCCATACGCTGTTGCTGGAACTGGACACCATGGAGGAGGGGTTGAAGACCGACTTCGATGACATTCTGCGTGATAGCGCGGTGACCGGGACCGAAGAGGTTCTGGAGTTGCCGGCACCGGAGATTGAAGCTGAACTTCCGGTTGAGCCAGAAGCCACAGTTGAAGAAGAGCTTGAGGATGACGTGCTTGGCGTCGCCGAGGCGCGCGAGAAACTCCTGGCGGCTGTCGCTGCCCTTGAACAGGCGAAACCCGAGCCCGAGTTGAGCGACGAAGAAGCCGAAGCCAAGGCTCTCGCCGAAGCCATCGAAGCCGAACGCCGCGAGTTCGAAGACTGATCCAAATCCCACAGGGATTGGTGTCGAATGGAGTGATTGATGAGCTCAACCAAAGACCCCTGCATCAGCGTCTGCAAATTCACCGACGATATCTGCCTCGGCTGTGGCCGCAGCAAGCGCGAGATCAAGGCCTGGAAGAAGCTCGACAAGACCGACAAGCGCACAGTCCTCGCTGAAGCTTCGTTGCGCTTGATCAAACTCGGCGCCACCGGTCGGCGGAAATCCAGGTAACTGGCCATTCATCAGCTAGTCTCTGATGCGCAAACGCTCCCATGAGCGTATGATTCGCGACCCTTCGGCGATCCCTTCGCCCGAGTACAAGCTTTCAACTCTTCAGGACCCTCACTTCAGAGCCGCCTGAACAGACCACACCGGGAGGTGCCCAGATGAGTATCAACGACCAGAAAGACGACCAGGAAATCGGCCCAGCAGGCGAAAAACTGCAAAAAGTCCTCGCCCGTATCGGCGTCGGCTCGCGCCGTGACGTAGAAGCCTGGATCAGCCACGGCCGCATCAAGGTCAACGGCAAAGACGCCACCCTTGGCCTGCGCGTCGACCTGCATGACGCCATCACCATCGATGGCAAGGTGATCAAGCGCGAAGAAGCCGCCGAGTCGGTACGCCGCGTGATCATGTACAACAAACCCGACGGTGAAATCTGCACCCGTGACGACCCTGAAGGCCGTCCGACCGTGTTCGACAAGATGCCGCGTCCGAAAGAAGGCCGCTGGATCAACATCGGTCGCCTGGACATCAACACTACCGGTCTGCTGATGTTCACCACCGACGGTGAGCTGGCTAACCGCCTGATGCACCCGTCCTACGAAATGGACCGTGAATATGCGGTACGTGTACGTGGCGAAGTCGATGACGAGATGATCGAGCGCCTGAAGGCAGGCGTGGTCCTCGAAGACGGCCCGGCCAAGTTCACCGACATCAAGCAGGCGCCCGGTGGCGAAGGTTTCAACCATTGGTATCACTGCGTGGTAATGGAAGGGCGTAACCGTGAGGTTCGTCGCCTGTGGGAATCCCAGGGCCTGGTGGTCAGCCGCCTGAAACGCGTGCGTTTCGGTCCGGTGTTCCTCAACTCGGACCTGCCGATGGGCCGCTGGCGCGAAATGAGCCAGTACGAAGTCGACATTCTGAGTGCTGAAGTGGGCCTGACCCCAGTGGCCATGCCGCAGATGAACGCCAAGAGCAAAGACAAGCTCGAACGTATGCAGCGTAAATCGTCCCGTCCGGTCGGCAAGACCGAGCGCGTGCGTACACTGCGTCCAGCGACCGGCGCTCCGGCAGCGGGTCCGCGTCCTGCACGTGAGCCGCAGATCGAAGGCGAGCGTCCGTCGCGCAAGCCGGTTGCTCCGCGTGCCGATGGCGAGCGCGGTCCACGCACGCCACGTCCGGCCAACGGTCGCACCGAGCGTGGCGAAGGCCGCGGTGCGCCAAGCGGTGGTCGCAGTGATCGCGGTGCTCCAGCCGGTCGCGGTACGCCAGTGGCCGATCGTCCGTCCGACACCAAGCGCCCGGCCAAACCGGCGCCGAAGAAACGCCCGGGCATCGTCCTGGTCGACAAGGATGCACCATCGGGCAAACGCCGCGGTGCGCCAGCCGGTTCCGGCCAGCGTCCAGGCTTTGGTCGTCGCAAGCCTGAGTAAGCGGTAAGCGATACATGAAAAACGCCAACCTCAGGGTTGGCGTTTTTTTTGGTCTGGCAATAACCGGTCTTCAAAGTGCAGGTAACCTGTGGCGAGGGAGCTTGCTCCCGCTGAGTCGCTCAGCGGCTCCAGGCTCCCTCGCCACAGGGGGGGTTAGAACACAAACCGTCCATCAAACAGCGGCTCATCATCCAGCGCCAACACGCCATTGGAGAAGATCAGATCCAAATGATGGCTACCCTTCGCTCCACCCCCCAACCCCAGATGCAACCCGCAATGGCGTTCCTCAAATCCGGCATTGCGCGCATACAACGCCTTGATCCCTTCATTGGTGCCGATCCCCAGCTCCTCGATCCGCCGATTCGACGGATTGGCGTCCAGGTACTTGTTGAAATCGTGTTCCAGTCCCGGCACTTCAGTCGCAATTCTGCCGATGGTCGAGTTCTCGATCCATAACTCCAGCGGTGACGCCAATACTCCATATTTGCGCGCAAACGGAATAGTACTGAGAAATGTACCCATGAACTTAACCCGGCCATTAATGGCTTCGCTGTGGGTGGCAATTTCACCGGGTGCCAGATCAAAGTTGCCGACACCATTGATGTCAGTCCACTTCTTGATACTGCTCAATGGTGTTTCAAACCAGGAGCCGTGGTCATCCTTGAAACTTAATGTTGTTGCGTGGGACATGCGCTGGATCAAATGGCTGTTCAGTCCGGCAATGCGCTGCGGGGTGACACTGAACGTGTCGTAGAAGTAATCACCGTAATCCTTGAACAGCAGCGACTTCCTCCAGTTCTCGGCCATCACGCCTTGCAGGGCGCGGACAAAATCCGGGCCGTCGGGGCGTGGATTCGGCAGGGTGGAGGAGTCGTAGAAAAAAATGTACAGATCGCTGTCGATAATGGCCTGGGCCAGTAAATCCGCGGGTTCGAGATCCAGTCGCAGCGAGCTGAAGCGAAATGGCTGGCTGTCGGATGCCTGTTCGGCAATGGCGCCGGTCAGTGCTGCGTAATCAGCGGTGTGGCCCAGCAAGACCTTCGCCGGATTGAGGCCGGCAAGGGCCGGGTGATGTTCGAGGTAGTAAAGGAAATGCGAAATGGCGCGTGGCTTATCCATGTAGTCCTCCCTGACAAACCGAGCGAAAGTGGCAGGCACAACCGGCCGGACCGTGCCTGCCGGGATGACTTACAGAGGCCACATCGCCGTGCCGAACGGAACTACCGCGTCGGCTTGCATCATTTCAACGGCGGCTTCATGGGTCGGTGCTTCAAACCAATCGTCCAGTTGCAGTTCAGTTTCCAGGTCTTTTTCCATTGCTTGCATGGTGAATCTCCTAGATGACTTTTGAGTAAGAACAACTTGCCAGTCGAGGCGGCTCGGCAAGTCGCTGAAAACCTAGTTCACTGGTTTTTGAAACGCAAAAAAATAATTAAATAAGATTTAATTGAACTTTTTGTTCTGTTTTTTAAATAGAAATTTTTTAATAGAAAACAAAAAACTAAGCAGGCTTTTTCCTTAGGAAGCTTCCTATCGTCAATTTGCAGTCGTCCTACAGTTATGTCTGATTTGGCAAAGTTTCGTTACGGCATGTAAAGGAATGCTGACGAAATTGCGCGCTGAATCCCATGGATTCGCGTCTTCGGGATAGGTGTAAGGAAAACCTGCCGCCAGCACGCCGATTGATCCCCGCAAAAGGCTCTGGCGCGCTTGTTTCAGCGGCGCTGGAAGGGTGAGATGCGCGCCATGCCTGTCGTGCAGGTGCATAACAAGAAGGAGGCGCAATGTACGCCGTGACTGATCTCCATCTCTTCCCGTGGGACGGTTTTTCCATCGTTCACGCCCATGACCCGCAAAGGTCTGACTCATTTTTTGCAGCCGCCCGAGACCCTCGAGGCGGACACAGGCAATCCCGGCAACCGACACGCTGATCCAGCGGGTCTGGCAGCAGGGGGTTGGCGGTGTACAATGCGCCGCGTTTTACCTGTGACCTCCTGCGCAGCTGCGCAAACCTCAAGGCTATCCGCCTTGTTCACTCCGCCACGTCACGAGCGTGTCGGGTTCGATTTCGTCACAGATAAAAACAAACAGGTGACGCATGACCGTTGTAAATACGCTGAACTCCTGGTGCCTGCGCTGGGGTTTGATCGGCGCTGCTTAAAGTTGCAACCGAGCAGCAACGTCTACTGAACATCATCAAACCTTGCGTGAGACCCTTTTCATGAGTGGACAAAACTCGCATTCAGGCGAGCTGAAACGCGGCCTGAAGAATCGTCATATTCAACTGATCGCCCTCGGTGGCGCGATTGGTACCGGCCTGTTCCTCGGCTCGGCCGGTGTACTCAAAT
The DNA here is from genome assembly GCF_000293885.2 of Pseudomonas fluorescens NCIMB 11764. Taxonomy (NCBI): domain Bacteria; kingdom Pseudomonadati; phylum Pseudomonadota; class Gammaproteobacteria; order Pseudomonadales; family Pseudomonadaceae; genus Pseudomonas; species Pseudomonas fluorescens. The sequence continues at coordinate 2,961,059 of NZ_CP010945.1, forward strand.
CCGCTGGCCCGTCGATGATCCTCGGCTACGCCATCTGCGGCTTCATTGCCTTCATGATCATGCGCCAGCTCGGCGAAATGATCGTCGAAGAGCCGGTGGCCGGTTCCTTCAGCCATTTTGCGCACAAATACTGGGGTGGTTTCGCCGGTTTCCTGTCGGGCTGGAACTGCTGGATTCTGTACATTCTGGTGGGCATGTCAGAGCTGACTGCGGTCGGCAAGTACATTCACTACTGGGCACCGGAGATCCCGACCTGGGTTTCGGCTGCCGGATTCTTCGTCCTGATCAACCTGATCAACCTGGCCAACGTCAAAGTCTTTGGTGAGGCGGAGTTCTGGTTCGCGATCATCAAGGTGGTGGCGATCGTCGGCATGATTGCCCTGGGCAGCTACTTGCTGGTCAGCGGTCACGGCGGTCCGGAAGCCTCGGTGACCAACCTGTGGTCCCACGGCGGTTTCTTCCCGAACGGCGTCAGCGGTCTGGTGATGGCCATGGCGATCATCATGTTCAGCTTCGGCGGCCTGGAAATGCTCGGTTTCACCGCAGCGGAAGCCGACAAGCCGAAAACCGTGATTCCGAAAGCGATTAACCAGGTGATCTACCGGATCCTGATTTTCTACATCGGTGCGCTGGTCATTCTGCTGTCGCTGACGCCTTGGGACAGTCTGCTGGCGACCCTGAACGCGTCCGGTGATTCCTATAGCGGCAGCCCGTTCGTGCAAGTGTTCTCGATGCTCGGCAGCAACACCGCGGCGCACATCCTCAACTTTGTGGTCCTGACTGCGGCGCTGTCGGTGTACAACAGCGGCACCTATTGCAACAGCCGCATGTTGCTGGGCATGGCCGAGCAAGGCGATGCGCCGAAAGCCCTGGCGAAAATCGACAAGCGCGGCGTGCCGGTGCGTTCGATCCTTGCCTCGGCTGCCGTGACGCTGATTGCAGTGCTGCTGAACTACCTGATCCCGCAAAATGCGCTGGAGCTGTTGATGTCGCTGGTGGTGGCCACGTTGGTCATCAACTGGGCGATGATCAGCTATTCGCACTTCAAGTTCCGCCAGCACATGAACAGGACCAGGCAAACGCCGCTGTTCAAGGCCCTGTGGTACCCGTACGGGAACTACATCTGCCTGGCGTTCGTGGTGTTCATCCTCGGCGTGATGCTGTTGATCCCGGGCATTCAGATCTCGGTGTATGCGATTCCGGTGTGGGTTGCGTTCATGTGGGTTTGCTACGGCATCAAGAACAAGCGCAGTGCCCAGCATGCGTTGCAGGCTGCAGTGAAATAGCGCAGCGCGCAGAAACGACAAACCCGGCCATGTGCCGGGTTTGTCTTTTTCGGCCTACACAAAGCCCTGTGGGAGCGCGTTCTTGCCATTCATTCGCGGTATCCTGAAAGACCTCAACCCGGACGCTTTTCCATGCTGGTGATTTCCAACAACGTGCATCTGCCGGATGCCGAGATCGAATTGACAGCCATTCGCGCCCAGGGCGCCGGTGGGCAGAACGTCAACAAGGTCTCCAGCGCTGTGCACTTGCGCTTCGACATCCCGGCCTCGTCCTTGCCCGAGTTCTACAAGGAACGGCTGCTGGCGCTGCGGGACAGTCGCATCACCAGCGAAGGGGTGTTGATCATCAAGGCTCAGCAATACCGGACGCAGGAAGCCAATCGCGCCGATGCGCTGGAGCGGCTGATCGAGTTGATCCTCAGCGCCACCAAGGTCGAAAAGAAACGTCGTCCGACCAAACCGACCCTGGGCTCGAAAAAGCGTCGGCTCGAATCCAAGACCAAGCGCGGCAGTATCAAGGCCGGGCGCGGCAAGGTCGATTTCTAGCGCGCTGCTCTTTCTTCGCGGTGCTTTTCATTAAGGAGCTTGGGGGCTTGCCGGTACAAGTAAACACTCAGGGCCAAACCGCTCAGGGCGGCGAGTGCGGCGAAAAGGAAGATCGAGGCAAAGCCGAAACCTGCCGCAATCGCACCCGCCAACGGCCCGGTAATCCCCAGTGACAAATCGATGAACAGCGAATACGCCCCGACCGCCGCACCACGGCTCGACGCTGGCACCAGATTGACCGCTTCCACCCCGAGTGCGGGGAACACCAGCGAAAAACCAAAGCCACTCAGCGCCGCACCCGCCAGTGCCCAATGCGCATCCGGCGCCAGCCACAGGAGCAACAGCCCCAGGGTTTCCACCGACAGGCAGGCAATCGCCACGCGAAACCCGCCGAGACGGTTGATCAGGTTGCCGAACAGCAGTCGCGCGCCGATGAAACTGGCGCCGAACAGGCTCAGGCACAGCACCGCGTTGTCCCAGTGTTGCGTGGCGTAATACAGGGTGATGAACGTTGCGATGGTGCCGAAACCGATGGAACCCAGCGCCAGACCGCAACCATGCGGCAGCACGCGCCCCAGCACATGCATGAACGGCAGGCGCTCACCAACCACAATGGGGGCTGCGGTCTTCGGCCAGGCCAGCGCCAGGCCCAGGACGGCCAGCAACATGATGCTGACGCCCATGCTCCACAAACCCAACTGGCTCACCAACAACACCCCCAGCGGTGCACCGACGGCCAACGCGCCATAACTGGCGATGCCGTTCCAGGAGATGACTTTAGCCGTGTGCGCTGCACCGACCCGGCCGATGCCCCAGCCAATCGAACCGGAACCCACCAGGCTTTCCGCGCTGCCAAGCACCAGACGACCGATCAGCAGGCTGATCAGACTCAACACCGGCAGGCTTTGGGTCCAGGCTGAAACCAGCATGAACACACCACTCAAACCGCAACCGGCCAGGCCATACATCACCGCCAGTTTACTGCCCTTGTTATCGATGATTTTCCCGGCGTAAGGACGGCTGAGCAGAGTGGCCAGATATTGCACGCTGATCACCAGCCCCGCGACCACCGCGCCGAAGCCGAGTTCGCTGTGGACGTAGCCCGGCAACACAGCCAGGGGAATGCCGATATTGAGGTAGCCGATAAAGGTAAAGAGGACGATGGAAACAACTTGCAGCGTGACCGCCAGGGGGCGCTGTTTTTCAGACATGGGTAAAGGTCCACGGGGAAAGCAGGATAGATAGGCTGCTTATGATAGCGGCGCGAGCGGCCGCGAGGCGTGGAAAAGTAAAACTATTTGCCGGATGGGGTGTTTCAGGGCTTGGCGGGAGCGACCAGTTGCGTGGTGACCAAGGCGGCCAGGGCATTTTCTTCGCTGCCGAATCGGGCGAGCAACGCCGCTTGTTTCTCGGGGGAAAGGCGATTCCAGATCTCGATCATCTTCTCGGCGGTGCCGATCAGGACGCTGGCCTGGGTCTCACTGAAGTCATCGGTCATGGTTGTGCAACTCAAGGGTTCAGGCGGTGTGGAAAGCGCATGTTAGCGCTTTCCACACGGTCTGGCATTGCGAGTGTTTCAGTCTTCGCTGTCGGCCTGGCGGCGTTCAGTGGCTTCTTTCGGCTCGGGCTGTTGGGCACCGGCTTGCTGCGGGGTTGTCTGCTCAGTTTCGTGCAGGCTTGGGAAGGGGAGATTAGGGATCTCGTGCATGTTTCGCGCTCCTCGCAAAGTCTGTTGATAGATCTGGTAGATCCGCGCTTTTAAAAAGCCTGGGCAGGATACAGCAGCAGAAATGACAAATAGACTTTTATATCCATTTGTTGCGACGGGTGGGATTGTCTAGACAGGTGTGGACCAGATTCGCGAAACCAATGTGGCGAGGGCGCTTGCCCCCGCTCGAACGCGCAGCGGTCGCAAGGAATGCAAACGCGGTTCATCGGTAAAAACTCATTGCCTGCATGGGGCCGCTTCGCAGCCCAGCGGGAGCAAGCTCCCTCGCCACAGGGGAGCCGGCCATTGTTTCACATTACTTGCAGACGTCGGCGATAGCCTCAGCCAGCAGATCCAGACGCGTCGCATCAATCCCCGCCACGTTCGCCCGGCCGGTACCGACCATGTAAACGCTGTGATGATCGCGCAGCTGTTTAACCTGATCCGGCGACAGGCCGGTGTAGGAAAACATCCCGCGTTGCACACCAATATGCGCAAAACGCTCACGCAAACCATGCGGCTTCAGCGCTTCAACCAGACCGCTGCGCAGTTGCGCGATACGCAAGCGCATGGCTTCCACTTCATCGGCCCACAGGCTTTTCAGCTCCGGATCGCCAAGAATCATCGCCACTACGGCAGCGCCATGATCCGGCGGCGTCGACCACAGGTTGCGGGCGATGTTGGCCAGTTGGCTGCGAATATCCACCAGTTTTTCAGCGGTTTTCGCGCAAACTATCAGCGCCCCCGTGCGATCCCGGTACAGCCCGAAGTTCTTCGAGCAGGAACTGGTGATCAGTACTTCCGGCAACTCGGCAGCAAACAAACGGGTCGACCACGCATCCTGTTCCAGTCCATCGCCGAAGCCCTGGTAGGCGAAGTCGATCAGCGGCACCAGATCACGATCGCGCAGCACGTCCAGCACCCGGCGCCAGTCGTCATGGGACAGATCGAACCCGGTCGGGTTGTGGCAGCAGGCGTGCAACAAAACCACATCGCCTTTCGGCGCTTCATTGAGCACCGCCAGCATCGCTTCAACATCGAGGCGGTTATCGCTGCCGACATAAGGGTAATGATTAACCTTGACCCCGGCCGTGGCGAAAATGGTTTCGTGAATCGGCCAGGTCGGGTTGCTCAGCCACACGCCGCGCCCCGGCAGGCACTGGGCGATGAAATCCGCGCTCAAGCGCAACGCGCCGGTGCCCCCCGGCGTCTGGGTAACGCCGGCCCGTTGTTCGGCGATCAGTGCAGAGTCAGCGCCGAGCACCAACTCATTGATGACATTGCCGAATGCCGGTTCGCCGTGACCGCCGATGTAAGTCTTGGTGGTCTGGCGATCCACCAGGCGCTGCTCGGCGAGCTTCACGGCCTGGGGAATCGGCGTCAGGCCGAAGGCGTCCTTGTAGACGCCCACGCCAAGGTCGAATTTGCGCGGGTTCGGGTCCTGCGCATAGGCCTCCATCAGGCCGAGAATCGGGTCGCCGGGTACTCGACCTATGGCGTCGAAATGCATTATTTGCGGCCCTCGGCGTCCTTGGCCACTTCGTCAGTGCGCGCGGCCATGATGAAATCGTTGCGGTGCAGGCCCTTGATGGAGTGGCTCCACCAGGTCACGGTGACTTTGCCCCACTCGGTCAGCAGGCCCGGGTGGTGACCTTCGGCCTCGGAGATTTCCCCGACCGCGTTGGTGAACGCCAGGGCGTGCTTGAAGTTCTTGAACAGGAAAACCTTTTCCAGCTGCATGATGCTGTCGCGAACTTCGATGTTCCAGTCAGGGATCTGCTTGATCAATACCGGCAGTTCTTCGTCGCTGACCTGGGGGGCGTCGGCGCGGCAGGCTTCGCAATGGGCTTGGTTCAATGTGGACATGGTGTGTTCCTGAAATCGAATGATTGGAAATCGGCCGTCAGTGTCACCACGCTAAACCAAAGCGTGGGTTCCTGACAGGCTCACTTGATTCTAAAAGCTACGGATCACGCGGCTTTTGGTTTGGGCGGAAATTTCGGGGCGTGCAAGCCCAGCTGCATGCCTTGCTTGACCATGCCCATGATGTCTTCGTGGGCAAGATCGAATAGGCGCTTGAGGTTCGGCAGGACAAAGTACAGCGGTTGCAGGATGTCGATGCGATACGGCGTACGCATGCATTCCAGTGGATCGAACGGCTGATGCTCAGGTTCGTCCGACAGGCAGTAAACGGTTTCTTTCGGCGAGGAGAGAATGCCGCCGCCATAGATGCGTTGGCCTTGCGGGGTATCGACCAGGCCGAACTCGATGGTCATCCAGTACAGACGCGCCAGGTAAACGCGTTCTTCCTTGGACGCCTGCAGGCCGAGTTTGCCGTAGGTGTGGGTGAATTCGGCGAACCAGGGGTTGGTCAGCAGCGGACAATGACCAAAAATCTCGTGGAAAATGTCCGGCTCTTGCAGGTAATCCAGCTCCTCACGGGTACGAATAAACGTCGCCACCGGGAACTGCTTGTTCGCCAGCAATTCGAAAAAGGTCTGGAACGGAATCAGTGCGGGAACCCGGGCAACTTGCCAGCCGGTGGTTTCGCCAAGGACCTTGTTGATCTCACCGAGTTGCGGAATGCGGTCGTGGGGCAGACCGAGTTTTTCGATACCGTCCAGGTATTCCTGGCACGCACGCCCTTCGATCACTTTCAGTTGGCGAGTGATCAGCGTGTTCCACACCGCGTGTTCTTCGGCGGGGTAGTCGATAAAACCTTGCGCATCGGGCTCGCGAGCCACGTATTGCGTCTGCTTCATGCTGCTCTCCTGCTAGGGGATTTCGTTCTTGTTATGTCCTGCCATGGACCTAGAAATACCCCAGGAATTTCGATGTGGCAGCCCATGAACGCCATAGCGCGTAGGAAAATTCGTCGAATTTCGTAAAGTTTTCGTTACGGAAAGGCCGGTATGGCGCAGCGCTTGAGATTTTCGGGTTTGAAAAGGCTCACAGGTGTCACATAATCTTGACGACTAAGTTGGCCCCTGCGCAGAAAAATTCCCGCAATGGGCCTCGATCACTCACGTTTCGGGCCTTTATATGCGTATCAAAGTCCACTGCCAGAACCGCATCGGCATCCTGCGCGACATTCTCAACCTGCTGGTCGAGTACGGGATCAACGTCGCTCGCGGCGAGGTCGGTGGCGAACATGGCAACGCGATCTACTTGCATTGCCCGAACCTGATCAACATTCAGTTCCAGGCGCTTCGTCCGAAATTCGAGTCGATTGCCGGTGTCTTTGGCGTCAAGCGCGTAGGACTGATGCCCAGCGAGCGTCGGCATATGGAACTCAATGCGTTGCTCGGCGCCCTGGAGTTTCCGGTGCTATCGATCGACATGGGCGGTTCGATCGTCGCAGCCAACCGTGCAGCGGCGCAGTTGCTCGGGGTGAGGGTGGATGAGGTGCCGGGGATTCCGTTATCGCGGTACGCCGAGGATTTCGATTTGCCGGAGCTGGTGCGCGCCAACAAATCGCGGATCAATGGGCTGCGGGTCAAGGTCAAGGGCGATGTATTTCTGGCCGACATCGCGCCGCTGCAATCGGAACATGACGACAGCGAAGCCATGGCCGGCGCGGTGTTGACGCTGCATCGTGCCGACCGGGTAGGGGAGCGCATCTACAACGTGCGCAAACAGGAACTGCGCGGGTTCGACAGTATTTTCCAGAGTTCAAAAGTGATGGCCGCCGTGGTTCGCGAAGCACGACGCATGGCGCCACTGGACGCGCCGCTATTGATAGAAGGCGAAACCGGCACCGGTAAAGAATTGCTGGCGCGGGCCTGTCACCTGGCCAGTCCACGGGGACAGTCGCCGTTGATGGCGCTCAACTGCGCCGGTCTGCCGGAGTCGATGGCCGAGACCGAGTTGTTCGGCTACGGTCCCGGTGCATTCGAAGGGGCGCGGGCCGAAGGCAAGCTGGGGTTGCTGGAGCTGACGGCGGGGGGAACGCTGTTTCTCGATGGCGTGGGGGAAATGAGCCCGCGCTTGCAGGTGAAATTGCTGCGCTTCCTGCAGGACGGTTGCTTCCGCCGCGTAGGCAGTGATGAAGAGGTTTATCTGGATGTGCGAGTGATCTGCGCGACTCAGGTCGATCTGTCGGAGTTGTGCGCGCGAGGCGAGTTTCGCCAGGATTTGTATCACCGCTTGAACGTACTGTCGCTGCACATCCCGCCGCTGCGCGAATGCCTGGATGGTTTGACGCCGCTGGTGGAGCATTTCCTTGATCAAGCCAGTCGGCAAATCGGTTGCCCGCTGCCGAAACTGGCGCCGGCGGCCATGGACCGGCTCAGTCATTATCATTGGCCGGGCAATGTCCGGCAGTTGGAAAACGTGTTGTTCCAGGCGGTTTCGTTGTGCGAAGGCGGGACGGTCAAGGCTGAACATATTCGACTGCCAGACTATGGCGTGCGTCAGCCGCTTGGCGATTTTTCACTCGAAGGCGGACTGGATGCAATTGTCGGGCGCTTCGAAAAAGCGGTGCTGGAGCGTTTGTATTCCGAGCATCCGAGCAGTCGCCAGCTGGGCAAGCGGTTGGGGGTTTCGCATACCACCATTGCCAACAAGTTGCGTGAGTATGAGGTGGGTAAAGAGCCTGGCGCCTGAGCAGAGACCGTCAGCTCTTTGTGGCGAGGGAGCTTGCTCCCGCTGGGCTGCGCAGCAGCCCCAAAAGAACGGCCGAGGTCTGACAGGCAGATAGTGCCGAGGGTTTTGCGGCCGCCGCGCGCCCGAGCCGGAGCAAGCTCCCTCGCCACAGGGGTGAGTGCATCAGAAAGGCCGACCCTTGCCACTTACCGGCATAACACCGCCGGTTTTTCGTCTTCGACACAATCCCCCATTCCCCTCTGACCCCCTCAAGTCCTTTGTTTGCCGGGCCCCGCGCCGCCAGAAAAAAGTTGGTCTGCAAATTGCTTATGGCTCAGCAGTACAGCGGTGGGCGGCAAACGTCCGGCATGCAGAGGAAAGAGTGTGGACAAGTACCTTTATGTGGCAATGACCGGCGCCAGCCAGAATGCACTGGCGCAGAAGGCTCATGCGAACAACCTGGCGAACATCTCCACCAACGGTTTCCAGAAAGACCTGGAGCAGGCGCGTTCGATGCCGGTGTTCGGTGACAGCTTTCCGGCGCGAGCATTTGCCATGTCCGAACGTCCGGCCACCGACTTCTCTGCGGGCGCCCTGGTGGAAACCGGTCGCGACCTCGACGTCGCGGTGCAGGGCAATGGCTGGATCGCCGTGCAGAACCCGGACGGCGGCGAAAGCTACGTGCGCACCGGCAGCCTGAACGTTGACGCCCTCGGCGTATTGCGCGCCGGCAACGGCATGCCGGTGTTGGGCAACGGCGGACCGATTTCCGTGCCGCCCGAGCAGCAGATCGAAGTCGGCGAGGACGGCACCGTCAGCATTCGCGCGATGGGTGAAGGCCCTCGCGTGATGGCCGAAGTCGACCGCATCAAGCTGGTCAATCCGGATTTCAAGAACATGACCAAGGGCCTGGACGGTTCGATCCACACCAAGGACGGCCAGCCGGCGCAAGCCGATGCCAACGTCAAACTGGTGTCCGGGTTCCTGGAGTCGAGCAACGTCAATGCCGTGGAAGAGATGACGTCTGTTCTGGCCCTGGCCAAGCAATTCGAATTGCACATCAAGATGATGAACACCGCCAAAGACGACGACCAGGCCATGGCTCGGGTCTTGCAGATCAGCTAATTATCAGAACGTCGCGCCGTAAAACAGGCGCACGAGGAGAATCGAATGCTTCCGGCTCTATGGGTTGCCAAAACAGGTCTGTCTGCCCAGGACACCAACCTGACCACCATTTCCAACAACCTGGCCAACGTGTCGACCACGGGCTTCAAACGTGACCGTGCCGAGTTCCAGGACTTGCTGTACCAGATCAAACGCCAGCCAGGCGCCCAGTCGACCCAGGACAGCGAACTGCCGTCGGGCCTGCAATTGGGTACCGGTGTGCGCATCGTCGGCACCCAGAAAAACTTCAACGCCGGTAGCCTGCAAACCACCGAGCAGCCGTTGGACATGGCCATCGACGGTCGCGGTTTCTTCCAGATCCTGCAGCCGGACGGCACCACTTCCTACACCCGTGACGGCACCTTCCACCTCGATTCCAACGGCCAGATCGTCAATGCCAGCGGTTTCGCCCTGGAGCCGGCCATTGTCATTCCGAACGACGCACAGACCTTCACGGTCGGTCGCGACGGCACCGTGTCCATCACCATTGCCGGTAACCCGGCGTCCCAGGTGATCGGCAACCTGCAGACCGCCGATTTCATCAACCCGGCCGGCCTGCAAGCGGTGGGTAACAACCTGTTCCTGGAAACCGCCGCCAGTGGCGCGCCGCAAGTCGGTACGCCAGGCCTGGCAGGTTTCGGCACCACGCTGCAGAACACCCTGGAAACGTCCAACGTCAGCACGGTTGAAGAGATGGTCAACATGATCACCACTCAGCGCGCCTACGAGATGAACTCCAAGGTGATCTCCACCGCCGACCAGATGCTCTCGTTCGTAACGCAGAATCTGTAATCAAGTCTATGAGGCGACCCTGAGGTCGCCTGCAACACCGTGAGGTAGGGTCATGAATCGCTTTGTATCTGTTCTGGCACTGAGTGGAGTCGCCGCGCTGGCGGGTTGCGTCGGTCCGACGCCCAAGCCCAATGACCCTTACTACGCCCCGGTGTTGCCGCGTACGCCGTTGCCGGCTGCCGCGAATAACGGCTCGATCTACCAGGCCGGTTTTGAACAGAACCTGTACAGCGACCGCAAGGCGTTCCGGGTCGGTGACATCATCACCATCACCCTGAACGAGAAGACCCAGGCCAGTAAGAACGCCAACTCGCAAATCGGCAAGAACAGCAAGGCCAGCATCGGTCTGTCCTCGCTGTTCGGCGCGATACCGAACACGAATAACCCGCTCAGCGACGGTGATCTGACGCTGGACGCCGGCTACAGCGGCGACCGCGCGACCAAGGGCGACAGCAAGGCCGGGCAGGGCAACAGCCTGACCGGTTCGATCACCGTGACGGTCGCCGACGTCTTGCCCAACGGCATCATTGCCGTGCGCGGCGAGAAGTGGATGACCCTCAATACGGGTGATGAGCTGGTACGGATTGCCGGCCTGGTCCGGGCCGACGACATTGCCACCGACAACACGGTTTCGTCGACCCGCATTGCCGATGCACGCATCACCTACTCGGGCACCGGTTCGTTTGCCGATGCGAGTCAGCCAGGCTGGTTCGACCGTTTCTTCCTCAGCCCGCTGTTCCCTTTCTAGGTGGCTACGTTGAATTTCAGAAGTCTCATCGTTGCGGCCCTGATGTTGTCGGCAGCCTTCAACGCTCAAGCCGAGCGGCTGAAGGACATCGCCAGTATTTCCGGCGTACGTTCCAACCAATTGATCGGCTACGGCCTGGTGGTCGGGCTTAACGGCACCGGTGACCAGACGACGCAAACCCCGTTCACCCTGCAGACCTTCAACAACATGCTCTCGCAGTTCGGCATCAAGGTGCCGCCGGGTTCGGGCAACGTGCAGCTGAAAAACGTCGCGGCGGTATCGATCAGTGCCGACTTGCCGGCCTTCGCCAAACCCGGTCAGCAGGTAGACATCACTGTTGCTTCCATTGGTAACTCCAAGAGCCTGCGGGGCGGCACCTTGCTGTTGACGCCGCTCAAGGGTATCGATGGCAACGTGTACGCGATCGCCCAGGGCAACCTGGTGGTCGGCGGTTTTGATGCTGAAGGTCGCGACGGGTCGAAGATCACCGTCAACGTTCCGTCGGCCGGTCGCATCCCCGGTGGTGCATCGGTGGAGCGTTCAGTGCCGAGCGGTTTCAACCAGGGCAACAGCCTGACCCTGAACCTCAACCGTTCCGACTTCACCACCGCCAAGCGCATCGTCGACAAGATCAACGACATGCTCGGCCCTGGCGTCGCACAGGCCATCGATGGCGGTTCGATTCGCGTCACGGCGCCACTGGATCCGAGTCAGCGGGTCGACTACCTGTCGATCCTCGAAAACCTCGAAGTCGATCCAGGCCAGGCGGTGGCGAAAGTCATCATCAACTCGCGTACTGGCACCATCGTGATCGGTCAGAACGTCAAGGTGTCCCCGGCCGCCGTCACCCACGGCAGCCTCACCGTGACCATTACCGAAGACCCGATCGTCAGCCAGCCCGGTCCTTTGTCCAATGGGCAAACGGCGGTCGTGCCGCGCTCGCGGGTCAATGCACAACAGGAAGCCAAGCCAATGTTCAAGTTCGGCCCGGGCACCACCCTCGACGAGATCGTACGTGCGGTGAACCAGGTCGGCGCGGCACCGGGTGACTTGATGGCCATCCTCGAAGCTCTGAAACAGGCCGGCGCATTGCAAGCCGACCTGATCGTGATCTGAGGACGGCGACCATGGATATGCGCAAGGGTGGTCTGGGTGTCAGCAGCAACGATTCGGGTTCCTATTCGGACCTGAACAGGCTGAACCAGCTCAAGGTCGGTGACAAGAACAGTGACGGGAACATGCGCAAGGTGGCGCAGGAATTCGAGTCGCTGTTCCTCGGTGAAATGCTCAAGTCCATGCGCAAGGCTACCGACAGCCTGGGTGAGGACAATCCGCTCAACACCCCGGCCGCCAAGCAATACCAGGAAATGTATGACCAGCAGTTGGCCGTTTCCATGTCTCGCGAGGGTGGTGGTATCGGCCTGGCGGACGTGCTGATGCGCCAGATGTCGAAGAACAAACCGATGGCGCCGGGCGAAGCAGCTGCCGCATCGGCGGCCAAGCAGGCGGCCGCGAAAGCCGCCGCAGAAACGCCGATTGCCGCCGGCACGGTTGCCACCAACGGACCGTTGTCGCGCCTCAATGGCGAGCGTCCGTTGTGGGCGTCGCGCTCGGTCCATGCACCGCAGGCAGCAGGCGACGGCACGCACCGCAATGACATGGCGCTGATCAATCAGCGACGTCTGGCGTTGCCGCCGAAACTGGCTGACCGTCTGCTGGCAGGCCTGGTGCCTTCGGCCACGACTACGGCCACGACTGTCAACAAGGCGCCATTGCCGGAGCGCACCACGCTTACCGGTTCAGGGCCGTTGTACAACGGTGATTGGCTGGCGAATGCCCAGGCCGCATCGAACGGCGGGCTGCAGATTCATGGTCGTGCCATGGCGCAAATCCCCCTGGCGCCAGCGAAGAAAGCCTTCAGCTCCGCCGACGAATTCGTCAACACCATGCTGCCGATGGCCAAGGAAGCCGCCGAGCGCATCGGGGTCGATCCGCGTTACCTCGTGGCCCAGGCGGCGCTGGAAACCGGTTGGGGCAAGTCGGTCATGCGCGCACAGGATGGCAGCAGCAGCCACAACCTGTTCGGCATCAAGGCCAGCAGCAACTGGCAGGGCAATTCGGCGCGCGCGATCACCAGCGAATTCAGAAATGGCGCGATGGTCAAGGAGACGGCCGAGTTCCGTTCCTACGACTCTTACAAGGACAGCTTCCATGACCTTGTGACTTTGCTGCAGACCAACAATCGCTATCAAGATGTCGTGAAGTCGGCCGATAACCCAGAACAGTTTGTACGCGAGTTGCAAAAGGCCGGTTATGCAACCGACCCGGACTACGCGAGCAAGATTTCGCAGATAGCCAAGCAGATGACGAGTTACCAGAACTACGCTGCGGCGGGCGTTTCCACCACGCCTTTATAGGCACAAGGATTAAGGTCGAACCATGAGTTTGCTCAATATCGGGATGTCGGGTCTGGCCGCTGGCCAATCCTCGTTGATGACCACCGGCAACAACATTGCCAACGTCGACACCGCCGGGTACTCGCGCCAGCAAACAGTGCAGGGCACCAAAGCCTCTCAGCATTTCGGTAACGTCTACATCGGCACCGGCACGACGCTGGCCGATGTGCGCCGCGTATACAACAGCTACCTCGATGCGCAGTTGCAGACCACCACTTCGCTCAACAGCGATTCGGCCGCCTACCTGAATCAGGTCACGCCGCTGGACAAGTTGCTCTCCGACACCAGCACCGGCCTGAACGGCGCACTGACCAAGTTTTTCGCCTCGGTGCAGAACGTCAACGCCAAGCCGGGTGACGATGCGTCCCGCCAGTTGCTGCTCAGCGATGCCCAGGCCTTGAGCAACCGTTTCAACTCGGTCTCCACACAGCTCAACGAACAGAATGCCAACATCAACGGCAACCTGACGAGCATGGCGGATCAGGTCAACAAGCTGGCCGCCACCGTGGCCCAGTTGAACCAGAAGATCTCCGAGATTTCCAGCTCCGGCGGCATGCCGAACGACCTGCTGGATGCGCGTAACGAAACCGTGCGACAACTGTCGACCTTCACCGGTGCGCAAGTGGTGGAGCGTGAAGGCAGCCTCGACATTTACCTGGGCAGCGGTCAGCCGCTGGTCATAGGCAACACGTCCAGCAAACTCGAGACGGTGCCAAGCAAGGAAGACCCGGGCCGTCTGGCGCTGCAGCTCAATCGCGGCTCGAGCACCATCGACATCACGTCGATCATGACCGGCGGTGAAATCGGCGGTCTGCTGCGTTATCGCAGCACGGTGCTGGACCCGGCCATGAACGAACTGGGGCGTGTAGCGCTGGTCGTCGCCGATCAGATGAACAGCCTTCAGGCTCAGGGCATCGACAAGAACGGTGCCTTCGGTTCGAACCTGTTTACCAACATCAATTCGGCCAAGCTGGTCTCTGAACGCAGCATCGCCGCCACCAGCAACGTGGGCGCCGGCAACTTCGATGTGAGCATCAAGGACACTGGCAAGCTGACCATTAACGATTACAAGGTCACGTTCACCACCGCGACCGACTACACCGTTCAACGCCTGCCGGACAACACGCCCATGGGCACCTTCAGCACGGCACCGCCGGCAACGGCACCGGTCATCGACGGGTTTGAGTTGAAGTTCAACGCGGCGTCTGCCACGGCAGGCGACACCTTCAAGATCACTCCGACCCGCGATGCGGCGGCGAACATCAAGACCGAGATGACCGACTCCAAGCGTCTGGCCATCGCGGCACCCCTGGGCGCGGCTATTGCAGCGAGCGGCAGTGGTAGCGGCACCCTGTCGATTCCGGCCAGCGGTCAACCGACCCTGACCACCAAGTTCGACATCTACGACGCGGCGACCACAACCGCGATGCAGAACGGCCTGAAAAACTCCACGCCGACCAAGGTCGTGTTTGGTGCGGTGTCCGCCGATGGCACCAGCCAGGCCTACCAGTTCCTGGATGCCAAGGGTGGGGTGATCAGTGCCGGCACCATCAAGCCCGGTGAGACCAACACCCTGAACCTGAGCATTCCGCTCACGGATGCCACGGGTACGCCGATCCCGCCTGCGCCGGCCACTCAGTACACCGCGGCTTTCAACATGACCATCGCCGGTGCCCCAAGCAATGGCGCGGCGATCAACGTCTCGCTCAGCCAACCGGGCAGTCTGGACAACCGTAACGGCACCGCACTGGCCAATTTGCAGACCGCGCAGACCGTGGACACCGGCTCGGCCAGCAAAGGTATTTCCCTGAACGATGCCTACGGCAAACTGGTCGAGGGCGTGGGTTCCAAGGCGGCACAGGGCAAGCTCGACAGCGCGGCGACCGGCGCCATCCTGGCCAATGCCAAGGGCGCGCGCGACTCGCTCTCGGGTGTCGATCTCGATGAGGAAACCGGCAACCTGGTCAAGTATCAGCAGTACTACACCGCGTCCTCGCAGATCATCAAGGCTGCGCAGGAAATCTTCAGCACACTGATCAACAGTCTTTAAGGAGTCGTAGCCCATGCGCATTTCTACCGCCCAGTTTTACGAGTCCTCTGCTGCGAACTATCAGAAGAACTTCGCCAACGTGGTCAAGAGCAGCGAAGAGGCGAGCAGCCTGGTTCGCGTCAACACGGCCGCCGATGATCCGGTCGGCGCGTCGCGTCTGCTGCAATTGGGTCAGCAGGCTTCGATGCTTGATCAGTACGCCGCCAACACCAACACCCTCAAGGCCACTCTTGGCACGACCGAAGCGGTAATGACCAGCATCAACAACGTGCTGACCCGCGCCAAGGAACTGGCCGTCAGTGCCGGCAACGCCGGTTACACCGATGCCGATCGTCAGTCCACCGCAGCAGAGTTGGGGCAGATTGAAGAGCAGTTGCTGAGTCTGATGAACACCAAGGACGAGAACGGCAAATACATCTTCGCTGGCTCCAAGGGTGATGTCGCACCTTTCTCGCGCAACAACGACGGGACTTACAGCTACAACGGCGACCAGGTGACCCTGGACCTGGCAATCGGCGACACAATGTCGATGGCCACCAACAGCACCGGTTGGGACACGTTCCAGAAGGCGCTCAATACCAGCCGCACCGAGACCACCGTGACGGCGGTCGGCGTGAACGGCAACAAAGCGGCGCTGAGCAACGGTCAGGTGTCGTCGGACTTCTCTTACAGCAACATATTCCGTAGCGGCGAGCCGTATGTGGTGGAGATTGTCGCCCCCGGCAACCAGTTGAAAATCACCGACTCGGGCGGCATCGACAGGACCTCGGAAGCCAGCCAGGGCGGCGCGTTCGACCCCGCCAGCAAGGCTGGGCAGGCCGTGAACTTTCGCGGCGTGGAGCTGACCCTGAACATCAATCTGGCTGCCGGCGATGTCGCGGCTACTGATTTGCCAGGCCACACCTTCACACTGGCGGCCAAACCCGACACGTTTACCCCGTCCCGCAGTCCAGGCAACTTGACGGGGGCGCAGGTGACGGCCAGCAGTATCACCAACGCAGCCAGTTATCACGCCAGTTTTCCGGAAGGTTCGGCGATCGTGAAGTTCACCAGCGCCACTGCGTTTGATTTGTACGCCGCGCCATTGACGGCTGACAGCAAGCCAGTGTCCAGCGGTACCATGGTGGGTAACGTCGCAACCGCATCGGGTGTGAGCTTCACCATGACCGCTGCACCGAATGCGCCGGGTGCGGGCGATCAATTCAGCGTGGCGGTTAATACACACGAAACCCAGAATATTCTGGACACCGTGAACCAGCTGAAAACGGCATTGAATACCCCAACTAACGGCAACGCGTTGGCGGTCCAGAAGCTTCAGGCGTCATTGGCGTCGGGTCTGGGTAACCTGGCCAGCGGCACCGACCAGTTGTCCAGCGCGCTGAGTTCGGTTGGTGGTCGCGGTTCGGCCCTGGCTACCCAAAGCGACACCAACCAAAGTCTTACCCTGGCCAACGCCCAGACTCAATCATCGATTCGCGATTCCGATCCCGCCGAAGTGATGACCCGTCTGACCTTGCAACAAACCATGTTGCAAGCCTCGCAACTTGCATTCAGCAAGATTGCTCAGCTGGGCTTGTTCAACAAGGTCTGAGTCTGTGTCTGCCGAGCTGCCAGCCGTCTATTGTTAAGCAGTTCCGGGGCCTCTGCCTGAATGGGTGGAGGCCCACCGCTCGAGAGTTTCCCGTCGTGAATAAACGTCCCCTCGTCAGTATCGTCATCCCTGCCTTTAACCCGCGCTTTTTCAGTCAGGCGCTGGAGAGTGCGCTCGCCCAGACTTACGAACGGATCGAGATCGTCATCTGCGATGACTCCTCCAGCGACGAGATCCGCGACATCGTCGACAGCTTCACCGAGCCGGCGCACCCGATTCGTTATCTGCGCAATCCTCAGCGTCTGGGGCTGCAGAAAAACCTGCTGCGTTGCGTGCAGGAGGCTCTGGGCGAGTTCATCAAAGTGCTGTGTGACGACGACCGTCTATTTGCACCGAGTGTTGCCTTGCAGGCTCAGGTTCTGATCGACCATGCTGATGTCAATGTAGTGTTTGCCCTGCGGATGCTCAGCGATGCCGGAAATTTCCTTCTGCCGTCGCGGGTCGATAACTGCCGCTTCTCGCCGAATGATGCGTTGTTCAAGGGCGACGATATGTTGGCGATCTTCGAAAGTACGCCGATAAATTTTCTAGGTAACTTCAGTTCGACCCTGATGCGTCGCGCCGATGTGTTGGCGTTGTTGCCGGCGCTGATCCAGGAAGGTACCGGTTTCGTCGCGATGCTCGATTTCGCCCTATTCGTGTGTCTGATGCGTCGCGGCAATCTGGTGTCGCTCGGCACTGTGCTGAGCACCGAACGGCGCTATCCGGAGCGCCTGAGCAAAACCCCGGAGATGCTCAAGGCCGCTGCGGTGGAGTGGAGCTGGCTGGCGCAAATGCTCGCGGTACGCAGTGGCGAATCGGCACCGGCGTCGGGCTGGGTCCGTTACATCGATCTGGCCAATGTCACGGACCAACCCCACGCCTGGCAAGAGCTGTGCGTGACGCGAATTCTCGGTAACCGCAACACGGTGGTCAGTGGCCGAGTGGGCGGAGAGAGTGAGAGTTACGAAGATTTTTATCGCGAATGGCTGGCGATCCGGCGGTTCTCGCAGGTCGAGCAACGCCTGATGCCACAGCGCATCGATAGTTGGTCGTCGCGTCCGCGAATCGTGCCGATCATTCTCGACAGAGACGCTGACGCGGCGGCGTTGGACATTACGTTGCAGAGCCTGCGAGCCCAGCTCTATGCGCCGCAGGCGATGGTGGTGCTGTCTGATGCTGATTGTGAGGCAGATGAGCGTATTCTTCAGTTGCCGCTACAGGCAGACTGGGCGCAACAGCTCAATGCCTTGGTGCCACAACTGGAGGGGGCTCACTGGTTTTACTTGCTGCGGGCAGGTGACACCTTGCGCGAGTCGGCGTTGTTGATTCTGGCTGAGCGTATCGCCGGATCGCCGGGCATTCTGTGTGCCTACAGCGATGAAGGTGCATTGACTGATGGCGAGTCGATCGACCCGGTGTTCAAGCCGGATTTCAACCTTGACCTGATGCGCGCCTATCCCTATGTCGGCCGAGCCTTGGCGTTTGAGCGCCAGCGTTTTGTTGCCTCGGGTGGATTTGATCCGGTGCACGGCGAGTTAGCTCCCCATGACCTGATGTGGCGTTTGGTGGAAGAGGTCGGGCCACAGGCCATCGAGCATATCGCCGAGATTCAGGTAGAGTCGAGCCTTGCCTTTTCCGATTGGCTGTCGCTGCCCGAGGTGATCGAGCGCAACGCCGGTATGGTCGGGGCTCATCTGGATCGTATCGGCGCGCCATACCGGATACGTCACGAAGCGCTGCCACTGATCAATCGCATCGACTATCTGCACGCCGCGCGGCCGTTGGTATCGATCATTATCCAGGCCGGTAGCTCGCTGTACGCATTGCAGCGTTGTACCGAAGGCCTGATTGAGCGAACTGCTTACGCTCAGTACGAAATCCTGATTGTCGACTGCGGTAATCATGAGCCGGCGATGATCGAGTGGCTGGCGGTGATGGCGCAGCTTGGTGCCGCCATGTTGCGGATACTGCGTTACGCTGGCAACGCCAACGAAGCGGCCATTCGTAATTTCGCAGCGAGTCAGGCCCGGGGCGATTATCTGGTGCTGCTCGATGCGCAAGCCATCATTTGCGATAGCGACTGGCTGGACGAATTGCTCAACCATGCTCAGCGTCCCGAAGTGGGCGTGGTGGGAGCCCGTCTGCTAAGTCCCGAGGGCGCCATCGTCAGTGCGGGGTTGATCCTGGGACTGGCCGGGCCTGTCGGTTCGCCATTTGCTGGGGAGGCCTTGAATGGCCGTGGCTACATGCAGCGTTTACAGGTTACCCAGAACTGGAGTGCGGTGAGCGGCCAGTGCCTGATGGTGCGCAAGCAAGTCTTTGAGGAGCTCGGGCAGCTGGACGAGGCAACGTTCAGCCTCAGCTTGAGCGATGTCGATTTGTGTTTGCGGGCGAGCAAACACGGCTACCTGGTGGTCTGGACGCCGTATGCCAGTGTGGTCTTGGCGCCTGAGGCAAGTGCGTCACTGGTGTCTTCGCCGATTGCCCTGCGTGAGCGTGAGGAAGAGGCGTTCTACCAAAGATGGTTGCCGCAGATTGCCAAGGATCCGGCTTACAGTCCCGCGCTGAGTCTTGGGTTTTCCAGTTTCAGCCTGGAGTCGTCGTTGCGCGACAACTGGAACCCTTTTTGCACCCGCGCGTTGCCGCTGATTCTCGGATTGCCGGTCAACAGCACTGCGGTCGGGCATTATCGAGTCACTGGGCCATTGAAGGAGCTCGAGGCGGCGGGACGAGTGATTTCCCGCTTCGCCTATGAATCACCATCGACGGTGGAGATCGAGCGGTTATCCCCGGACTCCATCATCTTGCAATGTCGCTACAGTGAAGGTGCTGTGAGTGACATTTTGCGCATGAAGAAGTACTCCAGTGCACTTCGGATTTTCGAACTGGACGACTACGTTGTCAGCGCGCCGAAGAAAAACACCCACGCCCGCAACAAGCCAGTCAACACTGAACAGATGCTACGCGAAGCCATCGCACTGTGTGATCGTGTGGTGGTGACTACCCAGCCGCTGGCCGATGCGTTGTCGAGCATGCACAGCGACATTCGCGTAGTACCGAACATGCTGTCCCCGGACCCGTGGGCGTCACTGACCAGCCGCCGCCGAACCTCCGGCAAGCCGCGCGTTGGCTGGGGTGGCGGCACCAGCCACAGCGGTGATCTGGAGATCATTGCCGACGTAGTGCGAGAGCTGGCGAACGAAGTCGAGTGGGTGTTCTTCGGCATGTGCCCTGAAGGGTTGCTGCCGTATGTCCATGAATTTCACTCTGCCATCAGCTTGCAGAACTACCCGTTCAAACTGGCGAGCCTGAACCTCGACCTGGCACTGGCGCCTCTGGAGTTCCACATCTTCAACGACTGCAAAAGTAATCTGCGGTTGCTGGAGTACGGTGCTTGCGGTTATCCGGTGATCTGCACCGACACCGAGGCCTATCGCGGCCACTTGCCGTGCACCAAGGTCTACAGCAACAACACGGACGAGTGGCTACAAGCAATTCGCATGCACTTGGCCGATCCGGATGCGAGTTACCGCATGGGCGATGAACTGCGTGAAGCGGTACACCGTGATTTCATGCTGCGTGGTGACAATCTTCAACATTGGCTGTGGGGCTGGTTGCCTGACTGATTCCGTCGCTGACAATCAACCTTCAAAAAAACGTCCGAACGCAACCCGTGTTCGGACTTTTTTTTGTCCTGCGTAATTGGCTCACTTCCTGCAAGTCACCCGTATATCGCCATAAAACCTTCACCCCAAGGCGTGAATGGCCAATGGCTGCAGGCAAATGATGTGCATCTGACGGTTCGCCTACCCCAGCGGGGCGGGCCGCGCGAAGAGCAAGAGGATAGCGATGAAGGCAGTAATTCTGGCAGGTGGTCTCGGCACGCGCATCAGTGAGGAATCGCACCTCAAACCCAAGCCGATGATTGAAATCGGCGGCAAGCCAATTCTCTGGCACATCATGAAGCAGTACTCCGCTCACGGGATCCATGATTTCGTGATTTGCCTGGGCTACAAGGGCTACGCGATCAAGGACTTCTTCGCCAACTACTTCCTGCATACCTCCGACGTCACCTTCGACATGTGCAACAACCGCATGGACGTTCACCAGAACTACAGCGAGCCATGGCGTGTCACGCTCATCGACACCGGTGAAGACACCATGACCGGCGGCCGTTTGCGCCGTGCCGGCCGCTACCTGGAAAACGAAGAGGCGTTCTGTTTCACCTATGGCGATGGCGTTTCCGATCTGAATATCGGAGCGCTGGTGGATTTCCACCTGACCCACGGCAAGCTCGCCACTGTGACGGCGGTGCAGCCACCCGGCCGGTATGGCGCGCTGAATCGCGACGGTGACAGCGTCCTTGGTTTCACCGAGAAGCCACGTGGCGATGGCGGCTGGATCAATGGCGGCTTCTTTGTCCTGTCGCCGAAGGTGTTGCCGTTGATCGAGGGCGACGAGACTTCGTGGGAATCCGGTCCGCTGGATGGCTTGGCCGAGCGCGGTGAACTCATGGCGTACCAGCACGACGGTTTCTGGCAGCCGATGGACACCTTGCGGGACAAGAATCATCTCGAAGCCTTGTGGCAGAGCGGGGAGGCCCCATGGAAGCAATGGGACTGAGTCCGGAATTCTGGCGCGGCAAGCGGGTTCTGCTGACGGGCCACACCGGTTTCAAAGGCAGTTGGTTGACCCTTTGGCTGCAAAGCCTGGGTGCTGAGGTCAGCGGATTTTCCCTGGACCCGTCGACCGAGCCGAGCCTGTTCGAGCTGGCGCGTGTTCACGAGGGCATCAATGATCAGCGCGGCGACCTGCGTGACCTGGGCGCGTTGCTGGAATTGATTGCTGAAACCCAACCGGAAATCGTCCTGCACCTGGCGGCTCAACCGTTGGTGCGCGAAGGCTATCGCGATCCGCTGGGGACATATTCCAGCAACGTCATGGGCACCCTCAATCTGCTTGAAGCCATCCGTCAGGTCGGTGGCGTGCGCGCCTGCGTGCTGGTCACCACCGATAAGGTTTACGCCAACCAGGAATGGTTATGGCCGTACCGCGAAAACGAAGCCCTCGGTGGCCACGATCCTTACAGCAGCAGCAAGGCTTGCTGCGAACTGTTGGCGCAGTCCTACGCCGCGTCGTTCTTCCCGGCACAACGTTATGCCGAACACGGCCTGGCACTGGCCACGGCACGGGCCGGCAATGTGCTGGGCGGTGGAGACTTTGCGCCGGAACGTTTGATACCCGATGTGCTCAAGGCCTGGTCGGCAGATGAACCGGTGACCCTGCGTTACCCGCAGGCGGTCCGCCCGTGGCAACACGCGTTGGAGCCGCTGGCCGGTTACCTGCAACTGGCTGCCAGTCTTTACGACAAAGGCCCCGAATTCGCCGGTGCGTGGAACTTCGGCCCGAGCGAAGCGGACATGTGCAGCGTCGGCGAAGTGGTCGAACTGCTCGCCAACCGTTGGCCTCAAGCGCGCGGATTGCGCATCGAACCGAGTGACTTGCATGAGGCTGGCCTGTTGCGCCTGGACAGCAGCCGCGCCCGTCAACTGTTAGCCTGGCAACCGCGCTGGTCGTTGCAACAGTGCCTGACTCAGACCCTCGATTGGCATCTGGCCTGGCAAAACGGCGACGACATGCGTGCCGTCACGTTGGGCCAGTTGAACCTGTACCGAGGCGCGCTGTGAGCGAATTCCTGTTGAAAGCGCTGCCGCTGAATGGCTTGTTCAGCGTGCAGCACAAGCGCTTCGAAGACGATCGCGGGCACTTCGCGCGACTGTTCTGCGAGGGCAGCCTGAGTGCCTTCGGCCAGAAGTTTCATATCCGCCAGATCAATCACTCCTGCACCCGTGAGCGGGGCAGTGTGCGTGGCTTGCATTATCAGAACGCCAACGCACCGGAAGCCAAGCTGATCACCTGCCTGCGTGGTGAAGTCTGGGATGTGGCGGTGGACCTGCGTCCCGACTCCGAGACGTTCCTGCACTGGCACGCCGAACACCTTCGGGCCGGCGACGGTCGCAGCCTGCTGATTCCGGCCGGGTTCGCCCATGGCTTCCAGACCCTGACCGACGACGCCGAATTGCTCTACTTGCACAGCGCGGATTACACGCCTGCGCACGAAGGGGGGTTGCGTGTGAACGATCCACGGCTGGCGATTGCCTGGCCGTTGCCTGTCAATAATCTGTCGGCCAGGGACGCCAGCCATCCCTTGCTCGATGAACGCTTCGCTGGAGTGCGTCTATGAACTGCCGTGGTTGCGGTACTCCGTTGGCCTTGCCGCTGATCGACCTCGGCACCTCGCCGCCGTCGAATGCCTACGTCCGTGCCGACCAGCTGGAACAAGCCGAACAATGGGTGCCGCTGAAAGTTGCAGTGTGTCAGCAGTGCTGGCTGGTGCAGACCGAGGATTACACCAGTGCCGACAGCCTGTTCGACGCCGAGTACGCCTATTTCAGTTCTTTTTCCAGCACCTGGCTGGCCCATGCCGAGCGCTACGTTGCCGACATGGTCGAGCGTTTCGACCTGACCGCCGACAGCCGTGTGGTGGAGATCGCCGCCAACGACGGTTACCTCTTGCAGTATGTCGCGGGGCGCGGCATTCCTTGTCTGGGTGTCGAGCCGACGCGCAGCACCGCACAGGCCGCCCGGGAAAAAGGCCTGCAGATTCGCGAGTTGTTCTTCGGCCGTGAAACCGCTTCGCAGCTGAAGAGCGAAGGCTGGGCAGCGGACCTGATGGCGGCCAACAATGTGCTGGCCCATGTGCCGGACATCAACGATTTTCTCGGCGGCTTTGCGACCCTGCTCAAGCCGACCGGCGTGGCGACGTTCGAGTTTCCGCAATTGCTGACGCTGATGGCCGGGCAGCAATTCGACACCCTGTATCACGAACATTATTCCTACCTGTCCCTGACCGCCGTGCAGACGTTGTGCGAGCGCAATGGCCTGGAAGTGTTCGACGTCAGTCAGCTGTCGACCCATGGCGGTTCGTTGCGGGTATTCGTGCAGCGTGCCGACGGGATCCGCCGCGAAGTGCAGCCAGCAGTCGCGCAACAATTGCAGACCGAACTCGCTGCCGGCGTGAAAACCCCGGAGTACTACGCCACCCTCGCGCCCGCCGCCGAGGACATCAAGCACCAACTGCTGCGCTTCCTGTTGCAGGCCAAAGCCGAGGGCAAGCGTGTGGTCGGTTACGGCGCCGCCGCCAAGGGCAACACGTTACTCAACTATGCCGGGGTCAAACCCGATCTGTTGGCCTGGGTCGCGGACGCCAATCCGCACAAGCAGGGCAAGTTCTTGCCTGGCAGCCGGATTCCGGTGGTGTCGCCCGAGCGTATCGCCCTCGAACGACCCGACTACATCCTGGTTCTGCCCTGGAACCTGTTGCCTGAAATCACCCAGCAATTCGCCTCGGTCAAAGCGTGGGGCGCACAGTTTGTCGTTGCCGTTCCGGAGTTGAGTATTCAATGAGCAGAATTCATTACACCAAACCGAGCATCGGCGAACTGGAAGCCCGGTATGCCCTCGATGCCGTGCAGAACGGTTGGGGCGCGCGTTGCTACGAATACCTGACGCGTTTCGAGCACGGGTTTGCCGAGCACCTCGGGGCGACCTATGCCATCGCGACCTCCAGTTGCACCGGCGCGCTGCACATGGGCATGGCGGCGCTGGGCATCGGTGCGGGTGACGAAGTGATCCTGGGCAACACCAACTGGATCGCTTCGGCGGCACCGATTACCTATCTGGGCGCTACGCCGGTATTTGTCGATGTGCTGGCGGACAGCTGGTGCCTGGACCCGGAGCTCGTCAGGCAAGCCATCACCCCGAAGACCAAAGCCATTCTCGCGGTCCATCTCTACGGCAATCTGTGCGACATGGATGCCTTGCTGGCGATCGGTCGTGAACACGGGATCCCGGTCATCGAAGATGCCGCCGAAGCCATTGGCTCGCAGTGGCGCGGCAAGGCGGCCGGCTCGATGGGGGCGTTCGGTGCGTTTTCCTTTCACGGCACCAAAACCATGACCACCGGGGAGGGCGGGATATTCGTCACCTCGGACAAAGCCTTGTACGAGCGTGTCCTGACCTTGTCCAACCACGGTCGCGTCGCAGGCAGCACCAAACAATTCTGGCCCGAGCTCATTGGCTTCAAATACAAGATGAGCAACCTGCAGGCCGCCGTAGGCTGCGCCCAGGTCGAGCGGATCGAGGAACTGATCGAACGCAAGCGGACGATTTTCGCCAATTACGCCCGCGCGCTGGCATCGCTGCCAGGTGTTTCGCTGAACCCCGAACCTGCGCACGCCCGTAACGGTTACTGGATGCCGACCGTGGTGTTCGATGCCGAGACCGGGATTCATCGCGACGAAATGATCGCTGCGTTCCAGGCCGCCGATATCGACGCCCGGGTGTTCTTCTGGCCGCTGTCGTCGTTGCCCATGTTCAGCGAGCACGAGGTCGATACGCCGGTGGCGTTTGCCTTGCCGGAGCGCGCGTTCAACCTGCCGAGCTATCACGACATGACCGACACCGATCAGGCTCGGGTGGTGGATGTTGTGCGCGGCTTGCTCGCCCAAAGGCAATCGCTGTGAAGATGTACTTGCTGGGCGCGGCCAACCCGGAAGCGGTGCGCATGCTGCACGCGGTAAAACGCAGCATGCCGAACGTCGACTTCGCGTTTCTGGACAATGATCCGAACAAACACGGCACACCGTTTTTTGGTGTGCCGGTCATTGGCGGTTCGGCGCTGGTCAGTGAACTCAAAGGGCCGGACGCACGTTTCGTCAACCTGATCACCGGCAGCACGCGACTGCGCTACGAGACCACCCGCGAGCTGGTCGAGGCCGGTGCCACCCTGGGTCAGTTCATCCACCCCGGCATCGACCTGACCATGATCCGCATGGGGCAGGGCAGTTACCTGCAGGAAGGCGTGATCATGCAAGCCGAAGTGACGCTGGGTGACAACACCAGCATCAGCGCCGGCAGTGTGGTGGGGCATGAAGGGCAAATCGGCCACTCGGTGTTCATGGCGCCAGGCGTGTGCATCGCCGGTTGCGTGGAAATCGGCGACGGCACGTTTATCGGCACCAACGCCACCATTCTTCCGCGCTTGCGCATCGGCCGCTGGGTCACCATCGGTGCCGGTGCTGTCGTGACCAAGGATATTCCGGATTTTTCAGTCGTGGCGGGCAACCCCGCCAGGATTATCAAGACCAACGCGGTGCCTTACCCCGACGGCAGGGTCTTCAAGTAACCCGTTTTCCCATTTTTCTGGAGCGTTTCAATGAATCCCCATGAGCAGTTTCGCGAAGAAGTAAAAGGCAACATCGAAGGCCTGCAACAGGACAAGGCGCTGCAAGCCGAGTCGCTGGGCTGGGTCGGCACCACGGCCAAACACAAGTACACCTACAACTTCAGCTGGATGGGCCGGCCGATCATTCAGTTTCCTCAGGACATGGTCGCCATGCAGGAAATCATCTGGAACCTGCGTCCTGACGTGATCGTTGAAACCGGTATCGCCCACGGCGGTTCCCTGGTTTTTTATGCGTCGATCCTGGAACTGATGGGCCATGGTGAAGTGCTGGGTGTCGACATCGACATTCGCCAGCACAACCGCGAAGCGATCGAAGCTCACCCGATGAGCAAGCGCATCCAGATGATTCAGGGCTCAAGCATCGACACCGCCATCGTCGACCAGGTGCGCGAGCGGATCCAGGGCAAGAAAGTGCTGGTGGTCCTGGACTCCAATCACACCCACGAACACGTTCTCGAAGAGCTGCGTCTGTATGCACCGATGGTTTCGGTGGGCAGCTATTGCGTGGTCATGGACACCGTGGTCGAAGACATGCCGGAAGATGCGTTCCCGGATCGTCCATGGGGCAAGGGTGACAACCCGAAAACCGCAGTCTGGGCCTACCTCGAAGAAAACCGCGACTTCGAGATCGACCAGGCGATTCACAGCAAGCTGCTGATCACCGTCGCACCGGATGGCTACCTGCGCCGAGTGCGTTAAGCGACACCTTTATTCAAGCGTTCATCAGGCAATAGTTTTATGGTGGGGAAGGATATGCAAGGCATTTACGGTTCTGAAAACACGTTGCCCTTGAGTGAACTGTTTACTCTGGTGCTACTTACACACAATCGTCCGGCGTTTTTGCGCAGGGCATTGCAGTTCTACAGCACGCTGCCTTGCAGAATTCTGGTACTTGATTCGTCTGCCGTTGCCTTGGACGGCGCGGCGACGATTGCGGAAACCATCGACTATCGGCATTTGCCGCAGTTCGGCTATTGGGGTATCCAGTCGAAGCTGGTATTTGGTGTCGAAGAAATCACCACGCCGTACATGGTGTTTGCGGCCGACGATGACTTCCTGATTCATGACGCGTTGATTGCATCGGTCGAGTTTTTGGATGCTAATCCCGATTATGGCATGTGCCATGGTTACGGGATGATGTACGTGGCCCGTGCCACCGAAGTGAATTACTACCGCCGCGACCAAAGAGTGCAAGAGGATTACAACTCGCCGCAGCCTGAAGTTCGGGTCATGGACTTCATGGGCCAGTTCCTGCCACCTTTCTATGCGGTGACCCGCACTGACCTGCTGCAACAGTGGTACAGGCAGCTGCCTCCCGACACCAGTTTCGAGTGGCAGGAAATAGGCCACGCGTTCTACCTGCTGGCGTGTGCCAAGGCGCGGATTCTGCCAATTCCGTTCGCTGTACGTGAGGCGAACTATGGCGGTTCGGCCCATAACTCCAACGTGTTGACCGTACTGACGTACAAAGATGCGAAAACCGTCGCCGACCGTGAGCAGTTTGCGCAATTCCTGGCTTCGATCCCGACGCAGTTCAGCGACAGGGATCCGGCGCAGATCAAACAGATTGCCCTGGACAGTTTTACCGCCATGGCCGACTGCCTGATAGAAGGTCGCTCGCTCAAAGGCACCATGATCGTCCGTTCGGTTTGGGTCGAGGCCGGGCGCGAGCCGATTCGTTCGTTCGGCCCCGAGCAGTTTGTCGAAATGCCGTTCTACAATAAAACGATGTTCGACCTGCTGACCGAATTCGAGTTTCTGTTGCACTCCATGCCGGCCGGCCGTCTGCAATTGCAGGAACTCGAAGGCATCCTGCTCAAGCAACACGAGCTGATGCGAATTCAGCCTAACGACAACGACCGCACCATTCGTGCTCGCCTGTGGGAGGCATTGAGTCTTAATCGGTTCAACCGGTCGGTGGTCAAGCGCTTGATCGAGTCACTCGAAGACACCGAGGAACAGGACGAGAGGCTCAAGCTTCAAGCATGGGCCAAGCGTCTGGACTCGGTCCCGGGACAGGATGACCGCACGTTGCTGCAAAGCATGCCGTCCGGTCGTTTGCTTGACTGGCTCGATGCTCGCAATCCTGATGCCGCGCAGCTTTCAGATATCACCGAGTATCTGGGCAAGCACAACGGCGGCCCTCGGTTCGCCATTTTGCTGCTGGACCTGGACGCCGACATGTTCAAGTTGCAGGCCACGCTCGACAGCCTGGTCAACGGGCATTGCAAGGCGTTCAACGTGGTGGTGTTCACCACTGGCGAGCTGCTGGCCACTACCAGCGTCCGCAACACCGTGCATTTCGTCAAAGTCAGCGCAACCCATTACGTTGACCGGATCAATCAGATCGTCGCGCAATCTACGGCCGACTGGCTACTGCTGGCTGAGGCCGGAGATCAGTTCACCCCCAGCGGGTTGTTGCGTGCCAGCCTCGAGCTAATGGGCGTCGAAGGCGTGCGCGCGGTGGCCATGGACGAAATTCAGCGTCAGGCCGACGGCACGTTGGTGGATGTATTCCGTCCTGGAGTCAATCTTGATCTGCTGCAAACCGTGCCGTCGCTGATGGCGCGGCATTGGTTGATCCAGCGTGATGTATTGGCCCAGGCCAAAGGTTTCTCGACCGAGTACACCCAAGCCCTGGAGTTTGACCTGTTGCTGCGTCTGATCGAAGATGGTGGTCTCGGTGGGCTGGCGCACCTGGCCGAACCCTTGCTGATCTGCAACGCGCTGGCCACTGAAGAAAATGTTCAAGAACGTCAGGTTTTGACTCGTCACCTGGCCAAGCGTGGGTATCGTGGTCAAGTCAGTTCGATGCTGCCGCAGACCTGGCAGATCGACTATCAGCACGCTGAACGACCGATGGTATCGATCGTCCTCCAGAGCCAGGACAATCTGGAACACTTGCAACGTGCATTGGTCAGCGTACTGCAACGCACCCGCTACCAACGCCACGAAGTGCTGATTGTCGACAACCACAGCCAATCGCCCGGACTGGCCGAATGGCTGAGCAGTCTGGAAGGCAAAGGCGAGCGGATTCGGGTACTGCGCATCGGTCAGCGCCTGAGCGGTTCAGCGTTGTATAACGTTGCCAGCGCCGAGGCCAAGGGTGAGTATCTGGTTCTCCTGTCGGCTGAAGCCCAGGTGTTCAATGCCAATTGGCTCGACGCCATGCTCAACCAGGCCCAGCGTCCGGAAGTCGGCATCGTTGGCGCCAAACTGATGGACATTCATGGTGTCACCACCCAGGCCGGGTTCGTGCTCGGTTTGAATGGCGATATCGGCTCGGTCTTTGTCGGTGAACGCAAGGACGCCAAGGGCTACCTCAATGGCCATCAAGTGGAGCAGAACTATTCGGCGGTTTCCGGTGCTTGTCTGATGATTCGCAAGGCGCTATATGAGGCGGTTGGCGGGCTGGATGAAGAGCATTTCGACGAAGCTTTTGGCGATATCGATTTGTGCCTGAAAGTCGCCGATGCCGGTTTTCTCACCGTCTGGACGCCACAAGCGCAGCTTTTGCACCCGGGCCTATTGCCTGAGGCGCCACAGGCCCGTGCGGCCCTGCGTGACAAATGGCAGGCCCGTTTCGAACAGGATTCGGCCTACAACCAGAACCTGGCCTTGACCGGCAAGGGCTTTACCCTCGGTAACGCTTGCGGTGTGAACTGGGCACAGTTGCTTGCATAAGCCAGGCTGACACGGGGAAGAGCTCCAGGCATGTTCAGCGGTAAATCGATTTTCATCCGTCGGGTGCTTGGGCAATACCAGCCCAGGCGTGTGTTGATGTTTTCCCGCGATGAGCTCAAGCAGTACGAAATGCACAGGCGTTCAACGCGCCGTACATGCGTTACTTCATCGGTGATGCGCGCGACGCCGACCGTTTGCGTCAGGCCATGCGCGGTATCGATTACGTGGTGCATGCATCGGCCCTGAAACAAGTGCCGGCGTTGGCGGTACCAGTTGGGACGGGCATGGGGCTGCCGACGAGCTGCTTGCGATCTCGAATAATCAGTAGGTCAACGGCGAACTGATGGCGACCTCGGGTGCTTCACGTGTTTCTGGGCAAGGATCGCCCATGACCAGTTTCAAGATGGGCAATCGCTCGCTCGGCGCCGATGCGCCGCCGTTCATGATTGCCGAGATGAGCGGTAACCATAATCAGTCGCTGGAAGTGGCACTACCGATCGCAAGTCCTTGGTGTACCGCCGTTCGCTGCATGTCACCCAGGACATGGCCACCGGAGAGCCTTTCACCGTCGCCAATCTGCGGGCCATCCGTTCAGGTATGGGGCTTGCTCCCAAACGCGCTGAATCCCCTCTGGGTCGCCGCGCCGCCAGGGCATCCAGGCGCGGAACGTCGCTGGATTGGTCATTGGTCGAATAACCTCTTGTGAGGCTGATTCGGCAAAATAGCGTGACCTGCGAGTCATAACGCGCATCTTCACTGTATTGTATTAATCGGGAAGGTGGCGCCTGGTGTCTGTTTGGCCCAGTGATAGCCCTTTATTCTTCCTGTTGTCGCCACCTCGGGGCGACGTTTTTCTCTGTTTGTCGGCGCCCCTCGAATCATTACGAGCGGTGGTATTGGGCTGTTTATTATTGGGAAGCCGTAATGATTGGCATAAAAAGCATTGCGAGCTACGTTCCTGTAGCCGGCGTGGACAATTACGCACAAGGTGCAAAATTCGAAAAGGATGAAGAATTCATCCTGGGCAAAATCGGTTCGGCCTTCTTGCCACGCAAAGACGCCGGGCAGGAAACTTCGGACCTGTGTGTCGAAGCAGTCAACGCGCTGTTCGCCAACAATCCCGACTTGAAGCGTGAATCCATCGACGTATTGATCGTCGTCACTCAGAACGGTGACGAAGAAGGCCTGCCACACACTGCGGCCATCGTTCAGGACAAACTGGGCCTGCCGACCACTGTGGCCGCGTTCGATATTTCCCTGGGCTGCTCCGGCTACGTCTATGGCATCTATGCAATCAAGGGCTTCATGGAGGCGACAGGCCTGAAGAATGGCCTGCTGATCACCGCCGATCCTTACTCGAAGATCGTCGACCCGGAAGACCGCAACACCACCATGCTCTTTGGCGATGCAGCCACCGCGACCTGGATGGGCGAAGACGCACCTTGGCAGTTGGGCAAGGCTAAGTTCGGCACCGACGGTTCCGGCGCGCCGCACCTGAAGGTTTCCGACGGCGTGTTTTTCATGAACGGCCGTCAGGTCTTCAACTTCGCGTTGCTCAAGGTTCCGGCGCATTTGCATGAGCTGCTCACAGACTCGGGCCTGACGGCTGACGATATCGATGCCTTCTGCATTCACCAGGGCAGTGCGGCGATTGTCGATGCCGTGGCACGACGTTTCGAAGGTGAGCCCGAGAAGTTCATCAAGGACATGGTCGAGACCGGCAACACCGTGTCGTCGAGCATTCCGTTGCTGCTGGAAAAACACGTCTTGGATTCCGCCTGGAAGCGCGTTGCGCTGAGTGGTTTCGGGGTAGGGTTGTCTTGGGGGTCGGCGATTATCTATCGCCCTTGAATCTCGGCTCTTTAGTCAAAGAAAGCCAGGCAAAAAAATAGCGTTCAAGGTTACTCCTTGAACGCTATTTTTTTGCCCGAATGAAAATCCATGAGCAAGTTCTGCGAGCGCTATGCCGAAGTCATACAGCGGCGCTGGCCGAGTTGTTCGGTTCCTGTGGCGGGCAGGAAGTATTCGTCATTGCCACGGGCCCTAGTCTTGAGTTGCTCTTCGATCGCTTGCGGGCGATTCGCGAGCAGGCGGCGCGACCGGTGTTCATTTGTGTCGCTACCGCCTATCGGCCGCTATTCAATCATGGCATTCGCCCCGACGTAGTGGCCAGCATCGACCAGCGCCTCTCGGTCCGGCATCTGCCGCCTGAAGGCACATACGCGATAACGCTGGCGTACATGCCTATGGTCGATCCGCTGATGTTCGGGGCCTGCAGGGGCGGAGTTATACCGGCTATTCCGCCAGCCCGATTTATCAACAGCTGCTTCAGCAATGGCTCAGGGGCGAACTTTATGTGGGCGGTAGCGTGATTCACCCAACGGTGGACCTTGCGGTGAAGATGGGCGCAGCGCAGATCATCCTGTTCGTGGCCGACTTTGCCTTTCCTCGCCACTCCGTCGCCGGCATTTCCATGACGTCATTTTTTTCGCCGCTTGAGTGTGGCCAAGCCCTTTGTTTACGGGGGGTGGCAACGTGATGGCAAATATTTTTGAAAATCCCCTAAAGCAAGTTGTATTCCCGACGATAACTATTACGAAGGTTCTCTAGGCCATACCCGGCGGTTGCCAGGGCCGGAAGCCGCAGTACCCAACCAACGAGGAATTCGTCATGGCTTTAACAGTAAACACTAACGTTACATCGTTGAACGTACAGAAAAACCTGAACAAGGCTTCTGATGCTCTGTCGACTTCGATGACTCGCCTGTCTTCCGGCTTGAAAATCAACAGTGCTAAAGACGACGCCGCCGGCCTGCAAATCGCTACCCGTATGACCTCGCAGATCCGTGGTCAGACCATGGCGATCAAAAACGCCAACGACGGTATCTCGATCGCTCAGACCGCTGAAGGCGCGATGCAAGAATCGACCAACATTCTGCAGCGTATGCGTGAACTGGCCGTTCAAGCACGAAACGATTCCAACGGTACCGACGACCGTGCAGCTCTGAACAAAGAGTTCGCAACCATGTCGGACGAACTGACGCGTATTGCCAAGTCGACCAACCTGAACGGCAAAAACCTGATCGACGGCACCGCTGGCACCATGACCTTCCAGGTTGGTTCCAACACTGGTGCAACCAACCAGATCACCATCACTCTGGCCAGCGGCTTCGACGCTGCTACCCTGAGCGTAGGTTCTGGCACCGTCGCGATCACCGGTACCGACAGCACCACTGCAGAAGCCAGCACCAAGGCTGCAATCGACGCAATCGACGCGGCACTGAAAACTATCAACACCAGCCGTGCTGACCTTGGTGCTGCGCAAAACCGTCTGACCAGCACCATCTCCAACCTGCAGAACATCAACGAAAACGCCAGTGCTGCACTGGGTCGCGTACAAGATACCGACTTCGCTGCTGAAACTGCACAGCTGACCAAGCAACAAACTCTGCAACAAGCTTCTACCGCAGTTCTGGCTCAGGCCAACCAACTGCCATCCGCTGTACTGAAACTGCTTCAGTAATAGCTGGTTGAGTTTTGGCGGGGGAGTGCGCATGTCGCGCTCTCTCGCTTTTTTACTTTAAGAGGTGATGGACATGGATATGAGCGTCAAGCTGAACTTGTCTTATCCTGCGGCCAAGCAGACGACTGTTGCCGATAAGCCGGCGCAGAAACCTCTAGCGGAAACTGCGCCAGTGGTTGCCGTCAAGGAAGAAAGTAAAGGCACCCAAACCGAGCAGGAAAAACTGAAGATGGCCGTTCAGGAAATCGAAAAGTTTGTTCAGTCGGTCAAGCGCAACCTGGAGTTCTCGATTGATGAGCCTTCAGGCAAAGTTGTGGTAAAAGTGATTGCCAGTGACTCCGGTGAGGTGATCCGTCAGATCCCCAACGAAGAAGTTCTGAAACTGGCCAATAGTTTGAATGATGCAAGCAGTCTGTTGTTCAGCGCTAAAGTCTGACTGCTGGCACGAATTTTGTTGTTTTGTTCTTTTGGGCGTTGTAGTGGTCAAAAGGCCGGCGACACACTGAAGGGAGTTTCACATGGCAAGTCCAATTCTACCAGGCACGGGTTTAGGCTCCGGCATTAATACCGGTGATATCGTCAAAGCCTTGGTGAACGCTGACAAAGCGGCCAAGCAAGGTCAGATCGACCGTGGGACTGCGACCAACACCGCAAGCATCTCCGGTATAGGGTCCTTGAAGTCCTTGATGGCTGCGTTTACCAAATCCATGACTGATTTGGGTAGCAAAACCAGCCCGCAGTTTCCGGGTTTTGCCGCGACTTCCTCCGATGTGAAAATCGTCACGGCCACCGCCAGTAACTCGGCCGTGGGTGGCAACTACTCCATCAATGTCACGAATCTCGCCACCTCTTCCAAAGTGACCAGTAAGGCTTTTGTCGGTGGTACGACCAGCGCTATCACAGATGGCACGATGACCATTAAGCAGGGCGCTGCGACATTCAATCTTGATATAAAACCCGGCGCTACACTGCAATCGGTTCGAGATTCGATCAACGCCGATGCCTCGCTCAAGGGCGCCGGTATCAGCGCCAACATCGTGACTGACTCTTTCGGGGCGCGTCTGGTGTTGGGTTCGAGCACGACAGGAGCCAACTCGGATATTTCCGTCACTGGCATCCCTGAGCTGGCCATCGATGGCGCGAACGTCGTAGGTACTACTGCTTCTCCAATGACTGCCGCTTCTGCTGGTTCTATCGGAGCCTTGGCTGTTGATGCAAATTTCACCGTCGATGGTATGGCGCTGACCAGCAAGAGCAATACCGTGGATAAGGCGGTCTCCGGGTTGACGTTCAACCTGTTGGCAGCGGGGTCTTCGACTGTGACGGTGGCTACCAATACCGATGGTTTGAAGGCGTCCATCCAGAAGTTCGTTGATGCCTACAACGCCATTGCCAACAGTGTCACGGCGCTCACCAAGCCTTCGCTTGATGCTAATGGTAAACCGACCGTTTCGGCGGCACTGACAGGTGACGCGCTGCCGCGTTCGATCCTGTCGGCCATTCGCGGTCCGCTGTCTGAAACGGGTGCGGGTGACAAGCTCACCGTACTGGCGCAGCTGGGGATTACCACTAACCAAAAGACCGGTGCCCTCGATTTTGATAGCACTAAATTCTCTGCTGCGATGAACGACAAAAAGCTGGGCGGTGAAGTCCAGGAGTTGTTCACAGGCAGTAACGGTCTGCTGGAGCGAATGAGCAAGGCTGTGGAGCCTTTTACAGAGACCGGCGGGATTCTGGATCAGCGCACCACCAGTCTGAACAAGACCAAGACCAAGTTGGCAAGCGACCAGGATGCCCTTGACCGTCGAATCGAGACCCTGACCGCGGTATTGACCAAAAAGTACAACGACATGGATACCCTCGTCGGCAAGCTGAAAGCGACAGCCAGCAATATCACTTCGATGTTCGAAGCCATGACCGCGCAGCAGAAGAACTCGTAACATTCGCAGTGCCAAAAGCCCGGCAGCGTATTCACGCTCCGGGCTTTTTGTTTTTGAATCTAAAGTTTTTTGACGCGTCGTCGATACACTGGTTATACGAACCACAGATTTTTTGATGAGGTACAACATGAATCCAATGTTAGCCCTTCGCCAATACCAGAAGATTGGCGCCCAGGCGCAGACTTCCGAAGCCAGCCCGCATCGTCTGGTGCAGATGCTGATGGAAGGCGGCCTGGATCGTATCGCCCAGGCCAAAGGCGCGATGGAGCGTAAGGACATTCCGAACAAAGGGGTTCTTATCGGTAAGGCCATCGGTATCATCGGCGGTCTGCGTGAAGGTCTTGACCTGGAAAACCAGGCCGAATCTGTAGGTGAACTGGATAACCTCTACACCTACATGATGAAGCGTCTGACCGAAGCCAACATCAAGACCGATCCAAAGATTCTCGACGAAGTCGCCGATCTGCTTCGCACCGTCAAGGACGGCTGGGACGCTATCGCCGCGCCGGGTCCGCAGTTTTAAGGAGATCACCATGAGTCTTGTTTTGCAGCGAATCGAAGAAACCCGTGAAGGCCTGGTCGGTGCCCTGGCCGAGCGAAACTGGGAAGCCATTGGTGAATTGGACCTGGCTTGCCGTTCCTGCATGGAAGACGTCTTGAGTGAAGCTTCGGTGGACGAGGCCGCGTTGCGCGACAACCTTGAAGAGTTGCTGGGGGTCTATAAACAGCTTCTTGAGGCGGCGACGGGAGAGAGGCAGGCAATAGTCGATGAGATGTCGCAGATCCATCAAGCACAGAACGCAGCAAAGGTTTACCATCTGTTTGGTTAATTAATCCTAAGTTAATCCATGCCGTGTGCGCCATAAATTTGACTGTGCACGGTTTTTTGACTTAACTAGTGGCTGGTTGCAGATTTCAGGCGTCTACAGGCATAACGTGTCTGCAAGCGTCTAGCTTGCCCCCTCATTTCGGGCATTGAGTTGACTAGGGAAGTTGCTATTGCATGTGGCGTGAAACCAAAATTCTGCTGATTGATGACGATAGCGTCCGCCGCCGCGATTTGGCGGTGATTTTAAATTTTCTTGGCGAAGAAAATTTACCCTGCGGTAGCCATGACTGGCAGCAGGCTGTCGGCTCTTTGTCATCAAGTCGTGAAGTGATCTGTGTCCTCATCGGGACGGTCAATGCTCCTGGCGCACTTCCGGGCTTGTTAAAGACACTCTCTACCTGGGATGAGTTCCTTCCGGTTTTGTTAATGGGCGATAATTCTTCCGTTGACCTGCCCGAAGACCAGCGTCGGCGAGTGCTTTCGACCCTCGAAATGCCGCCCAGCTACAGCAAACTGCTCGACTCGCTGCACCGCGCCCAGGTCTATCGCGAGATGTATGACCAGGCTCGTGAGCGCGGGCGCCACCGTGAACCCAATCTTTTCCGCAGTCTTGTCGGCACCAGTCGGGCGATTCAACACGTCCGCCAGATGATGCAGCAAGTCGCCGACACCGACGCCAGCGTGTTGATCCTCGGCGAGTCCGGGACTGGCAAGGAAGTGGTCGCGCGCAACCTGCACTACCACTCCAAGCGTCGTGATGCGCCGTTTGTGCCGGTCAATTGCGGGGCGATCCCGGCCGAGTTGCTGGAAAGCGAACTGTTCGGTCACGAGAAGGGTGCCTTCACCGGGGCAATCACCAGCCGCGCCGGTCGTTTTGAGCTGGCCAACGGTGGCACGCTGTTCCTCGATGAAATCGGCGACATGCCGCTGCCGATGCAGGTCAAGTTGCTGCGCGTATTGCAGGAGCGCACTTTCGAGCGCGTGGGTAGCAACAAGACCCAGAGCGTCGATGTGCGCATCATTGCGGCGACCCACAAGAATCTCGAAAGCATGATCGAGATCGGCACCTTCCGCGAAGATCTCTACTATCGCCTGAACGTGTTCCCGATCGAGATGGCGCCGCTGCGTGAGCGCGTCGAAGACATTCCGTTGCTGATGAACGAACTGATCTCGCGCATGGAGCACGAGAAGCGTGGCTCGATCCGTTTCAACTCCGCCGCGATTATGTCGCTGTGCCGGCACGGCTGGCCGGGCAACGTCCGCGAGCTGGCGAACCTGGTGGAGCGCATGGCGATCATGCACCCGTACGGGGTCATCGGCGTCGTCGAGCTGCCGAAAAAATTCCGCTACGTCGATGATGAAGACGAGCAACTTGTCGACAGCCTGCGCAGCGATCTGGAAGAGCGGGTGGCCATCAACGGTCATACGCCGGACTTTACCGCCAATGCCATGCTGCCGCCGGAAGGCCTGGACCTGAAAGACTATCTCGGTGGTCTGGAGCAAGGCCTGATCCAGCAGGCGCTGGATGATGCCAATGGCATCGTGGCGCGCGCCGCCGAGCGACTGCGGATTCGCCGCACCACGCTGGTGGAAAAGATGCGCAAGTACGGCATGAGTCGTCGCGACGGTGATGAACAGGCGGATGATTGACGCCTGTTTTTCAAGTCGTTCATTTGTAGGCAGTTTTTTTTAGGCACGGGTATTGCTACATCCCTCGCAACGTTCCGTTTAACTGACGGTCAGCCACGCGAGAGAGCACGATGCCCCACGCCGCCCAGATGTCTCCTGTCCCTGACGCTTCGGGGCACCCGTCGTCCGTAGAGCAGGCAAGCCGGCTTGGCCTTGAGCAGGCGTTCGCGCTGTTCAATCAGATGTCGAGCCAGTTGACCGACTCCTACAGCATGCTCGAGGCACGGGTCACCGAGCTCAAGGGCGAGTTGGCGGTGGTCAGCGCTCAGCGCATGCAGGAGCTGGCAGAAAAAGAACGCCTGGCCAACCGCCTGCAAAACCTCCTCGATCTATTGCCTGGCGGCGTCATCGTCATTGACGCCCAAGGCATCGTGCGCGAAGCCAACCCTGCTGCCTGTGAATTGCTGGGGCTGCCCCTCGAAGGCGAGCTGTGGCGTCATGTCATTGCCCGTTGCTTTGCGCCGCGTGAAGACGATGGTCATGAAATCTCGCTCAAGGACGGTCGGCGCCTGTCGATCGCCACTCGCTCGCTGGATGCCGAGCCCGGCCAATTGGTGCTGCTCAACGACCTGACCGAAACCCGTCACCTGCAAGATCAACTGGCCCGCCACGAACGCCTGTCGTCACTCGGCCGCATGGTCGCGTCGCTGGCTCATCAAATCCGCACGCCCTTGTCCGCCGCGTTGCTCTACGCCAGTCATTTGACCGAGCAAGAGCTGCCGGTGGCCACGCAGCAACGTTTCGCCGGCCGCCTGAAAGAGCGCCTGCATGAGCTGGAGCATCAAGTGCGCGACATGTTGGTGTTCGCGCGCGGCGAACTGCCGCTGACTGACCGTGTCACGCCGAAGATGCTCATGCAGTCCTTGCAATCGGCCGCATTGACCCACGTGCAGGACCTGCCGATTCGCTGGCAGTGCGATAGCCATGCGGGAGAATTGCTGTGCAATCGCGACACCCTGGTCGGAGCGATCCTGAACCTGATCGAGAACGCCATCCAGGCCAGTGCCGGCGACGTCCGTTTGAAAGTTCATCTCTACAGTCGTGACAACACCCTGCGAGTCTCGGTCAGCGACAGCGGCAGCGGTATCGATGCGAAAGTGCTGGCGCGTCTCGGCGAGCCGTTCTTTACCACCAAAACCACCGGAACGGGCCTCGGTCTGACCGTGGTCAAGGCCGTGGCGCGTGCTCACCAGGGAGAATTGCAGCTGCGCTCGCGGCTGGGACGCGGCACTTGCGCGCAGGTGATTCTGCCGCTTTTTTTTGATGAAAAGCGTAGCGCTCAGGGAGCGGAGTGAAGGACATGGCAATCAAGGTTTTACTGGTCGAGGATGACCGCGCGTTACGCGAGGCGCTGGCGGATACGCTGTTGCTCGCGGGGCACGACTACAAGGCTGTCGGTTCGGCGGAGGAGGCGCTCGAGGCAGTCGGCGCCGAGACGTTCAATCTGGTGCTCAGCGACGTCAACATGCCGGGCATGGATGGTCATCAGTTGCTCGGTTTGCTGCGGGCTCGTCAGCCGCAATTGCCCGTCTTGCTGATGACGGCTCATGGCGCCGTGGAGCGCGCGGTCGATGCAATGCGTCAGGGCGCGGTGGATTATCTGGTCAAGCCGTTCGAGCCCAAGGCGCTGCTGGATCTGGTGGCGCGTCATGCGCTGGGCAGCCTCGGCGCTCCCGACAGCGAAGGGCCCGTTGCGTATGAGCCGGCCAGTGCGCAATTACTCGAATTGGCGGCGCGAGTGGCGCGCAGCGATTCCACCGTATTGATCTCCGGCGAGTCCGGGACCGGTAAGGAAGTGCTGGCGCGCTACATCCATCAGCACTCGCATCGCGCCAGTCAGCCATTCATTGCGATCAACTGCGCGGCGATTCCCGACAACATGCTTGAAGCGACGCTGTTCGGTCACGAGAAGGGCTCGTTCACCGGCGCCATCGCGGCGCAGGCCGGCAAGTTCGAGCAGGCCGACGGCGGCACCATCCTGTTGGATGAAATTTCCGAAATGCCTCTCGGCCTTCAGGCCAAGTTGCTGCGTGTGCTGCAGGAGCGCGAAGTCGAGCGAGTGGGGGCACGCAAGCCCATTGCACTGGACATTCGTGTTGTCGCGACCACCAACCGTGACCTGGCGGGTGAAGTGGCGGCAGGGCGTTTTCGTGAAGACCTCTACTATCGCCTGTCGGTATTTCCCCTGGCCTGGCGTCCATTGCGCGAGCGCACCGCCGATATCCTGCCGCTGGCCGAGCGCCTGCTGGCCAAACACGTCAATAAAATGAAGCATGCCGCGGCGAGACTGTCGCCCGAGGCTCAGGCGTGCCTGATCGGCTATCCATGGCCGGGCAACGTACGAGAGCTGGACAATGCGATTCAGCGTGCCTTGATTCTGCAGCAGGGCGGTTTGATCCAGCCTCAGGATTTCTGTCTCGCTGGGCCGGTTGCCTGTGCGCCGTTACCGACATTGGCGTCGGTGCCGGTGCGGTCGATGGAGGTCGAGGCCGAATCGGCTGGGGCGCTGGGGGACGATCTGCGTCGTCGCGAATTCCAGATGATCATCGACACCCTGCGCTCTGAGCGTGGGCGCCGCAAAGAAGCGGCCGAGCGTCTGGGAATCAGTCCGCGGACGCTGCGCTACAAGCTGGCGCAAATGCGCGATGCCGGAATGGATGTGGAAGCTTATTTGTTCGCCACCTGATTCGCAGGCAAGGCAAAGCCTGGAAGGCTTTTGTTCAGGGCGGCCACGGAGCTGGCACCCTTGTTGCTAACACCTCACTACCCGCCGAGTGAGTGTCAAAAAATTGCGGGTCGCCAATGAGAGTAGACCATGAGCCAAGGTATTGAATTTAATCGATTGATGCTGGATATGCGTTCCATGCAAATGGATGCCATGTCTGCGCCTAAATCGACTGCCGCCGTCCCTGAACTGAGTGGCAGCAGCTTTTCCGACATGCTCGGTCAGGCCGTCAACAAAGTGAACGATACACAGCAGGCGTCCAGCCAGTTGGCCAATGCCTTCGAAATCGGCAAAAGCGGCGTGGACCTTACCGATGTGATGATTTCCTCGCAGAAGGCCAGCGTGTCTTTCCAGGCGTTGACCCAAGTGCGTAACAAGCTGGTTCAGGCTTACCAAGACATCATGCAGATGCCGGTTTAAGGACGAGATTGAGTCATGGCAGAAGCAGTCGCCGATAATGTTCCGGCCAAGGCCACTCCGATAGACGGCAAACCACCGCTGTTCGGCTTGTCCTTCCTGGAAAACCTCTCCGAGATGACCATGTTGCGTCAGGTGGGCCTGTTGGTCGGCCTGGCTGCGAGCGTGGCGATTGGCTTCGCCGTGGTGTTGTGGTCCCAGCAGCCGGACTACCGGCCTCTGTACGGCAGCCTTGCCGGTATGGACGCCAAGCAAGTCATGGATACTCTGGCGTCCGCTGACATTCCCTACACCGTAGAACCGAATTCCGGTGCCTTGCTGGTCAAGGCCGATGACTTGTCCCGTGCGCGACTCAAGCTCGCGGGCGCTGGTGTCACTCCCAGCGACGGCAACATCGGTTTCGAGATCCTCGACAAGGACCAGGGCCTCGGTACCAGCCAGTTCATGGAAGCGACCCGTTATCGTCGCGGCCTCGAGGGCGAACTGGCCCGGACCATTTCCAGCCTGAACAACGTCAAGGGTGCCCGCGTGCACCTGGCGATTCCGAAGAGTTCGGTGTTCGTTCGCGACGAGCGCAAACCAAGTGCTTCGGTTCTGGTTGAGCTGTATTCCGGCCGCTCACTGGAGCCGGGTCAGGTGCTGGCGATCATCAACCTGGTCGCGACCAGCGTGCCTGAACTCAGCAAGTCGCAGATCACCGTCGTCGATCAGAAGGGCAACCTGCTTTCGGATCAGGCGGAGAATTCCGAACTGACCATGGCCGGCAAGCAATTCGATTACAGCCGTCGCATGGAAAGCATGCTCACCCAGCGCGTGCACAACATCCTGCAACCGGTGCTGGGCAACGACCGCTATAAAGCCGAAGTCTCCGCCGACGTGGACTTCAGCGCCGTCGAGTCGACCTCCGAGCAGTTCAATCCGGACCAGCCGGCGCTGCGCAGCGAGCAGTCGGTCAACGAGCAACGTACCGCCAGCAATGGCCCGCAAGGTGTACCGGGGGCGCTGAGCAACCAGCCGCCATCACCTGCTTCGGCGCCGCAAACCACCGGTGGCGCCACCGCGCAGGCCGGCATGGTGCAGCCAGGCCAGCCACTGCTGGACGCCAATGGTCAGCAGATCATGGACCCGGCCACCGGCCAGCCGATGCTGGCGCCGTACCCGGCGGACAAGCGTCAACAATCCACCAAGAACTTTGAACTCGACCGTTCCATCAGCCACACCAAGCAACAACAAGGGCGTTTGAACCGCCTGTCGGTGTCGGTGGTGGTGGACGATCAGGTCAAGATCAACGCAGCCAACGGTGAAACCACCCGCGCACCGTGGAGCGCCGATGAGCTCGCACGCTTCACCCGTCTGGTGCAGGACGCCGTCGGCTTCGACGCCAGTCGTGGCGACAGCGTCAGTGTGATCAATATGCCGTTCTCCGCCGAGCGCGGTGAAGTGATTGCCGATATTCCGTTCTACTCCCAGCCATGGTTTTGGGACATCGTCAAACAAGTGCTGGGTGTATTGTTCATCCTGATACTGGTGTTCGGTGTGCTGCGTCCGGTGCTCAACAACATCACCAATGGCGGCAAAGGCAAGCAACTGGGCCTGGG
Organism: Pseudomonas fluorescens NCIMB 11764; assembly: GCF_000293885.2. Classification (NCBI taxonomy): domain Bacteria; kingdom Pseudomonadati; phylum Pseudomonadota; class Gammaproteobacteria; order Pseudomonadales; family Pseudomonadaceae; genus Pseudomonas; species Pseudomonas fluorescens. Next base: position 3,003,737 of record NZ_CP010945.1, read on the forward strand.
CAGCGACGTAGAGCTCGGTGGCATGGGCGGCCTGGACGGCGAACTGGCCAACGACCGCGTCAGCCTCGGTGGCCCGACCAGCATCCTGCTGCCGAGCCCGAGCGAAGGCTATGATGCACAGTTGAACGCAATCAAGAGTCTGGTGGCAGAAGACCCGGGTCGTGTGGCCCAGGTCGTGAAAGAGTGGATTAACGCAGATGAGTGATAACCGAGCCGCTGTCGCCAAACTGTCCCGGGTTGATAAAGCCGCGATTCTGCTGCTGTCCCTGGGGTCTACCGATGCCGCGCAAGTGCTGCGTCACATGGGGCCCAAAGAGGTCCAGCGTGTGGGTGTGGCCATGGCGCAGATGGGGAACGTGCACCGCGAGCAAGTCGAACAGGTGATGAGCGAGTTCGTCGACATCGTCGGCGACCAGACCAGCCTGGGCGTCGGCTCCGACGACTACGTGCGTAAAATGCTGACCCAGGCCCTGGGCGAAGACAAGGCCAACGGCCTGATCGACCGGATCCTGCTGGGCGGCAACACCAGTGGGCTCGACAGCCTGAAGTGGATGGAGCCGCGCGCCGTCGCCGACGTGATCCGTTACGAGCACCCACAGATCCAGGCGATCGTCGTGGCGTATCTCGACCCGGACCAGGCCGGCGAAGTGCTGGGCAACTTCGACCACAAGGTACGACTGGACATCATTCTGCGGGTTTCCTCGCTGAACACCGTGCAGCCAGCGGCCCTGAAAGAACTCAACCAGATTCTCGAGAAGCAGTTCTCCGGCAACTCGAATGCCTCGCGCACCACCCTGGGTGGCATCAAGCGTGCGGCCGACATCATGAACTTCCTCGACAGCTCGATCGAAGGCCAGTTGATGGACTCGATCCGCGAAGTCGACGAAGACCTGTCCGGTCAGATCGAAGACCTCATGTTCGTGTTCAACAACCTGTCCGATGTCGATGACCGCGGAATTCAGGCGTTGCTGCGTGAAGTGTCCTCCGATGTGCTGGTTCTTGCCCTCAAGGGCTCGGACGAAGGCGTCAAGGAAAAGATCTTCAAGAACATGTCCAAACGGGCGGCCGAACTGTTGCGCGACGACCTCGAGGCCAAAGGCCCGGTGCGCGTCAGCGACGTGGAAACTGCGCAGAAAGAAATCCTCACCATTGCTCGCCGTATGGCCGAAGCCGGAGAAATCGTTCTCGGCGGGAAGGGCGGCGAAGAGATGATCTAAGGTCACTATGTCGTCCAAACATGATGAGTCCCAGACCGACCTGATCCGTGCCAAGGACGTCGGTGGTTTCGATGTCTGGTCGCTGCCCAGTTTCGACCCGCATGTCCCGGAGCCCGAGCCTGAACCTGAGCCCGAGCCGCCGGAAATGGAAGAAGTGCCGCTGGAAGAAGTCCAGCCACTGACCCTCGAAGAACTCGAAAGCATCCGTCAGGAGGCCTACAACGAAGGCTTCGCGACGGGCGAGAAAGAAGGATTTCACAGCACCACGCTCAAGGTTCGTCAGGAAGCCGAGGCCGTGCTGGCGCCGAAAGTCGCAGCACTTGAACAACTGATGGCCAACCTGTTCGAGCCTATCGCCGAGCAGGACACGCAAATCGAAAAATCCTTGGTCGACCTCGTGCAGCACATCACCAAACAGGTGATTCAGCGCGAACTGGCCATCGATTCGACGCAGATCGAACACGTCATGCGCGACGCCCTCAAGCTGTTGCCGCTGGGCGTGGGCAATGTGCGGCTGTACATCAATCCGCAGGATTTCGAACAGGTCAAAGCCCTGCGCGAGCGCCATGAAGAAACCTGGCGCATCGTCGAGGACGAAGCGTTGTTGCCTGGCGGTTGCCGGGTCGAGACTGAGCACAGTCGCATCGACGCCACGGTCGAAACCCGGATCGCCAGGGTCATGGACAAGCTGTTCGATCAGTTGCACGAACAGGCCTTGCACCCGGCCGCGCCGGATCTGAGCCTGGAGCTGCCGATCGACGACAAGCCTGCCGTCGAAGTCGAACCGGAAGAACCCGATGCGCCTTGACCGCACCAGCTTCGCCAAGCGCCTGGGCGGTTACACTGAGGCCACGGAGCTGGCCGGCGCGCCGATCCTTGAAGGCCGTTTGCTGCGCATGGTCGGCTTGACCCTCGAAGCCGAAGGTTTGCGCGCGGCCATGGGCAGTCGCTGCATGGTGATCAACGACGACAGTTACCATCCGGTGCAGGTCGAAGCTGAAGTCATGGGGTTCTCCGGCAGCAAAGTCTTCCTGATGCCGGTCGGCAGCGTTGCCGGCATCGCGCCCGGCGCCCGTGTGGTGCCTATGGCTGACACCGGTCGCTTGCCAATGGGCATGAGCATGCTCGGGCGGGTGCTGGATGGCGCCGGTCGTGCGCTGGACGGCAAGGGCGGGATGAAGGCTGAAGACTGGGTGCCGATGGACGGCCCGACCATCAACCCGCTCAAGCGTCACCCGATCAGCGAGCCGCTGGACGTAGGCATTCGCTCAATCAATGGTTTGTTGACGGTCGGGCGTGGGCAGCGGCTCGGGCTGTTCGCCGGTACCGGCGTCGGCAAAAGTGTGCTGCTGGGCATGATGACCCGCTTCACCGAGGCCGACATTATCGTCGTCGGGCTGATCGGTGAGCGGGGTCGCGAAGTTAAAGAATTCATCGAGCACATCCTCGGTGAAGAAGGCCTCAAGCGTTCGGTGGTCGTGGCGTCTCCGGCGGATGATGCGCCCCTGATGCGCCTGCGCGCCGCGATGTATTGCACGCGGATTGCCGAATATTTCCGTGACAAGGGCAAGAACGTCCTGTTGCTCATGGACTCCCTGACCCGTTTCGCCCAGGCCCAGCGGGAAATCGCCCTGGCCATCGGCGAACCGCCCGCAACCAAGGGTTACCCGCCATCGGTGTTCGCCAAATTGCCGAAACTGGTGGAGCGGGCCGGTAACGCGGAGAAGGGTGGCGGTTCGATCACGGCGTTCTACACCGTGCTGTCTGAAGGTGATGACCAGCAGGATCCGATCGCCGACGCGGCGCGGGGTGTACTCGACGGGCACATCGTCCTGTCCCGGCGTCTGGCCGAGGAGGGGCATTACCCGGCCATCGATATCGAAGCGTCCATCAGCCGGGTCATGCCGTCGGTGGTGTCGCCGGAACACATGGCCCGCGCCCAGTATTTCAAACAATTATGGTCGCGCTATCAACAGAGTCGCGACCTGATCAGCGTGGGCGCCTACGTCGCCGGCGGAGACCGGGAAACCGACCTGGCGATTTCCCTGCAGCCGCAGCTGGTCAAATACCTGCGTCAAGGACTTAACGACAACATCAGCCTGGGCGAAAGCGAATCCTACCTCGGTTCGATCTTCGCGCCCGCGGCTGGCGGCTAATCGATCATGGCCCAGAGTCGGGCAGGGCGGCTGGCGCCGGTGGTCGAAATGGCCGAGAAGGCCGAGAAAACCGCCGTACAGCGTTTGGGCCATTTTCAGGGGCAGGTTCGCCTGGCTGAAAGCAAGCTCGCCGACCTTGAGGCCTTTCGTCTCGACTACCAGGAACAGTGGATCATTCGCGGCAGCAGCGGCGTTTCGGGCCAATGGTTGCTGGGCTATCAGGGCTTTCTTGCGCAACTGGGCGTCGCCATCGATCAGCAGCGGCAAAGCCTGGCGTGGCATCAGAATAATTTGAACAAGGCGCGGGACACCTGGCAGCAGGCGTTTGCCCGGGTCGAAGGCTTGCGCAAGCTGGTTCAGCGCTACGCGGATGAGGCGCGGCAGCTGGAAGACAAGCGCGAGCAGAAACTGCTGGATGAGTTGTCCCAGCGGTTACCGCGGCAGGATCCGTATTGAATCAGTGAGACCGCGTTAGCGTTCTTCGCGCGGCTTGCCCGCGAAGGGGGCCTTCAATATTCCACAACTTTCCAGCCTTGCCCCTATCCCCGCCAAGTGCTAAACCTTGTACACGTACGTTCGCCAATGACAAGGAAGCCGTTCAATGTCAGTCGTTACAGAAGTATCTCCGGATGGACAAAAGCTGACGATATCGGTCAAGGGACGATTCGATTTCGCCAAGCATCAGGAATTTCGTGAATCTTACGAAAACCTTCAGCCAAAACCCGAGTCCTTTGAAGTGAACCTGAAGGACGCCACCTACCTCGACAGTTCAGCGCTTGGCATGTTGTTGCTGCTGCGTGATCACGCCGGTGGCGAGCACGCCGAGATCAGGCTGACCCACGCCAACGCCGATGTGCGCAAGATTCTCGCCATCTCCAACTTCGAACAGATCTTCGACGTGGCGTGAAGGCCATGCAGCCGTTGTTCGAACCGCTGACGATCCTGATCGCTGAAGACAGCGCGGCTGACCGCATGCTGCTGTCGAGCATTGTCCGCCGCCAGGGCCATGAAGTGCTGACGGCCGCCAATGGCGCCGAAGCGGTCGAAGCGTTTCGCCAACAACGCCCGCAACTGGTGTTGATGGACGCCATGATGCCGGTGATGGACGGTTTTGAGGCTGCGCGGCAGATCAAGGCGCTTGCCGGGGAAACCCTGGTGCCGATCATCTTCCTGACCTCGCTGACCGAAAGCGAGGCGCTGGCCCGCTGTCTTGAGGCCGGCGGCGACGACTTTCTGGCAAAGCCCTACAACCAAGTGATCCTCGCCGCCAAAATCAAGGCGATGGACCGTTTGCGGCGGTTGCAGGCCACTGTGCTGAAGCAGCGTGATCAGATTGCCAGGCATCACGACTATCTGCTCAACGAGCAGCGTGTGGCCAAGGCCGTCTTTGATAAGGTCGCCCATTCCGGCTGCCTGAATGCCCCCAATATCCGTTACCTGCAATCGCCCTATGCGCTGTTCAACGGCGACCTGTTGCTGGCGGCATTCACCCCGGCCGGCGACATGCATGTGCTGCTCGGCGATTTCACCGGCCATGGCTTGCCAGCCGCCGTCGGGGCCATGCCGCTGGCTGAAGTCTTCTACGGCATGACCGCCAAGGGCTACGGCCTGTCGGAAACGTTGCGCGAGATGAACGCCAAGCTCAAGCGCATCCTGCCGGTGGACATGTTCTGTTGCGCAACATTGCTGTGCCTGAGTTTCCAGCGGCGTTCGGTGGAAGTCTGGAACGGTGGGATGCCGGACGGTTATCTGCACAGCATCGCCAGCGGTGAGCGCACGCCGCTGAAGGCCCGGCATTTGCCGCTTGGCGTGCTGAGTCCGCAGACCTTCGATGACCGCACCGAAGTGTTTCCGATGGCTGTCGGCGATCGGGTCTTCCTGTTGTCCGATGGCGTCATCGACACCTGCGACGCCAATGAGCAGCTGTTTGGCGTCGAGCGATTGCAACAGGTGTTTGCGGCCAACCGTCAGCCCGACCGGCTTTTCGAAGAGATCGAGCAGGCGTTGCGGGATTTTCGCGGTGAGGCCCGCGACGATGTCAGCATGGTCGAAGTCAGCCTGCTCGAAGCCGCGCAGCTGATTCCACCCGCCCTGGTCTATTCCGACAGTGGTCAGTCCTGCCCGCTGGACTGGTCGGTGAGTTTCGAGTTCCGTGCCGCGACCCTGAAGCGCTTCAATCCGCTGCCGTATCTTTTGCAATTGCTGTTGGAGGTCCATGGTTTGCGCGCGCAGAGCGGGGCGCTCTACAGTGTGCTGGCGGAGCTGTATTCCAATGCGCTGGAGCACGGCGTGCTGGGTCTGGATTCGAGCCTCAAGCGCGACGCTTCGGGTTTTACCCTCTATTATCAGCAGCGCAATGCACGTCTGGATGAGCTGCAGGACGGCTATGTGCGGGTGCATTTGCAGGTCGCACCAAAGGATGACGGCGGTTGCCTGGCGATTCGGGTCGAAGACAGTGGCAAGGGTTTTGATGTCGAGCGAGTGATGGCGCGCCCCGTTGATGGCATCCGTCTGTCGGGACGTGGTATCAGTCTTATCCGCCAGTTGGGCCGCAACGCCAGCTGGTCCGACGAAGGTCGAAGTGCCCGCGTGGAATTTTTCTGGGAGGCTCTGGCATAATCCGCGCATTCTTGATCAAGGAGTGAGCAAGTGGCTGACACACATCTGGACCGCGACGTACTGAGTGCGTTGCAAGCTGTCATGGAGGAGGAGTATCCGACGTTGCTGGATACTTTTCTCGCCGATTCCGAAGAACGGTTGAGTCTGTTGCACGAGGCTGGGGCGGATGCCAAGTCGCTGGAAGAGGCCGCACACAGTTTCAAGGGCAGTTGCAGCAACATGGGTGCCCTGCGCCTCGCCGAGCTCTGCAATGAGCTCGAGCAGCGAAGCAAGAAGAGGTCTTTGGAAGGCATCGAGAAACTGGTCGGAGAAATCGACGGCGAGTTCGCTATTATCCGTCCCCTCTACGAAGCAGAGCGCCAGCGCTCTCTCACTGACAATGCGACCGTCCGGCGCTTTTAGCGCCGCTTGAGCAAAACTGGCTCAACCCTTGCACGTATCACCGCAACTGTACCTACGATCCCAGTGCAGCGGAGACCGTTCATGCCCGTTACCCCCAATATTCTTCTCCAGGCCGCCGCGCAGGCCAAGACTCAAGCCGCCTCCGCCAATACACCGGCGCTGTCCGCTGAGCCCGGGGACAAGGCGTCCAGCTTCGCTCAGGTTTACGCCACTCAGGCCCAGAACAAACCCTCTGCGGCCTCTGATGGATCGGCGAAGCCGGTGCGCGATAAAACCCCGGACAGCCCCGTAAAAACGGACGTCGGCAACGACAAGTCTGCCGCTCCGGAACCGACGGTTGCCGATAGCGGCAAATCCTTGCCCGCCGATAAACCGGCGCCGAGCGACGACAAGGCCGCCAACGAGGATGTCGCCGATACGCCAGTGGTCGACGCTGCACCGGCCGATCCAGCGCTTGATCCTTCATTGCTGCCAGCGTTGCAACCCGTTGTGGCGGCGCCAGTTGCGGAGTCGGCACCTGTTGTCGCCACTGAGCAACCCAAAGTGGAAATACCTGTCACGCCAACGGTGACGACGGTGCAGACGCCTGTGGCAGCGGCGGATAGCGATTTCGATCCCGAGGCCGACCCTCTCGATGCTCTCCCCGCTGTGCGCATGGCCATGGAGCAGGGCGGTCATATTTCGGCTGCCAGCCAGGCACAGCCCAAGGCAGCGCCGACGCCGGCCCAGACCCAGGCCGATGGCGAGCCTACCTCGGCGCAGAACTTTGCCGCCGGTATGGCTGGCATGCTCGATGTGCAGGCTGACAAGGACAGTACCAGCCAGGGGGGCGAAAAAGCTTTCAGTGGGTTGATCGATGATGGCCTCAAGGATTTGAAGTCTGCCACCAGCGATACCCGCGTCGATGATTTCGCCAATCGTCTGGCTGCACTGACCCAGGCTGCCACGCCGAAAACCGCCAATGCCATACCGGTGAATCAGCCGATTGCCATGCATCAGAGCGGCTGGACCGAAGAAGTGGTGAACCGGGTCATGTACCTGTCCAGTGCCAACCTCAAGGCGGCCGATATCCAGTTGCAGCCTGCCGAACTGGGTCGCCTCGATATTCGGGTGAACATGGTGCCGGACCAGCAGACCCAGGTGACCTTCATGAGTGCGCACCCAAGCGTTCGCGAAGCGCTGGATGGCCAGATGCATCGCTTGCGAGACATGTTCGCGCAACAGGGCATGGGTCAGGTAGACGTCAACGTCTCCGACCAGTCTCGTGGCTCTCAGCAAGGTCAGGACCAGGCGCAACAAAGCCAGAGCGGACGCACCAACGCCAGCGGCGGTCGTCTCGACGGCATGGATGAAGAGCTCGCGCCGACCGTTGCCGAAGTGGCGGCCAGTGCGACCAGCGTCATCGGCTCCAGCGCGGTCGACTACTACGCCTGATAAAGCGCGGTGCCTCTCAAAAGATCGCAGCCTTCGGCAGCTCCTGCAGGGTATATACCTTCAAAATGTTGGAGCTGCCGAAGGCTGCGATCTTTTGATTTTGGCTGCTGGCTGCCGCAGTCCACATACCCTCCGACACTTCTGGCATAACACTTGCTCTTGCCTTGCCGTGCGACTGTGAAAACCCGAATAGTGACGGATTATTGGCATGGCGAAGAGCGAAGCAGCAGTAAAAGACCCCGCAACCAAAGGCAAATTCAAGCTGATCATTGTGATCGTGGTGGCCCTGCTGCTGGCGATCGGCTTGTCCGTGGGGGCGACCTGGTTCTTCATGCACAGCGCCCAGAGCAAGCCTGCCGCCGCGGCTGAAGTCGCCCCGGTCGGCAAGCAGCCAGCGGTTTTCGAACCCATGGCGCCGGCCTTCGTTGCCAACTACAACCAGAACGGCCGTCAGCGTTACATGCAGGTGAGCATCACCATGCAGGGGCGCAACCAGGCCGATCTGGAAGCGCTGAAAGTCCACATGCCGGTGATCCGCAATAACCTGGTCATGCTGTTCTCCGGACAGGATTTCGCGACGCTGGCGTCGCCGGTCGGTCAGGAAATGTTGCGTCAGAAGGCGACCGCCAGCGTCCAGGAAGTGGCGCAGAAAGAGCTCGGCAAAGTGGTCATCGAACAGTTGCTTTTCACTAATTTCGTACTGCAGTAGGAACACGACATGGCCGTGCAGGACCTGCTGTCCCAGGATGAAATCGATGCGCTGTTGCATGGCGTCGATGACGGTCTGGTACAGACCGATACCGCTGCCGAGCCCGGCAGCGTCAAAAGCTACGACCTGACCAGTCAGGACCGCATCGTCCGTGGACGCATGCCGACCCTGGAAATGATCAACGAGCGTTTCGCCCGCTACACCCGCATCAGCATGTTCAACATGCTGCGCCGCTCGGCGGACGTTGCCGTCGGTGGTGTGCAGGTGATGAAGTTCGGCGAATACGTGCACTCGCTGTACGTGCCGACCAGCCTCAACCTGGTCAAGATCAAACCACTGCGCGGCACCGCACTGTTCATCCTTGACGCCAAGCTGGTGTTCAAGCTGGTGGACAACTTCTTCGGCGGTGACGGACGTCACGCGAAGATCGAGGGACGTGAGTTCACCCCCACCGAACTGCGGGTGGTGCGCATGGTGCTGGAGCAGGCCTTCGTCGATTTGAAGGAAGCCTGGCAGGCGATCATGGAAGTGAACTTCGAGTACATCAACTCGGAAGTGAACCCGGCCATGGCCAACATCGTCGGCCCAAGCGAAGCCATTGTGGTGTCGACCTTCCACATCGAGCTCGATGGCGGGGGCGGTGACCTGCACGTGACCATGCCGTACTCGATGATCGAGCCGGTGCGCGAAATGCTCGACGCCGGCTTCCAGTCGGACCTCGACGATCAGGACGAGCGCTGGGTCAATGCCCTGCGCCAGGACGTGCTGGACGTTGACGTGCCGATCGGGGCCACGGTTGCCCGTCGCCAGTTGCGCCTGCGCGACATTCTGCACATGCAGCCGGGGGACATCATCCCGGTCGAGATGCCGGAAGAAATGATCATGCGCGCCAATGGCGTGCCTGCGTTCAAGGTCAAGATGGGCTCGCACAAAGGCAACCTCGCGTTGCAAGTGATCGAGCCGATCGAGCGCCGTTAAGCGGCGCTGCTCCCATTCGCTATTAACTGACGGCACCCCGTTCAAGGGGTGCCCGCCGAGGACACATGATGGCTAACGACATGAATACCCAGGACGACCAGGCGCTGGCCGATGAATGGGCTGCGGCCCTGGAAGAAACCGGCGACGCCGGGCAGGACGATATCGATGCCTTGCTGGCCGCCGACGCCGCCAGTTCGCCGTCCAACCGTCTGCCGATGGAAGAGTTCGGCAGCGTGCCGAAAAACAACGATCCGGTCACGCTGGATGGTCCGAACCTGGATGTGATCCTCGACATCCCGGTGTCGATTTCCATGGAAGTGGGCAGCACCGACATCAACATCCGCAACCTGCTGCAGCTCAACCAGGGTTCGGTGATCGAGCTTGATCGCCTGGCCGGTGAGCCGCTGGATGTGCTGGTCAACGGCACGCTCATCGCTCACGGTGAAGTGGTGGTGGTCAACGAGAAGTTCGGCATCCGCCTGACCGACGTGATCAGCCCAAGCGAACGAATCAAGAAGCTGCGCTGAGTGAAAAAGGTTCTGGGGGTAGTGCTGGCCTTGCCGTTCAGTGTCCTGGCGGCCGAGCCCGTGGCGACTGTTGCCGCGGCACCTGCTGTCAGCAGTGGTGTGGCGGGACAATTGACGCAGCTGGTGCTTGGTTTGCTGCTGGTGCTGGGGTTGATCTTCTTCCTCGCCTGGCTGTTGCGCCGGGTCCAGCAGGCCGGGCCGGCCGGCAAGGGGCAGGTGATCGAACTGATCGGCTCCCGCGCCCTGGGCCCGCGTGACCGTTTGATGCTGGTGCAGGTTGGCAACGAGCAGATTCTGCTCGGCTTGAGCCCCGGCACCATCACTGCCTTGCATGTGCTCAAGGAGCCGGTGCAGGTGCCGGTTACCGAGAAAGCGACCCCGGAGTTTGCCCAGCGCCTGATGGAGCTGTTGGGCAAGGATCAGAAGGATAAGAAGTAATGGGTGCGCTACGCATCATCTTGACGCTGGCCCTGATGCTGGCCGCGCCGCTGGCCTTCGCCGCCGATCCGTTGTCGATCCCGGCGATCACCCTGGGCACCAATGCCCAGGGCGCCCAGGAATACTCGGTCAGCCTGCAGATCCTGCTGATCATGACCGCGCTGAGTTTCATTCCGGCGTTCGTCATGCTGATGACCAGTTTCACCCGGATCATCATCGTCTTCTCGATCCTGCGTCAGGCTCTGGGTCTGCAGCAGACGCCGTCGAACCAGATTCTCACCGGCATGGCGTTGTTCCTGACGCTGTTCATCATGGCGCCGGTGTTCGACCGGGTTAACCAGGATGCCTTGCAGCCCTATCTGGCGGAAAAACTCACCGCGCAAGATGCCGTGGCCAAGGCCCAGGTGCCGATCAAGGACTTCATGCTGGCCCAGACGCGCAGTAGCGATCTTGAGCTGTTCATGCGTCTGTCCAAGCGCACCGACATCGCTACGCCGGATCAGGCGCCACTGACCATCCTGGTGCCGGCCTTCGTCACTTCCGAATTGAAAACCGCGTTCCAGATCGGGTTCATGATCTTCATTCCCTTCCTGATCATCGACCTGGTCGTGGCCAGTGTGCTGATGGCGATGGGTATGATGATGCTCTCGCCACTGATCATTTCCCTGCCGTTCAAGATCATGCTGTTCGTGCTGGTGGATGGTTGGGCATTGATCATCGGTACGTTGGCCAGCAGCTTCGGCGGTGTCTCTCCATGACGCCGGAAGTTGCGGTAGACATCTTTCGTGAAGCGCTCTGGCTGACCACCATGATGGTTGCCGTGCTGGTGATTCCGAGTTTGCTGGTGGGTCTGTTGGTGGCCATGTTCCAGGCTGCCACTCAGATCAACGAACAGACCCTGAGCTTCCTGCCGCGCCTGCTGGTGATGCTGGTCACGCTGATCGTCGCCGGCCCGTGGCTGGTGCAGACCTTCATGGAATACATTCTGCAGTTGTACGGCAATATTCCTCGGGTCATCGGCTAAGCCATGTCACTGCTGCAGCTGACCGACACCCAGATCAGTACCTGGGTCGCTTCGTTCATATTGCCGTTGTTTCGCATCGGCGCCGTCCTGATGACCATGCCGATTTTTGGCACGACCCTGGTGCCGACCCGTGTGCGATTGTATTTCGCGCTGGCAATCACAGTGGTTGTCGTGCCAGGCCTGCCACCGATGCCGCAGGTTCATGCGCTGGATCTGAGCGCACTGCTGCTGATCGCCGAACAGATCATAATCGGCGCATTGATGGGGCTCTCGCTCCAGCTGTTTTTTCAGGCGTTTGTCGTCGCCGGGCAGATCATTTCGATTCAGATGGGCATGGGGTTCGCCTCGATGGTCGACCCCACCAACGGTGTGTCGGCGGCAGTCATCGGGCAGTTCCTGACGATGCTCGTGACCCTGCTGTTTCTCGGCATGAATGGGCATCTGGTGGTGTTCGAAGTGCTGACGGAGAGTTTCACCACGATGCCCGTCGGCAGCGCCATGCTGATCAATCACTTCTGGGAACTGGCCAACAAGCTGGGTTGGGTGCTGGGGGCAGCGATGCTGCTGGTCATGCCGGCGATCACGGCGTTGTTGGTGGTTAACATTGCCTTCGGCGTGATGACTCGGGCGGCGCCGCAGTTGAACATTTTCTCCATCGGTTTTCCCCTGACCCTGGTGCTGGGTCTGGTGATTTTCTGGGTCGGTCTCGGCGACATTCTCAATCAGTATCAGCCCTTGGCCACCGAGGCCCTGCAGCTGTTACGTGACATGGCACAGGCGCGCTAGCCATGGCCGAGAGCGAGAGCGGTCAGGACAAAACAGAAGACCCCACGGAGAAGCGCAAAAAGGACTCCCGGGACAAGGGTGAGATCGCCCGCTCCAAAGAGCTCAATACCCTGGCAACCATGATGGCCGGTGCCGGGGGATTGTTGATCTATGGCGGCGGTCTGGCTCTGGATCTGCTGGAAATCATGCGCCTGAACTTTTCCCTGCCGCGGGAGGTGTTGCTGGATCCCGGGCAGATGGGGGAGTACCTGCTGCATTCAGGAAAGATTGCCCTTCTGGCGGTCCAGCCGATATTGCTGTTGCTGCTGCTGGCGGCTTTTCTGGGGCCGATTTCCCTGGGTGGCTGGCTGTTTGCCGGCAAGAGCCTTGCACCCAAATTCAGCCGGATGAACCCGGCGGCGGGGCTCAAGCGGATGTTCTCCAGTACGGCCGTGATCGAGCTGCTCAAGGCGCTGGCTAAATTTCTGCTGATCCTGTTTGTGGCTTTGTCCGTCCTGCGCTCGGACATCGATGACTTGCTGCGTATTGCCCATGAGCCGCTGGAACAGGCAATCATTCATAGCGTTCAGCTGGTGGGTTGGAGTACGTTGTGGATGGCGTGTGGGCTGATTCTGATCGCGGCGGTGGATGTTCCGGTGCAGCTTTACCAGAGCCACAAGAAACTGCTGATGACCAAGCAGGAAGTGCGCGATGAGCACAAGGATCAGGAGGGGAAGCCGGAGGTCAAGCAGCGGATTCGCCAGTTGCAGCGCGAGATGTCCCAGCGGCGGATGATGGCCGCGATTCCCGAGGCCGACGTGGTCATTACCAACCCGACGCACTACGCCGTGGCCCTCAAGTACGATGCGGAAAAAGGTGCTGCACCGGTACTGCTGGCCAAGGGTAGTGACTTCCTGGCGTTGAAAATCCGCGAGATCGCCGTGGCCAATGAGGTGTTGCTGCTGGAATCGCCGGCCCTGGCGCGTTCGATCTACTACTCCACGGAGCTGGAGCAGGAAATTCCAGGTGGGTTGTATCTGGCGGTCGCCCAGGTATTGGCCTACGTCTATCAGATCCGCCAGCACCGCGCTGGCAAGGGCAAGCGTCCTGAACCGCTCAAGGATGACTTGCCGATTCCGCCGGATCTGCGGCGCGATTCCTGATTACCTGCACTGACAGTGATGGCCCCATCGCGGGCAAGCCACGCTCCCACAGGTTCTGTGTTCAACCCCGGTCTCTGTGGGAGTCGGGCTTGCCCGCGATGAGGCCGGTCCAGGCATCACCCATTCCGGTCAATAAACCCCTCTGTTCCAACCCTCGGCAAAAGTTGGAAGGCTTCTTGCAGTAGCCGCTCTGCGCCTGCTTCGGGCGTCAAAAGTTTGCTTTAAAGGAACGGGGAAAACCGGTGGATCGCTCTCAGTTTATCAACAATGCCCGCACAAACGTCGCCGACCTGAGTCGGGGCAATCTGGGCGTGCCGTTGTTGCTGCTGGTCATGCTGGCCATGATGATGCTGCCGGTGCCGCCGTTCCTGCTGGACGTGTTCTTCACGTTCAACATTGCGCTGTCGATTGTCGTGTTGCTGGTCTGTGTCTACGCTCTGCGGCCGCTGGATTTCGCGGTGTTCCCGACCATTCTGCTGGTGGCAACGCTGTTGCGGCTGGCGCTGAACGTGGCCTCCACGCGGGTGGTGATGCTCCACGGTCAGGACGGTCATGCCGCCGCGGGCAAGGTGATCCAGGCGTTCGGTGAGGTGGTGATCGGCGGTAACTACGTGGTTGGTATCGTGGTCTTCGCGATTTTGATGATCATCAACTTCGTCGTGGTGACCAAGGGTGCCGGGCGGATTTCCGAGGTGAGCGCGCGTTTCACCCTCGATGCGATGCCCGGCAAACAAATGGCGATCGACGCCGATTTGAACGCCGGTCTGATCGATCAAAACCAGGCCAAACTGCGTCGGATGGAAGTGGCCCAGGAAGCCGAGTTCTACGGTTCCATGGACGGTGCCAGCAAGTTCGTGCGCGGTGATGCCATTGCCGGTTTGCTGATTCTGTTCATCAACCTGATCGGCGGTATGGCCGTCGGTATTTTCCAGCACGGCATGACCTTCGGTGATGCTGGCAAGGTTTACGCGCTGTTGACCATCGGTGACGGTTTGGTGGCGCAATTGCCATCACTGTTGTTATCGACAGCCGCCGCGATCATGGTGACCCGTGCTTCCGGTTCGGAAGACATGGGCAAGCAGATCAATCGCCAGATGTTCGCCTCGCCCAAGGCGCTGGCCGTGGCGGCGGGTTTGATGGCGGTCATGGGCCTGGTGCCCGGCATGCCGCACTTCTCTTTTCTGAGCATGGCGGCCCTCGCGGCCGGCGGCGCGTACCTGTTCTGGAAGAAGCAGAACACCGTCAAGGTTCAGGCCTTGCAAGAGGTCAAGCGTCAGCAGGAGCTGCTGCCATCGCCGGCCCGCGCTCAGGAAACCAAAGAGCTTGGCTGGGACGATGTGACGCCGATCGACATGATTGGCCTGGAAGTCGGCTATCGCCTGATCCCGCTGGTGGACCGCAATCAGGGGGGGCAGTTGCTGGCGCGTATCAAAGGCGTGCGCAAGAAGCTGTCCCAGGACCTGGGTTTCCTGATGCCGACTGTGCATATCCGTGACAACCTCGACCTCGCGCCAAGTGCCTATCGACTGACCCTGATGGGGGTGATCCTGGCCGAAGCGGAGATCTATCCGGATCGGGAACTGGCGATCAACCCGGGCCAGGTCTACGGTTCGCTCAACGGCATCACCGCCAAAGATCCGGCTTTCGGGCTGGAGGCGGTCTGGATCGAAGTCAGTCAGCGTGCGCAGGCACAATCCCTCGGTTACACCGTGGTAGATGCCAGTACGGTAGTGGCAACCCACTTGAACCAGATTTTGTACAAGCACTCCAGTGAGCTGATCGGCCACGAAGAAGTGCAACAACTCATGCAATTGCTGGCCAAAAGCTCGCCTAAACTGGCCGAGGAGCTGGTGCCGGGCGTGGTGTCGTTGTCGCAGCTGCTCAAGGTGCTCCAGGCGTTGCTGGCCGAACAGGTGCCCGTACGGGACATTCGCAGCATCGCCGAGGCGATCGCGAACAATGCGGCCAAGAGTCAAGATACTGCCGCGCTGGTGGCTGCCGTACGCGTCGGCGTATCCCGTGCAATCGTCCAAAGCATTGTGGGGACTGAGTCGGAGCTGCCAGTTATCACTCTTGAGCCAAGGTTGGAACAAATATTGCTCAATAGTCTTCAGAAGGCAGGACAAGGCTCGGAAGAGGGCGTTCTGCTGGAGCCAAGCATGGCTGAAAAACTGCAACGCTCGTTGATCGAAGCGGCGCAGCGTCAGGAAATGCAAGGTCAGCCGGTGATTCTGCTGGTGGCCGGTCCGGTTCGCGCGATGCTGTCGCGATTTGGCCGGTTGGCAGTCCCGGGTTTGCATGTGTTGGCTTACCAGGAAATCCCTGACAACAAGCAAGTGACCATCGTTGCGACAGTAGGGCCCAACGGCTGAGGTAGTGGTTTATGCAAGTTAAGCGTTTTTTCGCCGCCGATATGCGTCAGGCCATGAAACTGGTTCGTGATGAGCTGGGCGCTGATGCCGCCATCATTGGCAACCGCCGGATCGCCGGTGGTGTCGAGTTGACGGCTGCCCTTGATTACAAACTGTCGGCGCTGGCTCCGCGTGTTCCGAACATGGAACTCGAGGACGAGCTGCGCAAGACCCAGTCGCGGATCGTGACCGCCCAGGCCGAACTGAGCCTGCGTAGCGAGGGCGAGAGCGACAAGTCCACCAATCGCCAGTTGTTCGCCGGCCTGCCACTCACCGCCGCCGAACCGCTGATCGAACCGACCTACACTGAACCCCGCCGTGCAGCCCCGGCCCCTGCGCCAGCCTCCGGCGGTGTCGATCCGCGGGCTTTCGATTCGATGCGTTTCGAACTCAACAGCCTGCGCGAACTGATGGAAGTACAACTTGGCTCCCTGGCCTGGAATCAGCTGCAAGGCAGCCGTCCGGCCCAGGCCAACCTGTGGCGTCGCCTGCAGCGCATCGGTTTGTCCGGTCCGTTGTCCCGCGATCTGCTGGAACTGATCACCGGCATTGACGAACCTCGTCAGGCCTGGCGCATGTTGCTGGCGCACCTGGCACGGATGATTGCCACGCCGGAAGTCGAGCCACTGGAAGAGGGCGGCGTGATTGCCATGGTTGGCCCTGCCGGCATGGGCAAGACCACCACGCTGGCCAAGCTCGCGGCCCGTTACGTGCTCAAGTACGGCGCGCAGAACATCGCGCTGGTGAGCATGGACAGCTACCGTATCGGCGCTCAGGAACAACTGAAGACTTTGGGTCGGATCCTCAACGTGTCGGTCACCCACATCGACCCGGGCCAGTCCCTGGTGCAGGCGCTGGACCCGTTGCTGCGCAAACGTGTAGTGCTGATCGATACCGCGGGTCTTCAGGCCAGCGATCCGGCACTGCGCATGCAGCTCGAAAGCCTGGCCGGTCGTGGCATCAAATCAAAAAATTATCTGGTTCTGGCAACCACCAGCCAGAAACAGGTTCTAACCGCCGCTTATCACAGTTACAAGCGCTGCGGGCTGGCTGGCTGCATCCTGACTAAACTGGATGAAACAGCAAGCCTGGGTGAGGTGTTGAGCCTGGCAATCAGTCATGAGTTGCCGGTGGCTTACCTGACCGATGGACCGCGGATTCCGGATGATTTGCATCTGCCGCGTCGTCATCAGCTGGTGAGCCGCGCCGTCAGCGTGCAAATGCAGGAAGAACCCAGCGAAGAAGCCATGGCTGACATGTTCGCTGATATTTACCACAGTCCGACCAAGCAGGTTGGCTGAGGTATTAATGAACAGTTTTTGTACCTACATCGATGGTCTGCCATGCATTGTTCCGTTTGTGAACGCGCAGCCAGTAATGTGGCCTCCGTCTATGCAAGACAAGGTAAAGAAATAACATGGGCAGCATGCATCCCGTACAGGTGATCGCGGTGACCGGCGGCAAAGGTGGCGTCGGGAAGACTAACGTGTCAGTGAACTTGTCCCTGGCTCTAGCTGAGCTCGGCCGGCGCGTCATGCTGCTGGACGCCGATCTGGGGCTGGCGAACGTTGACGTCCTGCTGGGACTGACACCCAAACGTACCCTGGCCGACGTAATCGAAGGCCGCTGTGAGCTGCGCGACGTGTTGTTGCAGGGGCCCGGCGGTATCCGCATCGTCCCGGCGGCGTCCGGCACGCAGAGCATGGTGCATCTGAGCCCGGCGCAACATGCCGGCCTGATCCAGGCGTTCAGCGATATCGGCGACAACCTCGACGTCCTGGTGATAGACACCGCTGCAGGTATTGGTGACTCGGTAGTCAGTTTCGTTCGCGCCGCGCAGGAAGTCTTGCTGGTGGTCTGCGACGAGCCGACCTCGATCACCGACGCCTACGCGCTGATCAAGCTGCTGAACCGCGACTACGGCATGAACCGCTTCCGCGTCCTGGCCAACATGGCCCAGAGCCCGCAGGAAGGTCGCAACCTGTTCGCCAAGTTGACCAAGGTCACGGATCGCTTCCTTGACGTCGCCTTACAATACGTCGGTGCGGTGCCGTACGACGAAAGCGTGCGCAAGGCCGTTCAGAAGCAGCGCGCGGTTTATGAAGCTTTCCCGCGTTCCAAGTGCTCCCTGGCCTTCAAGGCCATCGCACAAAAGGTCGATACCTGGCCGCTGCCTGCCAACCCGCGCGGACACCTGGAGTTTTTCGTCGAGCGCCTCGTGCAACAAACGGCAGGACCCGTGCTATGACAGCCAGCGGTTACAACCTTTACAAGAAATCGGCACGTGACGCGCAGTACGAGCTGATCGAGCGTTACGCGCCACTGGTCAAACGCATTGCCTATCACTTGCTGGCGCGATTGCCGGCCAGTGTCCAGGTCGAAGACCTGATCCAGGCCGGCATGATTGGCCTGCTTGAAGTGTCGACCAAATACGACGCCAGCAAAGGCGCGAGTTTCGAGACGTACGCGGGCATTCGAATCCGCGGCGCGATGCTCGATGAAGTCCGCAAGGGGGACTGGGCGCCACGCTCGGTCCACCGCAATACCCGCATGGTCAGCGACGCAATTCGCTCGATTGAAGCTAAAACCGGCCGTGACGCTAAAGATCACGAAGTTGCGGCCGAACTCCAATTGAGTCTCGACGATTACTACGGGATTTTGAACGACACCCTGGGCAGCCGGTTATTCAGTTTCGACGATCTTTTGCAGGACGGCGAACACGAAGGGCTGCACGAGGATGGCGCGAGTGCTCATCTCGAGCCGTCACGCGATCTGGAAGATGAACGCTTCCAGGCGGCGCTGGCGGACGCGATTGCCAATTTGCCGGAGCGTGAGCGACTGGTGTTGGCGCTGTACTACGACGAAGAGTTGAATCTCAAGGAAATCGGTGAGGTCCTGGGGGTCAGCGAATCTCGGGTCAGCCAGTTACACAGCCAGTGCGCGGCCCGTTTGCGGGGGCGTTTGGGGGAGTGGCGAGCGCGCTGAAGGCAGTGTGGGGACACTGCGAACGTGGCTGGTGTGGTGTTGAACTGCGCCGGTCTCGATCTGTTGTGCTCCAGACAGTCATTGAGTGCTTTGCCGGATTGATTGAAATGGCGTGTCCAGGTGCTGGGCGCGTTTAAGACTGCTTGGAGGTCGAATTGGACAAGAACATGAAAATCCTCATCGTTGATGACTTCTCAACGATGCGGCGGATCATAAAAAACCTGTTGCGTGACCTTGGGTTCACCAACACGGTGGAGGCCGACGATGGCACTACTGCCATTCCGGTTCTCAACAGCGGGAGCATCGACTTTCTGGTAACGGACTGGAACATGCCTGGCATGACCGGCATCGATCTGCTGCGCCACGTACGCGCCGATGAAAAGCTCAAGCACCTGCCGGTGCTGATGGTGACCGCTGAAGCCAAGCGCGAGCAGATCATCGAAGCGGCCCAGGCCGGTGTTAACGGCTATGTGGTCAAACCCTTCACGGCCCAGGCGTTAAAAGAAAAAATCGAGAAGATTTTCGAACGCATCGGTTGAGAAACTGCGCCACGGGGGAGCTATGGACCACAACGAATCTTCACAGGGCGATTTTGAATCGACCCTGAAAAAACACGCGGTCGAATTGGTCGAAAGCCTTGAAAAAGGCAGGTTCGGCGACGCTGTGCAACTGATCCATGAGCTCAATCAGACCCGTGACCGCGGCCTGTATCAGGAAGTGGGCAAGCTCACCCGCGAGCTGCACAGCGCGATCGTCAATTTCCAGATTGACCCGCACATGCCGCAAGCCGAGGAAGTGTCGCAGATCACGGATGCCACTGAGCGCTTGGGCTACGTGGTGAAGCTGACCGAGGCTGCAGCCAACCGCACCATGGATCTGGTCGAAAACTCCACACCGCTGGTCAACAGCCTGAGCGATGAAGCTCAGGCGCTGAGCACGGATTGGGGGCGGTTCATGCGTCGCGAAGTCGGGGCCGAGGAGTTCCGCGAACTGGCTCGGCGTGTCGACGGTTTCCTGACACGCAGCAGCGCGGACAATCGCGCAGTGTCGAGCAACCTCAACGACATTCTGCTCGCTCAGGATTACCAGGACCTCACAGGTCAAGTGATCAAGCGCGTGACCCAATTGGTCACCGAAGTTGAAAGCAACCTGCTCAAGCTCGTGCTTATGGCCAGTCAGGTGGACCGCTTTGCGGGCATCGAACATGACCGTGAAGCGATGCTTGCTGAAAAAGATCCGCAAAAACATCTCTCTCAGGGTGAAGGTCCGCAGATTCATGCCGATAAAAGAGAAGACGTTGTGTCCGGTCAGGACGATGTGGACGATTTGCTATCCAGCCTGGGATTTTAGAAATTTAGAATTTTAGGTTTTTTAGGTTTTTAGACCTGTTAGGAGCACCCCCTTAATGAGCTTCGGCGCCGATGAAGAGATCCTTCAGGATTTCCTGGTTGAGGCCGGCGAGATTCTAGAGCAACTGTCCGAACAGCTGGTCGAGCTTGAAAGCCGACCGGATGATGCGGACTTGCTCAATGCAATTTTTCGCGGTTTTCACACTGTAAAAGGGGGCGCCGGCTTCCTCCAGCTCAACGAGCTGGTGGAGTGCTGTCACATCGCCGAGAACGTGTTCGACATCCTGCGCAAGGGTGAACGTCGCGTCGACTCGGAATTGATGGACGTGGTACTCGAAGCGCTGGACGCGGTGAACAGCATGTTCAGCGAAGTCCGCGAACGCAGCCCGATCACGGCCGCCACGCCTGAATTGCTCGCGGCCCTGGCCCGTCTGGCCGAGCCGCAAACCGCCGATGAAGCCGCACCTGTGGCTCAAGTGGTGGAAGAACCGGCTGCCGAAGCCGAATCAGGCGACATCACCGATAACGAATTCGAACAATTGCTGGACTCGCTGAACGCCGTCAAGGCTCAGGCCGAGGCGCCGGTGGCGGCTGCGCAGCCTGCCGCGGACGCAGCAGCCAGCGACGAAATCACCGATGCAGAATTCGAGTCGTTGCTCGATCAATTGCACGGCAAGGGCCAGTTCGCCGTCGACGCGGTGGCGGCACCTGCAGCCCCCGCCGCACCGGCTGCCCCGAAAGCGGCAGGCGACAGTTCCGACATCACCGACGACGAGTTCGAAGCACTGCTCGATCAACTGCACGGCAAGGGCAGCTTTGCCGTCGACGCGCTGGAGTCGGCCATTGCTTCGGCCCCGGCCGCCGCGGTGCCTACCGCTAAAGCGGCCGGCAGCGATCTGATCTCGGACCACGAGTTCGAATCGCTGCTCGACGAATTGCACGGTAAAGGCAAGTTCACCGAAGTCGGTACCGGTTCTGCCGCTTCTTCGGTAGCCGCGCCTGTCGCCAAAGCCCCGGCACCTGTCGCCAAGGCGCCCGAGCCAAAAGCCGAAGCGTCGAAGCCTGCTGCCGCTGCTGCACCGGCCCCAGCCCGTGCGCCGTCCGCGCCGCCGGCGGAAAAACCGGCCAGCGAAGCCGAGACCACCGTACGGGTCGACACCGCGCGCCTCGACGAAATCATGAACATGGTGGGCGAGTTGGTACTGGTGCGTAACCGCCTGGTTCGCCTGGGTGCCAACAGCGCCGATGAAGCCATGTCCAAAGCCGTGTCGAACCTCGACGTGGTCACGGCTGACTTGCAAACCGCGGTCATGAAGACCCGGATGCAACCGATCAAGAAAGTCTTCGGGCGCTTCCCGCGTCTGGTTCGCGACCTGGCTCGCCAGCTCAAGAAAGAGATCAACCTGGAGCTGGTCGGCGAAGAAACCGACCTCGACAAGAACCTTGTCGAGGCACTGGCCGACCCGCTGGTCCACTTGGTGCGCAACTCGGTCGACCACGGTATCGAAGAGCCGGCTGACCGCGAAGCGATGGGCAAGCCGCGTAGCGGCAAAGTGATCCTGTCCGCTGAACAGGAAGGCGACCACATCCTGCTGTCCATCTCCGATGACGGCAAGGGCATGGACGCCGACGTGTTGCGCGGCATCGCGGTGAAGAAAGGCTTGATGGACAAGGATGCGGCGGACCGCCTGAGCGAGTCCGACTGCTTCAACCTGATCTTCGCGCCGGGTTTCTCGACCAAGACCGAGATCTCCGACGTGTCGGGCCGTGGCGTGGGCATGGACGTGGTGAAAACCAAGATCGCCCAGCTCAACGGCACCATCAACATCTACTCGACCAAGGGCAAAGGCTCGAAGATCGTCATCAAGGTGCCGTTGACCCTGGCGATCATGCCAACGCTGATGGTCATGCTCGGCAACCAGGCGTTTGCGTTCCCGCTGGTGAACGTCAACGAGATCTTCCACCTCGACCTGTCGCGCACCAACGTGGTGGACGGCCAGGAAGTGGTGATCGTGCGGGACAAGGCGTTGCCACTGTTCTACCTCAAGCGCTGGCTGGTCAGCTCCGCCGCTCACGAAGAGCAGCGCGAAGGCCATGTGGTGATCCTTTCGGTGGGCACCCAGCGGATCGGCTTCGTCGTCGATCAACTGGTCGGCCAGGAAGAAGTGGTCATCAAGCCATTGGGCAAAATGCTCCAGGGAACTCCGGGCATGTCCGGCGCCACCATCACCGGTGACGGCCGCATTGCGCTGATTCTCGATGTTCCGAGCATGCTCAAGCGTTACGCCGCACGGCGTATTTGATTCTGGGGGAGCGGGGCGACTGAGCCTCGCCCCCGCCTAACGGAGTGTTTATGGTAGTCAAGGTCCTGGTGGTGGACGATTCGGGGTTTTTCCGCCGCCGCGTCTCGGAAATTCTTTCAGCGGATTCGAATATCCAGGTTGTCGGCACGGCAACCAACGGAAAAGAGGCGATCGATCAGGCGCTGGCCCTCAAGCCGGACGTGATCACCATGGACTACGAGATGCCGATGATGGATGGCATCACGGCAGTGCGGCACATCATGCAGCGCTGCCCGACACCGGTATTGATGTTCTCCTCGCTGACGCATGAAGGCGCCCGGGTCACCCTGGATGCGCTGGACGCCGGCGCGGTGGATTTCCTGCCGAAGAATTTCGAAGACATCTCGCGCAATCCCGAGAAGGTCAAGCAACTGCTGTGCGAGAAGATTCTCAGCATTTCGCGCAGTAACCGTCGTGTCAGCGCTTACAGCGCGCCGGCACCAGCCCCGGTCGCCGCGCCAGCCCCGACCCCAGCGCCCTCCAGCGTCGGCAGTTATGGCAGCAACGCGCCGGCACGCCCGGCACCGATCCCGGCCCGTGCACCTGCGCACGCACCGTCGTCGCCCGCGCCGAAACGCAAAGCCTACAAGCTGGTTGCCATCGGCACGTCCACCGGCGGCCCGGTTGCCCTGCAGCGTGTATTGACGCAATTGCCGGCCAACTTCCCGGCCCCGATCGTGTTGATCCAGCATATGCCGGCGGCGTTCACCAAGGCCTTCGCCGAACGCCTGGACAAGCTCTGCCGCATCAGCGTCAAGGAAGCCGAGGATGGCGACATCCTGCGTCCGGGCCTGGCGCTGCTGGCACCGGGTGGCAAGCAAATGATGATCGATGGCCGTGGCGCGGTGAAAATCCTGCCGGGCGACGAACGTCTGAACTACAAGCCGTGCGTGGACATCACCTTTGGGTCTGCCGCCAAGTCCTACGGTGACAAAGTTCTGGCGGTCGTACTGACCGGCATGGGCGCCGACGGTCGTGAAGGTGCGCGTCTGCTCAAGCAGGGCGGCAGCTCGATCTGGGCTCAGGATGAAGCCAGCTGCGTGATCTACGGCATGCCGATGGCCATCGTCAAAGCCGAACTCGCCGATGCGGTGTACGGCCTCGATGACATAGGCAAGCACCTGGTCGAGGCGTGTATCTGATGGATGTACTCAGCCTTATCGGGATCATCATGGCGTTCGTCGCCATCATCGGTGGCAACTACCTTGAAGGCGGTCACCTCGGCGCGCTGGCTAACGGCCCGGCGGCGTTGATCGTGCTCGGCGGGACCGTCGGCGCGGCGCTGCTGCAATCGCCGATGAGCGCCTTCAAGCGCGCCATGCAGATTCTCGGTTGGATCCTGTTCCCACCGCGCGTGGACCTCGCCGGCGGCGTCGATCGCGTGGTGAACTGGAGCCTGACCGCCCGCAAGGAAGGTCTGCTCGGTCTGGAAGGGGTGGCCGACGCCGAACCCGACGCTTACTCGCGCAAAGGCCTGCAACTGCTGGTGGACGGCGCCGAGCCGGAAGCGATTCGCAGCATTCTGGAAGTGGATTTCTACACCCAGGAAAGCCGTGATATCGAAGCCGCCAAAGTCTTCGAAAGCATGGGCGGCTACGCGCCGACCATCGGCATCATCGGTGCGGTGATGGGCCTGATTCACGTGATGGGCAACCTGGCCGATCCGTCGCAGCTGGGCAGCGGCATTGCCGTGGCGTTCGTCGCCACGATCTACGGCGTGGCCAGTGCCAACCTGGTGCTGCTGCCGATTGCCGCCAAACTCAAATCCGTTGCATTGCGCCAATCGCGTTATCGCGAAATGTTGCTGGAAGGCATTCTGTCGATCGCCGAAGGTGAAAACCCTCGCTCTATCGAGTTGAAGCTTCAAGGCTTCATGGATTGATGGGGGTAATGGACTATGGCTCGTCGCCGGCAACCTGAAGAACATGTAAACCATGAGCGCTGGCTGGTTTCCTACGCCGACTTCATTACGTTGCTGTTCGCCTTTTTCGTGGTGATGTACTCGATCTCTTCGATCAACGAAGGCAAGTACAAGATCATTTCGGAAGCGTTGATCGGCGTGTTCACCGATTCGGATCGCGCGCTCAAGCCGATCCCCATCGGTGAAGAAAGACCGAAAACCGTGACCCCGGCCAAGCCGTTGGTCAAGGACAGCGAGCAAGTCGACGCCGGCATTGCCGGGGCCAGTGATCCGCTGAAAAGCATTGCCGATGACATCAGCGCCGCGTTCGGCGACTTGATCAGCTCCAATCAGATGACCGTGCGCGGTAACGAGCTGTGGGTCGAGATCGAACTCAATTCCAGCCTGTTGTTCGGCAGCGGCGACGCCATGCCCAGCGACATGGCGTTCAACATCATCGATAAAGTCGCCGCGATCCTGAAACCGTTCGACAACCCGATTCACGTCGAAGGGTTCACCGACGATCAACCGATCCGCACCGCGCAGTACCCGACCAACTGGGAACTTTCCTCGGCGCGTTCGGCGAGCATCGTGCGCATGCTGGCGATGCAGGGTGTGAATCCGGGTCGGCTGGCGTCGGTGGGTTATGGCGAATTCCAGCCGGTGGCCAACAACGCCACGGCGGAAGGCAGGGCGCGCAACCGTCGCGTGGTGCTGGTCGTGTCACGAAATCTCGATGTACGCCGCAGCCTCACCGGCACCGGAACCGCCCATGCGCAACCGGATGCCGCGTTGAAGCGCGCTGGCACACAAACTGCACCTGCACCGGTCAAGTCGCCGGGACGAGAGAACGCCGTCAATTCTCCGTCACCCGCATTAATACGTTGAGCTATTTCCCGGTCTAGTCGACCGGGAGGAACAATCCGAATGAGAGTCTGGGCCGTTGCCAATCAAAAGGGTGGTGTTGGTAAAACCACTTCCTCTATCGCTTTAGCCGGGTTGCTGGCCGAGGCGGGCAAGCGCGTGGTCGTGGTCGATCTCGACCCCCACGGCTCGATGACCAGCTACTTCGGTTACGACCCCGACAGCCTGGAGCACAGCAGCTACGACCTGTTCCTGCACAAGGGCAGCGTGCCGCAAGGCTTGCCCGGTCAGTTGCTGTTGCCCACCAGTCACGCGAGTATTTCCCTGTTGCCGTCGAGCACTGCGCTGGCGACGCTTGAGCGTCAGTCGCCGGGCCAGAGTGGTTTGGGCCTGGTGATTGCCAAGAGCCTGGCGCAACTGTGGCAGGACTTCGATTACGCCGTGATCGACAGTCCGCCGTTGCTCGGCGTGCTGATGGTCAATGCCTTGGCGGCCAGTCAGCAATTGGTGATTCCGGTGCAGACCGAGCACCTGGCCGTCAAAGGCCTGGAGCGCATGGTCAACACCCTGGCGATGATCAACCGCTCACGTAAACAGCCGCTGGCATTCAGCATCGTTCCGACCCTGTTTGATCGGCGCACGCAAGCCTCGCTCGGGACCTTGCGGGTATTGCGCGACAAATATCCCGAAGAAATCTGGCAAGGCTACATTCCGGTGGACACGCGTTTGCGTGACGCCAGCCGCGCCGGTGTGACGCCTTCGCAATTCGACGGCAAGAGCCGCGGCGTTTTGGCCTATCGCGCACTGCTCAAGCACATGCTGACGCAGCAATCCGTTGCGCAGGTGGCGTGAGATGAATCGCCCGGTAAAAATCACGTCCCGTCCGCAACTTGCGCTCCAGTCCTATCTGGACAGCTTGCTGATGGACGCGACCGAGGAGTTGTCGCCGGAAATCGAAGCGATTCCCGAGGTGGTCGAGGTTGAAGCGGCGCTGGACGAGTTCCAGGCTGCGGTGCTTGAAGAGCAGGCTCGTGATGCGCAAAAACCGGCTGAGAAACCGACAGCCGTTGCCGCTCCGGTCGCAGCACCTGTGGTGAAAGCCCCGGTGGCACTGATCGAGGCGCCGGCGCCGGTTCTGGCCCCTGTCTCGACCATCGCGCCGCTGCTGCAAGCCCTGGTGCCACCGATCGTCGAAGTCCATCTGCCACCGAGCAACACGCCGCCACCGGTGGAAACCGACGGTCGTCCTGCCTGGGCCGCCGAGCCGTTCGAATGCCTGTTGTTCGATGTCGCCGGGTTGACCCTGGCGGTGCCGCTGGTGTGCCTGGGCTCGATTTACTCCCTGGCTGGTCAGGAGCTGACGCCGCTGTTCGGTCAGCCTGAATGGTTCCTCGGGATCCTGCCGAGCCAGGCGGGCAACCTGAAAGTGCTCGATACCGCCCGTTGGGTCATGCCCGACCGCTATCGCGATGACTTCCGTCAGGGCCTGCAATACGTTATTTCGGTTCAGGGCTACGAGTGGGGGCTGGCGGTGCATCAGGTCAGCCGCTCGTTGCGCCTGGACCCGAACGAAATCAAGTGGCGCAGTCACCGTGGTCAACGGCCATGGCTGGCGGGCACGGTGATTGAACACATGTGTGCGTTGCTTGACGTATCCGAACTGGCCGAGCTGATCGCCAGCGGTGGGGCAAAGCACATGAGCGGCAGCAAGCCGAACCACAAACCGACATAACAACACGCGGGGCAAGTGACTTGCCATCGCACCGAACACACACCGCTAGGGCGGTTTTTCGAGGGGTCAGGGTATGAATGATAAGGCGTCGTCTGCAAAAGGTTCCGAAGATCCGATCCTGCAATGGGTAACCTTCAAGCTGGACAATGAAACCTACGGCATCAACGTGATGCGCGTTCAGGAAGTCCTGCGTTACACCGAAATCGCCCCGGTCCCGGGTGCCCCGAGCTATGTGCTGGGCATCATCAACCTGCGCGGTAATGTGGTCACCGTGATCGACACCCGTCAGCGCTTCGGCCTGATGAATGCCGAGATCAGCGACAACACCCGGATCGTCATCATCGAAGCCGACAAGCAAGTGGTCGGCATCATGGTCGACAGCGTGGCCGAAGTGGTTTACTTGCGTCAGTCGGAAATCGAAACCGCGCCGAATGTGGGTAACGAAGAGTCCGCCAAGTTCATTCAAGGCGTGTGCAACAAGAACAACGAATTGCTGATCCTGGTCGAGCTGGACAAGATGATGAGCGAAGAAGAATGGTCGGAACTGGAGAGTATCTGATTGATTCTCGAGGTTGCGGTCATTGTCCTGTTCCTTTTCTGGGCAGGCACGCTGGCGATGTTTCTGGCGTACATTCGGGGCCAGCGGCAGATCGCTGCGCAACAGGCCCAGGGCGATGCGCTGCGTGATCAGCGCATCAAGGACCTGGCCAAGCGCGTTGACGACTATCAGAGCGGCAATGTGCGCATGGGTGAAGACCTGCACGAGCTGCGCGCCGTCGTCGGGCCGTTGCCGGACAAGCTGGCCCAGCTTGAGCAGCGCGACCCGTCGAGCCTGTCGTTCGCCCAGGCAGCACGCCTGGTCGGAATGGGCGCGAGCGTCGATGAACTGACTCAGTCCTGCGGGTTGACCCAGGCTGAGGCGGAGTTGATGAGCAAGTTGCACAAGAACTGACAGATCAAAAGATCGCAGCCTCGTCGAGTGCAACGAGGCTGCGATCTTTTGCATTCAACACACATCAATAATCATCCCCGCGCTCGGTGATGTCTTTCTCGACCATCAACGCACTCGGATCATGCCCCTGCGGGAACTTGCCCTTCAGATTCCATGCAAACGCAATGATCTCGGCAATCGTCCGATACAACTCCTCCGGAATACTGTCCCCCAGCTCCATCCTGGCCAGCAATTTCACCAGCTCGGCGTTCTCGTAAATCGGCACTTCATAATCGCGTGCAATCCTCAGGATTTCTTCCGCCAGCTCTTCGTCGCCCTTGGCCGTGAGGGTCGGTGCGTGGGTGCCGTCGTATTTGAGGGCGATGGCCTGGCGTGGCGTATCGGAATTTCTCATGCGGTTTCGTCGACCCAGCGTTGTTCGAGACGGGTTTGCGGCCCTTGGGGTGGTGTGCCGTGGTGGCAATCGAGATCGCCGACGTTCAGGCCGGCCGCCAGCAAGCGTTCGCGCAGGCTGGCCAGATTGCTCTCGATCAGGCTGGCGGTGTAGGGCCGCTCGGCCCACAGCTGGCTGGACAGGCTGCCGCCAATCAGCTGTGCCTGAATCTGCAGAGGGCCCAGCGGCTCCATGTCGAAGGCCAGGTCCACGCGCCACAACTGCTGCTTGGGCTCGCGTTCGTCACGGCGCTCATTGGGTTGATCTTTTTCGGGGGCTTCCTCGCGCTGGAACTTGAGCTGCAGCGGGACGATGTCCTGCATATTGCGCATCGGAATTTCCAGCTGCCAGGTGCTCATCAGCCGACCGTCGTTCGTCACGCCGGTCTGCTCCAGGCTAGACAGTTGATGGCTTTGCAGGCGTGAGACTGCCGCGGCGGCCAACCGCAGCAAGTGCTCCAGATCATCTTCGCCTTCCAGGCTTTGCAGGAAACGCTCGGGCAAGGGGAAACCGGTCGGCTGCGGTTTGGCGCTGACCTGACCGAGCATGCCGAGGGCGCTGCGCACGAAGCTCGGCATCGTCTGGGCCAGGGTATTGGCAGCAATGATCGCGTTGAGGTTGGTATTGGCCGGCAGCCCCTGGCTCAGTTGCGCGATCAGCTTGAGCAGGTCGCCTTTCATGTCTGGCGCCAGTGTCGGATTTTGCCCGGTGAGCAGTTTCGCCTCGAGAAACAGGCCGCTACTGGCCAGTGCCAGGGCCAGGCCTTTGGGCGTGCTCAGTTGCTGAACGTCCGGCAGACCGGCGAGCAGCTTGTCCACGGCGGCTCGCAGATCGCTGGAGGTCTGATTCGTGGCGGGCAGGTTTTGCAAGAGTTTGAGTAATCCGTCCAGCGAGCCCTGGCGGCTTTGCTGGCTGACCAGTTGCTGGGTGACTGCCAATTGTTCCTGCCGATTGCTCAGCGGGACGAATTTCAGGGTCTGGGTGTCTTGCACCAGCGCGCTCAACAACGTGCCGATGCGCAACGGCGTCGGGCTGTCGATGCTCAGGGTATTGCCGCTCAGTGACGTGTTGAGCAGGCTCACCAGCGAACGAAACACCGTCGGCTGCCCCGGCACTTGCGGCATTACCTGGGAAGTCAGCACTTTGCCTTGCAGCAAGGTGCCCACCGGCAGTTGTGCCGTGTCGAGGCGGGTGAGGGTGGCAACGCTGGAGGCGATGGCCTGTTGCACGGTGATGGCAAGGTTGCTCGCCGATGGCTGGGTGATCGCCAGGTTCGTGCCCTGAGGCAGCGGCTGACTGCTGGTGGCCTGAACCGTGGTCTGACGGCCGCTTTCGAGGGTGACCTTGAGCAACAGTTGAAAGGTCTGATCCGCCTGCTTGAGCGACAGCACTTCGGCCTTGGCGGATTGCCCGGCGGTGATCAGGCCCTCCATCGGCGTCAGCAGCTTCAGCAAATCGCCACTCACCACCTGCGGACGTGACGTCGCGGGCGTGGTCGGTGGTAGCGGGAGGATGTTCATTTCGCCTGTCATACGCGGTCACAACCTGAGGAAATTGCCCTCTTTAGAGTAGGGCATGGCATGTATAATGCCGCCCGTCTTTCGGAGAGTGGCGAAAACATTGCAATTGTTTGACGCAGCTCTCTAGAACAGGCCGCCAATGCATCTATGCTGCATCTCTTTAGCGGCCGCTCCGCCGCCGACTTGAACCGCAAAAGGCCCGTGATCTCTTGACCAGTCCTGTCCTGCAAACCGTTGCCCTCGCCTGTGAGCGAGACCTTCGGCTGCTCTTCGAAAATCTCGAATTGAGACTGGCCAGTGGCGAAATGTTGCAAATCAGCGGCCCCAACGGCAGTGGCAAAACCAGCCTTTTACGTCTGCTGTCTGGCCTGATGCAACCGACCACCGGTCAAGTACTGCTCAACGGCCAACCGTTGAACGAACAACGCAGTGAACTGGCGCGCAACCTGCTGTGGATCGGTCACGCCGCCGGCATCAAGGATTTGCTGACCCCGGAAGAAAACCTCAGCTGGCTCTGCGCCCTGCATCGACCGGCCTCCCATGAAGCCATCTGGGCCGCGCTTGCCGCAGTCGGACTGCGCGGTTTCGAAGATGTTCCCTGTCACACCCTGTCCGCCGGCCAGCAACGCCGTGTGGCGTTGGCGCGTCTGTACCTGGACAGTCCGCTGCTGTGGATCCTCGACGAGCCGTTCACCGCGCTCGACAAGCAAGGCGTTGCGCAACTCGAAGAGCACCTGGCCGCGCACTGTGAGCGTGGCGGTATGGTCGTGCTGACCACTCACCACACGCTGACCCGGATGCCGGTCGGCTATCGCGACATTGATCTGGGGAACTGGGCCGTATGAGTGTTTTCGGCCTGTTGGTCGCCCGTGAGGCTCGCTTGTTGTTCCGCCGTCCGGCGGAGTTGGCCAATCCGCTCGTATTCTTCGCCATCGTGGTTGCTCTGTTCCCGTTGGCGGTCGGTCCCGAGTCTCAATTGTTGCAAACCTTGTCTCCGGGACTGGTCTGGGTCGCGGCCCTTTTATCGGTTTTGCTCTCGCTGGACGGGCTTTTCCGCAGTGATTTCGAAGACGGTTCCCTTGAACAGTGGGTCCTTTCGCCGCACCCCCTGCCTCTTCTGGTTTTGGCCAAGGTACTGGCACACTGGGCATTCTCTGGTCTGGCACTGGTTTTGCTCGCTCCACTGCTGGCGTTGATGCTCGGTTTGCCAACCGCCTGTCTGCCGGTGTTGCTGCTTTCCCTGTTGCTCGGTACACCGGTGCTCAGCCTGCTCGGTGCGGTGGGCGCCGCCCTGACGGTGGGGTTGAAGCGTGGCGGCCTGTTGCTGGCGCTGCTGATTCTGCCGTTGTACATCCCGGTGTTGATTCTTGGCAGTGGCGCCTTGCAGGCGGCCTTGCAGGGAATGCCGGCGACCGGTTATCTCCTGTGGCTTGGTAGCCTGACCGCCTTGGCGATAACCCTTACACCTTTTGCAATAGCTGCTGGCCTGAAGATCAGCGTCGGCGAATAATAATGAGGTCTGATCATTTTTTGATCGCTTTCTTGTAAGAAAGGCAGACCCTTCGCTACTCGTGATGGCGAGTAGCACCCGTGATGGAAACAGTAATGAACTGGACCTGGTTTCATAAGCTCGGCTCACCCAAATGGTTTTACGGCATCAGCGGCAAACTGTTGCCATGGCTGAGCGTCGCGGCGTTGCTGCTGATCGGCGTCGGTGTCGTTTGGGGGCTGGCCTTCGCGCCGCCTGACTACCAGCAAGGCAACAGCTTTCGCATCATCTATATCCACGTTCCGGCCGCCATGCTGGCGCAGTCCATCTACGTGATGCTGGCGGTCTGCGGGATCGTCGGGCTGGTGTGGAAGATGAAACTGGCTGACGTCGCCCTGCAATGCGCGGCCCCCATCGGCGCGTGGATGACCGCCGTGGCGTTGGTCACCGGCGCGATCTGGGGCAAGCCGACCTGGGGCTCGTGGTGGGTCTGGGATGCGCGACTTACGTCCATGCTTATTCTGCTGTTCCTGTACTTCGGTCTCATTGCGCTGGGCAACGCCATCAGCAATCGTGACAGCGCGGCCAAGGCCTGCGCGGTGCTGGCGATTGTCGGCGTGATCAACATCCCGATCATCAAGTACTCGGTGGAATGGTGGAACACCCTGCACCAGGGCGCGACCTTCACCCTCACCGAAAAACCGGCAATGCCGGCCGAGATGTGGCTGCCACTGCTGCTGACGGCGCTGGGTTTCTACTGTTTCTTCGGCGCGGTACTGCTGCTGCGCATGCGCCTTGAAGTGCTCAAGCGCGAAGCCCGCGCCAGTTGGGTCAAGGCAGAAGTACAGAACAGTCTGGAGGCCGCTCGATGAGTTTTGCTTCATTCGGCGACTTTCTCGCCATGGGCCATCATGGCCTGTATGTCTGGTCAGCCTATGGCATCTGCCTGGTGGTGCTGGCCCTCAACGTGGCGGCGCCGGTTCTGGCCCGCAAGCGGTATCTGCAACAAGAGGCGCGTCGACTGCGCCGGGAGAACGGCAAGTGAATCCGCTGCGCAAAAAGCGTCTTATCATCATTCTCGCGATCCTGGTCGGTGTCGGCGCTGCTGTCGGCCTGGCCCTGAGCGCCCTGCAGCAGAACATCAACCTGTTTTACACACCGACGCAAATCGCCAATGGCGAAGCGCCGCAAGACACGCGCATTCGTGCCGGCGGGATGGTCGAAAAAGGTTCGCTGCAACGTTCCGGCGATTCGCTGGACGTGAAGTTCATCGTGACTGACTTCAACAAGTCCGTAACCATCAGCTACCGCGGCATCCTCCCGGACCTGTTCCGCGAAGGGCAGGGCATCGTCGCCCTGGGCAAGCTCAACGCCGACGGCGTGGTGGTGGCTGACGAAGTGCTGGCCAAGCACGACGAGAAATACATGCCGCCGGAAGTGACCAAGGCCCTGAAAGACAGCGGCCAGTCGGCACCCATTCCAGCAAAAGAGGGCTAATTGATGACATCCGGAATCTTTATCCCTGAATTGGGCCACCTGGCGATGATTCTGGCGCTGTGTTTCGCGCTGGTTCAAGCCGTGGTGCCGTTGCTGGGAGCCTGGCGCGGCGACCGCTTGTGGATGAGCCTGGCTCAGCCGGCCGCCTGGGGCCAGTTTGCCTTTCTGTTGTTCGCCTTCGGTTGCCTGACCTACGCATTCATGGCTGACGACTTCTCCGTTGCCTACGTCGCCAGCAACTCCAACAGCGCATTGCCGTGGTACTACAAGTTCAGCGCCGTGTGGGGCGCGCACGAAGGTTCGTTGCTGCTGTGGGCGTTGATTCTCGGTGGCTGGACCTTCGCGGTGTCGGTATTCTCCCGGCAGTTGCCGCAAGTGATGCTGGCCCGCGTGCTGGCGGTGATGGGCATGATCAGCACCGGTTTCCTGCTGTTCCTGATCCTCACCTCCAACCCGTTCGCCCGCATCCTCCCGCAAATTCCAGCGGACGGTCGCGACCTCAATCCGTTGCTGCAAGACATCGGCCTGATCGTCCACCCGCCGATGCTCTACATGGGTTATGTCGGGTTCTCCGTAGCGTTTGCGTTCGCCATCGCCGCGCTGCTGGGCGGCCGTCTTGATGCGGCGTGGGCGCGCTGGTCGCGTCCATGGACCATCGTCGCCTGGGCCTTCCTCGGCATCGGCATCACCCTCGGTTCGTGGTGGGCTTATTACGAACTCGGCTGGGGCGGCTGGTGGTTCTGGGACCCGGTGGAAAACGCCTCGTTCATGCCATGGCTGGTGGGTACCGCGTTGATTCACTCGTTGGCGGTCACGGAAAAGCGTGGCGTGTTCAAGAGCTGGACCGTGCTGTTGGCCATCGCCGCCTTCTCGCTGAGCTTGCTGGGAACCTTCCTCGTGCGTTCCGGCGTGTTGACCTCGGTTCACGCCTTTGCCTCCGACCCGGAGCGCGGCGTGTTCATCCTGATCTTCCTGCTGTTTGTGGTCGGCGGTTCGCTGACGCTGTTTGCCCTGCGCGCGCCGGTGGTGAAAAGCCATGTCGGCTTCAACCTCTGGTCCCGGGAAACCCTGTTGCTGGGCAACAACCTGGTGCTGGTGGTGGCGGCTTCGATGATCCTGCTCGGCACCTTGTATCCGCTGATCCTCGATGCCATGACCGGCGCCAAGCTGTCGGTCGGCCCGCCGTACTTCAACGCACTGTTCATTCCGTTGATGGCGTTGCTGATGGTGGTGATGGCGGTCGGCATGTTGGTGCGCTGGAAAGACACCCCGGTCAAATGGCTGATGAGCATGCTGACCCCGGTGCTGCTCGGCAGTGCCGCACTGGCGGTGGTGGCTGGCGTCGCTTACGGCGATTTCAACTGGGCGGTGATCGCGACCTTCATGCTCGCGGCCTGGGTGTTGCTGGCCGGCGTGCGCGACATCTTCGACAAGACGCGGCACAAAGGCTTGATCAAAGGCCTGCCGACCCTGACCCGCAGCTACTGGGGCATGCAAATTGCGCATTTGGGCATCGCCGTGTGCGCACTCGGTGTCGTGCTGTCGAGCCAGAACAGTGCTGAACGCGACCTGCGCCTGGCGCCGGGCGAATCCATGGACCTGGGCGGTTACCAGTTCGTGTTCGAAGGTGCCAAACACTTCGAAGGCCCGAACTTCACCTCCGACAAAGGCACCGTGCGGGTGATCCGCGACGGCAAGGAAATCAGCGTGCTGCACCCGGAAAAACGCCTGTACACCGTGCAGAACTCGGTGATGACCGAAGCCGGGATCGACGCCGGTTTCACCCGTGACCTCTACGTCGCACTCGGCGAACCGCTGGGCGATGGCGCCTGGGCCGTGCGCGTGCACGTCAAACCGTTCGTGCGCTGGATCTGGTTCGGCGGTTTGCTCACCGGGCTCGGCGGGTTGTTGGCGGCGATGGACCGGCGTTATCGGGTCAAGGTAAAAAGCCGCGTGCGCGAAGCACTGGGCATGTCGGGAGCGACTGCATGAGACGTTGGTTGATGCTGTTGCCACTGGTGATTTTTCTGGTGGTGGCTGTGTTCCTTTATCGCGGTCTGTACCTGGACCCGGCCGAGCTGCCTTCGGCAATGATCGGCAAGCCGTTCCCTGAGTTTTCCCTGCCAGCGGTGCAGGGCGACAAGACCCTGACCAAGGCTGACATCGTGGGCAAACCGGCGCTGGTCAACGTCTGGGGCACCTGGTGCATTTCCTGCCGGGTCGAGCACCCGGTGTTGAACAAACTGGCCGAGAAGGGCGTGGTGATCTACGGCATCAACTACAAGGACGTCAACGCGGACGCCTTGAAGTGGCTGAAGGAATTCCACAACCCGTATCAACTGGACATCCGCGACGACGAGGGCACGCTGGGCCTGAACCTTGGCGTGTATGGCGCTCCGGAAACCTTCTTCATCGATGCCAAGGGCATCATCCGCGACAAGTTCGTCGGTGTGATCGAAGAACAGGTCTGGCGCGAAAAACTGGCGGCCAAGTATCAGGCGCTGGTCGACGAGGCCAAACCATGAAGCGCTGGATAGCTGCTGTTGTGCTGGGGCTGAGCATGGCTGGCGTGGCACACGCGGCCATCGACACCTATGAGTTTGCCAAAGAAGGCGACCGCGAGCGTTTTCGCGAGCTGACCAAAGAGCTGCGTTGCCCCAAGTGCCAGAATCAGGACATTGCCGATTCCAATGCACCGATCGCCGCTGACCTGCGCAAAGAGATTTTCCGCATGTTGGGCGAAGGCAAAGACAATCAGCAGATCATCGACTTCATGGTCGATCGCTACGGTGATTTCGTCCGCTACAAACCCGCTCTGAACGCCAAGACTGCCTTGCTCTGGTTCGGCCCGGCCGGCCTGTTGCTGGGTGGTTTTGTGATCATCGCCGTGATCGTCCGCCGTCGTCGCGTGCAACGCGCCGACAGCCCGGACGCGCTTTCTGCCGAGGAGCGCGAGCGCCTCGACCACTTGTTGGATAAAACCAAGAATGATTGATTTCTGGCTCGCTGCAGGTCTGCTGCTTCTGGTTGCCCTGAGTTTTCTGTTGATCCCCGTTCTGCGCGGCCGTCGCGCTCAGCTGGAAGAAGATCGTACGGCCCTGAACGTCGCGCTGTATCAGGAGCGCGTGGCCGAGTTGCAAACCGAGCAGGAAGAGGGTGTGCTCAACGCGTCGCAACTGGAAACCGGTCGCGCCGAAGCTGCCCGAGAGTTGCTCGCCGACACTGAAGGCGTCGAGGCACCGCGCGTGGCGCGCCTGGGCAAACCGTTGCCCTTGCTGGCGGCGATTCTGGTGCCGGTACTGGGGCTTGGGCTGTATCTGCATTTCGGGGCGAGCGACAAGGTCGAGCTGACTCGCGAATTCTCTCAGGCACCGCAGTCGATGGAAGAGATGACCCGTCGCCTGGAGCGCGCCGTCGCGGCTCAACCGGATTCGGCAGAAGGCCTGTACTTCCTCGGTCGGACCTACATGGCACAGGATCGTCCTGGCGATGCGGCGAAGATCTTCGAACGCACGGTGAACCTGGCCGGTCGTCAGCCGGAATTGCTCGGGCAATGGGCGCAGGCTCAATACTTCGCCGACGGCAAGAAGTGGTCAGACAAGGTTCAGGCCCTCACCGACGAAGCCTTGAAAGCCGATCCTAAGGAAGTCACCAGCCTGGGTCTGCTCGGCATTGCCGCGTTTGAAAGCGCGCGTTATCAGGATGCCATCGACTACTGGAATCGTCTGCTGGCGCAACTG
Source organism: Pseudomonas fluorescens NCIMB 11764 (assembly GCF_000293885.2). Lineage (NCBI taxonomy): Bacteria > Pseudomonadati > Pseudomonadota > Gammaproteobacteria > Pseudomonadales > Pseudomonadaceae > Pseudomonas > Pseudomonas fluorescens. The sequence continues at coordinate 3,040,383 of NZ_CP010945.1, forward strand.
CCGCCGGACGACAACTCCCGGGCGGCGCTGCAAGGCGGTATTGCCCGCGCCACTGAAAAACTCGAGGCCAGCGGTGGCAAGGTTGCCCGGGCGCCTGCGGTCAAGTCGGCACTGATCAAAGTCAGCGTCGATCTGGCGCCAGCGCTCAAGGCCAAGGTTCAACCGGGTGACAGCGTGTTCATCTTCGCTCGCGCCACCAATGGCCCGCCGGCGCCACTGGCCGCCAAGCGCCTGACCGTGGCTGACTTGCCGGCGACTGTCGAATTGGGCGATGCCGACGCAATGATGCCGCAGTTGAAACTGTCGAACTTCCCTGAAGTCCAACTGGTTGCGCGCATCTCTCGTGCCGGCCAACCGACTGCCGGCGAATGGATCGGTCGCAGCCAGCCGCTGGCCAGCAGCACCACCGCGCCACAAAAACTGACCATCGACAGTCCGGACAAATAACAGGAAAACGCAACCATGACCGCTATCGCTCGTATCACCCTGCTCAGTCTGGTCCTGGGGTTAAGCGCGTGCGCGGTCCAGCGGCCGGAGCCGACGTCGCTGCCGCCGATTCCGCCCTCGCAACCCAAGCCCACTCCGTCTACCTCGCCCGCCCCGAGCAAGCCGAGCGTTCCGGCCAAACCTGCCAAGCCACTGCCACGCACTTCCGCCAGCTTCGCGCCGCCGCCGGGTGGCAACAGCCATTGGGATCCCAAGCTTGGTGTTTATGTGCTGGATGACCAGACCAATACCTTCTACCGCCAGCGCACGTATTATCGCTTCGACAATGGCTGGAGCCGGTCGATCAGCCCGAACGGGCCTTGGGAAGAGACGGATATCCATGGCGTGCCGGGTGGGTTGGGACGGCAATTCGGGCAGTAACGCAAAGGCGACCCTTCGGGGGTCGCCTTTTTTGTGGGCGTTGTGGTCCAGCAGGCGACAAGCGAAGAGGATGTTTTGATGTCCGGCAGGTTGATCTATCTCATCGGGCCTTCAGGTTCGGGCAAGGACAGCCTGCTGGATGCCGCTCGAACGCGCTTGGCCGAACGCGGCTGTCGTATCGTGCGGCGGGTCATTACGCGCTCCGCGGAAGCGGTCGGGGAGGCGGCGCTGGGCGTCAGCCTGCAGCAGTTCGCCGAGATGCGGGACCAGGGTGCATTTGCCCTCAGCTGGCAGGCTCATGGCCTGGCTTATGGCATCCCGCGGGAAATCGACGAGTGGCTGGCGGCGGGGGACGACGTGATGGTCAACGGTTCGCGTGCGCATTTGCCGCAAACCCGTGAACGTTATCCAGACGTGTGGGTGCTGTTGCTGACTGTGAACCAGGCGGTGTTGCGTCAGCGCCTGTTGGCGCGCGGACGTGAGTCGGAGGCCGAGATCGATCAGCGGCTGGCGCGTAATGCCCATTTCAGTGAGCGCCTGTTGGCGGAGGAACCGAGCGTGCACGTGCTCGACAACTCCGGATCGCTGGAGCATACCGTCGAGAGCCTGCTGACCTGCATCGGCAAGCCCGACCTATGCATTTGACCTTGTAGGGCATTGATCAGAGCATGGCCTTTCTGATTGAAAGTGACGATGACGCTCGCGTTACAGCGAATGCCTGCCGCCAGCACATGGCGATCGTCCATATCGGGCAACGTTAATCCTTCTATCAAATCTTCGTGACCCGTCACGCACGCCTTAACGCTTGTGCCTGCTCGGCGAGAAGCTTCATTGCTTGCTCGCTGGCAATGTTGCGCCGGGTTTTATAGTCCATCAAATCGGCAAAGTGCACACGTCGGTGCTTGCCGGTTTTGGGGTAGGCATCCTCCACAAACGCTCTATCTTGGCGGCAATCACACTTCGTAAAACAACCGAACGTCGTGATCAGGATTTTTGTGCTTGAGTAAAGATAACTCTAGAGTTACTTTTGTCTGGGCCGGAGCAAGGAGGCTGGGGGTGCAAAGCAGGTTATTGATCAAGGAGCTGGAGGAGGCGGGCTGGACGCTGGATCGGATTACCGGCAGCCATCATCTCTTCACCCATCGATACAACCCGTACACGATTCCCGTCCCTCACCCGAAAAAGGATTTACCGACCGGGACGGTTAAAAGCATCAGGAGGCGAGCCGGGCTTTACTGCCCGCCAGCCAGTTACGCAGGAGATCCATAATGCAATATCCAATCTGTATCGAGTGGGGCGACGAGACCACCGCCATCGGTATTCAGATCCCCGATATTCCGGGTGCCGCAACGGCCGGGGATACGTTTGAAGATGCCTATAACGCGGCGATCGAGATTGCCCATATCCTGCTTCAGGAAATAGCCGCTGACGGGGAATCGATTCCGATGCCGACTTCGGCAGCCGTCCATCGTGGCAACCCGGACTTTGCCGACATGGGATGGGGAATGCTGGAGCTGGACATCGCGCCGTATATGGGCAAGACCGAGAAGGTCAATGTCACGTTGCCCGGCTATGTGATCCAGCGGATTGACCGGTATGTGCGCGAGCACAATGTCAAAAGCCGTTCTTCCTTTCTGGCAGATGCGGCGATGGAGAAGCTGGTTCGGCACTGAATCGTGCCAGTGCCATCGATATCGCGAGCAGGTTCGCTCCCACAGGTTGGTGCAAACCCTTTGAGCGAACCTGCTCGCGAAAAGCCTTACGCCGTTGCCAGGGAAGGTTCTTTGGAAACACTCAAGAACCGCAACAATGCCAACAACGGAAACGCGCTGCCCACGATCACGATCCACAACCAGCCGCCGTGCTCATACACTGCACTGGCGACCGAGGAGCCGAAGGCGCCGCCGATGAAAATGCTGGTCATGTACAGCGCATTCAGGCGGCTGCGGCTTTTGGCGTCGAGGGCGTAGACCGCGCGTTGGCCCAGGACCATGTTCATTTGCACACAGAAGTCGAGCACCACGCCGGTGACGGCAAGGCCGATGACGCTGTAGGCCGGATGGATGAACGCCGGCAGGAAGCTCAGGCTGGCGAACAGCAGGGCCAGCAACGAAGCGATGCGGGTGTGGCCTGCGTCAGCCAGTCGACCGGCGATCGGCGCGGCGATCGCACCGATGGCTCCCACCAAAGCGAAGATCGCGATCTGGGTTTGCGACAGGCCGTGATTGCGTGCCAGTTCCAGCGGCACCGCTGTCCAGAACAGGCTGAACGTGGCGAACATGCAACCCTGGTAGAACGCACGCTGACGCAGTACCGGTTGCTGGCGCAACAGCGTCCACAGCGAGCCCAGCAATTGGCCATAAGAGGCGCTGTGATCGGGCTGGCGCTTGGGAATCGTCACCGCCAGCACGATGCTGATCGCCGCCATCAACACGGCTGCGATCACGAACATCGCGCGCCAGCCGAAGTGATCAGCCACAACGCTGGATACCGGCCGCGCCAACAGAATCCCCAGCAGCAAACCGCCCATGATTCCGCCGACCACCCGGCCACGGGTCTCCTCGGGCGCCAGGTGCGCGGCCAGTGGAATCAGGATCTGCACCGACACCGAGCTGAAACCCACCAGCAACGAGATCAACAGAAACACGTTGGGTTGATCGGTAAACGCAGCGCCCAACAGACTGGCAATCGCCACCACCGTGGTGATGATCATCAACCGACGGTTTTCCAGCAGATCGCCCAGCGGCACCAGGAAGAACAGGCCCAGCGCGTAACCAATCTGGGTCAGCGAAACGATCAGGCTCGCCATGGTGCTGGTCAGGCCAATGTCCGGCGCGATCAGGCCGATGATCGGCTGGGCGTAGTAAATGTTGGCCACAATGGCGCCACAGCAAAAGGCGAACAGCAGCACCATGCCTTTGGTCATTGTCGTGGCGCCGTGAGGTGCCTGGTTCGCTGGGTTCATAACGTATCTCGCTGAGCAAAATGGAATGCGCGCAGGCTAAGCGGCTGGCCGGAACGGCGGAAGTGGGATTGGAGTGATAGCAATCATTCCATTGCGGAATGAGAGGCGCCGGTGTGTACCGTTGCCGATGAACCCTGCGCCAGAATTTTGAAGTCTGATGATACATTCACTTACATCTTGTTCGATAGCGTGCTTATGTTCTCTTCACGATTAATAACCGGAAGGCACTTTCATGAACGCGATGTTCCGTCACCTGATTTGCGGCGCTTTGATCGGGTTGTTTATGGCAAATCTCGCGCAGGCGGCCGACGCGCCGGGCATGCGCATCGGCTTGCGCGGCGAGATCACCGGAGTGACTCCAGAGGTGCTGAAAGTCCACGTCAACAGCGGCGAAAACGTAGTCATCAATTTGACCAGGGACACCAAGGTCCGCGCTGTAACCCTGGCGAATATCGAAGACATCAAACCGGGCAGCTACATAGGGTCCGCGGCCATTGCGCAGGAAGACGGTTCGCTCAAAGCCCTGGAAGTCCATGTCTTCCCACCGGAGCTGGCCGGCAGCGGCGACGGCCATCGGCCTTTCGATCTGGTCAAGGGCAGCAGCATGACCAATGGCAGCGTCGGCGATCTGGTGGTGAGCAATGGTCGTGTGCTGACCGTCAACTACAAAGGTGGTCAGCAGAAGATTCTGGTGCCGGAGGATGTGCCGATTGTGAACCTGTTGCCAGGGGACCGCAGCTTGCTGAAAGTGGGTGTGAAGATCGTGACGTTCGTGACACAGAGTGCCGACGGGACGCTGACGGCGCAGTCGATTTCGGCCGGCAAGGATGGCGTCACACCGCCGATGTAGCTGCTTGGGGCAGAACCTGTTAGAGCGAGCCTGTGTGGCGAGGGAGCTTGCTCCCGCAGGGTCGCGATGCGGCCCCAAAAACTTTGCGACTGCTTCGCAGCCGAGCTGGAGCAAGCTCCCTCGCCACACAAGGCTCGCTTGCACACTGATTCGTGGCGAAAAACGCCCACAAAAAAGGCGACCTTCTCGGGTCGCCTTTTTCATTGGCTCAGGAATTACTGGCCGTTGTAAATCTGATCAAAAATTCCGCCATCATTGAAGTGAGTCTTCTGCACGGTGCGCCAGTCGCCAAAGGTCTTCTCCACCGACAGGAAATCCACCTTCGGGAAGCGATCGTTGTACTTGGCCAGTACCGCCGGATCACGTGGACGCAGGTAGTTGGCGGCGGCAATTTCCTGACCTTCCGGCGACCACAGGTACTTCAGGTATTCCTCGGCTGCAGCGCGGGTGCCTTTCTTCTCGACCACTTTGTCGACCACAGACACCGGCGGTTCGGCCTCGGCGGAGACGGTTGGGTAGATGACTTCGAACTGGTCGCGGCCAAACTCGCGGGCAATCATTTCCGCTTCGTTTTCGAAGGTCACGAGCACGTCGCCGATCTGGTTGGTCATGAAGGTGGTGGTGGCGGCACGGCCACCGGTATCGAGCACGGGCGCTTGTTTGAACAGTTTGCCGACGAAGGCTTTGGCCTTGTTCTCGTCACCGCCGTTTTTGAGCACATAACCCCAGGCCGACAGATAGGTGTAGCGGCCGTTGCCCGAGGTTTTCGGGTTCGGCACGATCACTTGCACACCGTCCTTGAGCAGGTCAGGCCAGTCTTTCAGCGCTTTCGGGTTGCCTTTGCGAACGATGAACACCGTTGCCGAAGTGAACGGCGCGCTGTTGTTCGGCAGGCGTGTGACCCAGTTGTCCGGGACCAGTTTGCCGTTGTCCGCGAGTGCGTTGATGTCGGTGGCCATGTTCATGGTGATGACGTCAGCCGGCAGGCCGTCGATCACGGAGCGCGCCTGTTTGCTGGAACCGCCGAAGGACATCTGCAGGGTGATGTTTTCGTTGTGCTCGGCTTGCCAGTGTTTCTGGAAGGCAGCGTTGTAGTCCTTGTAGAAATCGCGCATCACGTCATAGGAAACGTTGAGCAGAGTCGGTGCAGCCTGAGCCACGCTGGCCAATGCCAGGCCAGCGGCCAGAAGTGAGGCGCCAAAGAGTTTTTTCACTGCGCTTTCCTTGTTCTAATTTAAAAATGAGGCGATTTGCCAGCGACTATAACTGCGCTTGCATAGTCCTTTAAAGATTAAAAAGTACTTTGCTTATTCCTGTTTCTCAAACAGAGCATTGCCGCACCGCGAGCAAAATGCAGCGCCATGCTCATGGCTGTTTTTCTTGCACACCGGGCAGTCGTGTTGCAACTGTTCGCCGCGCATGGCGTTTGCCAGCTCCGCGGTGAAAATCCCCGTCGGCACCGCGATGATCGAGTAACCGGTGATCATCACCAGCGAGGAAATTACCTGGCCCAGCGGCGTCTTGGGCACGATGTCGCCAAAGCCTACGGTGGTCAGCGTCACGATTGCCCAGTAGATACCTTTCGGAATGCTGGTAAAGCCGTGCTCCGGACCTTCGATCACGTACATCAGCGTGCCGAACACTGTTACCAGTGTGCAGACGCTGACCAGAAACACCACGATCTTCTGCTTGCTGCCGCGCAGCGCCGACATCAGGTAATTGGCTTGTTTCAGATAAGGGCTGAGCTTGAGCACGCGGAAAATCCGCAGCATCCGAATGATCCGGATAATCAGCAAATACTGCGCATCGGCGTAATACAGCGCGAGGATGCCCGGCACGATCGCCAGCAAATCCACCAGTCCGTAAAAGCTGAACGCGTAACGCAATGGCTTCGGCGAACAGTAGAGCCGCAGGCCATATTCGATGGCGAAGATGACGGTGAAGCCCCACTCGATGTACGCCAGCACGTTGGCGTAGTTCTGGTGGATCGTGTCGATGCTGTCGAGCATCACGATGATGATGCTGGCAAGGATGATCAACAGCAGGATGCCGTCGAAGCGCCGTCCGGCCTTGGTGTCGCTCTGGAAAACCATGACGTAAAGGTCTTCACGCCAGTTTTTGCTGCTGTCCATGGAAAACGCCTGAATCGAGAATCAGCGCAGCCTAGGGTGATTCTCCCCGGTAGCGCAAGGCGCACTGTCGACGGCGGCCTGACGCAGCACGCGAATGCCTGCGCGGATCAGCCAGCACGCGAGGATGAATGGCGCGGTCAGCGTGGCCAGACCGAGCGCGGCGAAGCCCGGTGTGAGCAATACGGCAAGGGTAATGCCCAGCAGTGGCAACCAGGGCCGGTGGCGTTGTCCGCTGAAGGCGAGGGCGGCGAGCACGGCGTTGTAACCCCCGAGCCCCAGCAGCGCGGTTGACGTTTCGTGATGAAGCAAGGCGAACCCGAGTCCGACAACGGAGCCCAGCAAAGCCCACATAAACGCGCGACGGTCGGCGAGCAGCAAGCCCGCGGCAATCAGTGCCCCCGCCAGCGGATGACCGAGAAACATCACCTGACCAAGTCCCTTCAGCGCAGCGGCGAACAAGTTGAACGTGTTCATTTCGATCAGTGGCGCGGGGTGTTGTGGCGCGGCAAACGACAGCAGCAACCAGCTCATGCCGACGAAGGGCGCGGTGTAGGCCGGCAGGCAATGATGGTCGCGGGCGCGTTTCAACCATTGCTGGGTGAGCATGGCACTCAGTCCGCCAGCGGCAATGATCAGCGGCGGCAACAGGGCGGACCAGGGGAAATACAGGCTCAGCAGCAAGCCGAGGAGGACACCGTTGTAGCTGAACAGTCCGGCCTGACGATCGGCCTTGGCGTAATTGCGACGTTGCGCGGTGAGCAAACCGGCGAGGCCGCCCAGCAGGGCACCACCCAGCAGGGCCGGTGCGGTAAAAAGAATCGCCAACAGACACAGCAGACCGCACAGCGGATGGCGCTGGAGGAAAATCTGACTGAAGCCGTTGAGCAGGGCAGTCGCCCAATCGGGGCAGTGGGTGTTGAAGTGGTGGGCAGGCATGATGAAGTCTGGGGCAGTGGGAAAAACCAAGGTCTTGCATAAACGTTGTGGCGAGGGAGCTTGCTCCCGCTGGGCCGCGAAGCGACCCCGATTCGGCGAATGCGGTTTTTCTGTTGGAACCGTCATGCCAAAGCGACGACTGCTTCGCAGTCGAGCGGGAGCAAGCTCCCTCGCCACAGAGCTCGTTCTTTAAATCAACGTCTCTATACGCAACGAGTTAGTCGACCCCGGCTGCCCAAACGGCACCCCCGCCGTGATCAATAACGTATCCCCGCGCTGCGCCATACCCTGCGCCTGCGCGATCTCCAGCGCCGTCGAACACACTTCATCCACCTGCCGCAGCCGATCATTCACCACGGAGTGCACGCCCCACGCGACCGTCAAGCGGCGAGCTGTCTGCAGGTTCGGCGTCAGGTTCAGAATCGGCACGGTCGGCCGTTCCCGCGCCGCACGCAGGCTCGACGCCCCCGACTCGCTGTAATTGACCAGCACCGCCACCGGCAGCACGTTGCTGATACGGCGGATCGCGCAGCTGATCGCATCGGAAACGGTCGCCTCAGCCTTCGGCCGGCTGACGTCCAGTTGCGTTTGATAGTCCGGGCCGTTTTCCACCTGGCGGATGATCTTGCTCATCATCTGCACGGCTTCCATCGGGTACTCCCCGGACGCGGTTTCCGCCGACAGCATCACCGCATCCGCACCTTCGGCCACGGCGTTGGCCACGTCGGTGACTTCAGCGCGGGTGGGCGCCGGGGAGAAGCGCATCGACTCGAGCATCTGTGTCGCCACCACCACCGGTTTACCGAGTTCGCGGCAAATGCCGATGATGTTTTTCTGAATCTGCGGCACGCTTTCGGCCGGCACTTCGACGCCGAGGTCGCCACGGGCAACCATGATCGCGTCGCTCAGTTCAGCGATTTCCCGCAGCTGAGTGACTGCCGACGGTTTCTCGATCTTGGCCATCAAAAACGCTTTGTCACCGATCAGCTCACGCGCTTCGCGAATGTCTTCCGGGCGCTGTACGAACGACAGCGCGACCCAGTCCACACCCAGCTCCAGGCCGAAACTCAAGTCTCGACGATCCTTGGCCGTCAGCGGGCTCAGTTCCAGAACTGCCTGCGGCACGTTCACGCCTTTGCGGTCCGACAACTCACCGCCATTGAGCACCGTGGTGTCGATGGCATCGGCGTACTTGGTGACCACGCGCAGACGCAGTTTGCCGTCGTCCAGCAGCAGGTCCATGCCCGGCTCCAGTGCGGCGATGATCTCCGGGTGCGGCAGGTTGACCCGGCGTTGGTCGCCCGGCGTCGGGTCCAGATCCAGGCGCAGCGCCTGGCCACGATGCAGTTGCACCTTGCCTTCGGCGAACTTGCCGACCCGCAGTTTCGGGCCTTGCAGGTCCATCAGAATGCCCAACGGGTAATTCAGCTGACGCTCGACTTCACGTATCCATTGATAGCGCTGGGCGTGGTCGGCGTGATCGCCGTGGCTGAAGTTCAGGCGGAAGATGTTGACTCCGGCCTGCACCAGCTCGCGGATGTCTTCGAGGCCATCGGTGGCCGGGCCGAGGGTGGCGAGGATTTTGACCTTTTTATCAGGCGTCATGTTTAGGGCTCTCGAGAATCAGAATGGCGCGGAAATCGTTGACGTTGGTGCGGGTCGGCTCGGTAACGATCAGTGCGTCCAGCGCCGCGAAATAGCCGTAGCCATTGTTGTTGTCGAGTTCATCGCTGGCGCTCAAACCGAGGGCGGCGGCGCGGGCGTAGCTGTCCGGGGTCATGATCGCGCCGGCATTGTCTTCGGAGCCGTCGATGCCATCGGTGTCACCGGCCAGCGCGTAGACGCCGGGCAGGCCTTTGAGGCTGTCGGTCAGGCTGAGCAGGAATTCGGCGTTACGTCCGCCTCGGCCATTGCCGCGCACGGTGACCGTGGTTTCGCCGCCCGAGAGGATCACGCACGGCGCCGGCAATGGCTGGCCATGCAAGACCACTTGCCGCGCAATGCCAGCGTGCATCTTGGCGACTTCGCGGGACTCGCCTTCGAGGTCGCCGAGGATCAGCGGGCTGAAACCGGCCTGACGCGCTTTCACGGCGGCCGCTTCAAGCGATTGCTGTGGACGGGCGATCAATTGGAAATGACTGCGCGCGAGGCTCGGATCGCCGGGTTTGACCGTCTCCGAGTCGGGGCTTTGCAGCCAGTTGCGGACCGAGGCCGGGACCTCGATGCCGTAGCGCTTGAGAATCGCCAGTGCTTCGGCGGAGGTGCTTGGGTCGGCCACGGTAGGGCCGGAGGCGATGACCGTGGCGAGGTCGCCGGGCACATCGGAAATGGCATAGGTATAAACAGTGGCCGGCCAGCAGGCCTTGCCGAGGCGACCGCCCTTGATCGCCGAGAGGTGTTTGCGTACGCAGTTCATCTCGCCGATGGTCGCGCCGGATTTGAGCAGGGCTTTGTTGATCGATTGCTTGTCGGCGAGGCTGATGCCGGCGGCGGGAAGTGCGAGCAGTGCAGAGCCACCGCCCGAAAGCAGGAAGATCACGCGGTCGTCTTCCGTCAGGTTGCTGACCAGTTCAAAGACGCGCCTGGCGACCGCTTGACCGGCGGCATCCGGCACCGGGTGCGCGGCTTCGACCACTTCGATTTTTTCGCATGGGGCGCCGTGGCCGTAACGCGTCACCACCAGACCGGACACTTCACCCTGCCAGCAGCGCTCGACCACCTGGGCCATGGCGGCGGCGGCTTTGCCGGCACCGATCACGATCACTCGACCCGTGCGATCGGCGGGCAAATGGGCTTCGAGTACTTGCTGCGGATGGGCCGCGTCGATGGCTGTGGCAAACAGCTCGCGCAGGAATTGTTGCGGATCGACCGACATGGCGGGCTCCCGGAATTCTTGTTATTGGAAGAGCAACTCGGGTTCCTGTGGGAGCTAGCCTGCTAGCGATTCAGGCGCTGAGGTCTTTTAGACACACCGCGTCGATTTCATCGCTGGCAGGCCAGCTCCCACAGGTTTCAGGGCAGGGCTTACTGCTTATCGCGAATCGAGAAATTCGCCATGTGCTCCAGGCCCTTGATCAGTGCCGAGTGATCCCAGTTGCTGCCACCGATGGCCGCGCAGGTGCTGAACACTTGCTGGGCGTTCGCGGTGTTCGGCAGGTTGATGTTCAGCTCCCTGGCGCCTTGCAGGGCCAGGTTCAGGTCCTTCTGGTGCAGGCTGATGCGGAAGCCCGGGTCGAAGGTGCCTTTGATCATGCGTTCGCCGTGCACTTCGAGGATCTTCGATGAAGCGAAACCGCCCATCAGCGCTTCACGTACCTTGGCGGGATCGGCACCGTTTTTCGAGGCGAACAACAGGGCTTCGGCGACGGCCTGGATGTTCAGCGCGACGATGATCTGGTTCGCCACTTTCGCGGTTTGGCCATCGCCATTGCCACCGACCAGGGTGATGTTCTTGCCCATGGCCTGGAACAGCGGCAGTGCGCGTTCGAAGGCGTCGGCATCGCCGCCGACCATGATGCTCAGGGTCGCAGCCTTGGCGCCGACTTCACCGCCGGAAACCGGTGCGTCGAGGTACTGCGCGCCTTTTTCGTTGATTTTGGTCGCGAAGGCTTTGGTGGCGGTGGGCGAGATCGAGCTCATGTCGATCACGATTTTGCCTTTGCCGACACCGGCCGCTACGCCGTCGGCGCGGAACAGTACGTCATCGACCTGCGGAGTATCCGGCACCATGACGATGATGAATTCGGCTTCTTGCGCGACTTCTTTCGGGTTGGCCAAAGCGACGGCGCCACCGGCAACCAGGTCGGCAGGCGCGGCGTCGTGGTGCGCCGACAGGAACAGGCTGTGACCGGCTTTTTGCAGGTTCAACGCCATTGGGTGGCCCATGATGCCGGTGCCGATAAATCCGATTTTAGCCATGAGAAATTCCTCTTGTTTTTGTCTTGCCAAATAATGTGTGCAGCACACCCTGTGGCGAGGGAGCTTGCTCGCGCCGGGCCGCGCAGCGGCCCCAAAACCAACCGCTGTGGTGTATCAGGCAGAAGCGGCATTCAGGTTTTGCGCCTGCTTCGCAGCCGAGCGGGAGCAAGCTCCCTCGCCACAGTGGTTCTGCGTCAGCTTCAAATCGCGTTATGGGTTTTCAGCCAGCCCAGACCCGCTTCGGTGGTGGTCAGCGGCTTGTATTCACAGCCAACCCAACCCTGATAACCAATGCGGTCCAGGTGTTCGAACAGGAAGCGGTAGTTGATTTCACCGGTGCCCGGTTCGTTGCGTCCAGGGTTGTCGGCCAGCTGGATGTGGTTGATCTCGCCCAGGTGCGCGGCCATGGTGCGGGCCAGGTCACCCTCCATGATTTGCATGTGATAGATGTCGTATTGCAGGAACAGGTTGGCACTGCCGACCTGTTCGCGAATCGACAGGGCTTGCGCCGTGTTGTTCAGATAAAAACCCGGGATGTCGCGGGTGTTGATCGCTTCCATCACCAGTTTGATACCCGCCGCCTGCAGCTTGTCGGCCGCGTACTTGAGGTTGGCGACAAAGGTTTTTTCCACGGTGGCATCGTCGATGCCCTGTGGACGAATACCGGCCAGGCAGTTCACCTGGGTGTTGCCCAGCACTTGTGCGTAAGCGATGGCCAGATCGACACCGGCGCGGAACTCTTCGACCCGGTCCGGCAGGCAGGCAATGCCGCGCTCGCCCTTGGCCCAGTCACCGGCCGGCAGGTTGAACAGCACCTGGGTCAGGCCATTGGCGTCGAGCTTGGCCTTGATGTCGGCGGAGCTGAAGTCGTAGGGGAACAGGTATTCGACACCACTGAAGCCGGCCTTGGCGGCCGCTTCAAAACGGGCGAGGAAATCCTGTTCGGTGAACAGCATGGACAGGTTGGCTGCGAAACGCGGCATGGTGGTCTCCCGTATGTGTGGGGTGGTCGTTCCCGGATCCTTGTGGGAGCGACCCTACAAGTTAATCGAGCAACGAAATCGCCGTCGGCGCATCGTTGCCGACCAGCGCCAGGTCTTCGAATTCGTTGACGGCGTTGATCTCGGTGCCCATGGAAATGTTGGTCACGCGCTCCAGAATAATCTCGACGATCACCGGCACCTTGAACTCTTCGATCAGTTCCTGAGCCTTGCGCAGGGCAGGCTGGATCTGACCCGGTTCGAACACACGCAGCGCCTTGCAACCGAGGCCTTCGGCGACCGCGACGTGATCGACGCCGTAACCGTTGAGTTCCGGAGCGTTCAGGTTATCGAAGGACAGCTGCACGCAGTAGTCCATGTCAAAACCGCGCTGGGCCTGACGAATCAGCCCCAGGTACGAGTTGTTTACCACAACATGGATGTACGGCAGTTTGAACTGCGCGCCCACGGCCAGCTCTTCGATCATGAACTGGAAATCATAGTCGCCCGACAGTGCCACGACCTTGCGGGTCGGATCGGCCTTGACCACGCCCAGCGCTGCCGGAATGGTCCAGCCTAGCGGGCCGGCCTGACCGCAGTTGATCCAGTGACGCGGCTTGTAGACGTGCAGGAACTGCGCGCCGGCAATCTGCGACAGACCGATGGTGCTGACGTAGCAGGTGTCTTTGCCGAACACCTGGTTCATCTCTTCGTACACGCGCTGCGGCTTGACCGGCACGTTGTCGAAGTGGGTCTTGCGCTGCAGGCTGGCTTTGCGCTGCTGGCAGTCTTGCAGCCAGGCGCTGCGGTTTTTCAGTTTGCCGGCGGCCTGCCATTCGCGAGCGACTTCGATGAACACGGTCAGCGCGGCAGCGGCGTCGGACACGATGCCCAGGTCCGGGGTGAACACGCGGCCGATCTGAGTGCCTTCGATGTCGACGTGAATGAACTTGCGGCCTTCGGTGTACACGTCGACCGAACCGGTGTGACGGTTGGCCCAACGGTTACCGATGCCGAGTACGACGTCGGATTTCAGCATCGTGGCGTTGCCGTAACGGTGCGAGGTCTGCAAGCCAACCATGCCGACCATCAGCGGGTGATCGTCCGGAATGGTGCCCCAGCCCATCAGGGTCGGAATCACCGGAATACCGGTCAGCTCTGCGAATTCCACCAGCAATTCGCTGGCGTCGGCATTGATGATGCCGCCACCGGCCACCAGCAACGGACGTTCGGCCTGATCAAGGAGGGCCAAGGCTTTTTCCACCTGAACGCGGGTCGCGCTCGGCTTGGCCAATGGCAGCGGCTGGTAGGCATCGATGTCGAATTCGATTTCGGCCATCTGCACGTCGAACGGCAGATCGATCAGCACCGGACCCGGGCGGCCGGAGCGCATTTCGAAGAACGCCTTCTGGAACGCGTAAGGCACCTGGCCCGGCTCCAGAACGGTGGTTGCCCACTTGGTCACTGGCTTGACGATGCTGGTGATGTCGACGGCCTGGAAGTCTTCCTTGTGCATCCGGGCGCGGGGTGCTTGCCCCGTGATGCACAGGATCGGGATCGAGTCGGCCGAGGCGCTGTAGAGCCCGGTGACCATGTCCGTACCGGCCGGGCCGGAGGTGCCGATGCACACGCCGATGTTGCCGGCCTTGGTGCGAGTGTAGCCCTCGGCCATGTGCGAGGCGCCTTCAACGTGGCGAGCGAGGACGTGATCGATGCCACCGACCTTCTGCAAGGCGTTGTACAGCGGGTTGATCGCGGCGCCCGGGATGCCAAAAGCGGTATCAACCCCTTCGCGGCGCATCACCAGAACGGCGGCTTCGATTGCTCTCATTTTGCTCATGGTTTTGTGCCTCTTACGTTTTGTAATTGTATACAAGTGGCTTTGCGCAGAGTGTATTCACGGCGGACGGCGCAGGTCAATCCATTTTCTCAAGCGACTGTTTCATTCGTCGGAAGCCTGTTCTGCTGTGGCTTTTCGTCGCATGGGGCGCTTTTCGAGAATTATTGTATACAAAAAAATAACTCATTGTGTTCTATTTGTTGCATCGGTCTGCAGCACAAACGCGCAGTCCATTCGCTTTCCCTATAACAAAATGAGGACGGCACCATGAGCGCTTTAACCTTGAAAATGGCAGTCAACCTGACCAGTCAGGCCATCTCCGCCGCGCGTGCGATTTCGGCGGCCCCGTTGACCATTGCCGTGCTGGATGCCGGCGGGCATCTGCTTTCGCTTCAACGCGAAGACGGCGCCAGCCTGCTGCGACCGCACATCGCCATCGGCAAAGCCTGGGGCGCGATCGCACTGGGCAAAGGCTCTCGCCTGCTGGCACTGGACGCCCAGCAACGCCCGGCGTTTATTGCGGCTTTGAACAGTCTGGGGCAGGGCAGTGTGGTGCCGGCACCGGGAGGGGTGTTGATTCGGGATCAGGACGGGAATGTGCTGGGAGCGGTGGGGATCAGCGGGGATCTGTCGGATGTCGACGAACAGTGTGCGATCAATGCGATCGAGGCGTTGGGGTTGCGGGCGGATGCGGGGGTGAGTGCTTAATCTTTATTGATTGATCTATCGCCATCGCCGGCAGGCTGGCTCCCACAGGGGAATATCTGAGCATCAGAGATCACTGTGGGAGCTAGCGTGCAAGCGATAAAGTCACCGCAATCTTAATGATCCGGCTCACATCCTTTAAGCACCAACCGAATAATCGTCCGCGCCGCGGCTTCATAATCCTCTTCATCCAGCTTGGCCTTGCCGGTAATCGCGGTGATCTGCCAGTCAAAGTCGGCGTAGGTCTGGGTCGCGGCCCAGATGCTGAACATCAGGTGGTTGGGGTCGATGGGGGAGATCTGGCCGCGGTCGATCCAGGTCTGGATGCAATCGATGTTGTGCTTGGCCTGGCTGTTCAGTTGTTCGACCAGGTCGGCGCTCAGGTGCGGGGCGCCGTGCATGATTTCGCTGGCGAACACCTTGGAGGCGAAGGGCAGGTCGCGGGAGATGCGGATTTTCGAGCGAATGTAGCCGCTCAGCACTTCACTGGGCACGCCGTCGGCGTTGAACGGCGTCGAGGCCTGCAGGATGGGCTCGATGATGCTTTCCAGGACCTCGCGGTAGAGGTTTTCCTTGGATTTGAAGTAGTAGTAGACGTTGGGCTTGGGCAATCCCGCCTTGGCTGCGATGTCACTGGTTTTGGTCGCAGCGAAGCCCTTGTCGGCAAATTCTTCACTGGCGGCACGCAGGATCAGTTCTTTGTTGCGCTCGCGGATAGTGCTCATAAACCAGGTGGTTCCTTGCCTGTTCTGGCGGTTGCGCATGGTAGCACCGGCCTCGCGCGACGCTCAAGAATGCCCCGTGTGGTGCTCGGCCACGCTATGCTGCGCAGTATTCATTCAAGAAGGACACCTGATTCATGGCAGGAAGCAGTTTACTGTTGCTGATCGACGACATTGCCGCCGTACTCGACGACGTGGCGTTGATGACCAAAATGGCCGCCAAGAAAACCGCCGGCGTGCTCGGTGACGACCTGGCGCTCAACGCCCAGCAGGTCAGTGGTGTACGCGCCGAGCGGGAAATCCCGGTGGTCTGGGCGGTTGCCAAGGGCTCCTTTCTCAACAAACTGATCCTGGTGCCCTCGGCGTTGGCGATCAGTGCGTTCATTCCCTGGCTGGTCACGCCGTTGCTGATGGTCGGCGGCGCCTACCTGTGTTTCGAAGGTTTCGAGAAGCTCGCGCACAAGTTCCTGCACAGCAAGGCTGAAGATCAGGCAGAGCATGCGGAATTGGTCGAAGCCGTGGCCGATCCGGCGGTCGATCTGGTGGCGTTCGAAAAGGACAAGATCAAGGGCGCCATCCGCACCGACTTCATTCTTTCAGCGGAAATCATCGCCATCACCCTCGGCACCGTGGCGGATGCGTCGCTGACCCAGCAAGTCATCGTGCTCTCAGGCATCGCCATCGTCATGACCATCGGCGTCTATGGTCTGGTGGCCGGCATCGTCAAGCTCGATGATCTCGGCCTGTGGCTGACCCAGAAGCCCGGCCAGATGGCTAAAAGCATCGGCGGCGGGATTTTGCGTGCGGCGCCCTACATGATGAAAAGCCTGTCGGTGATCGGCACAGCGGCGATGTTTCTGGTGGGCGGCGGGATTCTCACCCACGGCGTACCGGTGGTTCATCACTGGATCGAAAGCGTCAGCGCGGGGGCGGGCGGTGCCGGGTTTATCGTGCCGACATTGTTGAACGCGGTGGCGGGGATTGTGGCGGGTGCGGTGGTGTTGGCGGGTGTGATGGTTGTCAGCAAGATCTGGAAAACAGTGAAAGGCTAACGCCTGACACAGTTGATTTGTGGTGTTTGAAGTACCGCGCATGAAAAAGGCCATTCGACTCGCATCGAATGGCCTTTTTTGTTGCTGCCGGATTACTCGGCGATCTGCAGCTTGCGCGACTCGGTGTACACGTAGCGCACCTTCTCATACTCGAACGGCGAGTTCAGCTGGCCATAGCGGAAGCTGGTCTGGTGGCGCTTGTCGATGCTGCGCAGGATCCACACTTCAGGGTGGTTGGAGCTGACTTCGGCGACGTTCAGGAAGTTGATCGCGTTTTCGGCGGTGAAGTCCACGGCCAGGCCGCCGGTGTCGCGGATGTTGGAAGGGCCGAGGATCGGCAGCACGAAGTAGGCGCCGCCCGGTACGCCGTAGAAGCCGAGCGTCTGGCCGAAATCTTCGCTCTGGCGCGGCAGGCCCATGGCGGTGGCCGGGTCCCACAGGCCGGCAATACCGATGGTGGTATTGAGCAGCAGGCGCGCGGTGGTTTCCATCGAACGCTTGCCCTTGAACTGCAGCAGGCTGTTCATCAGGTTCGGCACGTCGCCGAGGTTGTTGAAGAAGTTGCTGACGCCGGTGCGCAGGAAACCAGGCGTGATGTAGCGATAACCGTCGACCACCGGCAGGAACACCCATTGGTCGAAGCGGTAGTTGAAGTGATACACCCGGCGGTTCCACTCTTCCAGCGGGTCGTACACGTTCAGTGCGTTGAGGGTGGAGCGCTCGAACTCGCGCTGGTCCAGGCCCGGGTTGAATTTCAGTTTGCTCAACGGCTCCTTGAAACCGTCATTGTCGATGACAACTGGCGCGTTGGCTTTGCTGTTGTCGGCATTGGCGACGCCTGCACAGAGTAACGCTGCGATAAGCAGGAGGTATTTAGCCACGGAAGAACTCCAGCATGGCGTCGCTGTTGACGCGGTAGTTAAGGTTGCCGCAATGGCCGCCCAGTGGATAAACGGTCAAGCGATCGCCGAAGGTCTTGCGCAGGAAACCGAGGTCGCCAGGGCCGAGAATCACATCGTCGGCGTTATGCATGACCGCGATTTTCGGGCTGTCGTGCAGGTAATCCTTCAAGGCATACAGGCTGACCTGGTCGATCAGTTGCAGCAGGCTGCCGCCGTCGGTGCGCGCGCGCCACATCGGGATCACTTGTTCGGTGATGTAGCAGTCGAAGTCGCACTGCAGCGCACGCTTGAGGTACGGAGTGAGCGTCGTGCCTTCTGTGATAGGCGTTTTCGGCGGCGTGATCAGGCCGCGACGGTTGATCAGGTCCGAGGTAAAGGCGATGTCGGCGGCCGAGAAGCGGAACGACGTGCCGATGAGCATGGCCATCTGTTCGTTGGTCAGGTGTTGCTTGGACTGCTGGAAGTCATAGAGCAGGGCATCGTTGAGGTCGATGTAGCCTTTTTGCTGGAAGTAGCGGGTCAGTTTGTTCAGTACCAGTTCATAGAACGTCGTGCTGTTGTTGATGCCCTTGACCTCTGTCTGGACGAGTCTGTCCAGGTTGGTGATCGAGGTGTAGAGGTTGACCGGCGGGTTGAGCAGCAAGACTTTCTTGAAATTGAAGCTGCGGCGGGTTTCGTCCAGATGCGCGACGAATGCGGCGTCCAGGGCACCCAGGCTGTAACCGGTCAGGTAGTAATCGGTGACGGCCACTTTCGGGTTTTGTGCCCGCACGGCCTGCATCACCCGGTACATGTCTTCGGCGTCATCCTTGGTGATACCGGGTGTGGCAAAGCGTGACGCAGCGCTCATGAAGTCGAAACTGGTGGGCGACGACAGCTGTACTACGTGGTAACCGGCTTTGTAGTAGAGCTTTTTCAGGTATTCGTTGAGGCTGCTGTCATAGCGCGCGCCAGTGCCGGCGATCAGGAAGATCAGTGGGGCCGCTTTATCCTGGGTGGCGATGCGATAGGTCAGTTTCTTCACCGGCCAGAAGTTGTCCGGCAGTTCGAACTCACGCTCCGGGCGCAACGTGACGCTGCGGGTTTCCTGGTCGATGTCATCGTCAAGCGGCAACTCCGGACGCAGGTCCGGCGGCGTCGTGGCGATAGTCGCCTCGAACGGGTTGGTCAAAGGGTAGCCATAACTGGCAGCGTCGATATCGACCGCCAGTGCGGACGCACTCAAAATAAGGCCGCCAAACAGGGCGGCGAAGCGCAAGGAACGGAGCATGACTAGATCCCTTAGAGAGAATGGTGCCGGATGAAGTTCGCAGGCTATGACCACAGGGGTTGCGTCAAAGTGCCATGCATCGGCACCAATCAGGCCTAATTTCGGAGTAATGGTAGGTGGACGATACACTTTGCAGCGATTGACTGCCCAGTTAACTGTTGTTAACGCTTGCGTCAGGCTGTCGTCGGATTAAGCTGGCCGCCGTTTTCGCTTATTGGAGTGCCTCATGTCCCGCCGTTTGCCCGTGATTCTGCTGCTTGTCTTGCTGCCTTTATGGCTGGCCGCCAGTTATGGCGCGCGTTATGGCTTCATGGAGGATGCGCAGTGGGTCGGTCTCTGCGTCGACGACGCGAGCCGCTGGGAATGCGTGGTCCGTTCGAACCTGGGCTTGATGATTCATTTCCAGGTATTGGGCTGGACCGCCCTGGCGGCAGCGGTAATCGGCTTTGTGTTGCCGGGCCGGGCAGGGTGGTGGTTGGCGATACTGGCGCTGGTGTTCGGGTTTCCGGCGCTGGCGTTGTACAACACGACGATGGCTGTGTTTGCTGTGGTGATTGCTGCTTTGCGACTGGTCCGGACGCCTCGCGCCTGATCGTCAGCCCTCGCGGGCAAGTCGCGCTCCCACAGGATCTTTGTCGTACACAAAATCTGTATTCGCTGAAGAACCTGTGGGCGCGTGGCTTGCCCGCGTCAGGGCCGGTAGCAGCACTGAAAGATCAGCCCTTGCGCACCCGCAAACTGCGCCACAACGCCGCCACCATCAACACGCTCACCAATGCCCAGCCCCAGGCCTGCTGGTTTTGCAAACCTTCGCGATACAACTGCGGCGCAATGCCGGCACCGACGATGAAGGTCAGCAGGGCAATCTCTCGACGTGGCACGCTCACCGGACGGCACAGGTAAACCAGCGCCGGCAGGATGAACGCGACACTCGGGAAGCTGCGATAACGCGGATCCAGCACCAGCTCCAGCATCATCACCGCCGCCGCAAAACCTGCCACTGCCAGCAACCAGCCCGCCCTACGTTCCAGCGCAGCGAAGGCTTGCCCACGCCAACCCGTGCGAGCGCTCAATGTCAGCGCTGCATGCGCCAGCACCAGCAGGTTCAAACCGGTCAGCAAGGCGACCCACAACCATTCACTGGTAAATCGCGTGGTAACCCGCGCCAAATCGCCCCATGCACCAATCGAACAGGCTGCCAGCGCGCCCAGAAGCGGCAGAACCAAGGCCGCGCGGGTGCTGCGTACGCGTCCGCCCAGGATCAGTGTGCCGAGGAAGATCACGCCACCCACCACCAGCCACTGCGACCAGTACGGCACGTTCGACACTGGCCCCGCCAGCACGCCCTTGTCCTGACGATCGGCATCGAACAGCCCCCAGTAACCACCGACCGCCCCTTCACTGGCGCGTTTCCAGGGTTGGTCGAAGGCTTCGATCAGGTTGTAGTGCCAGCCTTCTTGCTCGGCCATGATCACAAAGTTGCGAATGAACTTGGCCTCGTTGACTCGGCTTGGGAGGGCGGTTTCGCGCTGACGGCCTTCGCTTGGCCAGCCGGTTTCGCCGATCATCACGTCTTTGGGTGCGAATTTGTTGCCGAACACCTGACGCACTTCGCGAACATGCTGCAGCGCGGCGTCGATGTTCGAAGGCTCATCCTCCCAGTAGGGCAGCAGGTGGATGGTCAGGAAGTCCACTGCGGGGGCGATTTCCGGGTGTTTGAGCCAGAACTCCCAGACGTCGGCATAAGTGACAGGCTGCTTGACCTGACTTTTGACCTTGCCGATCAGCCTGGCCAGCTGAGCGCCGGTGATTTCCTTGCGCAATAGAGTCTCGTTGCCGACGATCACCGACGTCACCACGTCCTGGTTGGCGTTGGCGGAGGCAATCAGCAGGTCGACTTCTTTCTCGGTGTCCACCGGATTGCTGTTGACCCAGGCGCCGATCATCAGCTTCAGGCCATGCTTTCGCGCCAGATCGGGTAGGGCCTCGAGGCCGGTCATGGAATAGGTGCGGATGCATTCGAAGCGGGTGGCCAGCAAAGCGAGGTCGGCGTCCATGCGCTCGGGGCGCAACTTGAACGGCTGATCGAACGGCGATTGGTCTTTGTCGAATGGGGTGTAGGAGGCGCATTGCAGCTTGTGCGTTGCGCTGGCCACGTCCGGCAGACTCACCGGTTTGCCGAGTCCGTACCAAAAACCGCCAAGGGCAAAAAGCCCCAGCAGGCAGGCGAATAAATATGCAAAAAAAGGAAAGCGTGATGTCGCGGGCATGGTCAGGCCGTCTGGGAGCAAAGCCGCGCATGTTACCTGCAATTGCCCCGCGCTTGGTGGCCTGCATGATTTTGACATGCAAAGTTCGGGCGGATCGGCGGGAGCGCTGAAGGTGGTCGTGATTAATGGCGTTCTGATGTCGTTTCTCGATGCCTTGAGGTCGCTGACAGCACAGGTTCCGGTTGGCGTCAGGTTGATTATCGAGGCGTCAGTTCCCTTGTTGATAAATCGCGCTGATGATCGAACGAGTTTGCGGTGGGCGTGATGGGGGCGCTGTGCACCATAACAATACGTTGACGCGACTCGGCATCCGTCGAGCGCAGCACTTTCGGGGAAGTAACGATGAAGATGCGACGACTTTTAGGCGCAGGTGCCGCTCTGGTACTTGCGATTGGCTCCACATTCGCCAATGCCGAGAGCAAGACCCTGAGCATCGGTTACGTTGATGGCTGGTCCGACAGCGTAGCGACCACCCATGTGGCCGCCGAAGTGATCAAGCAGAAGCTGGGTTATGACGTGAAGCTGCAGGCCGTCGCGACCGGGATCATGTGGCAGGGCGTGGCGACAGGCAAACTCGACGCCATGCTGTCGGCCTGGTTGCCGGTGACTCACGGTGATTACTGGGCCAAGAACAAAGACCAGGTCGTCGATTACGGCCCGAACTTCAAGGACGCGAAAATCGGTCTGATCGTGCCGGAGTACGTCAAGGCCAAGTCGCTTGAAGATCTGAAAACAGACGATAGCTTCAAGAAACGCATCGTCGGCATCGACGCCGGTTCGGGCGTGATGCTCAAGACCGAGCAGGCCATCAAGGACTACGACCTGACTGGCTATCAACTCAAGGCCAGTTCCGGCGCCGGCATGATTGCCGAGCTGACCCGCGCCGAGAAGAAAAACGAATCCATTGCCGTGACCGGTTGGGTACCGCACTGGATGTTCGCCAAGTGGAAACTGCGCTTCCTCGAAGACCCGAAAGGCGTGTATGGCGCGGCTGAAACCGTGAACAGCATCGGCAGCAAAGAGCTGGCAACCAAAGCACCGGAAGTGGCCAAGTTCCTGAAAAACTTCCAATGGTCTTCGAAAGACGAAATCGGCGAAGTCATGCTGGCCATTCAAGAAGGCGCCAAGCCTGAAGCGGCCGCGAAGGATTGGGTCGCCAAGCACCCGGAGCGCGTTGCAGACTGGATCAAATAATCTGAGCTGACGCGTTGGGTCAGCACCTCTGAAGGCCCCTTGGCACAAATGCCTGGGGGCCTTTTATTTTCTGCATGCTGGAAAATGGCGATTCTGTCATGTCGTTCTAATACTAAGGTCGTCTGGAACCTGCCCCGCAGCCGCATAGAGTGGATACCGTTCCACCAATAATCTGTGCTGCGAGGATAAAAACAATGAACGACAGCATTTACCTCTCGATTCAAAACAGCCCGCGCTTCAAGGAGCTGGTTAGTAAGCGAGAAAGGTTCGCCTGGATTCTTTCGGCGATCATGCTTGGGCTTTACTCCGGATTCATCCTTTTGATCGCTTACGGGCCGCATATTCTGGGCGCGAAGATCAGCCCTGAGTCATCGATAACCTGGGGCATACCGATCGGTGTCGGGCTGATTCTTTCGGCCTTCATCCTCACCGCGATCTACGTTCGACGCGCCAATGGCGAATTCGACGACCTGAACAATGCGATTCTCAAGGAGGCTCAGCAATGATCCGGCGTCTAATGGCTCTTTTGAGCATCGCAGCGTTCGCACCTGGCGCCTGGGCGGCTGAAGCCCTGACCGGTGCAGTGACCAAACAACCGCTGAACGTCGCCGCGATCCTGATGTTCGTGGCGTTTGTCGGCGCGACTTTGTATATCACCTACTGGGCTTCGAAGAAAAACAACTCGGCGGCCGACTACTATGCGGCCGGCGGCAAAATCACCGGTTTCCAGAACGGCCTGGCGATCGCCGGCGACTACATGTCCGCGGCGTCCTTCCTGGGTATTTCCGCCCTGGTGTTCACCTCCGGATACGACGGCCTGATCTACTCGATCGGCTTCCTGGTGGGCTGGCCGATCATTCTGTTCCTGATCGCCGAGCGCCTGCGTAACCTGGGTAAATACACTTTTGCCGACGTGGCGTCCTACCGCCTTGGGCAAACCCAGATTCGCTCGCTGTCCGCTTGCGGTTCGCTGGTGGTGGTGGCGTTCTACCTGATCGCGCAAATGGTCGGTGCCGGCAAGCTGATCCAGCTGCTGTTCGGTCTCGACTACCACGTTGCGGTGATCCTGGTCGGTATCCTGATGTGCATGTACGTGCTGTTCGGCGGCATGCTGGCGACCACTTGGGTGCAGATCATCAAGGCTGTGCTGTTGCTGTCCGGTGCCTCGTTCATGGCGCTGATGGTAATGAAGCACGTCAACTTCGACTTCAGTGCCCTGTTCTCCGAGGCGATCAAGGTTCACCCTAAAGGTGAGGCGATCATGAGCCCGGGCGGTCTGGTGAAAGATCCGGTCTCCGCGTTCTCCCTTGGTCTGGCGCTGATGTTCGGTACCGCTGGCCTGCCACACATCCTGATGCGCTTCTTCACCGTGAGTGATGCGAAAGAAGCTCGCAAGAGCGTGCTGTATGCAACCGGCTTCATTGGTTACTTCTACATCCTGACCTTCATCATCGGCTTCGGCGCGATCCTGCTGGTCAGCACCAACCCGGCTTTCAAAGATGCGGCTGGCGCGCTGTTGGGCGGCAACAACATGGCAGCGGTGCACCTGGCCAATGCGGTCGGTGGCAGTATTTTCCTGGGCTTCATCTCGGCGGTAGCGTTCGCGACCATTCTGGCAGTGGTTGCCGGTCTGACCCTGGCCGGTGCTTCGGCGGTGTCCCATGACCTGTATGCCAGCGTGATCAAGAAAGGCAAGGCGAACGAGAAGGACGAGATTCGTGTCTCGAAAATCACCACCATCGCACTGGCGGTGCTGGCGATCGGTCTGGGTATTCTGTTCGAAAGCCAGAACATCGCGTTCATGGTGGGCCTGGCGTTCTCCATCGCGGCGAGCTGCAACTTCCCGGTGCTGCTGCTTTCCATGTACTGGAAGAAGCTGACCACCCGCGGTGCGATGATCGGTGGCTGGCTGGGTCTGGTCAGTGCGGTAGGCTTGATGGTCCTCGGGCCAACCATCTGGGTGCAGATCCTGCATCACGAGAAGGCGATCTTCCCGTATGAATACCCGGCGTTGTTCTCGATGATCATTGCGTTTGTGGGGATCTGGTTCTTCTCGATCACTGACAAGTCGACGGCGGCTGACAATGAGCGGGCGTTGTTCTTCCCGCAGTTTGTTCGTTCGCAGACGGGTCTGGGGGCGAGTGGGGCGGTTTCGCACTAAGGTTTCGAGAGTGTTTGTGTAAGTTGGGTTGAACAGAAATGCCCCGGTCGAGAGATCGGGGCATTTTTCTGTGGGCGGTTATCGGACCCTTTGGGGCGATGGTCCCGACCGGTTTTTTGAATATGTGCATATCCGTGTTTGGTGTAACGGCGCCTGCTAGTTTCGAGCTGACCTGACGGTTAGTTCGGTCAGGTGATCGCAGGTGAACACCAATGCCATGCCCAACGAAATTCCCACTGTGTGCGAGCCTGCTCGCGATGCCGGACTTCCATTCAACATTGATGTTGACTGGGACGACGCTATCGCGAGCAGGCTCGCTCCCACAGGGATTCATTGCAAATCGAGAGTGTGTGCACAGTCGCTTGTCACCCCGGTCGGCCCGAAGGCCGTCGAGGTTTTGATTTTGATCTAAGGCGCCCCGTTAAACCACGCTGGCCGAACGCAGGTATTGCGCAGCGGCTAAACCGGCAAGGATGCCGGTTTAGCCGCGCCGGGCCAGGGATGGCCCATCGCGGCGACCCGCGGAGCAATGCCTGTGTTCGGGCACGCCGAGCTCAAGCGAGGTGCCGAGTGGTGGGGCAAGAGCGCTTGGTTACTTGGCGCTTTTCCAAGTAACCCGCTGTAAAAGCGGAACCAATAGGCGCCGTTACCGCAGGAATGGATATGCACATCCACATCCACACATTCAAAGCGCACAAACAAAAACGGCCTCTATATAAGAGGCCGTTCTCGGTACAACTTTAAGACGTTATCGCAAGACAAGTCTTATTTGCGGTCTTCCAGCTTGGTGATATCACGCGACTCGTAGCCGGTGTACAGCTGGCGCGGACGGCCAATCTTGTACGGGCTGGAGAGCATTTCTTTCCAGTGGGAGATCCAGCCGACAGTCCGCGCCAGAGCGAAGATTACCGTGAACATGCTGGTTGGAATGCCGATCGCCTTGAGGATGATCCCCGAGTAGAAGTCGACGTTCGGGTACAGCGAGCGCTCGATGAAATACGGATCGGTCAGGGCGATCTCTTCCAGGCGCATGGCCAGTTCGAGTTGCGGATCGTTGTTGATGCCCAGTTCCTTCAGCACTTCGTCGCAGGTCTGCTTCATCACGGTGGCGCGTGGGTCGCGGTTCTTGTAAACCCGGTGACCGAAGCCCATCAGCTTGAACGGATCGTTCTTGTCCTTGGCCTTGGCGATGTACTTGTCGATGTTCGAGACATCGCCAATTTCATCGAGCATGGTCAGAACAGCTTCGTTCGCGCCGCCGTGGGCAGGGCCCCACAGTGCAGCGATGCCGGCAGCGATACAGGCGAACGGGTTGGCACCCGAAGAGCCGGCCAGGCGTACGGTGGAAGTCGATGCGTTTTGCTCGTGGTCGGCATGGAGGATGAAGATCCGGTCCATGGCCTTGGCGAGTACCGGGCTGATCGGTTTGATCTCGCACGGGGTGTTGAACATCATGTGCAGGAAGTTTTCCGCGTACGTCAGGTCGTTGCGCGGGTACATCATGGGTTGGCCCATGGAGTACTTGTAAACCATCGCTGCCAGGGTCGGCATCTTGGCAACCAGGCGGATCGCGGAGATTTCGCGATGCTGCGGGTTATTGATGTCCAGGGAGTCGTGGTAGAAGGCCGAGAGGGCGCCGACTACGCCGCACATGACAGCCATCGGGTGGGCGTCGCGACGGAAGCCGTTGAAGAACGTCTTCAACTGCTCGTGAACCATGGTGTGGTTCTTCACGGTGCTGACGAACTGGGCCTTCTGTTCTGCGGTCGGCAATTCACCGTTGAGCAGCAGATAGCAGGTTTCCAGGTAGTCCGACTTTTCAGCCAGCTGTTCGATCGGGTAGCCGCGGTGCAGCAGAATGCCGTTGTCGCCGTCGATATAGGTGATCTTCGACTCGCAGGAAGCGGTCGACATGAAACCAGGGTCAAAGGTGAAACGGCCCGTGGCCGTCAGGCCCCGAACATCGATAACATCGGGACCAACGGTGCCGGTTAAAATGGGCAGCTCGACGGGGGCTGCGCCCTCGATGATCAACTGCGCTTTTTTGTCAGCCATGTGGCCTCCTATTTATGCTTGAAATCATCAGACAGACCCCCCACACAGGGCCCGCACCACTATAGTGAGATAAATTCGAATGTCAATTTGCCTAAAGTCTTGCTCCAGAAGGCTTTAACCGGACTTTTTCCTCGAAATTGACTGCCATTTACGCCTTTTATGCAACTTGTGCAATGCGCTATTAGGGGAAGGGGAACGCGTTGTCATTAGTAGCCTAACTGTCTATACTCGGCCTCCGACCGCCAGGGGCTTTTGGGCCTGCTTTATTGGGGGTCGCACTCCCTGGGTGGTGGGTACCTGACCAGTGCACTCCCCAACAACTTTGCCCTGATTGTTAGGGGCTCTTCAGTGTGAAAAAAAGCCGTGAATAGCCAACGACCTGTAAACCTAGACCTAAGGACCATCAAACTCCCAGTCACTGCTTACACGTCCATTCTTCACCGAATCTCCGGTGTCATCCTCTTTGTCAGCCTGGCCATCATGCTTTATGCATTGGACAAGTCGCTCGACTCGGAAGAAGGCTTCGGTCAGGTGAAAGCGTGTCTGACCAGTCCGCTAGCCAAGCTAGTGATTTGGGGCATCCTGTCCGCCTTGCTGTATCACCTGGTTGCCGGTGTGCGCCATTTGATCATGGACATGGGCATCGGTGAGACGCTTGAAGGCGGCAAACTGGGCTCGAAAATCGTTATCGCCGTTTCCGTGGTGGTAATCGTTCTGGCAGGAGTTTGGATATGGTAACTAACGTCACGAACCTGTCGCGTTCGGGCCTCTATGACTGGATGGCACAACGTGTGTCTGCGGTCGTTCTCGCGGCTTACTTCATTTTCCTGATCGGATACGTGGTTGCCCATCCCGGCATCGGCTACGCCCAATGGCATGAACTGTTCGCAAACAACTGGATGCGTATTTTCAGTCTCCTGGCCCTCGTTGCCCTCGGCGCTCACGCCTGGGTCGGCATGTGGACCATCGCGACCGACTACTTGACGCCAATGGCGTTCGGCAAGTCCGCGACTGCGATACGTTTCCTCTTCCAGGCAGTATGCGGCGTTGCGATGTTCGCCTACTTCGTCTGGGGTGTGCAGATTCTTTGGGGTATCTGATTCATGTCTACTACTGTTAATACGCTTTCGTTCGACGCCATCATCATTGGCGGCGGCGGTGCCGGCATGCGCGCTGCGCTGCAGCTGGCACAGGGCGGTCACAAGACTGCCGTTGTCACCAAGGTTTTCCCGACTCGTTCGCACACTGTTTCAGCCCAGGGTGGCATCACCTGCGCCATCGCGTCCGCCGATCCAAACGATGACTGGCGCTGGCACATGTACGATACCGTCAAGGGTTCCGACTACATCGGTGACCAGGACGCTATCGAATACATGTGTTCCGTAGGCCCGGAAGCAGTCTTCGAGCTCGAGCACATGGGCTTGCCGTTCTCCCGTACCGAACAGGGTCGCATCTACCAGCGTCCGTTCGGCGGTCAGTCGAAAGACTTCGGTAAAGGTGGCCAGGCTGCCCGTACCTGTGCCGCTGCCGACCGTACCGGTCACGCATTGCTGCACACCCTGTATCAGGCCAACCTGAAGGCCGGCACCGTATTCCTCAACGAATATTACGGCGTCGATCTGGTGAAGAATGAAGATGGTGCCTTTGTCGGCATGATCGTCATCTGCATCGAAACCGGTGAAACCTCCTACGTTCGCGCAAACGCCACTGTACTGGCGACTGGTGGTGCGGGCCGTATCTACTCGTCCACCACCAATGCCCTGATCAACACCGGTGACGGCGTCGGCATGGCTCTGCGTGCTGGCGTGCCGGTACAAGACATTGAAATGTGGCAGTTCCACCCGACCGGCATCGCCGGCGCCGGTGTACTGGTAACAGAAGGCTGCCGCGGTGAAGGCGGCTACCTGATCAACAAGCACGGCGAGCGTTTCATGGAGCGTTATGCTCCGAACGCCAAAGACCTCGCCGGTCGTGACGTTGTTGCTCGCTCGATGGTTAAAGAAATCATCGCTGGCAACGGTTGCGGTCCCGATGGCGACCACGTAATGCTGAAACTCGATCACCTCGGTGAAGAAGTTCTGCACAGCCGTCTGCCAGGCATCATGGAACTGTCCAAGACCTTCGCTCACGTCGATCCTGCCGTTGCGCCGATCCCGGTCGTTCCAACCTGCCACTATATGATGGGCGGCGTTGCCACCAACATTCATGGTCAGGCAATCACTCAGGACGCTGACGGCGTTGATCAGATCATTCCTGGTCTGTTCGCGGTAGGTGAAGTGGCGTGCGTATCGGTTCACGGTGCCAACCGTCTGGGCGGCAACTCGCTGCTCGACCTCGTGGTGTTCGGCCGTGCCGCTGGCCTGTTCCTGGAGCAGACCCTGAAAGAAGGCGTTGATTACGCCCGTCCACGCCAGTCCGACATCGACGCTGCCCTGGCGCGTCTCGATGGCCTGAACTCGCGTACCGAAGGCGAAGACGTCGCCACTCTGCGTAAAGAGCTGCAAAGCTGCATGCAGAACTACTTCGGTGTATTCCGTACCGGTGAATACATGCAGAAGGGCATCGCTCAACTGGCTGATCTGCGTGGCCGTATCGCCAACGTCAAGATCAACGACAAGAGCCAGGCGTTCAACACTGCGCGTATCGAAGCGCTGGAACTGCAGAACCTGCTGGAAGTTGCTGAAGCCACCGCCATCGCTGCAGAGATCCGCAAAGAGTCCCGCGGTGCTCACGCCCGTGAAGACTACGAAGATCGCGATGACGAAAACTGGCTGTGCCACACCCTGTACTTCCCGGGTGACAAGCGCGTGACCAAGCGTGCTGTGAACTTCTCGCCGAAGACTGTTCCGACTTTTGAACCTAAGATTCGGACTTATTAAGGGTGGCCGCCATGTTGCAAGTCAGTGTTTATCGCTACAACCCTGATCAGGACGCTGCGCCGTTCATGCAGGAATTCCAGGTCGATACCGGTGGTAAAGACCTGATGGTGCTGGACGTGCTGGCCCTGATCAAAGAGCAGGACGAAGGTTTCTCCTATCGTCGCTCTTGCCGTGAAGGCGTTTGCGGTTCCGACGGCATGAACATCAACGGCAAAAACGGTCTGGCGTGCGTCACGCCGCTGTCTTCTGTCGTAAAAGGTAACAAGCTGATCGTTCGTCCGCTGCCAGGTTTGCCGGTTATCCGTGACCTGGTCGTCGATATGAGCATCTTCTACAAGCAATACGAGAAGGTTAAGCCATACCTGCAGAACGACACGCCGGCTCCGGCCATCGAGCGTCTGCAAACTCCGGAAGAGCGTGAAAAGCTCGACGGTCTGTACGAGTGCATCCTGTGCGCTTGCTGCTCGACCTCTTGCCCGTCCTTCTGGTGGAACCCGGACAAGTTCCTGGGTCCAGCTGCTCTGCTGCAAGCGTATCGCTTCCTGGCAGACAGCCGCGACACCAAGACTGCCGAGCGTCTGGCTTCGCTGGATGACCCGTTCAGCGTATTCCGCTGCCGCGGGATCATGAACTGCGTCAACGTCTGTCCGAAAGGCCTGAACCCGACTAAGGCCATCGGTCACGTGCGTAACATGCTGCTGCAAAGCGGCGTGTGATTCAGCTGTAACTGCAGGACCGCTGTACCCGTAGATGCTACGGCGCAGGCTTCAACCGGCGCCGTAGTTTTAACCTGGGCAGCAGCTTACAAGGCTGCGGCTCTTATTTTGAAGAAATGAGACAAGCAGGGGCATCCGGGCTGGTACCCGGACTATCAGCGTGATCCTAAGTGGCTTGTTTTGGTCGCTGCATTCGGACTTCTGCAAGTTTGCTCGGTGTCGACGCCGGTGGTGTTCCCCTAACCGAGGGTGACCAAGCATGCAAGAAAGCGTGATGCAGCGCATGTGGAACAGTGCCCACCTTTCAGGTGGAAACGCTGCCTATGTGGAAGAGCTTTATGAGCTCTACCTGCACGACCCTAACGCTGTGCCAGAAGAGTGGCGCACCTACTTTCAGAAGTTGCCTACTGACGGCAACTCTGCCACCGATGTTTCGCACTCCACAATTCGCGATCATTTCGTCTTGCTGGCAAAGAACCAGCGCCGCGCACAACCGGTTTCCGCCGGCAGCGTGAGCAGTGAGCACGAGAAGAAGCAAGTTGAAGTGCTGCGATTGATCCAGGCCTACCGTATGCGTGGCCACCAGGCAGCCCAGCTTGACCCGCTGGGGCTGTGGCAGCGTCCTGCACCTGCAGACCTGTCGATCAATCATTACGGCTTGACCAATGCCGATCTTGATACGACCTTCCGTGCCGGCGACCTGTTCATCGGCAAAGAGGAGGCGAGCCTACGCGAAATTCACGAAGCGTTGCAGCAGACATATTGCCGCACCATCGGCGCTGAATTCACGCACATCACCGATTCCGAGCAGCGCCAGTGGTTCCAGCAGCGTCTGGAAAGCGTGCGTGGTCGTCCGACGTACTCCGCCGACATCAAGAGCCACCTGCTCGAGCGCGTGACTGCCGGTGAAGGTCTGGAAAAATACCTGGGCACCAAATACCCGGGCACCAAGCGTTTCGGTCTGGAAGGCGGCGAGAGCCTGATTCCAATGCTCGACGAGCTGATCCAGCGTTCCGGTTCCTACGGCACCAAGGAAATCGTTATCGGCATGGCCCACCGTGGCCGTCTGAACGTGCTGGTCAACACCTTCGGCAAGAACCCGCGCGAGCTGTTCGACGAGTTCGAAGGCAAGAAGAAGGTTGAACTGGGTTCCGGTGACGTTAAATACCACCAGGGCTTCTCGTCCAACGTCATGACCACCGGTGGTGAAGTTCACCTGGCCATGGCGTTCAACCCGTCCCACCTGGAAATCGTATCTCCAGTGGTCGAGGGGTCCGTTCGCGCCCGTCAGGATCGTCGTAACGACCCTACCGGCGAGAAGGTTCTGCCGATTTCCATCCACGGTGACGCGGCGTTCGCCGGTCAGGGCGTGGTCATGGAAACCTTCCAGATGTCGCAGACCCGTGGTTTCAAGACCGGCGGCACCGTGCACATCGTGATCAACAACCAGGTCGGTTTCACCATCAGCAACCCGCTGGACTCGCGTTCCACCGAGTACGCGACCGACGTTGCGAAGATGATCCAGGCGCCGATCCTCCATGTGAATGGTGATGATCCGGAAGCCGTATTGTTCGTGACCCAGCTGGCCATCGACTACCGCATGCAGTTCACGCGTGACGTGGTGATCGACCTGGTCTGCTACCGTCGTCGCGGCCACAACGAGGCCGACGAGCCAAGCGGCACCCAACCTCTGATGTATCAGCAGATCACCAAACAGCGCACCACCCGTGAGCTGTATGCCGATCGCCTGACTCAGAGCGGTGTGCTGGACGTTGAGCGTGTTCAGGCGAAAGTCGATGAATACCGCAACGCGCTGGACAACGGTCTGCATGTAGTAAAAAGCCTGGTCAAAGAGCCGAACAAAGAGTTGTTCGTGGACTGGCGACCGTATCTGGGCCACGCCTGGACTGCACGTCACGACACGCGTTTCGATCTGAAAACCTTGCAGGAACTGTCTGCCAAGCTGCTGGAAATTCCGGAAGGCTTCGTGGTTCAGCGCCAGGTCTCGAAGATCTACGAAGACCGTCAGAAAATGCAAGCCGGCGGCCTGCCGATCAACTGGGGTTACGCCGAAACCATGGCGTACGCGACCCTGGCGTTCGAAGGTCACCCGATTCGCATGACGGGTCAGGACATCGGTCGCGGTACGTTCTCGCACCGTCACGCTGTCTTGCACAACCAGAAAGACGCGGGCACCTACATCCCGCTGCAAAACCTGTACAACGGCCAGCCACGTTTTGACCTGTACGATTCGTTCCTGTCCGAAGAAGCCGTGTTGGCGTTCGAATACGGTTACTCGACCACCACGCCTGAGGCGCTGGTGATCTGGGAAGCCCAGTTCGGCGACTTCGCCAACGGTGCCCAGGTGGTTATCGACCAGTTCATCACCAGTGGCGAGCACAAGTGGGGCCGTCTCTGCGGTCTGACCATGCTGCTGCCGCACGGTTATGAAGGTCAGGGT
Organism: Pseudomonas fluorescens NCIMB 11764; assembly: GCF_000293885.2. Taxonomy (NCBI): domain Bacteria; kingdom Pseudomonadati; phylum Pseudomonadota; class Gammaproteobacteria; order Pseudomonadales; family Pseudomonadaceae; genus Pseudomonas; species Pseudomonas fluorescens. The sequence goes on from NZ_CP010945.1 coordinate 3,073,258, forward strand.
CCGGAGCACTCTTCGGCTCGTCTGGAGCGTTACCTGCAGCTGTGCGCCGAGCACAACATTCAGGTTGCCGTACCGACTACGCCGGCTCAGATCTACCACTTGCTGCGCCGTCAGGTGATTCGCCCGCTGCGCAAGCCGTTGATCGTCCTGACTCCGAAGTCGCTGCTGCGCCACAAACTGGCCATCTCGACGCTGGAAGATCTGGCGGAAGGTTCGTTCCAGACCGTTATCCCGGAAATCGATGCCCTGGACCCGAAAAAGGTCGAGCGCGTTGTTCTGTGTAGCGGCAAGGTCTACTACGACCTGCTGGAAAAACGCCGTGCCGAAGGTCGTGATGACATCGCCATCGTGCGTATCGAGCAACTGTACCCATTCCCTGAGGACGACTTGAAAGAAGTCCTGGCTCCTTACACCAACGTCAAAAATGCCGTCTGGTGCCAGGAAGAGCCGATGAACCAGGGTGCGTGGTACTGCAGCCAACACCACATGCGTCGTAGCATCAGCAATCTCAACAAGTCTCTCGTACTTGAGTACGCGGGCCGTGAGGCTTCTGCTGCACCTGCATGCGGTTACGCATCGATGCACGCTGAGCAGCAGGAAAAACTGCTGCAAGACGCCTTTACTGTTTAACGCCTCGCGCACCTGAAACCGAATTTAAGGACTCACAGATAATGGCTATCGAAATCAAAGCCCCCACTTTCCCGGAATCGGTTGCCGACGGCACCGTTGCCACCTGGCACAAACAACCGGGCGACGCTGTAAAGCGTGACGACCTGATCGTCGACATCGAAACCGACAAGGTTGTGCTGGAAGTGTTGGCCACCGCTGATGGCGTGCTGGGCGCTATCGTCAAGAACGAAGGCGACACCGTTCTGTCCGACGAAGTCCTGGGCTCCATCGAAGCGGGCGGCGCTGCTGCCGCTGCTCCGGCTGCCGCTGCTGCTCCGGCCGCTGCACAGGCTGCTGCTCCTGCCGCCGAAGGCGAAGACGATCCTGTTGCTGCACCGGCTGCTCGCAAGCTGGCTGAAGAAAACGGCATCAACATCGCTTCCGTTGCCGGCACTGGCAAAGGCGGTCGTGTGACCAAGGAAGACGTGGTGGCCGCTGTTGCTGCCAAGAAAGCCGCTCCGGCTGCCGCACCTGCCAAGGCTGCCGCTCCGGCTGCCGCTGCTCCTGTGTTCGCCGCTGGCGACCGCATCGAGAAGCGCGTACCGATGACCCGCGTTCGCGCTACCGTGGCCAAGCGTCTGGTAGAAGCTCAGTCGAACATGGCGATGCTGACCACCTTCAACGAAGTCGACATGACCGAAGTCATGGCCCTGCGTTCGAAGTACAAGGACCTGTTCGAGAAGTCCCACAACGGCGTACGCCTGGGCTTCATGTCGTTCTTCGTGAAAGCGGCCACCGAAGCGCTGAAACGCTTCCCTGCTGTCAACGCGTCGATCGACGGTGCCGACATCGTTTACCACGGCTACGCCGACGTCGGTGTGGCTGTTTCCAGCGACCGCGGTCTGGTTGTACCGGTTCTGCGTAACGCCGAACTGATGAGCCTGGCTGAAATCGAAGGCGGCATCGCTACCTTCGGCAAGAAGGCTCGCGACGGCAAACTGTCGATGGATGAAATGACCGGCGGTACGTTCACCATCACCAACGGTGGTACCTTCGGTTCGATGATGTCGACTCCGATCGTCAACCCGCCACAAGCGGCCATCCTGGGCATGCACAACATTCTGCAGCGCCCTATGGCGATCAACGGTCAGGTCGTTATCCGTCCGATGATGTACCTGGCTCTGTCCTACGATCACCGTCTGATCGATGGCAAAGAAGCTGTGACCTTCCTGGTTACCATCAAGAACCTGCTGGAAGACCCGGCTCGTTTGCTGCTGGATATCTGATTTCGTTGCATGGGGCCGCTGCAGGATGGCGGCCCACCTGTAATGACCAGCTTCGTCCCACGACGGTCCCCAAAAGGGGCCGTCCGGTTTGATTCGAGAAGGAATGACACATGACTCAGAAATTCGACGTGGTAGTGATTGGCGCGGGCCCTGGCGGCTACGTGGCTGCCATCAAAGCAGCGCAACTGGGCCTCACCACTGCCTGCATCGAGAAATACACCGACAAGGAAGGCAAACTGGCCCTCGGCGGTACTTGCCTGAACGTCGGCTGCATTCCATCCAAGGCGCTGCTGGACAGCTCCTGGAAGTTCCACGAAGCCCAAGACGGTTTCGCGATCCACGGCATCAACCACGCTGGCGTGACCATGGACGTGCCAGCAATGGTCGGCCGTAAAGCCAACATCGTCAAAGGCCTGACCTCCGGCGTTGCCACCCTGTTCAAGGCTAACGGCGTTACTTCGATCCAGGGCCACGGCAAACTGCTGGCTGGCAAGAAAGTCGAAGTCACCAAGCCTGACGGTTCGGTAGAAATCATTGAAGCCGAGAACGTGATCCTGGCTCCAGGTTCGCGTCCGATCGACATTCCACCGGCTCCGGTCGACCAGAATGTGATCGTCGACTCCACCGGCGCTCTGGAATTTCAATCGGTTCCAAAACGTCTGGGCGTGATTGGCGCTGGCGTGATCGGTCTGGAACTGGGTTCGGTCTGGTCCCGTCTGGGCGCGGAAGTGACTGTTCTTGAAGCGCTGGACACCTTCCTGATGGCCGCTGACGCAGCCGTTTCCAAGGAAGCGCTGAAAACCCTGACCAAACAGGGCCTGGACATCAAGCTGGGCGCTCGCGTCACCGGTTCGAAAGTGAACGGCGACGAAGTCGTTGTGAACTACACCGATGCCAATGGCGAACAGAACATCACTTTCGACAAGCTGATCGTAGCCGTTGGTCGCCGTCCGGTCACCACGGATCTGCTGGCCGCCGATTGCGGCGTGACCCTCGACGAGCGCGGTTTCGTGCACGTTGACGATCACTGCGCCACCACCGTACCGGGCGTTTACGCCATCGGTGACGTGGTGCGCGGCATGATGCTGGCTCACAAAGCTTCGGAAGAGGGCATCATGGTCGTCGAGCGCATCAAGGGCCACAAAGCCCAGATGAACTATGACTTGATCCCTTCGGTTATTTATACTCACCCGGAAATCGCATGGGTCGGCAAAACCGAGCAGGCCTTGAAGGCTGAAGGCGTTGAAGTTAACGTTGGCACCTTCCCGTTCGCAGCCAGTGGCCGTGCCATGGCAGCCAACGATACCGGCGGTTTCGTGAAAGTCATTGCCGATGCCAAGACTGACCGCGTATTGGGCGTCCACGTGATTGGCCCGAGCGCTGCAGAACTGGTTCAGCAGGGCGCGATCGGTATGGAATTCGGCACCAGCGCTGAAGACCTGGGCATGATGGTTTTCTCCCATCCGACCCTGTCTGAAGCCTTGCACGAAGCAGCTCTGGCAGTGAATGGCGGCGCCATTCACATCGCCAACCGCAAGAAGCGTTAAGACAATAAGAAACCACGGCGGTATGGCCCGTCGTGAGCCTTGCATGCAAGTCTCACCGCGGAATATCCGCTGGACGCAGTCTTGCGTAGCTGCACCGGTTGTCCGGAAAGGCTACGCAAGCAGCAGTCACAGGTGGTGCGGCACTTGAACAAGTGCAGCACCGAATGCGCAGTACCTAACGAAGACGGTAATAAGCATGAATCTTCACGAGTATCAGGGTAAGCAGCTGTTCGCTGAGTACGGCCTGCCAGTTTCCACCGGTTATGCGGTAGATACCCCGGAAGCAGCAGCAGAAGCTTGCGACAAAATCGGCGGCACCGAGTGGGTTGTCAAAGCTCAGGTCCACGCTGGTGGTCGCGGTAAAGCGGGCGGCGTAAAGCTGGTTCGCAGCAAAGAAGACGCCAAGGCATTCGCACAGCAGTGGCTGGGCAAGCGTCTGGTGACTTACCAGACTGATGCCAATGGTCAGCCAGTCACCAAGATCCTGGTTGAATCGTGCACTGATATCGCTAAAGAGCTGTACCTGGGCGCTGTCGTTGACCGTTCGAGCCGTCGCATCGTGTTCATGGCTTCCACCGAAGGTGGCGTGGACATCGAGAAAATCGCTCACGACACTCCAGAAAAAATTCTGAAGGCCACTATCGATCCACTGGTTGGCGCTCAGCCATTCCAGGGTCGCGAGCTGGCATTCCAGCTGGGTCTGGAAGGCAAGCAGGTTGCTCAGTTCGCCAAGATCTTCGTAGGTCTGGCCAAGCTGTTCAAGGATCACGACCTGGCTCTGCTGGAAGTGAACCCGCTGGTGATCAAGGCTGACGGCGATCTGCATTGCCTCGACGCCAAGATCAACATCGACGCCAACGCCATGTACCGTCAGCCTAAGCTGAAGACTTTCCACGATCCGTCGCAAGACGATCCGCGCGAAGCGCACGCTGCCAAGTTCGAACTGAACTACGTAGCACTGGAAGGCAACATCGGTTGCATGGTCAACGGTGCTGGCCTGGCCATGGGTACCATGGACATCGTCAACCTGCATGGCGGCAAACCAGCCAACTTCCTCGACGTGGGCGGCGGTGCTACCAAAGAACGCGTTACCGAAGCGTTCAAGATCATCCTGTCCGACACTAACGTCGCTGCAGTACTGGTCAACATCTTCGGCGGCATCGTTCGTTGCGACATGATTGCCGAAGGCATCATCGGCGCTGTGAAAGAAGTCGGCGTGAAAATCCCGGTTGTTGTTCGCCTTGAAGGCAACAACGCTGAGCTGGGCGCTAAAGTACTGGCAGAAAGCGGTTTGAACATCATCGCTGCTACCAGCCTGACCGACGCTGCTCAACAAGTCGTTAAAGCTGCGGAGGGCAAATAATGAGCGTCCTGATCAATAAAGACACCAAAGTTATCTGCCAGGGTATTACCGGTTCGCAAGGTAGTTTCCACACCCAGCAAGCCATCGAATACGGCACCAAGATGGTTGGCGGCGTAACTCCTGGTAAAGGCGGCACCGAGCACCTGGGTCTGCCAGTGTTCAACACCGTGAAAGACGCTGTAGCTGCCACTGGCGCCACCGCCAGCGTGATCTACGTTCCAGCTCCTTTCTGCAAGGACTCCATCCTGGAAGCGGCATTCGGCGGCATCAAGCTGATCGTTTGCATCACCGAAGGCATTCCTACCCTGGACATGCTGGATGCCAAGGTCAAGTGCGACGAGCTGGGCGTAGTCCTGATCGGTCCTAACTGCCCAGGCGTGATCACTCCAGGCGAATGCAAGATCGGCATCATGCCAGGTCACATTCACTTGCCAGGCAAGGTCGGTATCGTTTCCCGTTCCGGCACCCTGACCTACGAAGCTGTGAAGCAGACCACTGACGCCGGTTTCGGTCAGTCGACTTGCGTCGGCATCGGCGGTGACCCGATCCCGGGTTCGAACTTCATCGACATCCTGAAGCTGTTCCAGGAAGACCCGAAGACCGAAGCGATCGTGATGATCGGCGAGATCGGCGGTTCGGCTGAAGAAGAAGCGGCTGCCTACATCAAGGCAAACGTGACCAAGCCGGTTGTTTCCTACATCGCTGGTGTGACTGCCCCTGCGGGCAAGCGCATGGGCCATGCTGGCGCAATCATCTCTGGCGGCAAAGGCACTGCAGACGAGAAGTTTGCTGCCCTGGAAGACGCAGGCGTTAAAACCGTGCGTTCGCTGGCAGACATCGGCAAGGCTTTGTCCGAGCTGACCGGTTGGGCGATCAAGTAAGCCTCGCGCTTAGCTGACGCTTCACCAAACAAAGGCCACCTTCAGGTGGCCTTTGTCGTTTCCGTGATTCCATATATCCACAGGCCACAGTGCTTTTTGTGGCGAGGGCGCTTGCTCCCGCTGGGCTGCGAAGCGGCCCCCAAATCACGCAACCGAGGCATGTCGGGTGCGCCGCATTTCATGGTTTTACGGCTGCTGCGCAGCCGAGCGGGAACAAGCGCCCTCGCCCAGGGTTCTGTGCAGGTAAATTAGATATGTAAACGCGACACGGAAGTGTCGCAGATCGGAATGTTCGCCCTCTAACAGTGCGTTTTTAGCTCAAGTTCGTTAGGCTAGCCGCCATTTTGCGTCCGCGACCCACAAGGTTGCTTCGCGCTAAAGGGTCAGTCCTATGCGGACCGACAGCATTTCCCTCACCCATAAAGGGAAATCCCTCTCTAAATTCCGATTCAGTAGTGTGGTATTTCCTTAATGAAAGTGTTGAAAGGCCAGGACATCCTGGCACTTGGTTTTATGACGTTTGCCCTGTTCGTCGGGGCTGGCAACATCATCTTCCCGCCTATCGTCGGTTTGCAGTCCGGGCCTCATGTCTGGATGGCGGCGCTGGGCTTTCTGATCACCGCGGTCGGTCTGCCGGTGATTACCGTCGTGGCCCTGGCCAAGGTCGGCGGCGCCATGGATGCCTTGAGCAGTCCCATCGGCAAAGTCGCTGGCGGCTTGCTGGCCGCTGCATGCTACCTCGCGGTTGGTCCGCTGTTCGCGACGCCGCGCACTGCGACCGTATCGTTCGAAGTGGGCCTGGCGCCGCTGACCGGCGAAAGCCCGCTGGCGCTGTTCCTCTATAGCTCGGTGTACTTCCTGCTGGTGTTCTTCATCTCGCTCTACCCGGGCCGCTTGCTGGATACCGTTGGACGGTTTCTCGCACCGCTGAAGATCATCGCCCTGGCGGTTCTCGGCATTGCCGCGTTTGCTTTGCCTGCCGGTGATATCGGCGTGGCGACGCCTGAGTATGTCGCAGCACCGTTCTCCCAGGGCTTCATCAATGGTTACCTGACCATGGATACCCTCGGTGCGCTGGTGTTCGGCATTGTCATCGTCAACGCCATCCGCTCCCGCGGCGTCGAATCGCCGGTGTTGATCACCCGCTACGCGATCATTGCCGGGCTGATCGCCGGCGTCGGTCTGGCGCTGGTTTATGTCAGCCTGTTCCGTCTCGGTTCGGGCAGCCATGAAGTGGCTGCCGGCGCGACCAACGGCGCGGCGGTATTGCACGCTTACGTTCAACACACTTTTGGTTCGTTGGGCAGCGGTTTCCTTGCGGTGCTGATCTCGCTGGCCTGCCTGGTCACGGCGGTCGGTCTGACCTGCGCCTGCGCCGAATACTTCAGCCGTGTGCTGCCGCTGTCCTACAAAACATTGGTCATTATCCTGGCCGTGTTTTCCCTGTTTGTGTCCAATCTGGGCCTCACCAAGCTGATCGCGTTCTCGATCCCGGTACTCACCGCGATCTACCCGCCGTGCATCGCGCTGGTCGCCCTGAGCTTCTGCAAGGACTTCTGGCATGAACAGGGGCGCATCGTCGGTCCGGTGATGCTGGTGTCGTTCATCTTCGGTCTGATCGACGCGCTCAAGGGCGCGGGTCTGGCGGACTGGATGCCGACGCAACTGGCTCACTTGCCGCTGAGCGAGCAAGGCCTGGCGTGGCTGGTGCCATCGGTCATGACGCTGGTGGTTGCAGTGGTATGCGACCGCCTGCTGGGTAAACGCGAAGAAGCCTTGGCTTAAGTCGCTTCATGCCCGCCACAAGCGGGTCTTGAGCTATAACAGAAATGCCCCGTATCAATCGATACGGGGCATTTTTTATGCGCGTGATGCAGTGCCTTTTTTTGTGAGCTAACGTCGAAACACTGCAAATCCCCTGCGGGAACCTCCGCAAACACATCACAAGGACCTGCATGTCGTTCATCCACGCCAACCTGATCCACATTCTCGCCGCCGCCTGGTTTGTCATCTGTTGGGGCGGCTATACCCGCTATGCGACATGGAAGGGCCGCGACACCGCGTGCCTGGCCAGTGTGCTGCACCTGTACCGCGAAGACTGGATGCGCCGCATGCTGCTGCGCGACAACCGTATCGCCGACGCCAGCGTGGTCGGCAACCTGGAACGCAACGCTTCGTTCTTCGCCTCGAGCACGCTGATTATCCTGGCTGGCATTCTCACCGTGCTGGGCGCGTCGGAACGGGCCGTGTCGTTGCTGGCGGATATCCCGATGGTGCAGCAGGCCTCCCAGGGGATGTCCGAGATCAAGTTGCTGTGCCTGGCGCTGGTGTTTGTGTATGCGTTCTTTACGTTCAGCTGGTGCATGCGCCAATACAACTTCGCGGCCATTCTGATCGGTTCGGCACCCATGGTCGGCGAGCGCCATGTCTCGGAGCAGGAGCGTAAAGCGTTTGCGGCCCGGGCGGCGCGTGTCATCTCGATGGCCGCCAACCAGTTCAACTTCGGCCTGCGCTCCTATTACTTCGGCATGACCATGCTGGCCTGGTTCGTCAGCCCCTGGTTGTTCATGTTGATGAGTGCCGGCGTAGTGCTGGTGCTCTATCGCCGGGAGTTTCATTCCGACGTTCTCGACGTGATGGTCTATACCCCTACAGAGGCGCCCTTGCCTGAAGCGAACAAAGAGGCTGCTTGATGAGTATTCCGTTCTGGTGTGTGTTGATCAGCGCCTTGCTGATTTACGTGGCCCGCATGCCGGTGGCCAAGGCCATGAAAGATCAGGGTGGTTACAACAATCACCTGCCTCGCCAGCAGCAGGCCCAACTCACCGGCTTCGGTGCCCGCGCGGTAGCGGCCCATCAGAACTGCTTCGAAGCCTTCATATTGTTCGCGGTGGGGGTGTTGATGGCGCACACCACGCAGACGGCGGGATGGCTGATTGACTCGCTGGCAATCATCTTTGTGATCACGCGAGTCATTTACTTACTGTGCTATTGGGGCGATCTCGCCTGGCAACGAAGTCTGGTGTGGGTTGTCGGGCTAGTGTGTTCGTTGCTACTGATGATTAGTCCGACTTTTAGAACTATTTTGCTCTAGCAGGGCAAATGACAGGCAAAAGAAAACCCGCACTTGGCGGGTCTTCTTTATCACGCTAAAAACTGATTTAGTTTTTAGGTGCTTCTTTCACAGCGGCTTCGTTCGATTCAGCCTGAGCTTTGGCGGCTTCGGCGTTTTCTTTCGCTGCGTCGTTCACTTTATCCTGAGCTTTGTTCATGTCTTGCTGAGCCTGCTCAGCATGTTCGTTGGCTTCTTGAGCTTTGTCCTCGGATTTTTTATCGCAGGCTGCGAGACCGAGGGAAGCGGTCAACATCAAGGCAATAGCTAAAGTCTTACGCATGGGGTGTTTCTCCTTATGGAAAATATCTACTTGGCCTTTCGAGCACAGCCAACAGGGTTAAGTTCCTCAATTCGTTCAGATATATAAGATAATTCCCACGGGAACTTTTACCGAATCCGCCTAGTGCGGTGTCGGAATACTAAGAAGAGTTTTTATCAAATGGCCGAAAACCCCGTTTTTGAGCGTGCGACGCGATTTTTATCGGCATTGCGACACTGTCAGGTACTCGGGCTGCGAGTTCACAGCGTCAGCAGTGGCGGGCTTACCGTGATTCTGCCGTACAGCCCGCAAATCATCGGTAACCCGCAAACCGGCGTGATCCACGGCGGTGCGCTGACGACCTTGATGGACACCGCGTGTGGCATGTCCACCCTTTGCGTGTTGCCCGAGTTCGAAGTCTGCCCGACCCTCGATCTGCGCATCGACTACATGCACGCGGCCGAGCCGCACAAGGATGTGTATGGCTTTGCCCAGTGCTATCGGGTCACCACGGACGTGATCTTCGCCCGTGGTTTTGCCTATCAGGATGATCCCGAACAGCCTATCGCCCATGTGGTGGGCACGTTCATGCGCATGGGCAAGGGCGTCAAAGGCACCAAAGGCTTCGGTGGCGCCATCGCCGGAGGGGCGAAATGATCGACAACTTCAAGGAACAACTGCAACAGGCCCATGAGCAGGGCGACTACGCCGCGCTGCTACACCTGATTCCCTACGCCAAACTGATCGGTGTCGAATGCTCGCGGGTCGGGGATGACCTGCTGTTTCGCCTCCCGGCGAACAAGGACAACATTGGTAACCCTTTGCTGCCGGCAATTCATGGTGGTGTGATTGCCGGGTTCATGGAGCTGTCCGCCGCGCTGCACCTGCTGATTCTCACCGGTTCGCCGGGCGTGCCGAAGATCATCGACTTTTCCCTCGACTACCTGCGCACGGGGCAGTTTCGCGACACCTGGGCCAGATGCCAGGTGTGTCGTCAGGGCCGACGTGTCGCAAACGTGGCGGTAACCGCCTGGCAAAGCACCGAAGCCGAGCCAATTGCCACCGCCCGTGCCCACTTCAAAATCGATGAGCCCTTGAAATCCTGATCCGAGCCCCCAACTTTGATGACAACCCGCCGCCGACCCTGAAGGTCGCGGCCACTGCCATCTGATTGGAGTTTGATGACCATGAGTGTGGAAACTCAAAAGGAAACCCTGGGCTTCCAGACCGAGGTGAAGCAACTGCTGCACCTCATGATCCATTCGCTGTATTCCAACAAGGAAATCTTCCTTCGCGAATTGATCTCGAACGCCTCTGACGCTGTCGACAAATTACGTTTCGAAGCCCTGTCCAAGCCTGAGTTGCTGGAAGGTGGCGCCGAACTGAAAATCCGTGTGAGCTTCGACAAGGACGCTAAAACCGTCACCCTCGAAGACAACGGTATCGGCATGAGCCGTGAAGATGCGATCACCCACCTGGGCACGATTGCCAAATCCGGCACCGCCGATTTCATGAAACACCTGTCTGGCGATCAGAAAAAAGATTCGCACCTGATCGGTCAATTTGGCGTGGGTTTCTACTCCGCATTCATCGTCGCCGACAAAGTTGACGTGTTCAGCCGTCGTGCCGGTGCTGCCGCCAGCGAAGGCGTGCACTGGTCGTCGAAGGGCGAAGGCGATTTTGAAGTGGCCACCGTCGAGAAAGCCGAGCGCGGCACTCGCATCGTGCTGCACCTGAAGTCCGGTGAAGACGAGTTCGCCGATGGCTGGCGCCTGCGCAACATCATCAAGAAGTACTCCGACCACATCGCTTTGCCGATCGAGTTGCCGAAAGAAGTGGCCGCCGCCGAGGGTGAAGAGAAGCCAGCCGTTGAGTGGGAAACCGTCAACCGCGCCAGCGCCCTGTGGACCCGTCCTCGCACCGAGATCAAGGACGAGGAATATCAGGAGTTCTACAAGCACATCGCTCATGACTTCGAAAACCCGCTGAGCTGGAGCCACAACAAGGTCGAAGGCAAGCTCGAGTACAGCTCGCTGCTTTATGTTCCGACCCGTGCTCCGTTCGACCTGTACCAGCGTGAAGCGCCGAAAGGCCTGAAGCTGTATGTGCAGCGTGTGTTCGTGATGGATCAAGCCGAGTCGTTCCTGCCGCTGTACCTGCGCTTCATCAAAGGCGTGGTCGATTCCAATGACCTGTCGCTGAACGTGTCGCGGGAAATCCTGCAGAAAGACCCGATCATCGATTCCATGAAGTCGGCGCTGACCAAGCGTGTTCTGGACATGCTGGAAAAACTGGCGAAAAACGAGCCTGAGCAATACAAGGGCTTCTGGAAAAATTTCGGTCAGGTCATGAAAGAAGGCCCGGCAGAAGACTTCGCCAACAAAGAGAAAATCGCCGGCTTGCTGCGTTTCGCGTCCACTCAGGGTGAAGAAGGGGAGCAGGTCGTGGGTCTGGCCGAGTACCTGGCTCGCGCCAAGGAAGGTCAGGACAAGATTTACTACCTGACTGGCGAAACTTACGCGCAAGTCAAAAACAGCCCGCACCTGGAAGTCTTCCGCAAGAAAGGCATCGAAGTGCTGCTGTTGACCGATCGTATTGACGAGTGGCTGATGAGCTACCTCAGCGATTTCGACGGCAAGAGCTTCGTTGACGTGGCGCGCGGTGACCTGGACCTGGGCAACCTGGACTCGGAAGAGGACAAGAAGGCCGCGGAAGAAGTCGCCAAGTCCAAAGAGGGTCTGGTCGAGCGTCTGAAAACTGCACTGGGTGATTCGGTTGCTGAAGTGCGGGTTTCCCACCGTCTGACCGACTCTCCGGCGATTCTGGCTATCGGCGAACAGGACCTGGGCCTGCAGATGCGCCAGATCCTCGAAGCCAGTGGTCAGAAGGTTCCGGATTCGAAGCCGATCTTCGAGTTCAACCCGGCCCACCCGCTGATCGAGAAACTCGACAACGAGCAGAGCGACGAGCGCTTCGGCGACCTGTCGCACATTCTCTTCGATCAGGCGGCCCTGGCGGCCGGCGACAGCTTGAAAGACCCGGCCGCGTATGTGCGCCGCCTCAACAAGCTGCTGGTTGAACTGTCGGTTTAACGGCGTTGTACAAAAAAACCCGCTTCGGCGGGTTTTTTTATCCCTGGGCTTTAGCGGGCGGGGGGCAGTTCGATCCGCTCAACTTCCCCGGGCACCGTCGGCCAATCCCCGGCTGCCCAGCGCCGACGGGCTTCATCGATAGCCGCCGGATCGCTTGCCACAAAATTCCAGTTGATCCTTCGTGGCCCATCCAGCGGCGCACCACCCAACAGCACCGCATGACAGTCGCTCTCGGCGAACAACGTCATCTCTTCTCCCGCAGGCAGCACCACCAGCGCATGGGGTTCTATCAGCTCGCCATCGAGCTGTAATTCGCCGCTCAACACGTACAGCGCCCGTTCTTCATGCTCGGTGGGAATCAGCAGCGTGGTCGCTGTCTGCAGGTTCAGTTCCGCGTACAGCGTAGGAGAAAGCACCGGCACCGGCGATTCCAGGCAGAAGCCTGCCCCGGCGATCATCCGGATCTTCACCCCGAGGTTGTCGCTGACCGGCAGTGTGGCCGCCGGATGGTGGCTGTAGTGTCCCGGTCCCTGCTCATGTTCCTTTGGCGATGCCAGCCAGATCTGCAAGCCGTGCATCGTGAATCCGCTGTCCTTCAATGCCTGGGGCGTGCGCTCGACGTGGGCAATCGCGCTGCCGGCGGTCATCCAGCTGACGTCTCCGGCCTCTACCACCTGATCGGAACCGAGGCTGTCCTTGTGCTGGATTTTTCCTTCGAACAAGTAGGTGAGGGTCGATAGACCAATGTGCGGATGCTGACGGATGTTCATGCCTTTGCCCGCCGGATAACGGGTTTCGAGCATATGGTCGAAAAACACAAAAGGCCCGACGCTGCGGCATTTGGCTGACGGTAGCGGACGAAGAATCGGCTGGCCTTCAACATCTTCGGCGCGGGGGCGGATCACGAGGAGAGTGTTCATGGTGCATTCCAGGCTGAGCGGGTGACGCGTGGAGCATAACCCGCTTGCCCGGCCCTTGCCGCTATTGGCTGAACGCGCCTTCGGACAGATGGGTTTCGATGCTGACTTCAGTAGTGGTCATCAGCTTGTGCACAGGGCAACGGTCAGCCACGCGGTGCAGTTCGTCACGTTGCGCGTCGGTGAGCACACCTTTGAGGGTCAGTTTGACGTGCAAGACATATTTGCCTTTCTGTTCTTCGCTGTTGTCGCGTTTGACCTCGACACCAACACCCGTCAGCGGAATGTCTTTTTTCTTCGCATACAGCTTCAGGGTCAGGGCCTTGCACGCGCCGAGCGCTGCGTCGAAGTAATCATGTGGCTCGGGTGCCGAGCCTTCACCGCCGGCGGAAGTCGGCACATCGGCAAAGAGTTCGTGGTCATCGATTTGTACGCTGTGACGATAACCTTCGGCGGAAACGGTATTGACGGTGACTGTCATGGGAAACCTCGGCAGTAGGAAAAGTCATTCGATCAAAAAAGACCTTGAAGGTATAGAGCATTCCTCCTGATACGCGTTCCACTTTCTTGTTTGAAGCAATTGCAATTCCCTGTGGCGAGGGAGCTCGCTCCCGCAGGACTGTGTAGCCGTCCCTTTTTTTGGGGTCGCTTCGCAACCCAGCGGGAGCAAGCTCCCTCGCCACAGGTTACTTTGCGTCAGGCGAAAAAAAGCCCCGCATTAGCGAGGCTTCTTGTGTCGATCCGGATCAGCTGCCTTTGACAGCCTTGCCGTTGACCTTGCCGTCGAGGAGCATGATGTTGTACTCCTTGCCGTCGGTTTCGACCTGTTGCAGGCGGACCAGCAGGTAATCCCAGTCCTTGGCGAACCACAGCACGGTGATGCGCTTGCTTTGTGTCGGATCGCGCACGCGCTCGACCTTGATCGCGTCGATCTGGCCAGCCTTGGTGTCGACTTTTTCCGAACCCAGCACGCGGAAGTCATAGGTATCGACTTCACCATCATCGACCACCTGATAGCTCATGCTTTTCTTGCCAGCGGCCACGTCGTGTTGCAGGGCCAGCTGATAGGTGGATTTGTCGACCATGCCGCGGTTGAGCGGAATGTTGACGGCGTCACCACGATCGGTGCCGGTGACCTTTTTGGTGGTCCAGTCGAAATCCAGGTCGGCCTTTTTGGCTTTACCCAGGCCCCCGCGTTCAAAGTGGTAGGACTGTGGCAGCAGGGTGTCCTTGTCCAGGGTCAGGGTGCTTTCTTCGGTCAGGCTGGCGATCATCATCGAGGCCTTGAAGCTGAGCTTCCAGACGCCGTTGGCTTCCTTGGTCAGGCTGCGCTCGGCAGTGCCGCTCATTGGAAGCTGCTTCCAGTCGGCGGTGTAGCTGGCGGAGAAGGGTTGAAGTTCTGTGGCCTGCGCGAAAGGCAGGGCAAGCAGAGCGCAAGCGAAGAGCAGGGCGCGACGCATAAAATCTCCTAGGTTCGAATCAAGTGGCCGCTGGCCGCGAGTAACTTGCCATCCAGTAAAGCACCTTGTTCACCGAGAGATAAACGACCTTCGGCAAACCAGCGTACGGCCATCGGGTAGATCAGGTGTTCCTGGGTGTGAACTCGCTGCGCCAGACTCTGCGGCGAATCATGCAACTCTACCGGTATTACTGCCTGTACGACCAGTGGTCCGCCATCGAGTTCCTCGGTGACAAAGTGCACGGAACAGCCGTGTTCAGTGTCGCCGGCCTCCAGCGCGCGCTGATGAGTGTGTAACCCTTTGTATTTGGGTAGCAGCGAGGGATGGATGTTGAGCAGGCGTCCCGCGTAGTGGCGCACGAAGTCAGCGCTGAGGATGCGCATGAAACCGGCCAGGACCACGAGTTTGGGATTGAAGGCGTCGATCAGTTCGATCAGCGCGGCATCGAAGGCTTCGCGGCCTTCGAACGCCTTGTGATCCAGTG
This sequence comes from Pseudomonas fluorescens NCIMB 11764, assembly GCF_000293885.2. NCBI lineage: Bacteria > Pseudomonadati > Pseudomonadota > Gammaproteobacteria > Pseudomonadales > Pseudomonadaceae > Pseudomonas > Pseudomonas fluorescens. The sequence goes on from NZ_CP010945.1 coordinate 3,088,271, forward strand.
AGCGGGTGTCGATGCCCGCATCCCTGGCACGTTGCAGGCCGTAGGCGTCGGCGCGGTTGGAAATCACCGCGGCGATGCGGACCGGGCTGTCGCCGGTCCGCGTGCTGTCGATCAGGGCCTGCAAGTTACTGCCGGTGCCGGACAACAGCACCACCACATCACAGGTCTGAGACATCAATGAGCCTTGAGGTTCTTCAGTTCAACCTGGGCCGCGCCTTCGGCAGCGGTGGCGATCTGGCCGATGACCCAAGGCTGCTCGCCCGCTTCACGCAGTACGTTCAGCGCGGTTTCAACGTGCTCTTGAGCCACGCAGATCACCATGCCAACGCCGCAGTTCAGCACGCGGTGCATTTCGTTTTCGTCGACGTTGCCTTTCTCTTGCAGCCAGTCGAACACGGCAGGGCGAGTCCAGCTTGCAACGTCAACCACCGCTTGAGCGCCTTTTGGCAGCACGCGCGGGATGTTGTCCAGCAGGCCGCCGCCCGTGATGTGGGCCATGGCTTTGACGGCGCCGGTGTCCTTGATCAGCTTCAACAGCGGCTTCACGTAGATGCGGGTCGGGGCCATCAGCAGGTCGGTCAGCGGCTTGCCGTCGAGCTGGATGTTTTCGATGTCGGCACCGGACACTTCGATGATCTTGCGGATCAGCGAGTAGCCGTTGGAGTGCGGGCCGGAAGACGGCAGGGCGAGCAGGGCATCGCCGGCAGCGACTTTCGAACCGTCGATGATTTCGGATTTTTCCACGACGCCGACGCAGAAGCCGGCCAGGTCGTAGTCTTCGCCTTCGTACATGCCCGGCATTTCAGCGGTTTCGCCGCCCACCAGGGAGCAACCGGACAGTTCGCAGCCTGCGCCGATACCGGTCACGACCTGGGTCGCGGTTTCAACGTTGAGTTTGCCGGTGGCGTAGTAGTCGAGGAAGAACAGCGGCTCGGCGCCGCAGACCACCAGGTCATTCACGCACATGGCCACCAGGTCGATGCCGATGCTGTCGTGCTTGTTCAGGTTCAGCGCCAGACGCAGCTTGGTGCCGACGCCGTCAGTGCCGGAAACCAGCACAGGCTGCTTGTAGCCGGCCGGGATTTCGCAGAGGGCGCCGAAACCGCCCAGGCCGCCCATGACTTCCGGGCGCGCAGTGCGCTTGGCGACGCTCTTGATGCGTTCGACCAATGCTTCACCGGCGTCGATGTCTACACCGGCGTCCTTGTAGCTCAGGGAGGGTTGCTTGCTCATGATCCAGGCCTTTAGGGGGGATTCAGGGGTAACGACCGAGTCCAGTGGGACCGCCGAAACAAACGAAGGGCATGTGCCTTGCGCGAATTTCAGGGTGCCCGGCTGTTGCCGGTCTGCGAAGGCGCGCGATTTTATCAGGCTTGAGGGGCAGCGGCCATCCTCAGGCCGACAGCAGGGGCATATCGATACAAAAAAACCACGATTGCCCGTGTTGGTCGCCTCCCGCTTGGCTGTATAAGGTATCGCGATTAACCGTCTATCGTTATGGCAGTGCGAAAAACTTAACCGGGACGCGTGAATGTTTTACGTCGGGCGATGGTCACAGCCTTGCTCGATTGTCTTCATGCGGTCAGTTCCAGCCGCCCTTGTCGTCAGGAATCTTCCATGCGTTTTTTCAGATCATTGTTTGTGGGCTGTTTGTCTCTGGCCAGCCTGGCGAGTCATGCCGAAACCGTCAAAAGCCTTTATCAGGTGCGCGAGCCTGTCACCAGTCAGGCGCCAGAAGAGCGTGATCAAGCCACCCAGCGCGCGCTCGACACGCTGGTGTTGCGCCTGACCGGCGATCCCAAGGCCGGGCAAAGTCCGGGGTTGGCGGCCATTCGCAAGGACCCGCAGCAGATCATCAGCCAGTACGGTTTCGAAGCCGGTCCGCCGGAAGTGCTGAAGGTGGATTTCGACCCGGCCAGCACCGAGCAGGCGTTGCGCCGTGCCGGGCTGTCGCTGTGGGGCGCGAACCGGCCATCGATCCTGACGTGGTGGCTGAACGACTCAACCGAAGGTTCGAGCCTGGTGGGTGATGGCCAGGCCAGTGCGGCGCCACTGCGTCGCGCGGCACAACACCGTGGTCTGCCGCTGCGCCTGCCACTGGCGGACCTGAGCGAGCAACTGGTCGCCACCGCGCCGAATCTTGAAGGCACCGATGCGACGCCGTTGCGCGGCGCATCGGATCGCTACAATGCTGACGCCTTGCTGGCCGTGCATGCCCGTGAAGAGGGTGGTCAGTGGCAGGCCAAATGGCATTTGTGGCTGGGCGATCAGAAGGAAGCGGGCAGCGTGCAGGGCGCGGATCAGGCCGCGGTCGCCGATGCGGTACTGCTCGCGGTCAGTCAGCGCCTGGCGCCCCGCTTTGTGGTCAAGCCCGGCAGTTCGGGCGAGCAGTTGCTGGAAGTGCAGGGCATGAACCTGGAGCGTTACGCGACACTTGGGCGTTTGCTGGAGCCGTTTGGCGCGCGCCTGCAGAGTGTTGACGCTGACCGGGCTCTCTACCGGGTCAATGGCAGCGCCGAACAGTTGCGGTCGCAGTTGTCGCTGGCGAAGTTGCAAGAGGTTCCGGCGGGTGAGGCCCCGGCACCGAGCGTGCCTGTTCAGCCGGTGGCCCAGGGTTCGGCGCCTGCTGTCGCGCCACCGCCCGCACCGGTGCCGCAGTTGCGTTTCCGTTGGTAAGGTTTTCTTTCTTTATATAGATGCATATGGAGTGGTACATGGCCGATACGCGGCGTTGGTTCTGGTTGGGTGGGGTGGTTCTGCTCTGCGCGTTTATCTGGCTGTTGCATCCGATTCTCACGCCGTTTCTGGTGGCGCTGCTGTTGGCCTATTTGTTCGACCCGCTGGTGGATCGGCTGGAAAAGGCCGGTCTGTCCCGGACCTGGGGCGTAGTGGCGGTGTTCGCGCTGTTCACCTTGATCTTCACCACCTTGTTGCTGGTGCTGGTGCCGATGCTCGCCAAGCAGTTGTTTCGCTTGTATGAACTGGCGCCGCAGATGCTCGACTGGTTGCAGCACACCGCATTGCCATGGGCGCAATCGAAGTTCGGGTTGTCGGATGGTTTCTGGAAGTTCGACAAGCTCAAGGCGGCGATCAGCGAACACATGGGCCAGACCACCGACATCGTCGGCGTGGTGCTGAGTCAGGCGACTGCATCGGGCCTTGCATTGATCGGATGGCTGGCCAATCTGGTGCTGATCCCGGTGGTGAGCTTTTATCTGTTGCGGGACTGGGACCTGATGATGGCCAAGATCCGCAGCCTGTTGCCTCGTGACCGGGAGGAGCGCGTGGTGATCCTGGCGGGCGAATGCCATGAAGTGCTCGGCGCGTTCGTGCGCGGGCAATTGCTGGTGATGGTGGCGCTGGGCGTGATCTATTCGGCGGGCCTGATGCTGGTAGGGCTCGAGCTGGGGCTGCTGATCGGGATGATCGCCGGCCTGGCGGCGATTGTGCCGTACATGGGGTTTGTCATCGGGATAGGTGCGGCGCTGATTGCCGGCCTGTTCCAGTTCGGTGGCGACTTGTACCCCATGGTTGGCATCGTCGCGGTGTTCATGGTTGGCCAGGCGCTGGAGGGCATGGTGCTCACACCGTTGCTGGTGGGCGACCGGATCGGTCTGCACCCGGTGGCGGTTATCTTTGCGATCCTGGCCGGTGGTGAGCTGTTCGGTTTTACCGGCGTGCTGCTGGCGCTCCCGGTGGCGGCGGTGATTATGGTTCTTGTGCGCCATGTGCATGATTTGTATAAAGATTCGGATATCTACGGTGGCGTCGACGAACCTGAGCTCTAGAGGTCTTCGATGACGCGTCGCGGGCAGCCTGGTTCAGTGCCAGGCTGGCCTCTGTCCCATGGGCGGCTGTCACATGCGCCGCCAAAGAAACGCTCATGAAACCAGTGCGATAACGCAAACCTTTGATTTTGCTTATGGTCTGTCGCATTGTGCGGTCAGCTTCACGGGTATAAACTTCGCAAACTTTACACAGAGGCCACTAACGGTTCCTTTGGAACTGTTCAGTCAGCATGAAACCGATTCAGCTGCCCCTAGGTGTGCGTCTGCGTGATGACGCTACCTTTATCAATTACTACCCAGGCGCCAATGCCGCTGCACTCGGCTATGTCGAGCGGCTGTGCGAAGCCGACGCCGGCTGGACCGAAAGCCTGATTTATCTCTGGGGCAAGCACGGGGTAGGGCGCACGCATTTGTTGCAGGCGGCCTGCTTGCGCTTCGAACAGATGGGTGAGACGGCGGTGTATCTGCCACTGGCCGAGTTGATGGATCGCGGCATCGAAATTCTCGACAACCTCGAACAGTACGAACTGGTCTGCCTGGATGATCTGCAGGCGGTGGCCGGCAAGGCGGACTGGGAAGAGGCGTTGTTCCATCTGTTCAATCGCCTGCGTGACAGCGGTCGGCGCCTGCTGATTGCCGCATCGACGTCACCGCGTGAACTGCCGGTGAAGCTGGCGGACCTGAAATCCCGACTCACGCTGGCGCTGATCTTCCAGATGCGACCGCTGTCCGACGAAGACAAATTGCGCGCCCTGCAACTGCGTGCGTCCCGTCGCGGATTGCACCTGACCGACGAAGTCGGACATTTTATCTTGACCCGTGGCACTCGCAGCATGAGTGCGCTGTTCGAGCTGCTTGAGCGTCTCGATCAGGCCTCCCTTCAAGCTCAGCGCAAGCTGACCATTCCGTTTCTCAAAGAGACGCTGGGCTGGTAAAGCCCAAGTCCTACAAGGCTTTTGGCATATTTCAGGCGCCAAAAAGTTCGCGTTCCTACAGGGTGTAGGCCGCGCAAGCGTCTAAATGGGGCTTAAGCGCTTAGATGGAAACGCGAAACCGGAAAGTCACATAAAGTTCGATTGAATTTGCAAATGAGGATGATAGCGGGCATAGTCTCGGCTTCTTTACAACTATCAGCCACGGTCGTGCCCATGCTAAATCGCTTTGCACCCCTCGTGCCTCTCGCACTCGTCACCCTGTTGTTCGGTTGCGCTGCCCACTCTCCAGTGTCGGAGCAAGCGCCTCAACAGCAGGTAAAAAATTCAGTTACTGCGCAATCCTCTTCCGTTCTTTTCCAGGAAGAGCTGGCCACCGATAAAGAGCTGGCTGACTTCGCCGACGGCAAGTCGTACCAGCTTCCGGTGCTCGCCGACAGCATCCTTGAGCGTGGCATGTCCCTGATCGGTACCCGTTACCGTTTCGGCGGCACCTCCGAGGCGGGTTTTGATTGCAGCGGTTTCATCGGTTACCTGTTCCGGGAAGAGGCCGGCATGAACCTGCCGCGCTCAACTCGCGAAATGATCAACGTGGACGCGCCGCTGGTTGCTCGCAGTGCGCTCAAGCCGGGCGATCTGCTGTTCTTCGCCACCAATGGCCGCCGCGGTCGTGTCAGTCACGCCGGGATCTACCTCGGTGACAACCAGTTCATCCACTCCAGCAGCCGCAAAAGCGGTGGGGTCCGGGTCGATAGCCTGGGCGACAGCTACTGGAGCAAGACCTTCATCGAAGCCAAGCGCGCACTCGCGATGGCCCCGACCGTGGTCACGGCACGCAAGTAATGCTTGATCCTGTCGCCACGTCAGTGGCGACAAAAAGCCTCTCTGCAACAGAGTAGGCGGATAGTTTGTAAGGCGAACTTAAAGTCTTACTTGAAGTTTGCCGCATAGCCGCTAGAATCCTGATCTATTATTGATGGCAAACCGCCTGCGTCCTGCGCAGGCGGTTTTCTTTTCTGCCCTGTCGGCAGAAAAAAGCCGCAGCCAGATCAGGATGTTCTGCTTATGACGATGTCGGCCCGCCTCGCACTCATGTTCTTCGCAGCGCTGCTCAGCGCCTGCGCCAGCCGTACACCGCCACCTGCGCCGGTGGTTCGTGCGCCGATTGTTTTCGGGTCACCCCAACCCTTTTCCCCTGAGGCCGAAGACGTGCTGTTTCGCGCGTTGGGTCTGGTGGGCACGCCTTATCGCTGGGGCGGCAACACGCCGGATTCCGGGTTCGATTGCAGCGGCCTGATCGGTTATGTCTACCGTGACGTCACCGGCATCTCGCTGCCGCGCACCACCCGCGAGATGATCAGCATGCAAGCGGCCAGTGTCGGCAAGGAAGGCCTGCAAACCGGCGACCTGATTTTCTTCGCCACCAATGGCGGCTCTCAGGTCAGCCACGCCGGGATCTACGTCGGTGAAGGCCGCTTCGTCCATGCGCCAGCCACGGGCGGCACGGTCAAACTCGACAGCTTGTCCAAAGCTTATTGGCAGAAAGCCTACCTCAGCGCCAAGCGTGTCCTGCAACCTGAGCATCTGGCGCGTAACCCTTGATTCGCAGAGGTCGTCATGACCGCTCGCACGCTCAATCTCGATGATTCCCTGTATCAATACCTGCTCGACGTTTCCCTGAGGGAAACGCCGCTGCTCAAGCGTTTGCGCGATGAAACCCAGGCCCTGCCGATGGCGCGCTGGCAGGTGGCGCCGGAGCAGGGGCAATTCCTCGCATTGCTGGTGAAACTCACCGGCGCCAGGCGCCTGCTGGAAGTCGGCACCTTCACCGGTTACAGCGCGTTGTGCATGGCGGCGGCGTTGCCGGATGGCGGTTCACTGATCTGCTGTGACATGCCTGGTGACTACAACGCCACGGCGCGCCGTTACTGGCAGGAAGCAGGGCTCGCCGAACGAATTGACCTGCGCCTGGCGCCTGCGCTGGAAACCCTGGCTCAGTTGGATCAGCCCGGACAATTCGATTTGATGTTCATTGATGCCGACAAGGCCAACTATCCGGCCTACCTGGAGCACGCGCTGCGACTGCTGCGCGTTGGAGGCCTGGCAGTGTTCGATAACACCCTGTGGAGCGGGCGGGTGCTGGAGCAGAATCCCGAGAGCGAAGACACCCGAGCCATCCAGGCGCTTAATCTCGCCTTGAAGGATGATTCTCGTGTGGATCTGTCGCTGTTGCCGTTGGGCGATGGATTGACGCTTTGCCGCAAGCGCTAAACGCGGTCCCCTGTGGGAGCGAGCCTGCTCGCGATAGCGGTGCGCCAGGTACATCAATGTCGGATGTGCTGACCCCATCGCTAGCAGGCTTGCTCCCACAGGTCTTGAGTGTGGCAGCTACTTCGCCGCAGAAACCCGCCACACTTTGTTCCCCACATCATCCGCCACCAGCAAGCTACCCTGCTGATCGATCACCACACCCACCGGCCGACCCATGGCTTTCTCTTCGTCATTGAGGAAGCCCGTGAGTACATCAATCGGTTGCCCAATCGGCTTGCCGGCACTGAACGGTACGAAAATCACTTTGTAGCCACTGTGCGGTTTACGGTTCCACGAACCGTGCTGCCCAATGAATGCGCCTTCCTTGAATTGCGCTGGCAGCGAGTTGCCTTCAGCGAACGTCAGGCCCAGCGATGCGGTGTGCGGGCCGACCGCGTAGTCCGGCGCGATGGCCTTGGCGACCAGGTCCGGATTTTGCGGTTCGACGCGAATGTCGACGTGCTGGCCGTAATAGCTGTAAGGCCAGCCGTAGAATCCGCCGTCCTTCACTGAAGTGATGTAGTCCGGCACCAGGTCGCTGCCGATTTCATCCCGCTCGTTGACGGCCGTCCACAGTGCGCCGGTCTGCGGCTCCCAGGCCAGGCCATTTGGATTGCGAATCCCCGAGGCGAAGATCCGGTGATTGCCGGTGGCGCGATCCACTTCCCAGATCGCCGCGCGACCTTCTTCCTGGTCCATGCCGTTTTCGGCGACATTGCTGTTGGAACCCACCGTGACGTACAGCTTGCTGCCGTCCTTGCTGGCAATGACGTTTTTGGTCCAGTGGTGATTCAGTGTGCCGCCCGGCAGATCAACCACTTTGATCGGCTGCGACTTGATGGCCGTGTCGCCATTCTCATAGTGGAAGCGCAGCAAGCGATCCGTGTCGGCGACATACAGGTCATTGCCAACCAAGGTCATGCCGAAGGGCGAATTGAGGTTTTCCAGAAACACCGTACGGGTTTCGGCGATGCCGTCATGGTCCTTGTCCCGTAACAGCGTAATGCGGTTCGGGCTCGGTACACCGGCACCGGCGCGGCCCATGACTTTCTTCATGACCCAGCCTTTAACGCCTTTGCCATCGTCGGGTTTGGGCGGCGCGTTGGTTTCGGCGACGAGCACGTCACCGTTCGGCAGCACGTACAGCCAGCGCGGATGATCGAGATCTTCGGCGAACGCCGCCACCTGGGTGCCCGCTGCGGTGGTGGGTTTCGCACCGTCCGGCCAGCCGATTGCCGGGGCGATGTTCACCGTCGGGATCAGGGTTTTGTTCGGTTCTGGCAATTTGGGTGACGGGCCGGTGCCGTCGGAGACTTGCAGGCTGGAGGTTTCACCGCAGGCGGCGAGCCCTCCGGCCAGGGCGATGACGAGAACGAACGGGGGCTTGTGCATGCTGATCTTCCCTATAAATGCAGTGACCTGATCAATAGAGAAGCGCACACCCGCGATGGTTCAACCGGTCAGCCGCGGGCTTCCTTGAACAGCACGGCGATGCCAGGGTGATAGTTGCCCGCTTCATTACGCAACTTGCGGTAGGCGTAGGGGAAATACCAGGCGACGGCGCAGGAGTGTTCCTTTTGCAGATCGTCGACCATGTCCTGGAGTTCTTCCGGGGTGGCGCCATGCTGGGCTTTTTGCGGTGCAACGAACAGGCAGCCGAGTTTCAGGTCACTGGCGTAGCTGATTCGCCTGGCGTCGCTGGTGATATCGGCCAGCGCCTGTGTCAGGTTCAGGTTGTTGACCCGTGGCCAACGCTGCGTGGCTTGAAGGTAGGCGCGTTCTTCGCTGGTGGCGATGAACAGGTCGGCGCGGGCGTTGCGTTCGCCTTCCTCGTTCTGTTTGCGGGTCGGTGTCTGTTGCAGCGTGACCATTTCCGCCGCCCATGCGGCGGCGGAGAGCAAGCCGAGGTTGGCTTTTTCGTCGTACCAGTAAGGCGTGTCGTTATCGCCGCGCACGGCGTTGTAACGGTCGATACAGTCAAACCAGCGCTCCAGCACCGGGCGCAGGAATTCCAGCTTCGGATTGCTGATGATCATGCCTTGCATGTGGCTCACCCTTGTTATTGTGTTGTCAGGTTGTGGCGCTTTGATATCACTGCTGAGAGTGTGGCACAAGATTGGCGTCAGTTAATTGATCAACGGCAGTTAATCGCCCGACGGCGTCCCGGCTTTAATTGACGCTCCACCCCCAACCCTCTAACCTTCGCGGCTTGTTTCAGGTGCTCTGTGGCCTCGGTCGACAGAGTGAAACAGGGAAGCCGGTGAGTGCATTCGTTCCATTCATGAACAATCACGATCCCGGCGCTGCCCCCGCAACGGTAAATGAGTGAAGACTGAGCATTGTTGCCACTGTGTCGATATCGGCATGGGAAGGCGCGCAGTCAGGCGGAGTGCCGCTCATGAGCCCGGAGACCGGCCTGATCCATCCAGCGGCATCACGGTGGGCGATGCCAGGCTTCTTGCCGTCTATTCTTGTGCCTGCCCGCCGTTATCCAGCCTCAACGGAGAGCTCCCCATGACTGATACTCCCGATCGTGACGAACGCCATCTGGCGCGCATGCTGCGCAAAAAAGCCGTGATCGACGAACGCATCGCCAACTCGCCGAATGAATGCGGCCTGCTGCTGGTGCTGACCGGCAACGGCAAAGGCAAAAGCAGCTCGGCGTTCGGCATGCTCGCCCGCTCCCTGGGCCATGGCATGCAATGCGGCGTGGTGCAGTTCATCAAGGGCCGCAACAGCACGGGCGAAGAACTGTTTTTCCGGCGCTTTCCCGAGCAGGTGCGTTTTCATGTGATGGGCGAGGGCTTTACCTGGGAAACCCAGGACCGCCAACGCGACATCGCCGCCGCCGAAGCCGCCTGGGCAGTGTCCCGTGAACTGCTTCAGGATCCGTCGATCGGCCTGGTGGTGCTGGATGAACTGAACATTGCCCTCAAGCACGGTTACCTCGATCTCGATCAGGTGCTCAGCGACTTGCAGGCGCGGCCGCCGATGCAGCACGTGGTGGTCACCGGTCGCGGCGCCAAGCCGGAAATGATTGAACTGGCCGACACCGTTACAGAAATGGGCGTCATCAAGCACGCCTTCCAGGCCGGCATCAAAGCGCAAAAAGGCGTCGAATTGTGAGTCAACCACGTCATTGCCCGGCGGTCTTGATTGCCGCGCCGGCTTCCGGTCAGGGCAAGACCACCGTCACCGCCGCGCTGGCCCGTTTGCATCGCAATCAGGGGCGCAAGGTGCGCGTGTTCAAATGCGGTCCGGACTTTCTCGACCCGATGATTCTCGAGCGCGCCAGCGGTGCGCCGGTCTACCAACTGGACATGTGGATGGTCGGCGAGCAGGAAAGTCGTCGACTGTTGTGGGAAGCCGCCGGTGAAGCCGATCTGATCCTGATCGAAGGCGTCATGGGGCTGTTTGACGGCACGCCGTCCAGCGCTGACCTGGCGCGGCATTTCGGTGTGCCGGTGCTCGGGGTGATCGACGGGACGGCGATGGCGCAGACCTTTGGTGCGCTGGCGTTGGGGTTGGCGAAGTATCAGCCGGACCTGCCGTTCGCTGGCGTGCTGGCCAACCGGGTGGGCACCTTGCGCCATGCGCAGTTGCTTGAAGGCAGCCTGACTGAAGGCTTGCGCTGGTACGGCGCATTGTCCCGGGAGACCGGGATTGAATTGCCGAGTCGGCACCTCGGTCTGGTTCAGGCCAGCGAGTTGAACGATCTCGACCTGCGTCTCGATGCGGCGGCCGAATCACTGGCCGCCAGCTGTGACGTTACGCTGCCGCCACCTGTGGAGTTCGCCGCTCCAGAAGTGATTGCCGCCGAACCGTTGCTGGCCGGTGTACGGATTGCCGTGGCCCGTGATGAAGCCTTCGCTTTCACCTACGGCGCGAGCCTGGATTTGCTGCGAGCCATGGGCGCCGAATTGTCATTCTTCTCGCCGATCCGCGACACGCAATTGCCGGAGGCTGACAGTCTCTATCTGCCGGGCGGTTACCCGGAATTGCACCATGTCGCGCTGGCACAGAACACCTCCATGCTTGGCGCCATTCGCGCTCACCATGCGGCGGGCAAACCGTTGCTGGCCGAGTGTGGCGGCATGCTGTATCTGCTCGATTCGCTGACCGATGTCGAAGGTACTCGCGCAGAACTGGTGGGGTTGCTGGCCGGTGATGCGGTGATGCAGAAACGGCTGGCGGCGCTGGCGTTGCAGGCGGTGGAATTGCCCGAAGGTTCGCTGCGCGGCCACACCTATCATCATTCGTTGACCAGCACCGAACTTGAGCCGATTGCCCGTGGCCTCAGTCCTAACGGCGGGCGCGGAGCGGAGGCGGTTTATCGGCAGGGGCGGATGACGGCTTCCTATGTGCATTTCTATTTCCCGTCCAATCCGAACGCTGTAGCTGCGCTGTTTGCGCCTGACCGTGAAGCTGCCATCGCTGGCAGGCCAGCTCCCACAGTTGACCGTGTATTACCTGAAGAAACGCAGATCCCTGTGGGAGCTGGCCTGCCAGCGATGAGGCCATGACCGACAACGCATTCAGTGAAGCCGAACGGCAGGCGGTGTATCGCGCGATAGCCGAACGCCGCGACATGCGCCACTTCAGCGGCGGCACCGTCGAACCTGAGTTGCTCCGGCGACTGCTCGAAGCCGCGCATCAGGCCCCAAGCGTCGGCCTGATGCAGCCCTGGCGATTCATCCGCATCAGCGATCGCGCCCTGCGCGGCAAGATCCAAGTGCTGGTGGAAGAAGAACGCATCCGCACCGCCGAAGCCCTCGGCGAACGCACCGACGAATTCATGAAGCTGAAAGTCGAAGGCATCAACGACTGCGCGGAAGTGTTGGTCGCCGCGCTGATGGACGACCGCGAACGCCACATTTTCGGCCGCCGCACCTTGCCCGAAATGGACATGGCCTCGTTGTCCTGCGCGATCCAGAACCTGTGGCTGGCCTCCCGCGCCGAAGGGCTGGGCATGGGCTGGGTCTCTTTATTCGAACCGCAAGCCCTGGCCGACCTGCTGGGTTTGCCCGCCGGGGCCAAACCTTTGGCGATTCTTTGCCTCGGGCCGGTCAAGGAATTCTATCCGGCGCCGATGCTGGTACTCGAAGGCTGGGCGCAGGCGCGTCCGCTAAGCGAATTGCTGTATGAGAATTATTGGGGAGTGAGTCAATGAGTGTGGCGTTGTTGAGTGTCGCCGCAGTGGCGCTGGATGCGCTGCTGGGTGAACCCAAACGCTGGCATCCGCTGGTGGCGTTCGGCCGTTTTGCCGACCGCATCGAACAACGTTTCAATGGTGAAGGACGCGGCTGGCGCAGCCACGGCGTTACCGCCTGGGTGATCGCGGTCGTGCCGCTGACCTTGCTCGCCACGGCTTTTTCCTGGGCGCCTTATGTCGGCTGGATCGTCGAGATTCTCGCGCTCTATTGCGCCCTCGGCCTGCGTAGCCTCGGTGAACACGTCACGCCGGTGGCCACGGCGCTGCGCAGTGATGATCTGGAGGAAGCGCGCGCGCGTGTCGGTTACCTGGTCAGCCGCCAGACCAGTGAGCTGGATAAAACCGAGGTCGCCCGCGCCGCCACCGAATCCGTCCTGGAGAACGGCAGCGACGCGGTGTTTGCCGCGCTGTTCTGGTTTGCAGTGGCCGGCGCGCCCGGCGTGGTGCTCTACCGATTGAGCAATACGCTGGATGCGATGTGGGGTTATCGCACCGAGCGCTTCGAACGTTTTGGCTGGGCCGCGGCGAAGATCGACGACGTGCTCAACTACATTCCTGCGCGACTGGTGGCGTTGACCTACGCGCTGCTGGGCAAAACCCGACTCGCCCTGAAATGCTGGCGCACCCAGGGTCCGACATGGGACAGTCCGAACGCCGGCCCGGTGATGGCCGCGGGTGCTGGTTCGCTGGGCGTCGAGTTGGGCGGGGCGGCGATTTATCACGGTGAACTGCATCAGCGTCCGCAACTGGGCGAGGGCGCGCCGGCGGACGCCGACTCCATCGACCGAGGCTGGCAATTGGTCCAGCGCGGGGTATGGTTATGGCTGCTGATTCTCTGCGTGGGGGCTGAATTCTATGCTTGAGCATGGTGGACGGTTGCGCAAGGCGGCGCTCGAATACGGCATCGCCGAAGCTGATTGGCTTGATCTGTCCAGCGGCCTCGCGCCCTGGCCGTTTCCGGTCCCCGACATTCCGTTGCGCGCCTGGGCGCGATTGCCGGAAACCGATGACGGACTGGAACAAGCCGCCTGCGATTACTACGGTGCCGCGCAGGTGCTGCCAGTGGCCGGTTCGCAAATGGCGATCCAGTTGCTGCCGCGTTTGCGCCGGGTCGGCAAGGTCGGCGTGCTGTCGCCGTGTTACGCCGAGCACGCCGAAGCCTGGCGCCGCAGCGGTTACATCGTGCGTGAAGTGCTGGAGCAAGAGGTCGACTTTTTCCTCGACAGTCTCGATGTGCTGGTGGTGGTCAACCCGAACAACCCGACGGGCCTGAGCCTGACCCCGAGCCGTCTGCTCGACTGGCATTCCAGACTGGCCCAGCGCGGTGGCTGGCTGGTGGTGGACGAAGCGTTCATGGACAACACGCCACAGCTGAGCCTGGCGCCGTGCGCCCATCAGGTCGGCTTGATCGTGTTGCGCTCCTTCGGCAAGTTTTTTGGCCTGGCCGGTGTCCGGCTGGGGTTCGTGCTGGCGGAGCGCAAGCTGCTCAAGCTGCTCGCCGAACAAGTCGGGCCCTGGGCCGTCAGCGGACCGACTCGCGTGTTGGGGCAAGCCTGTCTGCAGGATACCGAAGGCCACGCCAGACAGCGTGTGCGCACCGAAGCGGCCAGCGAGCGTTTGGCTGCACTGTTGGAAAAGCACGGTTTCAAACCTCAGGGTGGTTGTGCCCTGTTTCAGTGGCTGACCACCGAACACGCCGAAGCACTCCATGAATTCATGGCCCGCCACGGCATTCTGCTGCGGTTGTTCACCCACAACAGCAGCCTGCGGTTCGGCCTGCCCGGTGAAGAAGCCGACTGGGCCCGACTTGATCAAGCGTTCGACGCCTACGCCAGGGAAACCCGATGACAACGTTGATGGTGCAGGGCACGACTTCGGACGCCGGTAAAAGCACACTGGTGACGGCGCTGTGTCGCTGGGTCACGCGGCAGGGCGTATGCGTCGTGCCGTTCAAGCCGCAGAACATGGCGCTCAACAGTGCCGTGACCGCCGACGGTGGCGAGATCGGACGTGCACAAGCGGTGCAGGCTCAGGCCGCTTATCTCGACCCGCACACCGACATGAACCCGGTGCTGCTCAAACCCAACAGCGACACTGGCGCCCAAGTGATCATTCACGGGCGCGCTGTCACGACGATGAACGCGGTTGCGTATCACGACTACAAAGCCATCGCCATGCAAGCGGTGCTCGCGTCCCATGAGCGGCTGAGCGCGGCGTATCCGGTGGTGATGGTCGAAGGCGCAGGCTCGCCGGCCGAGATCAATTTGCGGGCCGGCGACATCGCCAACATGGGGTTCGCCGAGGCGGTGGATTGCCCGGTGCTGCTGATCGCCGACATCAATCGCGGCGGCGTTTTCGCACATCTGGTGGGCACGCTGGAATTGCTTTCTCCCACCGAGCAGGCGCGGATCAAAGGCTTCATCATCAACCGTTTTCGCGGCGACATTGCCTTGCTGCAACCCGGTCTCGACTGGCTGGAAGCGCGCACCGGCAAACCGGTGATCGGCGTGCTGCCGTACGTGATGGACCTGCACCTGGAGGCCGAGGACGGCATCGATCAGCGCCAGACCGACAAGGCCGACCAGGTGCTGAAGGTCGTTGTGCCGGTGTTGCCGCGCATCAGCAACCACACCGATTTCGATCCGCTGCGCCTGCACCCGCAAGTGGACCTGCAATTCATCGGCCCCGGCCAGGCGATTCCACCCGCTGACCTGATCGTTCTTCCCGGCTCGAAAAGCGTGCGCAGCGACCTCGCGTATTTGCGCGCCAATGGCTGGGACACCGCCATCGCCCGGCATTTGCGCTATGGCGGAAAGGTGTTGGGGATTTGCGGCGGCCTGCAGATGCTCGGCGAGCAGGTGCACGACCCGTTGGGCCTCGAAGGTGCGCCGGGCTCCAGTGCCGGTCTGGGTTTGTTGGCGTTCGAAACGCAGCTCGAAGAAGAGAAGCAACTGCGCAATGTGCGCGGGCGCCTGACGCTGGAGAACGCTGAAGTCAGCGGTTATGAAATTCATGCTGGCGTGACCACCGGACCCGCGTTGGAAAATGCCGCCGTGCAGTTGGACGATGGTCGTTGCGACGGCGCGCAAAGTGGCGACGGGCAGATTTTCGGCACCTACCTGCATGGCCTGTTCGAATCGCCTGCGGCGTGCAGTGCGCTGTTGCGTTGGGCGGGTTTGCAGGAGGTGCAGGACGTGGATTACCACGGCTTGCGCGAGCGGGATATCGAACGTCTGGCGGATCTGGTGGAGAAGCATCTGGATACCCGGCTACTTCGTGAGCTCTGCGGGATTTGATGAGGCCGGCACAGTCACCGAAGATTGAAAGGAATGAACCATGCTGCAACTGATCCTCGGCGGTGCCCGCTCCGGCAAAAGTCGCCTGGCCGAGAAACTCGCGTCCGACAGCCACCTGAGCGTGACCTACATCGCCACCAGCCAACCCCTGGACGGGGAAATGAACGAACGGGTCGCCCATCACCGTGCACGCCGTCCGGCCGAGTGGGCTCTGATCGAAGAGCCCGTTGAACTCGCCCGCGTCCTGCGCGAATCCGCCCGCGCCGATCGTTGCCTGCTGGTGGATTGCCTGACCCTGTGGATGACCAATCTGCTGATGCTCGACGACGCCGAGCGACTGACCGCCGAGCGCGAAGCCTTGCTGGACTGCCTGGCCGAATTGCCGGGTGAAATCATTTTTGTCAGCAACGAGACCGGAATGGGTGTCGTGCCGCTGGGCGAATTGACTCGCCGCTATGTCGATGAAGCCGGTTGGCTGCATCAAGCCTTGGCCGAGCGCTGTCAGCGAGTCGTCCTGACCGTCGCCGGCCTGCCCCTGACCTTGAAAGGAACTGCGTTATGACTCAAACCTGGTGGCTGAACCCGTGCAAGCCGGTTGACGCTCAAGCCGTCGAACAGGCTCAGGCACGGCAACAGCAGCTGACCAAGCCCGCCGGCTCTCTTGGGCGGCTCGAGTCGGTAGCGGTGCAATTGGCCGGGTTGCAGGGGCAGGTCAAACCGAGCCTGGATCAGTTGTGGATTGCGATTTTTGCCGGTGACCATGGCGTGGTCGCCGAAGGCGTGTCGGCGTTTCCCCAGGAAGTCACCGGGCAGATGCTGCACAACTTCGTCAGCGGTGGCGCGGCGATCAGTGTGCTGGCGCGCCAGCTCGGCGCTTCCCTCGAAGTGGTCGACCTCGGGACCGTGACGCCATCGTTGAATCTGCCGGGCGTGCGGCACTTGAACATCGGCGCAGGCACCGCGAATTTTGTTGAAGGTCCCGCCATGACTCAAGCGCAGGGCTCGCTCGCCTTGCAGGCCGGTCGTGACAGTGTGCAGCGTGCCAGCGCCGCCGGTACGCAGTTGTTCATCGGTGGCGAAATGGGCATCGGCAATACCACGGCGGCCAGCGCGTTGGCTTGTGCGTTGCTGGATTGCCCGGTGCTGCACTTGACCGGGCCGGGCACCGGCCTGAGCGCGGCGGGTGTCAGCCTCAAGGCCCAGGTCATCGAACGCGCTTTGGCTTTGCACCGCGCTCAGCGTGACGACGCGCTGCAAACCCTGTTCAGCCTCGGCGGTTTCGAAATTGGAGCGTTGGTCGGCGCGTACCTGGCGTGTGCCCAGGAAGGCATCGCAGTGCTGGTCGACGGGTTCATTTGCAGCGTTGCCGCGTTGGTGGCGGTGCGCCTGAATCCTGACTGCCGCCCGTGGCTGTTGTTCGGTCATCGCGGCGCCGAGCCGGGTCATCGTCATGTGCTGGAAACCTTGAACGCCGAACCGTTGCTCGATCTCGGCCTGCGTCTGGGTGAAGGCAGCGGCGCTGCGTTGGCCGTGCCGCTGCTGCGCCTGGCGTGCGACCTTCACGGACAAATGGCGACGTTCGCCGAAGCGGCCGTGGCGGATCGTCCGGCATGACTTTGCGCCTTGATCTGTTGCGCCACGGCGAAACCGAACTCGGTGGCGGCCTGCGCGGCAGCCTCGACGACGCGTTGACCGACACAGGTTGGGCGCAGATGCGCGCGGCGGTGGTCGAGCAGGGGCCTTGGGATCGTCTGGTCAGTTCGCCGTTGCAACGTTGTGCGCGGTTCGCGCAAGAGCTCGGGGCGCAACTGGGCTTGCCCGTGCAGCTGGATAAGGATCTGCAGGAACTGCATTTCGGTGCGTGGGAAGGGCAGAGCGCGTTGGCGTTGATGCAAACCGATGCCGAAGCGCTGGGCCTGTTCTGGGCTGACCCTTATTCGTTTACGCCACCTCAAGGGGAGCGGGTCGAGGATTTTTCGACGCGGGTATTGGCGGCTGTCGCCCGGTTGCATGCGGCGTATGCGGGCGAACGTGTTTTGCTGATCAGCCATGGCGGCGTCATGCGTTTGTTGCTGGCGCAGGCGCGGGGCTTGCCACGTGAGCAGTTGCTGAACGTTGAAGTCGGCCATGGTGCGCTGTTTTCTCTGAGCATCGAGACTGGCGTCATCCTCAAGGAAGCGATCTGATCATGTTGCCGTTCTGGATCGCCCTGCAATTTTTGAGCAGTCTGCCGATTCGTCTGCCGGGCATGCCGGCGCCCGAGGAGTTGGGGCGCTCCCTGCTGTTTTATCCGTTGGTGGGGCTGCTGTTTGGCGCGATCTTGTGGGCGCTGAATTGGCTGTTGCTCGGCACGCCTTTGATACTGCACGCAGCGCTGTTGCTGACGGTTTGGGTGTTGCTCAGCGGAGCGTTGCACCTCGACGGTCTGGCCGATAGCGCCGACGCCTGGCTCGGTGGATTCGGCGACCGTGAACGCACGCTGACGATCATGAAAGACCCGCGCAGCGGTCCAATCGCGGTGGTGACGCTGGTGCTGGTGTTGCTGCTCAAGTTCGCTGCGCTGCTGGCATTGATCGAGCAACAACACAGCGTTTTCCTGATCGTCGTTCCGTTGATTGGCCGTGCCGCGTTGCTGGGGTTGTTCCTGACCACGCCCTATGTGCGGGCCGGTGGTTTGGGGCAGGCACTGGCCGATCATCTTCCGCGATTGGCGGGCAAGTGGGTGCTGGCGGTCAGTGCGTTGGCGTGTGTGCTGATTGCAGGTCTCGGCGGTGTTTTGGCGTTGGTAATCGCTTTACTGGTCTTCTTTTGGTTGCGACAGGTGATGCTGCGGCGACTGGCCGGGACCACGGGCGATACGGCCGGTGCATTGCTAGAGTTGCTGGAAATGACGGTGATCGTAGGGCTTGCATTAGTTTTGTAGGATCGCCGCACCGCTTGCTCCTACGGGTAACATGTTTTAAAAATTTGCTTTCATTTAACCGCGGGTATATACACGCACCATGCTCGAATCCCAATGTTTATGCATCAACCTGCGTCGCGCCGCCCGTGGCGTCAGCAGGCATTACGACGGCGCTCTCGACGGCTTCGGAATCAACGTTGCCCAGTATTCTTTGCTGTGCAATCTGCAGCGTCTGAATGAACCGAGTATTTCCGTCCTGGCGGAGGCCATGGGCCTGGACCGCAGTACCCTCGGTCGTAATCTGCGAGTGCTGGAGGGCGAAGGCCTGGTCAGGCTGGTCGAGGGCGAAGACATGCGCAATCGCATCGTCAAGCTGACCGAGGCTGGCGCTGAGCGTTTGACCGCGGCGTTGCCAGCCTGGGAGGCGGCGCAGCAGCGACTGGTTGATCGACTGGGTGCCGAAAAACGCGAAATTTTGCTGAAGTTGCTGGACGAACTGGCGTGACGCCGGTTTTTCCGATCTTAAGCGGGTATATACCCGCTACCGGAGAATAAGAATGACATCGATGTGGCGTACTTGCGGTTGGGTTTTAGTGGGGAGTGCGCTGATCCTTGCGTTGTCTCTGGGCGTGCGACACGGCTTCGGGTTGTTCCTGGCGCCGATGAGTGCCGAATTTGGCTGGGGGCGTGAGACGTTTGCCTTTGCCATCGCCCTGCAAAACCTGATCTGGGGGCTGGCGCAGCCCTTCACCGGTGCGCTGGCCGACCGCTTCGGCGCGGCGAAAGTGGTGCTGATCGGCGGCGTGCTCTACGCGATGGGCCTGCTGTTCATGGGGTTGTCCGATTCGGCGGTCACCCTGTCGTTGAGCGCGGGCCTGTTGATCGGTATCGGGCTGTCGGGCACCTCATTTTCGGTGATCCTGGGCGTGGTTGGCCGCGTGGTACCCCCAGAGAAACGTAGCATGGGCATGGGCATCGCCAGCGCAGCCGGCTCTTTTGGCCAGTTCGCGATGGTGCCTGGCACGCTGGGTTTGATCGGTTGGCTCGGCTGGTCGGCGGCATTGCTGGCGCTGGGCCTGCTGGTCGCGCTGATCGTGCCGCTGGTGAGTATGCTCAAGGACAAGCCGTTGCCAGTTTTCGGTCATGAACAGACCCTCTCCGAAGCCTTGCGTGAAGCCTGTTCCCATTCGGGCTTCTGGCTGCTGTCGTTCGGCTTTTTTGTCTGCGGTTTCCAGGTCGTGTTCATCGGCGTGCACTTGCCGGCGTATCTGGTGGATCAGCATTTGCCCGCCACGGTCGGCACGACGGTGCTGGCGCTGATCGGCTTGTTTAACATCTTCGGTACTTACACGGCGGGCTGGCTCGGCGGGCGGATGTCCAAGCCGCGTTTGCTCACCGGCCTGTATTTACTGCGGGCCGTGGTCATTGTCCTGTTTCTGTGGGCGCCGGTGACGACGACCACGGCGTATCTGTTTGGCATGGCCATGGGCTTCCTGTGGCTGTCGACGGTGCCATTGACCAACGGCACCGTGGCGACCTTGTTTGGCGTGCGAAATCTGTCCATGCTCGGTGGGATTGTTTTCCTGTTCCACCAGCTCGGATCATTCCTGGGTGGCTGGTTGGGCGGGGTGGTGTATGACCGGACCGGGAGCTATGACTTGATCTGGCAGGTAGCGATTCTCTTGAGTCTGTTGGCGGCTGCCCTGAACTGGCCGGTGCGTGAGCGGCCGGTGGCGCGCCTGCAAACCCGGATGAGTGCGACATGAACAGCCTCTGGCCGCGGATCGCCGTGGCAACGGGCGGCGTGTTACTGCTGGCGTTGGCGTGGTGGGGTTGGCATCAGGGCGGGCTGGCGTTGATGCAATTGGGTATGGGCGCTTGCTAGCACGAGGTGAGGGCGAGTAAGTTCGTTTCAGGCGACTTTTCAAGGAGGTATGGACATGCTGATGCGCTGGCTGGCCGTTCCCGCGTTACTGGTGGCGTTTACCGGATTGTCACAAGCCACCGAGTGCCCGGAGCTGTTGCAAGGCTCGTTGCCCAAGCTGCGCGCCAAGGAATCCATCGACCTGTGTCAGCGCTTTGCCGGTAAACCGCTGGTGGTGGTCAATACCGCCAGCTTTTGCGGTTTCGCCCCCCAGTTCAAAAGCCTTGAGGCGCTGAACCAGCGTTACAAGGGCCAGGGCCTGGAGGTAATCGGTGTGCCTTCCAACGACTTCAAGCAGGAGTCCAAGGACGGCGAAGAGACCGCCAAGGTGTGCTACGTCAATTACGGTGTGACCTTCACCATGACCGAACCGCAGAAAGTCCGCGGTGACGACGCGACCCACCTGTTCCGGGTGCTCGCTGCGCAGAGTGATGCGCCGAAGTGGAACTTCTACAAATACGTGGTCGATCGCAAGGGCAAAGTGATCGCCAATTTTTCCAGCCTGACCAAGCCTGATGACCCCGAGTTTATCGAGGCGGTGGAGAAAGCACTGGCCTCGCAGCCCTGATCGATACCCACTAAAAAGCCCCGCCTCTGTACAAGAGCGCGGGGCTTTTTTGATTCAAGCGGCGAGCGGTTCAGGCTCGCCGTGAGTCATCAGAAGCGGTAGGTTGCACCCACACCGAAACCGTTTGCCGAGTTTTCATACTTGGCGGTGTAGTTCTGGTTGCGAGCGTTGGTCTCGTTGATCTTGACCGACTCTTCGACCAGGTACGAATACGCGACGTCGATGGTCAGGTCGTCGGTCGGGCTCCAGCCGGCGCCCAGGCTGAAAATCTTGCGATCGCCAGTCGGAATGCGTGGGGAACGGTTCTCGTTGTTGGTCGGCGCCTGATCGACGGAGAAACCGGTACGCAGGACCCATTGCTTGTTCACTTGATACGAAGCACCGATGGCGTGAGCCCAGGTGTCATGCCAGTTCTGTTCTTCGGTGATGGTGCCAAACTGAGGGCGCAGGGCCGCTGGAACGCCTTCGTTCTCGACGGAGATCTCTTTCAGGCGGCTCCAGCGAGTCCAGGTGCTACCGGCGTAGAGCGTCCATTGGTCGTCCAGCTTATGAGTCAACGAGAAGTCGACCGATTCAGGCGTGGTGATGTCCAGCGACGCGTCGTACTTCTGGCTCGGGTTCTGACCCTGCAGCGCGAAGAGTTGGTAGTTGACCTTGGTGTTGCCCTCGAGCTTGTATTTCACTTTCGAGTGATAGGTCAGGCCGACGCGAGTGCTATCGGTGGCTTGAACCAGGATACCGAAGTTGTAGCCAAGCGCAGTGTCGTTACCTTCGATCTTGACCTTGCCGTCTGGACGGGCCTGCGTTGCCGACAGGTTCGATTCCAGAGTGCCGTCAATACGGTTGATGGTCGGACCGAAACCGATCGACACCTTGTCGTTGAAGGCATAGCTGACGGTTGGCTGTAGGGTGACGATTTTGACTTCGCTCTTGCTACCGAAGTAACGACCGGCAAAGTTGTTCTCATAGTCGGTCACCAGGCCGAACGGTGCGTATACACCGAGACCGAATGCCCAATGATCGTCGATAGGCTTGACGTAGTAACCCATAGGCACGCCCATGAAAGGGACCATGTCACCTTTGTTGGAGCCACCATTAGGGCGGGAACTGGCATCACTGATGTCTGTGTGTGCGTCGATAAATGCAACGCCACCGGTTACTTGTTCGCGCTTGAGGCGAGACATACCGGCAGGGTTGCCAAACACGGTGGAAGCGTCGTCGGCAGAAGAAGATCGCCCGGCAAAACCTGTCCCCATTCCGCTGATGCTTTGCTCATTGAGGGCGAAGCCACTTGCGAAGATTTGGGTGGAGGCCACGGCAACGGCAAGGCTAAGGGTGGTTTTGAGCATTACTTTTTTCATTATTAGAACTCTTGGTGATCACCGGGCCGAAAATTACCAACATTTTCGTCCCAGCGCCATAGGCTGTATGCCTTGATTTAGAGCGGTTTTGTAGGACAATCCGACCAAATCGCGGCGTGTTGCGCGATCTTCGGAAAAGGGGGGGATTAGCAGGCAACCTGATTCAGTGGTGAAACACAGGTTTGCCAGGCATAGGTGAAGTCTCTCAGGCGTCCTTGAGGCTGGAAGGTCTGGCGCCAGATGCGGGCCATTCCCAGCAGGTCGTCTGCTTCGGGAAGCGGAGTGTTCTGTTCTTCGACCAGCAGCCAGGCGATGGCGGTGGCATAACGCAGGTTGACGGTCAGTTCGAGGTGCGGGCCGCTCAGGAAAGCATGCTGGCTGGCCAGGCCGCGGACCAGGCTGGCGCGCTCCGGATCAAGTGCCAGGTAATGGTCCCAGAGTGCCTGGTGGCGGGGTTCGGCGATTCGGTACAGGCCGTGTCCACGGCGATCGTGCAGGGCGGAGCCCAAGGCTGACTGACTGGCGGCGATGCCCAGCAGCAGGGATTCGGCGGTTGCGCTATGGCGCCCAAGGTAGATCAATGTCGGACGTATCACATAGCGGCACAGTTCGCTGGCAGCGATACCCATAAAACCCTCGAACATGAAGTGGTCGGCGAGTCCTGAAGGTAGCGTTGGCAGCGGGTGGATCGAATCAGGCTCGCCGGAAGCGGCTCAGGCCGCTTGAGTTGAAGTGTAGTGTCATATTCGCGCTGTAAAGGACTGTTTTTAAAATATTTCCGGCAGCCAGTTATAACCGTTATATCGGTTAGTGCTTACGCGGCGGGCGCGAAAACAGAAATATCGGGCAATAAAAAGCCCCGCTTTTCAGCGAGGCTTCTGAGGTTTTCAGCCTTTGCGGCGTATCAGGCAACCAGTGCCTGACGGGTACGCTCGATCACAGCCTGCAGCGGCTCGGCGCTGGAGTATTGATCGGGGTACAGGCGTTCGCTGTGACGAGCGATGCCGTGTTCGTTGACCAGTGTGAAGCTGAAGCAGCCTTTGCGAGCGGCCATGATCAGGCAGTTCATTGGGGCAAAAGCGTTGGTTAGGGTGCGGATAGCATCCTGGGTGTGGATTTGAGTAGTCATTTAATGGGTGTTCCTACAAGCGACACGGATAAGAACCGTGCAAAGTTAAAACGTTCCAGTGACGACGACCACCATTGGTCGAACGAAGAACCCGACTGGAACAAAGCAGCCAGTTTGAAGCGCTGATTAAATTGGCGCGCTTGGGCTGGCAGGTAGGTACTTAGGAGGGCAGGCAACACATCAAGGGCAAAGGTTCTGGGCCCGGGGTGAAGATCCTGATCAATTTGCAGGCTGGTTCGGTCAGAGTAAATGAGCTTCGCAACACCCTTTGTTTTCGATTCAAAGGCAGTGTTGACGCAAGTTTTACCTGGAAACCATCGAGGTGGTCGATCCCGCTTGTTCGATTGATGCTTCCTGTTGGAAGGCATATCGGGGGGATTTGTTCGACCAGAATTGACTTTCAGCTTGGTACTAACGCCGCGGATAGTAACGGATTGAATTGCAGAAAGGAAGTGTGTTAGCCAAAAACATCTTCTGGTATCACCTCGCAGGTGTTAATTGGCAGCCATGATCGCCTTGTAATGGCTCAAAATCCGACGGTCGGTCTGCGACGTTCATCGGGTCAAAGTAAGCCTGAACCAAGGGTTTGGCAGGGTTTATCCCCAGACCGGCTAACAAAATGCGCCGAAAAAGCGCATCGATATAACTGTCTCGGAGGCACTTGTGCACATAAGTTGCGCGAGTTGTCACCCCACTGTCATCTTGCCCTCCAGCGCAGTGGGTGCCTGCAACCAAAATTTAAGTCAATGAAAAACATCGCTTTTTTTTACTGGTGAAAAAATCGTCAGTTTGACTGCGAGCCCCATTCCACAGGGCTTTGCGAGAGTTCAAGGGCGGTTGTCCACTGAGTTATCCACAGCTTCTGTGGATTGTCCCGAGCGCTTGCTCTAGCACGGGCGTGCCGGGTTTTTTAGGCTTTACCTGTAAGAAAAAAAGAGTAGAGTGGCGCGCCTTCCGATCTGCCCCACAGTGCTTTATGAAGTTTCGCTCAGTACCCGTTTCTGTAACCTCTACACCTCCCCGTGTTACCCCGCCCAAGCGCTTTTCGATGCGTGTGGCCGAGTGGCTGCTCGACAGCCCGCGCCTGGGTGAAAACAGCAACGTCAAACACTTCGCCGGGCGATTGCTCAAGCAACCGGCCCGAGAAGGCGTAGTGGCCGCGCAAAGCCGTCTCGGCCAGTTGATGTGCCGCGAATGCGGGAATGCCCGGGATCGCCGAATCGGCCAGGACCTTTTGCGTCAGGCCGCGCGGGCAGGGGATCGACGCGCCCAACAGGAACTGGGTCTGATCGAAGACTGAGCTGTCCAAGACCTGACACCTTGGTTAACCTTCAAGCTTTATCGAATGGGCAGGAATGGCGATGGCGATGGACTTGACCAGCATATTGCTCGGGCTGGCGGGGGCTGCACTGCCGTTGTTGGCATTGGCCTGGCAACTTCAGCGCCGGGCGAGCGCCTCGCAGTCGGATGTCGCCCTGCTGGAAGAACGCCTGGCCATGACCCAACTGGCCCAGGATGGACTGAACGCCCAGCTCGAAGCCTGTCGCGACGAGATTGCCGATCTGGGGCAGGCCAACGCCGCCAAACAGGCAGACCTTGCCGCGATGCGCCGTGAAGTCGAACTGTTGCAGATCGAACGCGATGACGCCCGCGATGCGTCCCACGCCTGGAATATCGAACGCGCCGGCAAAGAGGCTGAGTTGCGACGTCTGGACGCCCAGGCCGCCTCCCTCAACGCCGAGCTGCGCGAGCAACAGGAAAGCCATCAGCAGCGTCTCAACGACCTGCAAGGCTCGCGAGACGAATTGCGTGCCCAGTTCGCCGAACTGGCCGGCAAGATCTTCGACGAGCGCGAGCAGCGTTTCGCCGAAACCAGTCAGCAGCGTCTGGGCCAGTTGCTCGATCCTTTGAAGGAGCGCATCCAGTCGTTTGAAAAGCGGGTCGAGGAAAGTTATCAGGCCGAGGCGCGCGAGCGCTTCT
This sequence comes from Pseudomonas fluorescens NCIMB 11764, assembly GCF_000293885.2. NCBI lineage: Bacteria > Pseudomonadati > Pseudomonadota > Gammaproteobacteria > Pseudomonadales > Pseudomonadaceae > Pseudomonas > Pseudomonas fluorescens. The sequence goes on from NZ_CP010945.1 coordinate 3,113,673, forward strand.
CGCTGGCCAAGGAGCTGGAGCGCCTGCAACAGCTGAACCTGCGCCTGAGCGATGAAGCCACCAACCTGACCCGCGCCTTGAAAGGGCAGAAAACCCAGGGCAACTGGGGCGAGCTGATTCTTGAGCGGGTGCTTGAACACGCCGGCCTCGAGAAGGGCCGCGAGTATCAGACCCAAGTCAATCTCAAAGGTCCGGACGGTGAGCGGTTCCAGCCAGACGTGATCATTTATCTGCCGGGCGACAAGCAGGTGGTTGTCGACTCCAAGGTCAGCCTGACGGCTTATCAGCAATACGTGGCGGCGGAAGACGATGCCATCGGCCAGATCGCCATCAAGCAGCATGTGCTGTCGCTACGCACTCACGTCAAAGGCCTGGCCGGCAAGGATTACAAGCGGCTCGACGGTTTGCACAGCCTGGATTTCGTCTTGCTGTTCGTCCCCATCGAAGCGGCATTTTCCGCAGCGTTGCAGGCGGAGCCGAGCCTGTTCCAGGAGGCTTTCGACCGTAACATCGTGATCGTCAGTCCGACCACGTTGCTGGCCACCCTGCGTGTCATCGACAGCCTGTGGAAGCAGGAGCGCCAGAGTCAGAACGCCCGGGAAATCGCCGAACGGGCAGGTTGGCTGTACGACAAGTTCGTGCTGTTCATTCAGGACCTGGATGAAGTCGGCAATCGCTTGCAGCAACTGGACAAGGCCTACAGTTCTGCACGTAACAAGCTGACTGAAGGCCGTGGCAATCTGGTCAGCCGCAGTGAGCAGCTCAAGTTGCTGGGCGCGCGAGCGAGTAAAAGCCTGCCGGCGGACCTGCTGGAGCGGGCAATGACCGATGTGGACGGGTTGGCAGAGTTGCCCGAGTAAAATCAAAAAGATCGCAGCCTTCGGCAGCTCCTGCAGATGTACACAAAACCCTGCAGGAGCTGCCGAAGGCTGCGATCTTTTGGGCTTACAACGGCAAATGCCGACTCAACAACGCCCGCAACGCTGCCGGTTTCACCGGTTTGGCCAGGTAGTCCAGCCCCGCTGCATGCACCTGGGCCACGGTTTCCGGATGCCCATCGGCGCTGATCACCACGCCTGGCACCGGCTCGCCCAGGCGGGTTCGCAACCAGGCCATCAAGTCGGTCCCGGTCTCGCCATCGTCCAGGTGATAATCCACCAGCACCAGTTGCGGATGCATGCCATTGCCCAGCAGGGCCGCACATTCGTCGCGGTTGCGCGCTGTCCAGACCTGACAACCCCAGCGGGTCAGCAGGCTGTTCATGCCAACCAGGATGCTGTCTTCGTTGTCGATGCACAGCACCTGCGCGCCGCTCAGGAGTTTGCCGTTGAGCTCGGTGACGTTGGCCGGCGCCGCGATTTGCGCCTTGGCTAACGGAACGGTGACGCTGAATACACTGCCGCGCCCCGGCCAGGAACGCACTTGCAAGGTGTGGCCCAGAACGCGACACAACCCGTCTGCAATCGCCAGGCCCAGGCCCAGACCTTTCTCGGCACGGGTCTGGTGGCTGTCCAGGCGTTTGAATTCTTCGAAAATCACTTTCAGTTTGTCTTGTGCAATCCCCGGCCCACGGTCCCAGACCTCCAGGCACAGTTCGCCCTTGTGCCGACGAACCCCCAGCAGCACGGGCCCCTTGGCGTAGCGAAAGGCGTTGGTCAGAAAGTTCTGCAAGATCCGACGTAACAGTTTGATGTCGCTGTTGACCCGCAGCGTGCTGCCGCGAACGCGGAATTTGAGCCCTTGGTCCCGGGCCAGCGCCTTGAATTCTGCGCCGAGCGTGTCGAACAGTTCATTGAGCACAAACGGCTTCGGATCCGGGTTGATCTTGCCGTTTTCCAGGCGGGAAATGTCCAGCAGATCGCTGATCAGGTCTTCGGCCGAGCGCAATGACGAATCCAGGTGATGGACCAGTTTCTGCGCTTCGCTGGACAAACTGTCTTCCTGATGGGACAGCGCTGCAGAAAACAGTCGCGCGGCGTTCAGCGGTTGCATCAGGTCGTGGCTGACCGCCGTGAGGAACCGGGTTTTCGACTGGTTGGCCGACTCGGCGGTGCCCTTGGCTTCGGTCAGCGCCACGTTGAGTTGCGACAGCTCGTGGGTGCGCTCGGTGACCCGCCGCTCCAGGCCTTCGTTGGCTTCGGTCAGCGCCTGCTCGGCTTCGCGGAACGCGGTGATGTCGGTAAAACTCATGACGAAACCGCCGCCCGGCATCGGGTTGCCGATCAGCTCGATCACACGACCATTGGGGAACAGTCGTTCAGAGGTGTGGGCGCGGCCCTGGCGCATCCAGTGCAAACGGCGGGCGACGTGCACTTCGGCTTCGCCCGGACCGCACAGACCGCGTTCGGCGTTGTAGCGAATGATGTCGGCAATCGGCCGGCCAACGCTGATCAAGCCGTCCGGGTAGTTGAACAGCTCCAGGTAACGCCGGTTCCACGCCACCAGTCGCAACGACTGGTCGACCACGCTGATGCCTTGTGTGATGTTCTCGATCGCGCCTTGCAGCAGTGCGCGATTGAACTGCAGCACTTCCGAGGCTTCGTCGGCGATTCGCACGACATCCTCGAGTTGCATTTCCCGACCTTCGATAGCGGCTTTTACTACGGCGCGGGTCGAGGAGGCGCCGAGCACACCGGCCAGCAAGCGCTCGGTGTGGGCGATCCATTCACCGTCGGCGTTCTGGTTCGGGTTGAAGCCTTTGCCCTGTCGGTAAGCGAAACGGATAAAACTCTGACGGGCGCGTTCTTCACCGACAAACCGTGCGGCCAGATGCAGCAGATCGTCGATTTGCACCGCCAGCATCGAGCGGGCGCTGGGGCGGGCACTGATCTCCTGGCCGATGAAACGGCCAGCCTGCCAGTGTTCCGAAACCCGTGTGCGCGACAGCACCGATACCCAGGCGAACAAGGTGAAGTTGGCGGCCAGTGACAGCACCACGCCCTGGGTCAGTGGGGTGAGCGGCAGGTTTAGCGGGTTGCTGTGCAACCAGGCCAGGCCGGGGAAACTGCTCAACGATAAACCGAGGCTGTGGGCGGCAATCGGCAGGACCAGCGTGTAGAACCACAGGAATGTCCCGGCGGCGAGGCCGGCGAATACGCCGCGGCGGTTGGCCTGTTTCCAGTACAGTGCGCCGAGCATGGCCGGTGCCAGTTGGGTCACGGCGGCGAAGGCGATCTGGCCGATGGTCGCCAGGCTCGCGGTGGAGCCCAAAAGGCGATAGCTGACGTAGGCCAGCAGCAGAATCACCACGATGCTGACGCGGCGCACCGAGAGCATCCACTGGCGGAATACTTCGAACGGCCGCTCGGCGTTATTGCGGCGCAGCAACCACGGCAACAGCATGTCGTTGGACACCATGGTCGACAGCGCCACGCTGGCCACAATCACCATGCCGGTTGCCGCCGAGGCACCGCCGATAAAGGCCAGCATCGCCAGCGCGGGGTGGGCTTGCGCCAATGGCAGGCTGATGACAAACGAATCCGGCAACACCGAGCTGGGCAGCAGCATCTGACCGGCCAGGGCGATCGGGACAACGAACAAGGCCGCCAACGCCAGGTACGCCGGGAAGACCCACTTGGCCAGGCGCAAATCCTGTGGGTCGATGTTTTCCACCACCGTCACGTGAAACTGCCGGGGCAGGCAGATGATCGCCATCATCGCCACACCGGTTTGCACCACCATCGATGGCCAGTTGATGGTTTCCTTCCAATACGCTTCAAGGCGCGGTGCGAGCATCGCCTGATCGAACAGGTCGTCGAAGCCGTCGTACAGGCCGTAGGTCACGAACGCGCCGACCGCGAGAAACGCGAACAGCTTGACCAGCGATTCGAAGGCAATCGCCAGCACCATGCCCCGGTGGTGTTCGGTGGCGTCGAGGTTGCGGGTACCGAACACGATGGTAAACAGCGCGAGCACCAGCGATACAATCAACGCCGTGTCCTGGGCGCGAGTGCCCATGGCGTCGGCGCCGGCACCGATCAGCAGGTTCACCCCGAGCACGATGCCTTTGAGCTGCAACGCAATGTAGGGCAAAACGCCGACCAGGCAGATCAACGCCACGACAATCGCCAGCGACTGGGATTTGCCGTAACGGGCGGCGATGAAGTCGGCAATGGAGGTGATGTTCTCCTGCTTGCTGATCATCACCATTTTTTGCAGGACCCACGGTGCGCAGACCAGTAGCAGGATCGGCCCGAGGTAGATCGGCAGGAACGACCAGAGTTGTTCGGCGGCCTGGCCGACGGCGCCGAAGAACGTCCAGCTGGTGCAATAGACCGCCAGCGACAAGCTGTACACCCAGGCGCGCACCCGCGGCGGTAACGGCGTACTGCGACGGTCACCGTAGAAGGCGATGGCGAACATGATGGCCATATAGGCCAGGGCAACGGCGGCGATCAGCCCGCTGGACAGCGACATGGGAACTCCAGACAAAAGATACCGGGACTCCCGCCCGGACAGACAGTCTCGCACGACCGTCTGCGTTAGTCAGTGTCGACCAAGGTCGTGGCGTGGTGGGGTGTCGCAGGCGGTGTGTCAGATGTATCCAAGGTGTTTTTTCAGGCCCCTTCTCGAGCAATCCCGCTCTCACATTCGACTGCATGCTTATAGGAGAACTCGGTTAAATGTGTGGGTCTTGCTCGCGAAGAAGCCCTCACTGACTCAACGCAATCTCGATCAACTGATGCAGCTCCTCAACCTCCAGCGGTGCCGCCGAAAACAGAATGCGAAACACCGAAGGCGCCGCCACCAGATTGATCAGTCGATCAACATTCGGTTTCGGTTGATCAGGATAGCGATCCAGAATCGTCTGCAACTGCCCGCCAATGAGCGCTGTGCAAAAGCCCGGCGTCAGGCTCGATTGCACATCGCGCAGCATGTTGCGTCCAGGTTCGGAGCTCATTTCGTCCAGATACTGCTCCGCCCACGCTCGCACGTCTCCCCGCAAGCTGCCGGTGTTGGCCGGTTCGCTATCGGGCTGCATGCGCGCCAGGGCGACATCCGCCAGCAATGTCGACAAATCGCCCCAGCGTCGATAAATGGTCGACGGCGTAACCCCTGCGCGCGCAGCAATTTGCGGGACGGTCACGGTGGAACGGTCCTGCTCTTCAAGAAGTGCGCGGACCGCCGAGTGAATCGACTCTTGCACCCGGGCGCTGCGTCCGCCAGGGCGTAAACCTTCTTTAATAGCCATGCATCGGACCTTAACACTAAGAATTTGCTTTAAGCGCTGGCGAATAGCACACTCCGCAAAAGCAAAAAATTAGCTTTTGCGGAGTGTGCGCATGTCGAATTCAGCTTCCAACCGTTCAAGCCTGTGGTTTCTGGCGATCACTTTACTGAGTTTTCTCGCCGCTTCCACGGCACCGACGCCGTTGTATCACTTGTATCAGGAGCAAATGCAATTCTCGGCAACGACCTTGACCGTGATTTTTGGTGTGTACGCCATCAGTTTGCTGGTGGCGCTGCTGACCGTCGGTTCGCTTTCGGATCATCTGGGGCGCAAGCCGGTCATTTTCACGGCTGTCCTGCTGAACCTGTTGGCGATGCTGCTGTTTATCAATGCTGACAGCGTAGTTTGGTTGATCAGTGCGCGGGTCCTTCAGGGGTTTGCCGCCGGGATGGCCACTGCCGTATTGAGTGCCGCGCTGCTCGACATCGATCGCCATCAGGGGCCGCTGGTCAACAGCGTTGCACCGCTGCTCGGCATGGCGATTGGCGGTATGGGCTGCGGCTTGCTGGCCGAGTTTGCGCCGCTGCCGTTGCAGTTGACCTATTGGGTGCTGCTCGCGCTGTTTGTGATGCAGGCGCTGTACGTCTGGCGCCTGCCGGAAAGCGTCAGTCCGCAGCCGGGGGCATGGGCCTCGTTGCGCCCAACCCTGCATGTACCGACCCAGGCACGCGCCACTTTGTGGCGGGTGTTGCCGCTGAATCTCTCGACCTGGGCGCTCGGCGGTTTTTTTGCCTCGCTTGCCCCCTCGCTGTTGCGCACCGCTACCGGTTCAACCTCGAATCTGATGGGTGGGGCGGCAGTAGCGGCATTGACACTGACTGGCGCTCTGATGATTTTCATCCTGCGTAACCAGCCCGCCGCCAAGGCTCTGAAGTTGGGGGGCACCTTCCTGCCAGCAGGTGTCGTGTTGCTTTTACTGGGCGTGCACAGCGCCAGCTTGCCTTTGTTTTTCCTTGGCACACTGGTGGCCGGTTGCGGATTCGGTGCCGGATTCCTCGGCTCGGTGCGCAGTCTGGTACCACTGGCGCTGCCCCATGAACGGGCAGGGTTGATGTCAGCATTTTATGTGCTCAGTTACCTGGCGTTCTGTTTGCCATCGTTGCTGACGGGGAGCCTGACGCGGACGTTTGGCCTGGTGACCACCACCGACGGTTATGGCGCGGTGCTGATCATCCTGTCTGTCGGTGCCTTATTGGCGTTGCAGCGTGAGCAGCCCATCAAAGTCTGTAGCGCCGATGTTTAATGATCGCTAGCCTTGGCACTGCCATTCATTTCCACGGACCGACCATGAAAATCATCCGCAGCCAATCCTTCACCGCTGACCGTGCCTGGGGCGCGCTCGACATCGCGAACATGAATGGCATCACCACCCGTTTGCACTGGACCGACCAGCCCTACAAATGGCACATCAATGACGGTCAGGAAGTGTTCGTCGTGCTCGATGGCCAGGTGCAGATGCACTACCGCGAAGCAGGTCTGGAGAAAGAGGTGATGTTGAATGTAGGAGATATCTTTTACGCCGCTGTAGGCACCGAGCATGTGGCGCATCCGCTGGGTGTGGCGAGGGTATTGGTGATCGAATCGGAAGGCAGTGTCTGATGCTATATCTGCTAAATAGATAACAGTTAGAGATATTACCCGTTATATCGATATTCGATTCGGATCTACCATGGATTCCACCTCAACCGAGGAGAGGAATTCGACATGACATGCTTTGAAACCGCCAAGCCCGGCCTTAAACCGTTCAGTCATTTGCAGCATCCGCGCGAGGTGATCCGCCAATTCACTCCGAACTGGTTCGCCGCGACCATGGGCACCGGCGTTCTGGCGCTGGCGCTGGCGCAGTTGCCGGCCGGGAGCGCGGGGTTACAAGCGGTTGCCGAAGCCCTCTGGCTGTTCAATATCTTTCTGTTCGCTGTGTTCACGGTACTGTACGCGGCACGCTGGGTGCTGTTCTTCGACGAAGCACGACGGATTTTCGGCCACTCCACGGTATCAATGTTTTTCGGCACGATTCCCATGGGACTGGCGACGATCATCAACGGTTTTCTGGTGTTCGGCCTGCCGCGCTGGGGCGAGGGCGTGATTCATGTTGCCGAAGCGCTGTGGTGGCTGGACGTGGCGATGTCGCTGGCCTGCGGGGTGCTGATCCCCTACATGATGTTTACCCGCCAGGAACACAGCATCGATCAGATGACTGCCGTCTGGCTATTGCCGGTGGTGGCTGCGGAAGTAGCGGCGGCCAGCGGCGGCTTGCTGGCGCCGCATCTGGCCGACGCTCATTCACAACTGATGGTGCTGGTCACCAGCTACGTGCTCTGGGCATTTTCCCTGCCGGTGGCGTTCAGCATTCTGACGATCCTGTTGCTGCGCATGGCGCTGCACAAACTGCCCCACGAAAACATGGCCGCTTCGAGCTGGCTGGCGCTTGGCCCGATTGGCACCGGGGCGCTGGGGATGTTGCTGCTGGGGGGCGACGCACCGGCGATCTTTGCCGCCAACGGTTTACCGGGAATCGGTGAGATCGCCGCCGGGCTGGGGCTGGTGGCCGGGATCACCTTGTGGGGCTTTGGTCTGTGGTGGATGCTGATCGCGTTGTTGATCACCGGCCGTTACCTGCGCGCCGGCATACCCTTCAACCTCGGCTGGTGGGGGTTCACCTTTCCGCTGGGCGTCTATTCTCTGGCAACGTTGAAACTGGCCAGTACCTTGAACCTGACGTTTTTCAGTGCCTTTGGCTGTGTGCTGGTGGCGATGCTGGCCGTGATGTGGCTGATCGTCGCCAAACGCACCGTGCAGGGCGCATGGCGGGGCGAGTTGTTTGTCTCGCCGTGCATTGCAGGATTAAACAAATAACCGGCAAAGATTAGGTAAGGTGTGGCCTGGATCGACGATCGACATTCCAACAATGGTATCCACGCCACTCTCTACCCAAATTCAGGAACACGGAAGATGAGTCACCCCTCACAGTTCAGCCTGCTTCGCACTCGGCGCTTCCTGCCGTTTTTCGTGACCCAGTCCCTCGGGGCGTTCAACGACAACGTCTTCAAGCAGTCGTTGATCCTCGCCATTCTGTACAAGTTGACTATCGAGGGTGATCGTTCGATCTGGGTCAATCTGTGTGCGCTGCTGTTTATCCTGCCGTTCTTTCTGTTTTCGGCGCTGGCCGGTCAGTTCGGCGAGAAGTTCGCCAAGGACGCGCTGATTCGCCTGATCAAGCTCGGGGAGATCGCGATCATGGCGGTCGGTGCAGTCGGATTTGTCTTCGATCACCTGTCGCTGATGCTGTTGGCGCTGTTTGCCATGGGGACGCACTCGGCGCTGTTCGGGCCGGTGAAATACTCGATCCTGCCTCAGGCCTTGCGTGAAGAAGAACTGGTGGGCGGCAACGGGCTGGTGGAAATGGGCACCTTCCTGGCCATCCTCGCCGGGACCATCGGCGCCGGGATCATGATGTCGTCCGCGCATTACGCACCCATCGTGTCCACGGCGATCATCGGCATTGCAGTGCTGGGTTATCTGGCCAGTCGCAGCATTCCCCGGGCAGCGGCCTCATCGCCGGAAATGCGCCTGAACTGGAATATCTTCAGTCAATCCTGGGCCACCTTGAAACTGGGCCTGGGGCAAACCCCGGCGGTATCGCGCTCGATTGTCGGTAACTCATGGTTCTGGTTTGTCGGGGCGATTTACCTGACGCAAATCCCGGCGTATGCCAAGGAGTGGATGCACGGTGACGAAACCGTGGTGACGCTGATTCTTACCGTGTTCTCGGTGGGTATCGCACTCGGCTCGCTGCTATGCGAAAAACTGTCCGGACGCAAAGTCGAGATCGGGCTGGTGCCGTTCGGATCGTTCGGTCTGACCGTGTTCGGATTGTTGCTGTGGTGGCATTCCGGCTCAATTCCCGACAGCGTCAACGGCCATGGCTGGATCGAAATCCTCGGCTTTGGTCACACCTGGCTGGTGTTGATCGACATTCTCGGCCTCGGGGTTTTCGGCGGTTTCTACATTGTGCCGCTGTACGCGCTGATTCAGTCACGCACCCCGGAGAACGAGCGGGCGCGAGTGATCGCTGCCAACAACATTCTCAACGCGCTGTTCATGGTGGTCTCGGCGATTGTTTCGATCGTGTTGCTGAGCCTGGCCAAGTTGTCGATCCCGCATCTGTTCCTGGTGGTGTCGCTGCTGAACATCGGCGTCAACGCCTACATCTTCAAAATCGTCCCCGAATTCAGCATGCGCTTCATGATCTGGCTGCTCAGCCACTCCATGTACCGCGTAGAGCATCGCAATCTGGAGGCGATTCCGGATGAGGGCGCGGCGCTGCTGGTGTGCAATCACGTGTCCTTTGTCGACGCGTTGCTGATTGGCGGCGCGGTGCGTCGGCCGATTCGCTTTGTGATGTACTACAAGATCTACAACCTGCCGGTGCTGAACTTCATCTTTCGCACGGCCGGGACCATTCCTATCGCGGGACGTCAGGAAGACATTCAGATTTACGAAAGGGCCTTCACGCGCATCGCCCAATACCTGAAGGACGGTGAGCTGGTGTGCATCTTCCCTGAAGGCAAACTGACTACCGACGGCGAGATCAGCGAATTCAAGGGCGGGCTGACGCGGATTCTCGAAGAGACGCCGGTGCCAGTGATTCCGTTGGCATTGCAGGGGCTGTGGGGGAGTTTCTTCAGTCGCGATCCCGACAAAGGCGTGTTCCGTCGGTTGTGGTCGCGGGTGACCCTGGTGGCGGGGCCGGCGGTGGCGGTCGAGGCGGCAGAGCCTGCCAGGTTGCAAGGGATGGTCGGGGAACTGCGTGGCGCTGTGCGCTGATTCCTTTCAATGCGGGCCGCTACGGTTGCGAGCCCGCCGGCGAATCTTCAGCCCGCCATCGCCAATCGGTTGCGTCCTTCACGCTTGGCCACATACAGCGCGCTGTCGGCCCGACGCAGCAGGCTTTCGACTGACTCGCCGGGCAGCAGGGTCGCACAGCCGAGGCTGACGGTCAGCTCGATCAGCTTGCCATCGGCCAGATAATCCTTGGCCTGGGCGGCAAACCGCAGCCGCTCGCCGACCATGGCCGCCGCCTCGCGGCCGGTGTTGGACAGCAGAATCAGGAACTCTTCGCCGCCAAAGCGAAACACCATGTCGACGTTGCGCAACTGGCCTTTGATCGAGGCTGCAACGGCTTTGAGCACATCATCGCCGGCACTGTGGCCGTGGGTATCGTTGATCTGTTTGAAGTGGTCGATGTCCAGCATCAGCAGCGACAAAGGTTGCAGATGCCGACGCGACATGTCGATTTCCCGTTGCAGCGTCTGGTCCATGGCAATGCGATTGCCGGTGTCCGTGAGGGGGTCGCGCAAGGCGCTTTGGGTGGCGGCGCGGTAGAGCAGGGCATTACGCATCGGGTACAGCAATGCGGACAGCAGCGACTCGAGGTTGCCCTGCTCCTGCTCGCTGAAGCGCTGATTTCTGCGGAAAACCAGTTCGCCCAGGTGCTCGCCTTCATGGCTGAGGGTGTAACTGATCGAGTGGTGACCGCGCAGACCGAGCTCCAGGCGCAAGTCGCTGGCTTTGTGCTGGTAGCTCAAGGCGTCGAGCGGCACGAGTCGGTGAATTTCACGGTAGAAGAGCCCGAGAATGCGTTGTGGCTCAAGCGTGGTTTGCAGTTGCAGGCTCAGTTGCTGGCGCACTTGCGCAAGACTGACCGGCCGCTTCAGAAGCAGGGGCTGTTGACCAAAGCCCAGGCGTTGCAATTTGGCGCTATCGAAGTCAATTGCGTTGGTCTGGGAAGGTGATTTCATATGGCGTGCGCCCCTAAGCAGTAAGGCTGTCTTACAGGCTGGGTGAGAGCGGCTTTGGGCTGCGCGTCGTACTGGTCCATCAGTCCCGTAGGACATTTGGCGCAAGTCTAATCTGCTTTGTCGAAGATTAGTAACCTATCGACGCGAGCGTCGGCCCGTCTGCTTTCACACGGCGTGTCTGAGCAGATATAGAGCGAAACTCGTGCCATTCGTTTCATTCGGATTAAATTGCTTGTTAATCAATAGCCTGTGTCGTTTTTCGGCGGTTTTTGCCGAACTGGATGGCATTTATTTGACTGGCATGACCTTCAGTTATGTCGCTTGTTGAGTGCCATGACAAAAATTCGCCACGGCACAAAAGCGACGCACGGCGTTACTGGGCGTTGAACGCCTGGCCGTTGATGCCGGTGCTGTCCGGACCCATCAGGTAGAGATAGACCGGCATGATCTCCTCGGGCGTCGGGTTGTTCAGCGGGTTTTCGCCGGGGTAAGCCTGGGCGCGCATGCTGGTGCGGGTGGCGCCGGGGTTGATGCTGTTCGAGCGCACCGGGGCCACGGTGTCGACTTCGTCGGCCAGGGTTTGCATCAGGCCTTCGGTGGCAAACTTGGAGACGCCGTATGCACCCCAATACGCACGGCCCTTGCGGCCGACGCTGCTGGAAGTGAACACCACCGAAGCATCCTGCGACAGTTTGAGCAGCGGCAACAACGTGCTGGTGAGCATGAACATGGCGTTGACGTTGACTTGCATGACGCGCATGAAGTTTTCGCCGGAGAGCTGTTCGATCGGGGTGCGCGGACCAATGATCGATGCGTTGTGCAGCAAGCCGTCGAGGTGGCCGAACTCGGTTTCGATCATCGCCGCCAGCTCATCGTATTGATGGGGCAGGGCGGTTTCGAGGTTGAACGGGATCACGGCCGGTTGTGGATGGCCGGCGGCCTCGATTTCGTCATAGACCTGAGTCAGGTTGGCTTCGGTCTTGCCCAGCAACAGTACGGTGGCGCCGTGGGCGGCATAGGTTTTCGCAGCGGCAGCGCCGATGCCGCGACCAGCGCCGGTGACCAGAATGACCCGGTCCTTGAGCAATTCAGGGCGGGCGGAATAATCAAACATAAAAACCTCGTCAAAATCGTGCATCGAACCAGTGGCGAGCGGGCTTGCCGTGGCGAGGGGATTTATCCCCGTTCGGCTGCGGAGCAGCCGCAATTAACGGTTTGGGGCCGCTTCGCGACCCAACGGGGATAAATCCCCTCACCACAATGTTTCCGGCAAACCATCGGTTTAGCAGCTACAAAGCGCGCTATCCAAAACCTTGCGCAACTCCAGCGGATGATCGACCACCACATCCGCCCCCCAATGCCGCGGGTTATCGTCCGGATGAATGTAGCCATAGGTCACGGCGGCCGTTCGGGTGCCGGCATCGCGGCCGGACTCGATATCACGCAGGTCATCACCCACGAACAGCACGCTGGCCGGATCGAGGTCGAGCATCTTGCACGCGAGGATCAACGGCTCCGGGTCCGGCTTGCTGTTCTTCACGTGATCCGGGCAGATCAGCAGCGCCGAACGCTCGGCCAGCCCCAGTTGCTGCATGATCGGCTCGGCAAACCGCAGTGGCTTGTTGGTGACCACGCCCCAGATCAGGTTGGCTTTTTCGATGTCGGCCAGTACTTCCACCATGCCGTCGAACAGCTTGCTGTGAACCGCACAGCCCGCGAGATAACGCTCGAGGAACTCCAGGCGAAGTGCTTCGAAGCCCGGAGATTCCGGGTCCATCGAGAAGGTCACGGCAACCATCGCCCTGGCGCCGCCGGAGATCTCGTCGCGGATGTGCTTGTCATTCATCGGCGGCAGGCCGCGGTCGGCACGCATCGCCTGACAGATCGCAATGAAGTCCGGCGCGGTGTCGAGCAGGGTGCCGTCCATGTCGAAAAGAACTGCTCTGATACGCATCTGCTTACTCCTCGCGCAGGGTCTGGATCATGTAGTTGACGTCCACGTCGGAGGCCAGTTTGTAGTGCTTGGTCAGCGGGTTGTAGGTCAGGCCGATGATGTCCTTGACGGTCAGGCCGGCCATGCGGCTCCAGGCACCGAGCTCGGAAGGGCGGATGAATTTCTTGAAGTCGTGGGTGCCGCGCGGCAGCAGCTTCATGATGTATTCGGCACCGACGATGGCGAACAGATACGCCTTCGGGTTGCGGTTGATGGTGGAGAAGAACACCTGGCCACCCGGCTTGACCATTTTGAAGCAGGCGCGGATCACCGACGACGGGTCCGGTACGTGCTCGAGCATTTCCAGGCAAGTGACCACGTCGAACTGCTCCGGCATCTCTTCGGCCAGGGCTTCGGCGGTGATCTGCCGGTATTCGATGCTCACGCCGGATTCCAGCTGATGCAGCTGAGCAACGGCCAGCGGCGCCTCGCCCATGTCGATGCCCATCACGGTCGCGCCGCGTTGAGCCATGGCCTCGCTGAGGATGCCGCCGCCGCAACCGACGTCGAGAACCTTCTTGCCGGCCAGGTTGACGCGTTCGTCAATCCAGTTGACCCGCAGCGGATTGATGTCATGCAGCGGTTTGAACTCGCTTTCGCGGTCCCACCAGCGATGGGCCAGGGCTTCGAATTTGGCGATTTCGGCGTAGTCGACGTTACTCATGGTTCATCCTCTAAAACTTGAAAAATCCTGTTGCCCCGGCGGTTCGCCCCGGGGTGCTTACGATTCGGTGTGGCCGTTGATGCGCCGGCCCCAGGCCTTGGCGGTGGCGCAAAGCTGTTCTTCATCGAGACGGGTCAGGCGACGGTCGTCGAGCAGTTGCTTGCCACCCACCCAAAGGTGTTTCACGCAGTCGCGACCGGTGGCATATATAAGCTGCGAAACCGGGTCGTAGACCGGTTGCTGCGCCAGGCCGGAAAGGTCGAACGCGACCAGGTCCGCGGCTTTGCCGATTTCCAGCGAGCCGACCTCCGCCTCGATGCCCAGGGCGCGTGCGCCGTTCAGGGTGGCCATGCGCAGGGCGCGATGGGCGTCCAGCGCGGTGGCCGAGCCGGCGACGGCTTTGGCGAGCAATGCGGCGGTGCGGGTTTCGCCAAGCAGGTCGAGGTCATTATTGCTGGCCGAGCCATCGGTGCCGACGGCCACATTGACGCCAGCCTGCCACAACCGCTCCACCTGGCAGAAACCGCTGGCCAGCTTCAGGTTCGACTCTGGGCAATGAATCACATGGGTGTTGCTTTCTACCAGCATCACCAGGTCTTCATCGCTGATCTGAGTCATGTGAACCGCCTGGAAGCGTGGCCCCAACAGGCCCAGGCGCGCGAGTCGGGCCAACGGGCGTTCGCCGCGCTGCTCGACCGATTGCTGCACTTCGAAGGCGGTTTCGTGGACGTGCATGTGAATCGACGCGTCCAGCTCTTCGGCGATCACCCGGATTTTCTCCAGGTTTTCGTCGCCCACGGTGTAAGGCGCGTGGGGGCCGAAGGTGACTTTGATGCGCTCGTGGTGCCTGAGATCGTTGAACAGTTCAACGCCCTGACGAATGGCTTCGTCCGCCGTGCTGGCGCCCGGGATCGGGAAATCGAGGATCGGAATCGCGATTTGTGCGCGAATGCCGCTGTTATGCACGCGTTCGCTGGCAACCTTCGGGAAGAAATACATGTCAGAGAAACAGGTGATGCCACCTTTGATCTGTTCGGCGATGGCAAGGTCGGTGCCATCGCGTACAAAGGCTTCATCGACCCACTTGGTCTCGGCGGGCCAGATGTGGTTTTCCAGCCAGGTCATCAGCGGCAGATCGTCTGCCAGGCCGCGGAACAGCGTCATCGCCGCATGCCCGTGAGCATTGATCAGGCCGGGGCTGAGCAACATGTCCGGCAGTTCGCGGATTTCGGTGGCGTCAAGCTTCAGCGCAGCCGCGCGCGGGCCGATAAAGACAATGCGCCCGTCGCGAATGCCCAGGCCATGCTCTTTGAGGACAACGCCAGCGGGTTCGACGGGTACCAGCCAGGTCGGCAGCAATAACAGGTCGAGCGCAGCGGCAGTGTTCGGCATCGAGGGTCGGTTCCAGTGCTTTTGTAAAGGATGGCGAAGTATACCCGAGCGTCTTCGCGGGGGGATCGCTATAATCGGCGGCTTTGTTACTGAGTACGGGGTGTGGGATGCGCGATCGACTGTTGGCTGCGGAGAAGGTGAAGGCCATCGATTGGCGTGATGGCGCCCTGTACCTGCTGGATCAGCGTATTTTGCCATTTGAGGAAACCTGGATTGCCTACACCAGCGCTGCTGGCGTGGCCGAAGCCATTCGTTCGATGGTGGTGCGTGGTGCTCCGGCGATTGGCATCAGTGCTGCGTATGCCATGGTGCTGGCAGCCCGTGCCCGAATTGCAGAAGGCGGTGACTGGCAGGCTGCGTGGGAAGAGGATTACGCGTTGCTGGCCGATTCCCGGCCAACGGCGGTGAATCTGTTCTGGGCCTTGAGTCGCATGCGTGACCGCCTGGATCGTCTCAAGGAAGATGCAGACCCACTGGCGGCGCTGGAAGCGGAGGCCATTGCCATTCACGAAAGTGATCGCGAAGCCAACCTGACCATGGCGCAACTGGGTGTGGACCTGATCCGCAAGCATCAGGGCAACGCGCAGGCGATCCTGACCCACTGCAACACCGGCGCGTTGGCCACCGGCGGCTTCGGCACCGCGCTGGGGGTGATTCGCGGGGCGTTCATCGAGGGCATGGTCGAGCGCGTCTACGCCGACGAAACCCGTCCGTGGCTGCAGGGTTCGCGTCTGACGGCGTGGGAGTTGGCCAACGAAGGCATTCCCGTGACCTTGAATGCCGACTCTGCCGCTGCCCATATCATGAAGACCAAAGGCATTACCTGGGTCATCGTCGGCGCCGACCGGATCACCGCCAATGGCGACGTGGCCAACAAGATCGGTACTTATCAACTGGCGGTGAACGCCATGCACCACGGCGTGCGCTTCATGGTGGTGGCGCCGAGTTCGACCATCGACATGAACCTGGCCAGTGGCGACGACATTCCGATTGAAGAGCGTGACGGCCGCGAGTTGCTGGAAGTGGGCGGCAAGCGAGTCGGGGCGGATGTCGATGCGTTCAACCCGGTGTTCGACGTGACCCCGGCGGATTTGATCGACGCGATCGTCACCGAGAAAGGCATCGTCGAGCGTCCGGATACGGCGAAGATGGCGCAGTTGATGTGCCGCAAGCGACTGCATTGAGGGCGTTCGGCGTCTTGTGAATCGCCATCGCCGGAAGGCTGGCTCCCACAGGTTTTGTGATCGACACCGATCCTGTGGGAGCCAGCCTGCTGGCGATGAGGCGCGCAATGCCAATAAACATCCGTAATTCGGTCGCGAATTCTGCATTCGGAGTGGCTCTGAGCCTCTCTCGTCGCCGTTAAGCCTGCCACCAGTCAACTAACTACACTCCATGCGCGTCTGGGGGATAGGTGCGTGGCGGCTCTTGTGATAACATCCGGCGGTTTCCAAGGTAGCCCGATGTGGCTGCCTTTACTGCGCAGATCCATGGCATAACTCGTTGATTTGTCGTAAGTCGGTGCACTGGCAGTCAGCCTGCATCGGCGAGCTTCGTTCGTCCCATATGGATGTGACGAAGTTTCACCAGAAAAAGGAATCAGGCTTCTCATGGGCGAACTGGCCAAAGAAATCCTCCCGGTCAATATCGAAGACGAGCTGAAGCAGTCCTACCTCGACTACGCGATGAGCGTGATTGTCGGGCGGGCACTGCCGGATGCGCGCGATGGCTTGAAGCCCGTGCACCGGCGTGTGCTGTTCGCGATGAGCGAGCTGGGCAACGACTTCAACAAGCCGTACAAGAAATCTGCCCGTGTTGTCGGTGACGTGATCGGTAAGTATCACCCTCACGGTGATACCGCGGTTTACGACACCATCGTTCGGATGGCGCAGCCATTCTCGCTGCGCTACCTGCTGGTAGACGGCCAGGGCAACTTCGGTTCGGTGGACGGCGACAACGCCGCGGCCATGCGATACACCGAAGTGCGCATGACCAAGCTGGCGCACGAACTGCTGGCCGACCTGCATAAAGAAACCGTGGACTGGGTGCCGAACTACGACGGCACCGAAATGATCCCGGCGGTCATGCCGACCCGTATTCCCAACCTGCTGGTCAACGGCTCCAGCGGTATCGCCGTGGGCATGGCGACCAACATTCCTCCGCACAACCTCGGTGAAGTCATCGACGGTTGCCTGGCCCTCATCGACAACCCCGAGTTGACCATCGATGAGCTGATGCAATACATCCCCGGCCCGGACTTCCCGACTGCCGCGATCATCAACGGTCGCGCCGGCATCATCGAAGCCTACCGCACCGGTCGCGGTCGCATTTACATGCGCGCCCGCTCGATCATCGAAGACATCGACAAGGTCGGTGGCCGTCAGCAGATCGTCATCACCGAACTCCCTTACCAACTGAACAAGGCCCGTCTGATCGAGAAGATCGCCGAGCTGGTAAAAGAGAAGAAGCTGGAAGGCATCACCGAATTGCGCGACGAGTCCGACAAGGACGGTATGCGCGTCGTGATCGAGCTGCGTCGTGGCGAAGTGCCTGAGGTGATCCTCAACAACCTCTACGCCCAGACCCAGCTGCAAGCGGTGTTCGGTATCAACATCGTGGCGCTGATCGACGGCCGTCCGCGGATCCTGAACCTCAAGGACCTGCTGGAAGCCTTCGTTCGCCACCGTCGCGAAGTCGTTACCCGTCGTACCGTGTTCGAGCTGCGTAAAGCCCGCGAACGTGGTCACATTCTGGAAGGTCAAGCGGTTGCCCTGTCGAACATCGACCCGGTCATTGCCCTGATCAAGGCCTCGCCAACCCCGTCGGAAGCCAAGGAAGCGCTGATCAGCACGCCTTGGGAATCCTCCGCCGTGGTCGCGATGGTCGAGCGTGCCGGTGCCGATTCGTGCCGTCCGGAAAACCTCGATCCGCAATACGGTCTGCGCGAAGGCAAGTACTTCCTGTCGCCGGAACAGGCGCAAGCCATTCTGGAACTGCGACTGCACCGCCTGACCGGTCTGGAACACGAAAAACTGCTGGCCGAGTATCAAGAGATCCTCAACCAGATCGGCGAGCTGATCCGCATCCTCAACAGCGCCACGCGCCTGATGGAAGTGATCCGCGAAGAGCTGGAAGTGATCCGTGCCGAATACGGCGACGTGCGACGCACCGAAATTCTCGATGCCCGTCTCGACCTGACCCTGGGTGACATGATCCCGGAAGAAGAGCGCGTCGTGACCATTTCCCATGGTGGCTACGCCAAGACCCAGCCATTGGCTGCGTACCAGGCCCAGCGTCGTGGCGGTAAAGGCAAATCGGCTACCGGCGTCAAGGATGAGGACTACATCGCTCACCTGCTGGTCGCCAACAGCCACACCACGCTGTTGCTGTTCTCCAGCAAAGGCAAGGTGTACTGGCTGAAAACCTACGAAATCCCGGAAGCGTCCCGCGCAGCCCGTGGTCGTCCGCTGGTCAACCTGCTGCCGCTGGACAGTGATGAATACATCACCACCATGCTGCCGGTCGAGGAATACACCGAAGGTCACTTCATCTTCATGGCCACCGCCAAAGGCACCGTGAAGAAGACCCCGCTGGAATCCTTCAGCCGCCAACGCAGCGTCGGTCTGATCGCGCTGGAACTGGATGAAGGTGACGTACTGATCTCTGCCGCCATTACCGATGGCGATCGTGAAGTCATGTTGTTCTCCGACGGTGGCAAGGTCACTCGCTTCAAGGAAACCGACGTCCGCGCCATGGGCCGTACCGCTCGCGGTGTCCGCGGCATGCGTCTGCCGGAAGGCCAGAAGCTGATTTCCATGCTGATTCCGGAAGAAGGCAGCCAGATCCTTACCGCCTCGGCCCGTGGTTTCGGCAAGCGCACGGCGATCACCGAGTTCCCTGAGTACAAGCGTGGCGGTCAGGGCGTTATCGCCATGGTCAGCAACGACCGTAACGGCCGTCTGGTCGGCGCGGTTCAGGTGCTCGACGGCGAGGAGATCATGCTGATTTCCGACCAGGGTACGTTGGTTCGCACCCGTGTCGACGAAGTCTCCAGCCTGGGTCGTAACACCCAGGGCGTGACCCTGATCAAGCTGGCCAGCGATGAAACGCTGGTAGGGCTGGAACGGGTTCAGGAGCCGTCGGAAGTCGAAGGCGAAGAGCTGGAAGGCGAAGAGGGCGAAGAAGGTGCAGTGTTCGACGGTGAAGTCGTGATCGACGACGCTGCCGAAGACCAGCAACTCGACGCCGCTGCCGACGAAGAACCGCAAGAGTAAGCGGACAAACAGGGGGCGGATGAAAATTCGCCCCCTTGTTGTTTGTCCTCCAGGAACTGTGGAATTGATTTTAATGTAGGAGCTGTCGAGCGAAGCGAGGCTGCGATCTCTTGATCTGGCTCTTGCTTTCACTTGGCTCTAAAAGATCGCAGCCTCGCTCTGCTCGACAGCTCCTACAGATTTATTGCGTGACTACCACCAAATCAGAGCGAGATTGGATGTGAGCAAGAGAGCCTATAACTTCTGTGCCGGTCCTGCGGCACTTCCCGAAGCTGTCCTGCAGCGCGCCCAGGGTGAACTCCTTGATTGGCACGGCAAGGGCCTCTCGGTCATGGAAATGAGCCATCGCAGTGATGAGTTCGTGTCCATTGCGACCAAGGCCGAGCAGGATCTGCGGGATCTGCTGAATATCCCCTCGAACTATAAAGTGCTGTTCCTGCAAGGTGGTGCCAGCCAGCAATTCGCTCAGATTCCTCTGAACCTGTTGCCGGAAGGTCGCACCGCCGACTATATCGATACCGGTATCTGGTCGCAGAAAGCCATCGAAGAAGCTTCGCGCTACGGTCACGTCAACGTCGCCGCCACCGCCAAGCCTTACGACTATTTCGCTATCCCTGGTCAGAACGAATGGAAGCTGTCGAAAGACGCGGCCTACGTTCACTACGCACCGAACGAAACCATTGGCGGCCTGGAATTCAACTGGGTCCCGGAAACCGGTGACGTTCCGCTGGTCGCCGACATGTCCTCGGACATCCTCTCGCGTCCGATCGATGTTTCGCGCTTCGGCATGATCTACGCCGGCGCCCAGAAAAACATCGGCCCGAGCGGCATCGTCGTCAACATCGTTCGTGAAGACCTGCTGGGTCATGCCCGTTCCCTGTGCCCGACGATGCTCAACTACAAGGTCGCGGCCGATAACGGCTCGATGTACAACACCCCGCCAACCCTGGCCTGGTACTTGTCCGGCCTGGTGTTCGAGTGGCTGAAAGAGCAGGGTGGTGTCGAAGCCATCGGCAAGCTCAACGAAGTGAAACAGCGCACGCTGTACGACTTCATCGATGCCAGCGGCCTCTACAGCAACCCGATCAACAAGTCCGACCGCTCGTGGATGAACGTGCCGTTCCGTCTGGCTGACGATCGTCTCGACAAGCCATTCCTGGCCGGTGCCGACGAGCGTGGGCTGTTGAACCTCAAGGGGCACCGTTCTGTGGGCGGCATGCGCGCCTCCATCTATAACGCCGTCGACATCGTTGCGGTTAACGCACTGGTTTCGTACATGGCAGAGTTCGAGAAGGAACATGGCTAATGTCTGAGCAAGAACTCAAGGCACTGCGCCTGCGCATTGATGCCCTGGACGAAAAAGTCCTGGAGCTGATCAGTGAGCGCGCACGCTGCGCCCAGGAAGTTGCGCGAGTAAAGATGGCCTCGCTGGCCGAAGGCGAAGTGCCGGTGTTCTATCGTCCTGAGCGCGAAGCTCAGGTGCTCAAGCGCGTGATGGAGCGTAATCAGGGGCCGCTGGGCAATGAAGAGATGGCGCGGTTGTTCCGCGAAATCATGTCCTCGTGCCTGGCCCTCGAACAGCCGCTGAAAGTGGCTTACCTCGGCCCTGAGGGCACCTTCACCCAGGCCGCGGCCCTGAAACACTTCGGTCACGCGGTCATCAGCAAGCCCATGGCGGCGATCGACGAAGTGTTCCGCGAAGTGGCGGCCGGTGCGGTGAACTTTGGCGTGGTCCCGGTGGAAAACTCCACCGAGGGCGCGGTCAACCACACCCTCGACAGCTTCCTCGAACACGACATGGTCATCTGTGGTGAAGTCGAGTTGCGGATTCACCACCACTTGCTGGTCGGTGAAAACACCAAGACCGACAGCATCAGCCGTATCTATTCCCATGCCCAGTCGCTGGCCCAGTGCCGCAAGTGGCTGGACGCACACTACCCGAATGTCGAGCGCGTGGCGGTGTCGAGCAACGCCGAAGCCGCGAAGCGGGTCAAGGGTGAGTGGAACTCGGCGGCCATTGCCGGCGACATGGCCGCAGGCCTGTACGGGCTGACCCGTCTGGCCGAGAAAATCGAGGATCGCCCGGACAACTCCACGCGATTCCTGATGATCGGCAGCCAGGAAGTGCCGCCGACGGGCGACGACAAGACCTCGATCATCGTCTCCATGAGCAACAAGCCAGGCGCGCTTCACGAGTTGCTGGTGCCGTTCCACGACAATGGCATCGACCTGACGCGAATCGAGACACGTCCTTCGCGCAGCGGTAAATGGACCTACGTGTTCTTTATCGACTTCGTCGGCCACCATCGCGATCCGCTGGTGAAAGGTGTGCTGGAAAAAATCAGTCAGGAAGCAGTGGCACTTAAAGTGTTGGGTTCCTACCCGAAAGCCGTTCTCTAAGGGGTAGCAAATGAGTGGCAACTTCCTCGCTCTGGCACAGCCAGGCGTGCAACAACTTTCGCCTTACGTTCCGGGCAAACCTGTGGATGAACTGGCGCGCGAGCTGAATATCGATCCGGCCAGCATCGTCAAACTGGCGAGCAACGAAAACCCGTTGGGTGCCAGTCCGAAGGCGCTGGCTGCGATTCGTGAAGAGCTGGCCGAACTGACTCGTTACCCGGACGGCAACGGTTTTGCGCTCAAGACCCTGCTGGCCGACCAATGCCGCGTCGAGCTGAATCAGGTGACGCTGGGCAATGGCTCCAACGACATCCTGGAGCTGGTCGCTCGCGCCTATCTGGCACCAGGTCTGAACGCGGTGTT
Organism: Pseudomonas fluorescens NCIMB 11764; assembly: GCF_000293885.2. NCBI lineage: Bacteria > Pseudomonadati > Pseudomonadota > Gammaproteobacteria > Pseudomonadales > Pseudomonadaceae > Pseudomonas > Pseudomonas fluorescens. The sequence goes on from NZ_CP010945.1 coordinate 3,135,790, forward strand.
CAGTGAACATGCGTTTGCGGTCTATCCGATCGTCACGCAAGCTGTCGGTGCTACGGCCAAAGTGATTCCGGCCAAAGACTGGGGTCATGATCTGTCGGCCATGCTGGCTGCAATCGATGCCGATACCCGCGTGGTCTTCATCGCTAACCCGAACAACCCGACCGGGACCTGGTTTGGCGCCGAAGCGCTGGACGAGTTCCTGCAGGACGTACCGGAACACGTGCTGGTGGTGCTGGACGAGGCCTACATCGAATACGCCGAAGGCAGCGACTTGCCGGATGGTCTCGACTACCTGGCGGCCTACCCGAATCTGTTGGTCTCGCGCACCTTCTCCAAGGCTTACGGCCTGGCGGCGCTGCGCGTCGGTTATGGCTTGTCCACCGCGGTGGTTGCCGATGTGCTGAACCGTGTGCGCCAGCCGTTCAACGTCAACAGCCTGGCCCTGGCCGCTGCTTGCGCTGCACTGCAAGATACCGACTACCTGGCAGAAAGCCGTCGCCTGAACGAAACCGGCATGCAGCAGCTTGAAGCGGGTTTCCGTGAGCTGGGGCTGAGCTGGATTCCATCCAAGGGCAACTTCATCTGTGTTGACCTGGGTCGTGTGGCGGCCCCGGTTTTCCAGGGGTTGTTGCGCGAAGGCGTGATCGTGCGTCCGGTGGCCAACTACGGCATGCCGAACCACTTGCGCATCACCATCGGCCTGCCGGCGGAAAACAGCCGCTTCCTTGAGGCGCTGACCAAGGTCCTGGCTCGTGGTTGATGTCACTGCTCTGCAATCTGCTGAACCTATGATCGGTCGCCTGGTGGTGGTCGGTCTGGGACTGATTGGCGGTTCGTTCGCCAAGGGTTTGCGTGAAAGCGGCCTGTGCCGCGAAGTCGTCGGTGTCGATCTCGATCCGCAGTCGCGCAAGCTTGCGGTTGAATTGGGCGTGGTCGATCGCTGCGAAGAAGACCTGGCGGTCGCTTGTCAGGGCGCAGATGTGATTCAGCTGGCCGTACCGATCCTTGCCATGGAGAAGATGCTCGGCCGCCTGGCCGGCATGGACCTGGGGCAAGCGATTCTGACCGACGTCGGCAGCGCCAAAGGCAATGTCGTGCGTGCCGCGACCGAGGCGTTTGGCGGCATGCCGGCGCGTTTCGTGCCGGGCCATCCGATTGCCGGTTCCGAGCAGAGCGGGGTGGAAGCCTCCAATGCCGAGCTGTTCCGTCGCCATAAAGTGATTCTGACACCGCTGGATCAAACCGATCCGGCGGCACTGGCAGTGGTTGACCGTTTGTGGCGCGAACTGGGCGCCGATGTCGAGCACATGCAGGTCGAGCGCCACGATGAAGTGCTGGCGGCGACCAGTCACTTGCCGCACTTGCTGGCGTTCGGTTTGGTCGATTCGCTGGCCAAGCGCAATGAAAACCTTGAGATCTTCCGGTACGCTGCCGGCGGTTTCCGCGATTTCACAAGAATCGCAGGAAGCGACCCGGTCATGTGGCACGACATCTTCCTCGCCAACCGCGAAGCTGTCCTGCGCACACTCGATACATTTCGCAGCGACCTCGACGCCTTGCGCGACGCGGTCGATGCAGGGGATGGGCACCAATTGTTGGGCGTATTCACTCGCGCCCGGGTTGCCCGCGAACATTTCAGTAAAATCCTGGCCCGCCGGGCTTATGTGGACGCTATGAACTCCAACGACCTGATTTTCCTGGCACAACCTGGTGGCCGCCTGACTGGGCGGATTCGTGTACCGGGCGATAAATCGATTTCCCACCGTTCGATCATGCTCGGCTCCCTCGCCGAAGGCGTCACCGAAGTCGAAGGCTTCCTCGAGGGCGAAGACGCCCTGGCGACCTTGCAGGCCTTCCGCGACATGGGTGTCGTGATCGAAGGTCCGCACCACGGGCGCGTGACCATCCACGGCGTCGGCCTGCATGGCCTGAAGCCTGCGCCGGGCCCTATCTATCTGGGCAACTCCGGCACCTCGATGCGCCTGCTGTCCGGCCTGTTGGCTGCGCAGAACTTCGACAGCACCCTGACCGGTGACGCCTCGCTGTCCAAGCGTCCAATGAATCGCGTGGCCAACCCGCTGCGTGAAATGGGCGCCGTGATCGAGACCGCTGCAGAAGGTCGTCCGCCGATGATCATTCGTGGTGGCAACAAGCTCAAAGGCCTGACCTACACCATGCCGATGGCCAGCGCCCAGGTTAAATCCTGCCTGCTGCTGGCGGGGCTGTACGCCGAAGGCAAGACCACCGTCACCGAGCCTGCGCCAACCCGCGACCACACCGAGCGCATGCTGCGCGGCTTCGGCTATCCGGTCACCGTCAACGGTGCGACCGCGTCGGTCGAGTCCGGCCACAAGCTGACCGCCACCCACATTGAAGTGCCGGGCGATATTTCGTCGTCTGCGTTCTTCCTGGTGGCCGCTTCGATCGCCGAAGGCTCGGAGCTGGTGCTCGAGCACGTCGGCATCAACCCGACCCGTACCGGCGTGATCGACATCCTGCGCCTGATGGGCGCTGACATCACCCTGGAAAACCAGCGTGAAGTCGGCGGTGAGCCGGTAGCGGACCTGCGCGTTCGTGCGGCTAAACTCAAAGGTATCGAGATTCCCGAAGCGCTGGTGCCATTGGCCATCGACGAGTTCCCGGTGCTGTTCGTGGCGGCGGCATGTGCCGAAGGGCGCACCATCCTGCGCGGTGCGGAAGAGCTGCGAGTCAAAGAGTCGGACCGGATCCAGGTCATGGCTGATGGCTTGCTGGCGCTGGGCGTCAAATGCGAACCGACTCCGGACGGCATCATCATTGACGGCGGCCAGATCGGCGGCGGTGAAGTGCACGGTCACGGCGATCACCGGATTGCCATGGCCTTCAGCGTTGCTTCCCTGCGCGCCACTGCGCCGATCCGCATCCATGATTGCGCCAACGTCGCGACCTCGTTCCCGAACTTCCTGGCGCTGTGCGCACAGGTCGGTATCCGTGTTGCACAAGAGGCTCAGTCGTGAAAATCATTGCACCGGTCATCACCATTGATGGGCCAAGCGGCTCCGGCAAGGGCACTGTAGCCGGGATCCTGGCCAAGCGTCTGGGCTGGAATCTGCTGGATTCCGGTGCGCTTTATCGTTTGTTGGCGTTTGCCGCGCATAACCACGGCGTCGACCTTACCAACGAAGAGCTGCTGAAAAAGCTGGCCGCTCATCTGGATGTGCAGTTCATCGCGGCGACCGACGGTCAGTTGCAGCGCATCATTCTTGAGGGGGATGAAGTCAGCGACGTCATCCGCACCGAAAGCATTGGTTCCGGCGCTTCCCAGGTCGCGGCGTTGCCAGCCGTGCGCGAGGCGCTGCTGCAGCGCCAGCGCGCTTTCCAGGAAGCACCGGGCCTGGTGGCTGATGGTCGCGACATGGGCACCGTGGTTTTCCCCGATGCGCCGCTGAAGATATTCCTCACCGCCAGTGCCGAGGAACGTGCGCGCCGTCGATACTTGCAGTTGAAGGGCAAAGTCGATGGTGTTAGTCTGTCGAGTCTGCTAGATGAGATACGTGCACGCGATGAGCGTGACACCCAGCGAGCGGTAGCCCCGCTCAAGCCGGCGGCTGACGCCATACAGCTGGATTCCACGGAATTATCCATCGATCAGGTGCTGGAACGCATCATGAGTGAGATCGCCATTCGCGATATCGCCGGGTGACCAAGAAGCTTCGCAGGGGACCAGTCATAGTCCTGCGGTGCTTCTTTTAAATGAAACTAACCCACATCGTCTGGGATGTGGAGATGGGCGTATTCTTCGCCCTCATCAACAGGAATTAAAATGAGCGAAAGCTTTGCGGAACTCTTTGAAGAAAGCCTAAAAACCCTGAACCTTCAGGCAGGCTCCATCATCACCGGTGTTATCGTTGATATCGATTACCAAGCTCGCTGGGTAACCGTTCACGCTGGCCTGAAGTCTGAAGCACTCATCCCGCTTGAGCAGTTCTACAACGACGCTGGCGAACTGAACATCAACGTCGGTGACGAAGTTCACGTTGCTCTGGACTCGGTTGAAGACGGCTTTGGCGAAACCAAGCTGTCCCGTGAAAAAGCCAAGCGCGCTGAATGCTGGATTGTTCTGGAAGCAGCCTTCGCAGCCGAAGAAGTGGTCAAGGGCGTTATCAACGGTAAGGTTAAAGGCGGCTTCACTGTCGACGTTAACGGCATCCGTGCGTTCCTGCCAGGTTCTCTGGTTGACGTCCGTCCTGTGCGCGACACCACGCACCTGGAAGGCAAAGAGCTGGAATTCAAGGTCATCAAGCTGGACCAGAAGCGCAACAACGTTGTCGTTTCCCGTCGTAGCGTCCTGGAAGCCGAGAACTCCGCCGAGCGCGAAGCTCTGCTGGAATCCTTGCAGGAAGGCCAACAAGTCAAAGGTATCGTCAAGAACCTCACCGATTACGGCGCATTCGTCGATCTGGGTGGCGTCGATGGCCTGCTGCACATTACCGACATGGCTTGGAAGCGTATCAAGCATCCTTCCGAAATCGTCAACGTTGGCGACGAGATCGATGTCAAGGTTCTGAAGTACGATCGCGAACGCAATCGTGTTTCCCTGGGCCTGAAGCAGCTGGGCGAAGATCCATGGGTTGCTATCAAAGCCCGTTACCCAGAAAGCACTCGCGTCACCGCTCGTGTAACCAACCTGACCGACTACGGCTGCTTCGCTGAGCTGGAAGAAGGCGTTGAAGGTCTGGTACACGTTTCCGAAATGGACTGGACCAACAAGAACATCCACCCTTCGAAAGTCGTACAAGTCGGCGACGAAGTGGAAGTTATGGTTCTGGACATCGACGAAGAGCGTCGTCGTATCTCCCTCGGCATCAAACAGTGCAAATCCAACCCATGGGAAGATTTCTCTGGCCAGTTCAACAAGGGCGATAAAATCTCCGGCACCATCAAGTCGATCACCGATTTCGGTATCTTCATTGGTCTGGACGGCGGCATCGACGGTCTGGTTCACCTGTCCGACATCTCCTGGAACGAAGTGGGCGAAGAAGCCGTTCGCCGCTTCAAGAAGGGCGACGAGCTGGACACCGTTATCCTGTCGGTTGACCCAGAGCGCGAGCGCATCTCCCTGGGTATCAAGCAACTGGAAAGCGATCCGTTCTCCGAGTACGTTCAAGAGAACGACAAAGGCGCAATCGTTAAAGGCATCGTGAAAGAAGTTGACGCTAAAGGCGCCATCATCACTCTGGCCGACGATATCGAAGCGACTCTGAAAGCCTCCGAAATCAGCCGTGACCGCGTTGAAGATGCGCGCAACGTTCTGAAAGAAGGCCAGGAAGTAGAAGCCAAGATCATCAGCGTTGACCGCAAGAGCCGTGTAATCCAGCTCTCCATCAAGTCGAAAGACGATGCTGAAGAGAAAGAAGCCATCCAAAGCTTGAAAGACAAGCCTTCGGATAGCATCGCTGCTGGTCCTACCACTCTGGGCGACCTGTTGCGTGCACAAATGGAAAAACAGAACTAAGTTCTGTCAGACCATAGAAAAAGGGCGACTTCGGTCGCCCTTTTTTGTGCCTGCGATTTGATGCAGCCAGGGATCGTCCGGTACAGAGTGTTCGCCCATGAAACCAACAGTCCCGCGAAGCTGTCTCTTTCTTTAATCGGATCAATCGCTTATTTGCAGCTAGTCTTTAGCAAAAAGCGAACGGCAGTCGGGCAGGGCGCCCGGCATAAGGAAAGGAATGAACAAGCTCATTGTCGCAATAGCATTAATGACATTGGCGGGTTGTACCACTACTGCCAGGACCCATGCGGTGCGCGGTGTCAGCGGTATTGAGGTCGATTGTTCAGGATTGGGGTCAGGGTGGGAAAAGTGTCACAAGCGCGCTGCCAAGGAGTGCAAGGGAGCCGGTTACAAGGTGGTCACGCGATCCGATGATGCCAAAGAGGAAGATGAGTATCCTTTCGGCTTCAATCCCGCGGGTTACCTGACACGCACCATGCTGGTTATCTGCCGATGAGCGGGGCCGGGGCATGATCAATGTTCGCGCTGAATACCGCTGAAGATATGTAAGATCTCGGGCTGTTCAAATTCTTCCGGGCATGCTAAAACCTTTGAAGCGCTTTTCCTAGCTGCTTGAAAAAGAAGGGAAAAATATGACGAAGTCGGAGTTGATCGAACGAATTGTCACCCATCAAGGGCTGCTCTCATCAAAGGATGTGGAGCTGGCTATCAAGACTATGCTTGAACAAATGTCCCAATGCCTGGCCACTGGGGATCGGATTGAGATCCGGGGTTTTGGCAGCTTCTCCCTGCATTACCGCGCGCCGCGTGTGGGGCGCAATCCGAAGACTGGTCAGTCGGTGAGTCTTGACGGGAAATTTGTTCCGCATTTCAAGCCGGGGAAGGAGTTGCGGGATCGGGTGAATGAGGATGAGGAGCAAGAGCTCTAATCGCCATTGGAGGAGTGCTCGATGAGAAGCATCAAGCGTTTTATCTTTTTTATCATCACCCTGTTGATCGTATCGGCAACATTAATGTTCATCTTAGAAAATCAACGGCCTATGGTGTTGATGTTTCTTGGCTGGTCGACACCTGAGTTGTCGGTGGCTGTGCTTGTAATCTTGGCGCTCTTGGTGGGGATGGTTGTCGGGCCGGCGGTAGCTTCTATTGCCCTAATGCGTAAAAAGTCGAAATCGTCTCGATTATCCTGACCTCAATCTACTTCGTTGCCGGTAAGCATTTGGATAAAGATTCAGCAATCTTTTCAGCGGAACAGAGCGCTCCGCAGATTGAGTAGCGAAATCATGGGATTTGGTGGGTTATTTTGTGGTTTTTGAAGATATCCTCCATCATGAAAGGTGCTCGCGGGTCACATAGTCTTATTCTGCGTTTACTTACGATAGAGACCTAGTTAATTGTGGTCGGCGCTCCGGCACTGGACTAGGGATGGCGGCTTTCGCAAGCGATTGGAATTTCCTGCAGGCGCCGTTGCCGTTGGCCGACAGCCCGCTATAGGCGTTCACACCTGAGATCTACGGACGGATAACTGTGCGGCATTGGTCGATCAGTCATTGCGCGCGGGGGGGGAGGGGGGCGTTCCGTCAGGCAATCCCACTATTCCAAAATCAAGCGTGAAATCGGGCATTTCACCAGAATGACAGGGGCGGGTACGGAACTAGCGAGAGGTGAATCGCATTTCGATTTATTTTGGGGGGCGGAGGATGGCTATATAGGAGCAGTCACGCTTTTGCTGGTCTCGGCCTCAGGCTTCCTTCTGTCGCTGGGCAAAGCTCTTTCAGCGCATGATTTTTTTCAAATTTGGGGCCTATTTGAGTTAAGATCAGCAGTCCGGATGCCAGTATCTTGCTTGCTGCGGGCAGCGTTTCGGTATCCGACGCTCGCCGTCTGCTCTGTATGCACGTTAAGATGGATTTTGATAGTGTGGATAGCGTCTTGAAAATTGCAATTGTTACTCAATACTTTTACCCTGAAAACTTCGTCATTAATGACATCGTTAGAGAGCTTGGCCGCGAGGGCCATACTGTAGAGGTTTTTACAGGAAAACCTAACTACCCAGTTGGTAAAGTATTCGAGGGGTTTACCGAAAAAGGCTATGAGCAGCGGCTATTTGATGATCAAATCATTGTTCATCATGCTCCTTTGCGTCCACGGAAAACAGGTGGAGCTAAGAATCTTTTATTAAATTACGCTTCTTTTGTTGTTAATGGCTTGTGGCACTTTTCCAAGCTGGCGAGGCGTCGACGTTTCGATATTATTTTTGTTTACGCCCCTTCGCCGATAACAGCAGTAATTCCAGGGATCTGGATGAAGTTTTTGTTTCGAGCACCTCTTTTTTTGTGGGTCCAGGATTTGTGGCCTGAAAGCTTGCGAGCAACGGGTTTTATTACTAATACAACCATATTGAAATTTATCGGTCTGTTCGTGAGATTTTCGTATTTTTTTGTTGATAAATTACTTGTCCAGTCCGAGGCGTTCGTCGTTCCAGTCCGCAAGTATGCGAATGCCAGTAAAATTGTGTACTACCCAAACTCCTATTGCTCTAACGAACGAGTTGCTAACATTGCGCCGCTTTTACCTGAACTAGTGAGTGTTCTGAAGCAATATTTTTGCGTCGTGTTTGCGGGGAACCTTGGCAACGCTCAGTCCCTTGATACGATTGTAGACGCTGCGGTGCTTTTGAGCGATCAGCCGGATGTCAGGATAGTTGTCGTTGGAACCGGTAGTCTCGCGAATTGGCTGTTTGAAGAAACGGAGCGCCGTGGACTTACCAATATATTTCTTGCCGGCGCTTATCCTAAAGCCTCCATGCCTCAACTTTTTGACCTGGCCTCAGCATTGTTGGTGACATTGAAAAAGGACGAGATCTTTTCATACACAGTTCCGAGTAAAATTCAGGCTTATCTTGCTGCGGGAAGGCCTATTGTTGCGGCTTTGGACGGTGAAGGGGCACGTGTAGTCAACGCTGCGCGAGCGGGACTTACCGGCCCCGCAGAGGATGCGACACAACTCGCTGCGCGAATAAATGAGCTTAGAAGCATGTCTGCAGCTGAGCGTAGTGCGCTTGGCCAGAATGGATATACCTATTATCTGGAAAATTTTGAGTTGCGCCGCCAAACCGGCACACTAGTCGCTCTGTTTAGAAATGAGCTTGGTGCTGATAAGGAAATTTGAGATGAAAATTCTGGTTCTGGGTGTCACAGGCATGCTGGGCAGTGAGGTATTTAACTATCTCTCAGACTCATCGACGCATGAAGTGTTCGGGACGCTACGTCGAGCCTCTGATATGAAGTATTTTGACAGCGACCGTCATGTTCGTTTGATCTCTAGGATTGATGTGCTCGATCATGACTCACTTGTGAATACGTTCGCCCAAGTGCAGCCAGATGTCGTGATCAACTGTATTGGTTTGATCAAGCAACTAGCCCAGGCGGAGGATCCGCTGACGGCTTTGCCTATCAACGCGATGCTGCCCCACCGCCTTGCCAATCTGTGCGAGGTTGCGGGCGCCCGGCTGATTCATATCAGCACCGACTGCGTCTTTCTCGGGAATAAGGGGCTATATCAGGAAAGCGATCGTTCCGATTGCGATGACCTCTATGGCAAGTCGAAATATATTGGTGAAGTTCACGACAGAGCCAACACCATTACGCTCAGGACATCAATTATTGGCCACGCACTTTCGAGTGACGCATCGCTCGTCGACTGGTTTCTGGCGCAAAAGGGCTCAGTGAAAGGATTTACCCAGGCAATATTTTCCGGCGTTCCTACGGCTGAGTTGGCACGTATCATTCTAGAGTTCGTGCTCCCCGATAGTACGCTCCACGGGCTCTATCACGTGTCTGCTGACCCTATTGATAAGTTCACATTATTAAGCAAAGTATCGAAAGTTTATAACAAGGATGTCGATATAGTCCCGGATGCTCAATTGAGCATTGATCGATCCCTCGATTCATCCCGATTTCGCAGTGCCACAGGATATACCCCTCGTCCATGGGATGAGTTGCTTAATTTTATGCGTTCTCGCCATTAATTTATTCGGTGCTGGAGTGACAAAGTGTTTGATAATAAAGTATTGATGATCACCGGCGGCACCGGTTCGTTCGGTAACACCGTACTGAAGCGATTCCTAAATACCAATGTGAAAGAAATTCGCGTTTTCAGTCGCGATGAAAAAAAACAGGAAGACATGCGCATTGCCCTGGCCGATGATAAGGTCAAGTTTTATATCGGCGACGTGCGCGATTACCAAGGAGTTTCCGAAGCGATGGTTGGCGTGGATTACATTTTCCATGCCGCAGCATTGAAGCAGGTTCCTTCCTGCGAGTTTTATCCTATGGAGGCGGTGAAAACCAACGTTCTCGGTACTGAGAACGTATTGAATGCGGCTATCGCCAATGGCGTTAAACGCGTGGTGGTACTAAGTACCGACAAAGCTGTATACCCAATTAACGCCATGGGTATATCCAAAGCGATGGCGGAGAAACTTGTTGTAGCCAAATCCCGCATGATTCCTTCTACCGGTCCGGTAATCTGCTCGACGCGCTATGGCAACGTAATGGCTTCGCGTGGTTCCGTCATTCCACTTTTCGTCAAGCAGCTCAAGGAAGGTAAAGATCTGACTGTTACCGATCCTAATATGACTCGTTTTCTTATGTCACTCGAGGATTCGGTTGACTTGGTACTCCATGCATTTGAGCATGCGCAGCAGGGAGATATTTTTGTTCAGAAAGCGCCTGCCTCAACAGTTGCAGAACTCGCAGAGGCACTGAAACAGTTGTTCGCTCGTGACAATGCGGTGAAAGTCATCGGTACTCGCCACGGCGAGAAGCTCTATGAATCACTTATCTCCCGAGAGGAAATGGCCAAAGCCGTTGACATGGGACGTTATTATCGTATTCCGGCAGATAATCGCGATCTTAACTACAAAAAATATTTTGTAGAAGGCGAGCAACATATCTCGGAATTAGACGACTACACCTCGCACAATACGGAAAGGTTGGACATAGCCAAAATCAAGGCCTTGTTGCTTAAACTCGAGTACATTCAGGAAGAGCTCAATGCTTAAAGTTATGACATTAGTGGGAACTCGTCCTGAATTGATCAAGATGAGCCGCCTGATTGCTGAGCTTGATAAGCAAACGAATCATATACTTGTGCATTCGGGACAAAACTACGATTACGAGCTTAATCAGGTCTTTTTTGATGATCTCGATATTCGTAAACCTGACCATTTTCTCGGGGCTGTTGGCGATACTGCAGCACAAACCATTGCCGAGATAATTTCTAAGGCTGATAAAATTTTTGAATTGGAAGCGCCAGATGCGCTTCTGCTCTACGGCGACACCAATACCTGCTTAGCTGTTATCGCTGCTAAACGTCGCAAGATTCCTGTATTCCATATGGAAGCGGGTAACCGATGCTTCGATCAACGCGTACCAGAAGAACTCAACCGCAAAGTGTTAGATCATCTGAGTGACATCAATCTCGTGCTGACCGAGCATGCTCGACGCTATCTGCTGGATGAGGGGATACGCCCTGAGACGATCATCAAGACCGGCTCGCATATGGAAGAGGTTCTTGACCACTACAAGGAAAAGATTAGTGCATCTACAGTATTGGAGCGCGAGGGATTAGAGCAAGATAAATATTTCATCGTCAGCGCCCATCGCGAGGAGAATGTCGATACACCCGAGAACCTTCGAGATTTGTTAGCTTCGCTGAAGGCATTGGCTGCTACTTACGGTTTTCCTATTATTGTCTCGACACACCCTCGCACACGTAAACGCCTTGAGGCACTGGGGGAGTCACTGGAACACCCATTAATTCGATTCGTAAAACCTTTCGGGCTGTTGGATTACATAAAATTGCAAACAGGAGCCTTCTGCGTTCTGTCAGACAGCGGCACCATCACAGAAGAAGCCTCTCTCCTTAATTTGCCGGCAGTGACTATACGTAACGCGCATGAGAGGCCAGAGGGGATGGACGAGGGCACCTTGATCATGTGTGGATTGAAAGCTGAGCGGGTACTTGACGCTGTTCGGATTGTGACCAGTCAACACGATCGCTCTGTCCGAACTTTTCCAGTTGTGGGCGATTACTTGGGTGGACCTGTTTCAAAACAAATTGTCAGGATCGTCCATAGTTATACCGACTACATTAATCGAACTGTTTGGTCTAAAAACTAAAAGGATTAAAGATGCGGCTTTTGGTGACGGGTGGCAGTGGATTTATTGGCAGCAGGTTGATAGATGTGCTTGCTGCCGAAAATAAATACGAGATAGTGGCTGTCAACCGAAGATCGGGGCTGCATTTTCCTGTCGTTGTACAGTCTAGAATTGTACAGGGATTGTCGCAAACGACTGAATGGTCGGATACTCTGAAAGGCGTGGATGTTGTAATTCATACTGCTGCTCGAGCACATGTTATGAGCGATTATTCGGCAGATCCTCTTGCCGAATTTAGAAGGATCAATGTCGAGGGTACCATTCGCCTTGCTAGTCATGCAGTAGAGGCTGGTGTTAAACGCTTCATTTTTTTAAGCTCTATCAAAGTCAATGGTGAGAGCACCGTTTTAAGTGCGCCATACCATGCAGATTCCAAGCCAGCGCCCGCAGATCCCTACGCCATTTCCAAGATGGAGGCCGAACAGGGGCTGCGCGTAATTGCGCAAGAAACTGGTATGGAAGTTGTCATCATTCGACCAACTCTCGTCTACGGTCCAGGTGTTAAAGCCAATTTTTTGAGTATGATGCGTTGGTTGATCAGTGGTATTCCTCTGCCATTTGGAGCAATCCACAACCGTCGTAGTCTCGTCGCCCTCGATAATCTGGTCGACTTGATCGTGACGTGCATTGACCATCCAGCCGCAGCCAATGAGACTTTTTTGGTCAGCGACGGTGAGGACCTTTCGACAACAGAGTTACTGCATCGAATGGGGACTGCGTTAGGCGTTTCTGCACGTTTGTTGCCAGTACCGGCATGGCTGCTCATGGCGGGTGCAACTGTCCTTGGCCGTAAATCTCTGTCCCAACGGCTTTGCGGCTCTTTGCAGGTTGATATTACCAAGACGCGAGAACGACTTGAGTGGGAGCCGCCAGTCAGCGTAGCCCATGCTCTTGATGGTACTGCACGACACTTTCTGAAGCATCGCAATTAGTTTTTTCTGTCGAGTACCTTATCCTCCGCATACTGATTTTTACGAAAAATCAATTACTCACGGTTCGCTAACGTCGTCAGGCGTCGAGTTCCGTTTTTATTTCAGGAAATGAATCATAGATGGCGCTTAGTTGGTTATTTGCTGTGGTAGCGGTCACGTCGCTTTTATTGACATGGGTACTACGTCGCTACGCACTGGCGCGCAGTCTGATGGATATTCCCAACAGTCGAAGCTCTCACTCCGTGCCTACTCCCAGAGGGGGAGGGGTAGCGATTGTATTGAGCTTCCTGGTTGCGCTGCCTGTTCTGGCGGTCAATGACTGGGTTGCCTGGTCGTTGACCTGGGCATTGCTGGGCGCTGGTGGACTGATCGCGATCGTGGGCTTTCTTGATGACCACGGGCACATTGCCGCTCGCTGGCGTTTGCTGGCTCATTTTCTGGGGGCTGGTTGGGTGCTTACCTGGTTAGGTGGAGTTCCGCCGCTCAATTTGTTGGGATGGCAGTTCGACCTTGGCTGGCTGGGTCATGTACTCGCGGCGTTTTATCTCGTATGGATGCTTAATCTCTACAACTTTATGGATGGAATCGACGGTATTGCCAGCGTTGAGGCAGTCTGTATCTGTTTCGGGGCTTGTCTGATCTACTGGCTTACCGGCCATCAAGAACTGGCCGTAGTACCTCTGCTTTTGGCCGTCTCCGTACTTGGCTTTCTGTACTGGAATTTCCCTCCAGCACGCATTTTCATGGGCGATGCAGGCAGTGGGTTTCTTGGGATCGTGCTGGGTGGGCTTTCGCTGCATGCCGCGTGGAGTGCCCCGAGTCTGCTTTGGGTATGGCTGATCTTGTCAGGTGTGTTCATCGTTGATGCCACCTTTACTCTCATCCGTCGCTTATTACGCGGTGATAAAATCTACGAAGCACATCGTAGTCATGCCTATCAATACGCATCGCGCAAGGTGGGCCGGCATCTTCCGGTGACACTCGCCATCACGGGCATCAACTTGTTTTGGCTGCTGCCTATTGCTATTTGGGTCGGTTTATTGGGACTCGATGGTAGTATGGGGCTGGTGCTGGCCTATGTGCCTTTGGTCTTTCTCGCGATCAAATACCATGCGGGTGAGCTGGAAAAAAACGGATAATGCGCCCAGCCTCGGCTGCTGCTTGGGATGCGTTTCGTCGTAGATCAATTTGAACACACACCTCGTTTGTAATGATGGTGCTATGGACTGAGGTACTGAAAGGGGCTATGGATAAAATACGAGCATGTTTGGTGGGCCTTCCGCGCCGACACAAGCGCTTTCTGCAAGTGGTCACTGACGTCTTGTTGATTTGGTTTGCACTTTGGATGGCATTTGTTGTGCGGCTAGGGTTCGACGATCTGAACAATCCCTTTGTTGTTCATTTATGGCTATTTCTCAGTGCCCCCGCCATTGCCATCCCACTGTTTATCCGCTTTGGAATGTACCGTGCAGTCATGCGTTACTTTGGCAATGACGCGTTGATCGCGATTATCAAGGCTGTCAGCCTTTCGGCGCTGGTATTGGCGTTGGTCGTTTATGTCTACAGTAACCATCAGACAGTTGTCCCACGTTCTATCGTCTTCAACTACTGGTGGTTGAGCCTGGTCATGATTGGCGGCCTGCGCCTGGGTATGCGTCAGTATTTTCTGGGTGACTGGTTCGCTGCCGCACAACATGTACCCTTCACCAATCGAGAAGATGGTCTGCCTAAGGTTGCTATTTATGGCGCCGGGGCTGCTGGCAACCAGTTGGTGGCGGCGCTCCGTGTCGGGCGATTGATGCGTCCGGTTGCCTTTATCGATGACGATAGCAGCATTGCTGACCGGGTCATATCGGGTCTGCATGTTTACAAGCCAAAAAATATCCAGCGCATGATCGAGGAAACAGGAGCTGGTGAGGTGCTTTTGGCTATTCCTTCATCCACTCGTGGCCGTCGCCGGGAAGTACTGGGCTACCTGGAGAAATTTCCGCTCCACGTTCGGAGCGTTCCCGGCTTTATGGACCTGGCAAGTGGCCGGGTCAAGGTCGATGACATTCAAGAGGTGGACATCGCTGACCTGTTAGGTCGTGATTCGGTGCCTGCTCAGGATGATCTGCTATCGCGTTGCATCAAAGGGCAGGTCGTTTTGGTAACTGGGGCGGGTGGTTCCATCGGTTCTGAACTGTGCAGGCAGATACTTTCTTCAGCCCCCACGACTCTGCTTTTATTCGACCATAGTGAATTCAATCTTTATAGCATTCTGTCCGAGCTTGAACAGCGAATCGTCAAAGAGTCCCGATCGGTCAAGTTGCTGCCAATTCTAGGGTCAGTACGGAATCACGAAAAACTGTTGGACGTGATGAAAACCTGGAGTGTGGATACCGTCTACCATGCGGCAGCTTACAAACATGTACCTATGGTTGAACACAACATAGCGGAAGGCGTGTTGAATAATGTCATCGGCACATTGAACACTGCCCAGGCAGCTTTGCAAGCAGGGGTCGCAAATTTTGTCCTGATCTCTACGGACAAGGCTGTTCGCCCGACCAATATCATGGGCAGTACCAAACGACTCGCAGAACTGACCTTACAAGCGCTCAGCAAGGAAATCGCCCCGGTCCTGTTCAATGACCCTTCGAATGTATCGAGGGTCAATAAAACCCGGTTCACCATGGTTCGATTCGGTAATGTGCTGGGCTCGTCCGGCTCTGTCATTCCGCTGTTCCACAAACAGATTAAGTCGGGTGGGCCATTAACAGTCACTCATCCGAAGATCACTCGTTATTTCATGACTATTCCTGAGGCAGCTCAGCTGGTCATTCAGGCTGGATCAATGGGGCTGGGGGGCGACGTGTTTGTGCTGGACATGGGAGAGCCAGTCAAAATTGTCGAACTGGCAGAGAAGATGATCCATTTGTCCGGTCTGAGCGTGCGTTCTGATAAAAATCCTCATGGCGATATCTCTATTGAATTCACGGGACTTCGTCCGGGTGAGAAACTCTATGAGGAACTGCTGATTGGCGAGAATGTGGTCGCGACCAAGCATCCAATGATCATGAGTGCCAGTGAGGATCATCTTCCTTGGGAGGTTCTCAAGGGACAACTCGCTGAGTTACTGTCGGCGGTAGGCGAAGATGACTACGTGCGAGTTCGTCAGCTGCTACGTGACACCGTTAGCGGATACGCGCCCGATGGCGAAATCGTGGATTGGATTTATCAGCAGCAACGCAGACGGCGAGAGCCCTGACTTTCGCGTAAAGGCGCTCTAATGGGTATTGGTGCGCCGCTCAGATCTACAGGTGTTATTGCTCTTGTCAGTCAGCGTGTTTTCCGATGCGAAATCTTGTTATAAAAAAAGAATTTTGAAACAGGAATAGGGTAAGAATTCCGATAGAACATAGTAGTAAATGAATAACTAGGCCTGGAGTATTTATTCCTAGTTGTGCGATGGCAGTGGAAACGATACTGCCCCACAGAGCTGCCAAAAAGGGGTTCTTCAGAATTTTATAAATAAGAATTTCGCTTGTTATCACAAAGAGTGTTACGAAAATCATGCCGCCTACTAGAATCCATAGGCTGTTAGATAAGTAAAAAAAAGAGATCGGGCCTGGCAGGCTGGCAAATGAAAACTTTCTCATATCCATAAATCTATAATGCGATAAAGCTATATCCTGAAAAATGGACGCCTTCCCTATTTCTGCTTTTTCTGTTGCTAGCTTAAATAAAAGGGACGGGCTTTTCTCAGGATAGGCTGAAGATGCCATTAACCCTTCAAGGCCAATCCAGCGATCCACAGAAAAAGCTGCAAGTTTCATAATGCTTTTTTTGAGATTTATTCCTGTCTCTGTCAGATAGGTACCCGCGTCTGTTGTGTATTCTTTTCCGTCTATTAAAGATTTTTTCTCCATTTGCCAAGGCATAGTCATTGCAACACCTGAGTACTCGGAATCACGGATAGAATTAATAAGCGGGTAGCAAGACAAAAAAACGATAGTGGTAAAAGATAATAATGTTGCTGTCCATTTTAATCCAAGGGGAGGTATGAGCTTTCTATTTAAAAATACTGAGAAGTATAGGGGGGTTATATGAAATATAAACAGACCTCGGCTTAATAATGAGATGGAGGAAATTGCTGCTTCGAGCAATATGATGTAAATCACATTGGAGTTTGCTTTTTTTGAGAGGAACTCCCACCATAATAGCGTGGCGCCAGTCATGGCAAAGCCAGTAGATATTAGCCAGGAAAATATGGCGTTGAGAGGCCAGATTATGGTTTTAGGTACCAGACCTATTTGTTGGAAAGAAAAATATATATTGGTAACCGAAAATGCAATCATGGATACAGCAAGCACAAACCATAGTGAAGTCTTGTAATATTTGTACCACCATGGTGGAGGAGCCGGCTCTTCAACTGTCAGTGTTGATCTACTGCTGAAGCACACGCTAAAAAATATACGCGCGATTATAATTCCCGTCGCTCCGATGCTCGCAATAAATAGAACACTATCCCATTCCTCACTCGTTCCCTTAAAAAGACCAGTGGGTTCGATGAACGGATAGTTAAACAACAAATGCACTACGGTTTTCAACCAAAACCCTAGCCACACCATTATTGCTAAAAAGACGTACCCGTAAGTGATTTTCCAGAAAGTACCGGAAATCAGTAAAACTAGATAAGCAAAGGAATAAAAGCTGTAGATCACTACTGAGCCGGGGTAAATTCTAGCTCCAGAAAGGAATAAAAATATCCACATTATAAATAACGAGAAATATAAACTGTTGTTAAAGTAGCTACTTTTTCTGCATTTCGTGGTTGATGGTTCCATGTCTGTGCCAAGAGGAAAAGAAGCGGAGTCAAAACGTTAATGGCGTATTTTTTTGTCCTGATTGAAAGAAGTTAAACGCCAATATCGCTCGGGCGACGTAGCTGCTTTCACAGCGTAGCTGCTTAATTGGCGGTGGGAATATTATTAGGGCTAAAATATGCAAAAAGAATCAAAATAGTAATGTCGTTTTGATGGCGATATGGAGCTTAGGTGGCTTGATGATCTGAACAACCAATTTTTTCCTCTGATGGCGAAAGGCCGGATTGCACATAGCTCCGATGGGGTTTATCGGCGAATAGACTTATTTTGCCTGGCATCCTGAATGTTCAACTCCTGCCTGTACACCAGCGCGCTGTCCCAACGGTTTTAGTATTGCCGTCATAGCCATCGAGCAAGCGCAACGGCACCTCTTGCGCAGGGTGGTGAATTAGTCAAAAAAGGATGGTGGTCCGCCAGGTGGGCCGCCGGTCTGCGCCTACAATAAGGATAGGTAGCTTAACCCCAGCAACACACTGTTTCGGCTTTGGCGCCGCGCCGCATCCTGAGGTGCTGACTCCAGAAAGAAATCGAGAGTGAGCACCGCATTAGATAGACACCCTGATATGGGGGAGCATGGAGCTGATACGTGGTTAGCGGGTGTACTGAAAGCCAGGCTCCCTTTAACCTCGCTCCATAGGCGTTAGTGCATCACCTATTAGGCAGTTTCCAAGGCAGATGGCTATCGTCCCCGGTTGCCCGCCAACGCGAGGAAAAGCTCACGATTCTTATTTACCGATTCAGGATCGCAAAGATTTGCCTTGGCGTATTCAAGTATATGACGACGCTTCTCCTGTCGATGTTGGACTGACGAGTTTGATAACAAATTCATCTTCTCAGCGAAGGACTCGGGAGCGTCCAACGGCAATACCCACCCCAGATCATTTTCTTCAAGAGCGCGCCAAGGTGTGCGATCACTCAATAGAACCGGTGTGCCCATACTGATTGACTCTGCGATGACATGGCCATAGTTTTCCCCGCGCGTAGGAAATAGGAACAAGTCATATCTAGAAAATGTATTTTTTACATCCTCAGGTAGTACTTTGCCACAGTAGTTGAATTTAACGTTTTCTGGCAGTTGACCAAGCAACTGTTCGCAATAAGACCAATAGGCCTCGTCTTCTTTAGGTCCATATATGTCAAATTGGAGTTCGAACTTTACGAACATCAACGCCCGAATTGCAAAGTCAAGATTTTTCATAGGGGATATTCTTGACAGGAATATCACGCGTAACGGCGCTCCATCCGTAAGCTCAGGCGCTGATAAATCGGAAGATGCATGAATGTGGCTGGGCAGATCTGGGGCAATTTTTATCGAGGTTATATTGACACCCAGTGCGCGTTGGATGTCGTCTTGCTCATATTCGCTGGATGCCTGAAACAGCACGTTTTTTGTCAGGCGCAGCAACCGGCTTGCAATGAGATAGCAAGTTTTTTTGAATTTTTTCAGGGTGAGCGCTGCAACAGCGAATTCTCCCCGTGGTGCTAGTACAAATGGCTTTCTTTTCGCCTTTCCGAACAATCGATGTAACAGCGGGTAGATTGTGAATACGGGGTCAAAGAAACTATTCAGGTAAACAATGTCGTGGGGCGTGCTTTTTATCAAATCACCTACCGCCGCGAAGTTCGCATCTTCGGCGGGAAGGTAATAAACGTATGCGCTTCCAACCTTTTGCCATATGCCTCGCTGGATAGCCGGATAGGGGGTTGAGTCACCCAAGTCACGATCACGGGTGACAATCCAGAACTCGAGTTCCTGATCAAGATGCGACACCATGTTCTCAATGGTTCTAACCGGACCACCTCCTTTGTATCCGGGCAGGTAGTAAACGGAAAATGTAAGTATCTTTACTTTGTTCAATGGGCACCCATCTATGTCTTACGTTTTCCGGAAAATAATGTGGCTGCGAAAAAAGAGTGTTGGATTAAATACAGGGTTAAAAATCCTATAGAGCAGAGGAAAAAGAAAAATATAAGTCCGAGGATGTTTATACCCATTTGTGCGACCGAAGTTGCCAGTATACTTCCCCATAGTGCAGCCAATAATGGATTTGGCAAAAATCTATAGACTAGAAGTTCGCTGGCTAACACTAATAATGTTAATGCTCCCATGCCTATAATCACGAGCCATAAACTATTTGAGAAATAGAAAAAAGAAATCGGACCGGGCAGGCTTGCAAATATAAATTTGCTCAAATCCATAAATCTGTAATGCGATAATGCAATATCCTGAAATATAGATGCTTTACCTATAACAGCTTTTTCTGTCGCTGCGGAAACAAGAAGAGAAATGCTTTTGTCCGGGTATGCTGATGTAGCCATTAACCCTTCCAGACCAATCCAGCGGTCTACGGAAAACATTGCAAATTTCGTGAATCCTTTCGCCAACATGGATTCTCCCTCTGCCCATGACTCGGTTTTATTCCAAGGCATGGTTAAAGGAACTCCTGAATAATGGTAGTCACGTATCGAATTTATGAGAGGGTAGCATATTAGAAATATTAGGAAGAAAGACACTAGCAATAAGCTAGTCCATCTGATGCTCGCACCGTTTAAACGTTTTCGATTTAATAATAAGGCGAAAAATAATGGTACGATATGGAATATATATAATCCTCTGCTGAGAAGCGAGATTGATGCTGCAATTCCTTCAAATAGCAGGAAATAAACGGTGTTTATATTGTTGTTTCTTGAAGAGAACTCCCACCATAATAGCGTAGTGACTGCCATGGCAAAACCGGTAGACAGCAGCCAGTAAAACAGAGCGTTGAGAGGCCATATTATTGTTTTAGGGACCAATC
Source organism: Pseudomonas fluorescens NCIMB 11764 (assembly GCF_000293885.2). Classification (NCBI taxonomy): domain Bacteria; kingdom Pseudomonadati; phylum Pseudomonadota; class Gammaproteobacteria; order Pseudomonadales; family Pseudomonadaceae; genus Pseudomonas; species Pseudomonas fluorescens. Next base: position 3,156,103 of record NZ_CP010945.1, read on the forward strand.
CGATTTGTTGGAACGAATAACATATATTTAGTGCTGCAACAATAATAATGCATGAAGCCAGCGCGCACCACAGATAAAATTTATAGCGATCGTACCAGTTTGGAGGTGAAAGAGGCGTCTCGTCCGTCATCGTTGACTGCATACCGAAGAAATAGCCGTGTACAACTCGGGCAGTAATAACTCCCAGTGCTCCCAGGCTCGCCACAATCAGTACATGATCCCATTCCTGTCCAGTGCCGTTGAACAGTCCAGTCGGCTCGACAAAAGGATAATCAAGAATCAGGTGAACTACTGTTTTTAACCAGAAACCAAGCCAAAGTATTATCGCTAAAAAAGTGTACCCGTACGTTATTTTTATAAAAATACCAGATATCAATAAGGCAAGATAAATTAAAGAAAAAAAGCTGTAGATATACCAAGAGCCTTGATATAAAAAGGCTCCGAAAAAAAACAGAACGGACCAGCAAGAAAAAAACAAAAAGAGTGCTATTTTTTTTAGTTGCGGGTTAAGTGTTGTGGTTCTGCTTAATGCGTCCATTTGTTGATACCAAAAGTAAAAAATTAGGGATGAACCCCATTATTTGTGAGTGTCGAATCGGGAGCAATCCAATGCAATTTTTACCGAGCCTGTAAAAAAATTAACGTCGCTCTGATGCCAATGAAAAACTTGCTTTCCGGTCTGATTCTGAATAAGCGTAACCCTCCGAGCATTATTTTGGTTTTCAGCCGGGGAGGGGATGAAAACTCACTACTCAGTCTGGTCCATCTCGAAACGATGTCAGGGCAATCTGCTGCGACTCTAAAGTATATTTTCAGAGCGTGGCTGAGAACTACCTCGCGAGCCTCCCCCTGGCAATGCAGAAGCACCTCGGTCAACGCCGATTCGATTTCGTCAATATCGGTCTTAACCGAAACTGCTCGGGTATTCAATACAGAATCGATACACGATTTGTCTTTTTCCCATAAGCCAAAAATATGATCCCAATATATTTTTCTGATGCCTTGAGACAGTTGCATCTGTCTGTTCGATGCGGCTGTGGATATCTGCGATCCATGCACTCGATATTGCAGTAGAACTTCTGGAACATTTGCCATTTTCCACCCCGCAATGGCCGCCCGAACCCAGAGGTCGTAATCTTCGGCTTTGTCCCAACGGTGTTCATAGCGTAGCTCTTTTACCAGCGCGGCGCGCATCATGACGGCAGGGTGCGCAAAAGGAGATCCGAACAGCAATGCCATTCTGATTGCATTGTCGGATTCCGGTAGCTTGACGGTTCGCTTGTCTGCAGCGCCGAAACGTTTCACCCAGCTCCCGACCATATCAGCCCCGGAGGATTTCAAGTAGGCCAACTGCTTTTCGAATCGGTGTGGGAGCGCGATGTCGTCTTGATCCATTCGTGCAATCCACTCGCCAGTCGCAACGGTAAGAGCCTCGTTGAGCGTATTGGCCAACCCCTTGTTCGCACGAGTGACAACTTTGACGCGAGAATCTTTTTTTTCGTACTGTTGAAGGACAGATAAAGAACTGTCTGTGGAGCCATCATCAATCGCTATCACCTCAAAGTCGGTAACCGTTTGATTGAGGATGGAGTCAAGCGCTTCCGAAAGATATGCACCGGCGTTGTAAATAGGCAAAACCACCGAAATGAGCGGAGTGCTAATGAAGGCGTTAGAAGTCACGCTTGTTGCTCCAGAGCCAGTCCCGCGTTGCAGATAACCCGTCCTTGAAACTTACCAAAGGGTGCCATCCAGTATCTTTTTTAAGTTTTGACGCGTCGAGCACGTTGGCTTTTACATCGAATGCGCGTTCAGGGAGGTGTTCAGTACTAACACTGCAACCAATATCGTTCATCAACGGAGTAATCGCATTAATCACGTCAAGGTTGCTCAGGCCGATTGATGACCCAAGGTTGTATGTTTCGGAGAGCTTTCCGTATTTCAACGCATGAACAATACCGGAAGCGACGTCGCTAGTATTAAGGTAATCCCGGATTGAGCCCGTTTCTCCAAAAACCTTGATCGGGATATTTTTCATCGAAGAGGCTATTGCGGTTGCGATGAACCCCTGCCCGATAAACGGGCGCTGGCCCACGCCATAGGCATTGGCTGGGCGAACGCAAATGAACTGTAGCCCATGCGTCTTTGCGTAAAGATACGCGTAGCATTCCAGTGTGAGCTTGGTAACACCATAAGGCGATATCGGTTTGGTCGGATGTGTTTCGTCTATGGGTAATGACAATGCTTCGCCATAAACTGTGCCACCTGATGAGATCAGCACCAGTTTCCGATTCCGCAGCGCGACCTCAGTAAATAGTTGTACCGTCGCAGGCAGGTTCTGCTGCAAGTCAGCAAGGGGGTTCTCAAATGATGTGTTTGGCACTGTTGCGTAGGCGAGCTGAATCACCTCTTCATGAGTGTCCAGCAGCGTGCAAATCAGCTCTTGCTGCGCAAAATCTCCGGTTACATATTTTGCTTCATCTGGAAGGGGAAACCGCGGTTTCGGGCTTCGCCCCAGGACAGTGACACGCCTGCCGGTTGCGATTAGCTGAGGTACCAGAAATGCTCCAATGTATCCGCCTCCTCCGATGACCAGCGTGGCGATTTTTGAGTGGGTCTGGACATTCATAGCGTTACCCATGCAGGCGGGAACAAATCGTTCACATTTGTATTATTAATGAACCATTGTTTTGGTGCGACAACGATTTTATCCGCGTTCGAATTGAGCCATGCGCCCCACCAGCTGAACGAGCTGTTTGCGATAATATTATGCTGGCACATACTCATGAGGCGCATATCGTTATAGCTTTCACTGCCCTTGTTATGGTTCACATAGCAATGCGGAAAGCCTATGTTCAGATTATTTTTTACCCAGTCGATATCATCAGAAAAAACAAAGAATGTGGGAGCATCCACACGTTTCGACAGGAGCTGGATAGCTGCTTGATAATATTCGACTGTGCAAGCTGCATAGACCGAGTTATTAACATAGTCTCCCCGTCTCACATGCAGGCTGATTGCATTGGTGTTTAGTATTTGATCAGCGGTTGCAATATTTTGTGGGCTCATGTTGAGCTTGAAAGTGAAGTCTTTTCGAATCTCTTCCGCTGCGTCTTGGAAGTAACGTTCACTCTGCCAGTAGCCCATCAAGTAACAGTCGGCTGGGGCTTTTTGAATGCCATTCCAGTAATGAAAAGAGGGTTCTATGATCAAACTGGCTTTGCGCAGAAAGGCCAGCTTGGGGCGATGCAAAAAGTTTCGAATCCGCGGGAAAGCTTGCCAACTGAGAACATGGTTAATATCTTTATCGCGGGCAATACACATTTCACCGGCAAATAGTTTACTCAGTTCAAATCCCTGATGCAGGGTGTATGACTCGAAGGACGACGTATCGAGCAGGAGTGGTTCTTTTTTTGCGGAGGAGAGGGCCCGAGCAGCGGCATATTGAAACATTTGATTGCCCAAGCCGCCAATGAGGTGTGCGATAACCATCTTAACTGTTCCTTAGTTGCACATTGAGCAGTCTGACAGTGGCAGGGTTTTTCCATAGCATAAGGAAGAGAAACACTGCGACTAAAATTGACAGAACCAAAAGATAAGAGATGGCCGTTGAAAATCCAGATGCTGGAGGCAAATACATGACAAGAGCTGCCATGCCGATCATCAAAATCAAAGCACTCGAGCAGCGCAAGCTGTCGAGTTTGAATTTTACTTGTTTGTACATGTTTATCGACATAGCAGTAAGCATTGTTACTGCGCCTGAAATCAAGGCAACTCCGGCGTAGCTGATGTCTGCCTTGTACTCACCGGCAGAAATAATCAACAGCAAAATCACTGTGGCACCTATTGCGTAAGGGACAGCCAATGAGGTGGTTTTTCTTTTGATGTGAGCGGCGTTACTCAGAACATTACCCAGTGCTCGGCACAGTTCAACGACGGCGCCCACAGCCATAAATTCCCATGCATTGCTGTACTCGGGGGCAACCAGTATTTTAAGCAGGTAGGGCGCTGCTAGAATGGTAAGTCCTGCCAGAAGTAAATAGACGGGCACCAGCGTATTCAATAGGTCAGAAACGGCCAGTTGGACTTCGGTGTTATTCGAGTGCTCGCTCGCTCGACGGAAGAAAAAGGGATACAAAAACTGAATGGCAAGTGACTCTGCCAAAGCCCAAATTTGCCCCGCCAATTGCAGCCCCACGGCAAAAAAACCGAGTTGGGCTAGCCCCCAATAATGCTCAATTGCGAAACGATAGCCGCTGACTTGTACCCACATCAGGCCGGCAGCCAACGCCAATGGCAAGCAGTATGCAAGGATTGTCTTTTTGTCGAGCAACGGTAAACGCGGTTTACTGTAGATGGGCAAAGGTATGCGGGACTTGAAGTAATACCGAGCGCCCACCGCCCCGACCAGCATTCCCAAGGCCTGACCCGCGAACCAGGCAATCGCTGAGCTCCACAGTGTAACAAACAGCATCGAAGCAATCAGGCCGGTTATCGACGAGGCTACGGACCAACCAACAGAGGAGGCACGAAAGCCAAGCATATTCAACATTGGGATCAACGTGGCATTCCATGTGCCGGCTGCAACCATTACAAAGACAACGCCCATGGTGGAAATGGCGCTAATAGTTGATACCGAAGGTGTTACGCCTAAAGCAACAATCGACCCTAACGCAGAGGCGGCGATGATATAGCCACGGTATGATTTGAGCCTACGAATCAAGGTGCCATCATCCCACCAGGCATGTGTATGCAGGTTTATATGTTGGCCGACAGGATTTATGAGGAAAAGGCCGCAAAGCATTTGAACGGTTACCAGGATCGCGAGCTCCCCATACTTCTCGGGAGGGAGAAAGGATGTCACTGCACGGATAGAGGCCAACGCAATCAGGCTTGTTGCGAGGCGCCCAATGCTAATGACAAGAAAATCGCGCTTAAACGCCAAGATCTTCAACTATCGTTTTAACGATAGTCTCCGCGAAAAAATGCGCCTCAAACGGTTGTGCGGCCTCGCTACTCAAAAAATCGGAAATGCGCTGTTGATAACCCACAAACTCGGCGTCGGTCATCGCACGCATAAAATGATACAGGTCCGACATATCGTTAAATTGACGACGATCTATGAAGCAATCTTCCGGGATGTGTTCGGTTACGTTGCTAGCCCCCCAGTAAATGGGGATGCAACCGGCGAAAAAACAGTCGAATATTTTTTCTGTTATATAGCCAGGTAAGTCACGTACATTTTCGTAGCATATAGAGAAACGCGTCTTCTCCAAAACATTGCGCTTACTATCAACTTTGCCACGATAGCTAGGGAATGGGTGAAGCTTTATAAAACGCCCAATACCTTTCCATAATCGGCGCTCAAGTGCTCCTCTGATCCCGCTTCTTGCAGCTGGGATATTCCAGTCAACGCCATACAAAAGAAAGTCTTCGGGAGCATTCTTTTCAAACCATCGTATTGCTGCAACTCTTTCTATGTATAAGTCGCGAGTATCCGAAATAGTGAGTGCCCGGTTGCTGGAGATAAGGCAGCAAAAATTTTCTCTTGCAAAAAAGCCGTCCGGCGCTTTGATCTCGATATTGTTTGGGAAATTAATCTTTATATATTTGTCGCCGTCAACCAAATCGTCATTCCATGTGAAGATTTTTTTGTAGCGCTCCCAGTTTTGAGGCGACCCGTTTTCCACACGGATTTGTGGCGTTTCCAACATCAACAAATAGGAAGGAGCCGAGGAGTAGGGCGAATGAACGTCCATATCTAGACTAAATACTATTTCAGTAGCGCTGGATATATCCGGCGTATTGAGCTCAATGCCATTTTTCAGTAAAGAATTACGTAGCAGGTGAAACGGATAAAGACAGTTATCTCGATTTGAGGGATGGTTCAAATCAAATATTGAGTTGTCTTTAAAACCAAGTCCTGAAAACGTTGCAAATACTCTTTCCATTAAAGAGGAACGCCTTTGATTTTCCAGTTTTCCCAAACAAATTCGTAGTTCCAAGTCTCAATGTGTGTTTGTTGGAGTGAGCGTCTTAGTGTGTTTCTTTTTTCAGTGGCGTTATCAATGAAGTTGTGAAACTGGACTTGGAGATTGTCAATGTTTTTTATGAGGCCAGAATCGATGAGGGCGGGGAGTACATCGAACTCCCCGCCTTCAATATTTATTTTCATCAAATCTATTCTTGTAATACCTAGGGTGTTAATGCACGGAACTATAGAGCGTATTTCAACGCGCTCTGTATTCCCCTTGGCGTGAGGCGACTCAAAACTGGAGGCGTTGTCGGCCAGACCTATATCTAGCCACCCATCTACGGATGCAAGTCCATAATTGAAGCAAGTGATTTTCGGGTTTCCGGAAAAACGATTGACGCACTTATTATAGAACTCCGGAACGGGTTCGAATATATAAACCGCACAGCCATATTTGGCGTGAATATCGGCTGCGAAATCGCCATGGTAGCCGCCCAGGTCAAAAACCACACTATCAGCGGATAGAGGGTAGTCTAGTCGCAAGGTCTGGTCTCCCTTGTCTTTGAACCAGCGATCTACCTCTAAGAGAAAAGGTTCTCTTTTAATATAGCGGTTATTCAAGTAAACAATTTTGTTTTTGATTTTTTTGACGAGAATCATCATGAAGTCCGTTATTTGATTTCGGCTAGGGCAGCAAACGCTTCCGGAATGGCAAAGTGATGATTGCCCACAAAGAGACCAAATTGATCAATGTGCTCCGCATTTTTCAACGTGCCATGAACTTCCGAGTCGAAATACTTGACCACTTCGTTTTTGGCAAAGTTGCCAGCCACAATCGGTCGACATTCGAACCCTAGTTCGTTCAACTTGAAAACCAACTCTTTTCGCGTCAACTTGCTTCCTGGACGTATGACCAGGCTGAAACCAAACCAGCTGGAGTTCCCGATTTCATGCTGAATAATAATGTCCGGGTGATTGCTCATCGCTGCTTGTAGAAGCGCGCCATTTTTGCGTCGTTCTTCTACCATTTTTGGAAGGCGTTTGACTTGTTCTACACCAAGAGCTCCTTCCAGCTCCAGAGGGCGAACGTTGTATCCAGGCAGAACAAAACGGAACGACTCTTCGAATGGGTCGTCGCTTTTTTCACTGCAGACCAGATTTTGTTTGGGCAGGTTGCGCGTCCACCCATGGGCGCGTAGCGAAAGCAGAATCTGATATAGCTCTTCGTCGTCGGTGACGATCAATCCACCTTCCATGGTCGAAATATGATGGCTGAAGAAGGAACTGAAGCTGCCCATTACACCAAAGGTTCCCGCCTGCTTGCCATTGTATGTGGCACCCATGGATTCGCAGTTGTCTTCAATCAAGACAATATTACGATCACCAATAATTTCTTGGATACGACCGAAATCGTTAGGGTTACCCAAGAGGTTAACGGCCATGATGGCCCGGGTTTTATCAGTGACGGCGAGTTCAAGTTGCTCAAGGTCGTAGTTGAGCGTTTGAAGGTCGATATCGACAAACTTGATCTTTAGACCGTATTGGTAAAGCGGATAGTAGGTTGTGCTCCAAGAAACTGCAGGTACGATGATTTCATCGCCACGCTTCAGCTTCAACGAAGAATTCTGAGTGTAGAACAGTGCAGCAACAATCAATAAGTTTGCGGAAGAACCGGAGTTCACCATTACGCAATGTTTACTACCGACGTACTGCGCAAAGTCCCGCTCAAATGCTTTAACCTGCTCGCCCATGGTGAACATGCCGGTGGCGATCACACGCTGCATGGCGTCAAGTTCTTCTTTCTCCCAAGAAGAGGCTGCCAGCGGAAATTTAATACTCATTGCTGATGCTCCAGATAATAGCTGTAGGTCTTTTCGACGCCTTCTTGCAGGGTGTGGCGCGGGCTCCATCCCCATAGTGTCTGACGCTCGATGCTCACTAATTTGCGCGCCATTCCGACGGGTCTTTCGAGGTTGTGCTCAAACCGTCCGTCATACCCCATCACTGCGGCTACAGCTTGATAATACTCGTTGATAGAGAAGTCGTGGCCTAACCCAATATTCAGATAGGGTGGCATCGAATCGAACTCTTTTATTGCTTGTACGATAGCGTCGGCCAGGTCGCCGCCATACATGAACTCACGCCTGGCGTTGCCATCGCCCCAAATCTCCACCGACTGCTCGCCATTCTTTTTCGCTAGGTGGATCTTGTGAATGATCGCCGGTAAAAGATGTGAGTGAATGGGGTCGAATTTGTCAAAGCGGCCGTAGATGTTACATGGAATCAATGTCTTGTATTGAAAGCGGGCGTCTTCGCGCATGATGTATTCGCACAGGCGTGCGGTCGCAACCTTGGCTAAAGCGTAACCTTCGTTTGTCGGTTCCAGTTCGCCTTTGAGTACCATGTCTTCGCTCAATGGCTCGGAATGATTGCGCGGGTACATACAGGAGCTGCCAAGGTTAATCAGGCGTGTTATGCCTGCCTTGTAGGCTGCCCACACGATATTGCGGCCCATATCCAGATTGTCCAGCAAGAAACTTACAGGTTCCTTGATGTTGGCCTGGATACCACCCACTTTACCCGCGGCATGAATCACCAGATCGGGTTTGTGCTGCTCGAGATAAGCCTGAACCGCGTTGAAGTCACGCAGATCCAGTTCGTTGCTGCGCGGTGCCAGCACTTCAAAGTTGCTGATCTCTGGATGGTCGAGCACGTTGCGCCCGACCATTCCACCACCCCCCGTCAACAATATTCGCATTTTGCTCATCTAATGGCTTGCCAAGTAATGTTATTCATTGCCACTGAAAGTGGTGTAGCCGTGCTTGCGAGTCAATTCATCGCGCTCGGCGGTTTTCAAGTCTTCACGGACCATTTCGCTAACGAGTTCAGCAAAGGTGATTTTCGGTGTCCAGCCGAGCTTGGTTTTTGCTTTGGAGGCGTCACCCAACAAGGTTTCAACTTCGGTTGGGCGGAAGTAGCGAGGGTCGACCGCTACAATGCATTTACCGGTGTCGTCGAAGCCTTTTTCTTCTTCATCTTTGCCCTGCCAGGTAATTTTGATACCCAGTTCCTGAGCGGCGGCATTGACGAAGTCGCGCACGCTGTACTGCACGCCTGTTGCTATCACGAAGTCTTCAGGCTTTTCCTGTTGAAGCATGAGCCATTGCATCTCGACGTAGTCTTTGGCATGGCCCCAGTCGCGCAACGAGTCCATATTGCCAAGATACAGGCAGTCTTGCAGACCCAGCTTGATGCGCGCGAGCGCACGCGTAATTTTACGTGTCACAAATGTTTCACCACGAATAGGGCTTTCGTGGTTAAACAAAATGCCGTTGCAGGCGTAGATGCCATAGGCTTCACGGTAATTAACGGTGATCCAGTACGCATACAGCTTGGCTACGGCATAAGGGCTACGCGGATAGAACGGCGTGGTTTCTTTTTGCGGGGTTTCTTGAACTAAACCGTACAGTTCCGAAGTTGACGCTTGATAGAAACGGGTTTTTTTCTCCAGACCCAGAATTCGAATAGCTTCGAGAATACGCAAGGCACCCAGAGCATCGGAGTTTGCAGTGTATTCCGGCTCCTCAAATGAAACAGCGACATGGCTTTGCGCGGCCAGGTTGTAGATTTCATCCGGCTGCACTTTTTGAATTATTCGGGTCAGACTGGAAGAGTCAGTCATGTCGCCATGATGCAAGAAGAATGGCAGGCCTTCATCGTGGACGTCATGGAACAAATGATCAATGCGAGCGGTATTGAATGACGAGCTGCGGCGTTTTATGCCATGCACTTCGTAGCCTTTGCTCAGCAATAGTTCAGCAAGATAGGCGCCATCTTGTCCGGTAACGCCAGTTATAAGTGCTTTCTTAGTCATTTGCTCTTCCATAATTATCTTCAAATCTAACTATATCGTTTTCGCCTAAATAACTACCTGATTGAACTTCTATGATCTCGAGTTCAACCATTCCAGGGTTTTTCAGGCGATGGAGTTCCCCGATGGGGATGTAAGTGGATTGGTTTTCCGTTAAAAGGAATGTTTCGATGCCTCGCGTCACCTCAGCCGTGCCCTTCACCACAATCCAGTGTTCGGCCCGGTGATGATGTTTTTGCAAGGATAAGGATGCTCCCGGTTTCACACCGATTCGCTTGACCTGGAAACGATCTCCCATATCGATGCTGTCGTACCAGCCCCAAGGGCGTGAAACCTTCCGGTGGGAAATGGCCTGACTGCACTTTTCCTTTTCAAGTTGCACAACGATGTCTTTGACCTGCTCAACATGATCCTTGTGTGTAATCAGGACTGCATCCAGCGTATCAATGATCAGCAGATTCTCTGTGCCGAGGGCGACAACCGGTCGATGGGGGGCGTGAATAAAGGTGTTGCTCGATCGGCTGACAGTGCCTTGTCCGTGGATTCTGTTGCCGGCGTCATCGGCCTCTGTCAACTCGGCCAAAGCGTTCCAGCTACCCACGTCGCTCCATTGGCCATTGAAAGGGACCACCACCACATTGTCGTGACGTTCCATGACGGCGTAATCAATGCTTTGTGAGCGGCAAGTTGCGAAAATAGTGGCATCTGGTCGAATAAAGTTAGTGTCTTTTGAGAATGCCTCGGATTCGGCGACTTCAAGAGACGCTCGACAAGCCGCCAGAATATCGGAAGCATGCTTTTCAAGTGCGGCGATCAATACAGTGGCTTTACACAGGAAAATGCCTGCATTCCACAGTACATTTCCGGCCAGCAACATGTTTTGAGCGGTGGCTGAATCCGGTTTCTCTACGAATCGGTCGACGCAACGGCCTCCGTTTTCTTGAGCGGCGCCTTGCTGAATGTATCCATAAGCGGTGGATGGATAGCTCGGCACAATGCCAAAGGTAACAATGGCTCCCGCTTTGGCTTGTTCAATACCACTCCAGACCGTTTTCGCAAAACTGTCAATGTCAGGTATGTGGTGATCCGCGGGACAGAAGAGGAGGAGGTCACGTCCCTCTTTTTCACAGTTCAGCGCTGCCAGCGCCATAGCCGCTGCAGTATTGCGAGCGCAAGGCTCTAAAATTATGCCCCCTGTCACTTGTGCGGACTGAAGGCTGTCAGAGACCAGAAAACGGTGTTCTTCGGAGGCGACCATCAACGCATGGTCTGCCAAACAAGAGACTCGCTCCAATGTCAGTTGTAACAGGCTTTTTTCACCAATCAGGGGCACAAACTGCTTCGGAAAACTCTTGCGTGACAACGGCCACAGCCGAGATCCAGAGCCGCCACAGAGAACAACAGGTGTGATTAAATTGAATGTCATCAGTGATCTACTTGAACAAAAAGCCTATAAAGCCAAATACTGGCACTGTCTACTTGAAATCCGACGCACTTGAAAATAAAAAGCTTCTGATAATAGATAGGCATAGATGATTTTTTCGGCTCCTCACACCTTGCCTTCATGCCTCCTGGCTATCCATCAAGAGAGATAGGGACAAGTACTTTTCACTGTTGCGCCGAGTGCTCGGACGTCGGTTGATGCCATCGCGATACATTATTATCAACGTACTCCGATCCTGGATCGAAGCGCTATCATGGTAACGACGAGGTTTCAATACTCGGATGTTTTTCGTCTGATTCTGATTAAGGCTTCGTGCCATTATGGTTAACGTTGCAGCGTACCTCACTTCGTACGGCCGGTAAATTTTACCTCATGCTGAGGACTGTGAGGCATTTTTTTGGGGCATTAAGGCTTGCACTGCGCTGGCAGCTTCTTTCACGCAGGGTTGGTCCTGGGCAAGCACCGGATGCGGGTGTTGATCCTGTAAATTAGCCCCATTACACATGCTGTAACTCGCTCGCTTTTGACAGGATCCACACATCGCCTAAGTTTGGAAGGCAGCTTCGGAAAGCTGCTTTCTCAATCGATGTCATGGAGCGTCATTTATGCGTACTGGCTATTTCTACTCTCTGGTTTTTGCCGTGCTCACCAGCGCCTCGATCGCGGCGGTTGCTGCGCCGACGGTGAAACCTGAGGCAGGTAATGCACCTTTGGTGATGGATATTTCCCCCAAAGCCGGGTCTGGCAAAGTCGATCTGAACCAAGCTGATGCGCCAACCCTGCAGCGCGAGCTGTCCGGAGTAGGGGAGGCCAAAGCCAACGCGATTGTTGCGTATCGTGAGAGTAATGGGCCGTTTGCGTCATTGGACGAGTTGCTTGAGGTGAAGGGGATTGGCAAAGCGATTCTGGATAAGAATCGCGATAAGCTTGAGGTTAACTAAGCTTGTAAGTCAGTGACAGGGCCGGTCATTGACCGGCCTTTTTTAGTTGTGCACCAGGCAAGGCGCGTTATGGAACTCGATTTTGAGAGGTTCTTTGATCGGGTTAATAACGACATCCTGATGGCTTTGTCTGGCGCGCCAAATTGAAGACAAGCGGGTGTTCAAGCTGATCCATCGTTACCTCGAGGCGGCAACGATGTCAGGCTGTATCGCCAGCCGACGGTAGGAAGGGGCATCGCAAGGCTGCCTGCTCTCGCCGCTGTCGAACATCCTGTTTAACGCACTTGACCGTGACCTAGAACGACGGGGGCATCGTTTTGTACGATGCCGACGACGCCAACGTCTATGTGCGCAGCCCTCTTGTTGGCGAACGAGTGACGAGAAGTATTGCGCGCTTCCTGCGTCAGCGACTGAAACTGACGCTGAAGTGGGACAAGAGCCGAGTAGCCGGGTCTTATATTTGTGATTGCTTGGGTTACGGTAAGAGCTGTATCAGCAGCCGAAGCTGAGAGCGGCGACGATGAGTCTGGATCGCTTGAACGACCGAATCAGAGACCAGCTGCACTGAGTGCGGGGTTGCAAGATGACAACCGTCATTGCGCGAATAAACCCTGTACTGCGTGGCTGGGCAGGCTACTTCAAGCTGAGTCAGAGCAAGCGGTTGCTTGGGGAGGCAGATGGTAAGGGGGCGTCGAAAGCTGCGTTGCGCCGTATGGCGTCAATGGAAGCCGCCCTCAACGTGGACGTGCAACTTGATGTGCTTGGACTCCGCGATTCACGTTCCTACAAATCAGCCTTCAGTGGTCGCGGCCCATGGTGGTGTTGGGGGGAATCTCATACGAATCAGGCGTTGCCGAAGACGCTATGGGCTCAATTTGGACTAGTCTCAGTACTGTTTCGGTACTGGATACGATAAGCCGGCTTAAACGTATAGCTTGAGCCGCCCTATACGGATCCGAACCTACGGTGGTATGTGAGAGGACGGCGGATGTGAATCCACCTCCTACTCGATTGAGTGATTACCCTATTGCTACCGCTCATCGGTCAACTTCAACATCCAATGGTGAATGCCGATACTCAGTACAATGCCCCTACCATTGGGGATTTGCATTTGTTGTTAATGGCAGGTTTACGAGATGAAAGAGATCTATTTACTGATCGAGCATGGTATTGATCAAGGTGAGGTATACGTTCTTGGTTGGTTCGATGACAAAAAGGTAGCCAATGAGGTGGCAGAGGAGAAAGAGTGGGAGGCGTATCGTGCCAGTTTGAAAGCAGAGTACGTATGGTCGAGCCAGAAACCGATTGCGCCAGATGAAACCAAATATCGCCGTTTCTGGATTAAAGAAGTGTCCAGATTTGATCACGTGCCCGTGGTGAGGTCTGCTGCGGTTCACTGATTTCTAAGTGATATTTCTCCCCCCCAGCCTACGATAACCTGCCTACGTGCTGACAATATTGTAGAGCGTCGTCTATGGCTGGTAAGCGGCGACAATCTTGTCGCCCTGCCACGTATCCCGCACTCGCCGCAAATCAGACTCCGTCAAGGGAGGGAGAAAATTACGGCTATCATACCTTGCTTAGATTATGCCTATAATAAAAGCCTGTCCCATCAAAGCGCTCTGAACCCGCGGCGCGCATCTTCCCTCAAGCATTCAGGAGCACTGTCATGAATTCTCCCCAGACCCAAGGCACAGCCCTAGTCACCGGTGCTTCCTCCGGTATCGGTGCCATCTACGCTGAGCGGTTGGCGGCGCGTGGTTTTGATTTGTTATTGGTCGCTCGTGATCAGGAGCGTCTGGAGGCGGCGGCGAGCAAGCTACGCGCCGAGCATGGTGTTCAGGTCGAGGTGCTCAAGGCGGACCTGACGCAAAAGGATGATGTGCTCAAGCTCGAGCAGCGCCTTCGCAGCGATTCGAGTATCAGCCTTTTGCTGAACAATGCCGGTGTCGCGGCGGATGGTTTGCTGGCCAACTCCGATCTGGACCAGCTGGAGCGCCTGATTCAACTGAACGTTACGACAGTCACGCGTCTGGCCTCAGCGGCTGCCGCCAGTTTCGCCAAGGCGGGCCGGGGCACAATCATCAACATCGCCTCGGTGGTCGCTCTGTTCCCCGAGCGTTTCAACGCCACTTACAGCGCCAGCAAGGCTTATGTGTTAAGTCTGACGCAGTCGTTGAACGCCGAGCTGGATGGCACGGGGGTCAAGGTGCAGGCCGTATTGCCTGGCGTGACGCGCACCGAAATCTGGGAGCGCTCCGGTATCGACGCGAGCCAGATCCCGGATGACATGGTCATGGACGCAGGGGATATGGTCGACGCGGCTCTAGCGGGTCTGGACCAGGGCGAGTTGATCACCATTCCGTCGTTGCCGGATGCCAGCGAGTGGCACGCCTTTGTTGCGGCGCGACACGTGATGGCGCCAAACCTTTCCAAAAGCAAAGCCGCTGCGCGTTACAAATAAAGCGCCAGCATTGGCATGAGGATATTGCGGTATGAGTGATCGTCGAGTGGTTGTAACGGGCATGGGGCTGGTGTCGCCGCTGGGTAGTGGTGTCGAAGCGGTGTGGGCACGCCTGTTGTCCGGACGTTCCGGTTTGCGCAATTTACCGGACGACGTCGTGGCCGATCTGCCGGCCAAGGTCGGCGGTGCAGTGCCGACGCTGGCCGATGATGCCGAGGCCGGTTTTGACCCGGACCGGGCCACCCCACCCAAAGAACAGAAGAAGATGGACCGGTTCATATTGTTCGCCATGGAAGCGGCGCGTCAGGCGATCGAACAAGCCGGTTGGCAGGCGCAAACCGCCGATGCTCAGGAGCGCACGGCTACCATCATCGGTTCGGGCGTCGGCGGTTTCGGTGCAATTGCCGATGCGGTGCGCACCACGGACAGCCGTGGCCCGCGGCGTTTGTCGCCATTCACCATTCCTTCTTTCCTGGTCAACCTGGCCGCGGGCCATGTGTCGATCCAGCATGGTTTCAAAGGTCCGCTGGGTGCTCCGGTAACGGCGTGTGCGGCCGGGGTTCAGGCGATTGGTGATGCGGCGCGGCTGATTCGTTGTGGCGAAGCGGATATTGCGGTGTGTGGTGGCGCGGAAGCGGCGATCGATCGGGTCAGCCTCGCCGGGTTCGCCGCTGCCCGGGCCTTGTCCAGCGGTTTCAACGACACCCCGGAACGTGCTTCGCGCCCGTTCGACCGTGATCGAGATGGCTTCGTCATGGGCGAGGGCGCAGGTATTCTGGTGATCGAATCCTTGGAGCATGCCCTGGCTCGTGGCGCGCAACCGTTGGCGGAACTGGTCGGTTACGGCACCAGTGCCGATGCCTATCACCTGACTGCGGGCCCCGAAGATGGCAGTGGTGCGCGGCGGGCGATGTCGTTGGCGTTGGCTCAGGCGGGTATTTCTGCGGACCAGGTACAGCATCTCAACGCTCACGCCACCTCGACACCGGTAGGGGATTTGGGGGAACTGGCGGCGATCAAGTCGTTGTTCGGCTCAGACAACAAGATCGCGGTCACGTCGACCAAGTCGGCCACCGGCCATTTGCTCGGCGCGGCGGGCGGGATCGAGGCGATCTTCACGCTGTTGGCGATTCGGGACCAGATCGCGCCGGCCACGCTCAATTTTGATAACCCGGACCCGGCCGCGCAAGGTGTGGATATCGTCCACGGCAAGGCGCGGCCGATGGCGATCGAATATGCGCTGTCCAACGGTTTCGGCTTTGGCGGGGTCAATGCCAGCGTATTGTTCAAACGCTGGCAGGGTTAATCCCGGGGTTGTTTGAGAAATGTGCGTGTGATGTCGAGAACCCGCTGAGCCAGTTCGGGGCTCTCGACACTGCGTGACAGTAGCAACGCCCCGACCAGCGCGGACATGATAAAGATGCTCTGGTCGGCGGCGTCCTCGCCTTCAAGCGTCCCCTGTATTTGTTCGAGCCTCGCATTGAGCACCACGTCCGAGGTCGGGCTTGGCTGTCCACGCAAACCGAGTTCCGATGACATCGTTGGCAGCGGACACCCTTCATCGGGTGAAGTCTGGTGCCATTCGGACAGATAGGTGTCGATGAACGCCTCCAGCGGATGCTCCTGGGCGAACAGCTGGGCGCAGGTGACGTCACATTGCTCGCCAGCCGCCTGCAGGGCTTTTTCTACCAGTTCATCCTTGGATTTGAAATGCGAGTAGAAGCCACCGTGAGTCAGGCCCAGCGCTTTCATCAGAGGTTGCAGGCCGGTCGCGCCAATACCGTCGCGGCGAAACCGCGCTGAGGCTTCCTTGATGATGCGTTGATGGGTCTGGGCTTTATGGTCCTGCGAGTAACGCATCTTGAATCTCCGCAACAATGCGCCATCTTAACCAATGAAAATGGGATGGTGACTGTACTTCTACTTCTAAAAAGCATGCAGATGCGTCCAACTCTGTCACAGCGCATTGAATAATCTGGCACGGATAGTGATTACTCATTCGCTGACGATTGTTGAACAATCAAGAGGCGATGAGCATGAACAGCGGACTGTCCCTGGCCGATCACATCACATTGGAATTGCGTGCCGACATCATTGGCGGACGTTTGCTGCCTGGCATGGCGCTGGTGGAAAACGACCTGGTCTCGGCCTACAACGCTTCCCGCAACACCATTCGCGAAGCCTTGCATCGTTTGGGACAGGAAGGTCTGACCCGTTATGTGCGCAACAAAGGCGTGATGGTGCGCAAGCTGGGGGCTGCGGATGTGCGGGACCTGTTCAACGTGCGGCGCACCCTCGAATTGCAAGCCATCAGCGCGAGTCAGCCGCTGCGCGATTATCAGTCCGACCGGATGCTGGAGGCGCTGGAAGCCACCGAACTGGCCCGTGAACGCGAGGACTGGCGCGCCGTCGGCACCCACAGCCTGGCGTTTCATCAACATATCGTCGGATTGCTGCGCAGTCCGTTGTTCGATGAGTTCTTCACCAATGTCGTTGCGCAATTGCGCCTGGTGTTTTGCACCGCGCCCGATGAATCGAGGTTCCAGGCGCCCTGGCTGGCGCGCGACCGGCAGATCCATGAGCTGCTCGCCGAAGGCGACAAGCGCGCTGCCGGAGATGCCATGAGCCTCTATCTCGACGACTCCGAACAGCTCCTGTTGCAAATGCTTGCTCCAAACTCCCATCACTGATCGAGGATTCGTGCCATGTACAAAGACTATCCGGCGGCTTATCAGGTGAGCAAAGGCTCGGCGTTGCAGGTGGACAAAGCCTTTTACGAGAAGATCCGGGATTCGAAGGAGGGGCGCACGCTGATCGAGCAGTTTGAAGTGCCGATCCGCACCGGTCGCGCCTGGAACGTCCCGGCCGGGCACGTGTTTCGCGTGACGACGCCGGTCGGTCCGCAAGTAGGTGATTTCAACGTCTGGAATTCCAATGATCCGCGTGAACGCTTGTGGGCGGCGCGAACCCGCCAGTTGCAGGGCGCGCACGTCAGCACCCATGACCGGCTCTGGTCGAACCTGCCTTTTTTACGGCCGCTGGTGACGATCACCGATGACAGCCTGGCCGGTTACGGCATCGACGAACATGGTGGTCGCCTGCACGACTTGCTCGGCACTCGCTGCGATCCCTACGTGAACAAAATGCTCACCGGCGAAGACTTCCATCACCACTGCCACTCGAACCTGACCCGCGCGGTGTTGCCCCATGGCCTGACCGAATTCGACGTGCATGACGTGTTGAACATTTTCCAGTGCACGGGCCTCAACCACGACGACATGTATTTCATGAAAGCCTGTCCGGCGCAGAAGGGCGATTACCTGGAGTTTTTTGCCGAGATCGATCTGCTGTGTGCGCTGTCGACCTGTCCGGGCGGCGATCTGTCGCTGGCGATGTGGGGGCCGGATGCGCAGGACCCGCTCAGCGTGTGTCGCCCGCTTGGAGTAGAGATCTACAAGTTAGAGAATTCGTTGCTGGAAGGCTGGAGCCAACCGGAGCGGGCGGCCTATAAAGGGCTGCATGGCTTGCACATCGCCAAGGCCGATTGGGAAAAGTAACAGCGCTGTTGTGGCGAGGGAGCTTGCTCCCGCTCGACCGCGCAGCGGGCGCAAAAAAAAGTGCGAGGGACATCGAGGGCCGCTACGCGACCCAACGGGAGCAAGCTCCCTCGCCACAGTTATATGTCAGCGGTCCTGCGCATCCTTGGCATCCGCTTGCGCATTACGTTCAGCGACTCGCTTGCGTTGCTCGTCGGTGAGTTCGACTTTGTTGGCGGTGTCGCGCAGCATCATCAAACCACCCACAATCGAGCCGATTGCAACGACCAGAATCAACCAGGCATACCAGGGCATAGGGCTCTCCTTGAGGGCAGGCCGATTGGCGGGTTTTGCCAACCGGTCGTGCATACCACTTTGAGCGATTCATTTTCGCAGTGGTTCCATTCTATGCCTGATCTGCCCGCAACACCTGCTGCGATTCAGAGCCCGGTCAGCATCGCATCCGCCGGCGCATCCGCCCGCAGCTGTGCCGTCAGCATGAAGTACACGAAACCCGCCGCCATGAAGCCGAGGAAGATCGCCCCGATCAGCGTGTTGAACCAGGCCATCGCCACCAGGCACACCACCGCCAGCACCAACGCAATGAACGGCACCAACGGGTAGCACGGCGCGCGGAATGTGCGCTCCAGGTTCGGTTCGGTTTTACGCAGTTTGAACAGGCTGAGCATGCTCATGATGTACATCACGATCGCGCCGAACACCGCCATGGTGATCATCGCCGCCGTCAGCGTCATGCCGCCCAGGTTGATCAAGCCGTCGCTGTAGATCGCGGCGATGCCGATGACACCGCCGGCGATGATGGCCCGGTGTGGCGTCTGGAAGCGCGAGAGTTTGGCCAGCGACGACGGCAGATAACCCGCACGGGCGAGGGCGAAGAACTGCCGCGAGTAGCCGAGGATGATCCCGTGGAAACTCGCGACCAGGCCGAACAGGCCGATCCACACCAGCATGTGCAACCAGCCGGAGCTTTCGCCGACCACGGTTTTCATCGCTTGCGGCAACGGATCGTTGATGTTCGACAGGGTGCGCCAGTCGCCGACGCCGCCGGCAAAGAACATCACGCCCATGGCCAACAACACCAGGGTCAAAATGCCGCTGATGTACGCCTTGGGAATCGTGCGTTTCGGGTCCTTGGCTTCTTCGGCGGCCATGGCCGCGCCTTCGATGGCGAGGAAAAACCAGATGGCAAACGGAATCGCCGCAAACATCCCGGCAATCGCCGGTGCGCCGAACACATCGGAACCGGCCCAGCCATTCAGCGCGAAGTTGCTGAAGCTGAACGCCGGCGCCACCACGCCCATGAACACCAGCAACTCGGCGACTGCCAGGACGCAGACCACCAGCTCGAACGTCGCTGCCAGTTTCACGCCGAGGATGTTCAGGCCCATGAAAACAATGTACGCGCCGACTGCCGCGTGCTTCGGATCAAGTGCCGGGAATTGCACGTTCAGATATGCGCCGATCGCCAGGGCAATGGCCGGTGGGGCGAAGACGAATTCGATCAGCGTCGCCAGCCCGGCGATCAAACCGCCTTTCTCGCCAAAGGCGCGGCGGCTGTAGGCAAAGGGACCGCCTGCGTGGGGAATGGCGGTGGTCAGTTCGGTGAAACTGAAGATGAAGCAGGTGTACATGGTGGCGACCATGAAGGAGGTCACCAGAAATCCCAGTGTCCCGGCTACGCCCCAGCCGTAACTCCAGCCGAAATACTCACCGGAAATCACCAGTCCGACCGCAATGCCCCACAGGTGCAGCGTGCCCAGCGTGGGTTTGAGTTGTGTGTTCATCGTTTGCTCCCTGAACGGTTTGGAAAGCTCGGGGAGGGCGTGTGCAGTGGGCGTGCCAGTGTTGTGATGGCAGTCGTAAAGCGTAAAAAGGTGTCGTATCGGGGATGTTTGCTCATGGATGCACGCATCTTTGTGCGCCAGTTGAGGGCAGGGTTGCCAGTTCTGCCGTCATCGCGAGCAGGCTCGCTGCGACATTGGACTGCGGTGGCCCAAACAACATCAAACCCCTGTGGGAGCTAGCCTGCTAGCGATGGAGCTCGCCCAAACACCGCTGTAACAACGCCATAAACCCACTCTTTACGCTTTCTTTATGCACAGCCAACACCCTCGATCTCGCTCCTTTACAGCCTTCGTTCCGACAATGACTCCACACGCGGCAATACGCCGTAACACGGAGAACTTCCATGAGCGTTCTGGACGGGGTGTCATTGCTGTTGGCAGTGGGGCTGTTCATTTATCTGTTGGTTGCGCTGTTGCGCGCGGACCGGAACTAGGAGCGGCTATGCACAGTTATGACTATTGGCTGATCCTGGCCTTCTTCGCCGTGGTGCTGATTCCGGCACCGTTTCTCGGGCGGTTCTACTACAAGGTCATGGAGGGGCAGCGCACCTGGCTGACACCGATCCTGGGACCGGTGGAGCGGGGCTGTTATCGGGTGGCCGGCGTTGATCCGCAGGCCGAACAGAGCTGGCAGAAATACACCCTGGCCTTGCTCGCCTTCAACCTTGCGGGCTTCTTGCTGTTGTTCGCGATTCTGTTGTTCCAGGACCACTTGCCGCTCAACCCGCAAAACCTGCCGGGTCAGGAGTGGACGCTGGCGTTCAACACCGCCGTCAGTTTCATGACCAACACCAACTGGCAGGCCTACAGCGGCGAAGCCTCGCTGAGCTACCTGAGTCAGATGGCCGGCCTTACCGTGCAGAACTTCGTCAGCGCCGCCACCGGGCTCGCTGTGCTGGTTGCGCTGTGCCGCGGTATTGGTCGCAAATCGACCAAGACCCTCGGCAACTTCTGGGTCGACATGACCCGCGCCACCCTCTACGGCCTGCTGCCGCTGTGCCTGCTGCTGGCGCTGTATCTGGTCTGGCAGGGTGTGCCGCAAACCTTCGCGCAGTACGTGAACGCAGTGACGATGCAAGGCGTCGATCAGGTGATTCCGCTCGGCCCGGCCGCCAGCCAGATTGCGATCAAGCAACTGGGGACCAACGGCGGTGGCTTCTTCGGCGTCAACTCGGCGCACCCGTTCGAGAACCCGACGGCGTGGAGCAACCTGTTCGAAGTGTCCTCAATCATCCTGATACCCGTCGCTCTGGTGTTCACCTTCGGCCATTACGTGAAGGACCTGCGTCAGAGCCGGGCGATCATCGCCTGCATGCTGGCGCTGTTCCTGATCGGCGGCGCCACCTCGCTGTGGGCTGAATACCAGCCGAACCCTTCCCTGAACAACGTCGCCGTCGAACAGACCGCGCCGCTGGAAGGCAAGGAAGCACGCTTCGGCACTACCGCCACGGTGCTGTGGTCGGTGACCACCACCGCCGCGTCCAACGGTTCGGTCAACGGTATGCACGACAGCCTTAATCCGCTGAGCGGCATGGTCGCGATGGTCAACATGATGGTCGGCGAAGTGATCTTCGGCGGCGTCGGCGCCGGGCTCTACGGCATGTTGCTCAACGTGTTGATCGCAGTGTTCCTCGCCGGCCTGATGATCGGCCGTACTCCGGAATACCTCGGCAAGAAATTGCAGGCCAAGGAAGTGCAACTGCTGGTGGTGACCTTGCTGGTGATGCCGGTCGGTGTGCTGGTGCTCAGTGCGATTGCCGCCAGCCTGCCAGGTCCGGTGGCGTCGGTAACCAACCCCGGACCCCACGGTTTCAGCCAGTTGCTCTACGCCTATACCTCGGCCAGTGCCAACAATGGTTCGGCGTTCGGCGGTTTCGGCGCCAACACACCGTTCCACAACCTGATGCTCGGTCTTGGCATGTTGATCGGTCGCTTCGGTTACATCCTCCCGGTACTGGCCTTGGCCGGCAGCCTGGCGATGAAGAAAACCGCACCGATTGGCCAGAACAGCTTCCCGACCCACGGTCCGCTGTTCGTGACCCTGTTGACCGTGACCATTTTGCTGGTGGGCGGCCTGACCTTTCTGCCGACCCTGGCGTTGGGCCCAATCGCTGAACATCTGAGCATGGGCTTCTAAGGAGTCAATGATGAATATGCCCGCAACCAAACCCGCTGCCGTGAAGGCGCCGGAACAACCGAAAACCGCGATCTCGGCCCTCTGGCGCCCGGCGCTGGTGCAAGCCTTTGTCAAGCTCGACCCACGGCAATTGCAGCGTGCGCCGGTGATGCTGGTGGTCGAACTGACCGCCGTGCTGACCACCGTTTTGTGCTTTATTCCCGACAGCGCCGTGCCCACTTTCGTCGCCGCGCAAATCGCGCTGTGGCTGTGGTTCACCGTGCTCTTCGCCAACTTTGCCGAAGCCCTGGCCGAAGGTCGCGGCAAGGCCCGCGCCGACAGCCTCAAGGCTGGCAGCGAAGGCTTGAGCGCACGCCGCAAAACCAGCAACGGCGCCTTTCAGGTAGTGCCGGCCACCAGCCTGCGCAAGGGTGATGTGGTGCGCGTCGAAGCCGGGGAAATGATCCCCGGTGACGGCGAAGTCATCGAAGGCATCGCGGCGGTCAACGAAGCGGCGATCACTGGTGAATCCGCGCCGGTGATCCGTGAATCCGGCGGCGACCGTTCCGCCGTCACCGGCAACACTCGCCTGGTGTCTGACTGGCTGCTGGTGCGCATCACCGCCAACCCTGGCGAGTCGACACTGGACCGCATGATCGCGCTGGTCGAAGGCGCCAAACGCCAGAAAACCCCGAACGAAGTGGCGCTCGACATCCTGTTGATCGGCCTGACCCTGATCTTCCTGCTCGTGGTCGTCACCCTGCAACCGTTCGCCCACTTCGCCAACGGCAGCCTGCCGCTGGTGTTCCTGGTGGCGTTATTGGTCACGCTGATTCCGACCACCATCGGCGGTTTGCTCTCGGCCATCGGTATCGCCGGTATGGACCGTCTGGTGCGCCTGAACGTGATCGCCAAATCCGGCCGCGCCGTGGAAGCGGCGGGGGACGTGCATGTCCTGCTGCTGGACAAGACCGGCACCATCACCTTCGGTAACCGTCGTTGCACCGCGGTGTATGCCGCGCCAGGTGTGAACGCCAGGGAACTGGCCGAGGGCGCGCTGTTCGCCTCGCTGGCCGATGACACGGCGGAAGGTAAATCCATCGTCGAGTACTTGCGGGGCCTGCATCCGCAGCCTGAGCCGAGCACCGAGCTGTTGACCGCCGTACCGTTCAGTGCTGAAACGCGCCTGTCCGGCGTTGACTATCAGGGCCGCGTGTATCGCAAAGGCGCAGTGGATTCGTTGCTGGCGTTCGTCGGCCTGAAACGCGCTGATCTCGCCCCGGCCCTGTCCCGTGAAATCGACAAGATTGCCCAGAGCGGCGGTACGCCGTTGCTGGTCTGCGTCGACGGTAAGTTGCTCGGTGCGATTCACCTCAAGGACGTGGTCAAGCCCGGCATCCGCGAACGTTTTGCCGAGCTGCGCAAATTGGGGATTCGCACCGTCATGGTGACCGGCGACAACCCGCTGACCGCAGCAGCCATTGCGGCTGAAGCGGGCGTCGACGACGTACTGGCCGAAGCCACGCCGGAGAAAAAACTGGCGCGTATTCGTCACGAGCAGAACGACGGGCGCCTGGTCGCGATGTGCGGCGACGGTGCCAACGACGCCCCGGCCCTGGCCCAGGCAGACGTCGGCATGGCGATGAACGATGGTACGCAAGCCGCACGCGAGGCGGCGAACATGGTTGACCTCGACAGCGATCCGACCAAGTTGCTGGATGTGGTGCAGATCGGCAAGGAATTGTTGGTGACCCGTGGTGCGCTGACGACCTTTTCCATCGCCAACGACGTGGCCAAATACTTTGCGATCCTGCCGGCGCTGTTCGCCTCGATCTACCCGCAATTGGGCGTGCTGAACGTCATGCATCTGAGCAGTCCGCAGAGCGCGATTCTGTCGGCCATTGTGTTCAACGCCTTGATCATCGTGGTGTTGATTCCACTGGCGCTGCGCGGTGTGCGGGTGCAGGCGGCGAGTGCGGCGGCGTTGCTGCGTCGCAATCTGCTGATCTATGGACTGGGCGGGATTCTGGTGCCGTTCGTGGGCATCAAGGCGATCGACATGCTGTTGACGGCGTTGCATCTGGTTTGATGGTTAGTGTTGGCCTTTGTGGCGAGGGAGCTTGCTCCCGCTCGACTGCGCAGCAGTCGTAAAACCAGCCGATGCGGTGTACCTGAATAAACACTGTGTCCAGGTGGGGCTGCTTCGCAGTCCAGCGGGAGCAAGCTCCCTCGCCACAGGGTGATGTGCATGTTTTTAATGAATTCGAGGATTTTGAAATGTCCACAATGATACGTCCGGCCCTGAGCCTGCTGGTCTTGATGACCCTGATCACCGGCGTCGCTTACCCCTTGGTGGTCACCGGTGTCGCCCAGGTCGCGTTCCCGGATCAAGCCAACGGCAGCCTCGTACACGACGCCGATGGCAAGGTCCGCGGCTCCTCGCTGATTGCCCAGGATTTCACCGGTGATGCCTGGTTCCATCCACGTCCATCCGCCGGTGCTTTCGCCACGGTATCGAGCAGCGCCAGTAACCTCTCGCCAAGTAACCCGGCCTTGGCCACTCGGGTGATCGACGATGCCAACAAACAGCGAGTGCCAGGGCAGGGGCCGGTGCCGTTGGCGCTGGTGACCACTTCTGGCAGTGGCCTCGATCCACACTTGCCTCCGGCCGCAATTGCCTATCAACTGGCGCGAGTTGCGGCGGCGCGGAACCTGCCGGTGGCGACGCTCCAGAACCTGTTGGATGCGCACATCGAGCAGCCGCTGGTGGGGCCGCCGGTAGTGAATGTGCTGGCATTGAACATGGCGTTGGAAAAACTGTAGATCGGTGGTGGCGCCAATCGCCAGCAGGCTAGCTCCCACAGGGAGTGCTGAATTCTTGTGGGAGCCAGCCTGCTGGCGATGACGGCAGAACAATCACCTCATCAACCTCTGAAAAAAAGAGATATCAAAGCATGAGTGACTCTGGCCGCGCCGACGCGCTGTTAGCAGACCTGCCCCGTGACGGTCGTGGCCGGCTCAAGGTTTTCCTCGGTGCCGCGCCTGGTGTCGGCAAGACCTACGCCATGCTGCAAGCCGCCCATACCCAACTTCGCCAAGGCGTGAAGCTTATTGCCGGCGTCGTCGAAACCCATGGCCGCGCCGAGACCGAGGCGCTGCTGGGCGGCTTGCCGCAGCAACCCTTGGTGCGCTCGGAATACCGGGGCGTGACCCTCGAAGAAATGGACCTCGACGGCTTGCTTGCCGCCAAGCCGAAACTGGTGCTGGTGGACGAGCTGGCCCACACCAATGCACCGGGCAGTCGTCACGCCAAACGCTGGCAAGATATTCAGGAACTGCTCGCCGCCGGCATTGACGTGTACACCACGGTCAACGTTCAGCACCTGGAGAGCCTCAATGATCAGGTGCGCGGGATCACCGGCGTGCAAGTCCGCGAAACCCTGCCGGACTGGGTGCTGCAAGAAGCCTACGAATTGCTGTTGATCGACTTGCCGCCACGGGAGCTGCTTGAGCGTCTGCGTGACGGCAAGGTCTATGTGCCGGAGCAGGCGCGGGCGGCCATCGATGCGTACTTTTCCCAGACCAACCTCACTGCCCTGCGTGAGCTGGCGATGCAAACCGCTGCGGCTCAGGTCGATAACGACCTGGCCCAGGGGTATCGTCAGCTTGGCCAGGCAGCACCGACGGTGCGCGGTCGTTTGCTGGTCGGTGTCGATGGCGATGCCCAGGCCGAGCGTCTGGTGCGTCACGCCAGCCGTGTCGCCCAGCGTCGGCATCTGCCGTGGAGCCTGGTGCATGTGGACAACGGCAGCGTGCGTGATGAGCAATCACGCCTGCGTCTGCAAAGTGCCCAGCAACTGGCCGAACGCCTCGGCGGTGAAGTGGTGTTGCTGCGGGCCGGTGAGGTGGCGAAAACCCTGATTCAGCACGCCACTGAACGACGTGCCAGCCTGGTCCTGGTCGGCCAGTCCCGGCAGCGATTGCGCCGTAGGCTGTTCGGTGGCGGCCTGGCGGCGCGTTTATTGCGCCATGCACGGGGGCTCGAAATCAACGTCATCGACAGCGATCACGAACAGGATCCGCCACGACAACGCCCGGTACAGTCGCTGGTGTGGTTCGACTATGCGCTGGCGCTGGTCGCGACCGTGCTCGCCACTGCCCTGGCCTGGGCAGTGGCGAGTGTCTTGCCGCTGCCCAATATTTCGCTGGTGTTCCTTGCCGCCGTGTTGCTGGTGGCGGTGCGCAGCAGCCTCGGCCCGGCGCTGGCCTGTGCTGCACTGTCCTTCCTGACGTACGACTTCCTGTTCATTCCACCGAATTTTTCCTTCAGCATCCAGCGTGAAGAAGACGTGCTGACCTTGCTGTTCTTCCTGTTGATGGCAGCGCTCACCGGCAACCTCGCGGCGCGCCAGCGGCGGCAATTGCAGGCCTTGCGCGACACCCAGGAGGAAACCACCGAACTGCTCGACCTGTCACGCAAACTGACGGCGGCCACTGACCGTCAGGCCGTGGTCAATGCCGCTGCCCAGCACCTCGAGGGCTGGAGCGATCTGCAATTGTGCCTGCTCAATCGCGATGGCCAGAGCGGCTGGAAAGTCGAAACCGGCGGCCCGCTGGAGTTTTCCGAAGCCGAGCGCGCGGCCGCCGACTGGGCCTGGCAACACGATCAACCGGCGGGCGCGGGCACCGGCACGTTGCCGTTCGGGCGTTGGTGGTGGTGGCCGCTGTCGGTGGAAGACGGGCCGCTGGCATTGCTCGGCGTCTGTGCCAAAGAAGGGCAGACCTTGAGCGGTCAGCGTCGACGGTTATTGACCGCGTTGAGTCAGCCGCTGGCCCAGGCCCTGGCTCGCGCGCAATTGGCCGAAGACCTGGAAGCGGCGCGGCTGCACGGCGAAACCGAGCAACTGCGCAGTGCCTTGCTGGCGTCGGTGTCCCACGATCTGCGCACGCCGTTGACGTCCATGCGCGGCAGCATCGACAGCCTGTTGGCGCTCGGCGAGGCGATCCCGCTGGAGGATCGTCGCGAACTGCTCGAAGGCACCCGGGATGAAGCCGAGCGCCTCGATCGCTACATTCAAAACCTGCTGGACATGACCCGCCTGGGCCACGGCGCATTGAAGCTGGCACGGGATTGGGTGTCGCCGGCCGACATTGTCGGCAGCGCCCTCAATCGCCTGCGTGCGGTGCTGGCACCGCTGCAGGTCAGCACCCAAGTGCCGGCCGAATTGCCGCTGCTGTACGTGCATGCCGCGCTGATCGAGCAGGCACTGGTCAACGTACTGGAAAACGCCGCGCGTTTTTCGCCACCTCACGGCCGTCTGCAATTACTCGCCGGCGCCGATGACAGCGAGCTGTTCTTCTCGGTCAGCGATGAAGGCCCGGGCATTCCGGAGGAGGAGCGGGCGAAGATTTTCGACATGTTCTACACCGCCGCGCGTGGAGATCGAGGCGGGCAGGGCACGGGGCTTGGACTGGCGATCTGTCAGGGCATGGTGGGCGCCCATGGCGGGCGAATCAGCGTCGGCGACGGTATCGAAGGGCGTGGCACGTGCATCACTCTTCACTTGCCTTTGCAGGAACAACCCGACGTTGACAGTGAGGGCTGACAGTGAAGCCTGATACCCTTTGGATTTCTCCATGCCACGATCAGAAACCATGAGCCAGACCGCGACCATTTTGGTCATCGACGACGAACCGCAGATCCGTAAATTCCTGCGCATCAGCCTCGCTTCCCAAGGCTATAAAGTGCTGGAGGCCGGCACCGGCACGGAAGGCCTGGCACAGGCCGCATTAAACAAACCGGACCTCCTCGTGCTCGACCTCGGTCTACCGGACATGGACGGCCAGCAAGTGCTGCGCGAGTTTCGTGAATGGTCGACAGTGCCGGTGCTGGTCCTGTCGGTGCGTGCCAGCGAGGGGCAGAAGGTGGAAGCGCTGGATGGCGGTGCGAATGACTACGTGACCAAGCCGTTCGGTATTCAGGAGTTTCTGGCGCGGGTGCGTGCCTTGTTGCGTCAGGCGCCGGTGGGTGAGGCGCAGCAAGCGGCGCTGGCGTTCGGCCCGTTGACCGTGGACCTGGCCTATCGCCGGGTGCTGCTCGACGGCGTCGAAGTGGCGTTGACCCGCAAGGAATACGCGGTGCTGGCGCAACTGGCGCGGCACCCGGGGCGGGTGATCACCCAGCAGCAATTGCTCAAGGACATCTGGGGGCCGACCCATACCGAGGACAGTCATTACTTGCGGATTGTAGTCGGGCATTTGCGGCAGAAGCTGGCGGATGACCCGACGCAGCCGCGGTTTATCGTGACAGAGGCGGGGGTTGGGTATCGGCTTTTGAGTGAAGGTGGTCTTTAGGGTTTTGTGTTGCTTGATCCGGCCCGATCGCGAGCAGGCTCGCTCCCACAGTGGATTTAGGTGATCCACAAATTTTGTGTCTACCAAAGATCAATTGTGGGAGCGAGCCTGCTCGCGATGGGGCCCTCACATTCACTCGAGAAATATCAGGAATCCCGCTCACTCTCGTATCTATCCAACGTATCCCGCGCAATCTCGCGCCCCAGCGCGATCAATTCCGGCGCCTTGTAGAACTCGAAAAACCGGCACACCCGCTTCGGCACGTTGATCAGGATATCCGGTGGATAACCGGCAATCTTGTACTGCGCCAACGACGTCTGCATCACTTCGAAACTCTGGTTGATCAAATCCAGCAAGGACGCCGGCCCCACGTTGTCGATGATGAACGAGCCGGTGGCTGACTTCGGCGCGCCATCGCGTTCCGGAGCGGCCGCCGGTTGCTGGGCTTCGGGTTCGGCGGATTCGATCCAGGGGTTGATCTCGGCCGCTTCTGCGATCAATGCCTCCTTTTCCAGCAGCAGCAACTTTTCCGCTTGTTTGCGACGGAATGGCAACTTCGAGCCGACCGAGCTCATCAGGCTGTCGAACCGGGTCTTGAACGCGGCCGGGCGCTGGATCACCGGCAGTTGATAGTGGCGCTGGTTGGTGGAGTTGAGGTTGACCGCGATGATCAGGTCGCAATGGCTCGACACCACCGGCACGATCGGCAACGGGTTGAGGATACCGCCGTCCACCAGCATGCGATTGCCCTGCATTACCGGCGTGAACAGGCTCGGAATGGCCGCCGAGGCGCGCATCGCCTGGTGCAGGCAACCTTCCTGGAACCAGATTTCCTGCTGGTTGGTCAGGTCGGTGGCCACCGCCGTGTAGGGGATGCGCAAGTCTTCGATATTGATCTCGCCAACGATCTTGCGGATCTGCCCGAAGACCTTCTCCCCGCGAATCGCACCCAGTCGAAAACTGACATCCACCAGGCGCAGCACGTCGAGGTAATCCAGGCTCTCGATCCAGTTGCGGTATTCATCCAGTTTGCCGGCGGCATAAATCCCGCCAACCACGGCGCCCATCGAACAACCGGCGATGCAGGCGATGTCGTATCCACGCCGCTCGATCTCTTCAATGACACCGATATGGGCATAGCCCCGGGCTCCACCGGAACCCAGCACCAATGCGACACGCTTTTTCATGAATCGCCCTCGTCTGACAAGGTTCAACAATGCACCCAACGAGGGGCGTGCTTCAATCGCTAAGGTCGTTCAGCAGGGTGAACGCGTCGTTTTTTCGACACTCCATGGCGGCAGATGGTTATTCTCGCGAGCGCTATAGTTTCCGCAGCGGGCCAAGGCACTTTTCACGCGCCGGACCGTCTTACCTGCACGACTGTTTACCTATCTTTGAGGTGTGAGTGATGAAAGCCTGGATCTGTGTGCCTTTGATTGCGCTGGCGCTCGCCGGTTGTGCCGGCAAGACTGCGTACCGTGACAGCTGCGGTAGCGGGATCGATGCCGCGTGGCGTGAGCTGGACCTGGCCAAGGCCGAAGGTTTCGCCGGCACCGTCAGTTACTCCAAGGCCCTGTCGTTGCTGACCGGCGCCAAGACCCAGCAGCAATTCGAAGCGTTCGAAGGCTGCACCAAGAAAGCCGAGAAGGCGCGCTTTTATATTCGTGAATCACGCGCCGGGCGTTGAGGCATGATGTAGGCATCAGTAATTCGATTCAGGGAGCAAACGATGTCTGCCTTGGTTGATCGGTTAGTGGCCCATGTTCTGGGCCTGGAAGTCCG
The DNA here is from genome assembly GCF_000293885.2 of Pseudomonas fluorescens NCIMB 11764. Taxonomy (NCBI): domain Bacteria; kingdom Pseudomonadati; phylum Pseudomonadota; class Gammaproteobacteria; order Pseudomonadales; family Pseudomonadaceae; genus Pseudomonas; species Pseudomonas fluorescens. The sequence continues at coordinate 3,186,447 of NZ_CP010945.1, forward strand.
CCTGCTGTCGTGTCAGGCACGTTTGAATGCCCGCACCGATCCGGAAGCGTTGCATGATCTGCGCACTACGGTTCGCCGTTTGCGCAGTCTGCTGCGGCCGTTGCGCGGCTTGCCTGGGGTCGAGCAGCTGGAAGTGGCGGCGTCCCGGGTCGGTGACCTGACCACGCCGTTGCGCGATCGCGAAGTACTGGCGGCGTATTTGCTCGAGCACGATCAACCCGAGGCAGCGCAACGTCGCATGGCGCAGATGGCCGTGGCCTATCCGGCGGTCGCGGCAAGCACCGAGCTGGCGCAGTTGCTGATGATTTTCGACGCCTTCCCGCGTTTTCTGCGGGCATCCCAGCGACAGGGGTTGCTCAAGGGACTGCGCAAACGCATCGAAAAGCGCCTGGGCAAGCAGTGGAAAAAACTCGATGAGGCTTTGCACGACCCTGCCCATGATCGCCATCGACTGCGCTTGTTGATCAAGCGTGTACGGTATGGCATCGAGGCCTACCCTGAACTGGACCGTTTGCCGAAATCGGCCTTGCCGAGGCTCAAGTCGGCTCAGGCGGCCTTGGGGGATTGGCACGATTGCTGGCAATGGCTGGCCCGGGCCGAACACGAAGCGGATCTGCAACCTTGTGTGGCCGTGTGGAAAACCACCATGGCCAAGGCCGAAGGCCGTGCCGACATTGTTCTCGACAAACTCAGCGCCGCCTGTTTCAAATCCTGAAGCCACCACGGCCCAGCAGGAGCCGCCGAAGGCTGCGATCTTTTGATCTTTTGCGTCGTCATTCACGCCAAAATCAAAGGATCGCAGCCTTCGGCCGCTCCGACAAAGAGTGTGTACATCGGCTCATCTGTCAGTGCTTTTGGCCAGAATAAGCGCTGTGCCATCCTCGCTGGCTGGTTAACATCGCTTCATTCCATTTCTGCCCTTGAGGTTTTCATGCGCTTTTCCGATCTGCTCGACGCCGTCCGCAGCCAGCCGCTGGAGCTGTCTATTCCGGCCGAATGGGCGCAGGGGCGTGCCAGCTTCGGCGGTCTGGTCGCGGCTTTGCAATACGAAGCCATGCGCGCACGGGTGCCGGTGGATCGTCCCGTGCGCTCGCTGGCGATCACCTTTGTCGGGCCCGTCGAACCCGAAGTGCCGGTCAGTTTTGAAGTCGATGTCCTGCGCGAAGGCAAGGCGGTCAGCCAGGTGCTGGGCCGGGCGATGCAGAAGGGACAAGTGGTGACGTTGATCCAAGGCAGCTTTGGCGCCTCGCGGCCGTCCGAAGTGGCCGTAGCCGCCACGCCGGCTCCCGACATGAAGCACTGGGACGACTGCCAGGAGCTGCCGTATGTCAAAGGCATGACTCCGGAATTCATGCGCCATCTGGCGATGCGCTGGAGTGTTGGCGGCCTGCCGTTCACGGGCAATAAATCCCGCGAGATGGGCGGCTGGGTGCGCTTGCGTGGTGATGTGAAGGAAGAGGCGGTCACTGAGGCGCATATCCTGGCGTTGGTGGACGCCTGGCCGCCGGCGTTGTTGCCGCACCTGAATAAAGTCGCGATGGGCAGCACGCTGACCTGGACCATCGAATTCGTCCAGCCGTTGCTCGAGCTCAGCACCCTGGACTGGTGCAAATACCTCGTAGAAATCGAACATGCCGCTGACGGCTATGGTCATGCGGCCGCGAAGCTGTGGAGCGCGGACGGTCAGCTGATCGCCATGAGTCGCCAGACCGTGACGATTTTTGCCTGATCAGTGACGACGGTGGCGCTCACGCCAGGCGCGCCACCAACCGCCGCTGAGGAAAAAGCGCGGAAAGGTCAGGAACTGCTCGACCAGCAGGCGCGACACCGCATCTTTGCGATCACTGAACGGCTCGGAGGCCTGCGCCTCCAGGCTGTGACCGTGGCGTTGCAGGCCCAATGCAGCGAGCAGGCCGATGATGCCAATCGCGAAGTTTGCAAAGCTCAGGCTGAACACCCCGCACACCAGCAGCAGAAACGCCACGATGAACAGCGGCACGGCAATCAGGTGCAACACCAGATTGGCCGGGTGCTGGTGGTTGTCCGGGTACGCGCGCCATTGCCAGGCGGGAAGGTTGGGGTGACGTTTGCCCATGATGCTGATCCTCGATCCATGTTGAACACATGATTGAAGAATAGGCGTGGCATGGGCGGGCGGCGAATCAAGGATGGCTATCGCAGTGATAGGTGCCATGGTCAGAATTGATGTTGATTGAGCCGGCGATGGGGCCCTTACAGCTTGAGCAGCCCTATGGCCTTGCTCAACTCCCCGGCCAACGCCGCCAACTCATGACTGGTCGTCGCCGAATCCACCGTCTGCTGCACCGTGTTCTCGGTCACATCGCGAATACTCACCACCGCCCGGTTCATCTCTTCCGCCACCTGGCTCTGCTGTTCGGCCGCCACCGCGATCTGCGTGTTGCTTTCACGCATCTGCGCCACGGCGCTGGTGATTTCCACCAACGCGGCGCCGGCCTCTTGAGCCTGTTGCACGCAGTCGTCGGCCTTGAACGAGCTTTCCTGCATGAAATCCACCGCATCCCGGGTTCCGGCCTGCAACGCCGAGACCATCAGGGTGATTTCGTCAGTCGAGGCCTGTACACGTTTGGCGAGGTTGCGCACTTCATCGGCGACCACCGCAAAGCCACGTCCCATTTCCCCGGCCCGGGCCGCTTCAATCGCCGCGTTCAGCGCCAGCAGGTTGGTTTGCTCGGCGATGCTGTGGATCACATTGACCACGCCGTTGATCTTCTGACTGTCCTCGGCCAGACGCTGAATCATCTCGGCCGTTTGCTGTACGCCAGTGGACAACCCGGCAATCGACTTCTGCACGCGACTGACCACTTCCTGACCGCTGCCGGCCAAGGTGTCGGCGGTTTGCGAGAGGTCGCGGGTGGCGCCGGCGTGCTGGGCGATGTGATAGACGGTGGCGGTCATTTCGTTGATCGCCGTGGCGGCCTGGTCGGTTTCGCTTTGCTGACCGAGCATGCCGTGACGGACCTCGTTCATGCTCGATGCCAGGCGCGCCGCGCCGACATCCAGTTGCCGGGCGGTGCTGGCGACAGTGGTGACCACCCGTTGATAACCGGCCTGCATGGCGTTGAACGCGCCGGCCATCTGCCCGACCTCGTCGGTGCAGGCCAGCGGCACACGGGCAGACAGATCGCCGGTTTTTTCAACGTGGAGCATCACGTCTTTCAAAGTGTTGAGCTGGCTGAGCAAAAAACGGATCAACAGTTGCGACGCTCCGAGCATCGCCAGCATCAGGATGAACACCGCCACCGCGTAATTGGCGAAACGCTCGCCAAACACCTGGGTCAGGCTCGCGCCATGAGCGATCACTGCCACCTGCTGACCATCGGCGCGCGTGAACACTTCCGCGCCCATCAGCGGGTTGTCGCCAAACAGCGGCATCGAGTTGATCTTGACCCAGCCGTTGGCATCCGCCAATTCCAGCACGGGTTGCTCGTTCAGCAACGGCGCCTGCCCGCGGCTGAACGTCAGCAGGTTATCGGCCTTGGGCAGCGCCTGCCCGGCAGGCCAGGCGTTGAGCAATCGCGCCTGCGCTTGAGCAGACGCTTGAGCAGCCTGACTGCGGGCCTGCTGTTCGAGTTGTACGGCGTACAGCACCAACAACAGGGTGGTGACGAAGGCGACAGCGTTGACCGCCCAGAATTTATATTTCAGCGAGATGTTGCTAAGCCAGGCACCCATGGAGGTCTTCTCTGATAGCGGAAACAGCATTGGCAAGGTGCCAGCATTGTGCCGCTACCCGAGTCGGCGGATCTTGATGTGCATCAACATTCCCGACCGTGTTCCCGCGCAGGAATTGCGGGGCGTAATGCGCTATCCTTCGCGCCTTCAAAATTCCCTCGCTACAGGATTCCGCCCCCATGAAAGCCGCACTCGTCGAACTCATCAGCAAAATCAGCTCCGGGTGCATGAGCGAAGACGAAATCCTCAAGGTCGCTGACGAAGCGGCCCAGGCCTATGCCGATCCAGAGGCTTTTCTGACGGCCAATCCGGACATCAACTACGACGACACCTTCCCGATTCCGTTGGGCGAATGGGTGGTCGTCGGCAGCCTGCCGGAAACCGTGCTGTTCCAGGCTGACACCTATATGGACTTGTTCGCGCAGATCGTCGCGTCGTTCGGCCCGGGCGTGGATTTCAACATCAAACCCAAGCAACTGGCCAAGACCGAAGCGCTGACCGCGCTCAATCGCATCCAGGTACAGATGGGCAGCATGAACAAGGAAAACGGCGGCTACACGCTGATGAACTTCAGCCAGTTGCTGGACGACGAACTGCAAGTGGTGCTGGTCTACGGCAACGACGTGCCGCGTGTGCTCGAGTTGTGCGCCGAGGTCGGCATCGCGGCCGCACCTTCCCTGGAAGCCCTGAAAGTGGCGATCCACGTTTGAATAAAACGGAACCCTGACAACGGCCGGCTATCCTAAGAGTGCACATCACTCTTAGGGAGCGACACCATGGGTTCCACGTTCAACGGCCTGGTTGGCCTGATCATTCTTGCCCTGGACATCTGGGCAATCATCAACGTGCTGAAAAGTGGCGCCGACACCGGGATGAAAATCGTCTGGGTCCTGCTGATCCTGCTGTTGCCGGTCCTGGGCCTGATCATCTGGGCCATCGCCGGGCCGCGGGGCAACGTGCGAATCTGACCCCTAAACACCGCCAAACCTGTGGGAGCTGGCCTGCCAGCGATGGCATCACTGCGGAGTCTCTGATAGACCGCAGCGATACTATCGCTGGCAGGCCAGCGCCCACAGGTTCGGCGTCGAGCCGTCAACTGACGTTCGACCTGTCATCTTCCGCGACGTAGAATGCGCGCCTTTCCCGGGCAATCGAGCTGATCGATTGGCCTTCATGGGCGGGTAACCGTCCGTTGCCACCGCATTCATCGGAGCACTTCCCATGAGCAACACTCCAACCAGCGATTACCTGGAAACCCTCTACGAAGGCTACGGCCAGCGTTTTCGCATGGAAAAACTGCTGCACGAAGTGCGCACCGAACACCAGCACCTGGTGATTTTCGAAAACCCGCGCATGGGCCGGGTCATGGCGCTGGACGGCGTGATCCAGACCACCGAAGCCGACGAATTCATCTACCACGAAATGCTCACCCACGTGCCGATCCTGGCGCACGGCAGCGCCAAACGCGTGCTGATTATCGGTGGCGGCGACGGCGGCATGCTGCGTGAAGTGGCCAAGCACGGTGGCGTCGAGCACATCACCATGGTCGAGATCGACGGCACCGTGGTCGACATGTGCAAGGAATTCCTGCCGAACCACTCCAAGGGTGCGTTCGATGATCCACGTCTGAACCTGGTGATCGACGACGGTATGCGCTTCGTCGCCACCACCACCGAAAAGTTTGACGTGATCATCTCTGACTCCACTGACCCGATCGGTCCGGGCGAAGTGCTGTTCTCGGAAAACTTCTACCAGGCCTGCCGTCGCTGCCTGAACGAGGGCGGTATCCTGGTGACCCAGAACGGCACGCCGTTCATGCAGATCGAAGAAGTCAAAACCACCGCCGGCCGCCTGCGCAGCCTTTTCCCGGACTGGCACTTCTATCAGGCCGCCGTGCCGACCTACATCGGTGGCTCGATGACATTTGCCTGGGGCGCGACCAATACCGCCTATCGCAAATTGTCCCGCGAAACCCTGCAACAGCGCTTCGCCGGCAGCGGCATCATCACCCGCTACTATAATCCGGAGATCCACATTGGCGCGTTTGCCTTGCCGCAATACGTACTGCAAGCCGTGAACAAGCCAAGCAACGACTAACGTTATTCACATCCCCTGTGGAAGCCGACCAACTCCCACAGGGTCAGTGTGTTTTTATGTGGGTGTGCCGTAATCCGTTTGAACGATCAGTCAGGCCAAAAGTCCAGATAGATGTACGCCCATTTGCGGGTTTGTTCGAGGAGGCACTGATGCAAAAGTGGAAAATCACTTTCGTGGATGATCACGGCGAAACAGTCGATGAAGTCTTTGAGTGCGACAAATGCCCGGACAACGAGCATGCCGCCAAACTCATCAAGGCCCGTCTCCTTCCTGTCGCTGCCGAACTGGATCTGAACGATCTGGAAGGGCGCACTGCTGATGCGAGCGTCAAGAATCTCAAGTCCCAGAACAGCATACAAATCCTCGACATTACTCCCGTCTGAAACACTCTCTGGCACACTCGTGAAACACCAGGCCTTGGCAGCGGCGCTTACTTGAGGCTACTCTGCAATCGAGATCAGCGATTGGATCGCTAAGGTCTGGTCTTGTCAGCTACATGCTTGTTTCCCTTCGGCAACGTGGTTGCCGCAATGCTTGCACCATTCGGTTGCAGGCGTCGGGAGTACGGAAAGTCTATCCATCGGTTTGAGGAGGACGTTTCATGAGCACAGCCTATCAAGAAGACATCAGCAGCTCGGTGCTGCGCCGCATGAAAGAAGGCGGTTTCGACTTTTCACGATTCCATCCCATTGAGTTCTACGCCATTTTCCCGGACGAGGAGCGGGCACGCAGGGCGGCAGGGCATTATTCCGGCGAATCCATGAATGCACAGATCAGCGTACGCGATGACGGCGCATGGGCCCTGGAACTGAGTAAAGTGATGTCCGCCACCTATGACGGCATCGGTGACTTTGAGCAGGATTTCGAGGCGGTGGTCGAGCCTTTGGGCGGCATCATCGAAGGATGGGGCGTCAAGCAGGAGGTACGAGGGCTACTCGCATAACACTATGAACAGCGACAACATCCACTAACGGCTGACCTTCGGGTTGGCCGTTTTCGTTTGTGCGTCTGAACATCAAAAGATCGCAAGCCTTCGGCAGCTCCTGCATAGGAATGCGTAGGAGCTGCCGAAGGCTGCGATCTTTTGACGTATTTTTGATTCATGACATTTCAACAAAGCAAAAAAAAGCCGCCTGAACAGGCGGCTAAAAGGGAAGTTCGGTGAGCATTACCAGCGAATGCGCCAATTATCCACAGCCACTGCCGGGCAGTGAAATCAACTCTGACTATGCTGGTGATAGGCGAAAGCATTGCTTCGCAATGAAGCGGGGGCGATCAGGTTGGGGCAATTACCGCACAGGAATGGTGCGGTCGCTGCGCGACGAATATCCAACCGATTGATATCAAAGCGTTTATGCCGATGGCACGGGCCTTGCGAAGGTCTGTATGTCCGGGTGACAAGGAGTACGGCATGATCCGCACCTATTTTGATGAGATGTACGATGCCGGCGGCCAGGTCCGCCCGCATTATCGGGAGTTTGCCCGTTGGCTGGCCGAGACGCCTGACGAACTTCTCGCCCAACGGCGACGCGAGGCCGATCTGTTGTTTCATCGCGCCGGGATTACTTTCACGCTCTACGGGGACGAGCAGGGCACAGAGCGCCTGATTCCCTTCGACACCATTCCGCGCAGCATCCCCGCCAGCGAATGGCGGATTGTCGAACGTGGCTGCATCCAGCGGGTCAAGGCGTTGAACATGTTCCTCGCCGACCTCTATCACGAACAGCGCATCATCAAGGCCGGCATCATTCCGGCCGAGCAAGTGCTGGCCAACGAGCAATACCAGTTGGCGATGCAAGGCCTGGATTTGCACCGGGATATCTACTCGCACATCTCCGGTGTCGATCTGGTGCGCGATGGCGACGGCACGTACTACGTGCTCGAAGACAACCTTCGTACACCGAGCGGCGTGAGCTACATGCTCGAAGACCGCAAGATGATGATGCGGCTGTTCCCAGAGTTGTTCTCGGCCCAGCGCATCGCCCCCATCGATCATTACCCGAACCTGCTGCTCGACACCCTGAAAAGCTCCAGCCCGATCGATAACCCGAGCGTGGTGGTCCTGACGCCGGGTCGCTTCAACAGTGCGTTTTTCGAGCATGCATTTTTGGCGCGAGAAATGGGCGTCGAACTGGTGGAAGGCGCGGACCTGTTCGTGCGTGACGACAAGGTGTTCATGCGCACCACGGACGGGCCGAAAGCGGTCGATGTGATCTACCGACGCCTCGACGATGCGTTCCTCGATCCGCTGGCGTTCAACCCGGATTCGATGCTCGGTGTGCCGGGGCTGCTGTCGTCCTACCGCTCGGGCAATGTGGTGCTGGCGAATGCCATCGGCACCGGGGTGGCGGACGACAAATCGGTGTATCCGTTCGTGACGGACATGATCCGTTTCTATCTGGATGAAGAGCCGATCCTGAAGAACGTGCCGACGTTCCAATGCCGCAATCCTTCTGAACTGTCCCACGTGCTGGCCAATCTTCCGGATCTGGTGGTCAAGGAAACCCAGGGCTCCGGCGGTTACGGAATGCTGGTGGGGCCGGCGGCGACAGCGGCGGAAATCGAGTCGTTCCGCGCCCGCATCAAGGCCAAGCCACACGCGTACATCGCGCAACCGACGTTGTCCCTGTCGACTTGTCCGACCTTTGTCGAAAACGGCATCGCGCCACGCCACATCGACCTGCGTCCGTTTGTTTTGTCTGGCCGCGAAACCCGGGTCGTGCCCGGCGGTTTGACCCGAGTCGCCCTGCGTGAAGGCTCCCTGGTGGTGAATTCCTCCCAGGGCGGCGGAACCAAGGACACCTGGGTGGTCGAGGATTGAAGGAAGCCTGCCATGTTAAGTAGAACTGCCTCGGATTTGTATTGGATGTCGCGTTACCTGGAGCGGGCGGAAAACCTCGCACGGATGCTCGACATCAGTTATTCGCTGTCGCTGATGCCGCAGGATGGTCGCGGTGATGGTCTGCATGAGCTCGCGATGCCGCTGCTGATTACCGGCACCCTGGACGATTACCTCGAACGCCACGGCGAGTTGCATGCCGAACGGCTGCTGCACTTTTTCGCCCTGGACGCGGCCAATCCGGCGAGCATTTACAGTTGCCTCGGTTCGGCACGGGCCAGTGCCCATGCCGTGCGGGGGCGAATCACCGCCGACATGTGGGAAAACATCAACGCCACCTGGCTGGAAATTCGCGGGATCGCCGAGCAAGGCTTGAGCCGCTACGGAATGAGCCGTTTCTGTGAGTGGATCAAGGAACGTTCGCACCTGTTTCGCGGCGCGTCCTACGGCACCATCATGCGTAACGATGCGTTCCGTTTCATTCGACTGGGCACATTTATCGAGCGCGCCGACAACACCTTGCGCCTGCTCGATGCTCGCTACGAAATGGCTGGCGATCAGGCCGAAGCGGTCAGCGACGGCACGGCCCACGCTTATTACCAGTGGAGTGCCTTGTTGCGGGCGTTGTCGTCGTTCGAGGCCTATACCGAAATCTACCGCGATGCGCCCGGTGCCCGGCATGTGGCCGAACTGCTGCTATTGCGTGCTGATGTGCCACGTTCGCTACGGGCCTGCACCGAAGAAATCGACCAGATCCTCGCCCAGCTGTCCGGCGCCAACGGCCGTCCCGCGCAACGCCTGGCCGCCGAGATGGACGCGCGCCTGCGCTACACCGGCATCACCGAAATTCTCGACGAAGGCCTGCACGCCTGGTTGACCGAGTTCATCCCGCTGGTGCGCCAGTTGGGTAACGCCATACACAGTTCCTACCTGGAGGCGGCATGAGACTTTCCATTAGCCACGAGACCACCTATCACTATGAAGATCAGGTGCGGGCGAGCATCCAGTACCTGCGACTGACCCCTCACGACAGCGAGCGCCAGCACGTGCTCAGCTGGCAACTCGACCTGCCGCGCCCGGTGCGTGCGCAACTCGATCCGTTCGGCAACATTCTGCACGTGCTGACCATGGACGAGCCGCATGAAGCGATCATCATCGGCGCCCGTGGCCAGGTCGACATCGACGAACTGCGTGAGGCCGAGCACGAGAGCCAGTCGGCGCTGCCGTTTTTACGTTTCACACGCCTGACAGAAGCTGACGAAGCCCTGCGCGCTTTCGCGGAAAAGGAATGCAAGCAACGCCGGGATCGCACAGCGTTGATCGACTTGATGCATGGGCTGAACCAGCACATGACCTACACGCCAGGCTCCACCGAAGTGGATACCAGCGCGGCCCAGGCCTTTGCCGGGCGTTCTGGCGTGTGTCAGGACCACACCCACGCGTTCCTCGCCTGTGCTCGCAGCCTGGGCATTCCGTCGCGTTATGTATCGGGATATTTGTACAGCGAGAACTGCGAGCACCTGGCCAGTCACGCGTGGGCGGAAGCCTGGCTGGACGACGCGTGGTACAGCTTTGACGTGACCAATGAACTGGCGCGGCCGGAGCGCCATTTGAAGCTGGCGGTGGGCCTTGATTACCTGGATGCCTGTCCGGTGCGCGGGATGCGTCGCGGCGGCGGGTGTGAGCAGATGCATGCGAAGGTGTTTGTGTCGCCGACGCCGATGCCTGTGATCTCGGTCCAACAACAGTAATCACGAATTATCGGGGAGAAGGCGCTTTTGTGGCGAGGGAGCTTGCTCCCGCTCGACTGCGCAGCAGTCGTAAATTCGATCAATGCGGTTTGCATGACGGATCGCGTCGCCTGGTTTGAGGGCCGCTTCGCGGCCCAGCGGGAGCAAGCTCCCTCGCCACAGGTCTATCTGCTACTTATTGGCTGTGATGTGCTTGCGTCCAGCCATATGCTTCAAATACCCCACCAACATCTCCAGATCGCTGTCGGGCAACACCTGCGCCGAAAACCCCGGCATCTTCGCCTGCGGCCACTGCCGCAAGCTCTGCGGATCGCGGATATACCGCTTCAAAAAGTCCGCGCCAAAATATTCGGTCGGGTTAAACGGAATATTAAGATCCGGTCCGAACTGCGCATCCCCGGCGCCATTGAGACGATGACACGCCAGGCAGTTCTTCTGAAACAGTGCAAACCCCAGATTCACCGGATGATCCGCCTTTAATGCCGGATCCGGCAACAGGGCAGGGAAGCGCTCTGCCACCGGCGCCATGCGCTTGATGCTCGCCACTTGAAAGGGCCATTGTTCGGGACTGATGTTGCCCGCCTGCGGGTTGGTCCAGACCAGATAAAACGGCCCCGCACCTGGCTTGCCTTCGGACAGTGGCGGCCACGGCTTGGCCGGGTCTTCAATCGCCAGCCAGGCCCGCGCGCCCTTGGCATTGAGCAACGGCGCGGCTGCCAGTTCAGCGGCAAAACCATCCAGTGCCACCGCTTGCAAGTGATCGTCAGGCGTGATGCCGGTCAACAACGTCGCCAGGGGCACGGCGCGATAGCTCATGTCCCGTTTATAGGAAACGTCGTTGGTAATCGTGAGGGTCTGCACCTGAGGATGCTTGAGCAATTCCTCGGTTTGCCAGGTGCGACTGTTCGCGCCCAGCTCCAGGTTCAGCTGTGCGGCATAAAGGGGCGAGCCGAACAGCAAGGCCCCGAGCAGAATGAGCGTTTTCAAATGATCGCCGTCCATGTCGTGGAAGTGCCGCAAAGGTTGGCACACCCACGTTGGCCCGGGTAGCGAGCCAGTCACATTTTTGATGAGGCGATAAAAAACCTTGGCGCCGTATTTTAATAACCGACTAGCCGATCACCTTGGTCAGGTTCGGCAAAATCAACAACAGCGTAGTGGCGAAAAGAATGAGCCCGGCTTGACGTACTTTCGAATGTTTGAACATGGCTTGACCGCCTTTTTTGTTATTTCCTGATGCCTGCCTGCATATCTCCATGACGGCAGCGCGTTGCACTTCCTGTAGAGCGAGCGCCTCGGCAAAACCCGACGACAACTTCGCATATGTTCACCTTAGGGCCCGCGTCACTCGTGGTTTAGATCCCTTTCGTATGGAGCGCGCACAAATTGCTTTAAAAAAGGCATGAGGCCTATTGCCAGCTTCTTTGCCGCCCTTTTGCTAGACAGCTCGGTGTCCTGAAACGGTTATCCGGTAACACACTACCGTCCGTCTGAGCGTGTCCGTCAACGTCTGTGAGCATTGCGGTCATTGAATCGGCGGTGGCTCGGCATAAGGTGAAGGCTCAGTATTTTCACCGTCAGGTTCGAGGACGTCATGACCCAAGCTTTGATTTTCGACGCGTTACGCACGCCCCGTGGCAAAGGCAAGGCCGATGGTGCCTTGCACAGCGTCAAACCGGTGAACCTGGTGGCCGGGTTGCTCAGGGCGCTGCAGCAGCGCACGTCGCTGGACACCAGCCAGGTCGATGACGTGGTGCTGGGCTGCGTGACGCCGGTCGGCGATCAAGGCGCCGACATCGCCAAAACCGTGACACAAGTGGCCGATTGGGACGTCAGCGTGGCAGGTGTGCAGATCAACCGCTTCTGCGCGTCGGGGCTCGAGGCGGTGAATCTCGGGGCGATGAAAGTGCGTTCCGGCTTTGAAGAACTGGTGGTGGTCGGTGGCGTCGAGTCGATGTCCAGGGTGCCGATGGGCAGCGACGGCGGCGCCTGGGCGCTGGACCCGGAAACCAATCTGCACAGCCATTTCACACCGCAAGGCGTGGGCGCCGACCTGATCGCCACCCTTGAAGGCTTCAGCCGTCAGGACGTCGATGCCTACGCGCTGCATTCCCAGCAAAAAGCCGCGCGGGCGCGGGCCGATGGATCGTTCAGTAAATCGCTGGTGCCGGTACGGGACCAGAACGGCATTCTCCTGCTCGATCACGATGAATTCATCCGCGCCGACTCCACGCTTGAAGGCCTGGGCAAGCTCAAGCCGAGCTTCGAGATGATGGGGCAAATGGGCTTCGATGCCACGGCGTTGCGGGTCTACAGCCACGTCGAGCGAATCAACCATGTGCACACGCCGGGCAACAGTTCCGGGATCGTCGATGGCGCGGCGCTGATGTTGATCGGCTCCGAAGCCAAGGGGCGCGCGCTGGGCTTGCAGCCACGGGCGCGGATCGTCGCCACGGCGGTTACCAGCACCGACCCGACCATCATGCTCACCGGCCCGGCGCCGGCCACGCGCAAGGCGCTGGCCAAGGCCGGGCTGCGGGTCGAAGACATCGACCTGTTCGAGGTCAACGAGGCGTTTGCCTCTGTCGTACTGAAATTCATCAAGGACATGACCATCGACCCGGACAAGGTCAACGTCAACGGCGGCTCCATCGCCATGGGCCATCCCCTCGGCGCGACCGGTTGCGCAATCCTCGGCACGCTGCTCGATGAGCTGGAAACCCGCCGCCTGCGCTATGGCCTGGCGACGTTGTGTGTCGGCGGCGGCATGGGCATTGCCACCATCATCGAACGCCTCTGAGCCCCCGATTTTCAGGAAAACAAGAGCCATGAACGAAGCAATCCGTTACGAAAAAGGGCAGGACCAGATCGTCGTCCTGACCATCGACATGCCGGGCCAGAGCGCCAACACCATGAACGCGGTCTACCGTGAGGCCATGGCTGCCTGCGTCGCCCGTTTGGTGGCTGAAAAAGACAGCATCGCCGGCGTCATCATCACCTCGGCCAAGAAAACGTTTTTCGCCGGTGGCGACCTGAATGAACTGATCAAGGTCGGCAAGCCTGAAGCCAAAGCGTTCTATGACATGGTGCTGACGCTGAAGGGCCAGTTACGCACCCTGGAAACCCTGGGTAAACCTGTCGTCGCCGCGATCAACGGCGCGGCGCTGGGCGGTGGCTGGGAAATCTGCCTGGCATGCCATCACCGCGTGGCACTGGACAATTCATCGGTGCAGCTCGGTTTGCCGGAAGTCACCCTCGGCCTGTTGCCGGGCGGCGGCGGGGTGGTGCGCATGGTGCGCATGCTCGGTCTGGAAAAAGCCTTGCCGTATCTGCTTGAAGGCAAGAAGGTCCGCCCACAGCAAGCCTTGCAGGCGGGTCTTATCGATGAACTGGCATCGGATGGCGAAGAGCTGCTGGCCAAGGCTCGAGCCTGGATCATCGCCAACCCAGTGGCTGTGCAGCGCTGGGACGTGAAGGGCTATCAGATACCGGGCGGTACGCCATCGAATCCTAAAGTCGCGCAGATGCTGGCGATAGCGCCGTCGATCCTGCGCACTAAAACCCAGGGCTGCCTGCCCGCGCCGGAGAAAATTCTTTGCGCGGCGGTTGAGGGCGCGCAGGTGGATTTCGATACCGCGCACCTGATCGAAACCCGTTATTTCACAGAGCTGACCACCGGCCAGGTCTCGAAGAACCTGATCGGCACCTTCTGGTTCCAGCTCAACGAGATCAATGCGGGCGGCTCGCGGCCTCACGGGTTTACACCTTATGTGACACGTCGAGTGGGCGTTTTGGGCGCCGGGATGATGGGCGCCGGGATTGCTTTTGTCAGCGCATCGGCGGGCATCGACGTGGTGCTCAAGGACATCAACCTCGCGGCAGCGGAGAAGGGCAAGGCACATTCGGCGGCATTGCTGGACAAGAAAGTTGCCCGCGGCCAGTTGAGCGCCGAGCAGCGCGATGCAGTGCTGGCGCGAATTAAAACCACCGAAAAGGATGCCGATCTGGCCGGCTGCGATCTGATCATTGAAGCCGTTTTCGAAGATCGCGAACTGAAAGCCAAAGTCTCTTCCGCCGCGCAACTTATCGTTGGCCCTGACGCAGTGATTGCTTCCAACACGTCGACCTTGCCTATCAGCGGTCTCGCCACCGCCGTACCGGACCAGAGCAAGTTCATCGGCCTGCATTTCTTCAGCCCCGTGGAAAAAATGCCCTTGGTGGAAATCATCAAAGGCGCCCACACCAGTGACGAAACCCTGGCCCGAGGGTTCGATTTCGTACTGCAAATCAAGAAAACGCCGATTGTGGTCAACGACAGTCGTGGCTTTTTCACTTCTCGAGTGTTCGGCACCTTCACCAACGAAGGCATTGCCATGCTTGGCGAAGGCGTGAGCGCAGCGATGATCGAGACCGAAGCCCGCAAGGCTGGCATGCCGATCGGGCCTCTGGCGATCTCCGACGAAGTTTCCCTCAGTCTCATGAGCCATATCCGCCAGCAAACCGCCAAAGACCTGCAAGCAGAAGGGAAACCGCTGATTGAGCATCCCGCGTTTGCCGTGATTGACTTGCTGCTCAACGAATACAAGCGTCCAGGCAAAGCCGCGGGCGGTGGTTTCTACGAGTACCCGGCCGGTGGCCAGAAGCATTTGTGGCCGGAGTTGAAAACCCGCTTCGAGAAAGTCGACGGACAGATTTCGCCAAAGGATGTGCGCGATCGCCTGCTGTTCGTGCAGGCCCTCGAAACCGTGCGCTGCGTGGAAGAGGGCGTACTGACATCGACGGCGGACGCCAATGTCGGGTCGATCTTCGGTATCGGTTTTGCGGCCTGGACTGGTGGCGCGCTGCAGTTCATCAACCAGTACGGTGTGAAAGACTTCGTCGCCCGCGCGCAATACCTCGCCGAACAGTACGGCGAACGGTTCGCACCACCGGCGTTGCTGCTGCAAAAAGCCGCCAGCGGGGAGGCGTTTTAAGGGACCGATGACGCACTCCGGGGCTTGCCTTGTCACCCTGTTTCGAGGCAGGCTCTGGGGTGTGCATTATTCCCATCACGTGTCAGGTATTTTTTATGTCGTTACGCATCTGCATTCTGGAAACCGACATCCTGCGTCCGGAACTGGTCGATCAATATCAGGGTTACGGGCAGATGTTCCAGCGTCTGTTTTCGCAGCAGCCTATCGCGGCCGAGTTCACCGTCTATAACGTGATGCAGGGCGAATACCCAAGCGATGATGAGGTTTTTGACGCCTATCTCGTCACCGGCAGCAAGGCCGATTCCTTCGGCACCGACCCGTGGATCGAAACCCTCCGCACTTACCTGCTGACCCGTTACGAACGCGGCGACAAACTGCTGGGGGTGTGCTTCGGCCATCAGTTGCTGGCGTTGCTGCTGGGCGGCAAGAGCGAGCGCGCGACCCAGGGCTGGGGCGTCGGCACGCACAGCTACAAACTGGCGGCCAAGGCGCCGTGGATGAGCCCGCTGCGCGAAGAGCTGACGTTGTTGATCAGTCACCAGGACCAGGTGACGTCGCTACCGGAAAACGCCACGGTCATCGCTTCCAGCGATTTCTGCCCGTTTGCCGCTTACCACATCAACGATCAAGTGCTGTGCTTCCAGGGGCATCCGGAGTTCATTCACGATTACTCGCGGGCGTTGCTGGATATTCGCCAGGAAGTGCTGGGCGAGCAGATTTATTCGAAAGGCATGGCAAGCCTTGAGCATGAGCATCACGGCACCACCGTTGCGGAGTGGATGATGCGGTTTGTGGCGCATAAGCCAGAGGCGCAGTCGGTTTAGCAGGCTGGCACAACACTTGTGGCGAGGGAGCTTGCTCCCGCTGGACTGCGTAGCAGCCCCATCCTTTGGGGCCCCTTCGCTGCCCAGCGGGAGCAATGGGTTGTCAAAGCCACCCTGACTTCTTGAAACTCCCCCACAAACTCACGCACCCCACCGCTATAAACCCCAACACCGCGAAATACCCGTAATGCCAGGTCAGCTCCGGCATGTTCTGGAAGTTCATCCCGTAGATCCCGGCCACCGCCGTCGGGAATGCCAGAATCGCCGCCCACGCCGCAAACTTGCGCTGCACCACGCTTTGCCGTGAGGCCTCCAGCAACACCCCGACTTCAATCGTCTGGCTGGCGATATCCGCCAGGGTTGTCAGGTCTTCCATCTGCCGTGTCACATGAATCTGCACATCACGAAAATACGGGCGCATGTTCTTGTCGATAAACGGAAAATTCAGTTTCTGCAGTTCCTCGCCGATCTCCACCATCGGCGCCGCATAACGACGCAGGCGCAATACGTCTCGGCGCAGGCCATGAAGCTTCTGGATGTCATGTTCATTCAGCGCGCTGCACAGCACGTTCCGCTCGAGCTCATCGATCTCGGCATGGATTGCTTCGCCTACCGGCTGGTAGTTTTCAATCACAAAGTCGAGGATGGCATAGAGTACGAAATCTTCCCCGTGCTCCAGCAACAGTGGACGCGCCTCACAACGCTGTCGGACAAGGGCGTAGGACGCCGAGTGACCGTTCCGGGCGGTGATGATGTAACCATTGCCGGCAAAGATATGAGTCTCGATGAACTCCAGTTTGCCTTCGTTGCGAATCGGCGAATACGTGACGATAAACAGGGCATCACCGAAGGTTTCCAGCTTCGGTCGACTGTGTTTTTCCAGGGCGTCTTCGATGGCAAGTTCGTGCAGGTTGAACTGGCGTTGCAGGTTCGTCAGCTCTTGGGCATTTGGTTCTTCAAGGCCGATCCAGACAAAGTGGCCGGGCTTGGCGGCCCAGGCCGCGCCTTCGTCGAGGGTAATATTGGAGACTTTCTTTCCAGCGCTGTAAACCGCAGCAGCAACAACTCTACCCATGATTCAGGTTCACTTCTTATTTGGCAGGTGGCAGTAGCAGGCATTGATCAGCTTAGCCTTGTCTGCTGCTTGAGAGTCAGTGAAATCTGCAGAGTTCGAAGCTCGCAGGCAAAAGAAAACCCGCACAGGGCGGGTTTCGTTTCACGCGGCTTGCAGTTGCCGATCCATCGAGGCAATGCAATCGCGCATCTGCTCGCGGCACTGTGCGATCAGCAGGGGCATGTCGTCCAGGCTCAGTCCGGCGGTTGGAATCGCCGGCAGTGAACGGATCAGAATTTTCCCACTGCGCCAGCGGTTCAATCGCATGTGCTTGACGTAACTGCTGACACACACCGGGACGATCGGCACACCCGCCGCGATCGCCATCTGGAAAGCACCTTTCTTGAAGGGCAGCAGTTCTTCACCGAGGTTGCGCGTGCCTTCCGGGAATACCCAGATCGAGGTGTCTTCATGCTGCAAGGTGTGCGTCGTGGTCAACATGGACTGGCGCGCCTTGTGCGCATTGCCACGGTCGATCAACACATTGCCGGCCAGCCAGAACAACTGGCCGAACAACGGCACCCACTTCAGGCTCTTCTTGCCGATGCACACGGTGCGGCGGGGCACCACATTGCCGAACACAAACAGATCGTAGTTGGACTGGTGGTTAGCGATGATCACGCAGCTGTCAGGTTTGTCCATCAACGGACCGACCTCGGCCTTCACCCGCAAACGCAAAATACACATCGCCGGCCACGCATACAGACGTGCGCACAAACGGCTGTTGTCAGGATTGAACGGCCGACACAGACCCAGAATCACCCCGAGTACACCGGCCAGGATAAAGTGCAAGCCCATCAATAACATACGAAGCACGAACAGCATTTTCAGGCCCCACCGGGACAAAAGGTGGCGCAGTGTACGGATGTGCACTGTTTTCGGCAATTGCCGCTAAAAGGTAGGAGATGGCCGATGTTTGAGCGCATGTTTCCGACTTATTGGTCAGACGTGTTCTAGAGTGGTTGTAGGCTTTTCAACAGAGCTCGTATGAAAAAGCCCGACACGACGGTCGGGCTTTTCGGTGTAGCACGCTTGGGCTTAACCCATATGTTCCTGATCCAGGATGATTGCGTTATCCAGCGTATCCAGCAGTGCCTTGCGCACCTTCAGCTTGGTGTTCTTGTGTGCGTTCATGTTGATCTTCTTCAGTTGACGCGCCGCCGCCAGTGCAGCGCCCTGCAACTCTTCAGCCGATACCACCACGTCAAGGAAGCCTGCAACCACGGCACCCTGCGGATTGAACATCTCGCCATTGATGACCGAACGGTTGAATGCCGCTTTGCCCAAGCGATCACGGGCGATCTCGATACCGGCGTGGTGCATGGTCATGCCAATCTGCACTTCGTTCAGACCAATGCTGAACGGGCCGTCGACACCGATGCGGTAATCCGCCGACAACAACAGGAACGCACCCTTGGCCACGGCATGACCCGGGCATGCAACGATCACCGGGAACGGGTGCGACAGCAGGCGACGGGCCAGGGTTGAACCGGCCGTCACCAGCGCCACGGCTTCTTTAGGGCCGGCTGTCATCACCTTCAAGTCATAACCACCGGACAGAATCCCCGGCGTACCGGTAATGATCACCACTGCACGATCAGCCACCGCCTGATCCAGCGCAGCATTAAACGCAGCAATCACGTCCGGGGAGATAGCATTGACCTTGCCGTTGCTCAAAGTCAGGGTCGCGATGCCGTCTTCGAGGTGGTAGGAAATCAACTCACTCATGACGCTATTCCTTGTATGAAAGTTGAGGCAGACGTTACCCACCGCCGCAGGCCAGGTAAAGCGCCGTGACTGACCCGCCAGTCACACTTTCCCCTCCGGGCAAGCCCAACCCGCCACGCCCGCCATGCCTCGCCTTCTATATAGATAAGAGGGTGCGAAGCCGGAGATTGGCGGGTTTGCCTTGCCCAGAGACCCGCAGAACGTCTAAATCGCTAACCGCATGAAAATTCTGCAAAAAAAGTTTGCCATCAGAAAAGCTTTCGACTACATTAGCGCGCCTCGACAGACAGAACATGTCTGACGAGATACGGTGAAGTGTCCGAGTGGCTTAAGGAGCACGCCTGGAAAGTGTGTATACAAGAAATTGTATCGAGAGTTCGAATCTCTCCTTCACCGCCAAATTTGTAAAACACAAACCCCTGATTTTCCTAGAGAAAGTCGGGGGTTTGTGGTTTCTGGCGTCTGAAAAATGTCCCAAGGGACTTTTATGGGGCTCAAGGGGCATCCTGGGCTGAGCTTGTCACACTGGGCAACAAGGGGACGGAGGCCAGAATATGTCCCGCCCACCACTGCTTAATGTGGCTAATGGCAAGGCGAATACGGCAGCGCGTTCGCCTATTTTACGGTGGACTCCATCGGCACTCCGTTTGCCGGCGGTGGCTTGAATACCGGTCTGCGGGACCTGGCGCGGTTTGGCGAGATGCTACGCAATGACGGTCGGGTCAATGGCCAACAGATCGCGCCCAAAGCCGTGGTCGATCCCTCGGCCAAGAGGGTGATTGTTCGGTACGCTTCCCATCCCGTTGCCGGCGTTTGATGCGCTGGCTCAACATTTATCCCGGTTGCCTTGAGTGCCAGGGCCATGAAAAAGGAAAACCTATGATCACCACCACAACCCACGCCATCGAAGGCCGACAGATCACCGCCTACCTGGACATTGTCAGCGCCGAGTCGGTGCAGGGCGTCAACGTTATTCGGGACATGTTCGCCGGGATGCGCGACTTCTTCGGCGGGCGCTCTCAGACATTGGAGCGTGCGTTGAAAGAAGCGCGGATTCAGGCGACCGATGAGATCAAGGAACGGGCGCGGGCGATTCAGGCCGATGCCGTGGTGGGGCTCGATTTCGAGATCAGCATGCCGGCCGGGAAGGGCGGGATGGTGGTGGTTTTCGTCACCGGGACGGCGGTTAAACTGAGGTGAGTCCGGTACGAATTGTTGTGTTGGTTTTGTAGGAAGCGGTGTAGCCCATTCGTCGGGCATCGGTGATATGAATTACAAGTCCGGTAATGACCGACTAGTCTCAAAAGCTTGGTGGTCGATATGTTTCAGGCAAATAGGGCTTGCCGGTGTCGATCCCGCATTTTGAGAGGGGTGAAAAGATGGCTGATCCGTATATCGAAGACGACGGGGCTGAATTTCCGATCAACAATTGCGTGCAGTGTGGCCAGACAGACTATGAGTCGGGCTTTGGTGACGACAAGGTCAAGCTCGGCAAGATGAAAACCATGGTGCGCCAGGGACCGAAGGCGAAATTTCTACCCAAGGTAGCGACGCCGGTCAGGAAGTAGCTTCCATGAATAGACCCCGCATCGAGCGGGGTTTTTTATGTGCGCCCAGCATGGGCGCAATCTTGTGGGTGAAAGTCCCGCCGTAAGCTGACCACAGCGAACGAAGTGAAGCGCAACTGCATGAGGGCGACCGAGTGTGGGGAGGAAGCGTGAATCGAAACCGCGAGCCGATGTACAAGAACCGGATACAAGGCGAAGCCGACCAGGGCGAGCGGGCATAAAACCGCGAAGCTCTTGTGGTCAAGGGTCAGGCAGCGTAAATCCGGCGGTTGTGCGGTGAAGGATTGCGTTCTTACCTGGGGAGATCTCGCCTTGTGCCTGAAAGGGCGACGGCGCGAGTCGGAGCGAGAAGTCAGCAGAGGCCGTAGTAGTCTTTTTTTTTGACGAAGGGCCGAACGAGAGAAAGCGTCATAGGCCATGTTGATGCGAAAGACCGGAAGTCAGATGCCTGCCAAACGCGGGGCGGACGGAGATAACGAGCGGTGAAACCGTGAGAAATCCTGTCAGCGACGAGGTCAATCGCCCGCAAAATGAACCCGATAACGCAGGACAAGGGCTGCTGGAACGGGCCTTTGCGAGAGAAAACCTGAAACGGGCGTGGAAACGGGTCAAGGCCAACAAAGGTGCAGCGGGAGTCGACGGTCTGGATATTGATCAGACGGCCGAGTACCTGCTGACCCAATGGGCGGGGATTCGTGAACAGCTTCTTTCAGGAGTCTACCGGCCCAGTCCGGTACGGCGTGTGGTCATTCCCAAACCTGACGGCGGTCAACGCGAGTTGGGTATCCCAACGGTCACCGACCGTTTGATCCAACAAGCGTTGCTGCAAGCCTTGCAGCCATTACTCGATCCGACCTTCAGTGAACACAGCTACGGCTTCCGTCCGGGACGCTGTGCGCAGGACGCCGTTTTAGCGGCTCAGCGCTATGCCTCTTCAGGACGTAAAGTGGTGGTGGATGTTGATCTGGAGAAGTTCTTCGACCGGGTCGATCACGACATCTTGATGGATCGTTTGCGCAAACGGATTACGGATCAGGCGGTTATCCGGCTGATTCGCGCCTATCTGGATGCGGGAACGCTGATCAATGGCGTGGTCGAGAAAAGCCGCTGCGGGGCGCCGCAAGGCGGCCCACTGTCGCCGTTGTTGGCGAACGTGCTGCTGGACGAAGTGGATCGGGAGCTTGAACGCCGAGGCCATTGTTTCGTGCGCTATGCCGACGATGCGAACGTGTATGTGCGCAGTCAGAAGGCGGGGCAGCGGGTAATGGCCCTGCTGAGGCGGCTGTACGAAAAGCTGCACTTGAGCGTCAACGAGAGCAAGAGTGCAGTGACGAGCGCGTTTGGTCGCAAGTTTCTGGGCTATGAGTTGTGGTCAGCCCGAAGTGAAGTCAAGCGCGCGGTCTCTTATAAGGCGCAGAAACAGTTCAAGCAGCGTATCCGCTGGCTTACCCGGCGCTCCTGCGGGCGTAGCTTGCAACAGGTCGCAGATAATCTTCGGCCTTATCTTTTGGGCTGGAAAGCCTACTTCACGTTGTCGCAAACACCGGCAGTCTGGCGCAAGCTGGACGAATGGATACGACATCGACTGAGAGCGATCCAGCTCAGGCAGTGGAAGCGTGGCCCTACGATCTATCGAGAGCTGCGGACACTGGGGGCGAGCCAGCAGGTGGCGCAGAGGGTGGCCAGTAACTCTCATCGCTGGTGGCGTAATAGCCGTTTTGAGTTGAATCGTGTGCTGAATATTGCGTGGTTCGACAGGCTGGGATTGGCGCGCCTCTCATAACCTCAATCTCTCGAACCGCCCGGTGCGGACCCGCATGCCGGGTGGTGTGGCAGGGGAGCGGCCTATGAAGGCCGTCCCCTATGCCGATGCCTGAATGATTTTTGTCGAGGCTTGTTTTTTTTGGTCCGGCCTTTTCACAAAGTTTTCACAAGGTCCTACGTAATCTCAACTCATCCGTTAGAAAGCAACACCTGGCCCGTCTCCCCAGCGGGCTTTTTTTTGCCTGTCATAAAACCTTTTCCATAAACGTTGTCCAACCGTCGCCAATGGCGAGGTCGGGATCGTGCGTCTGGACTTTCTCGCCGCTAAAGCATTCAATCTCGACCCTTTTTGATTTCCCCCTATTTTTGAGGTTCTTGTCATGCGTTTAACACTGCCCGCCCTGGTTCTGGGGCTTTTGGTTGCTCAAGGTGCAATGGCTGCTGGCGACGGCACGGCCGCGCTGGGTGGCGGTCTGGGTGGCGCGCTGGGTAACGTCGTCGGTCAAAGCATGGGCGGCAGCACCGGCGCAGCGATTGGTGCCGGTGTTGCGGGCGCAGCCGGCAGTGCCGTGGCAGCACGCAAAGGCAGCCGTACCAAGGCGGCGATCGGCGGCGGTGTGGGTGCAGCTGGTGGTTCGGTGATCGGCAACAGCCTGGGCGGCAAGACCGGTTCCACCATCGGTGCTGGTTTGGGCGGTGCGTTGGGCGGTGGCGTTGGCAGCAATCTGGCCAAGGGTCACAAGCGTCACTGATCCTGAGTGATCAGTTCAAAAGCCCGGCTTTGATGCCGGGCTTTTTGTATCTGGCTGTTTCTTCTTCGCAGCTAGCGCATCTTTGGCGGTCCAAACGTCATCGCTGACCGGATTCAGTGGGGCAGGTGCTAGACTCCGCCGATCCGCAGCGCGTTCTTTTCCCCCGATGCGGAATTAGAGGTTCATATCATGCGTTTGACATTGTCCACGTTGGTTCTGGGACTTTTGGTCGCTCAAGGTGCGATGGCTGCCGGTGATGGCACCGCGGCTGTTGGCGGTGGTATTGGCGGTGCACTGGGTAACGTGGTCGGCCAGCAAATGGGCGGCAGCACAGGTGCAGCGATTGGCGCAGGTGTGGGTGGCGCGGCGGGCAGTGCGGTTGGCGCGCCTAAAGGCAGTCGCACCGCAGCGGCCGTTGGTGGTGGTTTGGGCTCGGCGGGTGGCTCGGTGATTGGTAACAGCCTCGGTGGCTCGACCGGTTCCACTATCGGCGCAGGCCTGGGCGGTGCAGCGGGTGGCGCGGTGGGCAATAACCTGGGCACCGACAGCGGCAGTTCCCATTCCGGAAACGGGCACAAAAACAAACACAAGAATAAACACAGGAATAAACATCGCTGACCCGATAGCGAATGACAGTAGAAACCCGGCCTGGCGCCGGGTTTTTTCGTTTGCGCGAGAAGTACTCCGGAACGTTTGCTCCCAGTCTGCCTCGAACTTCATACACACCTGAATATCGAGAGGTATGCCATGACGCCTGAAACCGAAGGCAAGGAAGAAAAAGGTCCGAGCGGACTACCGTTTATCAATGATCCGGGTAATGAAGATCCGGGGTCGCTGATGGATGATGCAACGGTGCCGCTCAACGATGCCGATGAGGCGGGTGACATGGGCCAGACAGAGTTTGAAGACGAGGATGACGACGAAGACGAACAATGATCAGTCGCTGCGATCGGGGCGACCGATCGTCCCCCTGATCGAACTGCGTTCGTCACGCTGTCATCAAAATGTCAGGACCTGTTTTTCAGGCCCCTTGAGAGGTGACTTATGAACGCTGGCCCGAAAGACACCGATGACGATACCCCGGAGTACCCACTGCCTTCGCCGACCGATTCGCTGAGTCGCGATCAGCGGCCGCCGGATGATGACGAGGCGGGGGTGGAGCAGGTGCCTGATAGTGATGTAAAGCGAACTGATACTGATGTTGAAGCGTTGCCGGATGATCCGGATGTTGCAGGGGGAGATGGAGCTCACGAACCGAGTTAGATTATATTTTGTGGTCTTTCACCGCGTCGTCTTTAAGCTCGGCTGACTTTTTTTGTTTTCCAATAAAATCATTCCTCCATAAATCAAAGAAAGCTATTTGTTCGGAAATATCCTTGACGATGTTTTCGTCTTCATAATCGAAGGTGCGGACAATATCTTCGAATGATGCTGATTGCCCCAAAGTCATCTCATAGGCTACTGACCCATTGCTCATCTGAGAGCACATTCGCGATGGGAATACATTAAGTTTTGATCCTTTGCAAAGAAACTTTATTTCAGGAAATTCCTTGCGGATTTGTGCGAGGCAAAAAAATTGGTCGTGGTCGCTGTATGTTTTTCTGAATCCGTTTTCTCTTATAAAGGTTAAAGAGTCTAGATGCGCTTCAATTATTGCATTTTCAATTTTTGTGCCTGTTTTAAGTTTTATTTTATGTCTGAGCATCTGCGTTCTCGTTGTAATGTGGCGGCTGTGGAGTTTAAGTAATAAATGTTTCCAGGGTGGCGGGTTTTTATGGCGTTTCAGAATTGCCTTTAGATTCCTGGCCGCGTATGGTCAATGAAATTCCAAGTGACTCCAGCCAACGTTTGTAAAAAGTTCTTTGCTCTTCGATATTATTGGTGAGGTTTTCGTCTTCGTAATCAAAAATTCTTACCAGGTCCTCTTCCTCACTAGGGATCCCTAGTTTCAGTTCGTATGCAACAAGTCCGGTGGACATTTGCGAAGACATGCGAGAGGGATGAACATTCAGTTTGGCGCCTTTGCATAGAAATTTTATTTCAGGGTGGTCAGCTCTTAATAAACCGAAGCACGCATACATGTCATAGTCGCTGTAAGTTTTGGTTAGGCCATTTTTCATTATAAAAGTTAGTTCAAGCTTTCTCCTGTTGCATTGAATTGTGGCTGTTTCAATGGTTCCGTTATTGTCTATTGATATTTCTAGGTCTTTCATGGTCATTTCCTGAAAGGGTTGGGTATTGAATAGCCTTTATAGCTACCATCCTCATAAACGGGCGTAGCACCGACGATGTCATCGTTTTTTATGCCTCCCGGGACAGCTATTTCTACTTCGCGTCGATGAGGGGACATTAATCCAAGTTCTTTGTTTACATCGAGCCCACTTATATTTTTTAGTACATAAACATAACCGTCGGCAATCCAGTGGCCCGTGGCAAATTTTTTCGCTTGTTTTTCCTCTGTCGAAGTACTAACAAAGTAGCTTGGAGGGTTTTTGTTATCTACTGCGTGCAGGTACAGGTCTTCGCTGTCTCCCCATGGCTCAAATCCCCCCTCAAAAATTTCCCACGGTTCTCGCTCGTCACCTCGGTACAAATAATAGTTATCCTTTTTGATATTTGGAGTTTTGGGCTCCCCCTGATCAACCGTAACCCTGTCCACCAGGTCCTTGTCACCAGATGAAGTCCGCTTACACCCGTCCCCTCCCGGACACTCACTCAACCCCAACGGATCAACCCACCCCGTCGGACTCCGCGTGTACTGGTACTGATTCAATCCCCCGGCCAGCTTGCTCGGATCCGGCGTCAGGTACCGTCCAACATCCGGTTGGTAATACCGATGGCGGTTGTAGTGCAGGCCGCTCTCGGCATCAAAGTACTGCCCCTGAAACCGCAAGGGCTGGTCGAGGATCTGGTGGGTGTCGCGGTTAAGGCGGGTGAGGCGGCCATAGGCGTTGTATTGGGCTGCCCAGACGATTTCGCCGCTGTAATCCGTCAGTTCCTGCGGTGTACCGAGGTGGTCGAGTTGGTAATAGAACGGGCATGCCTTTAGCGGGCCCTTGCCATCAAGCATGGCCAACGGACGGAAAGTGCCCGGTTCGTAAACGTAACTGCGGTAGTGCTCGCGGCTGCTTTCGGCGACGAGGTGGTCGCCTTGCCAGAAGAATTCTGTGGTTTTGCCGTCGACGGTTTTGCCGATGCGGCGGCCGAAGGCGTCGTAGCGGTAGCTGGCGCAGCGGCCATCCGGGGTGGTGACGCCGATCAGCCGGTGCTGGCAGTCGTAGCGGTATTCGGTGACCAGTTTTTGCCCGGTGCCGCGGCGTTCGCGGATCAGGTTGCCGAAGGCGTCGTAGTCGTAGTGCCGGTCGCCCTGCCTCAGCAGGCGATTGCCGTTGACGGTGGTCGGGCCGGGGCGGTCCTGCATCAGCAGGTTGCCGGCCGGGTCGTGGGCGAAGCTTTCCGGTGGCTGGTCGCGAGAGTGGCGGACGCGGGTCAGTCGGTTGAGAGGATCGTAGTGGTAACTGCGCTGGCCGTGGCGGCTGTCGGCGAGGCTGTCGAGATTGCCGTTGAGGCTGTAGGCATAATCGCGGCGGTACAGCGGTTGCTGGTGTTGGCTGACGGCATGCGCCTTCAGACGGCCTTGATCGTCGTAGGAGAATTCGCTTAGCAGTAGGCCTTGCTGGCGCTGCTGTTCGCGACCGAAGGTGGATTGGTGGGTGGTGAGCCGCGTGCCGTTGAGATCGATGGCGGTCAGCGCGCCGCCCTTGGCGTGGCGATAATCGAGTTTGCTGCCGTCCGGCAGACGCATCCGTTTGAGCTGGCCGCAGGCGTCGTAGCCATAACGCAGGGTGCCCCAGCCCTGGTGTTCGGTGATCAGCCGATCCTGTTGGTCGTACTCGAATTCCAACGGGTGATCGTGACCGTCGTCAACGCTGACCAGCCGTCCCAGGCTGTCGTAGCAATATCGAATCTTGATGCCGTCGGGCAGGGTCTTGACCAGCAAGCGGCCGGCCGAGTCTCGTTCATAAGCGGTGACGAGTTGCGAGCCATCGTCGCCAGCCTCGGTTTTCTCCAGCAGATGACCGTTGAGGTCGTAGGCATACGCGGTGCGACGGCCGTCGAATCCGGTTTCCTGTCGGATCAAGCCATTGGGCGTGTAGTCCAGCCGATATTTTTCGCCTGACTCGTTTTCGATCTCGGTGAGTAACAGCTGTGCGTTGTCGTAGCGATAACGCAGCTGAGTTCCGTCGGGATTGATCCGGCGGCTGACCAGGTGCAAATCGTCGGCGTATTCGTAACGCGTGACGCGGCCCAGTTCGTCGCGCTCGGCGGTTATCTTGCCGTAGGCGTTGTAGCTGAAGGCGCGGACGGTGCCCGTGGGAAGCGTCGTAAGAACCAGCCTGCCCACGGCGTCCCATTGATAGCGGGTGACCGCACCGTGTTCGTCCTGACGAGTCGTCTGCCGGCCCAACGCATCGTAGGAAAACCGCCGCTGACCACCGCCCGGCAAGGTTTCTTCGACCCGTTGCCCCAAGGTATTCCAGACGAAGAGATGACGGCTGTTGTCCGGGTAACGGATCGACAGCAACTGACCTTTTTCGTCGTAGTGATAGTGGGTCGTCTCACCGTCAGGATCGGTCGCCTCGGTGATGTCACCCTGAGTGTTGCGCTGGTACTTCCACACCGCTTTGCCGCGATACCGCGCGTGCAGGAAACCGTTGCGGTACTCGTAGGACGTGGGCTCGTCCTCCGATGGAATCAGCGCAATCAGCCGTCCGACATCGTCGTAACGGTACTCAGTGACCGCGCCCTGCGGATCCTGCTCGGCAACCAGACGGCCCTTATCGTCATAGGCCTTTAGCGCTTCGCCACCTTCCAGCCCGACCCGGCGTACCAGGCGTGCGCGGTCGTCGTGTTGATAAACCTCTTCACTGCCATCACTGTTGCGGACCGTGACACTGCCCGCGTCATCCCAGACATACCGCGTGTCCATTTGCGAAAACGACGCCCAGTGTCGGACGCATCGCACAGCCTTGCCGGACCCTTCCCACTCCCAGAAGAAACTCGCGCCACCGGCCAGTTGCCGCTGCAAAATGACCTGCTGGCCGTCGTAGTCGTAGCGTTCGCTTTCACCGAGGGCATTGGTGGCTTCGATCAAGCGATGACAGGCGTCGTAGCGATAGGCAACCAGTGTCTGCTCGGTACGCCAGGCGTCCTCCAGCGTGGCGGCTGGGTGAAAGCTCTGATACTCGACGGCGACGAGGTGTCGGCGCTCATAGCGCAATCGCAGTGAGCGCCCTGCGCCGTTGTCGAGGCGCGTGATTCTGTCGGATCTGTCGCGCTGCACCGTCAGCCGGTTGCCATAAGCGTCGCTGATCGCCGTCAGTCGTCCTGTCCGGAAGTGGTAAAAGCGCGTTGCTTCGCCGGCCAGTGCGAGGACCAGTTCTTCCGGCTCACCCCCCAGATAAATGGCCGCCCGCGACAGGCTGTTGTGGATGGCCGGTCGTTCGCTGTTCGGCAGCGGGAAAGTGATGCAGCGGTTTTCGTGGTCGATCCAACTGACGTTGTCGCCATCGATTTCCAACCGGTGCGCCAGGGAGTGACTCCAGCCAAATCCGAGCCCGCCGTCGATTTCGACGGCACTGGTGCGATACACGCGGGTGAACTCGAACGGCAACAGACCATCCAGCGAGCCATCGATCAGCGTCAGCAGTTCTTCGCCGGTGACCATCGACACCGGGCAGCCGTTGGTCGCGGTGTTGTCCGCTGAATCGACACTGTCGCCGTTTGGGTTTTTCGCCGGGGCGGAGGCATCATCGCGATGTTCCTGCCGGGTCAGGCGGGTCCTGGTTTGGGACTTGTTGCGGGCAATGGCGAGTGGATTGTTGACCTGCACAACCGCTGATTGACGGTCGGTAATGCGCATTGGAACCGCTGGCGCAGGTTTGAGCGGCGCATCCCGGGCATTGACGATCAAAGGTTTAAGCGCACCTGCGTGACGGGTAAGGTCAGCGCCCGCCGTGAGCCCGGCCAGGCGCGAACTTGCCGCCGCCAGCCATTGTCGGGCTCGCTCGGACTTGATCTTGCCCAGTACTTTGGCGCTCATGCCGACGTGCAGTCCGGCAGGCCCCGTGAGGCGCACCAGCAGGAAACCGATCAGTATCTCTGTACGAATTTCCGCCACCACCTCGGCGACGTACTGCGGTGGCAACAGGCGCAACCAACTGGTGAAGGCCGCGAGGTGAATGAACATCAACGGCTCATCGCTTAACACCAGCAGCACGTTGGCGATGGCTTCGGTCGATGCGTTCAACAGCGTTTCGAGCTCAACCTCGCTCAGGTACTCCAGGAGTTTTTCGCTGTTGGCTTGCAGGTCTGCCATCAGGGCAAATACCTGCTTCACGTCATCCCACAAACCGTGCAGCGATTTCTCGAAGCCACGCCAATCGGCCCGCTGCAGCAGGCCATAGCGTTCAGTGAAACCTGCCTCGGTAAAACCCGCCCACAGCGGTTGAAACTCGGTTGTCCATTCGTTGCGCAACCAACCTTCAAGTTCGTCGATCACGCTTTGATAAGAGGCGTAAAGCGCTTTGACGTGTTCGGTGGATACGTCGGGAAAGAACGTGATGCGGTAACGCTGGCCACGCCAGCATTCAGGGATTTCGAGAATGCCGCTGGGGCCAATGACTTTGTGAATCGGCTCGCCAAACGTCGGTACGCCGTTGTCCTCGGCCAGCAGGGGTTCGAGCATCACCGGCGTATCGCCGATCGGCACGAAACGCGCAGCTTCAAACAGGTGCACCAGGGTCAACGGACCGCTGGCCGGGCACGTGGCGAGTGTCGAACTGACAGGCGCGGTGGAGTCCTTCGGTGCACTCAAGCGAACGTCGTTGCCGACCTTGAACACCTGCTCGACGTCCAGCGCCCAACCGGTCCAGAAGTTTTCCGCCCAGGCCTCGTAGTCGTTGAGGCAGAGGCGAAAATCCCCGAGCAACGCTTCGACGTCCGGTTGCCCCGGGTTCATGGCGGCGACCACGAGCAATCCGATGGCGTTGTTCAAGGCCAGGACCTTGTCGGGGTTGAACATTCGCAGTCCCTCGCGCGGATCAATTTTGATCGCGAGACTTTGCGGGGGATCAACGGGGAAAGAAGTCGGGAAAGGAGGCGTTTGGTGTAGGGCAAATCGCTAAATCATCGGCAGCACTTCCGAACCGGTGCTGGACCGTCGGGAGATTGCCCGTTGCTCTATGTCGGCCGCGCTCGTTATGCTGCTGAACCCTTTAATCAAATCCGCGATTCAGCCGTACTGGAGTCGGTCGGGATGTCATTAAAAACGGATCAGATGCGATGAATGCACCGCTGAAAGAGTTCGGCCCGATCAAAGCCGTGATTTTCGATATGGACGGCTTGCTCCTGGACACCGAGGGCATTTACACCGAGGTTACGTCGATCATTGCCGGGCGCTATGGCCGGACCTTCGACTGGAGCGTCAAGCAGAACATCATTGGCCGCGGCGCGGGCGATCTGGCGCGTTATGTGGTCGAGGCGCTGGAGCTGCCGATCACCGCCGAGGAGTTCCTGGTGATCCGCGAGCCGCTGATGCGCGAGCGTTTTCCTACAGCGTTGGCGATGCCTGGTGCAGAGGAGCTGGTTCGGCATTTGAAGGCCAACAACATTCCAATTGCGGTGGGCACCAGTTCTTCGCGTCAGTCGTTCGGCCAGAAAACCACGTTGCACCGCGACTGGTTTGCGCTGTTCGACTTCATTGTGACGGCCGATGACCCGGAGGTTGGCGCAGCCAAACCGGCGCCGGATATCTTCCTCACGGCAGCACGACGCCTGGGCGTTGCGCCTGAAGATTGCCTGGTGTTCGAGGATTCGCCGTTCGGTGTCACGGCGGCGAAAGCGGCGGGGATGACGGCGATTGCGATTCCCGATGCGGCGATGGCTGACGAAAAATACGCACACGCGGATGGCATTCTTCGTACGTTGAAAGCGTTCACGCCAGGTGCTTGCGGTTTGCCCGCGCTTGAGTGGGCTTAACGCGACAGGCAGCAAGACACAGGCAACTGTGGGAGCGAGCAAGCTCGATCCCACAGTTTGTGTGTTGACTGATCCGTATCAGGCACCGAAACCGCCGTCGATAGTCAGGCTGGCACCGGTGATGTAACCGGCTTCCGGCCCCACAAGGTAAGCGACGAAGCTGGCGATCTCTTCCGCTTTACCGTAACGACCCACCGCCATCAACGGGATCAGGCTTTCGGCGAAGTCGCCGCTGGCCGGGTTCATATCTGTATCGACCGGGCCCGGTTGCACGTTGTTGATGGTGATTCCACGCGGGCCGAGGTCGCGGGCCAGGCCCTTGGTCAAGCCGACCAGTGCCGATTTGCTCATGGCATAAGGGCCGCCACCGGCGAAGGGCATGCGGTCGGCGTTGGTGCTGCCGATGTTGATGATGCGACCGCCTTCGGTCATGTGTTTTGCGGCAGCCTGGGTGGCGATGAACACGCTGCGGACGTTGATCGCCAGCGTCTGGTCGAAGTCTTCGAGTTTGAAATCTTCCAGCGGGGCCACGGCCAGCACGCCAGCGTTGTTGACCAGGATGTCCAGGCGTCCGAAGGCTTTGACGGTGGCGCTCACGGCGTTGCGAATGGCCTCGGCGTCGGCACTGTCAGCCTTGATGGCCAGCGCTTTGCCGCCGCTGCCGGTGATGCTGTGTTGCAGTTCTTCGGCCTTGGCCGTGGAGCTGACGTAGGTGAAGGCAACGGTCGCGCCTTCAGCGGCCAGGCGTTTGACGATGGCTGCGCCGATGCCGCGGGACCCGCCTTGAATCAAAGCCACTTTGCCGCTGAGGTTCTGAGTAGTCATGTCGATCTCCAAAATCCCGAGGCGAGATGTCTCGGTTGATGGAGCCTAGTATCGATTCCCGATTACACGCTGAGTAGCCGGTAATTGCGATAGTCTGTGTAAACCAAAAGTTTATAGTGGCGCCTATGGAAACCTTCAGCAGTATCGAATGCTTCGTGCGCAGTGCGGAAGTCGGCAGCTTTGCCGAAGCTGCGCGGCGACTGAGCCTGACACCCGCAGCGGTGGGCAAGAGTGTGGCAAAACTTGAGGCGCACCTCGGCGTGCGGCTGTTTCAGCGCAGCACCCGCAGCCTGACGTTGACCGAGGCCGGTCAGTTGTTTCTCGGCGAAGTCAGTTCCAGTCTGCTCACCATCCAGAATGCGGTGGCAAACCTCGCCAGCGCCGAAGGACGCCCGGCCGGTACGCTGAAAGTCAGTATGGGCACGATGTTCGGTCGTTTGTATGTCGTGCCTCTGTTGGGCGAGTTTCTGCGGCGGTTTCCGGCAATCAACCCGGATTGGCATTTCGATAACCGACAGGTCGACCTGATCGCTCAGGGATTCGATGCCGCGATCGGTGGGGGATTTGAGCTGCCGCAAGGCGTTGTGGCGCGCAAGCTGACGCCAGCCCATCGGGTATTGGTGGCTTCAGCCGACTATCTGGCGGAGCGCGAGGCGATCGTCGAGCCCGATGATCTCAAGCATCACGATGGCATCCTCATTCGGTCGCCGCAGACGGGGCGCGTGCGTTCCTGGCAGTTGACCAGTCGCACTCGGCAACACAGTCCCCTGACACTCAAGGCGCGGATGACCATGAGCGATTCGGAAGCGGCCTGTGCGACCGCGGCTCAGGGGTTGGGCATTGCGCTGGTGAGCATGCCGTTTGCCGCGGGGTATCTGGAGGCCGGAACGTTGCTGCGGGTGTTGCCCGATTGGTATGTCGACGATGGCAATATTTCTATCTATTACGCTGAGCACAAATTGTTGCCGGGCAAGACTCGGGCGTTTGTGGATTTCATTATTGAGCAGTTTGCGGAGCAGGGATTGGGGGCGCGGTTCAGTGCGGTTTGAGCCTGGCTTTGGACAGCGATGCTGCCATCGCGGGCAAATAGGGGATTTGTGAACGGCATAGATCCCTGTGGGAGCGTGGCTTGCCCGCGATGAACGATAACGCGGTCTACCGGCCAAACCGCCCCGGCCACCCAACGATGTTCTTCGGCCGCGGCGCGGCATACGTCCGCACTTTCGACGTCGACAACCCCAACCGCACCAGCGATTCGGCAATGGTCACCGCCGCCGTCACACCATCCACCACCGGAACCCCGGTGCGCCGGCGTATCTGTTCATCCAGCCCGGCCATCCCGCCGCAGCCGAGGCAGATCACCTCGGCCTTGTCTTCAACCACCGCCCGCTCAGCCTGACGAACAATCGCTTCCAGTGCCCGCTGCGGATCGGCTTCCAGCTCCAGCACCGCCAGACCACTGGCTCGCACCGAGGCACAGCGGTCCCAGAGCCCGGACAGTTTCAGGCGGTCTTCGATCAGCGGCACCGTCCGGTCCAGCGTAGTGACGACCGAATAGGCATGACCGAGGAACATCGCCGTGCTCGCCGCCGCATCGGTGATGTCCACTACCGGCACGTTGAGCAATTCTTGCAAGCCTTCGCGACCGTGCTCGCCATAACCGGCCTGGATCACCGCATCGAAAGGCTGGTCGTAGGACATCACCCGGTCCATTACAGCGATGGCCGCCAGGTAGCTTTCGAAATTGCCTTCGATGGAGTCGGCGCCGAAATGTGGCGTCAGGCCGATGATTTCGGTGCCTGGCGCGGCCACGGCTTGCGCCGAACGCGCAATGGCCTGGGTGATGGATTCAGTGGTGTTGACGTTGACCACGAGAATTCGCATGGGAAGTCCTTATAGCGGGTGGTTCTGCGGCCCGACGATGCCGGGCCGTCATGGGGTTAATGGCTGACGTTGTCGACCGCGATGGCTTCACCGCTGACGTCGGCGTAGTGGGGCTGCCGCTTGGCGATAAGCAGGTAGAGCATCCCGGCAATAACGGCGCCGATCAGCCAGGAGAAGGGTGATACGAGGTGGAAACCCGGCACCAGCGCCAGGATGATGGCGATCAGCGCTGCAGGAATGAACGCCGCCACCGCACGTAAATTGACGCCACGGCTGTAATAATAAGCGCCGGCGGGATCCTCGCTGTACAACTGCGGCACGTTGACCTGACCTTTTCGTACAAGCCAGTAGTCGACCATGATCACGCCATACAACGGGCCGAGCAGGGCGCCGAGACCGGACAGGAAATACACGATCACCAACGGGCTGTTGTAGAGGTTCCACGGCAGGATCAGTACCGCAATGGTCGCGCTGATCAGCCCGGCGCGACGGAAGGTCAGGTATTTCGGCGCCAGGTTACTGAGCACGAAGGCCGGGGCGACGAAGTTGGCCATGATGTTCACCGCCACGGTGACGATCAGGAACGCCAGGCACCCGAGCACCAGAAAGAAGGTGTTGGGAATCGACGCGATGATTTCCGTCGGACTTTCGATGATCCGGCCGTTGATCTGAAATTGCGCACCGCACAGCAGGACGGTGATGCCGGCGAACACCAGAATATTCACCGGCAGGCCCCAGAAATTTCCGACCTTGATCGTCTTGCGGCACGGCGATGAACGGGCGAAGTCGCAGAAGTTGAGAATCAGCGTGCCGTAGATCGCCAGCCACAACGCGCCGCCAGCGAAGATATTGCGCCACATCTCGCCGCCGGTCAGCGGCTCGCGGATCGACCAGGCGATGGTCGCGTCGGCCTGAAAGTACATCCAGGCGGCGAGGGCCGCGACGGTCAGCAGAATGACCGGCCCGGCAAACGCTTCGTAGCGCCGCACCATTTCCATGCCGTAGGCGAGGATCGCCAGTTGCACCAGCCAGATGGCGACAAAACACACCCAGCCCAGGCTCGACAAGCCAAGGATCGAATCGTGATCGTAATCGGCGAAGCCCGGATGCACCGCTGTCAGCAGCACGCGAAACACAACCGAGGCGAGGTATGTCTGAATGCCGAACCAGGCGATGGCGATCACGGCGCGGATCAGTGCAGGAATTTGCGCCCCGTGGATACCGAAACTGATCCGGCTGATGACCGGAAACGGCACCCCGGTTTTCTGGCCCATGTAGCCGGACAAGTTCATGAAGCAATACACCAACGCTGCGCCGATCCCAAGCGACAGCAGAATCTGCCAGCCGCCCAGGCCCAGCGCATACAAGCCGATGGCGAAGGAGTAGTTGGCGATGTTGTGAACGTCGTTGGTCCACAGCGCGAAAATGCTGTATCGGCCCCAGCGCCGGCCTTCGGCTTTGGTCGGCGCCAGGTCTTTGTTGTGCAGTCGCGGGCTGAGCACCACAGGTTCTTGAAAGGTCTGATCGTGAGCGGTGGGTGGAAAGGAGGGCAGATCCAGCGCGATGTTGTTGTTGGAGAGGCTAGTACGCATTCCGGCAGGCTCCGAGCTTGGCGTCGCGATGACTGTGCATGAGCGTTGGCTCGACAAATCTTCGTCGCGGGCGACAAGCATCATTGGTTACGGGGCATCTGCAGCCTGTACGGGATAGGGCGCTTCAGGCTTGCGGATCTTGAGTGTGTGTATGTTTTGAGTTGATTGTATACAAAACATGTATGCACTTAAGCCAGATCCATGCCAGCCACAGGTCTATCATTTTTGCTGCTAATTTCGTTTTGTTATCGATATGAAATAAGTGGTTGAAATCAAGGCGATAAAAATTGACCGGATGAACAGGTATTTATTTTTCGGAGGGATTCGCTAGGGAGGCCTAGGAAGGAATTCAGGCAGGGCGGATGTAACAATTTGGGTCGAAGAAACAAAAAGTGCACACATAAATGGCACCTATGGTGACATTCGTGTGTACACATTTGTAGGCGGAACACTAACCCTGTGGGAGCGAGCCTGCTCGCGATTACGGACTGACATTCAACATTATTGTCGACTGTTACACCGTTATCGCGAGCAGGCTCGCTCCCACAAGGGATTGCACAGGGTAGGGGATTACACCTTCGACTTGCTGATAATGTTACCGGCGTGCAACCCGCATTCTTTCTGCGTCGCCTCTTCCCACCACCAACGACCTTCACGCTCGTGCTGGTTCGGCAGCACCGGACGGGTGCACGGCTCGCAGCCGATGCTGATGAAACCGCGCTCATGCAGGCTGTTGTAAGGCAGTTCAAGCATGCGGATGTAACCCCAGATCTCCTCGCTGGTCATCTGCGCCAGCGGATTGAATTTGTACAGGGTACGTTCCGGGGTGGAGAAGGCAGTGTCGATTTCCAGCACCGCGACGGCGCTGCGGGTGCCGGGGCTCTGGTCCCGACGCTGGCCGGTGGCCCAGGCGGTCACGCCGGACAATTTGCGGCGCAGCGGCTCGATCTTGCGGATGCCGCAGCACTCCCCATGGCCGTCCTTGTAGAAGCTGAACAGGCCTTTTTCCTTCACGAACGGTTCAAGTTTCGCGTAGTCCGGGGACACCAGTTCGATGTCGATCTTGTAGTGCTCGCGCACTTGATCGATGAAGCGGTAAGTCTCGGGGTGCAGACGGCCGGTATCGAGGCTGAACACTTTGACGTTCTTGTTCAGCTTCCAGGCCATGTCTACCAGCACCACGTCTTCGGCGCCGCTGAAAGATATCCACAGGTCATCGCCGAACTCGGCAAACGCGAGTTTGAGGATGTCCTGGGCGGATTTGTTGGCATAGGTCGTGGCGAGTTCCACGACATCGAACGATGGGCTCATCAGGGCGGCTTCCTACAGGTCGGTGGCGCTGGGCGCTCTATATGGGCCTGATGGTAACAAAATCCTGCGGTGGCTGGCGCGCCCTCTGCGTTGCGCACGCCCGCCCGAGTCGCTAGAGTTCGGCAGTCCTTTTGCTCGCTCGACTCAATAATCAATACAAATGGGGTGTCTTGTGGAAATTGCCTGTCTGGATCTGGAAGGTGTGCTGGTCCCGGAAATCTGGATCGCGTTCGCCGAAAAAACCGGGATCGAATCCCTCAGGGCCACCACCCGGGACATTCCCGACTACGACGTGCTGATGAAGCAGCGCCTGCGGATCCTCGACGAGCATGGCCTGAAACTCGCCGATATCCAGGAAGTGATCGCCACGCTCAAGCCGCTGGACGGCGCTGTCGAGTTCGTCAACTGGCTGCGCGAGCGCTTTCAGGTGACGATCCTGTCGGATACGTTCTATGAGTTTTCCCAGCCGCTGATGCGTCAGTTGGGCTTCCCGACCTTGCTCTGTCATCGTCTGATTACCGACGACGCCGGGCGAGTGACGAGCTATCAGCTGCGTCAGAAAGATCCGAAACGTCAGTCGGTTCTGGCGTTCAAGAGCCTTTATTACCGAGTGATTGCAGCGGGGGATTCGTACAACGACACCACGATGTTGGGCGAGGCGGATGCGGGGATTCTGTTCCATGCGCCGGATAACGTGATTCGCGAGTTTCCGCAATTCCCGGCGGTGCACACCTTTGAGGATTTGAAGCAGGAGTTCATCAAGGCTTCGAATCGGGCGTTGAGTTTGTAGTCGCAACCCTGTGGCAGCTTGCTCCCGCTCGGCTGAAGACCAGCCGTAAAACCGGCGAATGCGTTCTGACTGAAGGTGTGCGGCGTCTGGTTTTGGGGGCGCTTCGCACCTCAGCGGGAGCAAGCTCCCTCGCCACAAGCTAAAGGTTTTGCAGGGTGTCGAGCAGTACTTTCACCTTGGTGATCGATTCCTGATACTCGGCCTGCCACTCCGAATCCGCCACGATCCCGCCGCCGCCCCAGCAACACACCTGCCCGTCCTTCACCAGCAAGCTGCGAATCGCGATGGAGCTGTCCATCTCGCCGCGCACGTCCAGATACAGCAATGAACCGCAATACAACCCGCGTCGGGTCGGCTCCAGCTCATCGATGATCTGCATCGCGCGAATCTTCGGCGCTCCGGTAATCGAGCCGCCCGGGAAGCTGCCGGCGATCAGGTCCAGGGCATCACGGTCATCCGCCAGTTCACCGGTCACGCTGCTCACCAGGTGATGCACATTCGGATAGCTTTCCAGACTGAACAACTCAGGCACCCGCACCGAGCCGATACGGCAAGTGCGGCCCAGATCGTTGCGCAACAGATCCACGATCATCAGGTTTTCCGCGCGGTCCTTGGGGCTGGCCAACAATTCGGCGGCGTTCGCCGCATCTTCGGCGGCAGTCAGGCCACGGGGACGTGTGCCTTTGATCGGGCGCGTTTCAACGTGGCGTTCGCTGACTTTGACGAAGCGCTCAGGCGACAGGCTCAGCACCGCGCCACCGGCGGGCAGGCTCTGGAAGCCGGAGAAGGGCGTCGGGCACGCCGCGCGCAACGCGCAGTAAGCGGCCCATGGATCGCCTTCGCACTCGGCGCGAAAACGCTGGGCGAAGTTGACCTGGTAGCAATCGCCAGCCTGGATGTACTGCTGAATACGCTCTAGTGCCTGGCGATATTGATCAGCGCTCAGATCGGCCTGCATCGGCGCTTTCAGTTGAAATGCCTCGACCGCTGCGACCGCAGGTTGAGTGAACAGCGTAATCAGACGCTGACGTTCGCTGTCGATCAGTGACGGGTGGAACACCAACTGACTGGTCATCCGTTGATGGTCGCTGATCAGCGCCCAGTCGTAGAGTCCGAAACGCGCATCGGGCAATTGAAGATCGTCCCGCGCCTGACTGGGCAGGTGTTCCAGATGCCGACCGAAGTCATAGCTCAGATAGCCCATCAAGCCGCCAGCGAAGGGCAGATCAAACGGAACTGCCGCTTCGCCGAGTCGTGTCAGGTTTGTGCGCAGACGCTGAAGGAAATCGCTGCCACTTTCGTCGGGCAACACCGTCAGTTGCTCGAGCGGCCAGGCGCTGAGCAGGTCATAACGCCCGCGATCGGCCGTTGGCCGGCCACTGTCGAGCAGCACGGCACCAGGAGCATGACGGATCGCCGCGAAGTACTCGGCGGGGTTGGCGCGATAGGGCAGCGGGTGTACGGAACAGGTCAGCATGGGCGGGGCAGATCAGCCATCGAGGCGGGGTGGCGATTGTAGTCCCCTCGGGGAATTGCTCCTAGAGGGGATGTCGCGAAGTGACCGATTGGCAGCGGCTGGCACTAGGCCTGTGGCGAGGGGATTTATCCCCGTTGGACTGCGCAGCAGGCCTGATTTTGGGGCCGCTGCGCAGTCCGACGGGGATAAATCCCCTCGCCACAAGGTCAGCCTTCGACGGCCGGAATATGCCCGAACATCTCCTGAACAAACTCGACCCGCTCCTGCACCGTCTCGGTCATCCCGCGAGCCTTCAGCTCTTCCAGTCGCGCCTCGACCGCATGGGTGCGCAACGTCAGCCCGCAATCATTGGCAATCTGGATGTTCAGCCCCGGCCGGGCATTCAGCTCAAGAATCAGCGGTCCCTTTTCCTGGTCCAGCACCATGTCGACACCGATGTAACCCAGCCCGCACAGCTCGTAACAGCCGGCGGCGAGTTTCATGAAACCGTCCCAGTAGGGCAGTTGCACTCCGTCCACCGCGTTGGTGGTGTCCGGGTGTTTGGTGATGATGTTGTTCAGCCAGGTGCCGCGCAGGGTCAGGCCGGTGGCGAGGTCGACACCGACGCCGATGGCGCCCTGGTGCAGGTTGGCCTTGCCTCCGGACTGGCGCGTCGGCAGGCGCAACATCGCCATCACCGGGTAGCCCATCAGCACGATGATGCGGATATCCGGCACGCCTTCATAACTGATGCTTTTGAAAATCTGATCGGGTGTCACGCGGTATTCGATCAGCGCACGATCCCGGTGACCGCCCAGCGAATAGAGGCCCGTCAGGATGCTGGAGATATGGTGCTCGATTTCCTCATGGCTGATGATCTTGCCGGACACTGTGCGATAACGCCCCTCGAAACGGTCGGCAACCACAATGATGCCGTCGCCACCCGCGCCCTGGGCCGGTTTGATCACGAAGTCGTTGCGTCCGCCGATGATCTTGTCGAGGTTGTCGATCTCTTTCTCGGTGGAGATCACGCCATACAGTTCCGGCACATGAATGCCGGCGGCGATCGCCCGTTCCTTGGTGATGATCTTGTCATCGACGATCGGGTACAGGCTGCGCTTGTTGTACTTGAGCACGTAGTCTGCGTTTCGCCGGTTGATCCCCATGATGCCCCGGGCTTCAAGGGCCTTCCAGGTCTTCCAGAAGCCGAACATCAGACGTCAGCCTTCTTCAGGAACGCCTTGAAACGCACCAGTTCAGTCAGGCGATAACCACGATAGCGTCCCATCGCCAGCATGAAGCCCACCAGAATCAACAGGACCGCCGGGAAGGTGAACACGAAGTAGGTCAGCTCTGGAACGCTCATGATCAGGTGTGCCAGGGTGGCGGCAAACAAGGTGCCGATCGCGACTTTCATCGCATGCCCGGAACCGCGTTCTTCCCAGGTAATCGACAGGCGTTCGATGGTCATGGTCAGAATCACCATCGGGAACAGCGCCACGGACAACCCGCGCTCCAGGCCGAGCTTATGGCTGAACAGGCTGATCGCTGCGATCAGCACCACCACAAACGTCAGCACCACCGACAGCCTTGGCAACATCTGCAGTTTCAGGTGCTCAAGGTACGAGCGCAGCGAGAGCCCCAGCGCGGTGATGATGGTAAACAGCACGATACCGAAGCCGAGCTGGGTTTCGCGGAAGGCGAGGGCGATCAGCACCGGGGTAAAGGTGCCGAGGGTCTGCAAGCCGATCAGGTTGCGCAGGATCAGGATCACCAGCACGCCGATCGGGATCATCACCATGATCATGAAGGTCTGCTGGGTTTGCAGCGGCAGGCCGTACAACGAGTATTCGAGGAAGTTGGCGTCGGTGTTTTCGTCGGTCAGCTTGGCCAGGCGAATGGCGTTCATTTCGCTGTTGTTCATGCTGAACGTGACGGTGGCTTTCTTGCCGCCATCGACAGTGATCAGGTTTTCATCGCCGGTCCACCACAGCAGGCGGTCGGTCGGCAGGCCTTGCTCGCCGGTTTCCGGGTTGAAGTACAGCCAGTCGGTGCCGTTGAAGCTGCGCAGCCAGAGTTCAGGTGTTTGCGGTTGGTCGGCGACCAGACGGATGGTGTGGACCTTTTCCACCGGCACGTGGGCGATGGACAGCACCAGTTCAACGATTTTGGCCTTGTGCCCACTGGACGGATCACCCCCCAGCAACAGTTTCACGTTGTCGTCATTGACGTTGTTGACCCGCTTGATCGCCTCGCCAATGAAGGTTTCGACGTCGGCCGAGTGCTGGCGAATCGGCGCGAGCAGGGCTTCGGCGGCGATTTTTTCCGGGCCTTCGACGGCGATGCTGTCGCGGAAGGTCGGGCCTTTGATCTTGGATTTTTCACCGGTGTAGCGCTTGGTCAGCACCAGGCGGTAATAAAGCGTCTGGTTGCCCTTGGCCCGGCGCGCCGACCAGGTGACCTTGCGGTTGCCGTCGACACGGTTTACGGCCACGCCATAATTATTGGAGATGAAGCTTTCATTCAGGCTGACGTAATCGCGGCTCAGAGGCGGCACGAACATCTGGATCTTGACCGGGTCCTTGGCACTGGCGACGAACTCGACCTTGGCGTCGATGTTCCACAAGTCGTCGGTGGCGTCTTCGGTCACGGGAATGCCGAGCACGAAAATCTGATAGGCCGTAACTGAAATGCCCAGCACCACCAGGATGGCGATCAGCATTTTCAGATGGAGGGTAAGAGAGCGCATTGGAATTACTCTGCGGTATGAGCGTCGGTGGCGCAGGCGGGTTTGCCAGCAGCGTATTTAAGGCTGGGGTCGACCAGCGCATCAAAGCGCTTGAGCGCTTCGGAGCCGATCAGGAGCGGATATTGGAAGGCACTTCGGTCGGTCAAGTTCACTTCGATGCTGCGTAAAGCCGAACCCATGCAGATATCCAGCTCGATCACCGGACGGGCGGTGTATTTCTTGCCTTCGTCCGGATCGTAGTCGCCGGCGCGGCGCTTGATCTTGCTGACGCGGGCCAGTGGCCGTTCGATCGGGTGCGAGTGCGCCGCGTCGATCGCCAGATAGAAGCGCACCCAGGATTCGCCGTTGCGCTTGAAGCGTTTGATGTCGCGGGCGCTCAGGGAGGCGGTTTTCGCCCCGGTGTCGAGTTTGGCCGCGACTTCCAGGTTGATGCCGTCCAGCGAGGCGTACTCGTTGAGGCCGTACACGGTTTTTTCCCCCGCCGCGGCGACACCGGGCAGGCAGAGCATATAAAGGAAGGTGGGGAAGGGCTTGAGTCTCATAAATCCTGGTGCGCAGCGGTCCGTGTTTCGATTCAAGGCCCTGGCATCGCTGCGCAAGCTCCCTCGTATGCCTATCAGCTATTTATGACAGGCCGTGCAGATGTCACAAACAAATGCGGGCGGCATTCTAGCACGGTGGTTTCATGGCGCCAGCGCCGGGAGGCGGCTATAAACAGAGATGCTGCTTCGTTATGGGGCGGCCGGTTATTAGACGATTGTCGACAATATCCATTTATCCTTTGACTGCCAGACCTATATTCGCTAGTTTTTGCCGCATCAGCTTTCAAGGTGTCGACAATATGCTGGATCAACTCGATCCCCCGATCATTGCTCAGGACGATTCGGAAACACTTTCCGAGAACGTCTTTCGACGCATTCAGGCGGCCATCGTCAAGGGCGAGATCGCCCCGGGCAGCAAAATCTCCGAGCCGGAACTGGCGCGCACCTATGGCATCAGTCGCGGTCCGCTGCGCGAAGCGATCCACCGTCTGGAAGGCCAGCGCCTGCTGGTTCGCGTGCCGCACGTCGGGGCGCGAGTGGTTTCCCTGAGTCACGCCGAGCTGCTGGAACTCTACGAAATCCGCGAATCCCTCGAAGGCATGGCCTGCCGTCTCGCGGCGGAACGCATGACCGTCGAAGAAATCGACGAACTGCGCCACGTCCTTGAAACCCACGAGCGCGATGCGGCGTTTCAGGCCGGTGTCGGTTATTACCAGCAGGAAGGCGATTTCGACTTCCACTACCGAATCATCCAGGGCAGCGGCAACCGCACCCTGACGCAGATGCTCTGCGGCGAGCTTTATCAACTGGTGCGCATGTACCGCATCCAGTTTTCCACCACGCCCAATCGCCCGCGCCAGGCCTTTGCCGAGCACCACCGGATTCTCGACGCCATCGCCGACCGTGACGGTGAACTGGCCGAGTTGTTGATGCGCCGTCACATCGGCGCCTCCAAACGCAATATCGCCCGTCATTACCAGGACGGCGCCACTAAGACAGCCACTGAACGAGGTGAGTCATGAGTTCCAACAAGAGCACTCCAGGCCAGCGTTTCCGCGATGCGGTCGCCAGCGAACATCCGCTGCAAGTGGTCGGCGCGATCAACGCCAACCATGCGCTGCTGGCCAAGCGCGCCGGTTTCAAGGCGATTTACCTGTCGGGTGGCGGGGTGGCTGCCGGCTCACTCGGCGTGCCGGACCTGGGCATCACCAGCCTGGACGACGTGCTGACCGACGTGCGCCGCATCACTGACGTCTGCGACCTGCCGCTGCTGGTGGACGTGGACACCGGTTTCGGCTCCTCGGCGTTCAACGTCGCGCGCACCGTCAAGTCGATGATCAAGTTCGGCGCGGCGGCGATTCATATCGAAGACCAGGTCGGCGCCAAGCGCTGCGGTCACCGTCCTAACAAAGAAATCGTGTCGCTGCAGGAAATGGTCGACCGCATCAAAGCGGCGGTTGATGCGCGCACCGATGACAGCTTCGTGATCATGGCCCGCACCGACGCCCTGGCGGTGGAAGGTCTGGAGTCCGCACTGGATCGCGCTGCGGCGTGCATCGAGGCTGGCGCCGACATGATCTTCCCGGAAGCGATCACCGAACTGGAGATGTACAAGCTGTTCGCCAGCCGCGTGAAAGCGCCGATCCTGGCCAACATCACCGAGTTCGGCGCGACGCCGCTGTACACCACCGAGCAACTTGCAGGAGCGGATGTGTCGCTGGTGCTGTACCCGCTGTCGGCCTTCCGCGCCATGAACAAGGCCGCGGAAAATGTCTACACCGCGATTCGCCGCGACGGCACGCAACAGAACGTGATCGACACCATGCAGACGCGCATGGAGCTTTACGATCGCATCGACTACCACACCTTCGAGCAGAAGCTCGATGCGTTGTTTGCCGCGAAGAAGTAAAGATCCAAAGATCGCAGCCTCGTTTCACCCGGCAGCTCCTACGGGGATGTTGCCGGACGCAGTCGATGTAGGAGCTGCGGAAGGCTGCGATCTTTTTGGCAACACCCAAATTTGCCGATTCCCTAACAAATTCAAGA
Source organism: Pseudomonas fluorescens NCIMB 11764 (assembly GCF_000293885.2). Lineage (NCBI taxonomy): Bacteria > Pseudomonadati > Pseudomonadota > Gammaproteobacteria > Pseudomonadales > Pseudomonadaceae > Pseudomonas > Pseudomonas fluorescens. Next base: position 3,230,806 of record NZ_CP010945.1, read on the forward strand.
AAACTGGAGACAGCAATGGCCGAAGCAAAAGTACTCAGTGGCGCCGGGCTCCGTGGCCAGGTTGCCGGGCAAACCGCACTGTCCACCGTGGGCCAGTCGGGCGCAGGCCTGACCTACCGCGGCTACGACGTTCGCGAACTGGCGGCTGACGCCCAGTTCGAAGAAGTGGCCTACCTGCTGCTGTACGGCGAACTGCCGACCCAGGCGCAACTGGACGCCTACATCAACAAACTGGGCAAGTTGCGCGACCTGCCGCAAGCGCTCAAGGAAGTGCTGGAGCGCATCCCCGCGGATGCCCACCCGATGGACGTGATGCGCACCGGTTGCTCGTTCCTGGGCAATATCGAACCGGAGATGGATTTCTCCGAGCAGCACGACAAAACCGACCGCCTGCTGGCCGCGTTTCCGGCGATCATGTGTTACTGGTATCGCTTCAGCCACGACGGCAAACGCATCAACTGCGTGAGCGACGAACAATCCATTGGCGGCCACTTCCTGCACCTGCTGCACGGCAAGAAGCCAAGCGACCTGCACGTCAAAGTGATGAACGTTTCGCTGATCCTGTACGCGGAACATGAGTTCAACGCTTCGACCTTCACCGCTCGGGTGTGTGCATCGACCCTGTCCGACCTGTTCTCCTGCATCACCGCGGCCATCGGTTCCCTGCGCGGCCCGCTGCACGGCGGCGCGAACGAGGCGGCGATGGAAATGATCGAACGTTTCTCGTCGCCGGAAGAGGCGGTCGAGGGCACCCTCGGCATGCTGGCGCGCAAGGACAAGATCATGGGCTTCGGCCACGCGATCTATAAGGACAACGATCCGCGTAACGAGGTGATCAAGGGCTGGTCGAAAAAACTCGCTGACGAAGTGGGCGACACCGTGTTGTTTCCAGTGTCCGAAGCCATCGACGCAACCATGTGGGAACAGAAGAGACTGTTCCCGAACGCTGACTTCTACCATGCGTCGACGTACCACTTCATGGGTATTCCGACCAAGTTGTTCACGCCGATTTTCGTTTGCTCGCGCCTGACCGGCTGGGCGGCGCATGTGTTCGAACAGCGAGCCAACAACCGCATCATCCGCCCGAGCGCCGAGTATGTCGGCGTCGAACAGCGCAAGTTCGTGCCAATCGAACAACGCTGAATGGTGAAGGCCTGCACCGGGATCTGAACGCTACGCAGATCCCTGTGGGAGCGAGCCTGCTCGCGAAGACGGACTGACATTCAACATCGATGTCGGCTGATACACCGCTTTCGCGAGCAGGCTCGCTCCCACAGTGGATTGTGTGCATTTCAGGTGCTGTGCCAGGCCCCACCTTTTGAAACTACCGTGACCGAGTCCTGACGATGAACACTGAATTCCGTAAACCGCTGCCCGGCAGCCATTTGGATTACTTCGACGTCCGTGCGGCGGTCGAAGCCATCCAGCCCGGCGCCTACGACACCCTGCCGTACACCTCCCGCGTGCTGGCGGAAAACCTGGTGCGTCGCTGCGACCCGGCCACGCTCACCGAATCCCTGAAGCAATTCATCGAGCGCAAACGCGACCTCGACTTCCCATGGTTCCCGGCCCGCGTGGTGTGCCACGACATTCTCGGCCAGACCGCGCTGGTCGACCTCGCCGGCCTGCGTGACGCCATCGCCCTGCAAGGTGGCGACCCGGCGCAAGTGAACCCGGTGGTGCCGACACAATTGATCGTCGACCACTCCCTGGCCGTCGAGCGCGGTGGTTTCGATCCGGACGCGTTCGAGAAGAACCGCGCCATCGAAGACCGTCGCAACGAAGACCGTTTCCACTTCATCAACTGGACCAAGAAAGCGTTCAAGAACGTTGACGTGATTCCGCCCGGCAACGGGATCATGCACCAGATCAACCTGGAGAAAATGTCTCCGGTGATCCAGGTGCGCGATGGCGTGGCGTTCCCTGATACCTGCGTCGGCACCGACAGTCACACCCCGCACGTCGATGCCCTGGGTGTGATCGCCATTGGCGTCGGTGGCCTGGAAGCCGAGAGCGTGATGCTTGGCCGCGCATCGTGGATGCGTCTGCCGGAAAGCGTCGGCGTCGAACTGACCGGCAAACTGCAACCGGGCATCACCGCCACCGACATGGTGCTGGCGCTGACCGAGTTCCTGCGCAAGCAAAAAGTCGTCGGCGCGTGGCTGGAGTTCTTCGGCGAAGGCGCCTCCGCGCTGACCCTCGGCGACCGCGCAACCATTTCCAACATGGCTCCGGAATACGGCGCCACCGCGGCGATGTTCTACATCGACCAGCAAACCATCGACTACCTCAAGCTCACCGGCCGTGAAGACGAGCAAGTACAGTTGGTCGAGAACTACGCCAAGACCACCGGCCTGTGGGCCGACAGCCTGAAGGGTGCGCAATACGAGCGCGGTTTGACCTTCAACCTGTCCTCGGTGGTGCGCAACATGGCCGGCCCGAGCAACCCGCACGCTCGCGTTGCTACGTCTGACCTGGCCGCGCAAGGCATCTCCGGGAAATGGGACGACGTACCTGGCCAGATGCCGGACGGCGCGGTGATCATCGCCGCCATCACCAGTTGCACCAACACCAGCAACCCGCGCAACGTGATTGCCGCCGGCCTGCTGGCGCGCAATGCCAACAAGCTCGGGTTGACCCGCAAGCCGTGGGTCAAGTCGTCCCTGGCACCGGGTTCGAAAACCGTGGCGTTGTACCTCGATGAAGCGGGCCTGACGGACGAACTGGAACAACTCGGTTTCGGCGTCGTGGCCTTTGCTTGCACCACCTGCAACGGCATGTCCGGCGCGCTGGACCCGGTGATCCAGCAAGAGATCATCGACCGCGACCTGTACGCCACCGCCGTGCTCTCGGGCAACCGCAACTTCGACGGGCGGATTCACCCTTACGCCAAGAATGCATTCCTCGCTTCGCCGCCCTTGGTGGTGGCGTACGCCATCGCCGGCACCATCCGTTTCGACATCGAAAAAGATGTGCTGGGCCTGGACGCAAACGGCAAGGAAATCCGCCTGAAGGACATCTGGCCGAGCGACGAAGAGATCGACGCGGTGGTGAAAGCCTCGGTCAAACCTGAGCAGTTCCGTCAGGTTTACATCCCGATGTTCGCCATCCACGAAGACACCGGTCCTAAGGTCACGCCGCTGTACGCCTGGCGCGAGATGAGCACCTACATCCGCCGTCCGCCGTACTGGGAAGGTGCGCTGGCCGGTGCGCGCCCGCTCAAGGGCATGCGCCCGCTGGCGGTGCTGCCGGACAACATCACCACCGATCACCTGTCGCCGTCGAACGCGATCATGCTCGACAGCGCCGCCGGCGAATACCTGGCGAAAATGGGCCTGCCGGAAGAGGATTTCAACTCCTACGCCACGCACCGCGGTGACCACCTGACCGCGCAACGCGCCACCTTCGCCAACCCGAAACTGTTCAACGAAATGGTCCAGGAAAACGGCAAGGTCAAGCAGGGGTCGCTGGCCCGCGTGGAACCGGAAGGCAAGGTCATGCGCATGTGGGAAGCCATCGAAACCTACATGGAACGCAAGCAGCCGCTGATCATCATCGCCGGCGCCGATTACGGTCAGGGTTCGTCCCGCGACTGGGCGGCCAAAGGCGTGCGTCTGGCGGGTGTGGAAGCGATTGCCGCCGAAGGGTTCGAGCGTATTCACCGCACCAACCTGGTGGGCATGGGCGTGTTGCCGCTGGAGTTCAAGCCGGGCACCAACCGCCACACGCTCGCCATCGACGGCAGCGAAACCTACGACGTGATCGGCGAACGCACACCGCGCGCCGAGCTGACGCTGGTGATCAATCGCAAGAACGGTGAGCGCGTCGAAGTGCCGGTGACCTGCCGCCTCGACACTGCTGAAGAAGTGTCGATCTATGAGGCCGGCGGCGTGCTGCAACGCTTCGCGCAGGACTTCCTCGAAGAATCGGCGGTTGCCGTCTAAATCAAGCTGTGCGGACGCGGGACTTCAAGTCCCGTGTCTGTCTTGAAGGAGCACCCATGGCTCACGCACCCCAGATCAAAATCGCCGCCACCTACATGCGCGGCGGCACCAGCAAAGGCGTATTTTTCAGCCTGAAAGACCTGCCCGAAGCGGCACAGATTCCCGGCCCGGCGCGCGACGCCCTGTTGCTGCGGGTGATCGGCAGCCCCGACCCGTACGACAAGCAAATCGATGGCATGGGCGGCGCGACTTCCAGCACCAGTAAAACCGTAATCCTGTCGAAAAGCCTCAAGGCCGATCACGACGTCGATTACCTGTTCGGTCAGGTCTCCATCGACAAGCCATTCGTGGACTGGAGCGGCAACTGCGGCAACCTGTCGGCGGCGGTCGGTTCGTTCGCCATCAGCAACGGCCTGGTGGACGCCAGCCGCATTCCGCACAACGGTGTGGCGGTGGTGCGCGTGTGGCAGGCCAACATCGGCAAGACCATCATCGCCCACGTACCGATCACCAATGGTGAGGTGCAGGAAACCGGTGATTTCGAACTCGACGGCGTGACCTTTCCGGCAGCCGAAGTGCAGGTCGAATTCATGGACCCGGCGGCGGAAGAGGAGGGCGGTGGCGGTTCGATGTTTCCTACCGGGAATCTGGTGGACGACCTCGAAGTGCCCGGCGTCGGGACGTTCAAGGCAACCATGATCAATGCGGGTATCCCGACTATTTTCGTCAATGCCGAAGACATCGGTTACACCGGCACCGAGTTGCAGGGCGCTATCAACGGTGATCCGAAAGCACTGGCGATGTTCGAGACCATTCGTGCTTACGGTGCGCTGCGCATGGGGCTGATTTCCAATCTGGATGAAGCCGCGAAGCGCCAGCACACGCCCAAGGTTGCCTTTGTGGCCAAGCCTGCGGATTACGTCGCGTCCAGCGGTAAAGCGATTGCGGCAGGTGATGTCGATCTATTGGTGCGCGCATTGTCCATGGGCAAGTTGCACCACGCGATGATGGGCACTGCGGCGGTCGCTATCGGCACTGCCGCCGCCATTTCCGGCACGCTGGTAAACCTCGCAGCGGGCGGCATCGAGCGCAATGCCGTGCGTTTCGGCCATCCGTCGGGCACCTTGCGCGTCGGTGCCGAGGCCAGCCTGGTGGACGGTGAATGGACAGTGAACAAAGCTATCATGAGCCGCAGTGCGCGGGTGTTGATGGAAGGGTTTGTTCGCGTGCCGGGAGATTCTTTCTGAACCCGACACGGAACCAGAGATAAACACAAAACCCTGTGGGGGCGAGCCTGCTCGCGATGGCGGACTGACATCCAGCATTGATGTCGACGGATACACCGCAATCGCGAGCAGGCTCGCTCCCACAGTGGACTGCATTTCAATCATAAGAATTTTTCATTAACTGAGATTGCCCTGAACCGAGGTCCCATCAACGAACCACTTCACGAGTGAATCGAACATGAGCACCAACGTCGACCAAAACAACCGCCCCGACTACGACACGGTCCTGCAGGACATTGCCGATTACGTCCTCAACTTCAAGATCGAGTCCAGGGAAGCTCTGGACACTGCCCGCAACTGCCTGATCGACACCCTCGGCTGCGGCTTGCTGGCGCTGCGTTTCCCCGAATGCACCAAACACCTCGGGCCGATCGTCGAAGGCACCGTCGTCCCGTTCGGCGCCCGCGTACCCGGCACCAGCTATCGTCTCGACCCGGTCAAAGCGGCGTGGGACATCGGCTGCATCGTGCGCTGGCTCGACTACAACGATACCTGGCTCGCCGCCGAATGGGGCCATCCGTCCGATAACCTCGGCGGCATTCTCGCGGTGGCCGATCACCTGTCGCAAAAGCGCCTGGCCAATGGCGACGCGCCGCTGACCGTTCGCGCCGTCCTTGAAGCCATGATCATGGCCCATGAGATTCAGGGTGTGATCGCGCTGGAAAACTCCTTCAACCGTGTAGGCCTTGATCACGTCATCCTGGTGAAAGTCGCTTCGACCGCCGTTACTGCCAAACTGATGGGCGCCAATCGCGAGCAGTTGCTGTCCGCGCTGTCCCATGCCTTTGCCGACGGGCAAGCGTTGCGCACCTATCGGCATGCGCCGAATGCCGGTTCACGCAAATCCTGGGCGGCGGGCGATGCGACCAGTCGAGGTGTGCGTCTGGCGGACATCGCGATGCGTGGCGAGATGGGCATTCCCGGGGTGCTGACCGCCAGGCAGTGGGGCTTCTACGACGTGTCGTTCAGCCACACCAACAACGACCTGGCGCTCAAGCCCGAAGACAGGCGTGCCTTCCGTTTCACCCGCTCCTATGGCAGCTACGTGATGGAAAACGTGCTGTTCAAAATCAGCTTCCCGGCCGAATTTCACGCGCAAACCGCTTGCGAAGCGGCTGTGACGTTGCATCCGCAAGTCAGGAATCGCTTGCACGAGATCGACAGAATCGTCATCACCACCCACGAGTCGGCGATCCGCATTATTTCCAAGGTCGGCCCGCTGGCCAATGCGGCGGACCGCGACCACTGCATCCAGTACATGACCGCCGTGCCGCTGGCCTTCGGCAATCTGGTGGCCGAGCAGTACGAAGATGACTTCCATGCGGCGCATCCGATCATCGATGTGCTGCGCGAAAAAATGGTCATCGTCGAAGACCCGCAATACACCCGCGAATACCTGGAGGCGGACAAACGCTCGATCGCCAATGCGATACAGGTGTTTTTCAAGGACGGGTCCAGCACCGGGAAGGTGGTGGTTGAATACCCGATCGGTCATCGTCGGCGCCGTGCGGAAGGTATTCCGCTGCTGGAAGACAAGTTCAGGGCGAACCTGCTGACACGATTCACGGGGCAGCGTAGCGAGGAGATTTTTGCGTTGTGCAAGGATCAGGAGCGGCTTGAGGCGACGCCGGTCAACCGGTTTGTGGATTTGTTTGTTATCTAGAGGACCGCGTTATCGTTCAAACGCTAGCAGGCTGCTCCCACAGTTGATTTGTGTTCACCGCAGATCAACTGTGGGAGCCAGCCTGCTAGCGATGAGGCCAGAACAGGCAACAGAGAATTACTTGAACCGCCGCTCCACGCCTTTCTCCACCAGAATCTTCGCCGAAATCTCTTCAACGGAAAAATGCGTGGAATTGATGTGTGCAATGTTCTCGCGACGGAACAGATTCTCCACCTCGCGCACTTCGAACTCGCACTGCGCGTAGCTCGAATAGCGGCTGTTGGGCTTGCGCTCGTTGCGGATCGCGGTGAGGCGGTCCGGGTCGATGGTCAGGCCGAACAGTTTGTGCTGGTGGGCGCGCAGGGCGTTTGGCAGGGTCAGGCGTTCCATGTCGTCTTCGGTCAGCGGGTAGTTGGCCGCGCGGATGCCGAATTGCATGGCCATGTACAGGCACGTCGGTGTCTTACCACAACGCGACACCCCCACTAGGATCAGGTCGGCCTTGTCGTAATAATGCGTGCGCGCGCCGTCGTCGTTGTCGAGGGCGAAGTTCACCGCCTCGATGCGCTCCATGTAGTTGGAGTTGCCGCCGATCGAGTGAGACTTGCCGACGGTATAGGAAGAATGCTCGGTCAGTTCCTGTTCAAGCGGTGCCAGGAAGGTCGAGAAAATGTCGATCATGAAACCATTGGACGTCGCGAGGATCTCACGAATGTCCTGATTGACGATGGTGTCGAAGATAATCGGCCGAAAGCCGTCGGTTTCGGCGGCTTTGTTGATTTGTTGTACCATGGCCCGCGCTTTATCCACGTTGTCGATGTACGGCCGCGTGAATTTGCTGAAGGTAATGTTTTCGAACTGCGCCAGGAGGCTTTGACCCAGGGTTTCGGCTGTGATGCCGGTGCCATCGGAGATAAAGAAAGCAGATCGTTTCATTTGCACCTTGGGCCTTAAGCTAGTAACGAATCTTGGATATGATAGGCGCGATTTGCCGGCCGCCCTTGGCCCGCATTCTCACTTATTTTCCAGGTCCAGGCCATACAGCTGGCAAATGCTCCCTCGGAGCGCCGGCTTCTGAGCTTTTCCAACACAGTTAGTGGAGAGATCACCTTGGTAGAGTACGTAGTTTCCCTCGATAAGCTCGGCGTCCATGATGTGGAGCACGTAGGGGGCAAGAACGCATCCCTGGGCGAGATGATCAGTAACCTTGCAGGTGCCGGTGTATCGGTGCCCGGTGGCTTCGCCACGACAGCTCAGGCTTATCGTGATTTTCTGGAACTGAGCGGCCTGAACGATCAGATCCACGCCGCCCTCGACGCTCTGGACGTCGATGATGTCAACGCCCTGGCCAAGACCGGCGCCCAGATCCGTCAATGGATCATGGAAGCCGAATTCCCCGAGAAGCTCAACGCCGAGATCCGCACCGCATTCGCCACGCTGTCGGCCGGCAACCCTGACATGGCCGTGGCCGTGCGCTCTTCCGCTACTGCCGAAGACCTGCCGGACGCTTCCTTCGCCGGTCAGCAGGAAACTTTCCTGAACATCCGTGGTGTCGAAAACGTCATTCGCGCCGCCAAAGAGGTGTTCGCTTCGCTGTTCAACGACCGTGCCATTTCCTACCGCGTGCACCAGGGCTTCGATCACAAGCTGGTGGCTCTGTCGGCTGGCGTGCAGCGCATGGTCCGCTCCGAAACCGGCACCGCCGGCGTGATGTTCACCCTCGATACCGAATCGGGCTTCCGTGACGTGGTGTTCATCACCGGCGCCTACGGCCTGGGTGAAACCGTCGTACAAGGCGCGGTGAACCCGGACGAATTCTACGTCCACAAACAAACCCTCGAGGCCGGTCGTCCGGCGATCCTGCGCCGTAACCTGGGCAGCAAAGCGATCAAGATGATCTACGGCGAAGTCGCCACGGCCGGCAAGTCGGTCAAGACCATCGACGTCGACAAGGCCGATCGCGCACGTTTCTGCCTCAGCGACGCCGAAGTCAGCGAGCTGGCCAAACAAGCGATGATCATCGAGAAGCACTACAAGTGCCCGATGGACATCGAATGGGCCAAAGACGGTGACGACGGCAAGCTCTACATCGTTCAGGCCCGTCCTGAAACCGTGAAGAGCCGCACCCAGGCCAACGTCATGGAACGTTACCTGTTGAAAGAAACCGGCACCGTGCTGGTTGAAGGTCGCGCCATCGGCCAGCGCATCGGCGCCGGCAAGGTTCGCATCATCAAGGACGTGTCCGAGATGGACAAAGTCCAGCCGGGCGACGTTCTCGTTTCCGACATGACCGACCCGGACTGGGAACCGGTCATGAAGCGCGCCAGCGCCATCGTCACCAACCGTGGCGGCCGTACCTGCCACGCGGCGATCATCGCTCGCGAGCTGGGCATCCCGGCCGTGGTCGGTTGCGGCAACGCCACCCAGCTGTTGAAAGACGGCCAGGGCGTCACCGTTTCCTGCGCTGAAGGCGACACCGGCTACATCTTCGAAGGCGAACTGGGCTTCGATATCAAGAAAAACTCCGTCGATGCCATGCCTGATCTGCCATTCAAGATCATGATGAACGTCGGCAACCCGGACCGCGCCTTCGACTTCGCGCAACTGCCGAACGCCGGTGTGGGCCTGGCCCGCCTTGAGTTCATCATCAACCGCATGATCGGTGTGCACCCCAAAGCGCTGTTGAACTACGACGGCCTGCCGCAGGACATCAAGGACAGCGTCGACAAGCGCATCGCCGGTTACGACGATCCGGTCGGCTTCTACGTCGACAAACTGGTTGAAGGCATCAGCACCCTGGCCGCTGCGTTCACCCCGAAAAAGGTCATCGTGCGTCTGTCGGACTTCAAGTCCAACGAATACGCCAACCTGATCGGCGGCAAGCTCTACGAGCCGGAAGAAGAAAACCCGATGCTGGGCTTCCGTGGTGCTTCGCGTTACATCAGCGAATCGTTCCGCGACTGCTTCGAGCTCGAATGCCGCGCCCTCAAGCGTGTGCGCAACGAGATGGGCCTGACCAACGTTGAAATCATGGTGCCGTTCGTCCGTACCCTGGGCGAAGCGAGCCAGGTCATCGACCTGCTGGCAGAAAACGGCCTGGCCCGCGGCGAGAACGGTCTGCGCATCATCATGATGTGCGAACTGCCATCCAACGCGATCCTCGCCGACGAGTTCCTCGAATTCTTCGACGGCTTCTCCATCGGCTCCAACGACCTGACTCAGCTGACGCTGGGCCTGGACCGTGACTCCGGGATCATCGCTCACCTGTTCGACGAGCGTAATCCGGCGGTCAAGAAGCTGCTGGCGAACGCCATTGCCGCGTGCAACAAGGCCGGCAAGTACATCGGCATTTGCGGTCAGGGCCCCTCGGACCACCCTGATCTGGCCAAATGGCTGATGGAACAGGGTATCGAAAGCGTTTCGTTGAACCCCGATTCCGTACTGGAAACCTGGTTCTTCCTGGCGGAAGGTCAGGCTTCGGCCTGATTCGTGAATGAAGCCTCGGTCGAGTGGCCGGGGCTTTAAGATTCAAGTAGGGCGGGCTCCTCTGGATGCCGCCCTTTTTTGTGCAAGAGCATTATGCAAAGCAGCAGCAACCTATTTCCTGTCGCCCTGATCAGCGCCGAGCGGCGCGGCGATCTGAGCGAAGACGTTTATCGTTTGAAACCCGGCAACAGTCCCGATGGTACTGTGGAGTTGGCCGTGACCCGATTGGGCATGGCGGATGAGCCCGCGCACGGGGGCGTGCCGGTGATTCTGTTGCACGGCAGTTTTTCCAATCGACGGTTCTGGTTTTCTCCCAAGGGGCTGGGACTCGGGGCTTACCTGACACGCCTGGGATTCGATGTATGGATTCCGGAAATGCGCGGCCATGGCCTGTCCCAGCGCAACCAGAACTACCGCAAAAACCGCGTCGCCGATTACGCTCGTTACGATCTGCCAGCCATCGGCGCGTTCGTGCGTGAGCAGAGTGGCCAGGTCCCGCACTGGATCGGCCACTCGCTGGGCGGGATAACCCTGGCGGCGGCGCTGGGTGGCGAGTACATCGGTGAACCGGTGGTGGCCTCTGCGGCGTTCTTCGGCACACAAGTCAGTCGCACCTACTGGCCGTTGAAGATCCCGCCGGTTGAGTGGAGCGGGCGCTTCATTCTCAAGCGTTTCGCCCAGCTGTCCGGGTCACGGCTCAAGCGCGGCCCGGAGGACGAGCCGATTGGCCTGGCCCTGGAAAGCATGCGCTGGTACGGTCTGTTCGGACGTTTTGGCGATGCCGACAAGGACTGGTGGGCCGGATTGGCCGATGTCCGCTTGCCCGTGTTGGCGGTGAGTGCGGCGGGCGACCATCAGGATCCCGCGTGGGCCTGTCGCAAGTTGTTTGACCAGGTGGGCTCCGAGCACAAGCAGTTCATCAACCTCGGTCGCGAACAGGGCTTTGGCGACAACTTCGGCCACGTGGAAATGCTCGTCAGCAAAGCGGCGCAGACTGAGGTCTGGCCGTTGGTGGCGCGCTGGTTGGCCGATCAGCACACGCCGTTGTCGGGAGACAAGCCGGATTTGGCCGCGGCAGTCTGAGCCCGATGCTCTATCAAGGGCATTTCGCTCTGATCGGCTTGCGGCTAAGATATGACGCATTGAGCTTTTCCGGTCACTTTGCGACATCCTCGATTGTCTTCCTCTTTACAGGAGTTTCTCGATGAACCATTACATCACGCCTGACCTGTGCGACGCCTATCCTGAACTGGTGCAAGTGCTGGAGCCGATGTTCAGCAATTTCGGCGGCCGCGATTCCTTCGGTGGCGAAATCGTGACCATCAAGTGCTTCGAAGACAACTCGCGCGTCAAGGAGCAGGTCGAGCTCAAGGGCGATGGCAAGGTGCTGGTGGTCGATGGTGGCGGCTCCCTGCGTCATGCGTTGCTGGGTGACATGCTGGCCGAGAAAGCCGCGAACAACGGTTGGGAAGGGCTGGTGATCTACGGTTGCATCCGCGACGTCGATATCATCGCGCAGACCGACCTGGGCGTTCAGGCCCTCGCCAGCCACCCGAGGAAATCCGACCGGCGCGGGCTCGGCGACCTCAACGTGGTGGTGACCTTTGCCGGTGTGACGTTCCGTCCAGGCGAGTACATCTATGCGGACAACAACGGCGTGATCATCTCGCCAAGTCCGCTGAAGATGCCTGAATAAACGTTGAGCCAGGCAAAGGGGTGAGGATGTTCGAGGAAGACAACGCGCAGTGGGGGCTGGTGCATGCCCTGGTGCTGGATGGTAAAGGCGGTGCGCGTTCGATAGCCCGGACTGAACTCGATGATTTGCAGCTGCAGGCGCACGAAAGCCTGTGGCTGCACTGGGATCGCAGTCACCCGCAAACCCAGACCTGGCTGCGCAAATCCAGCGGCCTGAGTGAATTCAGCTGTGATCTGTTGCTGGAAGAAAACACCCGTCCGCGTCTCTTACAGCTTTCCGACAGCGAACTGCTGCTATTTTTACGCGGCGTCAATCTGAATCCGGGTGCGGAACCGGAAGACATGGTGTCGGTGCGGATTTTTGCTTCGGCACAGCGGGTGATTTCCCTGCGTCTGCGCCCGTTGCGCGCCACTGATGAATTGCTGGTGCAGCTCGCCGAAGGCAAAGGACCGAAAACTGCCTCCGAACTCATCCTTTATATGGCTCAGTACCTCACCAACAAGGTGCAGGATCTGGTCGGCTGCCTCTCGGAAGTGGTCGATGAGGAAGAAGAGAAGCTGGATACCGACGAACGGTATACACCCGAACATGACTCCATTTTGCAGATCCGTCGGAGGGCGGCTGCGCTGAAACGTTTCCTGGCACCGCAGCGGGATATTTTCGGACAGCTGACGCGGATAAAACTACCCTGGTTTGTCGAAGATGACGGCGATTACTGGAACGAATTGAACAACAGCCTGACCCGCTATCTTGAGGAGCTGGAGTTGACCCGGGAGCGCGTGGGGCTGGTCCTGGAGGCCGAAGACCGGCGATTGAGCGTGCGCATGAACCGCACGATGTACCGCTTCGGGATCATCACCGGGATCTTTTTGCCGATGAGTTTCCTGACCGGTCTTTTGGGAATCAACGTGGGGGGAATTCCGTTCTCTGCCAGCCCCTACGGCTTCCTGATTGCCTGCCTGATGATGGTTTCGGTGGCACTGGGGCAGTGGTGGTTATTCCGACGTTTGCGCTGGGTCTGATGATGAGCCATGTGACCCGTGCAAATCTGGCCGCGTCTTTCACAGACATCACGAGAGGTGCGTATGCACGATCCGTTTGAACAGTCTTTGCGCGACATGCTGAACGCCTCGCCGTCCACTCGGGACGACGATGCGTGTCTGGGCCGTGTCCTGAAAACCGCCAATCGCCAGGTCGGCGCCGGTGATCTTTTCAGCCTGCTGGGCCGCTGGTTGCCCGCGCTGATGATCGCCCTGAATAACGGATCGGCGCACGTTTCGCCGGTTTCCCGTCACCGTAAACCTACCGTTCGCACTGCTGATAAGGCTGATTGAATATGGAACTTGATCTCTGGACTCAGAGCCTCGTCACTGCAATGACTGCGTTATGGACCAAGGTTGCGAATTTCATTCCGAACCTGTTCGGCGCACTGGTCGTGCTGCTGTTGGGTTTCGTCGTTGCGAAACTTTTGGATACTTTGCTGTCGAAGTTGCTCGCCAAGCTCGGTCTCGATCGCTTGATGGGCGGCACCGGTCTGACAAAATTGCTGTCCCGGGCCGGCCTTCAAGTACCGATTTCGACGCTGATCGGTAAAATCGTATACTGGTTCGTTCTGCTGATTTTTCTGGTTTCGGCCGCAGAATCCCTTGGACTTGAGCGAGTTTCAGCTACGCTGGACATGCTTGCTCTGTATTTGCCGAAAGTTTTCGGCGCTGCGCTGGTGCTGCTGGTGGGAGTTTTACTGGCTCAACTGGCCAATGGGCTGGTGCGTGGCGCGGCAGAAGGCGTAGGGCTGGATTACGCTGCAGGGTTGGGGCGAATTGCCCAAGGCCTGGTCATTATCATCAGTATTTCGGTCGCGATCAGCCAGTTGGAGGTCAAGACTGACCTGCTGAACCATGTGATCGTGATCGTATTGATAACCGTTGGTCTGGCGGTTGCGCTGGCCATGGGGTTGGGAAGCCGGGAAATTGCCGGCCAGATTCTTGCGGGAATCTATGTGCGTGAGTTGTATCAGGTTGGGCAACAAGTGCGTGTTGGCGAGGTCGAAGGTCAGATCGAAGAGATCGGCACGGTTAAAACCACATTGCTGACCGATGAGGGTGAGCTAGTCTCTCTCTCCAATCGGATCCTCCTGGAGCAGCATGTGAGTAGCCGCTAACCCGGCAAACCCTGCTAATGTATGCCGCCGCAAAATGCCCTGAAGGGCTGCGGCGGACATTGACCTGACTGTCGGCCCGACTTGTTTTGAATAAAGCTCAATCGCTCTCCACGCGCTACGACCCCCGCGAGCTCTCTGATGAGGAGTTGGTCGCGCGCTCGCATACCGAGCTGTTTCACGTAACGCGCGCCTATGAAGAATTGATGCGGCGTTACCAACGAACATTATTTAACGTCTGTGCACGATATCTTGGGAACGATCGCGATGCAGACGATGTCTGTCAGGAAGTGATGTTGAAGGTGCTGTATGGACTGAAGAACTTCGAGGGGAAATCGAAGTTCAAGACATGGCTATATAGCATCACGTACAACGAGTGCATCACGCAGTATCGGAAAGAACGGCGAAAGCGTCGCTTGATGGACGCTTTGAGTCTGGACCCCCTCGAGGAAGCGTCTGAAGAAAAGGCGCCGAAACCCGAGGAGAAGGGCGGACTTGATCGCTGGCTGGTGTATGTGAACCCGATTGACCGTGAAATTCTGGTGCTACGATTTGTCGCAGAGCTGGAGTTTCAGGAGATCGCAGACATCATGCACATGGGTTTGAGTGCAACAAAAATGCGTTACAAACGCGCTCTAGACAAATTGCGTGAGAAATTTGCAGGCATTGCTGAAACTTAGTTCGGCGCAAATATCTCTTACGTGTAGGCAAGTTCTGATAGACTTGCCGCCGAGTTGTCCCCCGGTTTGCGGGACTGCTTCACAATCACCAGATGGGGATTTAACGGATGAAACTGAAAAACACCTTGGGCTTGGCCATTGGTTCTCTTATTGCAGCCACTTCGTTCGGCGCACTGGCACAAGGCCAAGGCGCAGTTGAAATCGAAGGCTTTGCAAAGAAAGAGTACTACGACAGCCAGCGCGATTTCAAAAACGACGGCAACCTGTTCGGTGGCTCGGTTGGTTACTTCCTGACCGACGACGTTGAACTGCGTCTGGGCTACGACGAAGTGCACAACGTACGTAGCGAGTCGGGCAAGAACATCAAGGGCTCCAACACCGCCCTGGACGCTCTGTACCACTTCAACAACCCAGGCGACATGCTGCGTCCGTACGTATCTGCTGGTTTCTCCGATCAGAGCATCGGCCAGAACGATCGCGGTGGTCGTAACGGCTCCACTTTCGCCAACGTTGGCGGCGGTGCCAAGCTGTACTTCACTGACAACTTCTACGCCCGTGCCGGCGTTGAAGCTCAGTACAACATCGACCAAGGTGACACCGAGTGGGCTCCAAGCGTCGGTATCGGTGTGAACTTCGGTGGCGGCTCCAAGCCTGCAGCCGCTCCAGTTCCAGCACCAGCTGAAGTCTGCTCCGACAGCGACAACGACGGCGTTTGCGACAACGTTGACAAGTGCCCGGACACCCCAGCCAACGTAACTGTTGACGCTGATGGCTGCCCAGCAGTTGCTGAAGTTGTTCGTGTAGAGCTGGACGTTAAGTTCGATTTCGACAAATCTGTTGTTAAAACCAACAGCTACGGCGACATCAAGAACCTGGCTGACTTCATGAAGCAGTACCCATCCACCACCACTACTGTTGAAGGTCACACTGACTCCGTCGGTCCTGACGCTTACAACCAGAAACTGTCCGAGCGTCGTGCAAACGCCGTTAAGCAAGTTCTGACCAACCAGTACGGTGTTGAATCGTCCCGCGTTCAGTCTGTTGGCTACGGCGAATCCCGCCCAGTTGCTGACAACAAAACTGAAGCTGGTCGCGCTGTAAACCGTCGCGTAGAAGCGCAGGTTGAAGCTCAAGCTAAGTAATTAGCCCGCAGCTCTGAGAAAAGCCCGGCTTAGGCCGGGCTTTTCTTTGCCTGCGATTTGGGTTCCAGCATTGGATCTGCGGCGTGGCGAAAAGATCGCAGCCTGCAGCAGCTCCTACAAGGATGTACGCAGGGCCAATGTAGGAGCTGCCGCAGGCTGCGATCTTTTGATCTGCTCGTCAGCCGCCACCGCGCCAATCACCAGAATGGCCGGGCTTTTCAGCTCAAAGGCGTAGGCATCTTCTTCCATCGCCATCAGATCGCTGCGGCATTCCCGCTGGTGTGGCAGGGACGCGTTTTCAATCATCGCCACCGGTGTATCTGCCGCCATCCCGCCAATCAGCAACTGCTCGCGAATTTCACTCAGCTTCGCCACGCCCATATAAACCACCAATGTCGTGCCGCCTTGGGCGAGGGCTTGCCAGTTCAGGCTGCTGCCATCCTGGGTGTGGGCCGTCACCAGCGTCACGCCGCGCGCAACGCCCCGTAGCGTCAACGGAATATCGCATTGCGTTGCACCGGCGAGTCCGGCGGTGATGCCATTGACCAGCTCGACATCGACCCCGCGCTCGCGCAGCCACTGGGCCTCTTCACCGCCGCGACCAAAAATGCACGGATCGCCGCCCTTGAGCCGCACCACGCATTTGCCCTGACGGGCATAACGCAGCATCAATCGATGAATGAACGCCTGAGGCGTGGAGCGACAGCCACCGCGTTTGCCCACGGCAATGATTCGCGCCCGTGGACAATGCTCCAGCACCGCTTCGTTCACCAGATCGTCGATCAACACCACATCGGCTTCGCTCAACGCTCGAACAGCCTTGAGGGTCAGCAATTCCGGGTCGCCAGGACCTGCACCCACCAGCCAGACTTTTGCGTTCATAGTGTTTTCCTCACGAGATGACGGCGATCGGCTGCGCAGTGGCGGCCAACAAACGCTTTATTTCCGGGACGCAGGAGCCGCATTGCGTGCCGCACCCCAATTCTTGTTTCAAACCTTGCAAGTCCAGGCCTCGACGGATGCCGGCGCAGACCGCGTTCTGGCTGACGTTTTTGCAGTTGCACAGGGTTCTGGTGCCGGCGGCCGGCGCGCTGGCGTTACCAGGCGGCGCGCTCAGCGGTGCAAGCAGCCAGCGCCGCAGTTGCTGGTCGACGCGACCTTCGTGCCAGAGATCCTGCAGCCAGTGCTGGGCGAGGGTTTCGCCAGCGAGACGAATCGAGGTAATTCGGCCGTTCTCGATCCGCACCCGTTTACCGATGGAGCGCCGAGGGTCGTCGTAGGCCAGTACCGGCCCCTCGTTGAGCCTCAGGCAGTGGTCGATATCACGCAGTAATTGCGGGTCTGGCGCTGTGGCGCTGGAAGCGCGTATGAGCAGCGCGGGGCGTTCACGGCCAACAAGGCTGAGGCTGGCGTAGGAAAACGCCTCGCAGAGTGGTCGTAGCGTCTCAAAATGCTGTTGGATATCGCCCTCGACCAAGGCGAAAAGGTTCCAGGGCAGGTTTACCGGGTCAATTCTTACTCCGGTGTGTTTGAGTTCCGGTTGTTTCGACAATGGATCAAACGCCGGTTGGGTGATCGAATTGACACCACCCTTCAGGAAGCGGTCGCCCCAATGCATGGGCAGGAAGGCCTGGCCAGGACGCACACTGTCGTCACTGCCGACGGCAACAATGAGTGCGCCGCGACGGCTTTTCAGGCTGACCAGCTCACCGGGTTGCAGTCCATGGCGGTGCAGGTCATCCGGGTGCAGGCTCAACACGGCTTCACTGACATGACCGAACAACTGCGCGGCCGTACCGGTGCGGCTCATGCCGTGCCATTGATCGCGCAGGCGGCCGGTGATCAGGGTCAGCGGGAATTCCCCATCACGTTGTTCCCGGGCGGCAAGATACGGATCGGCGATGAACCGGGCGCGTCCGCTGGCGGTCGGGAAAATCCCGTCCACGTACAATCGGGCCGTACCTTCACTGGCGTTTGCAGGAAATGGCCATTGCTGCGGCCCGAGACGGTCGATCAGCTCATGGCTGATGCCGGACAAGTCCAGATCACGGCCGCGAGTCAATTGCTTGTACTCATCGAAGATCTGCGCCGGGGTCTCGAACGCAAACAGACTGGCTTGCTCGGGACGCAGATGTTTTTCCAGGCGCTGTGCGAAATCCACCGTGATCGCCCAGTCAGAACGCGCTTCACCGGGGGCGACAATCGCACGGCGGACATGGGAAATCCGCCGTTCGGAATTGGTGACCGTCCCTTCCTTTTCGCCCCAGCTGGCGGCAGGCAACAGTAGGTCGGCGAACGCGGCGGTTTCGGTGGTGCGAAAGGCTTCCTGCAACACCACGAACGGGCAGGCTTCCAGCGCTGCGCGCACGGCGGTCTGGTCCGGCATCGATTGCGCGGGGTTGGTGCAGGCAATCCACAGGGCTTTGACGGTTCCGCTACGAACCTGCTCAAACAGCTCGATCGCGCTGAGCCCGGTGCGTTCAGGCAATTGGTCAACGCCCCAGTAGGCGGCCACTTCCGCGCGGTGCTCGGCATTGGCCGCTTCGCGATGGCCGGGCAGCAAGTTCGACAAACTGCCAGTTTCCCGTCCCCCCATGGCATTCGGCTGGCCGGTCAGGGAGAAAGGTCCTGCACCCGGACGGCCAATCTGCCCGGTGGCGAGGTGAAGGTTGATCAGCGCGCTGTTTTTCGCGCTTCCGGCGGTGGACTGGTTCAAGCCCATGCACCACAACGACAGGAAACTCGGCGAGGTACCCACCCACTCGGCACATTGTTGCAGTTGTTCAACGCTGATCCCGCACAGCTGCGAAACCATTGGTGGCGTGTAATCGCGAACCAGGTCTTTCAGTTCGGCCAGCCCTTCGGTGTGGGCCTTGATGAAATCGCGGTCGATCCAGCCTTCCCACAGCAACAGGTACAAGATCCCATGGAACAACGCGACATCGGTGCCCGGAAGAATCGCCAGATGCAGGTCAGCCAAGTCGCAGGTGTCGGTGCGACGCGGGTCGATGACGATGACTTTCATCTGTGGCCGGCGGGATTTTGCCTCTTCGAGGCGCCGAAACAGTACCGGGTGGGCGTAGGCCATGTTGCTGCCGACGATCATCACGCAGTCGCTGGATTCCAGGTCTTCGTAGCTGCATGGCGGTGCATCGGCACCGAGGCTGCGCTTGTAGCCGACCACTGCCGAGGACATGCACAACCGCGAATTGCTGTCGATGTTGTTGGTACCGACCAGCGCTCGCGCCAGTTTGTTGAAACTGTAGTAATCCTCGGTCAGCAGTTGCCCGGAAATGTAAAACGCCACGCTGTCCGGGCCGTGTTCGGCGATGGTTTTGGCGAAGACGCTGGCAGCGTGATCAAGGGCCGTGTCCCAATCGGTGCGGCTGCGGGCCAGGCCCTTGCCGAGGCGCAGTTCCGGATACAGCGCTCGGGCCGCGAGGTCACCGGTCAGGTGCAGGGTCGAACCCTTGCTGCACAGTTTGCCGAAGTTGGCCGGGTGGGCCGGATCGCCGTTGACGCCGAGGATGCGCTCGCCGTCATGCTCGATCAGCACGCCGCAGCCGACTCCGCAATAGCAGCAGGTGGAGGCGGTGATCTGGCGGTTCATCAACTGGCTTCCTTCAAGGTTTCACCAAACATCAGGTGATCGCGGCGCTCGCCGATGTCCTGGTTCTCACGAATCTGCCGGAAGTACCAACCGCCATCTGCCGTATCGCCGTACAGGCAGGCACCGACCAGCACGTCATCCTTGATGACCAGCTTCTTGTAAATCCCGCTGATGGGGTCGGAGAGGGTGATGGTTTCGGTGCCTTCGCCGCCCATGAAGTCGCCGGCGGAAAACAGGTCGATGCCGGTGACTTTCAATTTGGTCGAGGTCACCGAGCCTTTGTAGGTGGCAAACCCCAGCCGGGCGAGATGGTTGGCGCAGACCCTGGCCTGTTCGAACAGCGGCGCGACCAGGCCATAGGCGATGCCACGGTGGCTGGCGCATTCGCCGATGGCATAGACCCGCGGATCGTAGGTTTGCATCGTGTCGCTGACCAGAATCCCGCGATTGCAGGGGAGGCCGGACTTTTCCGCCAGTTCGCTCGCAGGGCGAATGCCGGCGGCCATCACCACCAGGTCGGCGGGAATGATGTCGCCATTGTGGAACTCGACCGAGCCGACCCGGCCATTGCCGGCATCGTGCAGGGCCCGGGTTTGCTCGCGAAGGCGAAACTTCAGGCCACGAGCCTCAAGCGCGGTTTGCAGCATTTGGCCGCTGACGTTGTCCAGTTGCCGCTCCAGCAACCACTCACCGTTGTGCACCACGGTGACGTGCATGCCGCGCAGCATCAGGCCGTTGGCCGCTTCCAGACCCAACAGGCCGCCGCCGATGACCACGGCGTGCTCGTGGGTTTTGGCGGTGTTGATCATGGCCTGGGTATCGGCGATGTCGCGGTAGCCGATCACGCCATGCAAAGTGTTGCCGGGGATCGGCAGGATAAACGGAGTCGAACCGGTGGCGATCAGCAGGCGGTCGTACTCGGCCTCGGTGCCGTCGTCGGCGATGACCCGGCGTTTGACCCGGTCGATCTCCACCACTTTGCGGTTGAGCAGCAACTTGATGTTGTTGTCGAGGTACCAGTCCAGGTCGTTGAGCACAATCTCTTCGAAGGTTTGTTCGCCGGCCAGTACGGGCGACAGCATAATGCGGTTGTAGTTGGTATGCGGTTCGGCGCCGAAGACGGTGATGTCGTACAGCTCGTTGCTCAGCTTGAGCAACTCTTCCAGGGTCCGAACCCCGGCCATGCCATTGCCGATCATCACCAGTTTTAGTTTTTTCATCAGGTTCTCCGGGTGCTCGGAACACATTTCGCGCAAACAAAAAAAGGCGTCCCGCTAGTTGCCTAGCGAGGACGCCTTTGTCCTGGTCCCGTTACTTCGGGAAGCGCATCCTTCGTCGTTGAAGGCTGGGCTTTATGTAAGTTGAAAGAGGTAATGCAGTGGTTGTGCCAAGTTATTCAAGGAAGGGATTTACGGGGCTGCGGGAGGGCATTTGAGGAACCGATTCAAATTTTTGCACTGATTAGAGGCGGCTTGCCCGGTACTGGAGCATGCGAACCTGTGGCGAGGGAGCTCGCTCCCGCTCCCTCGCCACATAGGATCTGTTCGAATCAGGATGAATGGAGAACCAGAAACAACAGCACCAGATTTACCAGCAACGACCCCAGCGCCAACGTCCGCCAGACTTTCACCGGCTCGCGTTCCAGCAAAGGCCTTGGCCGCACACTCAAACTGCGCCGCTCGCCCTGTTCCAGTACCAGCAACCATTCTTCCGCCGTTTCATATCGCTCATCCGGGTTCGCCGCCACCGCGCGCTCCAGACTTTGCGCGATCCACTCGGACAGGTCGGGCCGGTAGCGACTGGCACTGACCGGTGCACCGAACCGCGGCCGCTGGAACGCTTCGATTTCGCCGTAGGGATAATGCCCGGTGAGCAGGAAATACAAAGTCACGCCGACCGCATACAAATCCTGTTGCGCCGACGGCGGATCGCCGCGGAAGGCTTCCGGCGCGATATAACTGGGCGTTCCAGGCAGGGTCGAGGCCTGGTCTTCAGACAGACCGGGGCAGTAGGCGAGGCCGAAGTCCAGCAGGCGCAGCTCGCCGTCGTCCCCCAGCAGCAGGTTTTCCGGTTTGATGTCGCGATGGAGAATCTGCCGGCGATGCAGCATGCCGACTGCCCGCAGCAAACGTTCCGCCAGGTCCTGCCATTGAGCCATGGGCAACATTGCGTTTCGCGCGCTCAGTTGTGCCAGGGTAGACCCGGAATATTCACGCATCACGTAGTACAAATGCTGACGCTGATGGGCGGCATGGACTTCAGGAAAATGCCGGCCGGCCACACGCTTGAGAAACCACTCTTCCGACAGCAATGCCTGCCCGGCCAGGTGATCGTCGCGCAGTGCCGCGGGCAAGGTTTTCAGCAGCCAGGGTTGTTGCTGAGCGTCGCGTACCCGGTAAAGCAGGGACTGCTGGCTCTGCCCGAGTATCGTTTCTACCTGCCACCCCTCAAAGGACTGGCCCGGTTTCAGCGCCGGCGGCAGTGGCCATTGCTGCAGATGAATCAGCGCGTCGCCGATACTCGTTTCACCGAGTGCGTCGACCCGCACCAGCAAAGCGCTGGCATTGTCCTGACTGCCCGCAAGATGCGCGGCACTCACCAGGGTGTGTGCCGCGCTGCGCAGATCCGGTTGATCGCGCAGGATCGCCGCAATCGCGGTGTCACCCAGCACGGCCCAGATGCCATCGCTGAGCAGCACGAAACTCTCATCCTGGCGCAACTCGCCATCGAGAAAATCCAGCACCAGATGCTGATCGAGGCCCAGCGCCCGTTTGAGCACATGCTGCATGCCCGGTTGGTCCCAGACGTGGTCTTCGCTGATCCGTTGCAAGTGATCGGCGTGCCAGCGATAAACCCTGCAGTCACCCACGTGCGCCAGGGTAAATCGCCTGCCGCGCATGACCAGGGCACTGACGGTCGTGAGCAGCGGTTGCCCACCGCCATTGGCCTGCAGCCAGCGATTCTGTGCCAGTAGCAGGCGGTCCAGTGCCTGGGCGACGCCCCAGGTTTCCGGGGTGGCGTAATAGTCCAGCGCCAGCGCCTGCAAGGTCGAACGGGCGGCGAGCCCGCCATCGGCGCACTGGCTGACGCCGTCGGCGATGGCGAACAGGTAGCCCTTGCTCGCCGCCAGCGCCGGCGCGGGAGTGACCAGGCGCAGGGCGTCCTGATTCTCCTCGCGCGGCCCCATGGCGCTGGCTTCGGCGAAACTCAGTTGCAGGCTCATTCAGCCCTCACACCCGCGCGGCGGTGACGGCCGCGGAGCCCCAGGTGGTTCTCCAGCGACGTTTCACACCGTGCAGGCCGAACCAGGCGAGGACGCCAAGACTGGCGAACAACCACAGGGCCAGTTGATAGCTGCCGGTGCTTTGCTTGATCGCACCCATGCCCGCCGCGAGAGCGAAACCGCCGATGCCACCGGCCATGCCGATCAAACCGGTCATCACGCCGATCTCACGACGAAAGCGTTGTGGGACCAATTGGAAAACAGCGCCGTTACCCGCACCCAGACCGAGCATGGTGCACACAAAAAGTGCCAGTGCCGTGTAGGAACTCGGCAAGTTGAAACCCACCGCCGCAATGCAGATCGCCGCCACCGTGTACATCGCCAGCAACGTGCGAATCCCGCCGAAACGGTCCGCCAGCGCACCACCCAAGGGACGCATCAGACTGCCGCCAAACACGCAGGCCGCCGTGTAGTAACCGGCGGTGACCGGGCTCAGGCCATATTGGTCGTTGAAGTAGCCGGGCAGGGCGCTGGCCAGGCCGATGAAGCCGCCGAAGGTCACGCTGTAGAAAAACATGAACCACCAGCTGTCACGGTCACCCAGGGCCTTGAAGTAGTCGGACATCGACTTGGCTTTCGGCCGTTCAGGGGCATTTTTGGCCAGCCAGGCGAAGACGATAATGGTCAGGATCAGCGGAATCAGGGCGAAGCCGAACACGTTGCTCCAGCCAAACGCTGCGGCCAGCACCGGAGCGATCAGCGCAGCGAGCACAGTGCCCGAGTTACCGGCCCCGGCGATGCCCATGGCCTTGCCTTGATGCTGCGGCGGATACCACTGCGACGCCAGCGGCAAGGCCACGGCGAAGGACGCACCGGCCATGCCGAGGAACAGGCCCAGCAACAGCGCTTGTTCATAACTGTGGATGCCCAGTTTCCAGGCGCCGAACAGGGCGCAGATGACGATCACCTGGCCGATCAGCCCGGCGGTTTTCGGCGACAGGCGATCGGCGAGCATGCCCATGATGAAGCGCAATACGGCGCCCGCCAGAATCGGCGTGGCAACCACCATGCCGCGTTGTTGGGTGGTCAGGTGCAGGTCGGCGGCAATTTGCACCGCCAATGGGCCGAGCAGGTACCAGACCATGAAACTCAGGTCGAAATAGAGGAAGGCCGCGAACAATGTCGGGGTATGGCCGGATTTCCAGAAGCTTGAATTCATCGCGCACCTCAGCTGTGAGTCGTCTCGAGAAGGAGTCATGAGCTTGCAGGTGGGGCGCCGCAACGGCCGCACCACCGGCCCCGGGCTGTGGGGCCAAAACAAAAAAACGCCGCCACCGGATTCGCCTTGGGCAAATGAGGTGAGCGACGTCTTTGTCGTAGGTGGGGCAACCGCCGTTGGTTACCTGTAGCGGTTACCTAGCGAGATCTGTGCCACATCATGAATTGTGGCGAGGCTGCGATCTTTGCTTTGTCAGCCCAGCAACTCACTCATGGCAATAATCTGCTCCGCCACCTGAATCAGCTTCTGCTGCCGGCTCATGGCCTGGCGGCGCATGAGGGTGTAGGCCTCTTCCTCGTTGCAGTCTTTCATCTTCATCAACAATCCCTTGGCCAGCTCGATGCGCTTGCGCTCGGCCAGTTGCAGGTCGCGGGCGTGCAGCTGGGCGCGCAAGGCCTGGTCGCTTTCGAAGCGCGCCATGGCCACGTCGAGAATCGGCTGCAAGCGTTGTGCGTGAATGCCTTCGACAATGTAGGCGCTGACCCCGGACTTGATCGCCTGGCGCATCACATCGGGGTCATGTTCGTCGGTAAACATCACGATCGGCCGCGGCTGGTCGCGGGATACCAGCACCACTTGCTCCATCACATCGCGGCCCGGTGACTCGGTATCGATCAGGATGACGTCCGGACGCACCGTTTCGACGCGCGCGGGCAGGTCGATGGTCAGGCCGGATTCGTCGATCACCTCGAACCCGGCTTCGGTCAGGGCCGCTTTCAGCCGGCCGACTTTCTTCGCGGTGTCGTTGATCAGCAGGATACGCAACATGTTCGCAGTCTCCTGTCAGCGGCTGGCGAGTAGGGGCGAGCTGTCGCTCATGGCGTGCAGCTTGAAGCTGCGGGCATAACCGGCAGGGTCGCAACCGTCCCAGCGTTTGCCGTCGATCAACTGGCTGCTGCGCATTTCCTCGCCCGACGAGGCAACACCGACGGCGGCCGCGGCCTCTCGATACAAGTCTAGTTGCTGGACCTGACGGGCCACCGCGAGGTAGTCCGGGTCGTCGCGCAACAAGCCCCAGCGGCGGAACTGGGTCATGAACCACATGCCATCGGACAGGTACGGCAGGTTGACCGCGCCACCGCCATGGAAGCGCAATGCGTGCGGATCTTGCCAGTGATTGCCGAGGCCGTCGTTGTATTCGCCGAGCAGGCGCGGTTCGATGCAATCGAGCGGTGCATCGAGGTAATCCGGAGCGCTTAACAGCTGCGCGGTGCTGCGGCGATTCTCGACGCTGTCTTCGATGAAACGGCTGGCTTCCAGAATGGCCATCACCAGTGCCCGGGCGGTATTGGGGTATTGCTCGACAAACGCACGGGTGCAACCGAGGACTTTTTCCGGATGGTCGGGCCAGATCGACTGGGTCGTCGCCATCGTGAAGCCGAGCTGCTGTTTCACCGCGCTGGCGGCCCAGGGCTCCCCGACGCAGAACCCGTCGATACGGCCCGCTTGCAGGTGCGCGACCATCTGCGGTGGCGGCACCACCACGTTGTCGACGTCGTGCAACGGATGAATGCCCTGGCTTGCCAGCCAGTAGTGCAGCCACATGGCGTGGGTGCCGGTCGGGAATGTCTGGGCGAAGGTGAGTTTTGGGCGAGTTTGGTGCACGTGACGGTCCAGTGCTTCAGGACCGGTCACGCCGAGCGCCTGCAAGCCATGGGAAAGGTTGATGCTCTGGCCGTTCTGATTCAGGCCCATCAACACCGCCATGTCGGTGGCCGCGACGCCACCGATGCCCAGGTGCACGGCGTATATCAGGCCGTAAAGACTGTGGGCGGCGTCGAGTTCGCCGCTGACCAGTTTGTCTCGCAGGTTGGCCCAGGAGGACTGGCGCTTGAGGTTCAAGGTCAGTCCATAGGGCTGGGCAAAACCCTGGGTGGCGGCGACCACCACCGAGGCGCAGTCGCTCAGGGCCATGAAACCGAGGTTGATGTCGGTCTTTTCCGGGGCGTCGCTGCCGTTGACCCAGGCCAACGGGCCGGCTGATGGTTCGTTCATCGCGTCTTCACCTTGCAAAAAAAAGCGTCGTCCCGGGTCCTCGCATGAGCAAGGCCGGGTGACGACGCCATTGTCCTGGCACTCATCCCGCCGTTGGCATGAGTGCTGATACCTCAATGGGTGCAAGGCATATGCCAGCCCGGGGTTCATCAGTTTTCCATCAGGACTTGCCGCGCCATGTCTTTCATCCTGCCGACCCTTCATCGTCAGGCTGCAAAGGAGGTTGGCGTGCAAACCGAATCATTTCATGCCCCCACATTCCCAGAGGTTCGTTCCGGCGAGCGGGTGTTGCATCTGCGTGTCAGCGAGTCGACCGACCTGCTGGGTTCGGCGCAGTGCCACCGGTTGCCCGGTGGTTGGGAGGGGCTGATCGCGGTCAGCGAGGCGCTGCAAATGCGCGGTGGCTGTGTGCAGGTGCTGCCGCTGTCCGAAACACGGCTGGTGAAACTGCAGGTCTTTTTCGATCTCAGTGACACGTTGACGGAGCAACGGCCGGGCCATGCGCCGTGGGCGCTGTTGCCGGTCACGTACGAGACCGTTCGGTCGGAGCGCGCGCTGGAGCGCTGGTACATCGGGCAGGCCATGAGCGCAAGTCCGGCCTACCACGCTTTCGCCAGCGTGCTACGTCATACCGAGAGCTACGGGCTTGTGCGATTCCTGCTGGAGCAGGGCACCCGCAGTGAAAAACTGAGCGACCTGGCGCAACGCTATGGCGTTTCCGTATCGCACTTTCGTCGATTGTGCCGACAGGCGCTGGGCAGTGCGGCAAAGCCTGCATTGCGCGGCTGGCGCACGGCCCAGGCGCTGTTGAACATGAGTCTGCGGGACTGCTCGCTAACGGATGTCGCGCTGGAATTCGGCTTTGCCTCTTCTTCGCATTTCTCCAAGGAAATCCGCGAACTGGTGGGCTTCACGCCCAGCAGTCTTGCCGATATCACCTACCTTCCAGGCAAGTGAGCCGATGAACCGCCGATCGTTCTCCTTATCCCTTTTGCCCGTCTGTCTGGCCACGGTGTTGCTGCTCGCACCCTTTGCCGCACAGGCCTCTGTCTATAATTTCGAGGCCCGCGAACAAAGCGCGCGCACTTTTTTCAGCGAGCTGTCCGGCCCGCTGGGCAAGCCGGTCATCGTCAGCAAGGCCGCTGCGGCCAAGCGGATTTCCGGTACGTTCGACCTGCTCACGCCGCAACGCACCTTTGAGCGAGTCAGCGCGCAAATGGGCCTGATCTGGTACAGCGATGGTCAGGCGATTTATCTGTATGACGCCCCGGAACTCAAAAGCGCGATGGTGTCGCTGCAAACCCTGACCGTGGCGAAGCTGCAGGCGTTCCTGGAACGCTCCGGGTTGCACGATCGCCGTTATCCGTTGCGCCACGATGGCCTGCGTACGTTCCATGTCTCCGGCCCGCCGATGTATGTCGATCTGGTCACGCAAGCGGCCGGCCTGATGGATAACCAGCGCTCGGAACTGTTGCTGGGCAAGCAGCAGATCGGCGTCATCCAGGTGCGAAACACCTTTGTGAGCGACCGCAAATACGAGTTGCGTGATGACAAGGTGACGATTCCCGGGCTGGCCACCGTGATTGAGGCCTTGCTGCGCGGCGAACGCAACGGCGTCGAGCCCGCGGTGGCGCACGTCCCGGCACAGCGACCGCAGGGCTTGATGCCGGCGTTTCCTTTGGAAGGCCTGGCGAGCTCCCCTTCGGATCAGGACCCGTCCGCGCCGCGAATCCTCGCGCGCGACACGTCTGCCGGGAACATTCGGGTCGTGGCCTATCCCGACACCAACAGCCTGTTGGTCAAGGGGTTGCCGGAGCAGGTGCGTTTTATCGAGAACCTGGTCAGTGCGCTGGACACGCCCAAACGCCACGTGGAGTTGTCGTTGTGGATCATTGATCTGCACAAGGATGAGCTCAATCAGTTGGGCGTCAATTGGCAAGGCGTCGTGAATTCGGGCGGAAAATTCAGCGCGTCGCTCAACGCCGGCTCGGCGACCACGCTCGATGGTGCTTCGTTCGTCACCCAGGTCATGGCGCTGGAGCGCACGAGCCGGGCGAATGTGGTGTCGCGACCGGTGATCCTGACCCAGGAAAATGTGCCGGCGATTTTCGACAATAACCGCACCTTTTATGCGCCGCTGGTGGGCGAGCGCAGTGTTGATCTGCAGCACGTGACCTACGGCACGCTGGTGAGCGTATTGCCGCGTTTCGCCCAGGCGGACGAGATTGAAATGTCGCTCAATATCGAAGACGGCAACGAAATCGAGAACCCGGGCCAGGGTGAGCGGCCCAGCGCTCTGCCGACAGTCGGCCGCACCCGCATCAGTACGGTGGCGAGGGTGCCGCCGGGCAAGAGCCTGCTGGTGGGCGGTTTCACCCGCGATGACCACGGCGAACAGATTGGCCGGATACCGGTGCTGGGGTCGATTCCGTGGATAGGCCGGCTGTTCAGTTATCGGCAGAGTCGCTCGGCCAATACCGTGCGGGTCTTCCTGATTCAACCCAAGGAAATTCGCGACACGCTGGAGCCGAACGCCGTTGAACCGGCTCCACAGTTGCTGACCCCGGAACAGCACGAACGTTTGCGCCGTTCCTATTTTCGGGCGGCAATAAAATGATCCTGCCAGCGATTTCCAGCGGTGGGCGCGCGGCCCAGGCGCGGCTGAATGCCGAGAAGGCCGCCGAGCATCCGCAGCCACAGGCGACGGCGGAGACTGATCTCGACGACAGCGGCACGGCGGGCGTCCTGCAGCGTTTCGTGCAGATCAGCGATGAAATGTCGGCGGCATTGGCGCAGTTTCGTGGCCGCCGGCAGTTCGAACTGAAGTCCGACACCTTGACCGACAACTTCGAAAGGGTCCTGGACGACGACACCGTGCCCAAGGTTCGGCAGATTCTCAGCCTGGCACGGCTCGGCGACAAACCCATCAGCTGGTTGCTGCAAATGGCGCGGAAGCTGTTTGCCGATGACAGCGATCTGGCGTTGGTGCTGCGAGAACTGTTGCGTCGTAAAAAACTCGAGAAAAGCACCCGTCAGCGGCTCGAAACCCTTTTGCAGACGGTGGTCGCCCAGGCGTCTCCCAAGCGCATGAACGCCGGCATCAACGCCGCGCTCAAGGCCAGGATGTTCGGCGCGAGCATGGCTGTGCGCGCCGCGCTGTTGCGCGAAACGTACCGGGATTTTCTCGAGTCCGATGAAGGGCCGGTCAGCTGTTATCAGGACTGGATTGCGCTGTACGGCCCACTGCAACGCACGAATGTACTGGCCTTCATCGAAGCGGCGCTGCTCACCGATATCAGCGCCCAGGACCCGAGTTGCTCGCGCGCAGAGTTTGGCCAACTGCTGGCCCGGCTGAATGACCTCAAGCGCCTGCGTTCAGCCGATGGTCTGTTCATCGGCGGCCTGCTGGGCGATGAACTGATCTGCCGGCACAACCCCGATGAATCCGACTGGCTGGTGTTCCTGTTCGGCCTATTGACCTGGCCCGATGAGCTCGACCAGTTGTTGCTCGGCGTGCTCGGTGAGCGCGTGCTGCTGAGCCTGCACCGTGAGCGCTCGACGCTGCTGCAGACGGTGCGCCGGTTCAGCCTGCAGTTGCCGTTGCAACTGTTTGCCGATGAAGAGGCGCCGCTGCGCCTGGCGCGACAGTTTTCGCTGCTGGCCGACGTTGCCTACACCCACGAATGCATTGAACAGCGTCGTCTCGGCGGTTGCTCATGACTTTTTTCCGGAACTGACCTGCCATGTTCAATGTGTTTTTGCGCAACGTCAGCGCTCGCCCGGAGCTGCTGATCCTGACTCTCATGGTGATGATCATCGCCATGCTGATCATTCCGCTGCCGACGGTGCTGGTGGATTTTCTCATCGGCCTGAACATCGTCATTTCGCTGC
This sequence comes from Pseudomonas fluorescens NCIMB 11764, assembly GCF_000293885.2. Lineage (NCBI taxonomy): Bacteria > Pseudomonadati > Pseudomonadota > Gammaproteobacteria > Pseudomonadales > Pseudomonadaceae > Pseudomonas > Pseudomonas fluorescens. Next base: position 3,260,859 of record NZ_CP010945.1, read on the forward strand.
TGGTGTTCATGGGCTCGTTCTACATCGAACGCATCCTCAGCTTCTCGACGTTCCCGGCGTTGCTGTTACTGACCACCCTGTTTCGCCTGGCACTGTCGATCAGCACCAGCCGCTTGATCCTGAGCCAGGCCGATGCGGGCGAGATCATCGCGTCCTTCGGCGAGTTCGTGATCGGCGAAAGCCTTGTTGTGGGCTTCGTGATCTTTTCGATTGTCACCATTGTGCAGTTCATCGTGATCACCAAAGGCTCGGAGCGGGTCGCCGAAGTCGCGGCGCGCTTCTCGCTGGACGGCATGCCGGGCAAGCAAATGAGCATCGACGGCGACCTCAAGGCAGGCGCCATCACGGCCGAGGAAGCCAAGGAAAAACGCAGCGTGCTGGAGCGTGAAAGCCAGCTGTATGGCTCCTTCGACGGCGCGATGAAATTCATCAAGGGCGATGCGATCGCCGGCATCATCATTATTTTCGTCAACTTCATCGGCGGCATGGCCATCGGTGTCGGGCAAATGGGCATGGACATGTCCACGGCCCTGTCGACCTACACCTTGCTGACCATCGGCGATGGCCTGGTCGCACAGATTCCGGCGCTGCTGATCGCCATCGGCGCCGGCTTCATCGTGACCCGCGTCAACGGCGACGACAGCAACCTGGGGCGCAACATGCTGGCCCAGATGCTCGGCAATCCGTTCGTGATGGGCGTCACCGCGCTGCTGGCGGTGGGTGTCGGTCTGCTCCCCGGTTTCCCGCTGATGACGTTTCTGCCGATTGCCGCGGTGCTGGCGCTGGTGGTGTTCATCCGGCATCGAAAGGCTTCCAGGGGCACTGTTGACGGTGAGAGCCGTGTTGCAGCCACCGAGCAGGACGTGCTGCAAACCGGGTCGGGATTGCTCGATGACGTCGATAACATCGCCACAGAGACCATCGCCTTGATGTTGCTGGTGCCCACGTCGCAACTGGCTGCGCTGAACAAAGCCCGTTGGGCGGCGCGCTTTCGCAGCCAGTTTTTCGTCGACTACGGCTTGCGGATACCCGAACCGCAGTTCCGCGCGAGCGAGGCGTTGCCGGCTCATCAAGTGGCGGTGCTGATCAATGAAGTGCGTGCCGAGCAATTCGATATCCATTTCGATCACTGGCGTCTGCTCGACTATTCGCCGGACCTCGAGCCCCTGGGTTTTGCCCTGGTGCGCGGCAACGACAGCAATCGCCTGGGCGGTGTCTGGGTCAACGCCGTCGACAAGGAGCGAGTGCAACAGTTGGGCTATCAACTGCGCCCGGCAGACGAGGAATGCTACCGCTGCCTGGTCACGTTGCTGGCGCGCAATATCCAGGAGTTTTTCGGCGTGCAGGAAACCAAGCAACTGCTCGACGAAATGGAAGCGAAATATCCCGACCTGCTCAAGGAAGTCTATCGCCATGTCACGGTGCAGAAGATCGCCGAGGTCCTGCAACGCCTGATCGGTGAGCGCATTTCCGTGCGCAACATGAAGCTGATCCTGGAGTCGCTGGCCCACTGGGCGTCACGGGAAAAGGATGTGCTGGCGCTGGTCGAACACGTTCGCGGAGCGATGGCGCGCTACATCAGCAACAAATTCGCCCACGGCAATGACTTGCGCGTCCTGCTGCTATCGGCGGAATTCGAAGAGGTGGTACGCCGGGGCATCCGGCAAACCTCGGGCGGCAGTTTCATCAACCTGGAGCCGGCCGAGTCGGAAGAGCTGATGGACCGCCTGAGCGTCGGCCTGGACAGCCTGCACATCGCGCACAAGGACATGGTGCTGCTGTGTTCGGTCGATGTGCGGCGCTACATCAAGAAACTGATCGAGGGGCGTTTCCGGGAGCTGGACGTGATGTCGTTCGGCGAAATCTCCGAGACCATCTCGGTCAATGTCATCAAGACCCTCTGAGGAAACCCTGTAAATGAGACCGATCGATATTGCTGACCTGCTGCGTGAAGCACTGCGACACAGCGGCTGCATGGACAGCCAGATAGGGCACTTCGACAGCCACAGCACCATTGAAATGCAGATGAAAAACCTGCCCGATGTCAGCGTGGCCGTGGTGGAAGGCGATGTGTGGATCTGGGCCGCCGTCGCGCAGGCGACCCCCGGCGTCATGAACCATTGCGCCTTCGAATTGATGCAGTTCTTGCTGGAAGGCAATGCTTTTTCTCGCACCGGCCAACTGCACCTGTGCGAAGTCCAGGGGCAGCTCGAACTGCGCTTGATGGCCAATGACCACGCCCTGGGGGACGCCGAGCGTTTCGCGCAGGCCCTGGATGCTTTTGTGCAGTCGATTGAAACACTGTGCGAACTGTTGCGCCGATGAGCATCCGGCTGGAACGGCAGGCCGCCCATCCCTTGCGTTTGAGCGGTCCTTTGATCGAAGCGGCGCTGGACGATGTGGTGGTCGGCGAGGTCTGCGAAGTGCGTCGTCATTGGCGTTCGCCGCTCGTGGCGGCCCGGGCGCAAGTCATCGGCTTCAAACCCGGCGCCGTACTGCTCAGTTTGCTCGGCGACGCCAAAGGATTGTCCAGGCAGTCGATGATTGTCCCGACGGGTTCGACATTGCGCCTGAGTTGCAGCGATGCCTTGCTGGGCAGCGTGGTCGATCCCCAGGGCAATATCGTCGAGCGACTGGCACCGTCGACAGCCTTCGAGCAGCAGGATTATCCGGTGGATGCCGACCCGCCGTCGTACCACCAGCGTCGGCCGGTAGCAGAACCGCTGAGCACCGGAGTCCGCGTTATCGATGGCTTGTTGACCTGCGGTGTCGGTCAGCGCATCGGTATTTTTGCCGCGGCCGGGTCCGGCAAAACAACCTTGATCAATATGCTGATCAGCCACACCGATGCGGACGTTTTCGTCATTGGCCTGATCGGCGAACGCGGGCGTGAAGTGACCGAGTTCATTGAACATCTGCGCCAATCCACGAAGCGATCACGTTGCGTGGTGGTGTTTGCCACATCGGATTTTTCCTCGGTGGACCGCTGCAATTCAGCGTTGCAGGCGACAGCCATCGCCGAGTATTTCCGCGATCAGGGCCAGCGTGTGGTGCTGTTGCTGGACTCGTTGACCCGTTACGCCCGTGCTCGCCGCGACCTGGCCCTGGCCGCGGGTGAAGCGCCGGCCCGGCGCGGCTATCCGGCGTCGGTGTTCGATGCGCTGCCACGTTTGCTGGAGCGGCCCGGCGTGACGGCTTCCGGGAGTATTACCGCCTGGTACACGGTCCTGCTCGAGAGTGACGATGAGCCGGACCCGATCGCCGAAGAGATTCGCTCCATTCTCGACGGCCACATTTACCTCAGTCGTGCCCTGGCGGCCAAAGGTCATTACCCGGCGATCGATGTCTTGCGCAGTGTCAGCCGCGTGGCGACGCAAGTCACCAGTGCGCAGGTGCAGCAACTGGCGGCGTCGACCCGTGAAACCCTGACGCGCCTGGAGCAGTTGCAGATTTTCCTCGACATGGGCGAATACACCCAGGGCGCCGATGCCGCCAACGACCAGGCCTTGCAGCGTCGCGAAGCCTTGACTCACTGGCTGCGTCAGCCGACGGACGAATGTTGCGAGCCTGACGAAACCCTGCGGAGCCTCAATGAACTCATTGCCTGACCGGCGCCGCCTGTTGGTGTTCAGCCAGTTCCGTCAGCAACGCGGTGAACAGGCCGTGCTGCGCACCCAACAACAGTTGCAGCCGCTGCGGGGGGAACTCGCCGGTTTCGAGGGGCAAGAGGCCTCGCTGCAAAACCTGCTGGCCAGCCATCGCGCCACCGATTGCGTTCTGGATCATGGGCAGTTGCTGGCGTTGCTGCGAACCCAGGCGGTCATCCGGCGGCAGATTGATCTGGTACGCCTTGAGCGCGACCGCGTGGACGGGCAGTGCAGGCAGATCGAGCTGTCGTTGCAAGCGCAACGCGAGCAACTGCGTGGCCTGCAGCGTAAACACGACACATACCAACGGTCGGTGCAGCAACTGGTGCGCGCGCAACGGCTGGAGCAGGTGCGCCGGGAAGAAAGGGAGACAGAAGAGATGACTGGAGTAAAGCGATGAAGGGGGTTTCTACGGTTTCACCGGGACCGGCGCCAACGCTGGAACCTGCTACCGAGGGTTCTGCAGATGAACTGCGCGACACACTTGTACCGGCGCAAGAAGATGAGCTGCCGCAAGGTGTGCAGGATTTGCTTGCAACGCTGATTGTGCGTCATCGGCCTGTCATGGAGGCTGGCCGCAAAGGGGCCGGGCATTCGTTGATCTCCGCCCAGGGGGTCCCGGAGCTGATGTCTCATCCGCAACCGGTCCGGTTCTCCGGCCAGCCAGTCCAACCTTCGTTGAAACAACGAATGGAGGTTGTTGCCCCGGCCTTCGACAGGGTGGCCATGCCTGCGCAAGGGATTCCAGGGCGCATTGACGTGAACCCACATTCGTCGAGTACGGCTGAATCGCTGCCGGTCGAGCGGACAGCCACCGCCAGTACCCCGGCAACACTCGCCGCCGACGCGCCACCGCCCGAAGCACTGATGAACTTTCACACCGTGCGGCATGCACCTGCGGCCGCAGCGGTTTCCATCCCCTTGCCCCCGATGCCTATGCCCAAGCCAGCCCTCGACATAATGATCGAAACGCTGCCCGGTTCCAGCCGTGGCCTGCTGCAGGTGCCCTTCAACAAAGGCGCCGCCAGCGGGCAAGTGACGATTTCCCGATTGCCCGACGAGCCCACTCAGAACTTGCTGCTCAGCCCGAGCAACACCCTGGTCTTCGAACAACTCAAGGCACCTTTTGAACTGGCTCGGGATCCCGGCTGGCGGTTGACCGACGACGGTGGCGAGCAGCAGCACCAAGGCTCCCATCACTCGCCGGATGAAGAGCAGACGGAGCAGCAGGAATTTCCAGCATGAGAGCGCTGACGTTGCGCCGGGTCGACGCAACGGCGCACGCCCGTACGCAAGCAGTTCAACGCTGGTGCGATGCCGGTCATGGTGCCGGCGTGGGCAGACCGGACCGATTGCCCGGCTACTTGCGGTTTTGCGCTCGCAGCAAGGAAGGGGACTGGCATGGCCTGATCCTGGCCCGCGACTGGCTGGATCAAGCATTACCGCAGTTGCGCTCATTGCTGATCGTCGAGTGCCCGCCGGCGAGCATCGTCGAGTTGTTCCGGGCTGTGCCGCGACCGCTGCCCATGGTGGACGAGCTGTCTTATCAAGCGTTGGTCGATCTCGAACTGATCGACGCCCCGGCCGAACTGCCGGCGCACGATTTGCTTTGGCTCGACACGGCTCATGGGCGCGTGTGGTTGACGCAGTTGCCACCGACACAGGCGTCCCGTCGCTCGCCTGGACCGTGGTCATGGCTGGCTGATTTGCCGCTTCGCCTGCAACTGCTGCTGGGCTTCAGCCACCTGCGTCCAGTGCGGCTGGGGCAGGGCGACGTCCTGCGCATCACCCACCGGACAGACCAATGCCTGTTGGCCGATCAACGCATCGGTGTGTTCACGTTCACTGAAGAGGGATTACACATGCAATCGACGGTTGCCGATTCAAATCAACAGACGGATGGCCCAGCCGATGCGGACATCGAACTGGGTGCTTTGCCGGTGCGCCTGGAATTCCTGCTCGCCGCTCATGAGATCGACCTGGGGACGTTGTCACAGATCATCGATGGCCAGCTCATTCCGCTGGCGGCCGATGCCGCCCGGCACATCGAGGTTCGCGCCAATGGCAAGCGCGTGGCCCGTGGGGAACTGGTGCAGCTGGACGATCAGTTGGGTGTGGAGTTGCTCGAAGTCTATCGAACGACTTATCGGAACAGCGGCGATGAATGATGTCTCGCTGATTGCGCTGCTGGCGTTCGCTTCACTGCTGCCGTTCCTGGTGGCCGCCGGTACCTGTTACATCAAGTTTTCCATCGTGTTTGTCATCGTGCGCAACGCGCTGGGATTGCAGCAGGTGCCGTCGAACATGGCCCTCAATGCGATCGCCTTGATGCTGGCGATTTTCGTGATGACGCCGGTCATGAAGCAGGGTTACGGCTACTACAAGGAAGAAGCGGTGGCCTTCACCGACATCGAGTCGGTGGTGAACTTTGCCGAGAACGGTCTGGGTGGCTACAAGGATTACCTGCGCAAATACACTGACCCCGAACTGGCCCTGTTCTTCGAGCGTGCACAAGCGGTCCAGAGTAGTGATGCCGAGGTGGAGCTGCCCGCTGATGAACAACTCACACCTTCACTGTTTTCGCTGTTGCCGGCCTATGCGCTGAGTGAAATCAAAAGCGCATTCAAGATCGGTTTTTATCTCTATCTGCCGTTTGTGATCGTCGATCTGGTGATCTCCAGCATCCTCCTGGCGCTGGGCATGATGATGATGAGTCCGGTGATCATTTCGGTGCCGATCAAACTGGTGTTGTTTGTCGCGCTGGATGGCTGGGCGTTGCTGTCGACCGGTCTGGTCAAGCAATACCTGACGTTGCTGACATAGGGGAATAGACATGAACGATCTGGTCTATGCCGGCAATAAAACCCTGTACCTGATTCTGTTGATGGTGGCCTGGCCGATCATTGTCGCCACGGTGGTCGGCCTGGTGGTGGGGTTGATTCAGACCGTGACCCAGTTGCAGGAGCAGACACTGCCGTTCGGATTCAAGTTGATGGCGGTGGCGGCGTGTCTGTTTCTGCTCTCGGGCTGGTATGGCGAAACCCTGCTCGATTTCAGCCGTGAAGTCATCCGTCTGGCATTGGGTTAGACCGATGTCGGTGACGCTGTTTTTCGATCTGTACGCGCTGTTCGCGGCGGCGGTCCTGGGGGTTGCACGGCTGGCGCCGATTTTTTTCATGTTGCCGTTTCTCAACAGCGGCGTGCTGACCGGGGCACCGCGCCAGGCTGTCATCGTGCTGGTGGCGTTGGGGTTCTGGACCTCTGTCGGCGAGCCGCTGCCGCGCCTCGACGGGTTGGCATTCTTAGGTTTGTTGCTGCGCGAGGCCGGCATTGGCGTACTGCTGGGCTGCCTGCTGTGCTGGCCGTTCTGGGTGTTGCACGCCATGGGTAACCTGATCGATAACCAGCGCGGGGCAATGCTCAGCAGTACGGTGGACCCGGCCAACGGCGTCGATACGTCGGAGCTGGCGAATTTTCTCCAGTTATTCGCCGCCGCGGTTTATCTCGAAGGTGGCGGCATGCTGTTGATGCTCGAAACCGTCGGCCACAGTTATCGCATTTGTACGCCGGCAAACGGCTGTGAGATGCACCTGCCAGCCGTGCTGAGTCTGCTGGATGCGCTGGTGAGCAAAACCCTGGTGATCAGCGCGCCGGTGGTGGCGACGCTGCTGGTCAGCGAAGCGCTCCTTGGATTGCTCTCGCGTTATGCACCGCAAATGAATGCATTCTCGGTGTCGCTGACGGTCAAGAGCCTGGTGGCGCTGGTGGTGCTGATGCTGTACTTCGGCGTGCACTTGCCCGACGAAGTCCTGCGCATGGGGAGCAAGTCCCAGGCGCTGGAGCACTATCTGGCTGGCGACGGGGAGGGTGGCGATGTCGTCCAGCGCCTCGAAGACTGAGAAGCCCACCCCGAAGAAACTGCGGGATGCGTCGCGCAAGGGGCAGACGTTCAAGGCCAAGGATCTGGTCGTCACCTGCCTGACCCTGTGCGGCATCACCTACATGGTGTTCAACAGCTCGTTGCTTGAGGTCATGGAAGTCTACCGGCGCATCATCGCCAGCGACTTTGATGCCGACCTGCAAAAGTACTCGGCGATGTTGGTGGTGGTCGGGCTCAAGGCACTGCTGCCGCTGCTGCTGGTGTGTGTCTTGACCAGCGCGTTGCCGGCGTTGCTGCAAAGCGGTTTTGCCCTGGCCAGCGAAGCCTTGAAGCTGAATCTCGGGGCGCTGAACCCGATCAATGGCTTCAAAAAACTGTTCAGCCTGCGCACGGTCAAGGACACGGTCAAAGCGCTGTTGTACCTGGGCAGCTTTGCCCTGGCGCTGTGGATTGTCTGGGTCACCCAGCGGCAATTGCTGTTTGCCCAATTGTTTGCCCAGGCCCCGGAGCTGTTCGCGATCTGGGGGCACTTGCTGCTGGTGCTGGTGTTGGCGTTTCTGGGCTGCGTGCTGTTGATCGTGGTGCTCGATGCGCTCAGCGAGTACTGGCTGTTCATGAAAGACCAGATGATGGACAAGGACTCGGTCAAGCGCGAACACAAGGAGCAGGACGGCAATCCCGAAATCAAGGGTCGCCGGCGTGACCTGCACCGGGAGTTGCTGTCGGAGCAGGTCAAGTCCGATGTGCGCAGCTCGCGGATGATCATCGCCAACCCCACCCACATTGCCATCGGCGTGTATTTCCGTCCGGAAATCACCGTGCTGCCGTTCATCTCCCTGATGGAAACCAACCAGCGCGCCCTGGCCGTTCGAGCGTATGCCAAAGAGGTCGGGGTACCAGTGATCAACGACATCGCCCTGGCCCGGCGGATCTTCAAGACCCACCAGCGCTACAGCTTCCTCCAGGTGCAGGAAGTCGAGGAAGTCCTGCGCCTGTTGATCTGGCTCGAGCAGGTGGAGCAGGCCTGATCCACCCTTTCTTTATCCATCCCATCGTTGGCATGAGCGCAATTTGGCAGCGGGTCTGCCAGCGCTTTGGCTCAATGCGTTCGTCAGCGGCGCTGACGTTTTTTCAGGAGTGTGGCCGATGAGTCGCAACAACCAACAAGACGAGCAAATCGCTCTGGAAATCGTGGATGCCGTGCTCGCGGGGGCGCCGTTAAAGGACGTGCAGGGTCTCAGCGACGAGCACATGGACGGTCTTTATGCCTTTGCTTACCAGTTTTATGAGCAAGGCCGGCTGGACGATGCCGAGAAGTTCTTTCACTTCCTGTGCATCTACGACTTTTACAACAGCCAGTACTGGATGGGATTGGCGGCGGTGTACCAGCTCAAGCAAAACCATCAGAAAGCAATCGACCTGTACGCCATCGCCTTCGCCCAGGGCAAGAACGATTACCGACCGATGTTCTACAGCGGTCAGTGCCAGCTTGCCCTGGGCAAGATCGGCAAGGCCAGGTTGTGTTTCGGGTACGTACTGGAGCAGGCCACGGAAGAGGACCTGCGCAAACAGGCACAGGTGTATCTCGACACCTTGGCTCACATTGAAATGGACTGTTCGGAGGACTGAACATGAGTGAAATCAGAAGTACATTCAACCCGGCTTATGCCGGAGGGCTCAGCCGTACCGAAGCCTTTGAGATCTACGGCAAAGCCGCCAGCCAGGCAGCCAGAACGGTGGATTTTCAGAAGGCTGGCCAGGACGCGCTGGCCGGTTTGATGTCGGTGAATTACGACGGCGAGCACGGTAAATCCACAGCCACCCCGGGGCGTCCACAGTTGCATCTGCCACTGGCCCGCACGAGTGGCAAAGAGTCGGAAGGCGATTTGTTCACGCTGCTGATGGCGATGATCAGCGAGCTGATTGGCGAGGTCGACGTCAACAAGCTGAAAAACCGTTTGGCGATGTTGCAGAGCATGGCCGGTGCCAAGCAACAGGGTCATGAAAAACTGGCGTCTGATTATGCTGAGGCCGTCGCGGCTCTGGAAGCCGCCGAGGGCGCAGTTGGCGGCAGTCAGGAACAGCTCGAGAAATTGCGCGAGCGGGTTCAGCAACTCCAGGGCTTGCTGGACGAAAGCGAGGCGCGTCTGGCGAAGCTGGACCCCGAATCACCCGAGTATGCGAGTGAGTTGGCGCGTCGCGACCAGCTCAAAGGCGAGTTGGCGACTCATACCCAGACCTTTGAAAAAGCCACCGATGCCCATCTGAAATTGATCGAAACCGCCAACGCCGCCGCAAAAGTCCTCGCGATCGTGACCGCAAAAGTCCTCGAGGCAGGCGTCGGCGGACCTCAGGTTAAACAATCGGATGAAAAGGCGCTGAGCAGCAGCGCACTGGCCCTGCTGAACCGCTTGAAGATCATCGAGTTGCTCGGCGAGTCGGCGCAGAACAAGGAGGAGCTCAATCAGGAGCTGTTTCTGGAATTGCAGGCCAAGTTGCAGGAGAAAATGCAACTCGAGTCGGAAAAGTACCTGGAAGAAGTGCGTAAGGCCGAAGCGTTGCAGAGGACCATGGGCTGCATCGGCAAGATCGTTGGCGCCTTGGTGGCCATCGCCACCATCGCCGCCGGCGTTCTGACCGTCAACCCTGTCCTTATCGCGGTAGGTGTGATCGGGGCCGCGGTCATGATTGCCGACGAGGTGGTCAAGGAACTCACGGGCGTGTCGTTCATGGCCGAGGCGATGAAGCCGCTGATGACGGTGATGCAGGAAGCCATCCAGTTCTTTACCGACCTCTACACCAAAGCGCTCGTGGCGTTTGGTGTCGATTCCGAAACGGCGAAGGAAATCGCGCAAATCGCCGGCATGATCGCGGGCATCGCCGCCACCATTGCTGCCATCGCATTGGCCGCCATCGTCGGGGTTCAGGTAGTCGGGCCGATGATCGGCGCAGTCGCTTCGAGACTGGCATCCGTGGTGGCGCAGGCCGCTCCCGCAGCAGTGCAGGCAATGAAGCAGGTGGCTTCCTCGGTCGGCAACACGCTGACTCAGATGCTGACCCAAATACGCAGTTTAGTTACCAAAGGCGCAGATGCCGTATCCCTGGCCCGTTACACCTCCAATCTCGAAATCGCTCAAGCCCTCACCGAGTTTGGCGGCGTGGCAGCCCAGGGCGTGCTGGGAGTCCGAAGCGGCGTGCATCAGGCCCAGGCGGCCGAACACCTGGCGGACGTGAAGGTGCGCATGGCAATCAGCGAAGAAATTACCTCCTACCTCACTCGGCTGGTCGAAGACTACGGCAAGGCGATGCAAGACCGGACCCGGCATATCGAACATGTTTTTGCCGATATGCAACGCAGTCACTCCGTCAGCCTGCAAATGGTCAGACACGTCTGAACCCACTCATAAAAGGTATTTGTCATGACCACGATCAACAACACCGGGGTGGTGTTTTCACGCCCAATAATTAGCCAGCAAGATGCGCTTCTTACTCAGAAAAGACCCGACGCGCTCAAAGAGCTTTCCCTTAGTAATGCGCTCACTGACAAGCAGATTCTTAATGACTCTTTGACCCGGACTCCTTTAACGGTGGAGCTCCAGAGCGCTATTGACGCCTACCAGATCGGGGAATCCGACTGGCAGGATTTTGCCGCAACCGCACTGATGCTCAACGATGAGGTCCGCGAAGATTTGGTGTTTGACCCAGGTGCCTGGGAGAAACACGCCAACGTGCTGGTCGCCGCGATCATCGCGTTGAACATCGCGCGGGTCGCCAATGCCCAACTGCGCGGGCATTTCAGTGTGATGGCCGCTGATGCCGCCAAGTCCCAGGGCGCCGCCATCATGGAATCCGGCAAGGCCGCCATGTACAGCGCCATTACGGCAGCAGTCGTCTCCGGTGCCATCGCCGGGTTTGCCATGGCCAAGACCTTTCAGGGGCAAGGGCTCAAGCATACGGATATCGACCTGCATAAGCGCAGTTCCCTGGACGCCGGCAACATCGAACGTGACCTTAAACATGATCGCAGTCGCGGTGACTGGAACCCGGAAACGACCTACAAGATCAAGGTGTTCGATGACTTCGGCCGGACGAAATCGGTGGATTTCAAACCTCAGGGTTCGACCCTGACACCCAAGGAGCAGGCATGGTTCGACGGTGAAATTCTCAAGGCGCAAAAGGTTGGCCAGACGTCGGACTGGCTCAGCCAGATGGGCAGCAAAGGCATTGAGAAGAAACTTGATATCGGCCGCGCGCTAAACGCCATTTCGATGGGCATGAGTCAGATGGTCTCCAGCATGGTTCGCATGGCCGAGCATGCGGCGCGGGAGAAAGAGGTATTGCAACAAAGTGCGCAAAACACGCAGAAGAGCTTGAGCGATGAAATTGGGCAGAAAGACTCGGCGGATGCGGCGCTGTTGCAAAAGCTCATGGATATCGTGATGCAGCTGTTTCAATCGCGGATTGAAGTCATTGGCAAAATGGCCTGAGTAGGGACGAAAATATGAGAATTTCCGATTTCACACCGCCAGCGGCTAATCTGTCGGTCGATTTCAATGTTGTGACCAACGCACCTTTACCAACTGAAATGCCCCTCGAGGCTCAGGCCGCTTTTTCCCTCGCGCAATTGCTGGAGCGTTCGGCAAAGGTATTGAATCGCAATCTTGAAAATATGCTCAAGTGCCAACCGGCCGCCAAAAAAATGGTTGAGAACCTGTTGGCTGGCGGAGCGGCGCAAACCCTCATCGCGGAGTTTGGCGAGCGGGTTCAAACGAAAGACCTTCGCTGGCAAATGTGGGCACAGTATTTACCCCAATATGGTGCGGTGATGACGCATTGCCGGGAAACCCTGCCGATGGAACAGCGTCAGCGCCTTGATGCTGCGCAGGAAACTATCTTGCTCGGCCTGGGAGCAGGACAACCGCTGCCAACGCAAATCGACGAGAAGTTCAGTCAGAGTGTCAGTTCGTCTGATGATTTCTTCGACAAACTGCTCGAATTGATCGACCTGATCAAGAACGGCTACCTGGCCGGTTATGAACATATCATCAAGGCTTACTCGGACTTCTTTGCCGATTTCAACAAAGACATTACCGCAATGATGAAGGAGTGGATTGAAGGCACGAATGACGGGAAGGAAGTCGAAATAAACGCGGGCGCGATCAGGATCGCTTTGCAGAAGCTGATTGAAAAGTACTCACCTCCGAATCCGACGGCAGTATTGTTCCCGGCCCCAGGCATGGGCGGTGCTACAAAGGAGGAAGCAGAAAAATGGCTTAAAGCGTTAGGCTTGCCGGCCTCCTGCCTCCACCAGAACAATGACGGTACGTACAGCGTGGTCATGGACCTTAGCCCGTTGATCACCATGAGGGACAGTCTGCCACCTGACGTTTACGAGATTATTTGGGACACCGCCAAATTCCAGGCCTGGCAAACCGGCTTCAATGCCCAGGAAGAACGCATGAAAAACATGCTGCAATCCTTCACCCAGAAGTACTCCAACGCCAACTCCTATCATGACAACTTCAACAAGACGTTGTCTGCTCATCTTAGTCAGTATGCGGACATGCTTAAGGCGATGTTGAATTTCTGATCTAAGAAGTTTTTACGAAATACGTGGTTTTAAATGTTTATAACAGACGCGGTTTCGAACCTGTCAGGTCGGAGCTGTGTCTGTTGTTCTGTGGTTTCGATTGATAGCGGTGATCAGGATGCGGAGTAGTGATCTTGAAATTGAATGTCAGGTAATAAAAACCTTGTCGGATTATCTTTCGGTGGGCCACGGGGCAATCAAAACCAGTTCGCGGTTGGTGGAGGATTTGTATTTCGATTCCATGAGTATTATCGAGGTTGTCATGATGCTTAATGAAACATTTGGCGTCGAATTACCTGCCGTCGCGGTGTCCGAATGGAACACGGTCGCGGATATTCGAAATTCGGTGATACGTGTAAGGGGCGTATGATGCCGGGTGGTGCGGGCTTCTTATTTTTAAGTTTGACAGGCGTTTAAATGATTAATGGTGTTGGCGGAAGTTCTCACGTTCTAGCGGTGTCTAATATGCATTTGGCTGGCGCTGTTTTGCATGAGGTATTGCCATCGTATGAAAGACTGGATGTTCGAAGTGAATATTTTCTGGGTGATTTTTTAAGTCTTCACGGTGCACAGATCGGTAGGGATAGCGATGTTAGAGAAATGATGACCTATCATTCAGATAATAGTGATTGGTCCATTACTCCAGCGTGTAAAGAACAGTTGATGAGTGCGCTGATGGACCTTGTGCCTGAAGGCGGCAGTCAGGTGCATAATCGTGTTTTTCTTGATGCGATACGCGATTGGTATCAGGGTTTGGATAGTGCAAGTAAAGTCGATAATTACACAGCGGCTAAAGATCACTTGGGATCACAATAGCAAGGTCGTTTCACTTGTTCAAAGCGAAATGTCTCGGCAGATTATCTGGTCAGGATGAGGGTAATCCACTTTCAGATGGTAAGGGCTTCGATTGTGCAATGTACCAGCACTCGCTGCATCATTTCCCCAGTGCGGAAATTCAGCAGGAAAGTCTGGCACGAATTTCCGAACTTCTAAATGATGGAGGCGTACTGACAATAACAGAACATAACAGCGTTTTAGGCGGGCATGAGCTTGACTTGATGCATATGGTGCTGCAAGTGTATGTGGAACTTCATCAGAATCCGGATATTTCAAGCTCGGAGTTGGAGGCTGTATTCAATGAGTTTGTTGAAAAAGAAACGCCCGCTAATTTTTCTCCCAAACAAGACTTGTCGATATGGCGCAAAAAGTCGGGCTGACGCCGAGCAGCGTAACTGCGGTGGGAGAAAAGGCTGACCGAACTTACTCGATGACTTTCGTTAAAGACGGAGGGCTGCGCCTGGATCGCGATCGTTCATTCGAAGCGCTTGTTGATCCGGATTCATTAAAGGCCGGTATGAAAAAGTTTGAGACATCTTCTATGTTTAGTGGGAGTCGATCTTTGGATGGGATGTTTTAACCTGTAGTCAGTGGCTGTGTGTAAACCGAGCTGATTGAATGTGTTATGGCGAATGCCTGGTTTGGAGCCAAGGCTTTTCAATCTGCAGTGCTCACGGCACTGCAGATTTTTTGTGTGGCAAGGCTGTTTTGTGACTTTGAGTGGTGCGATTTTCCAAAGACTTTTATTGTAGAAATGGGCCTACATGCTTAGTCGTATATTCCTCTTTTGTCTGTGGCGTTTTCCTACGGAATTGTCTCTACCAACTTTCTATAGTCGCGCAGCTTTCATCTTCAAGCCGGTTCAATAACGGCTTGATCGCGCTTCAGTACCTTTCTATAGAGAAGTCTCCGAGTATGGACAGTGCCACTGATCAATCGCCATTCAGGTCGTTCGTTTTCGACCGTTGGCTACTGCAAAGCGATGGAACGCTGATGCGAGACGGACATGGAGTTCACGTCCCCCCCAAAGAGCTGAACGTACTGCGCCTGCTGCTCGGTTCGGCCGGCACAGTGATCAGCAAGGATTATTTGCTCGACATGGTATGGCCCGATGCCGATGCCGCCGAGGAATCGTTGACTCGCTGCATTTATGCCTTGCGCAAGCTGCTCAAGGAGAACAAGGATTTCATTGCGACGGTGTACGGCCAGGGTTACCGATTCACTTGTCCGGCTGTCGAACTCGACGGGCCGAGCCAGGCGAGAACGTCAGCACCCTCGCTGGCCGTTTTGCCTTTTCGCCATCTGCACGAGTCAGCCGCACTGGATTTGCAGGACGCAATGACCCGCCAGTTGTCCATGGCATTCGGCGATGCGCTGCACGTCATCCCCTCAGGTTTGATGGCTGCTTATGGCCAGTCGACCGACGCCCGTTATCTGGTCGAGCGTTTGAAGCCTGACTTTTACCTCAGCGGTCGTTGCACGCTCCGGGATGACCCGTCGCAATGGTCAATCGAGTTGATCCGTAGCAGCGATCATGTGCTGCTTCATGGACAAAGCGTGGGCGGAGGGGACCTGGGGGAGGGGCTCGGTGCATTGACCTGTCTTGTTGCCCAGCGCCTACCGGGACTGCGTCCTTCTGAAAGGGGCTGTGCTTCCTATCCGGCCCTGGTCGCCTATCTCAATGGTTTGTGCAATGTAGAGCGGCACACGCCACAAAGCCTGCGCGATGCGCTGGTGCAGTTTCGATACAGCCTGCAACTGGATGACCGTTATGCCCCTGTCTGGCGTGGCGTGGCCGATGTCTGGCTGGGCCAGGCGATGCTCGGGTTATGTGAGCAGGGGCATGCACTGGATGAAGCTCATCTGGCAATTTCCAGGGCGTTGCCGCTGGACCCGGGGAGTACGCAAACCATCGCGCGGCTAGCCCTGCTGACCAGCCTTCGCGGATGCGAGGAGGCTGCGCAGGTGCTTTTTCAGTGCTGCCTGTCGAGCGCCGATCAGGCTGATGTTCATTACTTTCACGCCTGGCATCACTGGTATTGGCAGCGCCATGATCTGGCGATTCAAAGCATCGACAAGTGTCTGCGCCACGACGCGAACTGCATGCGGGCGCAGATTTTGCGGGTACGTATCGCCCTTGTCGGTGATCCCCAGGAAGCCGTGATGATGCATCGCGCAATGCAAGGCAACCGGCAAGCCGCGTCGTTTGACAGCGGCAGGCGGTTGGCATGATCCGCTGGGGCACTGGCGGCCTTCTGATGCTGATGTCTCTGGGTGCGGTTCCGGCGTATGCCTATTGTTGGGTCTCGGCGGGGCAGCAACATGCCATCGAGCCCGAGCTGCTTCAGGCCATTGCCGACGTCGAGTCGGGACAAATGGCGGACGCGATGAATTACAACAAGAATGGCACCCGCGATATCGGGCTGATGCAAATCAACAGCAGTCATCTGCACCGACTGAGCGCACAGGGCATTACCGAGCAGCGTCTGTTGGATGAGCCTTGTCTGTCGGTCGAAGTCGGGGCGTCGGTGCTGGCCGGTTTTGTATCACTTTATGGCTACAACTGGACGGCCGTGGGGGCCTATAACGCCGGCAATGCTCCGGGTCGGCAGGCGGCCCGTCTGCGTTATGCGCGCAAGGTCTGGCAACGCTACCAGACCTTGATGCCAAACACGCTTGCGCAGCCGCAGGACCTACTGGAGAAAACCCCGCGGCGTTAGCCCGGTCCATTCGGGTGGGATTCTGATCCCGCCCGGGGCCGTTCGGCAGAATTCGATCAGGAACTTCCCGGGCAGCGCTTCTAGGATGGGTTTTCATTCACTGCCTGGAACGTGATCGGTGACAGAACTGTCAGCCCCCCCTCTACAGCCCTGTGTTCTGCGGATCCTCAACGGCCCGCTTCAGGGGTGCGAATTCCCGCTTGGTGAGCCTCGAACGCTGTTCATTGTCGCACCGCTCGATTTGTTGGGCCGAGAAGCTCATTCAATCAGCGTTCCCGAGGATGCCATCTTCATTCCCTTGGACGCGGGCGGCTGCAATTTCGAGGTGCTGCTGGCAGACGGCGGGCAGGGCGGTGTGACCTTGCGACTGCTCAACGAGCACGGAGAAACCCGGCAGTGCGAATTCCAGCATCTGGAGCAGATCGGTGACTTGCAGGTGGCCTTGCGCGGTGAAGACCAAGGCTGGGCACCTGAACTCCTCGGCAAACAGCCCCTTTCTTTGACCGAAACGACTGCCCGCCACTGGCCGCAGCCAACCCTCGTCAAATGGGGCGGCGCAGGGTTGGCCCTCGTGCTGCTGATCACTTCGTTAGGCTTTTGGTCAGTGCCCGAGCCGGCGCCCGAAACCGATGTTCGCAGCCTGATCGGCGGCGCCAGTGCCGAGGTCGACGTGGTGCAGGGGCGGGACAAAACGGTTTACGTGTTTGTCGCTTCCGAGCGGGACGCCGGTTGGAGCCGGCAGGTGTTGATGCGCAACAACGGGGTGTCCGGCAAGGTGTTGGTGATCGATCAGGAGCGCCGTCGGCTGGAGAAACTGCTGGTCGACCACGACCCGCAACTGGCCTGGCATTCCCTCGACCTCAAGGACCCCGCGGTGCCGCGGCTGCTGCTCAGTGCCCAGCGCAATCTGCTCACGCCGCAAATGCAGGCGCAACTGCTCGACGTCTTGCTCAAGGCCGCGCCCTACGCTCGGGAAGTGACGGTTCAGGTCCAGGACGACAACCTG
Source organism: Pseudomonas fluorescens NCIMB 11764 (assembly GCF_000293885.2). Lineage (NCBI taxonomy): Bacteria > Pseudomonadati > Pseudomonadota > Gammaproteobacteria > Pseudomonadales > Pseudomonadaceae > Pseudomonas > Pseudomonas fluorescens. The sequence goes on from NZ_CP010945.1 coordinate 3,278,539, forward strand.
CTGGCAGACTTGGCCGAACAAGGGTTGCGTCGCCTTTCTCTGGCGTTCGACCGCGTCGGGCACGACGACAGTGTCACGTTCGCCATCGAAGGCGATTTGCAGGATTCCGAGTTGGCTGCGGCTCGCCAATACGTCGACGGCTTTTATCGGCAGTGGGGTGATCGCTACGTGAACTTCGCTGTCGCGCTCAAGGATGACTCGCTCAAGGGCAAGTCGTTTCAAACCGGCCCTCAGGGCTACATCAAGATGACGTCGTCGTCTTGGCATTTTCCCAAGTAAATCTAGAAGGTGACACATGTCTGGTATCGATTTCCCAATCGACTTTCACGATGATTTTCTCGGACGTCAGGCCGAAGCGTTCGAAAACGGTGCAGCAGGGCTCAAGACTGCTTTGGACAAGGCACTGGAGGATCTCAAGCTGGATGCGTCAGATCCCGGGAAGCTGGCGGCTTACCAGACCGCATTCTCCTCCTACACCGTATTCCGAAACGCCCAGACCAACACGATCAAGGGCTTCAAGGACATCGACATGGCGATCATCCAGGCCGCTCGCTGATTCCATTCCTTTTGACTGGCCATCGTTGTTCGGTGGCCATTTTCATGAGTGCACTGCATGTCTATTCAAAGCATTTCCCGTTCGTTCATTGAGCCCACGGCCGTTACTGAACTGCGCAGCCTGCAGGAAGGCCCGATCGTTTCCCTTGAAAATCGACTGATCGACGCGTTCGCCGGTGCAGCGGTCAACAGCGGCCAGGACGTGTCGTCGATCAATCAACTGATGCAGCGCCCTGATATCACCAGCCCCGAAGTATTGGCGCAGCTGCAGGAGCAAATGGGGCAATACAACGTCGACATCAATTTGCTCAACGTGTTGGTCCGTAAGGCCGTGAGCACCGCCGAAACGTTGTTGCGCGCGTCATGAGGGCGGGTGCGTTGCTGATGTTCCTGTGTCTGGCGTTGGTCGGCTGCCGGCAGCCGAGTCTGCTGGAAGGGCTCGATCAACAGCAGGCCAACGAAGTGCTTTCGGTCCTGCAACGCAACAACATCGCGGCGACGAAAGTCGACGCCGGCAAAACCGGGTACGCGGTGAAAATCAACCCGGTCGATTTCTCCGCCGCTGTCGATTTGCTCAACCTCTATTCGCTGCCGTCCAGGCCACGACTGCAAGTGGCGGAGATGTTTCCCAGCGATTCGCTGGTCGCTTCCCCCAGGGCTGAAAAGGCACGGCTTTACTCGGCGCTGGAACAGCGAATCGAACAGTCCCTGGGTCTGCTCGAAGGTGTGGTGTCGGCGCGGGTCCATGTCAGTTATGACCTGGATGCCGGTGAAGGCGGACGCAAGGCCGGGCCCATTCACCTGGCGGCCGTGGCCATTCATGAGCGAGACATCGAGCCACAGTTGCTGATTACCGACATCAAGCGCTTTCTCAAAAACAGTTTTGCCGCCGTCGAGTACGCAAACATCTCGGTGGTGTTGTCACAGCGCTCGCCCACGCAGCACGTCGCGCCGTCGATGTCAGCAACGCAAAGTGATTCGCGCCCGTTCTGGCTGCTGGCGTCGTTGGCGGCGGTGCTGTTGGCAGGTTGCGCAGGGTTAGGTTATCGACTGTTGAAAGGGGCGCCGCGTGACATCGTGCGCTGAACGCCTGCGGCGGATTCTTGCGGCGCCGCTGGATTATGTGCACCCGCAGCGGTTGAACATACCGATGGGGTTTGACAGCCCCGATGCTCGGCGCGTGCTCAACCGGATGCTTCTGGAAGGGCTTGGCGAGCAAGGACCATGGCCCCCGATGCCGCTGACGGCCGTCGCACAGCAGTGGATCCGGCAGTGGCGACAATTGCCTTACATCGCGTGCCTGATGGGTGCCTGGCGACTGTGTCCACAGCTCGCGCGAGGCGGTGCATTGCAGCAGTTGCCGATGCCGTTACGTCAATTCGCCAATTGCAGACCGGGGCCTCGCGCCAGCGTGCCGCTTGAGTCGTCATCGGAACCGTTGAAGCAGGTTGAAGCGGCGGGCTTCAACGCGCTGTCGGGTTTGTCCGGGTTCCTGCCGCCGCTGCTGCTCGAGCGGCTGGCGTTGCAATTCTCTCCACACGTGGTCGGCCTGCACACCCAGTGGCCGGCAACAGAAGCCGATCCGGCTCTTTTCTTTCTGGCGGTGCAGCATGCTCGACTCCATCCGAATCCTGACTGATGTGCCGGCATCGAGTGATGCCCACGTGGCTCGCGCAGACCTCGACGCGGCGCGCCAGCGGCGCTCATTACAGCAACAGGCGCAACGCCGGGCCCGTGAATGCGTCGAGCAGGCTCAATCTGAAGCCCAGGCCATTCGTGCCCAGGCGTTTCAGGAGGGTTATGCAAATGGCATTCTGCGCGCCGCCGAAAACCTGGCGAACGGTTTGCTCGAGTCGCAGACGCTCGGGCTGCAGTTGCGCAAGGATCTGGCTCAGGCCGCGCGTCAGTTACTGCAAGAATTGCTGACGCGCGTTGAATGGCTGGATGAAATGCTCGAGCGCTGGCTGACGGAGCGGTCCGACACCGGGGCGCCGCTGCAGGTGGTGCTGCCTGCGCGCTGCAAACCTCAAGGTCAGGCGCTGCGGCTGCGCTTGCAAGGACTTTGGCCTGGCGCACTGGTGCTCGACTATCAACCCGAGGAGCGTTACGTGTTCCGTCTGTCCGATCAATTGCTTGAGTTTGATATCGAATCGGTCTGCCAACGACTGGAGCCACAGTTGTTGGCCCGACTGGGAAATCTGCCCGAGTCGGTGCGATGTCTCGATCAGGCCTCGATGATGCGTTTGGGTGAGCTGTGTTCAGGTTTCGGTACGAATTCTGTCGGAGGTGTGGAATGAAGATTGAAACGGTGATGAACACTCATCGGCTTGAGCAGATGTCTGCGGTCGTGCCGCTTGACTCACGCCTGTTGCAGGCGTCCGGCATAGCGCCCGATGTCAACGGCAGCAAGCGACCCGGCCCGGACCCCGAATTCGATGAGTTGTATCAGCGGCTATTGGCAATGGAGGGGCAGGGGGAAAAGGCCATCTACGAGTTCCTGCGTTCGCTGCGTGGCACGGACGGAGTCACACCGGCGTATCCAAGTGCGAAGGCGTTGATGGCTGTGACGCTGCAATTATTGGTTCGCTTGAAAGACGACGGGTTGGAAAAAACACAGCTCTATAAGGAGATCAAAGGCGCCAACGGTATGGCCTTCAGCATGAATGTGTTTGTCATGAGCTACACACGCGATGTGTTCCAGCCGATGGGCGACGATGCATGGGAAAAGAGCGAGTGGTGAGGAAGGGAAAACAACCCGCATAACAATAAAAGAGAGGATACAAGGATGACATTGATTGCTGGCTCGGCAGTAAGGGGTACTGCATTACCAGACTTAACTCTCACATCGGCAGGTAATCCGACGCCGCGTAACGAGTCGGTGGCGCTTGATCCATCAACACTCGTTGCATCGTCGCGTTTTTCAGCACTCGCATTGGGGACGCCCAGGCAAGTGGCTGCTGGCATGCAGCGGGTGAATCGTGAAGTGACCCTTCAGATGGAGGAATGCTACAGGCCATTGGGTGAGACAGAACGGATTGTGGTTGGGCGGGTCAACGCATTCATTGAGCGTGGGCATCTGCCCGAGGAACTTGTCGATGAGTCACTGTTTGCACGGGTAATTGAGTTGAATGCTGCAGATACCGGGCAAACCCATGAAAGTCGAATGCAAACCGTGCTTCAGGCGGGCATGGAGTGGCTGGACGCGGTCAAGGGGCCCGGACTCAATCTACTCAATGTCGCTGGGCGTACAGGATTGATCGTTGCGTTGACGGTGGTGCTGCGCCAGGTCGTTGCCTACCACGTCGAACAATCTCTGCGCGAAGGCGATTCACCTGAGGCCGGCCGAGCGTGGGCAATGGTCGCAATGACAATGATCGGCCCGGCGCTGACCTTGATCGGAGCGATTCGAAATGAGTGTGACGGTACGGCGAATCTATCGTCGCGCCTGGGGCGTGTGTGCATGGCCAGCATCACGATGGGTGCCCTGATTGCGGCGCACCTCACAGGCGCGTCTGACAAGTTGCTTCCGGCGGTCGTCGGCGGGTCGATTTATACAGTGGCCAGAGGCTTGGCCAATGTTTTCATTCCATTACAGGACAATGCCGGCTCCGCCAACGCGGCAACCACCGGCGTAGCGACCGCAGCTTATGGCGCGGCGCAGTTTTTTCTGGCAGAACTGGGGCAGCTGGCACCGCTGAGTGGTGCGGCCCGAGCCACGGCAGAGCTTGGTTACAGTCTGGGCGCGGATGCTATCCAGGGCGTGCTCAATGGCTTCGGCATTGTTGTGGACGACGTCATTTCCATTCTTTGCAAAAGTTCGCACGTGTTATCTCCAGACCCTGGGTGGGACTCGGTGTTTTCCGATCCGGAAGCTTTGCGGCAAATGGTCCTGGAGGTCCGAGCGGAGGTCCGGCGACCGACCCGGACGCAGTTGGCGGATGCGCTGCTTGATATCGGGGCGTTACGTCTTTCGGCGGGGCACGCCATCGCTTTGGTCATGGGCGCGGTAGCGTCGTTGCTGAGCAGTTCCAGGGTCGATGACGGTGACCAGGGCCATATCATGAGCGGCTGTCTCGCTCTGATGGCGATGATTATTTACTTTCCGCTGGTCTTTGGCAGTGCCAAACGCACCGATAACACCTACACACTGCAGGAGACGGTGGTTCCTTGAGCCCGGGCAAAGAGATCGCCTGTGCCGGTCAACCCCGGCTATAATCGCCGCCACTTTTCATTGCCCAGAGTCAAACCCGCCCATGTACACCCTGGCCCGTCAGCTGTTGTTCAAACTTTCCCCGGAAACCTCCCACGATCTGTCCCTGGACCTGATCGGCGCGGGCGGGCGTTTGGGCCTCAACGGCTTGCTGTGCAAGGCTCCGGCGAAGATGCCGGTGACGGTCATGGGGCTGGACTTCCCGAACCCGGTAGGCCTGGCGGCGGGCCTGGACAAGAACGGCGCGGCCATTGATGGTTTTGCGCAACTGGGTTTCGGTTTTGTCGAAATCGGCACCATCACCCCGCGTCCGCAGCCGGGCAACCCGAAACCACGGATTTTCCGCCTGCCGGAAGCCGAGGCGATCATCAACCGCATGGGCTTCAATAACCTCGGCGTCGATCACCTGCTGGCCCGCGTGGCAGCGGCCAAGTACAAGGGTGTGCTGGGCATCAACATCGGCAAGAATTTCGATACGCCGGTCGAACGCGCGGTTGACGATTACCTGATCTGCCTGGACAAGGTCTACGCCCACGCCAGCTACGTGACGGTCAACGTCAGCTCGCCGAACACGCCAGGCCTGCGCAGCCTGCAATTCGGAGACTCGCTCAAGCAGTTGCTGGCTGACCTGGCGACCCGTCGTGCGGAGCTGGCTTTGCGCCACGGCAAGCACGTACCGCTGGCCATCAAGATCGCACCGGACATGACCGACGAAGAAACCGCTCAAGTCGCGCAAGCGCTGATCGAAACCGGGATGGATGCGGTGATTGCCACCAACACCACCCTGAGCCGCGTCGGTGTTGAAGGCATGGAGCACGGTGACGAGGCGGGCGGCTTGTCCGGCGCACCGGTTCGCGACAAGAGCACCCACACCGTAAAAGTGCTGGCCGCAGAATTGGCCGGTCGCTTGCCGATCATCGCTGTGGGTGGCATCACCGAAGGCAAGCATGCAGCCGAGAAAATCGCGGCGGGTGCGAGCCTTGTTCAGATCTACTCTGGATTCATCTACAAAGGCCCGGCGCTGATTCGTGAATCCGTCGACGCCATCGCGGCGCTGCGCTGAAGGGCTCTTGTGGCGAGGGGATTTATCTGTGGCGAGGGAGCTTGCTCTCGCTCGGCTGCGAAGCAGTCGTAAACCCTGCAACCGCATTTTACCTGACATTCCGGATTGACCCGTTCCGGGGCCGCTTCGCAGCCCAGCGGGAGCAAGCTCCCTCGCCACAAAAGCAGATTTCGGATTCCAGGTAATTTGCAGGCATAAAAAAGGGCTCCTCGAAGGAGCCCCTGGGCCGGAGCCCGCCGCCCGGATGGGGCGTGCGTGGTAAGTCGTTCAGTAATCAGGTTGTCGTGTCGGAGTGTGTGCCCTGTGTTAGCCGACGGCGTGAAGTTCGTTGAGTCTGTGGATTCCCGCAGTGCCGGTCATACCGTCCCAGTTGTCGCCGCGTCCTTCTCGCCAGCCGTTAATCCAGGCTTGGCGTACCGACGGTAGAGTAAATGGGCAAAGCTCACGGGATTTGCCACCAACGCCATATTGATATCCGCGCAAAAATGCTCTTTCCAACGGATCACGCTTAAGTCTTCTCATAGGGTGTTGCCCTCACTTGTTGACTGTATTTATCGCGTTGACCTCAATCGAGGTCTGGCAGAAATGTCTGCCGTTGGGGGGCTCGCTGCCGGCGTGGCGAGCCAGGGTGTTGACGTCCGTTGTGGCGCCAACCTGTGTTGAGTTCTAACCAATGCGTCACATCGAGGGAATGATCATTTTGTCATAAGGACGTAACCATAAAGATGCTATGGCCATAAGTAACACGATGTTTGCCCCGTATTTATTGGTCAAAGCCCTGTATGATCGGCCCTCCGCAAGATGATGGGGTTAATCCTTTAGTGAGAATGGCTCGTGTTGCGTCGAGGCATTATTCGACGAAGGGTCAACTTATGACATTTTGTTGCTTCAACTTTTTTATCTGCCCGTGCATCTAAGCTCTTCTAACCCGAGCAGCACGGGTGGGACGGCACACCTTCGTGCCACGCGGGCGCTCTTTTAGAAAAGCGCCTGATTGAAAACCGGGCCGGCAATGCGTTGCCGGTCCACTTAGCCAAAGGCTCTGGAATTACCATGTCCGATCGTTTCGAACTCTTCCTCACTTGCCCCAAAGGCCTTGAAGGCCTGCTGATCGAGGAAGCCGTCGGGCTTGGCCTTGAAGAAGCGCGTGAGCACACCTCTGCCGTGCGCGGCATGGCGACCATGGAAACCGCTTATCGCCTGTGCCTGTGGTCGCGTCTGGCGAACCGGGTACTGCTGGTGCTCAAGCGTTTCCCGATGAAAGATGCCGAGGACCTGTACCACGGCGTGCTCGATATCGAGTGGCAAGACCACATGCTCAACGACGGCACCCTGGCCGTCGAGTTCAGCGGCCATGGCTCGGGTATCGACAACACCCACTTCGGCGCCTTGAAAGTCAAAGACGCCATCGTCGACAAACTGCGCACCCCGCAGGGCGACCGCCCGTCCATCGACAAACTCAACCCGGACCTGCGCATTCACCTGCGTCTGGACCGTGGCGAAGCCATTCTCTCCCTCGACCTCTCCGGCCACAGCCTGCACCAGCGCGGCTATCGCTTGCAGCAGGGCGCGGCGCCGCTGAAGGAAAACCTCGCGGCGGCCATCCTGATCCGTTCCGGCTGGCCACGTATTGCGGCCGAGGGCGGCGCACTGGCTGACCCGATGTGCGGTGTTGGTACGTTCCTCGTCGAAGCGGCGATGATCGCTGCCGACATGGCGCCGAACCTGCGTCGTGAGCAGTGGGGTTTTACTGCCTGGCTCGGTCACGTACCGGCGCTGTGGAAAAAGCTGCACGAAGAAGCCACCGAGCGCGCCGCGGCCGGCCTGGCCAGGCCACCGCTGTGGATTCGCGGTTACGAAGCCGATCCCCGCCTGATTCAGCCGGGCCGCAACAACGTCGAACGCGCCGGCCTGAGTGAGTGGATCAAGATCTACCAGGGCGAAGTCGGCACCTTCGAACCACGTCCGGACCAGAACCAGAAAGGCCTGGTGATCTGCAACCCGCCGTATGGCGAGCGTCTGGGCGACGAGGCGAGCTTGCTCTACCTCTACCAGAACCTTGGCGAGCGCCTGCGTCAGGCCTGCCTGAACTGGGAAGCGGCGGTGTTCACCGGCGCCCCGGATCTCGGCAGGCGCATGGGCATCCGCAGCCACAAACAGTATTCGTTCTGGAACGGCGCGTTGCCGTGCAAGCTGTTGCTGATCAAGGTCACCCCGGACCAGTTCGTCACCGGTGAACGTCGCACCCCGGAACAGCGTCAAGTCGAGCGCGAACAAGCTGAAGTCGAAGTCGCCGACAACGATGTGGCGCCGGGCAAGTACGAGAAGTACAACAAGAACGGCAACCCGATCAAACCGGCCCCGGTAGTCGTCGAGCAGCCGCGCTTGAGCGAAGGCGGGCAGATGTTTGCCAATCGCCTGCAAAAAAATCTCAAGGCGCTGGGCAAGTGGGTCAAGCGTGAAGGCATCGACTGCTACCGCGTCTACGATGCCGACATGCCGGAATATTCGATGGCCATCGATCTGTACCAGGATTGGGTCCACGTCCAGGAATACGCCGCGCCGAAATCCATCGACCCGGAAAAAGCCTCGGCCCGCATGTTCGACGCCCTGGCAGCCATTCCGCAGGCGTTGAACATCGACAAGAGCCGCGTGGTGGTCAAGCGTCGCGAACGTCAGAGCGGCACCAAGCAATACGAGCGTCAGGCCGCGCAGGGCAAGTTCGTCGAGGTCAACGAAGGTGGCGTGAAGCTGCTGGTCAACCTCACCGACTACCTCGACACCGGGCTGTTCCTCGACCACCGGCCAATGCGCATGCGCATTCAGAAAGAGGCAGCCGGCAAGCGCTTCCTCAACCTGTATTGCTACACAGCGACCGCCAGCGTCCACGCGGCCAAAGGCGGCGCGCGCAGCACCACCAGCGTCGACTTGTCGAAAACCTACCTTGACTGGGCGCGTCGCAACCTGTCGCTGAACGGTTTCTCCGACAAGAACCGTCTGGAGCAGAGCGACGTGATGGTCTGGCTCGACGCCTGCCGTGACGAGTTCGACCTGATCTTCATCGACCCGCCAACCTTCTCCAACTCCAAGCGCATGGAAGGGATTTTCGACGTGCAGCGTGACCAGGTGCAACTGATCGACCTGGCGATGGCACGACTGGCGCCGGGGGGCGTGTTGTACTTCTCCAACAACTTCCGCAAGTTCGCCCTTGAGGAAAATCTCACCGAGCGTTACGCGGTCGAGGAAATCACGGCGCAGACCATTGATCCGGATTTTGCCCGCAATGTGAAGATCCACCGGGCCTGGAAAATCATGGCACGTTGACGCTTTCCGGCATTGGATCCACAGAGCCTTGATTTTTAAAGGCTCTTGGCTTCTTTCAGTGCTGGTCAAATTGATGGCTAATAGCTATAACTCAAGGCATGGCCAATGGGCTTTTCCGGCACCTGGCGTTTTGAGTTGCCTCTATGTCGCTGCACGCCGTGCGCCCCAAGATCCTGGGTTTTATCAGTGAAGATGTTTCGGCCTGGCTGGTCGCGCTGCTGGTATTGATCATCGGCGGAGTGCTTACGGGGCTGTTGGCCTGGTCGACCCTGAACCTGTTTCACCAGCAATTGCGGCAACGTTTCCAACTGATGGCCAGTGAACGTTACAGCCGTATCGAAGAGCGTTTTGAAGATCAGGAGCAGCGCCTCGACGGCCTGCGCCGGTTCTTCGCCAATTCCGATGACGTCGACCGCGAGGAATTCAACGGTTACACCCAACCTCTGCTGCACCGAACCCAGGCGTATTCGTTTGCGCGGCGGGTCAGCGGTGCCGAGCGCGCGGAATTCGAGCGCCAGGTGCGCGAGGAAGGTTTATCCGATTTCAGCATTCGTGAGCTCAACGCCGAAGGCCAGCTGCAACTGGCGGCCGAACGGGATGAATACGTGGTGGTGGTATATAGCCAGACGCAAAGCCGGCTCGGCTCGCCGTTGGGTTACGACTTGCTCGCGCAACCCCTGCGCCGCTCCACCCTGGAACGGGCCGACCAGAATACCCGGATGGCGGTGTCGCAGCCGCTGCACCTGGTCAGTATCGAGCCGGCGTATGCCCGGGGCGTGCTGCTGGTCGCGCCGGTCATCTCCCGCGACAGTCCGGGGTCCAAACCCTACGGTTACGTGATGGCGGTGATCAGCATGCGTCAGTTGCTGGCCGACGGGCTGCCGGAGGCGGGACACGATTACCTGTCGGTGCGCATCCTCGACCTGTCCACCGAGGATCAACACGAAGTGCTCTATGAATCCCCCAACGGACCTGCCGTCAGTGAGTTGGCCGCGACCCGATTGCTGGGGCTTGCCGATCACGATTATCAAGTCGATATCCAGCCAAGCGAAGCGTTCCTGCAAGCCAACCATTCTTCGGTCACCAGCGTGGTGGTGTTGGGTGGTTTGCTCAGCCTGATGCTCAGCGCGCTGCTTTATGTGCTGGTCAGCCAGCGCCAGCGGGCGTTGAGCATGGTGGAACAGCGGACCGAGGAGCTGCGCGCTCGTGAGCAGGAACTGCGCGGCACCCATGGTCAGCTGCGCGGCGTGCTGAATGCCGCGACTCAGGTGGCGATCATCGCCACCGACCTGCGCGGCGTCATCAGCACGTTCAACGCCGGAGCGGAGCAGATGCTCGGCTACTCCAGCATGGACGTGGTGGGCCACATGACCCTGGAAAACCTGCACCTGCCCCGGGAATTGGCGGCGCGCTCGGCGGAATTGAGCGCGCGCTACGGCAAGCCGATTCCGACCTGCCAGGCCATGTTGGTCGAGGGCGGCGAGGAGGGCGGTCACGAAGCGCGGGAGTGGACCCTGGTTCGCGGCGACGGCAGCCATTTGACGGTGAACATGCTGGCGACCCCGGTGCTCGACGAGCAAGGGCTGTGGGTCGGGCACCTGGCAATCTGTATCGACGTCACCGAGCGCAAGCGGGTGCATGAGGCGCTCGCCGCACGGGATTTGCTATTGAAAAAACTCAGCGCCCATGTGCCCGGCGGGATCTACCAGTTCAAGATGGAATTCGACGGACGCTTCAGTGTGATCTACGCCAGTGATGGCATTCGCGAGATTTACGAACTCGAACCGGACGTGTTGCTGCTCAACGCTGAAGCGATTTTCACCCGGATCCATCCCCAGGACACCACCCGGGTTCGCGCCTCCATCCGGGCCTCGGCAGACACGCTCAGCCCGTGGCGCGAAGAATACCGTGTGCTGCTGCCGGTGCGTGGCCTGCGCTGGGTCCGGGGTGAAGCGACTCCGGAAGAGCTGCCCGGCGGTGGCGTGCTCTGGCATGGCTACATTTCGGACATCTCCGACCTGAAACGGGTGGAAGAAGAGCTGCGGGCGCTGTCGATTACCGACTCGCTGACCGGGATCCACAACCGCCGCTACTTCCAGGAGCGCCTGACCTCCGAAATGGCCCGGGTCGAGCGCGGTGGCGGCGAATTGTCGGTGATCATGCTCGACATCGACCACTTCAAACGCATCAATGACCAGCACGGACATGCAGTGGGCGATCGGGTGTTGCAGGCCGTTTGCGAGCGTATCGGCCATCGGCTGCGTCGCACCGACGTGTTCTGTCGCCTGGGCGGCGAGGAGTTCATGGTGCTCTGCCCGGATATCGACGGCGAGCAGGCGTATGGGTTGGCGCTGGAGTTGTGGCAAGGATTGCGCAGCTCGCCGATCGAGGACGTCGGGATCGTTACCGCGAGTTTCGGGATCGCCAGCTGGCGCGTCGACGAGGGCGCGGATGCGTTGCTGCTGCGGGCAGACTCGGGGGTGTATGCGGCGAAGCAGGCGGGACGGGATCGGGTTCAGGGCGAGATGAATTAACCCCGGCCGTACACACTCCCCCCTGTGGGAGCTAGCCTGCTAGCGATAGCGGTGTGTAAGTCAATACATATGTCGACTGACACACCGCTATCGCTAGCAGGCTAGCCCACATTGGATTTTCGGTGTTTACAACACCGAAGCCGTATCAGGCAGTTTCGGCTGGCGATACAAGTCCAGCAGCACCTGGTCCAGCACCGACGACGCACCAAACGGTGCCTTGTCGTTGAGGATCGCCACCACCGCCCAGGTATTGCCGTTGACGTCGCGGCTGTAGCCTGAGATCGCACGCACAGTGTTCAGGGTGCCGGTCTTGACGTGGGCTTCACCGCGCATCGCCGTCGTCTTCAGGCGTTTGCGCATGGTGCCGTCGGTGCCGGCAATCGGCATCGAGCTGATGAACTCGGCAGCGTACGGGCTGCGCCATGCGGCTTGCAGCATCGCGGCCATTTCACGCGCACTGACACGTTCTGCGCGGGAGAGGCCGGAACCGTTCTCCATCACCAGGTGCGGCGCGGTGATGCCTTTCTTCGCCAGCCACTGACGGACTACGCGTTGGGCCGCCTTGGCGTCGTCGCCGTCGGCGTCGGTGCGGAATTTCTGCCCCAGGCTCAGGAACAACTGCTGAGCCATGGTGTTGTTACTGTATTTGTTGATGTCACGGATGATTTCCGCCAGGTCCGGGGAGAAGGCGCGAGCCAGTACCTTGGCATCTTTTGGCGTGGGTGCCAGAACGTCCTTGCCCTGAATGCTGCCACCCAGTTCTTTCCAGATTGCCCGGACCGCGCCAGCGGTATAAGTCGAGTGGTCGAGCAGCGACAGGTAAGTCTGGGAACTGCAGCCCTCGCCCAGTTGACCGCCGACGGTCACGTTCACGGTGCCATCGGCCTGGGTCACCGGGTTGTAACGCACGCCACCGGTGCATTGCTTGGAGTTGACGGCCTTGACCTGGTTTTCGATGCGGATGCTGGAGATCGGCGGCTCGACCGAAATCAGCACCCGACCGTTGTCGTTGCGCGCCACGAAGCGCAGGGCCTTGAGGTTGACCAGCAGCGAGTCGGGTTTGACCAGGAACGGCTTGTTCTCGTCATTGCCGTCATCGTTGAACTCGGGCAATTGCGGTTGCACGAAGAAGCCACGATCCAGCACCAGGTCGCCGGTGACTTGGGTCACACCGTTGGCGCGCAGGTCGCGCATCAGCAGCCAGAGTTTTTCCATGTTCAGTTTCGGGTCGCCGCCACCCTTGAGGTAGAGGTTGCCGTTGAGAATGCCGCCGCTGAGCGTGCCGTCGGTGTAGAACTCGGTTTTCCACTGGTGGTTCGGGCCGAGCATTTCCAGCGCGGCGTACGTGGTGACGAGTTTCATGGTGGAGGCCGGGTTGACCGAGACGTCAGCATTGAAAATGGTCGGCGTGCCTGGACCGTTGAGCGGGATCATCACCAGTGACAGGGCGTTGTCCTGCAGCTTGCTGGCCTTCAGGGCTTTTTCGACGTTGGGCGACAGGCCGGTGTTGATGGAGGCGGCGGAAACGGGGAGGGCCAGGGGGAGAAGTAGACTGGCCAGCAACAATGGACGCAAAGATTTGATCATGTGAAATAAAACCCTACAGCCGAGGGGAAAAAAGACGAGGGCATGAAGATAAATTCCCTCAGTGGTCATGAAAGTGTCGACATTATGCCCCAAGGTGTAGCGGCTTGTGCCGTGCCCCGGCCACCTTATCCGCTATTTTTTACCGGCGGTAACGTGTCGAGCCCAGAGAATCGGGCAAATGGCGGCTTAAACTGCTAAAGTGCCGCCCGTTATTACTTATGAGGATTGTTCCAATGGCGACTAACCGTTCCCAGCGTCTGCGCAAAAAACTGTGCGTCGATGAATTTCAAGAGCTGGGTTTCGAACTGAACCTGGATTTCAAAGAAGATTTGGCTGATGAAGCCATTGATGCTTTCCTCGACGCGTTCCTGAAAGAAGCCATGGAAGCCAACGGTCTGGGCTATGTTGGCGGCGACGACTTCGGTCTGGTTTGCCTGCAGAAGCGTGGCTCGGTGTCCGAAGAGCAGCGTGCTGCTGTTGAAGCCTGGCTCAAAGGCCGCAGCGAACTGACTGAAGCCACCGTCAGCCCGCTGATCGACGTCTGGTACCCGGAAAAGCCGATCAATCCGGTAGCTTGATGTCATGAAAAACGGCGACCCGCGGGTCGCCGTTTTTTTATGTGAAAATCTTTTGCTCTTTCAGGCTTTACGCCCATTCAGAATCACCAGCGTCAACACCCCCGCCACAATCCCCCAGAATGCCGAACCGATGGAAAACAGCGTCAGCCCCGACGCCGTGACCATAAAGGTGATCAACGCCGCTTCACGTTCCTTCACTTCGGCCATGGCAATGCTCAAGCCATTGATGATCGAACCGAACAGCGCCAGCGCCGCAATCGACAGCACCAGTTCTTTTGGCAACGCCGCGAACAACGCCGCCAGCGTCGCGCCGAAGACCCCGGCGATCCCGTAGAAAATCCCGCACCAGACCGCCGCCGTATAACGCTTGTTGCGATCCTCGTGGGCATGCGGGCCGGTGCAGATCGCCGCGCTGATGGCGGCCAGGTTGATCCCGTGGGAGCCGAACGGCGCCAGCAGCAACGAGGCGATGCCCGTCGTGGTGATCAGCGGCGAGGCCGGTACCGTGTAGCCGTCGGCGCGCAGCACGGCGATGCCCGGCATGTTCTGCGAGGTCATCGCCACGACGAACAGCGGGATGCCGATGCTGATGGTCGCGGCCAGGGAAAAGTGCGGCGTGGTCCAGACCGGTGTCGCCACTTCCAGGTGAAACGCACTGAAATCCAGCAGCCCCATGAACCCTGACAGCGCCGTACCGATGAGCAATGCAGCGAGTACGGCGTAGCGCGGCGACAGACGCTTGACCACCAGGTACGTGAAGAACATTCCCAATACCAGTGCAGTGCGATGCTGGGCTGCGACGAAAATTTCGCTGCCGATCTTGAACAGAATCCCCGCCAGCAACGCCGCGGCCAATGACGCCGGAATCTTCTTCACCAGGCGTTCGAAGCTACCGGTCAAGCCACAAACTGTCACCAGCACCGCGCAGGTGATGTAGGCGCCAATGGCTTCGCCGTAGCTCACACCGCCCAGGCTGGTGATCAGCAACGCCGCGCCGGGTGTCGACCAGGCGATGGTGATCGGCGTGCGATAACGCAGGGACAGGCCGATCGAGCACACCGCCATGCCAATGGAGATCGCCCAGATCCACGAAGAAATCTGCCCACTGGTCAGGCCTGCCGCTTGCCCGGCCTGGAACATCAGCACCAGGGAACTGGTGTAGCCGGTCATCATCGCGATAAATCCTGCAACGATGGCGGAAGGGGACGTATCCGCCAACGGGCGGAGCTGCGTGTGCGTGGCGTCGTTCATGACAGCGGTGTTCCTTCATGCGTACGAAAATATCCACAGCAACGCAAGAAATCTTGCAGGAGCCGGTTTTTGGCTACTGCAGGAGATCGCGCTGCGGATTCTGCGGATAAGCCTAAACTCAAACGTAAGCAATCGTTGCAATACAGCAAAGGCGACAAACAGCCGTACAGTCGTGTTGCCACCATCCATTGTGTACAATCGCGGTGTTTTTTACGCGATACTTGCCAGCGACCCACTGTGCCGTATTACAGTCACGGTCAATTCGCCGCAGTTCTCCCGACTCGAGTGCCCATGAACGAACAGTTGCAACCCCTCAAGAAACAACCGCGAGCAGGCAAAGCCGGCCGCAGCGGGACCCAGGACGATATTGTCTACGCGCATATCTTCGAGGCCATCCTCGAACAGCGCCTGGCGCCCGGCACCAAGTTGAGCGAAGAAGCGCTGGGGGAAATTTTCGGGGTCAGTCGCACCATCATTCGCCGCGCGCTGTCGCGTCTGGCCCATGAAGGCGTCGTGCTGCTGCGGCCGAACCGTGGCGCCGTGGTTGCCAGCCCGAGTGTAGAAGAAGCGCGGCAGGTGTTCCTCGCCCGGCGTCTGGTCGAGCGGGCGATCACTGAACTGGCGGTACAACACGCCACCGCCGAGCAGATCGCCGAATTGCGCCAAATGGTCAACGACGAACGCGACAGCTTCTCCCGTGGCGATCGCGGTGCCGGCATTCGTCTGTCGGGCGAATTTCACCTGAAACTGGCCGAAGCGGCGAAGAACGCTCCGCTGATCAGCTTCCAGCGCAGCCTGGTGTCCCAGACTTCATTGATCATCGCCCAGTATGAAAGTGGCAACCGCTCGCACTGTTCCTACGACGAGCACACCCAACTGATCGACGCCATCGAAGCGCGCAACGGTGAGTTGGCGGTGAACCTGATGATGCATCACATGGATCACATCGACAGCAAACTCAACCTCGACGAGGAAAGTGCGTCGGATGATTTGCATGCGGTGTTCTCTCATTTGTTGCAGACCAAGAAGCCAGGGCGTTCGCCAGCGAAAATCTGATGGACCGGGGTGCCCCAATCGCTGGCAGGCCAGCTCCCACAGGTTGTTGGATGTACGGTAGATACTGTGGACACCACAAATCACTGTGGGAGCTGGCCTGCCAGCGATAGCAATCCGACCGGCAACAAAAATCCCCCAGGGCTGAACACCACTGGGGGATTTTTTATGCCTGAAAGAATTAGCGCTGATGCACCTGATTCCCCGCCGCATACGTCTGCAGAACCGTCCGGTCGTCCCCCAGCGTCATCAGCACAAACAACGTCTCGGCAATGTTATTGGCCTGCTTCAAGCGATAGCTCAGCAACGGCGTCGCGTTGTAATCCAGCACCAGGAAGTCCGCATCGGTACCCGGCAGCAACGTGCCGATCCTGTCTTCCAGACGCAACGCACGTGCACCGCCGAGGGTCGCCAGGTACAGCGATTTGAACGGGCTCAGTCGCGCACCTTGCAGCTGCATGACTTTGTACGCCTCGTTCAATGTTTGCAGCAGCGAGAAACTGGTGCCGCCACCCACGTCCGTGCCCAAACCGACGTTCAGCTTGTGCTTCTCGGCCATCGGCAAATTGAACAGGCCGCTGCCGAGGAAGAAGTTCGAGGTCGGGCAGAACGCAATCGCCGAGCCGGTTTCTGCCAGGCGCGCACATTCGTCGTCGCACAGGTGTACGCCGTGGGCGAACACCGAGCGCTCGCCCAGCAACTGGTAGTGATCGTAGACGTCGAGGTAACCCTTGCGCTCCGGGAACAATTCCTTGACCCACTCGATTTCCTTGAGGTTTTCGCTGATGTGGGTCTGCATGTACAGGTCCGGATATTCGCTCAGCAACTGGCCGGCGAGGGTCAGTTGTTCCGGGGTGCTGGTCGGGGCGAAACGCGGGGTGACGGCGTAGTGCAAGCGACCCTTGCCGTGCCAGCGCTTGATCAGCGCCTTGCTTTCGACGTAGCTGGATTCGGCAGTGTCGGTCAGGTAGTCCGGCGCGTTGCGGTCCATCATCACTTTGCCGGCGATCATCCGCAGGTCCAGCTGTTCGGCGGCCTCGAAGAACGAGTTCACCGATTGCGGGTGCACGCTGCCGAACACCAGCGCGGTGGTGGTGCCGTTGCGCAGCAGTTCCTTGATGAAAATGCCCGCGACTTCGTCGGCGTGAGCCTTGTCGGCGAACTGGCTTTCACACGGGAAGGTGTAGGTGTTGAGCCAGTCCAGCAACTGCTCGCCGTAGGCGCCGACCATGCCGGTTTGCGGCAGGTGAATGTGGGTGTCGATGAAGCCGGGGGTGATCAGCGCATCCTGATAATGAGTGATCTCGATATCGGCGGGCAGGGTTGGCAGCAGTTCGCTGGCGTGGCCGAGCGCGCTGATCTGGCCGTTATCGACCACCAGCAAGCCGTCTTCGAAATACTCGTAGGAGGCTTCGATGCCAACGATGGCGGGGTCGGCGATGCTGTGCAGGATGGCGGCGCGGTAGGCTTTGCGAGTCAGAGGCATGAGCTTTCTCAGTGGGAGGCTTGGCTGCGGCGTGAAGCAGGCAGCAGTTTGGCAATCGATGATCCGGCGCTGGCGGTCTGCTGGCCGAAACTGGCGTTATAGGTGGCGATGATTTCGCCGGCGATGGAGATGGCGATTTCCACAGGCAATTTGCCTTTGACTTCGCCAATGCCCATCGGGCAGCGCATGCGTTGCAGCACGCTGCTGTCAAAACCACGGTCGCGCAGGCGATGTTCGAACTTCACCCGTTTGGTCTTCGAGCCGATCAGGCCGAAGTAGGCGAAGTCGTTGCGCTTGAGGATCGCGGCGGTGAGTTCGAGGTCGAGCTGGTGATTGTGGGTCATGACGATGCAGTAGCTGCCGGCGGGCAGGTCGTCGATTTCATCCACCGGCTCTTCGGTGACGATCTTGCGAACGCCGTGGGGGATCTGTTCGGGGAATTCGTCTTCCCGCGAATCGATCCAGCGTACCCGGCAGGGCAGGCTGGCGAGCAGCGGCACCAGCGCCCGGCCGACATGGCCGGCGCCGAACACGGCGATCTGCGCCTGCACCTGGCCCATCGGTTCGAACAGCAACACGGTCACGCCGCCACAGCACTGGCCCAGGCTGGCGCCGAGGCTGAAGCGTTCCAGGTGCGTGTCCTGTTTGCCGCTGGCCAGCATGTCGCGACCGATCTGCATGGCCTTGTATTCCAGATGCCCGCCACCGATGGTGTCGAAGGTCTGGGTGGCACTGATGACCATCTTCGAACCGGCATTGCGCGGCGTCGAGCCGAGCTCTTCGATGATGGTCACCAACACGCAGGGTTCACCCCGGTTTTGCAGGTCGGCGAGGGCGTCGATCCAGTTGTACATATTCACCTCGACATCTGTGTGGTCTGTTCGGGCCTCATCGCCAGCGGGCTAGCTCCCACAGGGGAATGCATTCCAAATGTGGGAGCTGGCCTGCCAGCGATTGGCCGCGCCTCGGTCCTTAGAGCGGAGCCAGCTCGGTTTCAGTTTCAACGGCCTTCGCCGCCTTCAACTGCCGCATCTGCTCACACCCCCACAACACCCGCTCCGGCGTCGCCGGTGCATCGATTTTCGGTTGATGCTTGTAGTCGCCCAGGCTCGCCACCGCATCCTTGATCGCACACCACGATGCAATGCCGAGCATGAACGGCGGCTCACCCACTGCCTTGGAATGGAACACCGTGTCTTCCGGGTTCTTGCGGTTCTCCACCAGCTTCACCCGCAGGTCCAGCGGCATGTCCGCCACCGCCGGGATCTTGTAGCTCGCCGGGCCGTTGGTCATCAGCTTGCCCTTGGCATTCCAGACCAGCTCTTCCATGGTCAGCCAGCCCATGCCCTGGATAAAGCCGCCCTCGACCTGGCCAATGTCGATCGCCGGGTTCAGCGAGGCGCCGACGTCGTGGAGGATGTCGGTGCGCAGCATCTTGTACTCGCCGGTCAGGGTGTCGATGATCACTTCGCAGCACGCCGCGCCGAAGGCGTAGTAATAGAACGGCCGACCACGCGCCTGACTGCGGTCGTAGAAGATTTTCGGGGTCTTGTAGAACCCGGTGCTCGACAGCGAAACCTGCGCGAAATACGCCTGCTGGATCAGCGCTTCGAAGGTCAGGATGTGATCGCGAACCCGCACGTGGCCGTTGTGGAATTCCACGTCTTCTTCACTGACCTTGTACTGTCGCGCAGCAAATTCCACGAGGCGTTTCTTGATGATTTCAGCCGCGTTCTGTGCGGCTTTACCGTTCAGGTCGGCGCCGCTGGAGGCTGCGGTCGGCGAAGTGTTCGGCACTTTGTCGGTGTTGGTTGCGGTGATCTGCACGCGGTTCATTTCCACCTGGAACACTTCGGCCACGACCTGCGCGACTTTGGTGTTCAGGCCCTGGCCCATCTCCGTGCCGCCATGGTTGAGGTGGATGCTGCCGTCGGTGTAGACATGGACCAGCGCACCGGCCTGATTGAGGAAACTGGCGGTGAAGGAAATACCGAATTTAACCGGCGTCAGCGCCAGGCCTTTTTTCAGGATCGGGCTGTTGGCGTTGTAGCGCCGAATCGCTTCGCGGCGCTCGGCGTACTGGCTGCTTTCTTCCAGTTCGGCGGTCATTTCCTCGAGCATGTTGTGCTCGACGGTCTGGTAGTAATGGGTGACGTTGCGCTCGGTCTTGCCATAGTAGTTGGCCTTGCGCACCGCCAGCGGATCGAGGCCCAGATGGCGGGCGATCGCGTCCATCACTTCCTCGATGGCGACCATCCCTTGCGGGCCGCCGAAACCCCGGTAAGCGGTGTTCGACGCGGTGTTGGTCTTGCAGCGGTGACCGTTGATGGTCGCATCGCCCAGGTAATACGAATTGTCGGCGTGGAACATTGCGCGGTCGACAATCGACGCCGACAAGTCCGGCGAACAACCGCAGTTGCCTGCCAGTTCCAGGGCGATGCCGTGGAGGCGGCCGGTGCTGTCGAAGCCGACGTCGTACTCGACGTAGAACGGGTGACGCTTGCCGGTCATCAGCATGTCTTCGACCCGCGGCAGGCGCATCTTGGTCGGTTGGCCGGTGAGGTGCGCGATCACCGCGCACAGGCACGCCGGGCTCGCGGCCTGGGTTTCCTTGCCACCGAAGCCTCCGCCCATGCGGCGCATGTCGACGACGATCTTGTTCATCGAAACGTCCAGAACCTCGGCCACCAGTTTCTGCACTTCGGTCGGGTTCTGGGTCGAGCAGTAGACGATCATCCCGCCATCTTCAGTGGGCATCACCGAAGAAATCTGGGTTTCGAGGTAGAAGTGTTCCTGGCCGCCGATGTGCAGCGTGCCTTGAATACGATGTTCGGCGGTGGCCAGGGCACCGGCCGAATCACCCCGCTGATGCGTGTGGCTGTCGAGCACGAAGTGGCGTTTGCGCAGGGCTTCGACCACGTCCAGCACCGGTTCCAGATCTTCGTATTCGATGATCGCGGCCATCGCCGCTTTGCGCGCGGTTTCCAGGTCTTTCGCCGCAACGGCGAGCACGGGTTGACCGACGAACTGCACGTCATCGATGGCCAGCAATGGGTCGCCCGGCAGCAATGGGCCGATGTCTTTCAGGCCTGGCACGTCTTCATGGGTGATGGCGATGCGCACGCCTTCGAAGGCGTAGCAAGGCCGGGTGTCGATGCTGATGATTTTCGCGTGGGCGCGGTCCGAGAGGCGGGCGTAAACGTGCAGCTGGTTAGGAAATTCCAGTCGATCGTCAATGTACTGCGCTTCACCGGATACATGCTTGGCGGCACTGTCGTGCTTGACGCTGCGACCGACACCGGTGGTCAGGTCCTTGGCGAACAGTTCAGCCAGTTCGGCCTGGGTCTTCTCTACGGCGTGATGGTTAGACATAAGCGGTCACCCGAGTCTCGATGTGCGGCGTTTGCAGTTCGATGAAGTATTTGCGCAGCAGGTTCTGCGCGCTGAGCAGGCGGTATTCCTTGCTGGCGCGGAAGTCCGAGAGCGGCGTGAAATCTTCGGCTAGCGCAGCGCAAGCGCGTTCGACGGTGGCGTTGTTGAACGGTGAACCGAGCAACACGGCTTCGCAGTGGGCGGCGCGTTTCGGGATGGCGGCCATACCGCCAAACGCCACGCGGGCATCAGCAATCACACCGTTCTCAAGGCGCAGGTTGAAGGCGGCGCAGACGGCGGAAATGTCATCGTCCAGACGCTTGGAAACCTTGTAGGCACGGAACAGCTGTTCGGCACTGGCACGCGGGATGATGATCTTCTCGATGAACTCGCTTTCCTGGCGCGCGGTGACGCGGTAATCGATGAAGTAATCTTCCAGCGCCAGGGTGCGGCGGGCCTCGCCTTTGCACAGGACGATTTGCGCGCCGAGGGCGATCAGCAGGGGCGGCGAGTCACCGATGGGCGAGGCGTTGCCGATGTTGCCGCCGAGGGTGCCCTGGTTGCGAATCTGCAGGGAAGCGAAGCGCTGCAGCAATTCGCCGAAGTCCGGGTACTCGGCTTTCAAGGCTTCGTAGCAATCGGAGAGGGCGGTCGCAGCGCCGATTTCCAGGCGATCGTCAAAGCGTTCGATGCGCTTCATTTCGGCGACGTTGCCGACGTAGATCATCACCGGCAGGGTGCGGTGGAACTGGGTGACTTCCAGTGCCAGGTCCGTACCGCCGGCCAGCAGCCGGGCTTGTGGATAAGCGTCGTAGAGGTCAGCCAGATCGGCGACGGTCAGCGGCACCAGGCAGCGCTTGTCGCCACTGTTGAGTTCGCCGATATCGGTGGGGGCGATGGCTTTCAGGCGGGCGATGGTATCGGCTTCGCGAGCATCAAACTGGTCAGGTTGCTTGCCGCAGCAGGACTGCTCGGCCGCTTCCAGGATCGGCCGATAGCCGGTGCAGCGGCAGAGGTTGCCGGCCAGCGCTTCGTGCGCTTTATGCGCGTCCGGCTGATCGCTGTTCTTTTGCAGCGCGAACAGCGACATCACGAAGCCGGGGGTGCAGAAACCGCACTGCGAGCCGTGGCACTCGACCATGGCCTTCTGCACGCTGTGCAGTTCGCCTTGGTGCTTGAGGTCTTCGACGCTGATGAGTTGTTTGCCGTGCAACGACGAAACGAACGTCAGGCACGAGTTGAGGCTGCGATAGCGAATGTGTTCGCGGCCATCGTCATCCGTTTGCAGCTCGCCGACCACCACGGTGCAGGCGCCACAGTCGCCGCTGGCGCAGCCTTCTTTGGTGCCGGGTTTGCCCACATGGTCGCGCAGATAGTTGAGCACGGTCAGGTTCGGGTCCAGGGCGTGCTCGCTACGGAGTTCCTGGTTTAGTAAAAACTGGATCACGGAAGGCCTCGCAGACTCATTATTGTTGTTAACCGACTTGGACCGAATTTATCAGGTCTGACTTTCGGGTCAATGATTTTCTGACTTAAAGGTCAGGAAATAGCATTTTGTCGATCAACAACCTGTTCCTTCATTATTGACCCTCACGGGATTGCCTGCTTTTTTGCGGGATTCGTGCCAAAAACCGCCGAGTGGGCACTCCGCCATGACCCTTCATCTGCGCTACACTGCGCCGCTTG
Source organism: Pseudomonas fluorescens NCIMB 11764 (assembly GCF_000293885.2). Lineage (NCBI taxonomy): Bacteria > Pseudomonadati > Pseudomonadota > Gammaproteobacteria > Pseudomonadales > Pseudomonadaceae > Pseudomonas > Pseudomonas fluorescens. The sequence continues at coordinate 3,301,238 of NZ_CP010945.1, forward strand.
TGCAGATCGAAGAGTTTGAAGGGACAACCATGACGTTCAAGGCGCCGGACAGCCTCGCCGAGCAAATTGCTCACCACCTCGCCGAACGCATCATTCGTGGCGAAATGAAGCCCGGGGAGCGCATCCAGGAACAGAAGGTCACGCAGGCCCTCAATGTCAGCCGCGGCTCGGTCCGTGAAGCCTTGCTGATCCTCGAGCGCCGCCACCTGATCGCGATCCTGCCGCGACGCGGCGCACATGTGACCGAACTCACCGCGCACAAGGTGCGGAGCCTGTGCGCGCTGATGGGCGAGATGTACATCCTGCTCGCCAATGCCGTGGCCACGGGGTGGAAAGTCCAGGCCGACCTGGCGCCGTTCGTGCAGATCCAGCAGCGCCTGACCGCAAGCTACGAGCGCCAGGACATTCACACCTTCGTCGACGACAGTTTCAATGTGATGCGCGCCACGTACGGGTTTGCCAACAACCCGTACTTGCAGGAAACCGTCGAGAATCTGCAGCCGGCCATGAGCCGTGCGTATTTCCTCGCCCTGGAGCAGCGCAAGGCCTCGATGAGCGAGTATCTGGAACTGTTCGAACGCTTGCTGGCGGCCGTGATCGCCCGTGACGATGCGCTGATCCGGACCGTGCTGACGGCGTATTGCCAGCGCAGTTGCGATCTGGTGATCTCTGCCCTGACGGACGCTTAAGCGTGCGGCTCAAGTGCATCAAGCTGGCGGGGTTCAAATCCTTCGTCGATCCGACCACGGTGAACTTCCCCAGTAACATGGCGGCGGTGGTCGGGCCCAATGGTTGCGGCAAATCGAACATCATCGACGCCGTACGCTGGGTGATGGGCGAGAGCTCGGCCAAGAACCTGCGTGGCGAATCGATGACCGACGTCATCTTCAACGGTTCGACCAGCCGTAAACCGGTGAGCCAGGCCAGCATCGAACTGGTGTTCGATAACTCCGACGGCACCTTGCTCGGCGAGTACGCCGCCTATGCGGAAATCTCCATTCGCCGCAAAGTCACCCGCGACAGCCAGACCACGTATTACCTCAACGGCACCAAGTGCCGTCGCCGCGATATCACCGATATCTTTCTCGGTACCGGCCTGGGCCCGCGCAGCTACTCGATCATCGAGCAGGGGATGATCTCCAAACTGATCGAGTCCAAGCCCGAAGACCTGCGCAACTTTATTGAAGAAGCGGCGGGCATCTCCAAGTACAAGGAGCGCCGGCGCGAGACCGAAAACCGCATTCGGCGCACCCACGAAAACCTGGAGCGCCTCACGGACTTGCGCGAAGAGCTCACGCGTCAGCTCGAACGCCTGCACCGCCAGGCCGAGGCGGCCAAGAAGTATCAGGAATACAAGGGCGAGGAGCGTCAGCTCAAGGCGCAACTGTCAGCATTGCGCTGGCAGGCGTTGAACGAACAGGTCGGACAGCGCGAAGCGATCATCGGCACCCAGGAAGTCACGTTCGAAGCGCTGGTTGCCGAGCAGCGCAACGCCGACGCGAGCATCGAACGCTTGCGTGACGGGCACCATGACCTGTCCGAGCGCTTCAATCTGGTGCAGGGGCGTTTCTATTCGGTCGGCGGCGACATCGCCCGGGTCGAGCAGAGCATCCAGCACGGCCAGCAACGTTTGCGTCAGTTGCAGGACGATTTGAAAGAAGCCGAGCGCGCGCGTCTGGAAACCGAATCGCATCTGGGCCACGACCGCACGTTGCTGCTGACCCTCGGCGAAGAGCTGGACATGCTCACGCCGGAGCAGGAAGTCACCAGCGCTGCCGCTGAAGAGGCCGCCGCCGCGCTGGAAGAATCCGAAACCACCATGCACGGTTGGCAGGAACAGTGGGATACGTTCAACCTGACCGCCGCCGAACCGCGTCGCCAATCTGAAGTCCAGCAATCGCGCATCCAGCAGCTGGAAACCAGCATGGAACGCCTGGCGGATCGTCAGAAGCGTCTCGGCGAAGAGCGCGCGTTGCTCTCGGCGGACCCGGAAGACCTGGCGATCATGGAACTCAGCGAGCAACTCGCCGCGAGTGAAGCGACGCTGGAAGACTTGCAGGCCAGTGAAGAGGCCCAGGTCGAGCGCCTTGAGCAACTGCGTCAGGAATTGCAGCAAGCGCTGTCGGCCCAGCAACAGGCGCAGGGCGATTTGCAGCGCCTCAACGGCCGTCTCGCCTCGCTTGAAGCCTTGCAGCAAGCCGCGCTCGATCCGGGCACCGGCACTGCTGAATGGCTGCGCGAACAACATTTGGCTGATCGCCCGCGACTGGCCGAAGGCCTCAAGGTTGAAGCCGGTTGGGAGCTGGCGGTGGAAACCGTGCTCGGTGCCGATCTGCAAGCCGTGCTGGTGGACGATTTCGGTGATTTCGATCTGGCCGGTTTTGCCCAGGGCGATTTGCGTTTGCTCAGCCCCGCCAGTGATGGCGTGCGCGTGCCCGGCAGCCTGCTCGACAAGGTCGAGGCGCAGGTCGATCTGTCGCCCTGGCTGGGGCAGGTCAAACCGGTTGAAAGCCTCGAACAGGCCTTGGCCCTGCGTGGTCAGTTGAGCGCCGGCCAGAGCCTGATCAGTCGCGACGGTTATTGGGTCGGGCGCCACTTTCTGCGTGTGCGCCGGGCCAGCGAAGCGGAAAGCGGCGTGCTCGCCCGTGGTCAGGAAATCCAGCACCTGACTGTTGAGCGTGAAGAGCGTGAAGCCACGGTCGAAACTCTGGAAACCCAACTGCAAAATCTGCGGGCGCAACAGCGTCAGCAGGAAAACGGCCGCGAGCATTTGCGCCGTCTGCTGCAAGACGAAGCGCGTCAGCAAGGCGAATTGAAAGCTCAGTTGTCCGCGGGCAAGGCCAAGGTCGAGCAACTGACCTTGCGCCGTACCCGGCTCGATGAAGAACTCACCGAGCTGGCCGAACAGCGCGCTCTGGAGCACGAAAACATCGGCGAAGCGCGCCTGCAATTGCAGGAGGCCCTCGATGCCATGGCGCTGGACACCGAGCAGCGCGAATTGCTGTTGGCCCAGCGCGACAGCCTGCGCGAGCGGCTGGACCGCGTGCGCCAGGAGGCCCGTCAGCACAAGGATCACGCGCATCAACTGGCGGTGCGTCTGGGATCGCTCAAGGCGCAACACGACTCGACGCGTCAGGCGCTGGAACGGCTGGAGATGCAGTCCGAGCGCCTGACTGAAAAACGCGAACAGCTGAGCCTCAATCTGGAGGAGGGCGAGGCGCCGCTGGAAGAGCTGCGCTTGAAGCTCGAAGAGTTGCTCGACAAGCGCATGACCGTCGACGAAGAACTCAAGACCGCACAAATTGCCCTTGAAGACGCCGACCGTGAACTGCGTGACGCCGAGAAGCGCCGCAACCAGGCCGAGCAGCAATCGCAGTTGATTCGTGGCCAGATGGAAACGCAGCGCATGGAATGGCAAGCCCTGACCGTGCGCCGCAAGACCCTGGAAGATCAATTGCTGGAAGACGGCTACGACCTGCACGGCGTGCTCGCCACGCTGACGACCGAAGCCAGCGAAAAGGACGCCGAAGAGGAGCTCGAGCGCATTGCCGCGCGCATTCAGCGCCTCGGCGCGATCAACCTCGCGGCCATCGACGAATATCAGCAACAATCAGAGCGTAAACGTTATCTGGATGCGCAGAACGACGATCTGGTCGAAGCGCTGGATACCCTGGAGAACGTGATTCGCAAGATCGACAAGGAAACCCGCAACCGCTTCAAAGATACCTTTGATCAGATCAATGGCGGTTTACAGGCGCTTTTCCCAAAAGTTTTCGGTGGAGGACGCGCGTATTTGGAACTGACGGGCGAAGATCTACTCGATACAGGGGTGACGATCATGGCGCAGCCGCCCGGAAAGAAGAACAGCACCATCCATTTGCTCTCCGGCGGCGAAAAAGCCCTGACCGCACTGGCCCTGGTTTTTGCGATCTTCAAATTGAATCCGGCGCCGTTCTGCATGCTTGATGAAGTGGATGCGCCGCTGGATGACGCTAACGTTGGACGCTACGCACGGCTGGTGAAAGAGATGTCGCAGACGGTGCAGTTCATCTACATCACCCACAACAAGATCGCCATGGAAATGGCCGATCAATTGATGGGGGTGACGATGCACGAACCGGGATGCTCGCGTCTGGTGGCAGTGGATGTCGAGGAGGCGATGGCGATGGTGGATGCCTGAACCCGCGCTTGAAGGGCGAGTATTTTTAGTCTGTAGGGCTTTTCTGATCGCTTCTACTAGCTGGCCAATCGACATATTCGCGCAAGCCATTGTGACAGACGGTGTAAAGTTGCCTTGGGTCGTGCTAGTTTAATGTCAATTTTTCGTATACGTGGGCAAAACGCCTGTCAGAACATAGAGTTGGCGCCACGTTTTAAAGCGGTTTGCGAGTTGTAAACCCCTTATTTTTCAGCATTTTTTATAGAGGCACGGGATTACATGGAAATCGGTCTGCGCGAGTGGCTGATCGTCATCGGCATTATTGTCATTGCCGGTATTCTTTTCGATGGCTGGCGTCGCATGCGCGGCGGCAAGGGAAAACTGAAATTCCGTCTGGACCGGAGCCTGTCCAATTTGCCGGACGAGGACACCAGCGCCGAGCTGTTGGGCCCGCCCCGCGTCCTGGATACGCACAAGGAACCGCAACTGGACGAGCACGACCTGCCGTCGGTGAGCATGCCTGCCCGTGAACCGCGGGAATCGGGTTCCAAGCGCGGCAAGCGTGGCCATGGCGAACCGTCGCAAGGCGACATGAACCTCAGCCTGGATCTGGATGGCGGCCCGAGCTTCAGCAGCCGTGACGACGATTTCCCGGATGACACCAAGGCCTCGCCGTCAGTCAGTGACAAGGAACAACCGCAAGCCGAAGAAGTGCTGGTCATCAGCGTGATCTGCCGCGACGCTGCCGGCTTCAAGGGCCCGGCGCTGTTGCAGAACATTCTGGAAAGCGGTCTGCGCTTCGGCGAGATGGACATTTTCCACCGCCACGAAAGCATGGCCGGCAATGGCGAGGTCCTGTTCTCGATGGCCAATGCGGTCAAGCCGGGCATCTTCGATCTGGACGACATCGACCACTTCAGCACCCCGGCCGTGAGTTTCTTCCTCGGCTTGCCAGGCCCGCGTCATCCGAAGCAGGCCTTCGACGTGATGGTGGCTGCGGCGCGCAAACTGTCCCAGGAACTGAACGGCGAACTGAAAGACGACCAGCGCAGCGTCCTGACCGCACAGACGATCGAGCATTACCGTCAGCGCATCGTTGAATTCGAACGTCGCGCCCTGACCCAGAAACGCTAAGGTCAAAAGATCGCAGCCTCGTTTCACTCGACAGCTCCTACAGAAAATCGCAATACCTGTAGGAGCTGTCGAGTGAAACGAGGCTGCGATCTCCTGATCTTGATGAAATGAGATTGAGCAGCCTCGGCTGCTCTTTTGCTTTATGAGAGAACACCCATGACCGCCGCCAAAACCCGCATTCTAGAGCTGCGCGCTGAGCTGGATCAGCACAACTATCGCTACCACGTGATGGACGAGCCGAGCATTCCGGACGTCGAATACGACCGGTTGTTCCATGAGCTGAAGGCCCTTGAAGCGGCCAACCCCGACCTCGTCACCAGCGACTCGCCGACCCAGCGCGTCGGCAGCGCGGCGCTGTCGGCGTTCACTCAGGTGCGCCACGAAGTGCCGATGCTCAGCCTCGGCAACGCCTTCGAAGAAACCGACATGCGCGAGTTCGATCGTCGGGTGACCGAAGGCCTCGATCTGCCGGCTGGCGACCTGTTCGGTGGCGGTGCGGTGGAATACAGCTGCGAACCGAAACTCGATGGCCTGGCGGTCAGCCTGCTTTATCAGGACGGTGTGCTGGTGCGTGGCGCCACCCGCGGTGACGGCACCACCGGCGAAGACATCAGCGTCAATGTGCGCACCGTGCGCAACATCCCGCTCAAACTGCAAGGCAGCGGCTGGCCGGCGACCCTCGAAGTGCGCGGCGAAGTGTTCATGTCCAAAGCGGGTTTCGAACGGCTCAACGCAACGCAACTGGAAGTCGGCGGCAAGACCTTCGCCAACCCGCGCAACGCGGCGGCGGGCAGTTTGCGCCAGCTGGATTCGAAGATCACTGCCAACCGCCCGCTGGAGTTCTGTTGCTATGGCATCGGCCAGGTTTCGGCGGACATTGCCGACACGCACATCGGCAATCTGAAACAGCTTCAGGCGTGGGGCTTGCCCATCAGTCGCGAGTTGAAACTGGCGCACGGTATCGATGAGTGCCTGGATTACTACCGCGACATCGGTGAACGCCGCAACGGGCTGGCCTATGAAATCGACGGCGTGGTGTTCAAGGTCAACAGCATCGCCTCCCAGCGTGAGCTGGGTTTCCGCGCTCGCGAGCCGCGCTGGGCGATTGCCCACAAATTTCCGGCCATGGAAGAGCTCACCGAGTTGCTCGACGTCGAGTTCCAGGTCGGTCGTACTGGTGCGGTAACGCCCGTGGCGCGCTTGAAACCGGTCAAGGTGGCGGGTGTCACCGTGGCCAACGCGACGCTGCACAACATGGACGAAGTCGCGCGTCTGGGCCTGATGATCGGCGACACCGTGATCATCCGCCGTGCGGGCGATGTGATTCCGCAAGTGGTGCAAGTGGTCGTGGAGCGCCGTCCGGATGATGCGCGTCCGGTGCAGATTCCGCAGGAGTGCCCGGTGTGTGGGTCCCATGTCGAACGCACGCAGCTGGTCAAACGCAGCAAGGGGCGCGAGACCGTCAGTGAAGGCGCGGTGTATCGCTGTGTCGGGCGACTGGCCTGCGGTGCGCAGCTCAAGCAGGCAATCATTCACTTTGTTTCGCGTCGTGCGATGGACATTGAAGGGCTTGGCGATAAAAGCGTCGAGCAACTGGTCGATGAAGGCCTGGTGAGTTCTCCGGCCGATCTGTATGCCTTGAAGTTTGACGACATTGTCGATCTGGAAGGGTTTGCGGAGCTGTCGAGCAAGAAGCTGCTAAGCGCTATCGAAGACAGCAAGAAACCCAGCCTTGCGCGGTTTATCTACGCCCTCGGTATTCCCGATGTCGGTGAAGAGACGGCCAAGGTTCTGGCGCGCTCTCTCGGCTCGCTGGAGCGGGTTCAGCAAGCATTGCCGCACGTGCTCACGTACTTGCCGGATGTCGGCCTGGAAGTGGCTCACGAGATCCATAGCTTCTTTGAAGATGCGCATAACCAGCAGGTTATTGCGAAGTTGCTCAAGCATGGCCTGCAGATTCAGGATCAGGGCGAGCTGGGGGCCGAATTTTCCGCCAGCACGACGCTGGGCGGTTTCCTCGACAAGCTGAACATTCCGTCGGTCGGACCGGGCGGGGCGCAGAAACTGGCGGACAGATTCGGTTCGCTGGAAGGCGTGTTCGGCGCTGACTGGCTGGACATGCGTCAGACGCTGCCGGAGAAACAGGCCAATTCGGTCCGCGAGTTTTTTGCGGTTGCGGACAATCGGCAGATCGCTGAAGCCGCCGAAAAGCAGTTGCGTGATTTTGGCATGCACTGGCAGAGCGAGAAGAAAGTCGTCGAAGGACTGCCGCTGGCCGGGCAGACCTGGGTGCTGACCGGTTCGCTGGAATTGATGAGCCGTGACGTCGCCAAGGACAAACTCGAAAGCCTCGGCGCCAAGGTGGCCGGCTCGGTATCGGCCAAGACCCATTGCGTGGTGGCGGGGCCCGGGGCCGGCTCCAAGTTGGCCAAGGCCAATGAGCTGGGGTTGAAGGTGCTCGATGAAGAAGCGTTTGTCGATTTCCTGAAAACACACGGCATCCCGGTCTGACACAAAACCTGTGGCGAGGGGATTTATCCCCGTTCGGCGACGCAGTCGTCGCAAAACCGGTGCCCGCAATCTGTCTGTGATAATGCAATTGCCGGATTTGGGGCTGCTGTGCAGCCCAACGGGGATAAATCCCCTCGCCACAAAAGCAATGCACACCAGTGTGTTTATCGTGGGAACGATCTTCGCGCGGCAATGATCTAGTCTTGGCAAGCCCCAGGGAGAGATCGCCATGCACCGCTTCTTCGAACAGCTCAGCTCGCGCATTGCCGCCCCCTTCATCGGCGAGCGTTCGCGCAACAGCAAGGTCTGGCATTGCCGCTGTGGGCAGTCGCTGTTCTTTCGCAACAGCCAGTGCCTGGCCTGTTCAGCGGCATTGGGCTATCAGCCTGAACACAGTCGCTTGTCGTCGCTGCAACCCGGCTTGCACGCGGACACCTGGATTCTCGATGCCGATCCAGACGCCGGTGTGTTCCGCCGCTGCGCCAATCTCGATTCCCCTGCCGCGTGCAACTGGCTGTTGCCCGCCAACGACCATGATGCGTTATGTATCGCCTGTAGCCTGAATCGCACCATTCCTGATTTATCGATTCCTGAAAATCACGAACGCTGGCGCAAAGTCGAAACCGCCAAGCGTCGGCTGGTCGCGCAGTTGGTCAGCCTGGGGTTGCAGGTCATCCCCAAAACCGTGGACGAAGAGACCGGACTGGCCTTCGATTTCATGGGTGTCGATCTCGAAGGCAAACCGCCGACCACCGGTCATGCCAACGGCCTGATCACCCTTGATATCAAGGAAGCCGACGACGCCCACCGCGAGCAGGTCCGGGTGCAAATGCACGAACCCTATCGCACGCTGCTCGGGCACTTTCGTCATGAAGTCGGGCACTATTACTGGGATCGGCTGATCGCCAGCGGCCAGTGGCTGGAACCGTTTCGCAACCTGTTTGGTGATGAGCGCGCGAGTTACGCCGATGCCCTTGATCGCCATTACCAGCAAGGCGCGCCGCTCGACTGGCAGCAACAGTTCGTCAGCGCCTACGCCACCATGCATCCATGGGAAGACTGGGCAGAAACCTGGGCGCATTACCTGCACATGATGGACGCGGTGGACACGGCCCTGGGTTTCGGCATGAGCGCGCGGGACATGGATTTCGACTACCAGCCGTTCCCGCTCGACACGCTCTACGATCCGCAACATCCTGGCGGCGCGGCGTTCCTGTCCTTCGTCAATGCCTGGATCGAACTGGCCGGGATGCTCAACGAACTGTCGCGCAGCATGGGCCAGCCGGATTTCTATCCATTCGTCCTGCCGCTGGCGGTAATCGCCAAGTTGCACTTCATTCACCTGGTGATCCAGCAGGAGGGTGGCAGGGCGGATGAGGTGTTGGCGCAATAGGATTTTCAGGCGTACCGCATGTCCTTGAAGCCGTTCATATTTTTAATCCACTCGAACGGTTGTAACTTCGTCTCAGACAGGTACAATGGCGCGGTTCGCCGTCAGGTGAGCGTCGTTATGGTGACCCCATCGGTCCCCCCGCAACGATTACCCGTGAACCTGGTCAGATCCGGAAGGAAGCAGCCACAGCGGGAACATTGTGTGCCGGGGTGTGGCTGGTGGGGTTGCCTCCATAACGCCTCGCGAGCCTTCTCTCGCGTTATCCATCAAAAAAACCGTCTTGTCGCTCTGCCATGGATTTCATCCAGGGCGGATTTTCGTCGTTTGCGTTTTTGAAAAGCGGACGCAAAAAAAGGAGGCCGACCTGTCGAATCACGACAAGTCGGCCTCCTTTTTTCATTTCTGCCACTAAGGCTTGGACAAGGCCTGGTCAACCGCTGCAATCAGCTTTCCCAGATCCTTCGGGGTGGCCTTGTGTATGACTGCGAACAGGTACGCCCGCTGTTCGTCTTCGTCGCCCATATCTGCGAAAAAGGCTTTCAGCTTCACGTCCAGCACGTCGGCAAGCAGGAACAGAGCTTCCACGCTGGGAGTGTAGGTGCCGGTTTCGAAGCGGCTGATGGTTTTGGGGTCAAAACCGGTTTTTTCGCCGAGTTCAGCCTGAGTAAGCCCCGCGACCTTGCGGTAACGCCGGATGGCTGGACCCAAACTTGAAATTTGCATCGCTCAATTCCCATTTAGAATCAAGAACTTAACGATAGATTTTTGCATTAGACAACTGCATGATCCATCACCTTGCTTTGCAAAATGTGATGCATTTCGTAGAATCGCCGATCCAAAGGGGTATTCGGTGATCTGTTTTCGGAAGTTCGGCTGATATGGATGAGCCCGCATTGCGCTCCTGCGAGCGGTATGCGGAGCCGTGATGCGATCCTGAGGCCTTGCAAAATGTTACCGAAATCGTTGTTCCTGCCCTTTATCAGGGTCTTTGAGCCTAGTTGATCTTCGGCTGCCAATGGGCCATCAATCGCTGTAAATGGAGTGATCACGTGGCTCTGCGCAGGACGATTCAAAACATCTCTTCCGGGCATTGTGCGCTGGTCGAGCGGTACCACCGCTAGCGACAGTGAGCCTGACTCATGGATGAGAAATACCGCAGGGCCGTGGATGCCGCCGCCATTTTTTCCGAGACGGACCTGACCGGCCGGATTACCTACGTCAACGATCAGTTTTGCGCCGTATCCGGCTATAGCCGCGACGAACTGCTCGGGCAGAACCATCGCCTGCTCAACTCCGGTCTGCACTCCGCTGATTTTTTTGCCGGGATGTGGCGCACCATCGCGTTGGGCAATGTCTGGAAGGGCGAGATCTGCAATCGCGCCAAGGATGGCCGTCTGTATTGGGTTGAAAGCACGCTGGTGCCGGTGCTGGATGACGCCACCGGGCGGATTCACCGTTACCTGGCGATTCGCTTCGACATCAGCGAAAAACGCCAACTGTTGCATTCCTTGCAATGGCGAGTCGGCCATGACGTGCTGACCGGTCTGCCCAACCGCGCGTTTCTCTCGGATCTGCTGGATCAGGCGCTGGCTTTCTCCCGCGAGGAAAACATTCCGCTGGCGGTGTGCATGCTCGACCTCGACGGCTTCAAGGCGGTCAACGACGGCTACGGGCACGCCAGTGGCGATTTGCTGCTGGTGGAGGTGGCCAAGCGTTTGCGCGACATCGTTCGCAGCGAGGATGTAGTGGCGCGGCTCGCCGGTGACGAGTTCGTGCTGGTGTTGCGTTATGTGCGTGATGTGCCGGAGCTGCGTGCGGCGCTGAACCGCGTGCTGGGGGCGATTTCCGCACCGTACGCGCTGCAGGGCAAGGTCTTGAATGTCTATGCCAGCATCGGCGTCACCCTGTTTCCCCACGACAATGAAGATGCCGAAACCTTGCTGCGTCATGCCGATCAGGCCATGTACGTGGCCAAGCAGAGCGGGCGCAATCGCTTCCATTTGTTCGATGTGTTCCGGGATCAAGAGGTCAAGGCCACTCACCAGACCGTCGAACGGGTACGCCAGGCGCTGGCCGCCGGTGAGCTGCGCCTGTATTTCCAGCCCAAGGTCAATATGCGTCATGGTGTTGTCGTTGGCTTCGAGGCGCTGTTGCGCTGGGAGCACCCGCAAAACGGTACGGTGCCGGCCCGGGAGTTTCTGCCGCTGGTGGAGGAAACGGACCTGATCATCGATATTGGTGAATGGGTGATGGATCAGGTGTTGCTGCAGCTGGATCGCTGGCAGCAAGCGGGGCAGAGCTGGCCGATCAGCGTCCACATTGCCGCCCGGCATTTTCAGCGGGCCGATTTCGTCGATCGCCTCAGCCAGGTGCTCGCCCGGCATGCCCGGGTCGCGCCGCAGATGCTCGACCTGGAAATCGTCGAGTCGGTGGCCATCGAAAACATCCAGCATGTCAGCGCTTGTTTGCAGGCCTGTCAGGCCCTCGGGGTGCAGTTTTCATTGGGTGACTTTGGCACCGGGTATTCATCGCTGAGCTACCTCAAGCGCTTGCGCACCCAGACCATCAAGATCGACAAGTCGTTCATCCGCGACATTCTGCATGATCACGATGACCTGGCCCTGACCACGGCGGTCATTGGCCTGGCCCGGGCGTTTGGCCGGCAGGTGATCGCCGAGGGGCTGGAAAGCATTGAGCATGGTGAGCGGCTGTTGCAACTGGGGTGCGAGGTTGCCCAGGGCTATTTCATCGCCCGGCCGATGCCGGCAGCGGAGGTGCCGGAGTGGGTCGAAGGGTTTGTTGCGCCGCAGCAATGGCGGGGGGCTTGATCAAATCTCCCGACTTCGTTTGTCAGGCATGTGGGAGCGAGCGGTTTCAGGGTTTACCAACATAAAGCCGGATGATGTCATCGATTTCCCCGGACATTTTCATCCTCAGCAGGGTGCGCAGGATTCGCTGCACCGGCACTTTCGGATCGTTGCGCACGTAGCAACCGACACTCTGCTCCTGCAGCACCGCCACGCCTTGCAGTTGCCGCTCAGGCAGCAAGCGTTGATTGAACCAGTCCAGCGTCCACTGGTTACTCACGGCATAGCGATAGCGTCCGGCCAGAAGCTTTTCCAGCACTTGTTCCTGGTTGCGCGCGTCTTCGCGAAGCAGGTGGCTGGCGTCGAACAGCGGTTGCAGGGTCGGGTAGCTGTAACCGAGCACCGTACCGATGGTTTGTCGCGGCAAGTTTGCCGGAGTCACCGCGATCTGCGGTTGTCGCCGGCTGATCAGCACGTCGGGCTGGGTCCAGAGTGGAATGCTCCAGAGGTAGTTCCCTGACTGATTCGGCAGCCACGATTGCGCGGCATAGCAGCGGACATCGACCTCGCCGTGTTCCATTGCGCCTTGCACCCGCGCTCGGGGCAGTACGTGAAATTCGGCCGGAACGCCGACCTGGGTGGCGAGGCTGACCATCACGTCATGCAGGATGCCCTGGGTCGGCTGGCCGCGCTCCAGTTGCACCATCGGCATCGCCCAGCTATCAGGCACCACGAAGCGCAACGGCGTTTCGGCAGCCGCGACGTTCAGACTCATCAACAGCAGTGCCCCCAAGGCCAGCCGCATAAACGCTCCGGTACTGATGAAACCCGAGCCGATAAAAGCCCCAAAGTGCATCTTAGCCAGATTAGACGAGCGCGCCGGATGCAATTTTGGCCTTGCTCCGCTAGCATTAGCCGCTTGTGTTCCTTCGTGGCGACGGTTTTCGATGAGTTATCAGGTTCTTGCACGTAAATGGCGTCCGCGCTCGTTCCGCGAAATGGTCGGCCAGACCCATGTGCTCAAGGCTCTGATCAATGCCTTGGACAGCCAGCGGCTGCACCACGCCTACCTGTTTACCGGGACGCGCGGGGTCGGCAAGACCACCATCGCGCGGATCATCGCCAAATGCCTGAACTGTGAAACAGGTATCACTTCGACGCCCTGTGGCGAGTGCTCGGTGTGCCGTGAGATCGATGAAGGCCGCTTCGTCGACCTGATCGAGATCGACGCCGCGAGCCGGACCAAGGTCGAGGACACCCGTGAGCTGCTCGATAACGTGCAGTACGCCCCTAGCCGCGGGCGCTTCAAGGTCTACCTGATCGACGAAGTGCACATGCTTTCCAGCCATTCCTTCAATGCGCTGCTGAAAACCCTTGAAGAGCCGCCGCCCTACGTCAAATTCATTCTGGCGACGACTGACCCGCAGAAACTTCCTGCAACCATTCTTTCGCGGTGTCTGCAGTTCTCCCTGAAAAACATGACCCCGGAACGTGTGGTCGAGCATTTGACCCACGTGCTGGGCGTCGAGAACGTGCCGTTCGAAGACGACGCGCTGTGGCTGCTGGGCCGCGCCGCCGATGGCTCGATGCGCGACGCCATGAGCCTCACCGATCAGGCGATCGCCTTCGGTGAAGGCAAAGTCATGGCCGCCGACGTGCGGGCAATGCTCGGCACGCTTGATCACGGCCAGGTGTATGACGTTTTGCATGCGCTGATCGAAGGCGACGCCAAGGCGTTGCTCGAAGCCGTGCGTCATCTGGCCGAACAAGGCCCCGACTGGAATGGCGTGCTCTCGGAAATTCTTAACGTATTGCACCGTGTCGCCATCGCCCAGGCCTTGCCTGAAGGCGTCGACAACGGCCACGGCGACCGCGACCGAGTGTTGGCGCTGGCCCAGGCCTTGCCGGCCGAAGACGTGCAGTTCTACTACCAGATGGGCCTGATCGGCCGCCGCGACTTGCCGCTGGCGCCGGATCCGCGTGGTGGGTTTGAAATGGTCCTGCTGCGAATGCTGGCGTTCCGGCCCGCAGACACCGAAGACGCACCGAGGCAACCGCTAAAGCCAGTGGGGATCAGCCAGGCCACAGTTGATTCCGCAAACTCAGTGGCTGCCGCGCCGGTTGTTGCGGCGGTAGTCGCTGCGGCAGTTGCACCCGTCGCTGCGGCAGTTGCTCCAGCTCCAGCTCCCGCTCCCGCGCCGGTCGCGCCCGTTGTCGTGCCTGACCCGGTTATCGTGCCCGAGCCCGTCGCGGTTGAAGCCGTCGTCGATCTGCCATGGAACGACCCGGTGGAGCCCGAAGTCGTTCAGCAGCCAGCCGTCGAGCCGGTGCTGGAAACAGCCGGCGAACAACCCGAATTGGCCCCGATGCCGTTGCCGACGCCTGACAGCGTTGTGCCGGACGCGCCGGAGTGGGCCGCTGCGCCTATCCCCGAGCCGTCCGTGGCCGACGTCGACGCCGCTACCCCGGGCATCGACTCCGACGACGAGCCGCCGCTGGACGAGGATTACATCGAGCCGGACATGGATTCGGCTTACAGCTACCTCGATGAACTGGCGAGTGAACATACTGCCGAACCAGCACCGGAGCCCGAGCCTGAGCCAGCCGCCATGCCTGCTACCGGCCTGGCCCTGCAATGGCTGGAGCTGTTCCCGAAACTGCCGATTTCCGGCATGACCGGCAGCATCGCCGCCAACTGCACGCTGATCTCCGTGGAGGGCGACCATTGGCTGATGCACCTGGATCCGGCCCACAGCGCCTTGTTCAACGCGACGCAGCAGCGTCGTCTCAACGATGCGTTGAACCAGTTTCACGGGCGCACGCTGACCCTGAGCATGGAGCTGATCAAGCCCGAGCAGGAAACCCCGGCCCAGGCTGCGTCCCGGCGCCGCGCCAACCGCCAGCGCGAGGCCGAGGAGTCGATTCACGGTGATCCGTTCATCCAGCAAATGATGCAGCAGTTCGGTGCGGTGGTCCGTAACGATACTATTGAACCTGTCGAAGCCCTGGCCAGTCAGGGCTAATAACTGAAGGCGTCCGGCCGCAAGGGCCGGGGCGCTGTTTTTATCCAAGTACTTTTGAGGTGATTCCCATGATGAAAGGTGGCATGGCCGGCCTGATGAAGCAGGCGCAGCAGATGCAGGAAAAAATGGCCAAGATGCAGGAAGAACTGGCCAACGCCGAAGTCACCGGTAAAGCCGGTGGCGATATGGTCACTGTGGTGATGACCGGTCGTCACGACGTCAAGCGCGTGACCATCGATCCAAGCCTGGTCGAAGGCCTGAGCGAAGATGACAAGGAAATGCTGGAGGCCGTGTTCGCCGCCGCTGTCAACGACGCCGTGCGCAAGATCGAAGCCAACAGCCAGGACAAAATGTCCGGTATGACCGCTGGCATGCAATTGCCACCGGGCATGAAACTGCCATTCTGATTCGCCAGGGCGCGTAGGATGAGCTAAAAAATGCCAGGCATTGCGCCTGGCATTTTTGTTTCTGCCTGATTTTGTAAATCCCTGTGGCGAGGGAGCTTGCTCCTCGCGGACCGGTCCGCGCTCGGGCGCAGCAGTCCCTTTTTTGAGGTCGCTTCGCGACCTGGCGGGAGCAAGCTCCCTCGCCACAATGAAAAGCAGAAACATCGAACGCGACACCGCCACAAAGGTCTGCTCCCCTATACCGCCGAATTCATCGATCAAAGGAGACGCTCACATGCCTGAAGCATTGACCCTCAACCAACGTATCGTTCTGGCCTCGCGCCCGGTGGGTGCACCGACGCCAGAGAATTTCCGCCTGGAACGGGAAGCGCTGCCGGACCTGGCCGACGGTCAGGTATTGCTCAAGACCCTGTTTCTGTCACTGGACCCCTACATGCGAGGGCGCATGAGTGACGCTCCGTCCTACGCGGCGCCGGTGGAAATCGACGAGGTGATGACCGGCGGGGCTGTCAGCCGGGTCGAGCGTTCGCTGAATCCCAAGTTTCACGAAGGTGATCTGGTCGTTGGCGCTACCGGGTGGCAGAGCCACAGCATCAGCGACGGCCGCAACATCATTCCGGTGCCGTCCGGGCTGCCGAGCCCATCGATGGCGCTGGGTGTGCTCGGCATGCCGGGCATGACCGCGTACATGGGGTTGATGGACATCGGCCAGCCCAAATCCGGCGAAACCCTGGTGGTCGCTGCGGCGTCCGGTGCCGTGGGTTCGGTGGTCGGCCAGGTGGCGAAGATCAAGGGCCTGCGTGTGGTCGGTGTGGCGGGTGGCGCGGACAAGTGCCGTTATGTGGTGGATGAGTTGGGCTTCGATGCCTGCATCGATCACAAGAGCCCCGACTTCGCCAATGACCTGGCGCTGGCGTGTCCCCAGGGCGTCGACATCTATTACGAGAACGTCGGTGGCAAGGTATTCGACGCGGTGGTGCCGTTGCTCAACCCCAAGGCTCGCATTCCGCTCTGTGGTTTGATCGCGTCGTACAACGCCCACGAAGCCCCGACCGGCCCGGATCGCCTGCCGCAATTGCAGCGCACGTTGTTGACCAAGCGTGTGCGCATCCAGGGGTTCATCGTCTTTGATGACTACGGTGATCGCCAGCCGGAGTTTGTCAGCGCCATGGCGCCGTGGGTGCGCGACGGCAAGGTAAAATTCCGTGAAGACGTGGTCGATGGTCTTGAGAACGCACCCGAGGCGTTCATCGGTCTGCTGGAAGGACGCAACTTCGGCAAACTGGTGGTGCGGGTCGCGCAGGACTGAATAATTGACGCTCATACGAGGCGCGGGTATAAACCGCGTCTCGTTGTTTTGTCGGACGTTTCCCCATGAGCTTCAGCCCTTTGATTCGCCAACTGATCGATGCCCTGCGAATTTTGCCAGGTGTCGGTCAGAAAACTGCCCAGCGCATGGCATTGCAACTGCTCGAACGTGATCGCAGCGGTGGCTCGCGCCTGGCGTCGGCGTTGAGCCAGGCCATGGAAGGCGTGGGGCACTGCCGTTTGTGCCGCACGCTGACCGAAGACGACCTGTGCCCGCAATGCGCCGATACCCGTCGCGACGACACCTTGCTGTGCGTGGTGGAAGGTCCGATGGACGTCTACGCGGTGGAGCAGACCGGTTTCCGGGGGCGCTACTTTGTCCTCAAGGGCCATCTGTCACCGCTTGACGGGCTCGGGCCGGAAGCCATCGGGATTCCGCAGTTGCTGGCACGTATAGAAGAGGCGGGCACGTTTACCGAAGTCATCCTGGCGACCAACCCGACGGTCGAAGGTGAAGCCACGGCGCACTACATCGCCCAGTTGCTCAACAATAAAGGCCTGATCGCCTCGCGCATTGCCCACGGCGTGCCGTTGGGTGGCGAACTGGAGCTGGTGGATGGCGGGACGTTGGCGCATTCGTTTGCCGGGCGTAAGCCGATAGCGCTGTAACCACATCAAAGTCAAAAGATCGCAGCCTTTGGCAGCGCCTGCAGAATTTTGTGTGCACCCTGTAGGCGCTGCCGAGGGCTGCGATCTTTTTCATGCTCCACCCATCTCCCTATTGAAAACCAAGCAAGCGCTCGGTTAACTTCGCTGGACCCCTCAGTGGAGTTCGCCGATGCCTGCCTTTCAGGAATACTTCGACCCCAGCCACCAATTGGTCCGTGACAGCGTCAGACGTTTCGTCGAGCGTGAGATTCTTCCAGACATCGACCAGTGGGAAGAGGCCGAGAGCTTTCCCCGCGAGCTTTACCTCAAGGCCGGTGCGGCAGGGATTCTGGGGATCGGTTACCCCGAAGCCCTGGGGGGCAGCCACGAAGGTGATCTGTTCGCCAAAATCGCCGCCAGCGAAGAGTTGATGCGCTGCGGCTCCGGTGGATTGGTCGCCGGGTTAGGCTCGCTGGACATCGGCTTGCCGCCGATCCTCAAATGGGCCAGGCCCGAGGTCCGGGATCGCGTCGTGCCGCCCGTGCTGGCCGGCGAAAAGATCAGCGCACTGGCTGTCACCGAGCCCAGCGGCGGCTCCGATGTGGCCAACCTGCAAACCCGCGCCGTGCGTGACGGTGACTGCTATCGGGTCAGCGGCAGCAAAACCTTTATCACCAGTGGCGTGCGCGCGGATTACTACACCGTCGCGGTGCGCACCGGCGAACCGGGTTTCGGCGGTATCAGCCTGCTGTTGATCGAGAAGGGCACACCGGGTTTCACCGTCGGCCGCCAATTGAAGAAAATGGGCTGGTGGGCGTCTGACACGGCCGAGCTGTTCTTCGACGATTGCCGCGTACCTGCAGGCAATCTGATCGGCGCCGAAAACATGGGCTTCGCCTGCATCATGGGCAACTTCCAGAGTGAACGCCTGGCTTTGGCGCTGATGGCCAACATGACCGCGCAGCTGGCGCTGGAGGAAAGCCTGAAGTGGGCGCGTCAGCGCGAAGCGTTCGGCAAACCCATCGGCAAATTTCAGGTGCTCAAGCATCGCCTTGCGGAAATGGCGACGGCGCTGGAAGTGTCACGGGAATTCACCTACCGGCAGGCGGCGAAAATGGCTGCCGGGCAGAGCGTGATCAAGGAAATTTCCATGGCCAAGAATTTTGCGACGGACACGGCGGATCGGATTACCACGGATGCGGTGCAAATTCTCGGTGGCCTGGGCTATATGCGCGAGAGTCTGGTGGAGCGGCTGTACCGCGATAATCGGATTCTTTCGATTGGCGGCGGGACGCGGGAAGTGATGAACGAGATCATCAGCAAGCAGATGGGGTTGTAGTTGGCGGTGTGGCGGCTGGCCTCATCGCGGGCTTGCCCGCGATGGGCGTCATTCCAGACTCGGCTTACTGATCGCTCAACGCAAACTGCGTCAGGCAGAAAGCAGGAATCCCCATGTCTTCCAGTCGCTGCGACCCACCCAGCTCCGGCAAATCAATGATCGCCGCCGCTTCATGCACCCGCGCACCCATACGCCGAATCAGGTTGGCCGCCGCAATCAGCGTGCCGCCGGTGGCGATCAAATCATCGAACATCACCATCGAATCGCCTTCGCAAAGACTGTCGGCGTGCACTTCAAGGAAGGCTTCGCCGTACTCGGTCGCATAGCCCTCGGCCAGCACGTCGGCCGGCAGTTTGCCTTGTTTGCGGAACAACACCAGCGGCTTGTTCAACTGATAGGCCAGCACCGAACCGATCAGGAAACCACGGGCATCCATGGCACCGATGTGGGTGAAGTCAGCCTCGACGTAACGGTGGGCAAAGCTGTCCATCACCAGGCGCAGGGCCGTGGGCGACTGGAACAGCGGGGTAATGTCGCGAAAGATGACACCCGGTTTCGGGAAGTCGATCACAGGGCGGATCAGGGATTTTATGTCGAAGGAGTCGAAGACCATCGTCGAGTTGTCCTGGCAGGCTGCAAACGTCGCAGTATACCGGCGGCTGAACCGTTTCGCTCAGCCGCCATCGTCGCAATCAACCTTCGATCGAGCCACCGGCCAGGGCGCAGAGCTGGATCGGGTCAAGGATATGGATTTCCTTGCCTTCGGCGGCGATCAGTTCGTTTTGCTGGAAGCGCGTGAACACCCGTGACACGGTTTCCACCGCCAGGCCCAGGTAGTTCCCGATTTCGTTGCGCGACATGCTCAGGCGGAACTGATTGGCCGAGAATCCGCGAGCGCGGAAGCGTGCCGACAGGTTCACCAGGAACGTGGCAATGCGCTCGTCGGCGGTTTTTTTCGACAGCAGTAACATCATTTGTTGATCGTCGCGGATTTCGCGGCTCATCACGCGCATCAGCTGACGGCGCAACTGCGGCAGTTGCAGCGCCAGTTCGTCGAGGCGTTCGAACGGAATTTCACAGACCGAGGTGGTTTCCAGTGCTTGCGCCGAGACCGGATGTTTTTCCGTGTCCATGCCCGACAGCCCGACCAGTTCGCTCGGCAAATGGAAGCCGGTGAGCTGTTCTTCACCGCCATCGCTGAGGCCGAACGTTTTCAGGGCGCCAGAGCGTACTGCATACACGGAATCGAAAACGTCGCCCTGACGGAACAGGAATTCGCCCTTTTTCAACGGGCGACCACGTTTAACGATCTCGTCCAGCGCATCCATGTCTTCCAGATTCAGAGAAAGTGGCAGGCAGAGGGGAGCCAGGCTGCAATCCTTGCAATGGGCCTGGTTATGAGCACGCAGCTTTACTGGCTCGGACATTTTCTTAAATCCTTGTGGGAAAACACACATAAGACGTAAGGGTAACTCACGGGAAGACAATCAGGCCAGCGCTGTGCCGTTTTGTCACAGCGCGGTGAGGGGCGATGAAGCGTTAGATCACTCGCGAAAACCGTTGGCGGTTCTGTTCCTCCAGGTAGGCATCGAACACCATGCACACCGAACGCACCAGCAATCGTCCGGCGGGCAGTACGTTGATGCGGTCATTGTTCAATTCGATCAGCCCGTCTGCGGCCATGCCTTGCAACTGTGGCCACAGCTTGCCGAAGTAACCGCGAAAGTCGA
Organism: Pseudomonas fluorescens NCIMB 11764; assembly: GCF_000293885.2. Taxonomy (NCBI): domain Bacteria; kingdom Pseudomonadati; phylum Pseudomonadota; class Gammaproteobacteria; order Pseudomonadales; family Pseudomonadaceae; genus Pseudomonas; species Pseudomonas fluorescens. The sequence continues at coordinate 3,321,697 of NZ_CP010945.1, forward strand.
TGTTGAAGGCCTGCTCGATCTCGGTGAATTCCACGTTGAAACGGCAAATCAACTGTTGGATCACCGCCCGCCGGACACGGTCGTCGGCGTTGCACAGCAGGCCGCGGTTGGTCGCCAGTTGCGTGGAGGCCAAGGCGTTCTGGTACTGGTTGAGGTCGTTGCTGTTCTGGCAGTACAGGTCGCCGATCTGACTGATGGCCGAGACGCCCAGCCCGATCAAATCGCAATGACCGTGGGTGGTGTAGCCCTGGAAATTGCGTTGCAGGGTCGATTCTTCCTGGGCAATCGCCAGCTCATCGTCGGGCAGGGCGAAGTGGTCCATGCCGATATAGCGATAGCCGGCGGCGGTCAGTTGTTCGATGGTGCGCTGGAGCATCTCCAGTTTCTGCGCCGGCGTCGGTAGCTCGTCACTGTTGATTCGCCGTTGCGGCATGAAGCGCTCCGGCAAGTGCGCATAGTTGAACACCGACAACCGGTCCGGTTGCAGGTTGATCACTTCTTCGACGGTGCGGGCGAAATTGTCGGGGGTCTGTCTGGGCAGGCCATAGATCAGGTCAATGTTGATCGAACGGAATTGCAGGGTCCGTGCGGCATCGATCACCGCCCGTGTTTCTTCCAGGCTTTGCAGACGATTCACCGCTCGTTGCACGGCCGGGTCGAGATCCTGCAAACCGATGCTGACGCGATTGAAACCCAGTTCACGGAGCAGGCCCATGGTCGACCAGTCGGCTTCGCGCGGGTCAATCTCGATGCCGTAGTCGCCGGTGTCGTCGTCCAGCAGATTGAAGCTTTTGCGCAACTGGGCCATCAGCTGGCGCAATTCGTCATGGCTGAGAAAGGTCGGCGTGCCGCCGCCGAAGTGCAGTTGTTCGACCTTTTGCGCCGGGTCGAGGTGGCAGGCGATCAGCTGGATTTCCTGCTCCAGGCGTTGCAGGTAGGGCAGGGCTCGGCCGCGATCCTTGGTGATGACTTTGTTGCAGGCGCAGTAGTAACAAATGTTCGCGCAGAACGGCACGTGCACATACAGCGACAACGGGCGCAGGGCCTTGCGGCTTTCCCGCAACGCATGGAGCAGGTCGAAGGAGCCGATATGACCATCGAACTGCGCGGCGGTCGGGTAGGAGGTGTAGCGCGGTCCCGCCAGGTCATAGCGGCGGATCAGATCGGTATCCCAACGAATGGCGTCGAGCATCATGCGGGCATTCCCCCGGATAGGCTGGCAGTGTCGGCAAGTCTATGGGAGGCGGCGTTGGGGCATCTTGATTTGCATCAACGGCGATGGGGGGCGGTGGTTGGTTTTTGTGGCGAGGGAGCTTGCTCCCGCTGGACTGCGCAGCAGTCCTTTTTTTTTGGGGCCGCTTCGCGCCCCAGCGGGAGCAAGCTCCCTCGCCACGGTTCAGTGCCCCATGAGCCAATGTTGATGCGGCCCAGGCAAGGTCCAGATGCCGAACAGCATGACCAGCAGTCCTCCGGTCATGCGCACGCTGCGTTTGCGCAACAGCGCCGTAACGCGCTCGGCCGCCAGCCCCGTCGCGAGCAACACCGGCCAGGTGCCAAGGCCGAACGCGAGCATCAGCAATGCACTGTCCAGCGCATTACCCTGGCTCGCTGACCACAGCAACGTACTGTAAACCAGCCCGCAGGGCAGCCAGCCCCAGAGCGCGCCGAGCAACAAGGCGCGGGGCACGCTCGACACCGGCAGTAGTTTGTTCGCGACAGGCTGGATATGCCGCCACAGACCGCGCCCGAGGCTTTCGATGCGGGTCAGTCCGCTCCACCAGCCGGCAAGATAAAGCCCCATCGCAATCAGCAGCAATCCGGCGAGGATGCGCATGAACATCGCTGCCGGGCTGTTCGCCACCGCCCAACCCGCCAGGCCGATCAGCAGGCCGGCAGTGGCGTAGCTGAGAATTCGCCCGAGGTTGTAGGCCAGCAGCAATCGAAAGCGTCGGCTGCGTTGTTCCTTGGGAATCGCCAGGGTCAACGCGCCCATCAAGCCGCCGCACATACCCAGGCAATGGCCGCCGCCGAGCAGGCCGAGGATCACCGCAGACACCAGCAGTGGCGCCAACTCAAACATGCGGGGGCGCCTTGTCGTCCGGTTTGACCGGGTGGCCGCTGGCCTCATCGACCGCCGCGGTGTGATTCGGGTCCTGGTCGTCGAACAGGATGCTGTGGGCGGGGCCGTCGAGGTCATCGTACTGACCGCTGTCGACCGCCCAGAAGAAAATGTAGACCGCGATGGCCACGATCAGCAGCGCGGCCGGGATCATCACGTAGAGAGCTGGCATGGGAAGGCTCCATGCCCGCGCGGCTCAGGCCGGCAGCGGGCGGGTTTCTGGCGTGGCGCTGGCGGCCGGCGTGCTCGGCAGGCGAGTCAGGCGCAGGGCGTTCAGCACCACGGTCAACGAACTGATCGACATGCCGACCGCGGCCCACACCGGCGTGATCCAGCCGAGGGCGGCGAACGGCAACATGAGGCCATTGTACAGGCCGGCCCACAGCAGGTTCTCGATGATAACCCGACGGGTACGCCGGGCGAGGCTGAAGGCCTGCACCAGCGCGTCGAGGCGGTTGGACAACAGCACGGCGTCGGCACTGGTTTTCGCCAGATCGGTGGCCGAACCCATGGCGACGCTGATGTCGGCGGCGGCCAGTACCGGCACATCGTTGACCCCGTCACCGAGCATCAACACCTTGCGACCTTCCTTGTGCAGCTGCTGCAGGACCTGCAATTTGTCGTCCGGGCGCAAACCGCCGCGGGCCTCGTCGATGCCCAGTTCCGCGGCGACGCTGGCGACCATGGGCGAGGTGTCGCCCGACAGCAGCAGTGTCCGCCAGCCGCGCGCCTTGCAGGCGTCCAGTAACGCCGGCGCATCGGCGCGCAAACGGTCATCGAGGACGAACCACGCCAGTGGTCCCTGACCGTCGCCGAGCAGCAGCCACTGACCGGCCTCATCGGGCATCAGCGGTACGGCGGCGTTGCTGAGTGCACAGACAAAACCCGGTTGGCCGATGCGCAGGCGCTGCTCGCCGACCACGCCTTCCAGGCCCAGCCCCGGTGTGCTGTGGACTTCCTCGGCGGCCAGCGGCGCGCGGCCGAATGCCCGGGCGATCGGGTGCTCGGATCGGTTCTCGAGGGCGGCGGCCAGGCTCAGGCATCGATCGCTGTCGAGTGCACCGAGGGGGCGGATCGAACGCAGCGTCAGGCGCCCTTCGGTGAGTGTGCCGGTCTTGTCGAAAATCACCGTGTCGATCTGGTTCAGGCCTTCGAGCACATGGCCGCGCGTCAACAAAAGCCCCAGCTTGTGCAGCGTGCCGGTGGCGGCGGTGAGGGCGGTCGGCGTGGCGAGGGACAAGGCGCACGGGCAGGTCGCGACGAGCATCGCCAGGACAATCCAGAAGGCTCGCGAGGAATCCAGTTCCCACCAAAGCAGGCCAATGCAGGCAGATGCGATGAGCGTCAGCAGCAGGAACCATTGCGCGGCGCGGTCGGCGATCTCTGCCAGGCGAGGTTTCTCGGCCTGAGCGCGGTCCAGCAGGCGGACGATGGCGGACAGCCGGGTGTCCTGGCCAAGGGCGAGGACTTCTACGGTCAGCGCGCCTTCGACGTTCAGGGTGCCAGCGGTAACGGCATCGCCGAGGGTTCTCGGTTGCGGCAGGTATTCGCCGGTCAACAGCGACTCGTCGATGCTTGACTGGCCGTCGAGGATCTTGCCGTCGGCCGGGAGGATCGCCCCGGGATGCACCAGCACGTGGTCGCCGACATGCAGTTCGCTGAGCAGGATGCGCTCGCTCTGGCCGTCGGCACTTAGCCGCAGGCATGAGGCGGGCAGCAGATTGACGAGTTGTGCCGTGGCGGCGGCGGTGCGCTCCCGGGCGCGCCGCTCCAGATAACGCCCGGCGAGCAGGAACAGCGCAAACATGCCGACGGCATCGAAATACAGCTCGCCGACCCCGGTGATCGACGTCCAGATCCCGGCGACATAGGCGCTGCCAATCGCCAGCGACACCGAGACGTCCATGGTCAGGTGGCGGGTGCGTAAATCGCGCATCGCGCCTTTGAAGAACGGCGCACAGCTGTAGAACACGATCGGCGTGGTGAGGAACAGTGCGACCCAGCGCAGGATCGTGTGCAGCTCGGGGCTGAGGTCGATGTTGAATTCCGGCCAGGTGGCCATGGTCGCCATCATCGCCTGGAACCACAGCAGCCCGGCGACCCCGAGTTGGCGCAGGGCCAGACGGTTTTCGCTGGCCAGTTGTTCGCTGGCGCGGTCGGCCTGATAGGGGTGTGCGGCGTAGCCGATGTGCCGCAGTTCGCTGAGCACCTGGCTCAGGGGCAATTGCGCATCGGCCCAGCGCACGTGCAGGCGATGGTTGGACAGGTTCAGCCGCGCTTCCGCCACCGCCGGCAAGCCGCGCAGGTGCTTCTCGATCAGCCAGCCGCATGCCGCGCAGCTGATGCCTTCCATCAACAGGGTGGTTTCGGCGAGCTCGCCGTCGTGGCGCACGAACGGCTTTTGCACGTCGGCGCGGTCGTACAGCGCCAGCTCGTCCACCAACTGTACCGGCAACGCTTCGGGGTTGGCCGAGGCTTCGCTGCGATGCTGGTAATAGCTTTCCAGCCCACCCGCGACAATCGCTTCGGCCACGGCCTGGCAACCCGGGCAGCAGAATTCGCGGGTTTCTCCGAGGACGACAGCGGTGAAGCGGCTGCCGGCCGGGACGGGCAGGGCGCAGTGGTAGCAGGGGAGTGGCGTGGTCATGTGTGTTGCCATGAAAACCATTGTGGCGAGGGAGCTTGCTCCCGCTCGGCTGCGTAGCAGTCGCAAGTCGGCGCACTCGCTAAGACTGAAAGGACCGGTTTGCAGGTTTTGGGGGCGCTTCGCCCCCCAGCGGGAGCAAGCTCCCTCGCCACATTTGATCGCATTCGCACATTTATTTCTTCAGGTCTTCAGCGCCTTGCAGCGGTTCGTCGCCCAGCAGCAGTTCCTTGTCATGGCTGACCAGTTCTTCTTCGAACATACGCCAGATGTGGTCGTCCTGAGTGCCCAGCAGTTCCACGAAGCGGCGGCCATCGACCTTGTCGCTCAACTGGCCGATGTAGCGGCCCTGTCCGGTTTCACTGCGGGTGAGGGTGATCTTGCGATCCTTCTCCGGCTGGGTCGGCGAGATCAGGTTCAGCTCCAGGGTTTTCGGCTGGCTGTTGCCGCTCAGGCGCAGATCGACTTCGCCGGTCACGTCATCCAGGTGCACGCTCGCGCGCAGGAGCAGGGTCTGTGCCAGCAGCTCGCGGTCGAGGGAGCGGTTGATGCCTTTGCCGGCCTCGTAGTAGTTGTCGTTGACCAGGTTGTCCGGGTTGTTCACCGCGATCGTTACCATGGACAAGGTCAGCGTCACCGAACAGGCGAGGATGGCGATGATGATCCACGGCCAAAGGTGCTTGTACCAGGGACTTGCGGCGTTTGCTGCGGGCATGATCACTTCTCTCAACGAATTTGTGGGCCGATGAAACGGCTCTTGGCTTCAACGTGGATACTTTCGTCATCGGCGTCCTTGAGGATGAATTTCACCTCGTTGGTACTCGATGGCAGTTTTTCCGGGGCAATGGACAGTTCGACCGGCTGGCTGAAAATCTCGCCGGCGGCGACCTTGATCTCGCGTTTGCCTTGCAGCTTCAGGTCCGGCAGGCCGGCGGCTTCCAGCACGTAAGTGTGGTCGCGCTGATCCTTGTTCATGATTTTCAGGCTGTAGACGTTTTCGATCCGTCCTTCGGCGTTCTCGCGGTACAGCACGCGGTCTTTGCTGACGTCGAAACCCACCAGCGAACGCATGAAAAACGCGCCCGCCAGCAATCCCATCATGGCCAGCAACACCAGGGCATAGCCGATCAGGCGCGGGCGCAGTTTATGGGTTTTCTGTCCGGACAGGTTGTGCTCGGTGGTGTAGCTGATCAGGCCGCGCGGGTAATCCATCTTGTCCATGATGCTGTCGCAGGCATCGATGCACGCCGCACAGCCGATGCATTCGATTTGCAGGCCGTCACGGATGTCGATGCCGGTCGGGCAGACCTGGACGCACATGGTGCAATCGATGCAGTCACCCAGGCCCAGGGCCTTGTAGTCGACACCTTTCTTGCGCGGGCCACGGGCTTCACCGCGACGCGGATCGTAGGAGACGATCAGCGTGTCCTTGTCGAACATCACGCTCTGGAAGCGCGCATACGGGCACATGTAGATGCACACCTGCTCGCGCAACCAGCCGGCGTTACCGTAAGTGGCGAGGGTGAAGAAACCGACCCAGAAATATGACCAGCCATCGGCCGCGCCGGTGAAAAAGTCGATGGTCAGCTCGCGGATCGGCGAGAAATAACCGACGAAGGTCATGCCGGTGGCGAAGCCGATCAAAAGCCACATCGAGTGTTTGCTGAGTTTGCGCAGGAACTTGTTGGCGCTCATCGGCGCCTTGTCGAGCTTGATGCGCTGGTTGCGGTCGCCTTCGGTGACCTTTTCGCACCACATGAAAATCCACGTCCACACGCTCTGCGGGCAGGTATAGCCGCACCAGACGCGACCGGCGTACACGGTAATGAAAAACAGGCCGAAGGCGCTGACGATCAGAATGCCCGAGAGCAGGATGAAGTCCTGGGGCCAGAAAGTGGCGCCAAAAATAAAGAATTTGCGTTCTGGCAGGTTCCACCAGACGGCTTGATGGCCGCCCCAGTTCAACCACACCGTGCCGAAATACAACAGAAACAAAAAGGCTCCGCCCATCATCCGCAGGTTGCGGAACAGGCCGGTGAAGGCTCGGGTGTAGATCTTTTCTCGAGAGGCGTAGAGGTCGACGCTGTTGTTCGCGTTTTTGGCAGGCGGGGTAACGTCGTGTACCGGAATCTGATTGCTCATCGGTTGCATCCCACGGCAGTGGAAAAATGCCCCGGTCAGTGCATGCCGACCGCGGTCAAAAAGAGGTGTTGCAGTGGCGCAATGATACGCCTGTCGCTCTAGCTCAAGGGTGCGACCTTTGGTCGCGTTGGGGAAAATTTACGAATGGTGTAGCAAATGTAACAAAGCATGATGCAGGTCAATTGACTATAGACGAATCGTACTCTGCCTCGGTGAACACTACACACCCTGATGGATTGCAGCGCCGGCGCTGCAATCCATCAGCAAAACTCAGTCCTCTTCTAAAAGGAGATTGCCGCCCCCCAGCTTGTCCAGCCCGGTTCCGTGGGTTTTGGTCGATCAGCGCTGTTCGCGGTGTCTGCCGACCTTGCACGGCGCTTCAGTACAGTTGTTTCGCTAACAACTTCAGTCAGTGGCGGATCTTCACTCGGTCCGGCAGGGTTAACATTGCAGGAGTTTTGGGTGGTTGTTTTAGTGTTCATGTAATGACTTCCTTGTGTTGAATTAACTATAGCGTTTGCTCGTGTTGGTGTTTAAGCCAATCATCAAGTTGCAAGAAATTTATACTCTATTGAAGGGTGTTTTCCATTAAGTAAAGAATTCAAGATATAAGCGTGTCGTGGGTGGCGAGTTTTGTTGTGGGAAATGCTTTGTGTTTGTTTTGGTAGTTGCTTTTGTTTTGTATTTGATCGAAATTTTATGTGCTTTATTTAAATTCAATAGTGTTTAAGTGGAAATGGAATTCTATGAACATAAAAAAGTGTGCAAGATTACTTGCGTGCATGTGGACCCTGTCGCTGGCATCGCTCGCGCATTCATTTGAAGGTGCGCCGCGTCATATGGTCTTCGCTTCTGATCCACAGTATCCGTGGACGGATAAAACGGACAGAGGTGAAGCCGAATCAGCTACAGCGTTGGAGCAGCGCGCGAAATGGCTGGTGGAAACACAGTACGACAGTATTGCCGAGTTCAGGCGGCACGAGGGCGGGAGCACGGCGGTGCCCGTGATGATCAATGGCGATATGACCGCCTTCGGTCATGCAGGTGAGCGTTCCTATGTCCAGCAGACGCTGGATACCAAACTTCAAGGGGCTTATGACTACGGGCTGGGTAATCATGATTATCAAAATAACGTCAATGATTGTTTTCTGAATAATTGCGCCGCTGGAAGCATTGAGGATCTGAAGAAGCGCTATTGGGGAAAGGCCGGAAGTATGGATCTGGCGGCACGGGCTTCATGGCCGAGCACTATTTATTACGGCAGCCTTGCGTACTCCAAGGATTATGGCGATGTGCACCTGGTGCAGTTACATAACGAGCCGACGTACTCGGTGAAATTCTCTTCAGGCACTTTTGTCCGCCCGACGGTTTTTGAAATTACCCCGGCACTTGATTGGCTTGAGCGCGACCTTCAGCAGGCACGCGCGCAGGGGAAAATCATTCTCCTGAACATGCATAAACCCAATGATTTCATGGGCGACTGGAGTCAAGAAAAACGGTTCAGGGAGATGATCGATAAATATGAAGTGACTGCAATGTTCGCCGGTCATCTTCATGGGAGTGGCGGCTCCATGTGGTACACGGGCAGTGTGCCGGGTTTCATCAGCGGCAGTGCATCCCAGCAGACTTATCTGATCGCCAGTTTTTCCGGGGATCGTAAAAACCTGCACGTCTATGCGGTCGACAACAACCAGTGGCAGAAACGTGAGCTGATAGCGACAGTGCCGGTGGCATCAACGTAGGCCAGTCGCCCATAAAAAAGGCCCCGCCAGATCACTGGCGGGGCCTTTTTTGCATCAGGCGTTTGCCTTACTGAGCATCTTCCGCCGGAGCTTTCTCACCGTGAGACAAGCTGTAGACGTAAGCGGCCAGCAGGTGAACCTTGTCATTGCCTTGCAGCTGTTCCTGCGCAGGCATCTGGCCCTGACGGCCGTAACGGATGGTCTGCTGCAGTTGAGCGAAGCTCGAACCGTAGATGAACGCCGCCGGGTGGGTCAGGTCAGGTGCGCCCATTGCTGGCGTACCTTTGCCGGCCGGACCGTGGCACGCCACGCAGTTGGCAGCGAACAGTTTCTGACCGGCAACCGGGTCGGCCTTGGTGCCTTCCGGCAGCTTGCGGCCATCGAGGTTGGTCAGGACGAACGCAGCAACGTCCGCCACGCCTTGCTCGCCGATCACTTCAGCCCACGCCGGCATGACCGCATGACGGCCACCCATGATGGTGGTCTTGATGGTTTCCGCTTCACCGCCCCAGCGCCAGTCGGCGTCGGTCAGGTTCGGGAAGCCGTAGGCGCCCTTGGCGTCGGAGCCGTGGCAGACCGAGCAGTTGGAGGCGAACAAACGGCCACCCATCTTCAGGGCTTGCGGGTCCTTGGCGACTTCCTCGATTGGCATGGAAGCGAATTTGGCGAAGATCGGACCGAACTTGGCGTCCGACTTGGCCATTTCCTTTTCCCACTCGTGAACGCCGGTCCAGCCGGTCTGGCCATTGGCGAACGCGGTCTGCTTCTCGTTATCGAGGTAGTTGTAACCTGGCAGCAGGCCTTTCCAGTTGCCCAGGCCCGGGTACAGCACCAGGTAGCCCAGGGCGAAAATGATGGTGCCCACGAACAGCATGAACCACCATTTCGGCAGCGGGTTGTCGTACTCCTCGATCCCGTCGAAGGAGTGGCCAACCGTTTCTTCTGTTTGCTCGGCGCGCTGGCCCTTGCGGGTGGACAGCAGCAGCCAGGTCAAGGCGAAGATGGTGCCGAGACTGAGGACTGTGACGTACAGACTCCAGAACGTAGTCATTCTTTGTTACTCCTAGAAGCTTGCTCGACGTGCTTGATGGCTTCGGGATCATCCGCGAAAGGCAGCAAGGTCGCGTCTTCAAACTCCGACTTGCGCTTGGGGCTGAACACCCACAACGCCAGACCGATGAAGGCCACCATCACGACAACGGTGCCCAGGCCACGAATCATCCCGATATCCATCTAAATCACCGTTTGCTTTTGATGATGGTGCCCAGGCCTTGCAGATAGGCCACCAGCGCGTCCATTTCGGTTTTGCCCTTCACAGCATCCTGAGCGCCGGCGATGTCTTCGTCGGTGTAAGGGACGCCGAGCGTGCGCAAGACTTCCATTTTCTTGGCGGTGTCTTTGCCGTCGAGCTTGTTTTCCACGAGGAACGGGTAGGCCGGCATTTTCGACTCAGGCACCACGTTGCGCGGGTTATACAAATGCGCACGCTGCCAGTCGTCGGAGTAACGACCGCCGACACGGGCCAGGTCCGGACCGGTACGTTTGGAACCCCACAGGAACGGGTGGTCCCAGACGCTTTCACCGGCGACGGAGTAATGGCCGTAACGTTCGGTTTCAGCACGGAACGGGCGGATCATCTGCGAGTGGCAGCCGACACAACCGTTGGCGATGTAGATGTCGCGGCCTTCCAGCTCAAGGGCGGTACGGGGCTTCATGCCTTCGACCGGCTTGTTGGTGACGTCCTGGAAAAACAGCGGAACGATCTGGGTCAGGCCGCCGATGCTGACGGCGATAACCATGAAGAAGGCCAGCAGGCCAATGTTCTTCTCGACTGCTTCATGCTTCATCAGTGAGCTCCAACTACAGCAATCTGAGCGGCGGCTTCGGCTTCAGCCGGGTTCGAGGCACGTACGGTACGCCATACGTTGTAGGCCATGAACAGCATGCCGCTGGCAAAGAACGCACCGCCCAGGGCGCGAACGATGAAACCGGGGTGGCTGGCTTGCAGCGCTTCAACGAACGAGTAGGTGAGGGTGCCGTCGTCGTTGATTGCACGCCACATCAGACCCTGGGTGATGCCGTTGACCCACATCGAAGCGATGTACAGGACGGTACCGATGGTCGCGAGCCAGAAGTGCGCGTTGATCAGGCCGACGCTGTGCATCTGCGCACGACCGAACAGTTTCGGGATCATGTGGTAGATCGCGCCGATCGAGATCATCGCTACCCAGCCCAAGGCACCGGCGTGTACGTGGCCGATGGTCCAGTCGGTGTAGTGCGAGAGCGAGTTGACGGTCTTGATGGCCATCATCGGGCCTTCGAAGGTCGACATCCCGTAGAACGCGAGGGACACGACCAGGAAGCGCAGGATCGGGTCGGTGCGCAGCTTATGCCAGGCGCCCGACAGGGTCATCATGCCGTTGATCATGCCGCCCCAGCTCGGAGCCAGCAGGATGATCGACATCGCCATGCCCAGGGACTGCGCCCAGTCTGGCAGTGCGGTGTAGTGCAAGTGGTGCGGACCGGCCCAGATGTACAGGGTGATCAGCGCCCAGAAGTGCACGATCGACAGGCGATAGGAGTAGATCGGACGCTCGGCCTGCTTCGGAACGAAGTAGTACATCATCCCCAGGAAGCCGGTGGTCAGGAAGAAGCCCACCGCGTTGTGCCCGTACCACCACTGGATCATCGCATCCGTCGCACCGGCGTAGGCCGAGTAGGACTTGAAGAAGCTGACCGGCAGGGACGCGTGGTTGACGATGTGCAGCATCGCCGTCACGACGATGAAGGCACCGTAGAACCAGTTACCCACATAAATGTGCTTGGTCTTGCGCTTGGTGATGGTGCCGAAGAACACCAGACCGTAGGTGACCCAGACGATGGCCAGCAGAATAGCCAAAGGCCATTCCAGCTCAGCGTATTCCTTGGTGGTGGTGTAACCCAGCGGCAAGGTAACGATGGCGCCGACGATCACCGCTTGCCAACCCCAGAAGGTGAAGGCAGCGAGGCTGTCGGAAATCAGTCGCGTTTGGCAGGTTCGCTGCACGACGTAATAAGAAGTGGCAAACAGTGCACAACCACCGAAGGCGAAAATCACCAGGTTGGTGTGCAGCGGGCGTAAGCGTCCAAAAGTCGTCCACGGCAGACCGAAGTTCAATTCCGGCCATACAAGCTGTGAGGCGATGAAGACACCGAGCCCCATGCCAAGGATCCCCCAGACCACCGTCATGATGGCGAACTGGCGGACTACCTTATAGTTATAAGCAGTCGGACTGATTGCTGTGCTCATTCTAAGGTTCCACGGTTTGGGTGTTTTATTAGGAGTAAAAATCGGCCGCAAGTATGGAGAAAGCAGGGGGTCATTGCAACGCGCCATGACCTGGGTCAATGCTTTCAAAAGCTGATTCTGCGGCCTTTCCATGCGCCGCGTAAGGACAAAATCGCCCTCGGACAAAATGTCGCAGCGAACGAAAGTGGTGAGGGGGTCAGGTCAGTTGTAACGGGGTGTGTTCAAACACAACGATCGAGTGACCGACGGCAATTGGCACGACAGCCGGTATCTACCAGCCTTTGCGGCCTGTCATCGAGCAGATTCGTCGAACACATCGGGTTGGGTCGACCTGGAACCGGCTCATGCCAGTCCGCATCGGGGGAAGCTTAGACCCGATTCCGGTGAACCGAAAGGAGGACTAACGGAGGGTGCGACAATGGGTCGCAAAGGGGCAGGGAACTGCCGCATCCGGGGAGAATGCGGCAGTAGAGCTGTGAAGAATTATTCGCTTTTGCCTTCGGCCTGCAAACGCTCTGTATTCAGACCGTGGGACAGGCTGTACACATAAGCGGCCAGCAGTTGCACCTTATCGTTGCCGAGCAGTTCGTTCTGCGCCGGCATATGGCCCTGACGGCCATGGCGAATGGTTTGTTGCAGTTGCGCCAGGCTTGTCCCGTAGATGAACCCGGCCGGTTGCGTCAGATTCGGCGCGCCCATGGCTTCAGTGCCTTTGCCGTTTGCACCATGACAGGCTACGCACATCGTGCTGAACGCTTGCTGTCCGGCCTGCAGATCGGCGCCGCTGTCAGCCGGCAATGGCAGGGCGGCCAGGTCATGACGTACATAGGCAGCAACGTTTTTCACGCCGGCATCCCCAAGGATTTCACCCCAGGCCGGCATCGCGGCCATGCGCCCACCCATGATCGTGGTCTTGATCATCTCGGCGTTGCCGCCCCAGCGCCAATTGCTGTCGGTCAGGTTCGGGAAGCCAAAAGCGCCCTTGGCATCCGAGCCGTGGCACACCGAGCAGTTCGACGCAAACAGGCGGCCGCCCATTTTCAGCGCTTGCGGGTCCTTGGCCACTTCTTCCACCGGCATGGCGGCGAATTTGGCGAAGATCGGTCCGAACTTCGCATCGGCCTTGTTCATCTCCTTTTCCCATTCGTGGACGCCGGTCCAGCCGTCCTCGTAACCCGGCAGGACGCCTTTCCAGTTGCCCAGGCCCGGATACAAGACCAGATAACCTACGGCGAACACCAGCGTGCCGGCGAACAGCATGAACCACCACTGCGGCAGCGGGTTGTCGTACTCCTCGATGCCGTCGAAGCTGTGGCCCATGGTCTGGTCGACGCTGCCCTTGGTTTCGCCCTTGCGGGTGCCGATCAGCAGCCAGGTCAGGCCGATCAGGCTGCCGATGGTCAGTACGCAGATCCACGTACTCCAGAAAGTGGTCATGACCGGGTACTCCTTGTTTCAGGTTCTTGGGTGGCGTCGTCGGCCAGGGGTTCATCGGCGAACGGCAGCAAACGCGCTTCGGCGAATTCCGGGTTGCGCTTGCTGTTGAACACCCACAGCGTCAGGCCGACGAAGGCCACGAACACCACGACCGTGCCCAGGCCGCGGATCATTCCACTGCTCATTTCAAAGATCATGGGGCTCACCTCTTGCTCTTGATGGCAGTGCCGAGCACTTGCAGGTAGGCGACCAATGCGTCCATTTCGGTCTTGCCCTTGAGCGATTCGACGCTACCGGCGATGTCGTCGTCGGTGTACGGCACGCCAAGGGTGCGCATTGCCTTGATCTTGGTTTCGGTGTGGCTGCTGTCGAGCTGATTGGCCACCAGCCATGGATAGGCAGGCATCTTCGATTCCGGCACCACGTTGCGCGGGTTGTACAAATGCGCGCGGTGCCAGTCTTCGGAGTAGCGGCCGCCGACACGGGCCAGGTCCGGACCGGTACGCTTGGAGCCCCACAGGAACGGGTGATCCCAGACGCTTTCGCCGGCGACCGAGTAGTGACCGTAGCGTTCAGTCTCGGCGCGGAACGGCCGGATCATCTGCGAGTGACAGCCGACGCAGCCTTCGCGGATGTAAATGTCGCGACCTTCCAGTTGCAACGCGGTGTAGGGCTTCATGCCTTCCACCGGTTTATTGGTCACGTCCTGGAAGAACAGCGGGACGATCTGGGTCAGGCCGCCGATGCTCACGGCGAACACCATCAGCAACATCAGCAGGCCGACGTTTTTCTCGATTGTTTCGTGTTTCATGGCGGACTCCTCAGGCGATCTGCGCGGCAGCGGCGGCTTCGGCAGGCTGCGAGGCCCGCACGGTGCGCCAGGTGTTGTAAGCCATCAGGAACATGCCACTGAGGAAGATCGCGCCGCCCACCAGTCGCACGACGAAGCCTGGGTGGCTGGCCACCAGGGTTTCGACGAAGGAGTAGGTCAGCGTGCCGTCTTCGTTGACGGCGCGCCACATGAGGCCCTGGGCGATGCCGTTGACCCACATCGATGCGATGTACAGAACGGTGCCGATGGTCGCGAGCCAGAAGTGCGCGTTGATCAGGCCGATGCTGTGCATCTGCGCGCGACCGAAGATTTTCGGGATCATGTGGTACAGCGCGCCGATGGAAATCATCGCCACCCAGCCAAGCGCACCGGCGTGAACGTGGCCGATGGTCCAGTCGGTGTAGTGGGAGAGGGCGTTGACGGTCTTGATCGCCATCATCGGACCTTCGAAGGTCGACATGCCGTAGAACGCCAGCGATACCACCAGGAAGCGCAGGATCGGGTCGCTGCGCAACTTATGCCAGGCGCCCGAGAGCGTCATCATCCCGTTGATCATCCCGCCCCAGCTCGGCGCCAGCAGGATCAGCGACATCACCATGCCCAGCGACTGTGCCCAGTCCGGCAGCGCGGTGTAGTGCAAGTGGTGCGGACCGGCCCAGATGTACAGGGTGATCAGCGCCCAGAAGTGCACGATGGACAAGCGATAGGAATACACCGGACGCTCGGCCTGTTTCGGCACGAAGTAGTACATCATTCCGAGAAAACCGGCGGTGAGGAAAAAGCCTACCGCGTTGTGCCCGTACCACCACTGCACCATGGCATCGGTCGCGCCGGCGTACACCGAGTAGGACTTGGTGAAACTCACTGGCAACTCAAGGTTGTTGACGATGTGCAGGATGGCGACGGTGATGATGAACGCACCGAAGAACCAGTTGCCGACGTAGATGTGCTTGGTTTTGCGCTGGGCCAGTGTGCCGAAGAACACGATGGCGTAGGCGACCCAGACGATGGTGATCAGGATATCGATCGGCCATTCCAGCTCGGCGTATTCCTTGGAGCTGGTGTAACCCAACGGCAGGCTGATGGCCGCCAGGAGAATCACAAGCTGCCAGCCCCAGAAGCAGAACGCAGCGATTTTCGGCGCAAACAGCTGTGTCTGGCAGGTGCGTTGCACCGAATAGAACGAACTGGCGAACAGGGCGCAACCGCCGAAGGCAAAGATCACCGCGTTGGTGTGCAGCGGGCGCAACCGGCCGAAACTGGTCCACGGCAAATTAAAGTTGAGTTCAGGCCAGACCAATTGAGCCGCGAGAAAAACCCCGAGCCCCATGCCGACGATGCCCCACACCACCGTCATAATGGCGAATTGGCGGACCACCTTGTAGTTGTAGGCGGTACTGATAGAAGTGTTCATGGTTCCCCATCCACGGTTCAGCCGAAGTGAAGGCCTGTCTTTGCGAGCAAGTCGCAAGGCAGACGCTTCCTTCGCCTGGAGTTATAGGCAGACTAAAAGCGAGGCAAGCATGGACAAAGAGCACAAGGCCAGTATTGACGGGGATCAATGGGCGCAGTGTGTAGCCGAACATGGCTGGCTGTGGAGCGCCGCCGCGGCGCCGTCATCGACGACGCTGATTCTCGCCCATGGCGCCGGTGCGCCCATGGACAGCGCCTGGATGAACGACATGGCTGCGCGCCTTGCTGCGCTTGGCGTCAACGTGCTGCGCTTTGAGTTTCCGTACATGGCGCAACGGCGTGTCGAGGGGGGTAAGCGCCCGCCGAACCCGGCGCCGAAACTGCTGGAATGCTGGCGAGAGGTATATGCGGTGGTGCGACGCCATGTCACTGGGCGTGTGGCGATTGGCGGCAAGTCCATGGGGGGGCGGATGGCGAGCCTGTTAGCCGATGAGCTTGAGGTGGATGCGTTGGTGTGCCTGGGGTATCCATTTTATGCGGTGGGTAAACCGGAGAAGCCTCGGGTCGAGCATTTGGCTGGGCTGAAGACGCCGGCATTGTTTGTTCAGGGTGAGCGGGATGCGTTGGGCAATCGCGAGGCGGTCGAGGCTTACACGTTGTCACCGAGTATCGAAGTGTTCTGGCTGGTAGCGGGGGATCATGATTTGAAACCGTTGAAGGCTTCGGGGTTTACCCATGAGCAGCATTTGGCGGCTGCGGCGGGCAAGGTTGCCGAATTCCTGCGGCGAGATGCATAACCCTGTGGGTGGGGTTTGTCCGCGATGAGGCCCAGACAGGCAACATCACTTTCAGAGTGACGATAAAAAACCCGGAAGCTTTCGCCGTCCGGGTTTTTGTCTTTCCAGCATCAATCAGCGGTTAAACCGCTCCACCAGCGAATACTGAGTATTCGCCGTCTTCGTCAGCTCTTCACTCAACAACGCCGAGTGCTGCGCCTGTTCCGACGTCTGGTCAGCCAGTTGCGAGATGTTGCTGATGTTGCGGCTGATTTCTTCGGCCACCGAGCTTTGCTCTTCGGTCGCGGCTGCGATCTGGGTGGTCATGTCGGTAATGTGCGCCACCGCTTCGCTGATCCCGACCAGCGCCTGATCCGCTTCCAGTACCCGCGCCACACCTTCTTCCGCCTGGCGATGCCCGGCTTCCATGGTTTGCACCGCTGAGCTCGCGGTTTGCTGGAGCTTGGCGATCAGGGCGTGAATCTGCCCGGTGGATTCGCTGGTGCGTTGCGCCAGTTGACGAACTTCGTCAGCCACCACCGCAAACCCACGGCCCATCTCACCGGCCCGGGCCGCTTCGATTGCCGCGTTCAACGCCAGCAGGTTGGTCTGGTCGGCGATGCCTTTGATCACGTCGACCACGCCGCCGATTTCATCGCTGTCCTTGGCCAGTTGGGTCACGGTCAGGCCGGTTTCGCCGACCACTTCCGACAGGCGCTGAATGGCTTCGCGGGTTTCCCCGGCGATGTCGCGGCCGCGACCGGTCAGGCGATTGGCTTCCTGAGTCGCGTCCGCGGTGCGTTGCACGTGGCTGGCGACTTCCTGCGTGGTGGCGGCCATCTGGTTGACGGCGGTGGCCACTTGTTCGGTTTCGACGCGCTGACGTTCCAGGCCGGTGGAGCTGCTGTGCGCCAGGGTGTCGGACTGTTTCGCCTGGTCGCTCAGGTGCTCGGCAGTGTCCTGCAGACGGGTCAGGCAGGTTTTCAGGCGCGCTTCCTGACTGAGGATCGACATCTCCAGGCGCGCCTGGGCGCCACGGCTGTCGGTGTACATCTGCGCGATCAGCGGGTCGGATGTAGTCTGTTCGGCCAGGCGCAGCAAGCGCTTGAGACCGCGCTGTTGCCAGCTCAAACCCAGCAGGCCCAACGGCACCGAAAGGCCCGCAGCCAGGGCGAAGCCCCACTGGGAGTTGAGTGTGGCGCCGATCATGAAGCTCAGCTGGCTGACCAGAATGAACGGCAGCCAGTCCTGAAGCACCGGCAGCCATTTATCGGTGGAAGGAATCGCTGACTTGCCCTGGTTGATGCGTTGGTAGAGCGCTTCGGCACGCTGGATCTGTTCGGCGGTGGGCTTGACCCGCACCGACTCGTAACCGATCACCTGGTTGCCTTCGAAAACCGGTGTGACGTAGGCGTTGACCCAATAGTGGTCGCCGGTCTTGCAGCGATTCTTGACAATGCCCATCCATGGCAAGCCTTGTTTCAACGTACCCCACATGTGCGCGAATACCGCAGACGGTACGTCGGGGTGACGAACCAGGTTATGCGGCGCACGGATCAGTTCCTCGCGGGAAAACCCACTGATTTCGACGAACGCGTCGTTGCAGTAGGTGATCACGCCCTTGGCATCGGTGGTGGAAATCAACCGTTGCTGAGCCGGGAAGGTCCGTTCGCGTTGTGTGATGGGCTGGTTGTTACGCATGGCTTTTTTCAATCCGCAAGGCTTTGAGAGGTTGTCGGCATGGTCAGGGGTTTATTGAATTTTTATTTCAATAATCAGCGGCGCGTCGCAAAACGACCGTTGCGTCAGCCGGCCAGCATCGGATAGGTGAACAGGCCGAAATGCAGCAGGTTCAAGCCGAAATGCGTGGCGATGGCTGCCGCCAATCCGCCGAAACGGTAGGCCAGACCATAGCCGACACCTGCCAGGGTCGCCAGTAACACCCATTGCCAGCCGGCAGCCAGATGCGCCAGACCAAACAACAGCGAGGCGAGCAGCAGTGCGAGATTTTCGCCATAAGGCAGGTGTTTGAGGTGTCGGCTCAGACCGCCCTGGATGTAGCCGCGAAACAGCGCTTCCTCTACCAGCGTGACCAGCAGCAGATTGTTGAACAGCCACAACCAAGCCTGATCGGGCCATTTGGGGGCCCAACTGATCACGCCCAGCAACAGCGCGCCGCCGAGCGCCAGCAGGGCACTCAGTGTCAGTCCCATCGCGGTGGCAAAAATGCCAAGCCGCAGCGAACGCTGGCCGACAATCCACGGGCAGACCAGCAACAGCCAGAAACCAATCAGCGGTTTGTCCAGGTTCAGGTACATGGAAAAACGCACAGCATCGTCGGTGAAGCGTTGCGGATTGATACCGCGGCCGTTGTAGAAACCGGGAAGCCAATGCATGGCCAGTGCCAGCGCCATGAAAATGAACAGCGCGTGGCCGAGGTAGCGGCCTATGCGCACGTGTTGTTGGCGTGCGGCGAAACCGGCGGTCAGCAATAGCGCAACGGAGATTCCGGCGAGCCAACCGAGGTGGCCATAAGTCAGGGCCAGGCCGTAGCCAAAGGAGAGCAGGGCCAGATGAATCCATGGCAGGGCGAGCATGTGAAGTCCTTAATGTGACGCAAAACAAATGTGGTGAGGGGATTTATCCCCGTTGGGGCGCGAAGCGGCCCTAAATCTGAGTGCATGGTATTTCAGGCACACCGCATCACAAAGTTTGCGACTGCTTCGCAGTCGAGCGGGGATAAATCCCCTCGCCACAGGGCAGGTGATGGTTTGAGGAGGGTGATTATATGGACGTACCCCAACAAACAAAAACACCGCCCGAAGGCGGTGTCTTTTGTCAGCAGGCAGTCAAGACGCAATCAACTGCCGCAACACGTAATGCAAAATTCCTCCCGCTTTGAAGTACTCCACTTCATTGAGCGTATCGATCCGGCACAGCACCTCGACTTTCTCGCGGCTGCCGTCCTCGCGGGTGATGATGAGCGTCAGGTTCATCCGCGGCGTCAACGCCACTCCCGTCAGACCAATGATATCCAGCGTTTCCTTGCCCGTGAGGTTCAGGCTCTTGCGGTTCTGATCCAGTTTGAACTGCAGCGGCAACACGCCCATGCCCACCAGGTTGGAACGGTGAATCCGCTCGAAGCTTTCGGCGATGACTGCTTTTACACCCAGCAGATTAGTGCCCTTGGCCGCCCAGTCCCGGCTTGACCCGGTGCCGTATTCTTGCCCAGCGATGACCACCAGCGGGGTGCCCGAGGCCTGATAACGCATGGCCGCATCGTAGATCGCCATTCGTTCCCCGGTGGGAATGTAAATCGTGTTGCCGCCTTCCTCTCCTCCGAGCATTTCGTTGCGTATGCGGATGTTGGCGAAGGTGCCGCGCATCATCACTTCATGGTTGCCGCGGCGGGAACCGTAGGAGTTGAAGTCCCGCGGTTCCACGCCTTTCTCGCGCAGGTAGTTGCCCGCCGGGCTGTCGGACTTGATGTTGCCGGCCGGGGAGATGTGGTCGGTGGTCACCGAATCGCCAAGCAGCGCGAGGATTCGGGCACCTGCGACGTCCTTGACCACGGGCGGCGGGCCACCGATATCGTCGAAGAACGGCGGGTGCTGGATGTAAGTCGAATCATCCTGCCAGACATACGTCGCCGCCTGCGGCACTTCAATTGCCTGCCATTGCTCATCGCCGGCAAACACCTCGGCGTATTCCTTGTGGAACATCGCGGTGTTGACCTGATTCACCGCGTCGGCGATTTCCTGGGTGCTTGGCCAGATGTCCCGCAGGTAAACAGGGTTGCCGTCCTTGTCGTTACCCAGCGGTTCGCTGCTGATATCAATGCGCACCGTTCCGGCCAATGCATAAGCGACCACCAGCGGTGGAGAGGCCAGCCAGTTGGTTTTCACCAGTGGATGTACCCGGCCTTCGAAGTTGCGGTTGCCCGAGAGCACCGAGGCGACGGTCAGGTCGGCTTTCTGGATGGCTTTTTCGATCGGCTCCGGCAACGGGCCCGAGTTGCCGATGCAGGTGGTGCAGCCATATCCGACAAGGTCGAAACCGAGTTGATCCAGATACTGAGTCAAACCGGCGGCCTTGTAGTAGTCGGTGACCACTTTCGAGCCTGGGGCCAGCGAACTCTTGACCCACGGTTTACGCGTGAGGCCTTTCTCCACGGCTTTTTTTGCCACCAGCCCTGCTGCCATCATCACGCTGGGGTTGGAGGTGTTGGTGCACGAGGTGATCGCGGCGATGACCACCGCGCCGTTTTTCAAGCGATAGGTCTGGCCGTCGTACTCATAGTCCGTTTCACCGACCAAATCCGCGTTACCTACCGCGACGCCGCCACCGCCCTCACTTTCCAGGCGGCCTTCTTCCTTGCTGGTGGGCTTGAACTGCAGACCGAGGAAATCACTGAACGCTTGCGCGACATTGGGCAGCGACACCCGGTCCTGTGGGCGTTTCGGCCCGGCGAGGCTGGCCTCGACGCTGCTCATGTCCAGCGCCAGGCTGTCGGTGAACACCGGCTCCTTGCCGGGCAGGCGCCACAGACCTTGTGCCTTGCTGTAAGCCTCGACCAGTTTCACGGTTTCCAGCGGCCGGCCGGACAGGCGCAGGTATTCCAGCGTCACGTCATCCACCGGGAAGAAACCGCAGGTGGCGCCATATTCCGGGGCCATGTTGGCGATGGTCGCTCGGTCGGCCAGCGGCAGGTCGGCAAGACCGTCGCCGTAGAACTCGACGAATTTGCCGACCACGCCTTTCTTGCGCAGCATCTGGGTGACGGTCAGCACCAGGTCGGTGGCGGTGATGCCTTCCTTTAACTTGCCCGTGAGTTTGAAACCGATCACCTCCGGAATCAGCATCGACACCGGTTGGCCGAGCATCGCGGCTTCCGCTTCGATCCCGCCGACGCCCCAGCCGAGCACGCCGAGGCCGTTGATCATGGTGGTGTGGGAGTCGGTGCCGACCAGCGTGTCGGGGAACGCATAGGTGCGACCGTCCTCATCCTTGGTCCAGACGGTGCGGCCGAGGTATTCGAGGTTGACCTGGTGGCAAATCCCCGTGCCGGGCGGCACCACGCTGAAGTTGTCGAAGGCGCTCTGGCCCCAGCGCAGAAAGGCATAACGCTCGCCGTTGCGCTGCATTTCGATGTCGACGTTCTGTCCGAAGGCGCTTGCGCTGCCGAACTTGTCGACCATCACCGAGTGATCGATCACCAGATCCACCGGCGACAGCGGATTGATGCGCTGCGGGTCACCGCCGGCCTTGGCCATGGCGGCGCGCATGGCGGCCAGGTCGACCACGGCGGGCACGCCAGTAAAGTCTTGCATCAATACCCGGGCAGGGCGGTACTGGATTTCGCGATCGGAGCGACGTTCCTTGAGCCAGGCGGCGATCGCCCGGAGGTCGGCGCCGGTGACGGTTTTTTCGTCTTCCCAGCGCAGCAGGTTTTCCAGCAACACTTTCAACGACATTGGCAGTTTGTCGAGATCACCGAGGCTCTTGGCTGCATCGGGCAGACTGAAGTAATGGTAGATCTTGTCGTCGACTTGCAGGGTTTTAAGGGTTTTCAGGCTATCGAGGGACGGCATTGAAATGACTCCTTTGGGTCCGCACGGCTACGGACTGACGGGACGAACAGAGCTTTAACCTAGCCCTGTTTAGGCGTTAAGGCTAATAACTGGACTCTATGGACAAGTCCGAGGTTCCGAACTCGGCTATCATGCGCCGGTTTTCGTGACAGGCTTTGCTTCAACGCAAGCCTGGGCATCGTGCAGTGGCTGAATTCTTCGCCAACTGCCCAGGAGTAAGAATGAACACCCTCTTTATGCATTGCCGGCCGGGCTTCGAAGGCGAAGTCTGTTCCGAGATTTCCGAACACGCTGCGCGGCTGAACGTCGCCGGTTATGCCAAGGCCAAGACCGCCAGCGCCTGCGCCGAATTCATTTGCACCGAAGAAGACGGCGCCGAGCGCCTGATGCGCGGTCAGCGTTTTGCCGATCTGATTTTTCCGCGCCAGTGGGCACGCGGGATTTTCATCGACCTGCCCGAAACCGACCGTATCAGCGTGATCCTCGCGCACATGGCAGACTTCCCGCTGTGCGGCAGCCTGTGGCTGGAAATGGTCGATACCAACGATGGCAAGGAGCTGTCGAACTTCTGCAAGAAGTTCGAAGTGCACCTGCGCAAGGCGCTGATGGCGGCCGGCAAACTGGTGGAAGATGCGAACAAGCCGCGCCTGCTGCTGACGTTCAAAAGCGGTCGCGAAGTGTTCATGGGGCTGGCCGAGTCGAACAACTCGGCGATGTGGCCGATGGGCATTCCGCGCCTGAAGTTTCCCCGCGAGGCACCGAGCCGCTCGACCTTGAAGCTGGAAGAGGCGTGGCACCACTTTATCCCGCGCGACCAGTGGGACGAGCGCCTGCACAGCGACATGACCGGCGTCGACCTCGGCGCAGCGCCGGGCGGCTGGACCTGGCAACTGGTCAACCGCGGCATGCTGGTGACCGCCATCGACAACGGCCCAATGGCGCAAAGCCTGATGGACACTGGTCTGGTGCAACATTTGATGGCCGACGGCTTCACCTACAAGCCCCGCCAGCCGGTGGACTGGATGGTCTGCGACATCGTCGAGAAACCGGCGCGCAACGCCGCAATGCTGGAGGAGTGGATCGGCGAGGGCCATTGCCGCGAAGCGGTGGTCAACCTCAAGTTACCGATGAAACAGCGTTACGCTGAAGTGAAACGCTTGCTGGAGCGCATCGCCGACGGGTTCAAGGAGCGCGGAATCCGGGTCGAAATTGGCTGCAAGCAGCTGTATCACGACCGGGAAGAAGTGACATGTCATTTGCGTCGGCTTGACGTGAAGAAACCCAAGTCCCGTTAAAAGGCTGTACGCGGTCCCTACACAGGTATGGCGTCATGCCACAGATGACCGAACACCCGGCAATGCGCGACAATGCCGGCCAGTTACAGGAGTGAATCATGAGTGAAATGCTTGATACGCCGGTAGACGGCACCCTCGACGCCACCGGCCTCAACTGCCCGGAGCCGGTGATGATGCTGCACCAGCACATCCGTGACCTCGCGCCCGGCGGCCTGCTCAAGGTGGTTGCCACCGATCCGTCGACCCGTCGTGACATTCCCAAGTTCTGTGTGTTCCTTGACCACGAACTGGTCGCGCAACACGAAGAGGCTGGCACCTACCTGTACTGGATCCGCAAGAAGTCTGATTGACCCACAAAAAACTACGGTGGGAGCCAGCCTGCTGGCGATGGCTGATTCAAACTCAACATCATTGTTGACTGAATCACCGCAATCGCCAGCAGGCTGGCTCCCACAGGGTCAACTCAGCCCTTAGCGGATCCGCTTGCGTGCACTGCGCGTCAGGCGGATCGACAGCATCAGCGCGGCGCAGCTCAGGCCGACGATCAAACCTTGCCACAGCCCGCTCGGGCCACTCGGTGTGCCGAACCAGTCGGTCAGCCCCAGCGCGTAACCCACCGGCAAACCAATGCCCCAGTACGCGAAGAGCGTCAGGATCATCGTCACCCGTGTGTC
Source organism: Pseudomonas fluorescens NCIMB 11764 (assembly GCF_000293885.2). Lineage (NCBI taxonomy): Bacteria > Pseudomonadati > Pseudomonadota > Gammaproteobacteria > Pseudomonadales > Pseudomonadaceae > Pseudomonas > Pseudomonas fluorescens. Next base: position 3,345,651 of record NZ_CP010945.1, read on the forward strand.
CTGATAGCCACGCAACGCACCGGCCGCCGTGACCTGGATCGCATCGGAAAACTGGAACAGCGCCGAGTAAACGATCAGCATCGCCGCCACGCGAATCACCGTTGGGTCAGCCGTGTAGATGGCCGCGATGTGCTCGCGCAGCAACAGCATTATGCTCGCCGAAATACACGCGTAAGCCAGCGCCGTGCCCATGCCGACACCGGCGGCGAAACGGGCTTCGCGCGGTTCCTGACGACCGAGCGCCTGACCCACTCGTACGGTCACGGCCATGCCGATCGAGTAGGGAATCATGAACACCAGCGAACTGAAGTTCAGCGCGATCTGATGCCCGGCGACTACGGTGGCGCCCAGGCTGCCGATCAGCAGGGCTATCACCGCGAAGATGCTCGATTCGGCGAACACCGCGATGCCGATCGGCAGGCCGATGCCCAGTAGGCGTTTGATCACTGACCACTGCGGCCAGTCGAAACGGCTGAACAACTGGCTCGATTGATACGCCGGCGCCCAGCGCTCCCAGCCGGCCATGCCCAGCGCCATCACCCACATCACAATCGCCGTAGCCCAGCCGCAACCGACGCCGCCCATGGCCGGCACACCGAAGTGGCCATAAATGAAGATGTAGTTCAGCGGAATGTTCAGCGCGAGCCCGCACAAACCCAGGACCATCGCCGGGCGCGTGCGTCCCAGGCCGTCACTGAAACAGCGCAGCACATGGTAGAACGCGACGGCGGGCAAACCGCTGGCGATGCCGTGCAGGTATTGCATGCACGGGCCGATCAGTTCGGGATCGACCTTCATCAGGTGCAAGATCGGTTCGGCGCTGAACAGCATGCCGGTCGCCATCAAGCCCACCACCAACGCCAGCCACAACGCCTGCCGCACGATCGGGCCGATCTCGCTGTGCGTGCCGGCGCCAAAGCGCTGGGCGACTTTAGGTGTGGTGGCCAGCAGAGTGCCGGTCATCAGCAGAAACACCGGGACCCAGATTGAGTTGCCCAGCGCCACCGCCGCCAGATCCCGCGGTCCGACGCGACCGGCCATCACCGCATCAACGAAGCCCATCGCGGTGGTGGCCAGCTGCGCGATCATGATCGGCAACGCCAGGCTCAGCAGATTCTTCAGCTCGAGGCGAACCCGGGCCGGGCGGTTTATGGAAATGGCGGCGGGGCGGTCAGTTACGGAATTCAAGGGCGAAACGTCCAGAGATATTGAGGCGCGAGCCGGCGCATTCTACGCCTTGACGCAATGGTCAGGAAAAGTCCTGTGTTAGCCATTTGTAATCATTTTTCGAACATTGCGACTCTCCCCCCTGTGGCGAGGGAGCTTGCTCCCGCTGGGCAGCGAAGCGGCCCCAAGTCAAACACCTCGGTTTCAACAGACTCACCACATAGGACTGCTTCGCAGTCCGGCGGGAGCAAGCTCCCTCGCCACAGGGGATTAATGCCTGCTGGCCCATCACGTCCTTCTCCGCCTACACTGCCGATCCGCCAAAGGAGCCTGCCATGCTGATTGTTGCCGACGAAAATATTCCGCTGCTCGATGCCTTCTTCGAAGGTTTCGGTGAAATCCGCCGGGTGCCGGGACGTTCAATCGACCGCACTACCGTCGAACAGGCCGATGTGTTGCTGGTGCGCTCGGTGACCAACGTCAATCGCGCGTTGCTCGAAGGCAGCAAGGTGCGCTTTGTCGGCACGTGCACCATCGGCACTGATCACCTCGACCTCGATTACTTCCAGCAGGCCGGCATCACCTGGTCCAGCGCCCCCGGCTGCAATGCCCGTGGCGTGGTCGATTATGTGCTGGGCAGTTTGCTCACCCTCGCCGAAATTGAAGGCGCCGACCTCACCCGGCGCACTTACGGCGTGGTGGGGGCCGGGGAAGTGGGCGGTCGACTGGTCAAGGTTCTGCAAGGGCTGGGCTGGAACGTGCTGGTCTGCGATCCGCCACGGCAAGCGGCTGAAGGGGGTGATTTTGTCAGTCTTGAGCAAATCATCGAGCAGTGCGATGTCATCAGTCTGCACACACCGTTGAAAAAACACGGTGCCGGATCGACCTGGCATCTGTTCGACAAAAACCGTTTGAACCAGCTCAACCCCGGCACCTGGCTGATCAATGCCAGCCGCGGCCCGGTGGTGGACAACTCAGCCCTGTGCGACGTTCTGCTGCACCGCGAAGACCTGCAAGCGGTGCTGGATGTCTGGGAGGGCGAGCCTGAGGTCGATGTGGCGCTGGCCGACCTCTGCGTGCTGGCCACGCCGCACATTGCCGGTTACAGCCTCGACGGCAAACAACGCGGGACAGCGCAGATCTATCAGGCGTATTGCGATTTTCTCGGGCAGCCGGCGCGGGTCAGCTTGAGCGATTTGCTGCCGGCTCCGTGGTTGTCTCAGGTGACCTTGAACGCTGAGAGCGATCCTGCCTGGGCGCTGGCGATGTTGTGCCGTGGCGTGTACGACCCGCGCCGCGACGACGCGGATTTCCGACGCAGTCTTGTAGGCAGTGTGAGCGAGCAGCGTGCGGCGTTTGACGGACTGCGCAAGAACTATCCATCACGGCGGGAAATTGATGGGCTGCAGGTGCGGATCGAGGGGGATTCGCCGCAGTTGCGCAAGATTGTGGCGGCGTTGGGGGCTGTGGCTGTCTGAAGACCGCGTTGGCTCAATCGCGGGTTTGCCCGCGATTGGGTGCGCAAAACCTGCAAAAAACGCCCACAAAAAACCCGGCCATCAGGGCCGGGTCAAGAAGACGGTGGCTATATCAATCTTGTTTGGCAGGCTTGACCAATCGCTTCTCCAGTTCGCGGCAGGCGTCCTGGATCATGTTTTCAGTGATCGGTACTTCACGGCCTTTTTCGTCAATGATTGAGCAACCCAGAGACTGATCTGGCTGTGTGCGGATCACTTGAATCTTGTCATCGCTGCTGTGTTGCAAGGACATGGCCTGTCTCCTCTTCAGGTTGTGTGCTTACTGTAGAACCGCCAGGTGACCGGGCTGTGACAACTCCCTGCGATCTCTTCTGAGCGGCAATGCCAGTCCACCAGAAATACCGTAACGTTGCCACCCGGACTTTAGACCAATAGCGTCTAGGGGCTGGTCTTTGCGGTCATAATTAACCTGACTCATTGTGATTTACAGAGTTCCCCCCCATTGAGCGGTATAGCCGACCCCTAAACGTGTGAACTGGAACCCCCCCGATGCTATCTGCCCGTCACCGCCGCGCGATTCGCCTGGCCAGCCGTTTCCTTGTGCCCTATCGCTGGCAGGCGTTGGGTGCGTTGCTCGCACTGATTGTCACGGCGGGCATTACCTTGTCCATGGGGCAGGGGATTCGGCTGTTGGTGGATCAGGGATTCATGACCCAGTCACCGCATTTGCTCAACCAGACCATCGGTCTGTTCATGCTGTTGGTGTTGGGTCTGGCGCTCGGCACGTTTGCGCGTTTTTACCTGGTGTCGTGGATTGGCGAGCGGGTGGTGGCCGACATCCGGCGTCAGGTGTTCAACCATCTGGTTTACCTGCATCCGGGGTTTTATGAAGACAATCGCAGCTCCGAGATCCAGTCGCGGCTGACCGCCGACACTACGTTGCTGCAATCGGTGATCGGCTCTTCGCTGTCGCTGTTTCTGCGCAATCTGCTGATGGTGATCGGCGGGATTGTGTTGCTGTTTATCACCAACCCCAAACTCACCAGCATCGTCGTTGTGGCGTTGCCACTGGTGATCGCGCCGATCCTGATCTTCGGCCGACGGGTGCGCAGCCTGTCGCGCCTGAGCCAGGACCGGATTGCCGACATTGGCAGCTACGTGTCTGAAACCCTTGGCCAGATCAAAACCGTGCAGGCCTATAACCATCAGGTCCAGGACGAACAGCGGTTTGCCGCGACCGTGGAGGAGGCGTTCAACACCGCCCGTAAACGGATTTTCCAGCGTGCCTGGCTGATTACCTTGGTGATCGTGCTGGTGCTGGGCGCGGTCGGCGTCATGCTGTGGGTCGGCGGCATGGATGTGATGGCCGGGCGGATTTCCGCAGGTGAACTGGCGGCGTTCGTGTTCTACAGCCTGATCGTCGGCAGCGCGTTCGGCACGTTGAGTGAAGTCATTGGTGAGCTGCAGCGCGCTGCCGGCGCCGCCGAGCGGATTGCCGAATTGCTGCGCTCGGAAAACATCATCCAGCCACCGACGACGGGGCTGGTGACATTGCCGGAGCGAGTGACGGGTAACCTGGAACTGCAAAACGTGCGTTTTTCCTACCCGTCGCGTCCTGAAAGCTACGCCGTCGATGGCTTGAGTCTGACCGTCAAGGCTGGCGAAACCCTGGCGCTGGTCGGACCTTCCGGCGCGGGCAAGTCGACGGTGTATGACTTGTTGCTGCGTTTCTACGACCCGGCCGAAGGCCGCATTCTGCTCGACGGCGTGCCGCTGACTCAGCTCGATCCGCTCGACTTGCGCCGTTGCTTTGCGCTGGTCTCGCAAAACCCTGCGCTGTTCTTCGGCAGCATTGAAGAGAACATCCGCTACGGCAACCCGACAGCGACCCTGGAACAGGTCCGGGAGGCGGCAAAGATTGCCTATGCCCATGATTTTATCGAGGCAATGCCCAACGGCTACCAGACTCATCTCGGCGACGGTGGCCTCGGTTTGTCAGGCGGCCAGCGCCAACGCCTGGCCATCGCTCGAGCGCTGCTGGTGGACGCGCCCATCCTGCTGCTCGACGAAGCCACCAGCGCCCTCGATGCCCAAAGCGAGCACCTGATCCAGCAAGCCCTGCCCAGCTTGATGAAAAACCGCACCACCCTGGTTATCGCCCATCGCCTGGCCACGGTGAAAAACGCCGACCGGATCGCGGTGATGGATCAGGGCAAACTGGTGGCAGTGGGCACCCATCAGGAGCTGATCGCGAGCAATGCGCTGTATGCGCGGCTGGCGGCGTTGCAGTTCAATGATGGAAAGACCGAACTCGATCTCCACCTGTAGGAGCCGCCGCAGGCGGCGATCTTTTAATCTTGCTTAAAAAAATGCCCGCATCAATCGATGCGGGCATTTTTGTTTGCGGCTCAAGGCGACGATCAAAAGATCGCCGCCTGCGGCAGCTCCTGCATGACCGGCTCCCGGTTATTGATCGTCAAAATACCGCTCATGCCAGTCCACCAACGGCTGTGGCGAGTTGAGCTTCTGGCCGTAGATCACCGAGTACGACAATACGTTCTGCACGTACTGGCGGGTTTCGTCGAACGGGATGCTTTCTACCCAGACGTCGAAGCTCAGGTGATCCGCGCCGCGCAGCCACTGGCGCACGCGACCCGGGCCGGCGTTGTAGGCGGCGGAGGCGAGGACGCGGTTGCCGTTGAACTGGCTGTGCACCTGGCTCAGGTAGGCGGCGCCGAGCTGGATGTTCTTGTCGGGATCGAACACATGCTGTGGCGAGGCCAGGGGAATGCTGAACTTGCGCGCGGTTTCCTTGGCGGTACCGGGCATCAGTTGCATCAGGCCGCTGGCGCCGACGCCGGAGCGGGCGTCGTCCATGAAGGCGCTTTCCTGTCGCGTGATGGCGAATACCCAGCTCGAATGCAGGCCACGGACCTTGGCTTCGCGCACCAGGGTTTCGCGGTGGGCCATCGGGAAGCGGATGTCCAGGTCGTCCCAGTACTGCGCCTGACTGATGGTGCGGATCGCCGGGAAGTACCATTTCAGGTCATAGGCCAGTTTCGCCTGGGCGACCATTTCGTCACGGTTGAAGTGGCGGCTGACGTAATACCACTCGCGACGACCGTCAACGATCTGCCCGCGTGCGTGGAATTCAAGGGCGCGACGTACACCTGGCGTGTTGCGCACTTTGTTGATCAGCGCCTGGCTAAGCACCAGCGGCTTGTTGTTCAGCGAGTACGGCAGCTGGGAGCGGTCGGCGGCGAGGAAGCCGTAGAAATCACGCTCACGGGCGAGGCCTTTGTAAAGCGTCTGCGCTTGCGGGTTCTGCGGCTGCGCCAGTTCCAGGCTGCGGGCCTGCCAGTAGCGCCAGCGGTTGGTGGTCGCCAGGTCTTGTGGCAAGCGGCGAGTCAACTGATAGGCATCGTCCCAGCGGGCCAGGCGCAATAGCAGGCGCAGGCGCCATTCGGATACGGTGTTGTCGCGCAATTCCGGGTCGTACTTGGTCATCACGTCCAGCGCCCGGCTATCAAAGCGACGAGCGAGGGTCAGGCCGATTTCCCGGGCGATCGCGACTTTTTCATCACGGGAGAAATGCATGCTGCTGGCATAGCCGTCGAGCAAGGCCATCGCCTTGTCCGGGTCTTGCTTGGCCAGGCGGCGCAAGCCGAGGCTGACGATGTCAGACATCGGTTCATCGGCCGGGGTGAAGCGCGACGGCTGATTAAGCAGTTCAGGTTTCTGCGCCACATCCACCAACAAGCGACCGCGCGGGGCGAGGGTGGTCAGGCCGTTGACCAGGCTGTTGGCCAGCGGATAGTTGCGCGCCTGGGCGGCAAGCTTCGTGCGCTCCCAGCGTTTCTGTTCGGTCAGTTGGCCTTCGGCGGCCCAGATCCCGAACAAGCCATCACACGCCCCAGGCAGCGATTTACCGGTTAGCCAGAGTTTTTCGGCGTTGGCATAACCTTCGGTCTTCTGGTTGCGCGCGATCTGATTCTGCGCGTTCAGGCAGTCCAGTTCGGTGAAATTGAGCTTGGGGTCGTAGTACTTGACGAAAGTTGCCCAGTCTCCGCGATCGGCCAGCCAGCGCAACCAGCGAAGTTTCATCCAGTTGGCTTGCGGCAGATCGCCGTGTTCGGCGAGGAATTTCTCGATTTCGGCATTGCTCGCGGTTTTCAGACGCGCGGTCAGTTCGTCATACGCAAGATAAGGCTCCAACGGGTAATCACTGAGAGCCTGGCTGTAACGGAAGTACGGACCTGTATCACCCTTGGCCAGGGCACGCTTGGCTTCATCGTAGTATTGGCGTTGGGTAGACAGGTCCACCGCCTGTGCTGTTTGGATGGCTGTGGCAGAAAGAAGAAAACTGGATAAAAGACCAAAAAGGCGGCTGCGCATGAGACGTCCGAACAGAGAAATCATGACAAGCGTTGACGATGCCAACACTGAATTAACTGTAGCTTAGCCTTTTGCCAGCAGCAGGCGAAAGCTTTGCGGGCCCGCCAGCATCAGTTCGCAACATTTGTCATGCAGAGTGCCCCGAAGGTGAAATTGCCGGCCTTCTGAAGCCTCAAGTCAGGTAGAATGCGCGCCCGGTTTTTGGAGAAGCTCATGACCCTGCTCAAATTCAGCGATGTGTCCCTTGCTTTCGGCGCTATGCCGTTGTTGGACAAGGTGTCCTGGCAGATCGCCCGTGGTGAGCGGGTGTGCATCATCGGCCGCAACGGCACTGGCAAGTCCAGCATGATGAAGCTCGTCAAGGGCGACCAGAAGCCCGATGAGGGCTCCGTCTGGCGCGCCCCCGGCCTCAAGATCGGCGAATTGCCGCAAGAATTGCCGGTAGCCGACGAGCGGACCGTGTTCGACGTGGTGGCTGAAGGCCTGGACGGTGTCGGCGAGCTGCTCGCGCAGTATCACCACCTGAGCCAGAACATCGTCACCGACGCCGACCTGGACAAACTGATGCACGTCCAGCACGACCTCGAAGCCCGTGACGGCTGGCGCTTGCAGCAACTGGTCGACAGCACGTTGAGCCGCCTGCAGTTGCCGGCCGACAAGACCCTGTCCCAGTTGTCCGGCGGCTGGCGTCGCCGCGTCCTGCTGGCGCAGGCGCTGGTGTCCGAACCGGATCTGCTGCTGCTCGACGAACCGACCAACCACCTGGACATCGGTGCAATTGCCTGGCTCGAAGAAGCGCTGAAGGATTTCCAGGGCGCCGTGCTGTTCATCACGCACGACCGTTCCTTCCTGCAGAACCTCGCGACCCGCATCCTCGAACTGGATCGCGGCGGCCTGATCGACTGGAACGGCGACTACGCCAGTTTCCTTGTGCACAAAGAAGCCTCGCTGGCCGCTGAAGAAACCGCCAACGCGCTGTTCGACAAAAAGCTGGCCCAGGAAGAAGTCTGGATCCGTCAGGGCATCAAGGCCCGTCGCACCCGTAACGAGGGCCGCGTTCGTGCCCTGAAAGCATTGCGCGTCGAGCGCAGCGAGCGTCGTGAGCGCACTGGCAAGGCCAACATTCAGCTGGACACCGCTGACAAGTCCGGCAAGCAGGTGATGGTCCTCGAGAACGTGAGCTTCGCTCACCCGGGCGGCCCGTTCCTGATCAAGGATTTCTCGATGGTCCTGACGCGCGGCGACCGTATCGGTCTGCTCGGCGCCAACGGTACCGGCAAGACCACGCTGTTGAAACTGATGCTCAGCGGCCTGCAACCGACCAGCGGCACAGTGGAAGAGGGCACGCGCATCGACGTGGCGTACTTCGATCAGTTGCGTCATCAGCTGGACCTGGAAAAGACCGTTATCGACAACGTGGCCGAAGGTCGCGACTTCATCGACATCGATGGTCAAAGCCGTCACGTGCTGAGCTACCTCGGCGACTTCCTGTTCAGCCCGCAGCGTGCCCGCACGCCGGTCAAGGCGCTGTCGGGTGGTGAGCGCGCTCGTCTGTTGCTGGCGAAACTGTTCAGCAAGCCAGCGAACCTGCTGGTCCTCGACGAACCGACCAACGACCTCGACGTGGAAACCCTCGAACTGCTGGAAGAGGTCTTGCTGACCTTCAACGGCACCGTGCTGATGGTCAGCCACGACCGGGCATTCCTCGACAACGTGGTGACCAGTACCCTGGTCTTCGAAGGTGAAGGCAAGGTTCGCGAATACGTCGGTGGTTACCAGGACTGGCTGCGCCAGGGCGGTTCGCCGCGGCTGCTGGGCGTGACCGAGAGCAAGTCCGGCAAGGCCGACCTGACGTCGGCGGTCGTTACGGCTGAGGCTGCACCCGTGGCGGCAGTGACCGAAGCGCCGGTGGCGAAGAAAAAGCTCAGCTACAAGTTGCAGCGTGAGCTGGAAATGTTGCCGGCTCAGATCGAGGCCATGGAGCAGCAGATTGCAATCGTTGAGGCCCAGATGGCCGATGCCGGTTTTTATCAGCGTCCTGCTGCCGAGACCGCCGCGGTGATCGCGCAATTGGAGCAGTTGCAGGCTGAGCTCGACGTCATGGTCGAGCGTTGGGCGGAGCTGGATGCCTGATTGATCCTGCGATAAAAAAGCCCGGCTTCACTGACGTGAATGCCGGGCTTTTTGTAGGAGGGGGTCAGCTTTTGTTTTGCAGGCGCACCGCAAGCACATCGCAAGGCGCACCGTGCAGCACGTCGTTGGCGGTTGAACCCAGCAATAGCGCCAGACCGTGCCGGCCATGACTACCCACCACGATCAGGTCACAGGTCTGTTCCTTGGCCAGGTGATGAATCTCCTGGCGCGGCTGGCCGTAGGTCAGGTGACTGTATTCCTTGGAGAGCTCCGGGTACTTCTCGATCAATCGGTCCAGTCGCTCCTTGGCCTGATCGAACTGCTGCTGTTGCAGTTGCGACAGGTCCATCGGCACGTCGCCGCCGAACGCCATGGCCATGGGCTCGACAATGTGCACCAGGGACAACTTCGCGCCATTGCTCACTGACAACTCGCGAGCACGGTGGATGACAGGGTCGCACTCTTCGGTCAGGTCTACAGCGACCAGAATGTGGTGGTAGGGCATGAGGTGCTCCTCCTGAGGATGCAATATTGATAAGTATGGCTGGTTTCAAGCGCGTTGTTTTCAAAGTGACTCAAAGCGCTCATCAAGAATCGGGAGTACAGATATGACGGTCTGGATAGTGGTGTCAATCCTGTTGGTGGTGCTGAGCCCGCTGGCATGGCTGCGACCGTCCCGTGGTCAGAGCGGGCGCATGGCCCTGCGCATGGAGGCGCGGCGCATCGGGCTGGCCATGCAACTGGCGCCTCAGGAGTGGCCGCACTGGCTCAGTCAGGAACCGCCGAGCCCCTGCGCGCAGTACCATCGACCGCGTCGCGGCAATCAGCCAGCGTGCTGGAGTTATTGGCAGAAGTCGCCGGGTGTGTGGGTGAATCAGTGGCAGGAGGTCTGCGAGGATCAGACGCTGCTCAATCATTTCGAAAAATTGCCAGCCAACGTCTACAAGGTCGAAGCGGACAAGCAGATGATCACGTTGTATTGGGGCGAGAAGGGCGAAGCGACGGTTTTGCAACAAATCGATGCCACCCTCAAGGCATTGGCCTGAAACGCGATCCTGCGTATCACGCGGAACACATCATCAGGCAATAAAAAGCCCGACATTCATCATCGGGCTGGAGTTGGCCAGGCAGGCCGGTAATTCGTTGTGGGCTGATCTTACGCCGGGCATTCGCCGACGCGTTCAATTTTTTTCCTCAATCTCACGCCCAGCGTAGCCCTTTAAACAAAGGCTGCCGCGAATTAGGGCGACTTTTCTAACTATTGATTCTATGAATGGCCTTACATGCATCCGTGTGTTGCTGGTGCTCGTGGTACGGAAATGACCGGAAAGTCGCGTTTCAACCCGTATTTTGGGCGATTGACAATTGCCGGAAATTCCGTGAAGGTGGCGTACCCAAATCAAACGGGCGTATGAATCGGGCGTTTGCATTGCAGACCGCTCCTACAGAATCCCGACTATCGCGTTGGCGGGTGTGCCGGGTGGATTGGCGTAGCATCGACGATAAACGTCCCTGCCGAGCCATTCGCCTGCGTCCGACGTGTACTGTTCAGCTTCCATATCGTGGAGATCAGTTGATGATTTACGAAGGTAAAGCCATCACGGTTAAGGCTCTTGAAAGTGGCATCGTCGAATTGAAATTCGACCTCAAGGGTGAGTCCGTCAACAAGTTCAACCGTCTAACCCTGAACGAACTGCGTCAGGCCGTAGACGCCATCAAGGCAGATGCTTCGATCAAGGGTGTGATCGTCAGCAGCGGCAAGGACGTGTTCATCGTCGGCGCCGACATCACCGAATTCGTCGAGAACTTCAAGCTGCCTGATGCAGAGCTTGTTGCAGGCAACCTCGAAGCCAACAGGATTTTCAGCGATTTCGAAGACCTCAACGTCCCGACTGTCGCCGCCATCAACGGCATCGCCCTGGGTGGCGGTCTGGAAATGTGCCTGGCGGCGGACTACCGCGTCATGTCCGCTACCGCGAAAATCGGCCTGCCGGAAGTCAAGCTGGGTATCTACCCGGGCTTCGGCGGTACCGTGCGCCTGCCGCGCATCATCGGTGCCGACAACGCCATCGAGTGGATTGCCGCGGGTAAGGAAAACCGTGCTGAAGATGCGCTGAAAGTCGGCGCTGTCGACGCAGTGGTTGCTCCCGAGAAACTGGCAGAAGCGGCTCTGAACCTGATCAAAGGCGCCATCTCCGGCGAATTTGATTACAAGGCCAAGCGTCAGCCAAAACTGGAAAAACTCAAGCTCAACGCCATCGAACAGATGATGTCGTTCGAAACCGCCAAAGGTTTCGTGGCCGGTCAGGCTGGCCCGAACTACCCGGCACCGGTCGAAGCGATCAAGACCATCCAGAAAGCCGCGAACTTCGGTCGCGACAAAGCGCTGGAAGTCGAAGCTGCAGGTTTCGTCAAACTGGCCAAGACCTCTGCCGCGCAGAGCTTGATCGGTCTGTTCCTGAACGATCAGGAACTGAAGAAAAAGGCCAAGGCCTACGACGAAATCGCCAGGGACGTGAAGCAGGCTGCCGTATTGGGCGCCGGCATCATGGGTGGCGGTATCGCCTATCAGTCGGCCTCCAAAGGTACGCCGATCCTGATGAAGGACATCAACGAGCATGGCATCGAGCAAGGCCTGGCTGAAGCCGCCAAGCTGCTGGTGAGCCGCGTTGATAAAGGTCGCATGACGGCGGCGAAAATGGCAGAAGTCCTCAACGGCATTCGTCCAACCCTGTCCTACGGTGACTTCGGTCACGTGGACCTGGTGGTCGAAGCGGTCGTCGAGAACCCGAAGGTCAAGCAAGCCGTTCTGGCCGAAGTCGAAGACAAGGTCAAAGAGGACACCATCCTCGCGTCCAACACCTCGACCATTTCCATCACCTTGCTGGCCAAGGCCCTCAAGCGTCCGGAAAACTTCGTCGGCATGCACTTCTTCAACCCGGTGCACATGATGCCGCTGGTGGAAGTGATTCGTGGCGAGAAGTCCAGCGAGCTGGCCGTTGCCACCACCGTTGCCTACGCCAAGAAAATGGGCAAGAACCCGATCGTCGTCAATGACTGCCCGGGCTTCCTGGTCAACCGCGTATTGTTCCCGTACTTCGGCGGTTTCGCCAAGCTGGTCAGCGCCGGTGTGGACTTCGTCCGTATCGACAAGGTCATGGAAAAATTCGGCTGGCCGATGGGCCCGGCGTACCTGATGGACGTGGTCGGCATCGACACCGGCCACCACGGTCGTGATGTGATGGCTGAAGGCTTCCCGGACCGCATGAAAGACGACCGTCGTTCGGCTGTCGACGTGCTTTACGAAGCCAAGCGCCTGGGCCAGAAGAATGGCAAGGGCTTCTACGCCTACGAAACCGACAAGAAGGGCAAGCAGAAGAAAGTCGCCGATCCGTCGGTGCTGGAAGTGCTCAAGCCGATCGTTTTCGAACAGCGCGACGTCACTGACGAAGACATCATCAACTGGATGATGATTCCGCTGTGCCTGGAAACCGTGCGTTGCCTGGAAGACGGCATCGTCGAAACCGCTGCCGAAGCCGACATGGGCCTGGTCTACGGTATTGGTTTCCCTCCATTCCGTGGCGGTGCGCTGCGTTACATCGATTCGATCGGTGTGGCAGAGTTCGTTGCCCTGGCTGACCAGTACGCTGATTTGGGCGCGCTGTACCACCCGACCGCGAAGCTGCGCGAAATGGCCAAAAACGGCCAGAGCTTCTTCGGTTAAGCGCCCCCAACTAGAGTGAGAGTGAATATATGAGCTTGAATCCTAGAGACGTCGTGATTGTCGACTTCGGTCGTACTCCGATGGGCCGCTCCAAGGGCGGCATGCACCGCAACACCCGCGCTGAAGACATGTCGGCGCACCTGATCAGCAAATTGCTGGAACGCAACGTCAAGGTCGACCCGAACGAAGTCGAAGACGTGATCTGGGGCTGTGTGAACCAGACCCTGGAGCAGGGCTGGAACATCGCCCGCATGGCGTCCCTGATGACTCAGATCCCGCACACCGCTGCCGGCCAGACCGTCAGCCGCCTGTGCGGTTCGTCGATGAGCGCACTGCACACGGCTGCGCAAGCGATCATGACCGGCAACGGTGACGTGTTCGTGGTTGGCGGCGTCGAGCACATGGGCCACGTGAGCATGATGCACGGTGTCGATCCGAACCCGCACATGTCCCTGTACGCGGCGAAAGCCTCGGGCATGATGGGCCTGACCGCTGAAATGCTGGGCAAAATGCACGGCATCACTCGCGAACAACAGGACGCTTTCGGCGTGCGCTCCCACCAACTCGCTTACAAGGCGACCTTGGAAGGCAAGTTCAAAGACGAAATCATCCCGATGCAGGGCTACGACGAGAACGGTTTCCTGAAACTGTTCGACTACGACGAAACCATTCGTCCGGAAACCACCCTGGAAAGCCTGGCGGCATTGAAGCCAGCGTTCAACCCGAAGGGCGGCACCGTGACAGCCGGTACTTCGTCGCAGATCACCGACGGTGCTTCGTGCATGATCGTGATGTCGGCGCAGCGTGCACAGGACCTGGGCATCCAGCCTCTGGCGGTGATTCGCTCGATGGCCGTGGCAGGTGTGGATCCGGCGATCATGGGCTATGGTCCAGTACCGGCGACACAGAAAGCACTGAAGCGCGCGGGCCTTGGCATCAACGATATCGACTTCTTCGAGCTCAACGAAGCTTTCGCCGCGCAGGCCCTGCCAGTGCTGAAAGATCTGAAAGTGCTCGACAAGATGAACGAGAAGGTTAACCTGCACGGCGGCGCGATCGCCCTGGGTCATCCGTTCGGCTGCTCCGGTGCGCGTATCTCCGGCACTTTGCTGAACGTGATGAAGCAAAATGGCGGCACCTTCGGGGTAGCCACCATGTGCATTGGTCTCGGCCAAGGCATCTCCACCGTCTTCGAACGCGTTTAAGCGTTCCGTTGACGGAAGCCGGGGCCAAGTGCCCCGGTTTTTGTTTTTCCGGATTTATTTTTGTTTTTATTTTGAAAAGATTTGAGTGAGGGCCAAACCATGCCGATACAACCTGGGCTCTACCAACATTACAAAGGTCCGCAGTACCGCGTATTCAGCATTGCGCGGCATTCGGAAACCGAAGAAGAAGTGGTCTTCTACCAAGCCCTGTATGGCGATTACGGCTTTTGGGTGCGTCCCTTGAGCATGTTCCTGGAGTCGGTCGAGGTTGACGGCGAACAGGTGCCACGCTTTGCTTTGGTGCAAGCCGAACCGAGCCTTTTTTCGAAGGCATAAGCTGAGATCGCGCACAACCCTGCGCTTGACCTCACCTTGTAGCCACTATATATAGCGGTGCCGCGTCAGGCGCCAACCGCCTTTCACTTCTAGAATTCAGGAATTTTCTGATCCATGGGCAAATCGCTGGTCATTGTGGAATCCCCGGCTAAGGCCAAGACCATCAACAAGTATCTGGGTAACCAATACGTGGTGAAGTCGAGTATCGGCCATATCCGAGACCTGCCCACCAGCGGTTCGGCTAGCGCCAGCAAAGAGCCAGCCGCCAAGCGCGGCAAGGCCGCCGCGGGTGAAGGTCCGGTGCTCACGCCGAAAGAGAAAGCGCGCAAGCAGCTGGTCTCGCGCATGGGTGTCGATCCCGATCATGGCTGGAAAGCCAAGTACGAGATCCTCCCGGGCAAGGAAAAGGTTATCGAAGAGCTGCGCCGGCTCGCCAAGGATGCTGACACCATCTATCTCGCAACCGACTTGGATCGCGAGGGGGAAGCCATTGCCTGGCACCTGCGCGAAGCCATCGGGGGTGACGACAGCCGCTACAAGCGCGTGGTGTTCAACGAAATTACCAAGAAGGCGATTCAGGAAGCCTTCTCCAAGCCGGGCGAGCTGGACATCGATCGTGTAAATGCCCAGCAGGCGCGTCGTTTCCTCGACCGCGTGGTGGGTTACATGGTTTCGCCGCTGCTGTGGGCAAAGATCGCCCGTGGCTTGTCCGCCGGTCGTGTGCAATCGGTTGCCGTGAAGCTGGTGGTCGAGCGTGAACGCGAAATACGTGCGTTCAACCCGGAAGAGTACTGGGAAGTCCACGCTGACCTCGGCACCGCGAAGGGCGCCACCGTGCGCTTCGACGTGGCTCGTGAGAAAGGCGAGGCGTTCAAACCGTTGAACGAAGCCCAGGCCATGGCCGCGCTGGAGAAGCTCAAGGCCTCCAGCTACAGCATCGTCAAACGCGAAGACAAGCCGACCAGTAGCAAGCCGTCGGCGCCGTTCATCACATCCACCCTGCAACAGGCCGCGAGCAACCGCCTGGGCTTCGGTGTGAAGAAAACCATGATGATGGCCCAGCGTTTGTACGAAGCCGGCTACATCACGTATATGCGTACCGACTCCACCAACCTCTCGGCCGATGCCGTGACGATGGCGCGTACCTATATTGAAGGCGAGTTTGGCAAGAAGTACCTGCCGGAAACCCCGAACGTCTACAGCAGCAAGGAAGGCGCACAAGAGGCTCACGAAGCGATTCGTCCGTCCGACGCCAACACCGAGCCAAGCAAGCTGTCGGGCATGGAGCGCGATGCAGAGCGGCTCTACGAGCTGATCTGGCGCCAGTTCCTCGCCTGCCAGATGTTGCCGGCCCAATACTTGTCGACCACGGTCACTGTCGGTGCCGGGGATTTCGAGCTGCGCGCCAAGGGCCGCATCCTCAAGTTCGACGGTTACACCCGCGTCATGCCGCAAATCGCCAAGCCTGGCGATGACGACGTGCTGCCGGACATGGCCCAGGGCGACGTGATGAAGCTGATCAAGCTTGATCCGACCCAGCACTTCACCAAGCCGCCGGCGCGTTACTCGGAAGCGAGCCTGGTGAAAGAAATGGAAAAACGCGGCATCGGTCGTCCTTCGACCTATGCTGCGATCATTTCGACCATCCAGGACCGCGGGTATGTAGCGCTGCACAACCGTCGTTTCTATTCGGAAAAGATGGGTGACATCGTCACCGAGCGTCTGTCCGAGAGCTTCTCCAATCTCATGGACTACGGCTTCACCGCCGGCATGGAAGAGAACCTCGATGACGTGGCCCAGGGCGAACGCGACTGGAAAAACGTGCTGGACGAGTTCTACGGCGACTTCAAGAAAAAACTCGAAGTAGCCGAAAGCGCCGAAAACGGCATGCGTGCCAACCAGCCGGTGATGACTGACATTCCGTGCCTGACCTGTGGCCGACCGATGCAGATTCGTACCGCATCGACTGGCGTATTCCTCGGTTGCTCGGGTTACAGCCTGCCGCCGAAAGAACGCTGCAAGGCCACCGTCAACCTGGTGCCGGGCGACGAGATCGCGGCGGACGACGAGGGTGAATCGGAGTCGCTGGTTCTGCGCGGCAAGCATCGTTGCCCTATCTGCAGCACCGCGATGGACGCTTACTTGCTCGACGAGAAGCGCAAGTTGCACATCTGCGGCAACAACCCGGATTGCGACGGCTACGAAATCGAAGAGGGCACCTATCGCATCAAGGGCTATGAAGGTCCGAGCCTGGAATGCGACAAGTGTGGCAGCGAGATGCAACTCAAGACTGGCCGTTTCGGCAAGTTCTTCGGTTGCACCAACCCGACGTGCAAGAACACCCGCAAACTGCTGAAAAGCGGTGACGCGGCGCCGCCGAAGATGGACCCGGTGAAGATGCCTGAGCTGAAATGCGAAAAGGTCAACGACACCTACATCCTGCGCGACGGTGCTTCCGGGCTGTTCCTGGCGGCGAGCCAGTTCCCGAAAAACCGCGAGACCCGTGCTCCGCTGGTCATGGAAATCGTGCCGCACAAGGATGAGATCGATCCGAAGTATCATTTCCTCTGTGAAGCGCCGAAGAAAGACCCGGACGGCCTCCCGGCAGTAATCCGTTACAGCCGCAAAACCAAAGAGCAGTACGTTCAGACCGAAGTCGACGGTAAGCCGACCGGGTGGAAGGCGTACTACGACGGCGGCAAGTGGACAGTTGAAGACAAGCGTCCAGCAGCCAAAGCATAAAAGCCACAGGCACAAAAAGGCCGCATGACAACCCTCGGGTTTTCAAGCGGCCTTTTTGTTTTGGGCTTGCGGTGAGCTTGGGTGATCCACGACACTGTCTGACCTGCGTGAAGCAATTATTTCGTTGTGGAGGCTGCCGTCATGGCCCACGAACTCTATACCCGTACCAACCAGAAGATTTATTTCGCCGGCCTGTCGCTTGAGGCGCTCGCGAAGGCCGAAGAGGGGCGGGCGATGAATTCCCTGGCGCTGATTCAGGCCGGGCGCGAATCGGCATTGTTTCACTTGTACGGCGCATTGCTGGGGCTGTGCCATGAAATCGCTGGTTTCTATCGCTTGCCGCAGGCCAATGCGCCTCGGGCGGAAATGCTGCTGACCCGGGAAGTGCTTGAGGCCATCGCCATTCCTGAAATGGCCGAGATGGTCGAGTTGGCGCAGAACCCCGAAACCTGGCTGGCCAAGCTACTGTCAGCGCATGCGGCGCTGTTTCAGCCGCCTCGCGCTCCGCACAAACCCAAAGGCGACGTGACACAGCCGTTGATCCTGGCCGTTAATCTTGATGAAGAGGACGCGCCCGAAGAGTTGAGCCGGGAAGAACTGGAGGGTTGGCGTCAGAACCTCAAAGGTCTGGCGATCCGGTTTCGCGAAGGCTTGAACGAGTGCTGAGGGATTGAGTGTTCGATGGACGGATGCGAGAGACTGTCCGTTCAGGGATGAGCGTGCTGTCAGAAATTTCTCTTCCTGGTGGCATCTGGTCAAGATCCCGAGCGAAGCCTGGCCGATGCCTATATAATCCTCGCCTTTCGTGGAGAACAGACCTTTATGCCAACGTCCTTTCTAGAAATTGTCGAGTTACCAGACGGCCGAATCGAGCTGCGCAGGGCTGAGGACGAGGGTTCTCTGGTTACTTTGGATTTCTCCGAGGATGCCAAGGCGTTCCTGCAAGGCCAGCACGTGGAAGTCGCCAAGGCGATGTTGAGCGTGGGTGTTCAGATGGCTGGTCGCCTGGTTGAAGGCGATTTCAATACCAATGAGGGGGCTCGGGTTCTTCATTGATCCCCGTTCGTCGCATTTAACTGATACCGCTATTGATCGGCTTCTCTGTCCCTGGAGAAGCCCCGCATTGCTCAGCTCACTCTTCGTTCAGCCCAGTCGAATATTCAGGCTTTGTGCGTCCCCGGTCCGGGCGGCGCTGATCAACTGTTGCCGTGACGTGGTGCTCAACGGGTTGAGCCAACTGACGACGGTGTGGCTGCGACCCAGGCGCAAGGCTTCGCAGGTCAGCTGTTGTGCGCTTTGGGTGCCGCGCGGTTGCAGCAGCAAAATACGTTCACGATTCAGGCCGGCTTCTCGCAGCCAGGTTTGTGTCAGGCTGGCGGGCGGGGCGATCAGTGTCAGCCAGCGCGCATCCTGATCCTCGCTCAACTCCCTGAGGATCGGTGCCAGAAGGCTCAGGCAGTTCCCGGCCGCACCACGCAGTGACAGCTCACTGAAAACTTCGGGTTCGGCGCTCCAGGGCGACTCGACCACGTCTTTCAGAATCGGTGCCATCGGCTGCACCATGAAAGCCTCGAACAACGGCAGTTGGGCTTGCTGTGATGTGTGTGGGAACTGCATAAAGCCTCCTTTAGCGGCGAATGACGCCGACACTCAAGCCTTCGATCACCAGCTCCTGATCTTTCAGGTTCACTTCGATAGGGGCGAATTCAGGGTTCTCGGCAATCAGCCAGACTTTGCTGCCGTCACGCTTGAAGCGTTTGACTGTCACTTCGTCACCGATACGCGCCACCACGATCTGGCCGTTGCGGGCTTCGCGGGTGGTATGGACGGCCAACAGGTCGCCATCGAAAATTCCCACATCCTTCATGCTCATGCCATGAACGCGCAGTAAATAGTCAGCACGAGGATGGAAGAACGCAGGATTGATGTTGCAGGACTCTTCGATGTGCTGCTGGGCAAGGATCGGCGCACCGGCAGCGACCCGGCCAATGATTGGCAGGGTGGACTCGTCTGCCTTGGCTTCGAAGCCGGGGATGCGGATGCCGCGGGAGGCGCCTGGCGTCATCTCGATGGCGCCTTTGCGAGCCAGTGCCTTGAGGTGTTCTTCTGCCGCATTGGGCGACTTGAAACCCAGTTCCTGAGCGATTTCCGCGCGGGTCGGCGGGTAGCCGTTGTCTTCAAGGCAGCGTTTGATGAAGGCCAGAATCTCGGCTTGGCGTGGCGTCAGCTTTAGCATATTGATCGCTCTGTCTTTTTATACAGTGACTGGGATTATATACAGTGAAAGCATCTTGGCAATGCCCCATTTTTTTCCGGCCGCCGGACGGTCATTCAGCGTGCTGATTAACACGGCGCAGATGTATGGTTAAATAGCTGACCGAGCATTCCCGAAACGAACCGGCAGGCTTGACAAGGCCAGGGTTGAAACGTATGTTTCAAACAAGTGTTTGTCAGGCGGAGTAGCCATGGCCCAGTCGGAAACCGTTGAACGCATTCTCGATGCTGCGGAGCAGTTGTTCGCGGAAAAAGGTTTTGCTGAAACCTCACTGCGTTTAATCACCAGCAAGGCCGGGGTCAATCTGGCGGCTGTGAATTATCACTTCGGCTCGAAGAAGGCGCTGATTCAAGCCGTATTCTCGCGTTTTCTCGGACCGTTCTGCCTGAGCCTCGATAAAGAGCTGGAGCGGCGCCAGGCCAAGCCCGAGAACAAGCCGACACTTGAAGAACTGCTGGAAATCCTCGTCGAGCAAGCCCTGGTGGTGCAGCCACGCAGCGGCAACGATCTCTCCATCTTCATGCGATTGCTGGGACTGGCATTCAGCCAGAGCCAGGGTCACTTGCGTCGGTATCTCGAAGACATGTACGGCAAGGTATTCCGCCGCTACATGACGCTGGTCAACGAAGCCGCACCGCGCATTCCGCCGATCGAACTGTTCTGGCGTGTGCACTTCATGCTGGGTGCTGCGGCGTTCAGCATGTCCGGTATCAAGGCCTTGCGTGCGATTGCCGAAACCGATTTCGGCGTCAACACCTCCATCGAGCAAGTGATGCGCCTGATGGTGCCGTTCCTGGCGGCCGGCATGCGTGCTGAAACCGGGGTGACCGACACGGCCATGGCCACTGCGCAGTTGCGTCCGCGCAGCAAATCGACACAGGTTGCCGCCAAGGTTTAACCGCACACGGGTGGGCGCGGCAGCTGACATCCGCTAAGCTAGCCGCCCATGCCGACTCTCGTTCTGAACCCGCTCCCCATTTTTATCGCCGACCTGCAGGGCACAGCCCAGGGCGGCGAATGCGTGCGAGCCAGGTTTATCGTTATCAAGGAATCTCTATGACTGCTGGCCTGCAAGGCTCGTTGATGGTGGACGTCGCCGGTACCTGGCTGACGGCCGAGGATCGCCAATTGTTGCGCCAGCCCGAAGTGGGTGGCCTGATCATTTTTGCCCGCAACATCGAGCACCCGCGTCAGGTGCGCGAACTGAGCGCCTCGATTCGTGCCATTCGCCCCGATCTGCTGCTGGCAGTGGATCAGGAGGGCGGTCGTGTGCAACGCCTGCGCCAGGGCTTCGTGCGACTGCCGGCCATGCGCGCCATTGCCGACAATCCGAACGCCGAATACCTGGCGGAACAGTGCGGCTGGATCATGGCTACCGAAGTGTTGGCCGTGGGCCTCGACCTGAGCTTTGCCCCGGTGCTGGATCTCGATTACCAGCGCAGCGCCGTGGTCGGCACCCGTTCGTTTGAAGGTGATCCGGAGCGCGCGGCGCTGCTGGCCGGTGCATTTATCCGTGGGATGAACAGCGCGGGAATGGCGGCCACCGGCAAGCACTTCCCCGGACACGGCTGGGCCGAGGCGGATTCCCACGTCGCGATCCCGAATGACGAACGCAGCCTCGACGAGATCCGCGCCAACGATCTGGTGCCGTTCGCCCGGTTGAGCAAGCAATTGGCCGCCGTCATGCCGGCCCATGTCATTTACCCGCAAGTCGATTCCCAACCCGCCGGCTTCTCCCGTCGCTGGTTGCAGGACATCCTGCGCGGCGAATTGCAGTTCGATGGCGTGATCTTCAGCGACGATCTGTCGATGGCCGGCGCCCATGTGGTCGGTGATGCTGCCAGCCGAATCGAAGCCGCATTGTCTGCCGGTTGTGACATGGGCCTGGTGTGCAACGACCGCGCCGCTGCGGAACTCGCCCTGAGCGCCGCCCAGCGTTTGAAGGTCAAGCCGTCCGAGCGCATCGCGCGCATGCGTGGCCAGTCGTACGCCAGCACTGAATACCGTCAGGATCCGCGATGGCTGACAGCCATTGGCGCGCTCAAAGACGCTCAACTGATTGAATAAGGACTTCACGTTATGACGGTTTACGCGATTATTGGTGGCACCGGCCTGACTCAACTCGAAGGCCTGAGCATTCGTCAGTCGTTGGCGGTGGACACTCCTTATGGCGCACCTTCGGCCGAAGTGCAGATCGGTGAGTATGCCGGCAAGGAAGTGTTGTTCCTCGCACGTCACGGGCACCCGCACCGTTTTCCACCGCATCAGGTGAACTACCGCGCCAACCTCTGGGCATTGAAGCAGGCCGGTGCCGAGGCGATCCTTGCAGTCAATGCAGTAGGGGGGATTCATGCCGCCATGGGCACCGGACATTTCTGCGTGCCGCACCAACTGATCGACTACACCAGCGGCCGCGAACACACCTATTTTGCCGATGACCTGGAGCAGGTCACCCATATCGACTTCAGCTATCCCTACAGCGAATCGCTGCGTCAGCAATTGATCGCGGCGCTGGCGGCTGAAGGCGTCGGCTACAGCAGCCATGGCGTGTATGCGTGCACCCAGGGCCCGCGTCTGGAAACAGTGGCGGAGATTGCGCGCCTGGAGCGTGACGGTTGCGACATCGTCGGCATGACCGGCATGCCGGAAGCAGCGTTGGCACGCGAGCTGGAACTGGATTACGCCTGTCTGGCATTGGTGGTGAACCCGGCAGCGGGCAAGTCGACAGCGGTGATCACCATGGCGGAGATCGAGCAGGCGCTGCATGACGGCATGGGCAAGGTCAAATCCACATTGGCGCGGGTATTGGCGGGTTGAGCTCAAGCGACCGGATGACCTCTCCGGTCGCCTCACGATTCACCGGGTTTCAAGCGGCGTTGATTCCATGACGAGAATAATTGAGCCGTATCCTCTGGAAGTCGATGACTGCGGGCACCCAGCTTGCCTCTCACCGCTTTCCCCCCCAGTCTGATTCCGGCTCAAGACACGAGCGGCTTGCCCATGACTGCCGCGACCCGGATTCGAACCGGCCGCAGTACTTTTCCCGACCTATACTGCTCGCCAGCAAGCAAAGACTTGCCCATCCAGACAACAAACACCGTGCCCCGAGGTTTTCATGCATCCCGCCATTCTCAACCTGAATCAGGTAGAACTTGAACCGCTGCCCGAAGCTCTTGCGCCGACCGGTGAAACGGCCGGGCGCTATCGGCAGCGGATGGCCCGCGTCGGTCAGCAACTGGGTGCGCAAAAGCTTGGCTATCGCTTGTACGTGCTGGAACCGGGGATGCGTGGCAGTCCGTTCCACAGTCATCGGGTCAATGAGGAAATGTTTTATGTGGTGGCCGGGGAAGGGGAGATCCGTCTCGGGGCCGAGCGTTTTCCCATCCGTGCGGGTGACGTGATCGCCTGCCCGCCGGGCGGTCCGGAAGCGGCACACCAGATCATCAATACCAGCACCGGCGAGCTGCGCTACCTGGCGGTCAGCACCCAGCAATCGCCGGAAATCTGCGAGTACCCTGATTCTGGCAAATACGCGGTGATGGACGACTTCAAGGTCGATGCCGAGGGCAATGCGTCGGGCTTCGTCGCCATTGCCCGGCCGTCTGACGGCGTGGATTACTGGGACGGCGAGTAGGTACGCCACTCGCCAAATGTGCCGTCGGTTTATTCGAGCCGTGCCAGCCGCTCTTCCAGCGCCGCAATGCGCGCCTCCAGCTCTTCGATCCGATCCACGGAAACACCGCTGCCGGCCCCACGCTCGACCGGATTTTGCCGCGCCGCGAGGATCGCTTCGATATCCGCCGGATCACCCAGCGCATGCATGTAGCGATCCTCCCGCTGCCCCGCCTGCCGCGGAATCAGCAACGCCAGACCGCGAGCAATCAACCGTTCAAGTTGATGCACGACCTGTTCGGCATCTTCGAACTCATGCATGCGGCCGCTGCGGGTCAGCAGTTCGTTGACCGTCTGCGGACCTCGCAGAAACAGCAGTCCCGTCAGAATCACCTGTGCCGGCACCAGCTCCAGGGCCTTGTCGACCTTGTGTTCCCAGCGGTCGGCCCGGCTGCCCATCACCAGTCTGGTAAACCCGCGACCTTCGAGGGCGCGCAGGCTCTGGCCGACCTGGCCCTGGGTGAGGTTCATCACCGGTTCGCGGCTGGTTTTCTGGTTGCAGGCAATCACCAGGGCATTGAGGGTCAGCGGATAGGTTTCCGGGCTGGTGGCCTGTTTCTCGATCAACGAACCGAGAATGCGGATTTCCGTGCTGTTCAGGCGTGGTTCGTCGAAAGTCGTTTCTTGCTCAGTGCTCATGATGCTGCGTCCTTACCCCGGTTCATAGTCTTCTCCTGCTGGCATGCACTTTAGATTGGCGCGCGCCAATGGCAAATGAATTCGTCGCGCCACCCGACAATGGTCATAAAAGCTACATCAATCCATAACGCTATTTTTACATTCCGGCGGGCACCGTATGCAGGGCCGCGAAATGACGGCTGCGCCTGACAGGCGCGGCGTCAGAACGTATCGACGACGTCACTGGCCTTACTGACTGCAACCTGGAGCAAGGCATGACGCTGACATTGGGAACGACCCGTAATAATGCGCTGATCAGCGCGTGCCTGCCATGACCGTGCTGGTCACCGGCGCCGCCGGTTTCATCGGTTTTCATACGGTCAAGCGCTTGTGTGAGCAAGGTCTTGAAGTGGTCGGCATCGATAATCTCAACGACTACTACAGCGTGGAACTCAAACACGCCCGGCTCAAGGAGCTGCGTGCCTTGTCGGGCTTTCAGTTCCAGACGCTGGATATCGTCGACAAGCCCGCGCTATTGGCATTGTTCCAGAAGCACGACTTCACAGAAGTGATCCACCTGGCCGCCCAGGCCGGCGTTCGCTATTCGCTGGACAACCCGGACGTGTATGCGCAATCGAACCTGACGGGGTTTCTGAATGTGCTGGAAGCCTGCCGACACCATCGCCCCGAGCATCTGATCTATGCCTCGAGCAGCTCGGTGTACGGCACCAACAGCAAAATGCCGTTCTGCGTCGAAGATGCCGTCGATCATCCGGTTTCGCTGTACGCCGCGACCAAGCGCGCCAATGAGCTGATGGCCCACAGCTACTGCCATCTGTATGGAATCAAGGCCAGCGGCCTGCGCTTCTTTACCGTATACGGACCTTGGGGTCGCCCTGACATGGCGCTGTTCAAGTTCACCGAAGCGATCCTCAACGACAGGCCGATCGAACTCTACAACCAGGGCTTGATGTCGCGGGATTTCACCTACATCGATGACATCGTCGAAAGCATCGCGCGCCTGCGTCCACGTCCGCCGTTGCCGGAGTCGGCTGGCGAGGGCATCAACCGGATTTTCAATATCGGACGCGGCATGCCTGTGGCACTGCTGGATTTCGTCGATTGTCTGGAGTCGGCCCTGGACCGGCAAGCCCGGCGCAATTTGCTGCCGATGCAGGCGGGCGATGTGCTCAAGACCTGGGCAGACGTGTCGGCATTGGCGCAATGGGTCGATTTTCTTCCGCAGGTGTCGGTCGAGACCGGCGTTGCGCAATTCGTGAAGTGGTATCGCCACTTTTATCAGATTTGAAACATTGGCCCTCGATCATGAAAAATCCAGGGAAACAGGGGCCTCTATGAGCCAAGACCTATTTGTATCGGTGCTGATTCCGGCCAAGAACGAAGCGAGCAATCTCACCACGCTGCTGGAAGAAATCCGCATCGCACTGGCGGATGAAGCGTACGAAGTCATCGTTGTCGACGATGGCAGCACTGACGCCACCTTGCAGGCATTGCGCAACACCCGGCACAGCGGCCTGAGCACGTTGCGCATTCTGCGGCATGAGCATTCGCTGGGGCAGAGCACTTCGCTCTACCATGCCGCGCTCGCCGCCCGGGGCCAATGGCTGGCCACCCTCGATGGTGACGGTCAAAACGACCCGGCGGACATCCCCGGCATGTTGGCACTGGTGCGCAGTGAGCGCGCAGGCGTCGACCTGCAATTGGTGGCCGGGCATCGGGTCAACCGCCGCGACACCGCGAGCAAGCGCTGGGCTTCGCGGTTTGCCAACGGCATACGCCGGCGCATGCTCAAGGACCAGACGCCGGACACTGGTTGCGGGCTGAAACTGATCCAGCGCGCGGCGTTTCTGCGTTTGCCGTATTTCGACCATATGCACCGCTACATTCCTGCGCTGATCCAGCGTCACAACGGCCGCATGATCACCCACCCGGTCAACCACCGATCGCGCACGGCCGGGGTTTCCAAGTACGGCAACATTGACCGTGCGCTGGTGGGTGTTCTCGACCTGATCGGTGTCTGGTGGCTGATCCGGCGCACGCGTCTGAATACCCAAGCGCAGGAGATCGACGGATGAACCTGTCCCGCGAAACCCTGTGGCTGGTGGTCGGTTTCAGTGGCCAGATCGCCTTCACCGGTCGCTTCGTCCTGCAGTGGCTGTACAGCGAATACAAAAAACGCAGCGTGATCCCGGTGAGCTTCTGGTACCTGAGCATCATCGGCAGCACGCTGTTGTTCGCCTACGCGATTTACCGGCAGGACCCGGTGTTCATCGCCGGCCAGGCGTTCGGCTCCATCGTTTACTTGCGCAACCTGCAATTGATTGCCCGCAGCAAAACCGTGAAGGACTGACCCATGCGCCGAACCCTGTCACCCGGCGTCGAATGCCTGGGCCTGATGCTGCTTGCTCTGTTGTTGGTTGGCGCGGGACTGGGATTGCGCCAGCCGCAGAATGTCGATGAAGAACGCTTCCTCGGTGTGGCGCTGGAGATGCTGCACAACGGTTCGTGGTTGATTCCCCATCGCGCCGCGGAGATTTACGGCGATAAACCCCCAATATTCATGTGGACCGTGGCGTTTTTCACCTGGATCACCGGGATGCCCGCCATTGCCCTGTATATTCCGGGGCTGCTGTCCGCTACTTCGGTCACGGCCATGCTCTACGACCTGGGCCGCCGACTCTGGAACCGGCGAGCCGGTCGAACGGCGGCGCTGTTGTACCTGGCGACCTATCAGACGTACAGCATTCTGCGCACCGGCCAGATCGACAGTTTTCTGATTCTGTTCACCTCGCTGGGCCTGTATGGCCTGGCCCGTCACCTGCTGCTCGGGCCTGCCTGGCGCTGGTTTTACGCCGGATGCGCCGCCATGGGGATCGGCGTGATCACTAAAGGGGTCGGCTTCGTGCCGGCCTTGATGCTGATTCCGTATGCCTACGCGGTGCGCAAAGGCTGGCCCGGTGTGGTGGCGATGCCGGGCAAGGCGCGCAAATGGTGTATGGGTGTTGTGGTGGTGCTGGGCGCGGTTGCCATCTGGCTGCTGCCCTTGGCGCTGTCCATCGCGCTCAATGGCGGCGCTGACGAGATCGCCTATGCGCGGGAAATCCTGCTGCGCCAGACGGCGGGGCGCTATGCCGCAGCCTGGGACCATCGCGAGCCGTTCTGGTATTTCTTCATCAGCGTTATTCCGCAATATTGGCTGCCGTTGGTGCTCGCGTTGCCATGGCTGATTCCCGCCTGGGGCCGGCAATTGCGCAAGCGCGACGGTCGAGTGCTGGTGCTGCTGGGGTGGGTGCTGCTGGTCGTGCTTTTTTTCTGCCTGAGCAGCGGCAAGCGCAAGTTGTACATCTACCCGGCATTACCGGGGCTGGTGCTGATTGCCGCGCCGCTGATGCCGTGGCTGTTCAAGCGCTGGTTCCGTCGACGCCTGCTCGGCTGGCGGATCTTTCAGGGGGTGGCCGTGACCTGGTTTGCGCTGTGGTTCGCCCGCGGTTTCATCGAGCCGGTCAAGGACGGTGCCAATCCCCACGAGGCGTTGATGGCGCAGGCGGCGGCCATGACCCAGGGCGCCGACCTGGTGTTGGTCAATTGGCGTGAGGGTCATTGGTTGTTCGCAAGGCAGCCGATCGTGCATTTCGGAATGGCGGGTTCAACGGTCGAGCAGGCGGCGCGGTGGCTGCGCGAACATCCGCAGGCGTACGCGTTGGTCCCGGATGATCAGCTCGCCCAGTGTTTCAATTCTCAGGCCGCCCGCGAGCTGGGTGAAACCTCCCGGGCGCAGTGGTCGATCGTCGGTGCCGACGCCGATAACGGCAATTGTCATCCTGGCCCGCCCGGCCATATCTATCGCTTCACCTGGGACCGTGCATCGCTATAATCGACCCCACGTTTTACATCTGTCACCACACGAGACTGTCATGACCATTTCCCTGTATGACGCTTCCGTTCCGGTTTTCAAACAAATGCTCACTGCCCTGAGCGATGTTCTGAACAAGGCCGAAGCCCACGCTACCGCCAAGAACATTGACCCAAATGCTTTCCTGCAAGCCCGTCTGTTCCCTGACATGTTCCCGCTGGTGCGTCAGGTGCAGATCGCGGTGGATTTCGCCAAGGGTGTTTCTTCGCGTCTGGCCGAGATCGAAGTGCCGAAGTACGACGACACTGAAACCACCTTTGCCGAGTTGCAAGCGCTGCTGGCCAAGGTTCTGGGTTACATCGGTGAGATCAAGCCTGAGCAGATCAACGGCAAGGAAGGCATCGAGATCGTTACTCGTCCAGGCACGCCGAAAGAGAAGCGCTTCAGCGGCCAGGCTTACTTGCTGAGCTACGGCTTGCCGCAGTTCTTCTTCCACGTCACCACCGCTTATGCACTGCTGCGCCACAACGGCGTGGAAGTGGGCAAGCGCGATTACATGGGCGCGTTCTAAACCGCCCGGGTACAAAAAAGCCCCCGCAGCCTCAGGTTGCGGGGGCTTTTTCATGTGTAGGCATTAGCGCATCACGCCAACTGCTGAACCTTCTCCTTCTCCTTCTCCCCCAAACAAGCCGCCGCCGTAAACAGCACATCAGTAGACGAATTCAACGCAGTCTCCGCCGAGTCCTGCAACACCCCGATAATGAAACCGACCGCCACCACCTGCATGGCGATTTCACTGGGAATACCAAACAGGCTGCACGCCAATGGAATCAGCAACAGCGAGCCCCCCGCCACACCCGACGCACCGCAGGCACAAATCGCCGAAACGACGCTCAACAGAATGGCAGTCGGAATATCCACAGCGATACCCAGCGTATGCACAGCCGCCAGCGTCAACACGGTGATGGTGATCGCAGCACCCGCCATGTTGATGGTGGCGCCCAGCGGAATGGAAACCGAATAAGTGTCCTCGTGCAGCCCCAGACGCTTGCTCAGTTCCAGGTTGACCGGAATGTTCGCCGCCGAGCTGCGGGTAAAAAACGCCGTGATGCCGCTTTCACGCAGGCACATGAGCACCAGTGGATACGGGTTGCGACGCAGCTTCCAGAACACGATTACCGGGTTCATCACCAGCGCCACAAACAGCATGCAGCCCAGCAACACCGCCAGCAGATGCGCGTAGCCGACCAAGGCACCAAAACCGGAAGTGGCAAGCGTCGATGCCACCAGGCCGAAAATCCCCAGCGGCGCGAAACGAATTACCAGACGCACGATCAGGGTCACGCCGTTAGACAAATCGCCGAGCACTTCACGGGTGGTGTCGCCGGCATGGCGAATGGCAATGCCCATGCCAATGGCCCACGCCAGAATGCCGATGAAATTGGCATTCATCAGCGCGCTGACCGGGTTGTCCACCACGCTCAGCAACAGACTTTTCAGCACTTCACTGATACCGCCCGGCGCCGTCACCGCGACGTCGTGAGTGGCCAGCACCAGGCTCGACG
Organism: Pseudomonas fluorescens NCIMB 11764; assembly: GCF_000293885.2. NCBI lineage: Bacteria > Pseudomonadati > Pseudomonadota > Gammaproteobacteria > Pseudomonadales > Pseudomonadaceae > Pseudomonas > Pseudomonas fluorescens. The sequence continues at coordinate 3,374,835 of NZ_CP010945.1, forward strand.
GGAACATCATACTGGCCACGACCGCGACCACTGCGGCGGCAAACGTGCCGAGCAGGTACAGAAACAGAATCGGCCGGATGTGGGTTTCCTGGCCGTGCTTGTGGTTGGCGATCGACGCCATGACCAGCACGAACACCAGAATCGGCGCGACGGCTTTCAGCGCCGAGACGAACACTTTGCCGATAAACGCGGTGGACTTCGCCACCTCGGGCGCAACCAGCGCCAGGGCAATCCCGGCGAGCAGGCCGATGATGATTTGCGAAACCAGGCTCAAGCGTTTCAAGCGTTGCAGTAACGAAGGGGATGAAGCGGTCATAACGGCATCTCTGATTTTATTAGGTGCGGGGTTGTCGCGACATCGGGGCCATTAAATGGGCGATGATCAGGGTGTACGAATCGCAGGGCGCGGACTTTATCACAGCGTCGTCGTCATCCTTCAGACCTGTGACGAACTGCCGCCCGCCGGTTAAACGCGAATTGCAGGTTCGTGCAACCCCCTTCGGAAACACTCTGTTAACATTGCGCATCCTCATTTTCATCTCTGCCAGTGGGCCTTCGGGCTATCGCTGGTGTCGCCGTTTTCTGGAGTTCTGCATGCTGTTGCCCATCCTTCTGTTGTCCGCTGCCGGTTTTACGGTGCTGACCACGGAATTCGTCATCGTCGGCCTGTTGCCGGCGATTGCCCGAGACCTCGAAGTCACCATCCCGCAAGCGGGTTTGCTGGTGACCTTGTTCGCCTTCACCGTCGCCGCATTCGGGCCATTCCTGACTGCGTACTTCGCCCGATTCGAACGGCGCAAGCTGTTCATCTCGGTGTTGATCATGTTCGGCCTGGCCAACACCCTCGCAGCATTTGCGCCGAACATTTGGGTGATGGCCGTTGCGCGGTTGATCCCCGCGCTCGGGCTGCCGGTGTTCTGGGCGCTGGCCAGTGAGACAGCGGTGGACATCGTCGGGCCGGATTACGCAGGACGCGCCATCGCCAAGATCGGTTTTGGCATCGTCTGCGCCACGGTGTTTGGGATTCCGGTCGGCACGCTGATTTCCGATGCATTCGGTTGGCGCAGTGCCTTCGGCATTCTGGCGGTCATCGCGTTTGCCAAGGCGTTGTTGCTGTTTATCTACTTGCCGAAAACCAGCCTGCACCAGCATCAGGTGAGTTTCCGTTCACAGTTCAAGATCCTGCGCAGTCCGCTGATGATTGGGCACGTGTTGCTGTCGATCCTGGTGTTCAGCGGCATGTTCACCGCTTACACCTACCTGGCTGACATCCTTGAGCGGTTGGCCGGTTTCAACGGCACGGTGGTGGGCTGGTGCCTGATGGGCTTCGGCGCAGTCGGCTTGATCGGCAACTCGTTGGGCGGTCGTGCGGTGGATCGTCATCCGCTGATCGCTTCCGTGACGTTCTGCGCCTTCATGATTGCCGGCATGGTGGCGCTGGTGCCGAACATACATTCGCCACTGGGGCTGGCGGCCGCGATGGGGATCTGGGGCGTGACGCAGGCTGCGTTGTTCCTGGTCAGTCATGTGCGTTTGATGAAGGCAGCGCCCGAGGCGCCGGCCTTTGCCGCGTCGCTGAACATTGCCGGGGCCAACCTCGGGATCGGTTTGGGTGCGATGGTCGGCGGGCGCGTGATCGACAGCGTTGGCTTGGGCGGGCTTGGCTTTGCGGCGGCGGCTTTCATCCTGGCTTCGATTCTGCTGGCCATGGCGCTGATGACCTTCAAGCCCCGCGAAATCTGCGCCTGACACCTTACATCGCGGTGAACAGTTCGCGCCGGGCACCTTCGGTAATCGCAACGATGCCGGGGTGCTTGACCTTGCGTTCCACCGAAATGGCGTAGAACGATTCGGTCACGGCGTCGGTCTGGCCAATCAGTTCCACGCTGCATTGGCGTTTCACTTCATCGGCAATCACGCTCGGGCCGATGAAAATCCCGCTGCCGGATTGGCCAAACGCCTGCATCAGGGCGCTGTCATCGAACTCGCCGACGATGCGCGGCTGGATCTGTTGCTCGGCAAACCAGCGCTGCAAGCGACTGCGCACCACGGTTTCCGGTCCCGGGATCAGCAGTGGCGCGCCGTGCAGGCTGCGGGGGAAATCCTGGCCGTACTGTGCCGCCAGTTCAGGGGTGGCGAAGAAGCTGATCCCGCATTCCCCGAGTTTCTGGCTGTAGCCCTTGATGTCCAGGTGCGACGGCATCGGGCTGTCGGAGATCACCAGGTCGAGGCGCTGAATCGCCAGGTCGGCGAGCAAGCGTTCGAGTTTGTCCTCGCGACAGGTGATACGCAGCGGCTCGCTCAACTCCATGGTTGGTGCAATCAGGCGATAAACGATGGATTTGGGCACAACGTCGGCCACTCCGACCCGAAACAGAATCTGCTGCTCGTTGGGTTGCGCCCGCAACATCAACTCCAGTTCGCCGCCGAGCTGAAACATCTGTTCGGCGTAGGGCAGGGCCTGACGCCCGGCTTCGGTGAGCTCCAACTGTCGGCCAACCCGGCGAAACAATTCGATGCCATACGTTTGTTCGAGCAAGGATATCTGCCCGCTGATGGTCTGCGGCGTCAGGTTCAGTTGCTCGCAGGCACGGACGATGCTGCCGGTCTTGGCCACCACCCAGAAATAATGCAGTTGTCGATAGTTGAGCATGGCGACCTACAGTTCGTTAAAACCGAAGTATAACCGCCAAAAATACGAATTTTCCTGAAGTGTTTGCCTCCCTAGAATACCTCGCTATCAACGGGCCATCGTTTCGGCCTGTTCGGTTCTATCGAGGAAAGCATCATGAAGCTTAAAACCACGGCACTGCTGATCGCGTCTTTACTGGTATTGGCCGGTTGCGACCAGGCTGAAAAAAGCGCTCAGCAACTGATGGGCAAGGCTGCCGAATCCGCCAAGCAGGCGATTGACGACACCCACAAGGCCGCCGAGCAAGCGATCAGCGATGCCACCGGCGGGCTGATCAGCAAGAAAGAACCATCGGGCGACGACAAAGAGAAATCCGAATCTTCGTCCCAGGAAATCTAAACCGTCTTAAACGAGTCAGGACTGACCCATGGAATACCTTTTAGAACTTGCTGCAAGCCCCACCGCCTGGGTTGCCCTGGCTACGTTGGTGGTGATGGAAATCGTGCTCGGCATCGACAACCTGATCTTCATCTCGATCCTGACCAATAAACTGCCGGAGCAGCATCGGCAGAAAGCGCGGCGCATTGGTATCGGCATGGCGCTGATCCTGCGACTGGCACTGCTGAGCACCATCGCGTTCATCGTCCAGTTGACTGAGCCTGTGATCGAGATCCTCGGCCACGCGTTCTCCTGGAAAGACATGATCCTGATCGCCGGTGGCCTGTTCCTGTTGTGGAAAGCGACCACCGAAATCCACCACAGCATGGACCCTGCGCCGGATGATCCGAAGTCGGCCACCTCGACCGTGACCCTGGGCTTTGCCGCAGCGATCGGTCAGATCCTGATGCTGGACATGGTGTTCTCCATCGACAGCATCATTACCGCTGTCGGCATGACCGAGCATTTGCCGATCATGATCATCGCGGTGGTGGTGTCGGTGCTGGTGATGTTGCTCGCGGCGGACCCGTTGGCCAAGTTCATCAACGACAACCCGACGGTGGTGATGCTGGCGCTGGGCTTCCTGATCATGATCGGCATGACGTTGATCGCCGAAGGCTTCGGCGCCCACGTACCGAAAGGCTATGTCTACGCGGCCATGGCGTTCTCGGCCACGATCGAGGGCTTGAACATGATGTCCCGGCGGGCCAAGCAGAAGCGCATCGCCGCTGAAGCGTAACCTGCGATAAACAAAAGGCCGCCTGCGCTCGCAAGAGCTCAGGCGGCCTTTTTTGTTCGGGCCGTTTGAATGCGCGGGTCAATGTGCCGTCGCGTGGCGGGGAGCCGGTTTATCGGTCTTCGCTACCTGAAGGGGGTGGGCAGGGTGATGGTGCCGGCGCGTAATTCGCAGGACGCCCCACAACATGGCGGCGGCAACGGCCAGCCAGCCGGAAATCAACATGATTATGGTCATTGTCAGGCTCATCGGTGCCTCCTCTTTGCCCTGCTGCGGGCACACACTCTCTGCAAGTGACAGTCTAGTCGCTGCCATGTTTCAGGCTATTGACCAAAGGTCGCCTTCATCAACCAGTTCGCTCTATCGAATGCACTGAACTGCCGGTTAAGGCTATACCGCTGCTGCGTGGCGTCCTATGATCGACGGCCAGGCCGGGAGCAGAATGACGGCGATTGAACAACGGAGTGATGAGGGTGCGGGTAATGTCGCGAATTCGAATGGCAGCACTGATTGCCGGTTGTGTTGCGGGTCTGGCCGGCTGCGCGGGAAGCGTTGCGCCTGAGGTCAAGCGGCTGCCGGAACGGGTTGAGCTCAGCGGCACGTTCTACCGCGGGCAAGATTATCAAAGCGGACCGCAGGTCCTGGCGAGCATGCTGTCGCAACAGGGCATTGTGATTACACCGGGTTTGCTCGAAAAACCCCTGCACGTACCGGGCGCCGAAGCGCAATTGCAACAGAACATGCAAAACCTCGCCCGCGAGTACGGCATGGTCGTTTATCCCCTCGACAGCCATTTGCCTGCGCTGCTGACCCAGGTCGCGGCAGGCTATCCGGTGATGGTGCGTTTCACCGAGGGCTCGGCCTTTTGGGCGGAACCGCGTTACGCGATTCTCGCCGGGTACAACCGTCAGAAGCGGACCGTCCTGCTGCGCGCCGGGATGAATCGTCGGGAATTGATGAGCTTCGGTTCGTTTGAGTCGGCTTTCAAGGACGCCGGCGGTTGGGCGGTGCTGATCCAGAAACCGAACCAGATTCCGGCCAATGTCGATCAGCAACGCTGGTTGAAAGCGGCGAGTGACCTGGCTCAGGCCGGTCAGGAGCAAGCGGCGGCTCGTGCGAAGAAGGCACTGGGCGCTCAGTAGCTTTCCGTTCGTCATCTGCATTGCACTGCTGCGCGCGGTTGGCCTCTGAGGAATAAGGGCCCGGATTTTTCCGGGCCAGTTCCAAGGAGGCATTCATGACAAATCCCACTGCACCCACCGGCCCGCATTCGTCTGAGCATTCATCAGGCGACGAGTTGGGTTTTGACCCTGATTCGCCGGACCTCGCCGATCCGCAGGTCGATCCTGTCGGCCCGGCCAAGGCGCCCAAGGATGTAAAGCCTGGCGAGGATACCAAGGCCCCCGCGAAACCTTACGACCCGCTGGCAAATCTGAAACCCTGACGTTCAGTGCGAGGTGTATATGTCGACCGATTCGAGTTTTGACGACAAGCGTCCGGACAGTGTTCCCACCACCCCCGAAGACGACATTGATCCGGTGATGGACCCTGACAGCCCGATGCGCGACCCATTGGCCAGGCCTGTGGTGGTGCCGACCGAACATCCGCAGGGCAGAAGGGATCCGAGTGCCGGCGATGGCATTCCGGATGACGACCAGATGCCGCTGCCGAATGATTAACGCGGACGAAAAAAAGCCCCGACTGATCGGGGCTTTTGCTGTCAGCGTCGTTACTTCGAGGCTTCAACCACACCGCTCTGACGGTGCTTGAGGTTCTTTTCCGATTTGTATTGCAGGGCCACGGAAGGAACGTCGGCGCCCTTGCCGGTCTCGACCCAGTTGCGAATGCGACTGGCATCGGCAAAGTGCGTGTACTTGCCGAAGGCGTCGAGAATCACCAGCGCCACCGGACGATTGCCCATGCTGGTCACCAGCACGAGACAATGGCCGGCCTCGTTGGTGAAGCCGGTTTTCGTCAGCTTGATGTCCCAGTTCGGCTTGCCGACCAAATGGTCGGTATTGCGGAAGCCCAGGCTGTAGTTGGGTTTGCGGAACGAGACGGTTTTTTCCTTGGTGGTGCTCAACTCGGTCAATAACGGGTACTTGTGCGCGGCGATCAGCAATTTGCTCAGGTCGCGGGCGGTAGAGACGTTACGAGGGGAGAGGCCGGTTGGTTCGACGAAGTGGGTGCTGGTCATGCCCAACGCCTTGGCCTTGGCGTTCATCGCGGCAATGAATGCGACATAGCCGCCCGGATAGTGGTGGGCCAGGCTTGCGGCGGCGCGGTTTTCCGAGGACATCAGGGCGATCAGCAGCATTTCCCGGCGCGGCAATTCGCTTTTGAGTTTCACCCTGGAAAATACGCCTTTCATTTCTGGCGTATCGCTGATGTTGATATTGATGTACTCGTCCATGTTCTGCCTGGCTTCGACCACCACGAGACCGGTCATCAATTTGCTGACGGAGGCGATAGGGACAACCACATCGGGGTTGCTGGCATAGATGACTTTGTTGGTCTGCATATCCAGCAGCAACGAGCTGCCGGAAGCCAGCTTGAGTTGTTTCGTATCTCGAGGTGCCGCGGTGGTATCGGCAGCATTGACCGTTGGCGTGATGAACGTCCCTGTAATTGCAAAAAATAGGCTCAGGATGGAAAGACGGATTTTCACGCTGGCAGACTCATAAGGTGTGGATTTGCCGTTCTGTAACGGGCTGTTTCTTGAAAACCGACGCATTTTAGGAGTATGGCTGAAGAACTGTCGATGGTTGTTCAATCAACCGGTGAAAGTCCTTGAACCCCCCCACAAAACAGCGGGTTTCCGGCGAATGGTAGCGTTCATTCTCCGGGCAAAAAGAACCCCGCCATTGGCGGGGTTCTTTTGTTCATCGCTGATGCTCAAGCGTGAACTCAGCTGTGCAGGGTTTCTGCCGCGTACAGCGTGTTTTCCAGCAGGCAGGCGCGGGTCATCGGGCCCACGCCACCGGGTACTGGCGTGATCCAGCCAGCGCGGGGCAGGGCGGTTTCGTAGATGACGTCGCCGACCAGTTTGCCGTCTTCCTGACGGTTGATGCCGACGTCGATCACGATGGCCCCTTCCTTGATCCACTCACCCTTGACCAGGCCCGGTTTGCCGGCGGCGACAACCACCAGATCGGCGCGACCGACGTGGCCCGCCAGATCCTTGGTGAAACGGTGGGTGACAGTCACGGTGCAACCGGCCAGCAGCAATTCCATTGCCATCGGACGGCCAACAATGTTGGAGGCGCCGACAACCACGGCGTCCATCCCGTAAAGATCGGCACCGGTGCTTTCCAGCAGTGTCATGATCCCTTTTGGCGTGCACGGGCGCAGCAGCGGAATACGCTGGGCGAGGCGGCCGACGTTATAAGGATGGAAGCCGTCGACGTCTTTGTCCGGACGGATGCGCTCCAGCAATTTGGAAGCATCCAGGTGTTCAGGCAAAGGCAGCTGAAGCAGAACGCCGTCGATTGCCGGGTCGTCGTTCAGGCGATCGATCAGATCGGTCAGCGCTTCTTGAGTGGTTTCGGAAGGCAGGTCGTAGGCTTGGGAAATGAAGCCGACCTCTTCACAGTCTTTACGCTTGTGCGAGACATAAACCTGAGAGGCGGGATCGCTGCCGACCAGGATCACCGCGAGGCCCGGCGTGCGCAGGCCTTGCTGGCGACGCTCGGTAACGCGTTTGGCGATCTGCTGGCGCAGGCTGGCGGCGATCGATTTGCCGTCGATTAGTTGTGCAGTCATTGCGCGTGATTAACCATCGAGAGGGGAAAAAAAGAGAACGCATTCTCGCATGTCATGAGGTGAGGGCAAAGGCGCTTGGTCTGCAAATTCCCCTAACCCCTTTAATTAAATGAATTTTTTTTAAAAAGGATTTGACGACCCCCGGGGGGCTCTATACTATTCGTCGCACTTGTCGGGCACAGCCTAGCACTGGTTAAGAAGGCTGCGCGGAATTACGGTTCTGCAAAGCTGAAAAGCACTTAGTTTGTAGTCCTCCAAGAGTACAGATTAATAAGGCGCCCGTAGCTCAGCTGGATAGAGCATCCGCCTTCTAAGCGGATGGTCGCAGGTTCGAGTCCTGCCGGGTGCGCCATTAGGCAGCTTTGGCACAAGTAGCGCGATATGGTGGGCGTAGCTCAGTTGGTAGAGCACGGGATTGTGACTCCCGTTGTCGTGGGTTCGATCCCCATCGTCCACCCCATATTTCGAAAGGCGCCAGATTAACAGTCTGGCGCCTTTGCTTTAACGGCTATACGCGGATGTGGTGGAATTGGTAGACACACTGGATTTAGGTTCCAGCGCCGCGAGGCGTAAGAGTTCGAGTCTCTTCATCCGCACCAAATAAAGCTTCTCTCATGCCGGTTGGCCTGGTTGGAGCTCAACAAAGAAGTTGTTTGGCTTTTTTGTTACGCAATATGGTGGGCGTAGCTCAGTTGGTAGAGCACGGGATTGTGACTCCCGTTGTCGTGGGTTCGATCCCCATCGTCCACCCCATATTTCGAAAGGCGCCAGATTTAACAGTCTGGCGCCTTTTTTGTTTCAGTGTTTTGAGTATCGGCGGCTGCGGTTCCGGGTCGCAAGGGCAGGGCGTTTCGTCGTATTTATGTTTCTCGATGATGCCGCGTTGCCCGCCGGCCTTGCTTGCAGGGTTGGCTGTCAGGGCGATGATCGGCAACCGCTTCTATATATAGAAGGGTTGGCGCAGAGCCTTGGCGTGATGGGTTGTATTTGCCACCGGGGCGAGATGCATTCGTGCATTCGTCCCTCTAAATTGCCTGCTGCGTTTTTACCCGTTTTCAGTAGGGTGACTTCTTGAGTTTGACCTACTAGAATGCATGCCCTTGATTCTGGGGTCGGAAACGGCCGGCCAACGTCTGTGCAACGAGGAATATCCATGCAAGTTTCTGTTGAAAATACTTCTGCTCTTGAGCGCCGCATGAGCATCACCGTGCCGGCTGAGCGCATCGAGACTCAGGTCAACAAGCGTCTGCAGCAGACCGCCCAAAAGGCCAAGATCGCTGGTTTCCGTCCGGGCAAAGTGCCAATGAGCGAAATCAAGCGCCGTTTTGGTGCTGATGCGCGTCAGGAAGCTGTCGGCGACGTCATCCAGTCCTCGTTCTACGAAGCTGTTGTCGAGCAAAAGCTGAACCCGGCTGGCGCTCCTTCCATCGAGCCAAAATCCCTGGAAGCTGGCAAAGACCTGGAATACGTCGCGATTTTCGAAGTGTTCCCTGAGTTCACCGTTGCCGGTTTCGAAGGCATCACCGTAGAGCGCCTGAGCGCTGACGTGGCTGACGCTGACCTGGACAAAATGCTGGACGTCCTGCGCAAGCAGAACACCCGTTTCGAAGTGGCCGATCGCGCTGCCCAGAACGATGACCAGCTGAACATCGATTTCGTCGGCAAGGTCGACGGTGAAGTGTTCGCTGGCGGTTCCGCCAAAGGTACTCAGCTGGTTCTGGGTTCCGGCCGCATGATTCCTGGTTTCGAAGACGGTCTGGTTGGCGCTAAGGCCGGCGAAGAGCGCGTTCTGAACCTGACGTTCCCAGAGGACTATCAGAACCTCGACCTGGCGGGCAAAACCGCCGAGTTCACCGTGACCGTGAACACTGTTTCCGAGCCGAAACTGCCAGAACTGAACGAAGAATTCTTCGCTCAATTCGGCATCAAGGAAACCGGTCTGGAAGGCTTCCGCGCCGAAGTTCGCAAGAACATGGAGCGTGAACTGCGTCAGGCGATCAAATCCAAGGTCAAGAATCAGGTAATGGACGGTCTGCTGTCCACCAACCCGATTGAAGTGCCAAAGGCTCTGCTGTCCAACGAAGTTGACCGTCTGCGCGTGCAGGCTGTTCAGCAGTTCGGCGGCAACATCAAGCCAGACCAACTGCCGGCCGAGCTGTTTGAAGAACAAGCCAAGCGCCGCGTTGTACTGGGTCTGATCGTGGCTGAAGTGGTCAAGCAATTCGACCTCAAGCCTGACGAAGCTCGCGTTCGCGAAATGATTCAGGAAATGGCTTCGGCTTATCAAGAGCCTGAGCAGGTTGTGTCCTGGTACTACAAGAACGACCAGCAACTGAACGAAGTCCGTTCGGTTGTGCTGGAAGAACAAGTTGTGGATACTGTTCTGCAGAAAGCTAGCGTGACCGACAAATCGGTCTCTTACGAAGAAGCAGTCAAGCCGGTAGAAGCTCCACAAGCCGACTGATCGTTTTTGCGGTAGGAACTACACACCATAAGCCAGCCTTCGTGCTGGCTTATGCGTATTCAAGACATAACTATTTGGGAGTGACTGCAGAGCATGTTCCGTAATTCGTATATTCAGCAGAACTCTGATATCCAGGCCGCAGGCGGCCTGGTCCCGATGGTTGTCGAGCAGTCCGCTCGTGGCGAGCGCGCCTACGATATTTACTCGCGTCTTCTCAAGGAGCGAGTGATCTTTCTGGTTGGTCCGGTAGAGGACTACATGGCCAACCTGATTTGTGCGCAACTGCTGTTCCTTGAAGCGGAAAACCCGGACAAGGACATCCATCTCTATATCAACTCCCCGGGCGGTTCGGTGACGGCGGGCATGTCGATCTATGACACCATGCAGTTCATCAAGCCAAACGTGTCGACCACCTGTATCGGTCAAGCGTGCAGCATGGGCGCGTTCCTGCTGACGGCCGGTGCTCCGGGCAAGCGTTTCTGCCTGCCGAACTCGCGTGTGATGATTCACCAGCCACTGGGCGGTTTCCAGGGCCAGGCATCGGATATCGAAATCCATGCCAAGGAAATCCTCTTCATTCGCGAGCGTCTCAACACGCTGATGGCCAAGCATAGCGGGCGCACGCTCGAAGAAATCGAGCGCGATACCAACCGCGACAATTTCATGAGCGCAGAAGCCGCGCGTGAGTACGGCTTGATCGATGAAGTGATCACCCAGCGCCCCGCTTAAAATAAGCAGCTCAAAATAAGGTGGGTCGGCTGGTCCGATCACCAGCGGGCTTGAAAAAGCCCGCAATAGCCTTCATCTTGTGTTGCAAGCCTATCGGATTTGGATCGAACGAATGACTGACACCCGCAACGGCGAGGACAACGGCAAGCTGCTCTATTGCTCCTTCTGTGGCAAAAGCCAGCATGAAGTGCGCAAATTGATTGCCGGCCCCTCGGTCTTTATCTGCGACGAGTGCGTCGACCTGTGCAATGACATCATCCGAGAGGAGGTGCAGGAAGCCCAGGCTGAAAGCAGCGCGCATAAATTGCCTTCGCCTAAAGAAATCAGCGGCATCCTTGATCAGTACGTGATTGGTCAGGAGCGTGCGAAAAAGGTTCTGGCCGTAGCGGTGTACAACCACTACAAACGCCTGAACCAGCGTGACAAAAAGAATGACGACGTCGAACTCGGCAAAAGCAACATCTTGCTGATCGGCCCGACAGGCTCGGGTAAAACCCTGCTTGCCGAAACACTGGCCCGCTTGTTGAATGTTCCGTTCACCATCGCCGACGCAACCACCCTCACCGAGGCGGGTTACGTGGGTGAAGACGTCGAGAACATCATTCAGAAGCTGCTGCAGAAGTGCGATTACGACGTGGAAAAAGCCCAGATGGGCATTGTCTACATCGATGAGATCGACAAGATCTCGCGCAAGTCTGACAACCCGTCGATCACCCGGGACGTTTCCGGTGAAGGCGTGCAGCAGGCCCTGCTCAAGTTGATCGAAGGCACGGTCGCTTCTGTTCCGCCCCAAGGTGGTCGCAAGCATCCGCAGCAGGAATTCCTTCAGGTCGACACCCGTAACATCCTGTTCATCTGTGGCGGTGCGTTCTCCGGTCTGGAAAAGGTTATTCAAAACCGTTCCACCAAGGGCGGCATCGGTTTCAACGCAGAAGTGCGCAGCAAGGAAGAAGGCAAGAAAGTCGGTGAATCCCTGCGTGAAGTCGAGCCTGACGATCTGGTCAAGTTCGGTCTGATCCCGGAATTCGTCGGTCGTCTGCCGGTCCTTGCCACGCTGGACGAGCTTGATGAAGCTGCATTGATGCAGATCCTCACCGAGCCGAAAAATGCTCTGACCAAGCAGTACGCCAAGTTGTTCGAGATGGAAGGTGTGGACCTGGAATTCCGGGCCGACGCACTGAAATCGGTCGCCAAACGTGCCCTGGAACGCAAAACCGGTGCCCGTGGACTGCGTTCGATTCTCGAAGGTGTATTGCTCGACACTATGTATGAAATCCCCTCGCAGTCCGAGGTGAGTAAAGTAGTGATCGATGAAAGCGTTATAGAAGGCAAGTCCAAGCCACTGTATATCTACGAAAACAGTGAGCCGGCTGCCAAGGCCGCGCCAGACGCTTAAGCGTCACGCAGCTGGAATAAAGAAGGGGCCTTCGGGCCCCTTTGCTTTTTGCGCGTTTTAACCCTGTCTTTGCGCTTGTTTTTTTTGAAGGCAGCCCCCATCTTGGTTTCAAGCTTACTTCCATCTGTTTACGGCCTTATGGCCGCCGTAGAGGCGAAATCATGAAGACAACCATCGAATTGCCTCTCCTGCCATTGCGTGATGTTGTGGTTTATCCGCACATGGTTATCCCGCTGTTCGTGGGGCGCGAGAAATCCATCGAAGCCCTCGAGGCTGCGATGACGGGCGACAAGCAGATCCTTCTGCTGGCTCAGAGAAATCCTGCTGACGATGATCCCGGTGAAGATGCACTCTATCGCGTAGGTACGATTGCTACCGTTCTGCAGCTGCTCAAGCTGCCTGACGGCACGGTCAAGGTTCTGGTCGAAGGTGAGCAGCGGGGCGCTGTGGAGCGCTTCAGCGAAGTGGACGGCCACTGCCGTGCCGAAGTCTCATTGATCGACGAAGTCGACGCGCCTGAACGCGAGTCGGAAGTGTTTGTCCGCAGCCTGCTGGCTCAGTTCGAACAATATGTGCAGCTGGGCAAGAAAGTCCCCGCTGAGGTCCTGTCGTCGCTCAACAGCATCGACGAGCCAGGCCGCCTGGTCGACACCATGGCCGCACATATGGCCCTGAAAATCGAGCAGAAGCAGGAGATCCTCGAAATCATCGATTTGTCGGCCCGGGTCGAGCACGTCCTGGCGTTGCTGGATGCCGAGATCGATCTGCTGCAAGTCGAAAAGCGCATTCGCGGCCGCGTCAAAAAACAAATGGAGCGCAGCCAGCGCGAGTACTACCTGAATGAGCAGATGAAGGCCATTCAGAAAGAACTCGGCGACAGCGACGAAGGCCACAACGAAATCGAAGAGCTGAAAAAGCGCATCGATGCTGCTGGCCTGCCGAAAGATGCCCTGGCCAAGGCCCAGGGCGAACTGAACAAGCTGAAACAGATGTCGCCAATGTCCGCGGAAGCCACCGTGGTGCGTTCGTATATCGACTGGCTGGTTCAGGTGCCGTGGAAGGCGCAGAGCAAAGTGCGCCTGGACCTGGCACGTGCTGAAGATATCCTCGACGCGGACCACTACGGTCTGGAAGAAGTCAAAGAGCGGATCCTCGAGTACCTCGCCGTGCAAAAGCGCGTGAAGAAGATTCGAGGTCCTGTGTTGTGCCTGGTCGGTCCTCCTGGTGTGGGTAAAACCTCCCTGGCGGAGTCGATTGCTCATGCGACCAACCGCAAATTCGTACGCATGGCCCTCGGCGGTGTGCGCGATGAAGCGGAAATCCGTGGTCATCGCCGGACTTATATCGGTTCGATGCCAGGAAGATTGATTCAAAAAATGACAAAAGTGGGCGTCCGCAACCCGCTGTTCCTGCTCGATGAAATCGACAAAATGGGCAGCGACATGCGCGGCGATCCAGCGTCGGCGTTGCTGGAAGTGCTCGATCCGGAGCAGAACCACAACTTCAACGATCACTATCTGGAAGTCGACTACGACCTGTCCGATGTGATGTTCCTGTGCACCTCGAACTCCATGAACATTCCGCCGGCGCTGCTCGACCGGATGGAAGTGATTCGTCTGCCGGGCTACACCGAAGACGAAAAGATCAACATCGCCGTCAAATACCTTTCGCCGAAGCAGATCACGGCCAACGGTCTGAAGAAAGGCGAGCTGGAATTCGACGCCGAAGCGATCCGCGACATCATCCGCTACTACACCCGCGAAGCCGGTGTACGTGGACTGGAGCGCCAGATTGCCAAGGTTTGCCGCAAGGCGGTCAAAGAGCATGCGCTGGAAAAACGCTTCTCGGTGAAGGTCACTGCCGACATGCTGGAACACTTCCTCGGCGTGCGCAAATTCCGCTATGGCCTGGCTGAATCGCAGGATCAGATCGGTCAAGTGACCGGGCTGGCATGGACTCAAGTGGGCGGCGAGTTGCTGACCATCGAAGCCGCTGTGGTACCAGGCAAAGGGCAACTGATAAAGACCGGTTCGCTGGGTGACGTGATGGTCGAATCGATCACTGCCGCGTTGACCGTTGTCCGCAGCCGCGCGAAGAGCCTGGGGATTCCCCTGGACTTCCACGAGAAGCGCGACACGCACATCCACATGCCGGAAGGGGCCACCCCGAAGGATGGCCCTAGCGCCGGTGTAGGCATGTGCACGGCCCTGGTGTCGGCATTGACCGGCATTCCGGTGCGTGCTGACGTGGCCATGACGGGTGAAATCACCCTGCGCGGTCAAGTGCTGGCGATTGGTGGTCTGAAAGAAAAACTGCTTGCGGCTCACCGTGGCGGGATCAAAACGGTGATCATTCCTGAAGAGAACGTACGCGATCTGAAGGAAATTCCTGACAATATCAAGCAAGATCTGCAGATTAAACCGGTTAAATGGATTGACGAGGTCCTGCAAATTGCGCTGCAATACGCGCCGGAGCCCTTGCCCGATGTAGCTCCGGAGATAGTTGCAAAGGATGAAAAACGCGAGTCTGACTCTAAGGAAAGAATTAGCACGCATTAGTACGCATTTGCCTGGGGGGCTTGTTGACAGCTTTTTAGAGCCCTTGTTATAAAGCGGCTCTTAAGTGTCTGTAGGCCATTCAGCACTCGTTTTTGCTTTCACCAAAAAACTTAGAATCATACTCAAATAGATATAAGGGGACTTAGAGTGAACAAGTCGGAACTGATTGATGCTATCGCTGCATCCGCTGATATCCCGAAAGCTGCTGCTGGCCGTGCGCTGGACGCTGTAATCGAATCCGTCACTGGCGCTCTCAAGGCTGGCGACTCTGTTGTTCTGGTTGGTTTCGGTACTTTCTCCGTGACTGATCGTCCAGCTCGCATTGGTCGTAACCCACAGACCGGTAAGACACTGGAAATCGCAGCAGCCAAAAAACCAGGTTTCAAAGCCGGTAAAGCACTGAAAGAAGCTGTCAACTAAGTTCGATTCAGGTTTTTGCCTATCCGGGTCGGGGTCATGCCTGACCTGGCAGCGGAGCGGTAGTCCAGTCGGCGAGTCGCCGGTCCGAGACGCCGAGGGTCGCAAGTTCGAACCCTTGGTCCGTTCCGCCAGTTACGAGAAGGCGCATCCTCGGATGCGCCTTTCTTCTATCCGGATTCTACCCACGCTCCACGGTTGCCTAATTTTGAAGTTCAACCGTTTCTGGGGGACGCATGCTGCAGAATATCAGGGACAATTCACAAGGCTGGATTGCCAAGACCATTATCGGGGTCATCGTTGCACTGATGGCTTTGACCGGTTTCGACGCCATTTTTCAGGCCACTACCCATCGTAACGATGCGGCCAAGGTCAACGGCGAGGAAATCAGCCAGAACGAGCTGAGCCAGGCGGTCGATATGCAACGCCGTCAGCTCATGCAACAGCTGGGCAAGGATTTCGATGCTTCCTTGCTCGACGAAAAAATGCTGCGCGAATCGGCCCTCAAAGGCTTGATCGACCGCAAACTGCTGCTGCAAGGCGCAGAAAACTCGAAATTCGCTTTTTCCGAAGCGGCTTTGGACCAAGTGATCCTGCAAACCCCTGAGTTCCAGGTGGACGGCAAGTTCAGCTCCGAGCGTTTCGATCAGGTTATTCGTCAGCTCGGCTACAGCCGCATGCAATTCCGCCAGATGCTGGCTCAGGAAATGCTGATCGGTCAGCTGCGCGCGGGTCTGGCAGGTAGCGGTTTCGTCACCGACGCACAGGTTCTGGCCTTCGCCCGTCTGGAAAAACAGACCCGCGATTTCGCGACCCTGAACGTCAAGGCTGACCCGGCGGCTGTGAAGCTGACCGACGATGAGGTCAAGGCCTACTACGACGAACACGCCAAGGAGTTCATGACGCCGGATCAGGTGATCATTGATTACCTCGAGTTGAAGAAGTCTTCCTTCTTCGATCAGGTCACCGTCAAGGACGAAGACCTGCAGGCGGCGTATCAGAAAGAAATCGCGAACCTGTCCGAGCAACGCCGGGCGGCGCACATTCTGATCGAAGTGAACGATAAGGTGACCGAGGCGCAAGCCAAGGCCAAAATCGAAGAAGTCCAGGCCCGTCTGGCCAAAGGCGAGAAGTTCGAAGCCCTGGCCAAGGAGTTCTCCCAGGACCCGGGTTCGGCGAACAACGGTGGTGACCTCGGCTACGCAGGTCCTGGTGTCTACGATCCGGCCTTCGAAACAGCGCTGTACGCGTTGGCCAAGGATCAGGTTTCGGCACCGGTCCGCACTGATTTCGGTTTCCACCTGATCAAGCTGTTGGGCGTCGAGGCTCCGGAAGTTCCGACCCTCGCCAGCCTGAAAGACAAGCTGACCCGTGAACTGAAAACCCAGCAGGTCGAGCAGCGTTTCGTCGAGGCGACCAAGCAGCTGGAAGACTCGTCGTTTGAGTCCTCCGATCTGGCTCAGCCGGCACAGGACCTGAAACTGACCATTCACACCTCCAAGCCGTTCGGCCGGGAAGGTGGCGAAGGCGTGACAGCCAACCGTGCGGTGATCACTGCCGCGTTCAGTCCTGAAGTGCTGGATGAGGGTGCCAACAGCACCGCCATCGAACTCGATCCGGAAACCGTGATCGTGTTGCGCGCCAAGGAGCACTTGAAGCCTGCGCAATTGCCGCTGGAAAGCGTGTCTGCCGCCATCCGAGGGCAATTGGCCAAGGAGCACGCCAGTGCTGCCGCCAAGACCAAGGCTGACGAGCTGATCGCCAGCCTGCGCGAAGGCAAGGCGCCACTGGACAAGGCGATTGAGGGTCAGAGCTGGAAAGTCACCGCAGCAGCGACACGCGCTCAGGAAGGGATCGACCCGACTGTGCTGCAAGCGCTGTTCCGCATGCCTAAACCAGCCGCCAAAGACAAGCCGACCTTCGGCAGCGTGACCCTGGCCGATGGTAGCCTGGTGATCGTGCGCCTGAACGGCGTCAATGAAGCCGCTGCGCCGACCGAAGAAGAGAAGGCTCAATACCGTCGCTTCCTCGCCTCGCGCATTGGCCAGCAAGACTTTGCGGCTTACCGCAAGCAGCTGGAAGCCGAAGCGGACATCAAGCGTTTCTGATGCCTGACTGAGTTTCCCGCGCAACACAAAGACCCCGGCCGAAAATCCGGGGTTTTTTGTGGGTGACGGAAAAGTGGGCAGGCGCTCCCCGTCGCCTGGTTTTTTACTGAACGACTTTTTCCTGTAAATGGCAGTCATTACACTTGTAACTGTTTCAAGACACTAATCGGTGCGACGCTAAGCATCGATCTGTTGCACAATACGCCCCGGACCGTTTTCTTCAGGATGTTCAATGTTTAAATCATTTCCCGTGCGGGTTGTCGGGCTGGCTCTGGTGCTGGCGGCCGCGGCCGGTTGCTCGTCGAAAAAAGCCCCCATCTATGAGCATGAGAACTTCGACGACTCCGGAACGTTTTCGCGCAACTATCCGGTGACCGATGCGCAAACCTGCGAAGCCGCCCGTCGGGCGTTGCTCAGTCAGGGCTACATCATTACCAGCAGCGATCCGAAACTGATCAGTGGTCACAAAAGCTTCCAGCAGACTGGCGATACCCACATGGAGATCAGTTTCAGTGTGGTCTGTGCCGATGATGGCAGCGAAGGTCACCACGCCACCATGTTTGCCAACGCACTGCAGGATCGCTATGCGCTGAAGAAAACCAACAATTCCGCCAGCCTTGGCGTGGGCGTGCTGGGTTCGGTATCGATGCCGATCGGCTCGTCCGATGATTCGATGGTCAAGGTTGCCAGCGAAACCGTATCGTCGGCGAAGTTCTACGAGCGCTTCTTCACCCTGGTGGAATTGTTCCTGCCGCCGGAAGCGAAAAAAGCCGCGCACATCGTCGAGAAGCCGAAAACCGACCTGGGCGTGCCTGAAACCAAGGCCGCACCGGCGGCATTGGCGCCGGAGCCTGCGCCCGCCGCAGAACCTGCACCGGCACCAGCCGCGGAGCCGGTTGCACCCCCACCAGAACCCGCACCGGTTGCCCCGGCCGAAAACACTGAATCGGCGCCGTCGACGGAAAACGTCACGCCACCGCCGCAGTCGGATTTGCCTCCTCCGAGCGAACCGATTCCAGCCATGCCGGTCACCAGCCAGTAATCGCTCCTGACGTTCCGGGATCAGCCCACAGCTCGTTGATCCCGGAACAGCGTTCAATTGATCCGCGTCAACCCAGGCCGTATTCCTGCAGCCTGTATCGAAAAAATCCTGTGATAAATTCCTGACCGCCTGCTACGTTTTATTCAGTAGCGACGAAGCGTCGTGCCTGCGTCATTTTTCTTTCACTCGGGCACTTTATGCTCAAGGCGCTGGTCATTTATTCAAGCGTTTTTTCAATGAGCTGTGGGAGATTCACAATGGACGATTATCAAGAAGAGCTGCTCGAGTTTCAGGCGTTTGAACTGGACCCGCTGGAACCCGCCGAAGACGCTACCGAGCTGTAAGCGTCAGGCGGATTGGCGGTGACTGCGGCGAAATTCGCCGGGAGTCTGGCCGCTCCAGCGTTTGAAAGCGCGTTGAAACGCTTCCGCTGAGGCAAAGCCCAGCAGGTAGGCGATTTCACCGAACGCCAGTTCGGTGTCACGAATGTAGGTCATGGCCAGGTCGCGACGGGTGTCGTTGAGAATTGCACGAAACTGCGTGCCTTCCTCGGCGAGTTTGCGGCGCAAGGTCCAGGTAGGCAGCTTCAGGCGTGCCGCCACTTCTTCCAGGTCGGGTTCCCGGCCACCATTGAGCAACGGCCCCAGTAACTGAGTGATGCGTTCACGCAGGCTGCGGGTGCGTGTCAGTTGTTCCAGTTCCCGTTCACACAGTTGCAACAGGTGCCGCCACGTACTCGGGCAGTGCAGCGGGTTGCGCTGGGCGAGGCTGTCCAGGCTCAGGCGCAGCTGGTTCTGTTCGGCGCTGAACTGGATTGGGCAATCGCCCAGCACCGCATAAGCGTCGTGGTAATCCGGTTCGTCGAATTCGATTTCGATGCGTTCGGCGCTCAAGGGAACAGGGCTGACGCTGGACAATTGCTGCAACCATCCGGCGATGATCGAATCCACCACGAAGCGGTTGTAGGCGTTGTAAGGACTGATGGAATAGAACCGCAGCCAGGCGCCTTGGGCGTCTTCGTGGAAGCTCGATTGACCGCGATAGTTGGAGCCGTACAAGGCTTCGAAGCGAATCAGGCAACGTGCCGCTTCCCGTACTGTCGGCGCCTGCGCGGCGGTGACTCCGGCCAGGCCGGCCTGGCTCAGACGGCTGAGCTGGCCCATGCGCAAACCCAGCGCCGGGTTGTCGGTCAGTTGAATCGCGCCGTGGCCCAGGCGCATGTAACGCGGGATCGACAGCCGGGCGCAGGCTTCGCCAAGCCGCGCGGGGTCGAGGCCATACTGGTCGAGCAGGGGCTGAGGATCGATGCCGTGACTGCGCACCGCGTCGGCCAGGCTATGAACAAAGCCGACCGACAAATCGCCCAGACGCATCGGCAACGGTTTCATGGCTTACAACCAAAGATTCAGCAAGCGCGCGCCACGGACATTTCCACCGACGAAATGCTGGCCGTTGCTGCTGAGAAAGCTCTGCCCGGCGCTGCCCTGATCCCAGAATTGCCCGCGCAGGAACACACTCACGCCGGCAATGGCCTGGCTGCTGGGCGGTTGAGCGGTCAGTGTCAGGCGATGCCAGGCCTGGCCTTCGCTGAGCTCGCCAGCCTTGAGACTGACGGAGCCGGGCGTCGACAAACCTTTGTAACCGCGCCATGGCTTGTCCCAGGTCCCGCGACCACTGACGAACGCCGGTACCGCGACCAACTGCGCACCCTGATCGTCGAGTTTGCGGTAGTTGCCCGGGTACCAACTGTCGCTACCGATCAGCACGCCCAGACGGCCGGCCGGGGTGTCGACGACGCTGAGCGTGTGTTCGCCATTTGCTTCGATTACATCATGCTCGGCGAAAATCGGGTGCATCTGGCGCTGTGGCTGGCCAATCGGCAGACCATCGCGACCGAACACCACGCTGCTGTTGTACAGCGCGCCGCGACCGATTTTCAGGGTGCCGTCGATGATGCTCGGCTCAGGCAGCACGATGGAGCCCGCCACCAGTGTCACGTGAAATTCTTTCGCCAGACCACCGAACAGCGCCTGGTACTCCTTGGCCATGCCTTTGGCTTTCATGCGCAGGTGCGCATCGTCCAGGCGGTTGTCGCCCTTGGCGCTGATCAGGGCGCGGACGAACTGCAAGGGATTGCTCACCGCCAGCCAGTTCATGGCTTCCTTGATGGTGGTGGCCTGGTACAGCTCGTCTTTTTCGCCACTGACCATCAACCAGGTGCCGACATGTTCAGGCAGCACGACGATGGTTTTTTCATTCAACAAGCCCTGTTCCTGGGCTTTCTGCAGATAGGCCGCGAGTTTGCGGTGCAGGCGTTCGGCGCTTTGATAGTCGGTGGGGAAGAGTTCCGGCTGGATGCCCAGCAGGTTGCCGCGATCGGCAGGGGTGCCTTGATCGATGGCGAGATCGATTCGCAGGTCCGACAGGTAATGACCCACCGGACGGTCCGCGGCCCACATGGCGTAGGTTGTCAGGGCGGCAATCAATGCCATGGAGAAAGTCAGGTACAGAAGTTTGCGCATGGGAAAACAGTCGACGGCCGTTTGCAGGGTTCGCTGACTAGGGTAGGGCTCATGTCGGCGCTTGCCAAGGGCTGCTGCGCATTTGGATCAATAAGTTGTCAGTTACGGTCATTGAGCGGCCGGGGGAGTGCTCATAGTCTGTTACACAAGACAGAGGGGCGCCAAAGAGCGCCCACACTTTTTCCGTGATCGCTCGTTGTGGAGTTACCGATGACCGCCGCTCATTACCCGCACCTGTTGGCCCCGCTTGACCTGGGTTTTACCACGCTGCGCAACCGTACCCTGATGGGCTCGATGCACACTGGTCTGGAGGAGAAACCCGGCGGTTTCGAGCGTATGGCTGCCTACTTCGCCGAACGTGCCCGTGGCGGCGTTGGCCTGATGGTCACGGGGGGTATCGGCCCGAACGACGAAGGCGGTGTGTACTCTGGCGCGGCCAAGCTGACCACTGAAGAAGAAGCGCTCAAACACCAGATCGTGACCCGAGCGGTGCACGAGGCGGGCGGCAAGATCTGCATGCAGATTCTTCACGCCGGTCGTTATGCCTACAGCCCGAAACAGGTTGCGCCGAGCGCCATCCAGGCGCCGATCAACCCGTTCAAGCCCAAGGAGCTGGACGAGGAGGGCATCGAGAAGCAGATCAACGATTTCGTCACCTGCTCGGCCCTGGCGCAAAAAGCCGAGTACGACGGCGTCGAGATCATGGGCTCCGAAGGTTATTTCATTAACCAGTTCCTCGCGGCCCACACCAACCACCGCACCGACCGTTGGGGCGGCAGCTACGAAAACCGTATGCGCCTGCCGGTGGAAATCGTCCGTCGCGTGCGCGAAGCCGTTGGCCCGAATTTCATCATTATCTTCCGTCTGTCGATGCTCGACCTAGTGGAGGGCGGCAGCACCTGGGAAGAAATCGTGACGCTGGCCAAGGCCATCGAGCAGGCCGGCGCGACCCTCATCAACACCGGTATCGGCTGGCACGAAGCGCGGATTCCGACCATCGCCACCAAAGTGCCGCGTGGGGCGTTCAGCAAGGTCACCGCCAAATTGCGTGGCTCGGTGAGCATTCCGCTGATCACCACCAACCGTATCAACACCCCGGAAGTGGCCGAGCAGATATTGGCGGAAGGCGATGCCGACATGGTGTCGATGGCGCGGCCATTCCTGGCCGACCCGGACTTCGTCAACAAGGCCGCCGCGGGCCGTGCCGATGAAATCAACACCTGCATCGGTTGCAACCAGGCGTGCCTCGATCACACGTTCGGCGGCAAGTTGACCACGTGCCTGGTCAACCCGCGGGCCTGTCATGAGACCGAACTCAATTACCTGCCGGTGCAGCAGATCAAGAAGGTCGCGGTGGTCGGTGCCGGCCCTGCGGGTCTGTCGGCTGCAACCGTGGCTGCCGAACGTGGCCATCAGGTGACGCTGTTCGATTCGGCCAGCGAAATCGGCGGCCAGTTCAACATCGCCAAGCGCGTGCCGGGCAAGGAAGAGTTCTTTGAAACCCTGCGCTACTTCAACCGCAAGTTGCAGACCACCAACGTCGAGGTCTGCCTGAACACCCGCGTTGACGTGGCGAAACTGGTGGAAGGCGGTTACGACGAGATCATTCTGGCGACCGGTATTGCTCCAAGAACGCCGGCGATTCCGGGTGTCGAGAACGCCAAGGTGCTGAACTACCTCGATGTGATTCTGCAACGCAAACCGGTGGGTAAACGTGTCGCGGTCATCGGCGCGGGCGGTATCGGTTTTGATGTGTCGGAATTCCTGGTGCATCAAGGCGTGGCCACCAGCCTCGACCGCGAAGCGTTCTGGAAAGAGTGGGGCATCGACACGCATCTGGAAGCCCGTGGTGGTGTGGCCGGCGTCAAGGCCGAAGTGCATGCGCCGGCCCGTGAAGTGTTCCTGCTGCAACGCAAGAAATCCAAGGTCGGCGACGGCCTGGGCAAGACCACCGGCTGGATTCACCGCACGGGTCTGAAGAACAAGCAGGTGCAGATGCTCAACAGCGTCGAATACTTGAAGATCGATGACGAAGGCTTGCACATTCGCATTGGTGAAACCGGCGAGCCGCAAGTGCTGGCGGTGGACAACATCGTGATTTGCGCCGGGCAGGATCCGTTGCGTGAGTTGCACGACGGGTTGGTCGCGGCCGGGCAGAACGTGCATTTGATTGGCGGCGCGGACGTGGCGGCAGAGCTGGACGCGAAGCGGGCGATCAATCAGGGCTCGCGGTTGGCTGCGCAGTTGTAATCACCGCAATCCCTGTGGCGAGGGAGCTTGCTCGCGCTCGGCTGCGCAGCAGCCGTAAATCAGTGATGGTGATTAACCTGACACAACACCATTGCTGATAAAAGGAGTCCTTCGGACTCCAGCGGGCGCAAGCTCCCTCGCCACAAATTGGCTGCTAAGATGCTGGCTGTTTACCCAGAGCCGGCATCGATGTTTCTCCCTCCCAGTGACTGGCTACCCCAAGCCCCGCTCGAACCCCTTCGTCTTGATTGGCTAAGCCGATCGAGCATCGAACTCGCCATCCTGCGCCTCGACCAGATCGACCCTCTGATCAGCGGCAACAAGTGGTTCAAGCTCATCGAACACCTCAAAGCCGCCGACCTCGCCGGTGCCGAAGGCATCATCAGCCTGGGCGGTGCTCATTCCAATCATCTGCATGCACTGGCGGCTGCCGGCAAACGCTTCGGGTTCAAAACGGTGGGTTTGCTGCGCGGTCATCCGCAAGAAACCCCTACGGTCAAAGACTTGCAAGCATTCGGCATGCAGTTGCACTGGCTCGGTTATGGTGGTTATCGCGCGCGGCACGAGGCGGGTTTCTGGGAACCCTGGCGGGCGCAATATCCCGATCTGCTTCCGGTGCCCGAAGGTGGCGGAGGATTGCCCGGCGCAAAGGGCTGCATGCGGCTGAAGGTGATGGCCAGTGAGCAACTGAACAGTCTGGGCTGGAGCGGCTACGACGGTTGGTGGCTCGCCTGTGGAACCGGCACCACGCTGGCCGGCCTGGTGCTGGCCGAAGCGGGGGAGCATCCGGTTTACGGCGCGCTTGCTGTGCCCGACGACCATGGTGTGGCGCAGCAGGTCGAATCGATTGTGCAAGAAGCAGGCTTGCGCGACCCGGTGTGTGAACTGTTTGACGCCAGTCGCGGCGGCTTCGCCAAAGTCGATCCGTTGTTACTGGACTTCATCGCGCAGACCGAACAGGCCAGCGGCATTCCCCTCGAGCCGCTGTATACGGGCAAAGCGCTGTTGGCGCTCAAACAGCACGTCGAGGCGGGTCGATTTGCCAAGGGCACTCGCCTGATCTTTGTCCACACCGGCGGCTTGCAGGGCCGCCGCGGGCTTCAATAAAAGGCGTTCAACCGCGCTTGGGCATCATCCGCAACAAGGTGTTATCGCCCACCACATAGTGATGATAGAGCCCCGCCACGGCGTGCAGCCCGATCAGCCAATAACCGATGGTGCCGCCGAGCACATGCCAGCCTTCGATCTGCCTGGCCAGCGCCTTGTCCTCTGACACCAGCAGCGGCAAGTCAAAGCCATAGAACATCACCTGATGCCCCTTGGCACTGGTGACCAGCCAACCGAGGATCGGCATCGCGATCATGAAAATGTACAGCGCCCAGTGCATCAACCTGGCGAGGATGGTTTGCCAGTGCGGTGAGGCGGGGAAGATCTGCGGTGCCGGGCCGAGGCTGCGGGCGAACAATCTGAGCCAGACCAGCACGAATACAGTCAGCCCCAGCATGAAGTGCGATTCGGTGATCAGCGTTCGGCCACCGCTGCCTTTAGGAAAGATCCCGCGAAATTCGATGCAGGCATACACCAGCGCCAGCAGGACCAGCATCAACCAGTGCAGGGTGATCGAGACGGTGCTGTAGCGTGAATCGGAGTTTTTCCACGGCATTCGGTGTTCCTCACAGGTCGGGTCAAGCCACCGTTCTTGGTCGACGGTGCACTTTCACTGTAATCCTGTTTCGCCGGGTTTGCCTGACGCCAGTGGCGGTTCAATGCTCTAGATCAGGTGATCGAGCAAAAAAAAGCGCCGCGTTCCCTTGTAGGAACGCGGCACTTTGGCTGGTGAATCAGTAGCTTTGCGGCATTTCACCCTTGGCCAGACGCTTGTTGATGTCGGCGATCACTTCCGGCAAATCGGTGATGGTGTCGATCATGTAGTGCGGGCGCGAACCTTCGAACAGCGCGTGGATACGCTTGCGCTCGCTCGCCAGTTGATCGCTGCCGAGGGCGCGATAACCTTCGTAGTCAAGGCCCAGCGCGTTGCCCGAGCAGATCAGCGCGACGGTCCACATACCGGCGCGACGGCCCTCGAGAATGCCGGGCACGGTGTCGTCGATCTTCACGCAAGCAGCAACATCGTCGATGCCCAGGGCGATGACGTTGGCCAACGCCTGAGCCGGCCATGGACGGCCGTTAGGCACTTCGTCGGTAGCCACCACGTGATCAGCGATGTAGCCGTTGGTGGCAGCCAGCTCGACCACTTTGTCCATGACCTGTTTCGGGTAACCGGAGCACGAGCCGATCTTGATCCCTTGCTGGCGCAGGTTGGCAATAGTGTCCAGCGCGCCCGGAATCAGTGCCGAGTGCTCGGCGATTTTCTCGATCTGCAACGGCATGAAGCGCTGGTAGATGGCGGTGACGTCATCATCGGTCGGCGTGCGGCCGAATGCCTTGCGATAGCGTTCGGCGACTGCCGGCTGATCGCACAGGGTGCGGATGTGATCCCACTTGCCCATGCCCATGGGACCACGGGCTTCTTCGATGGACACCTGGACGTCGAATTCGGCGAAGGCCTCGACAAAAATCTGCGTGGGAGCGAAGGAACCGAAGTCGACGACGGTACCGGCCCAGTCGAGGATGGCGGCCTGGAGTTTGGTTGGGTTTGTGTAGTTCATGGTGATCAAATCCTGTGGCAACTGATTAATGAGGAGCTGCTTTTGGTGGGAGCGGCGGTGCGACGATTCGACTTGCTCGCGAAAGCGGTGCAGCGAGCGACATTTATGTTGAATGTCAGTCCGTATTCGCGAGCAAGCCCGCTCCTCCAGGGGAAATCGGTGTGGTTTAGATCTCTAACACTTCCATCTCGCGCAGCACGTCGGCAATCGCCGCCACGGCCGCGTGCATCTCGGTCTGGTTGACGTGGCCGATGCAGCCGACGCGGAAGGTTTCGACCTGGGTCAATTTGCCGGGGTACAGAATGAAACCCTTGGCCTTGACGCGTTCGTAGAATTCCTTGAACTGGTAGCGCGGGTCTTTCGGCGCGTGAAAAGTGACGATGATCGGCGCCTGGATGGCGGCGGGCAGGAAGCTGCGCAAGCCAAGTTTCGCCATGTCATCGAGCAACACTTTGCAGTTGTCGGCGTAGCGCTGATGCCGGACCGGCAAGCCACCTTCTTCGTTGTATTGCAGCAGGGCCTCGTGCAGCGCGGCGACCACGTGGGTCGGCGGTGTGAAGCGCCACTGGCCGGTCTTGGCCATGTAGGTGTGCTGGTCGAAAAGGTCCATCGCCAGCGAGTGCGAGTTACCGGCGGCATTGGCCAGCGATGCTTTGCGAGCGAAGACGAAACCCATCCCCGGTACGCCTTCCAGGCATTTGCCCGAAGCGGCGATCAGCGCGTCGAACGGCACCTGTTGCGCATCCACCGGCAGCGCGCCGAAAGAACTCATGGCGTCGATGATCAGGCGTTTGCCATGTTGCGCAATGACCTGGGCGATTTCCGGCAGCGGGTTGAGGATGCCGGTGCTGGTTTCGCAGTGAATCAGCGCGACGTGGGTAATGCTGGCGTCGGCCCGCAGCAGACGGTCAACGTCGGCGGCAGTGGTGGGTTCGTCTTCGGCGGTTTCAAACGTGCTGAAGGAACGGCCGAGCACTTCGCAGATTTTCGCCAGGCGTTTGCCGTAGGCGCCGTTGATCAGCACCAGGACTTTGCCGTCACGCGGCACCAGCGTGCCGATTGCCGCTTCGACCGCGAAGGTGCCGCTGCCTTGCAGAGGCACGCAGTGGTGGCTGTCGCCGCCGTTGATGATCGCCAGCAATTGCTCGCAGAGGCTGGCGGTCAGTTGATTGAAGCGGTCATCCCATGAACCCCAGTCGACCATCATCGCCTGGCGGGTGCGGGCCGAAGTCGTCAACGGGCCGGGGGTGAGCAGGATGGGTTCGGCAGTACTCATTCTCGTGTCCTCGCAATCGATGGGATGAAGCTACGGGGCTTAAATTGCAATTTGCCGTGCTATCAATCAAATTGTTTGTTGTTATGCCAGCCATCAGTGAGGGTTATTCATGAACCTGTTCCAGCTCCGCGCCTTTGATGCGGTGGCCCGCGAGGGCAGCTTCACCCGGGCCGCCGCGCGGCTGTTCATTAGCCAGCCGGCAGTCACCGGGCACATCAAGGCGTTGGAGGAGCACTACCAGATCACTTTGCTGCGGCGCACCGCCCGTCGGGTGGAGCTGACGGAGGAGGGCACCAAACTCGCAGCGATCACTCGGGCGATGTTTGGTCTGGCTGAAGAAGCGCAGGTAATGCTGGAGGCCAATCGTCAGTTGCTCACCGGCCGCCTGGAAGTGGCGGCGGACGGGCCGCACATGGTCATGCCGATGCTGGCCAGTTTGCGCGTGCGTTATCCGGGGATCACCGTGAACCTGCGCCTGGGCAATGCCCAGGAAACCCTCGCGGCGTTGTTATCGGAACATGCCGACGTGGCAGTGCTGACGGAGGTCGAGCCGCGCAAGGGTTTGCATTTGCAGGCACTGAGCGAGTCGCGGATATGTGCGCTGGTGCCCGCCGGTCATCCGTGGGCACAAAAGTCGAAGGGCGTGCAGCTCAAGGAACTGGATCAGGTCATCATGGTATTGCGCGAGCCAGGTTCGATCACCCGGCGCACGTTTGATGAAGCCTGTGTTCAGGCCAAGGTAAACCCGCGGGTGTTGCTGGAGCTGGACAGTCGCGAGGCCGTGACCGAGGCGGTCGCGGCGCAATTGGGGGTCGGGGTGGTGTCATCGGTGGAAGTCAGCCATGACCCTCGGGTAGCGGCGGTGCCGATCATGGGTGAGGGATTGGTGAATCGGCACATGATCGGGTGTATGGAGCGGCGCAGGGACTTGAGGTTGATACAGGCGTTTTTCGGGTTGGCGCCGTAGGTGCTGTCTTCTGCAGCTTCTACAAAGGGGCTGCCCACCACCGATTATTTTGTCGTGTTGGGGAGCTTGGATCGTCGCGGGTACCGGTCACTCGTTGTCACTTGGACAGTAAGCGTCAACGGTTGGTTGTGGATTTCGACGCCGTGGCCACGGTCCCGCTACCGCAATTGATGTACGAAGATTTCTTCAACCAGCGCTGATCCGGGTAGTACGAAAACAGCAACTGCCCGTCTTTCATCGAATCAATCAGCTTGTGTGCAATCGCCGGCCGTACCGCCGGGCAGCCCAGGCTTCTGCCGATTCGGCCATTGGCCCGTGCAAGCACCGGGCTGACGTAAGGCGCTCCATGAATCACGATTGCCCGGTCAAACGCATTGTCGTTGAAACCCGGCTCCAGGCCTTCCATGCGCAGCGAATAACCGTTTTGCCCGACATAGCTCTGTTGCGTGCGATACAGCCCGAGACTGGTGGCAAAGCTTTCATTTTGATTGGAGAAATTGACGGCCATGTTCTCGCCGCTGTTGCGGCCGTGGGCGACCAGTTCATGAAACAGCAACTTGCGCTTCTTCAAATCGAACACCCACAGGCGCTGTTCGGTCGAGGGCAGGGAATAATCGATCACCGCAAGTCTTTGGACAGGCGCAGCGCCTTGGGCGATGCTGCATTGCGAGGCGCGAACGGCGAGGTTAATGACGTTGGCGTTGGCTTTCGGGGCCGCTTTGATGAGGGCGGCCGCGAGCGAATCGGCGTAGGCTAACGGTACGGACATTGCAGTCAATAGCAGGGCCGGCAGCAGATAGCCAATACGTAGTGGCGCCATATAGATGTCTCATCATGTTAAGTTCGAGTCTAGCAGTGCATTGAAAGCCAGGCGTTGAATGCGGGAGATTAAGGATTATCCATGGTGCTTTTAACAAGGTTATTCGTCATAAGCCGCGTATTTTTTATGGGCTTTCTGATCAGCGGCACAGCGCTTGCGGAAACTTCGCCGATTGAGCCGACAATTGCGCCTAGCTCCGTTATCGAGGCGGAAGCAGGCGATAACGTCGGTCAGGCGATTCAGACCTCGCTTGAGCCGCTGAAAACCGCGTTTCCGCCGTTGCTGACCGCGCCGCGTCATCGGCGGGTGGATGTCAGCCGTCTGGTGATGGATTTTTATACGCATCGCGCTTATCGCGCAGCGTGGACCGATGACCGCGACGTCGCACAATTGATCGCCAGCTTGAGCGCGACTGACGCCGATGGTTTGAACCCGACGGATTTTCATATTGATGAGCTGATCCGATCCCGGACCACGATGCAGACTACGCCCGTCACCCCCGAGCAACGGGCGGCCTTTGATTTGGCGACGACGCATACATTTATTACCGCGCTGCTGCAGCTGCGGCGGGGCAAGGTCGATCCCGCGCGGCTCGACATTCATTGGAATTTTGACGCCGATGGCGTCGACCCGCGCGACGACGTCAATGCTTTCTTCGCGGCGCTCGACAATCACGATGTAGCGAAGGCATTTGCCATCGCTCCGCCGCAAGAAGCGGTGTACGTGGGATTGCGTCAGGCGCTGGCGCAATTGCGTGGTATTCGGGACCGGGGCGGCTGGCCGCAAGTGGTTGGAGACCATTCGCTCAAGCCTGGCATGGACGAACCGGCTGTCGCGCAGTTGCGCGCGAGGATGGTCGCGGCAGGTTTTCTCGATCCGCGATTGATCCATGGTACGAAGTACGATGGCGCCGTCACCGCCGCAGTGAAAAAGTATCAGAACGAGCAATACCTCGGAGCGGATGGGATAGCGGGGGCGACGACGCTGGCGGCTTTGAATGTGCCCGTTGACGCACGCATTGATCAGGTTCGGGTGAACATGGAGCGGGCGCGCTGGCTGCTTTACAAGCTTCAAGGCACGTTCGTTATCGTTGATATTGCCGGCTACAAAGTAGCGATGTACCGCGATGGTCAGCCGATCTGGCGATCCCGGGTGCAGGTTGGTAAAGCGGCGCGCAATACGCCTATCTTTCAGGCGCAGATCACCTACGTCACGTTTAATCCGACCTGGACGGTGCCGCCGACGATCCTCAAGGAAGACGTGCTGCCGAAGATCCAGAGCAATCCCGGCTACCTGGCCGCCAACCGTATTCGTGTGATCGATCGCGAAGGCCACGAACTGGATCCTGCGGCCGTTGACTGGACCAACCCGCGTGGCATCAGTTTGCGCCAGGATGCCGGGCCCGATAGCTCATTGGGCCAGGTGGTCATCCGCTTTCCCAACAACTACGCGATTTATCTTCACGACACGCCGCATCGCGAGCTGTTTGCCAAGACTGTCCGCGCGACCAGTTCGGGCTGCATCCGGGTGGAGAACCCGCTGCAACTGGTGGAGTTGCTGTTCAACGACCCGGTTAAGTGGAACAGCGCCGGTATTCAGAAACAGCTGGCCAATGGCAAGACCGAGAATATTCGGCTACCGGTGAAAGTGCCGGTGTTGTTGGCCTATTGGACAGTCGATCTGGGCAGCGACGGGCGCGTCTCATTCAAACCGGATGTGTATGGCTACGATGAACCCTTGCTGCGGGCATTGAATCGACCTTCGCAAATGCCGGTGTTGAATCTACATGCGGCGACAGCATCGGCGGGAACTGGGCAGCCGTAGGGGAAATGGCCGTCAACCGTTCGGCACTTGCGCCGGGGCGCCAAAACAGCATCGCCTAATCTTTGATTTACTGGAAATTCTTCCGGTACTTACAAGGAAGGTGTGGCATGACTTCATTAAAGTTCGGCGCGTCCATCCTGTTGGTCTGCCTGGCAGGCTGCGCAACCACTCCGCGTAGTAACTACGAGCCACCGCCGGTGCCTGCATCGGCGGTGGCCCTTGATGACGCGCAGATAACCAGCACGCTGGTGGGAAGGAAATTTTACGGAACCACCCGAGAAGGCAGTCACCCTTATTCGATGAGTTTTGCGCCGAACGGAGTCGAGACATTCGAGATGGCGCCCTACAAACCGGAGAAGGAAAAGTGGACGCTGAAGGACGGGGTGATTTGTATTGAAGCGAAAGGCTACCCAACCGAATGCGGTCAGGTGAAGACCGCTAACAATGAGTATTGGTTTGTCGATCCGAAGAGCGGCAGAGTCAACGCGCACTTGAAACTGACGCCTTGAGGTTGAGCCGCATAGAGAAACGGGCGTTCATCTCACGCCCATTTCTCCTGTTCATGCCTTGCCCAGCGCCTCCCGCAAAAACTCCACCAGCCCTCGCTGCAATCCGGTCAGCGCGCCTTCGCGACTGATCAGCGCCAATTCTGTCGGCGGTAATTCGGGCAGATCAGTGCACACGGTGTGCTCTGGCAACACCGCCGAAGCGGGCAGCACCGACAGGCCCAATCCGGACGCCACCGCCGCCTGAATTCCCGTCAGGCTGTGGCTGCCAAACGCAACCCGCCACGGTCGCTGTGCCACATCCAGCAGGCGGATTGCCCGTTGCCGATAAATGCAGCCTTGTGGGAACAGCGCCAATGGCAAGACGCCCTGGGCGGAGTCGACCCCCGCACCTTTGACCCACACCAGCGCTTCCGGCCACGCCGCCCAGCTTGGGCCGCTGTCCGGTTCACGCTTGACCAGTGCAATGTCGATGGCGCCCGTCGCGAGCTTTTGCTTGAGATCGGTGCTCATGCCGCTGACGGTTTCCAGCCGCGCTTCAGGTCGGCTGCGGTTGAAGCCGGCGAGGATCACAGCCATACGCCGTGCATCGAAATCCTCCGGTACGCCAATGCGCAGTATTTCCAGGTCGAGATCACTGGCGAGGGCTTCCACCGCCTCCGAGGACAGGGCCAACAGCCGCCGGGCATAGTGAATCAGCAGCTCGCCGTGCTCGGTGACGCTGATGTTCTGTCCTGTGCGGTCGCGAAGCAGCAGCGCATGCCCGACCAGTTCTTCCAGTTTGCGAATCTGTTGGCTCACGGTGGATTGGGTGCGGTGTACGCGTTCTGCAGCGCGGGTGAAGCTGCCTTCGTCCACCACGCAGACGAAGCTCTTGAGCAGTTCGAGATCGAGCATGGCGGGCTCCTTTGATATTCGATTTATCACTGACGAGTCGATATTAATTTAATTTCACACTATCACCGTTCGCTCGTAACCTGAAGATCACTTTTCAGAGGATATGACCATGGCACTCAAAAACGCTCCACGCCCCGAGTGGCTGACCTTCGATTGCTACGGCACGCTGATTCAATGGGATGAAGGTTTGAAAGCCGTGGTCGCGCAGATCCTGCGCGACAAGGGTGATCACACCGTCGATGTCGATCGCCTGATCGAGGTGTATGACCGGCACGAACACCGGCTGGAGCAGACACCGCCGCATCGTGCGTTCCGGCAGTTGAGCAGCCTTGGGTTGCAAATGGCGCTGGAGGATCTGGGGTTGGCGAGCTCGGACGAAGACAGTCAACGGCTGGCAGCGGCAATCCCGAAAATGCCGCCGTTTCCCGAGGTGATCGACACGCTTGCCCGGCTCAAGACGATGGGCTTCAAGTTGTGCATCGTGTCCAACACCGATGACGACATCATCGCCGGCAACGTGGCGCAACTCGGTGGCCACATCGATCGGGTCATCACCGCCCAGCAGGCCGGCGCCTACAAGCCCGATCCGCGGTTGTTCGACTACGCTCACGCGCAGCTGGGCGTCAGTCGTGATCAGGTGGTGCACATCTGCGCGAGCCCGACGCTGGACCACACCGCCGCGCGCGATATGCATTTTCGCTGCGTGTGGATCGACCGCGGCACCGGTCGCCAATTGCTGCCCGACTATCAACCCGATGCGATATTGAGCGCGCTGGATCAAGTCCTGCCCTTGTTCGAATCCCTTGGCTGGTAAACCCCGGAGTCATTGTCATGGCACACACTCTTGCAGGCGGTTCCCGTTCCGCCCGTTACACCGACCTGAACCTGGACTTGCCGGCTGTCATCACGGCGCGCTCGGAATTGGCGGCGTGCTTTCAACTGGCGGCACTGCATGGGCTGGAGGAGGGGATCTGCAATCACTTTTCCGCCATGGTGCCGGGGCGCGATGATCTGTTTTTCGTGAACCCCTACGGCTACGCGTTTGCAGAAGTCACTGCGGACAACCTGTTGGTCTGCGACTTCCACGGCAACGTCGTGGCCGGCGAAGGCCAGCCCGAGGCGACCGCGTTTTACATCCATGCGCGCCTGCACAAACTGCTGCCGAGGGTCAAAGTGGCGTTCCACACGCACATGCCCCACGCCACGGCGTTGTGCTTACTGCAAGGCCCGCCGCTATTGTGGCTGGGGCAAACAGCGTTGAAATTCTACGGGCGTACGGCGGTGGACGAGGATTACAACGGCCTGGCCCTCGATGAGTCCGAAGGTGACCGGATTGCCAGCGTCATGGGCAATGCCGACGTCCTGTTTTTGAAGAACCACGGCGTGATCATCGCAGGGCCGACCATCGCCGAAGCCTGGGATGATCTGTATTACCTGGAACGCGCCGCCCAGGTGCAATTGATGGCGATGGCGACCCAGCGCGATCTCAAGCCAGTGCCTCCCGCCATTGCGCAACGTGCCTACGAACAAATGCGCCTGGGAGATGCAGAAAGTGCTCAAGCACATTTGCGCAGTGCAATGCGACGCCTGCCCAAAGGACAATTGCCCCGCACCATCCCGTAGACTAAGCTCGCAAACATTAAGGGTTTTGGGCCTTCGCCCATGCCTTACCCTTGCAGGACGAGCTTTTGCCTATCTCCGGTGACGACCCGCGCGACGCCAGTGGCGTCAATTTGAAACGGTTACCCCTGCGCAAGGCGGCGGTGCTGTTTATTGTCGTGGTGTGTCTGTGCCTGTGCGGTTTGCTTTATCTGCAACTGGAGCAATCGCGCCGGCACGATCTGGCGGTGGCCGAAGTGGCGTCTTCGAACCTCACCCGCGCCATGGCCCAGCAGGCTGAAGACACGTTCATGAAGGCCGACCTGGTACTGACCAGCCTGGCGGACTGGATTCAGGTTGACGGGTTCGTCCCGGCGCAGATCCCGCGTCTACAGAAAACGTTTGCCCGACGGGTACAGACACTCAGTCAGTTGCACGGGATCTTCCTGTTCGATCAAAAGGGGCAATGGGTCGTCACCTCATTCGAGGATCTGCCCCGCGGCCCCGGCGTGGCGGACCGCGACTATTTCCTGTTTCACCAGCAGAACGTATCGTCCCTGGCGCACATCGGCCCGGCGATTCGCAGTCGCGTGAATGGCGAATGGATCATTCCGGTTTCCAAGCGGGTGAATGACAAGGACGGCCATTTCCAGGGCGTGTTGCTGGCCGGCATCAAAATGTCCTACTTCGATCAGTTTTTCAAAAGCTTCAGCATCGATGACGACGGCTCTATTTTTCTGGCGCTGACTGACGGAACGCTGCTGGCGCGACGGCCGTTTGTGGAAGCGCAGATTGGCCAGTCACTAGCCAAAGGGGAGATTTTCAGCAAGTACCTGGCAGGCGCAATGTCCGGCAACGCCATGATCAGTTCTGTACTCGATGGCACTGTCCGCTTGCAAGGCTACCGGCAACTCGACGCCTATCCGCTGGTGGTGTCCGCGGCCTCGTCCCGGGATTCGATTCTCAAGGGCTGGTATGACACGGCGTTTAAATCCAGCGTCATTGTGGCGCTGGTTGTGCTGGGCGTGGGGCTGTTCGGTTGGGTGTTCGTGCGCCAGGTGCGCCTCGGTGAACGGGTCGAGAAGGATTTGCGCAAGGCCAAGGAGGCGCTGAAGCTGATCGCGACCCATGACAGTCTCACCGGCCTGGCCAATCGCCGACTGTTCGAACAAGCGCTGGACCTCGAGTTTGGCCGTGGAATCCGGCAGTCGAGTTCGTTGAGCCTGATCATGCTCGATATCGATTACTTCAAGCGCTACAACGACGCTTACGGCCATGTCGCGGGTGACCATTGCCTGGCCGAAGTGGCGAGGGTGGTGAAGAGTTGCTGCCATCGAACCACCGATCTGGCGGTGCGTTACGGCGGCGAGGAATTCGCTGTGTTGCTGCCGAATACGGATATTCAGGGTGCGATGGTCATTGCCGAGCAGATCCGCCGCAGCGTCATGACCCGGAACATCAATCACAGCGCCGCGCCCAGTGGTTATGTGACGGTCAGTCTCGGTTGTTATGCCTTCGTACCGACGCGCCTGGACAGCACCGAAGTGCTCATTGAACGCGCGGACGCGGCGTTGTATCAGGCCAAGCATTCCGGACGAAACCGTTCGGCGGTGCTGTCGATGGACGGCGGTGTCGGGGAACTGATGCGCTCGGATCGTTGAGATGAGGTCGGCTTGCGCGCGGTCAGCTACCGCCAGTTTCGCCTCCCGCACCTGAGCGACTGGAGCTGCCCGTTTCGCCGGAGCTGTCGCGTGAAGAGCCCGAGCCGCCATCGCCCTTATTGCCGCCGTCGCTGCTGTGGCCGCCGGAAGGCTCACCGGGATTATTGTTGGGCGCCATCGTCGATCCGGCCGACGCAACCACCGGAATGCGTGGATGTCACACACTGAACACACATGTCCGGAGCGCTGGCCCATGAAGAATCTGCGAGTCGCAACGTTCAACGTCAATGGCATGCGCGCCCGGCTGCCAAACCTGCTGGCCTGGCTGGAGCGGGAGAAACCGGACATCGCCTGCCTGCAGGAGCTCAAGTCGGTGGACAGTGCATTTCCTGCCGCAGAGCTTGAGGCTGCCGGCTACGGCGCGATATGGCAGGGTCAAGCCTCGTGGAACGGGGTGGCGATTCTGGCCCGGGATGCGCAACCGCTGGAGAGTCGCCGTGGTTTGCCGGGTGACGACGGTGATACCCACAGTCGGTATCTGGAGGCTGCTGTGCACGGTGTCCTGGTGGGCTGCCTGTATCTGCCAAACGGCAATCCGCAGCCGGGGCCGAAGTTCGATTACAAGCTGGCCTGGTTCGAGCGGCTGATTGCCTACGCCAAGGATCTCCAGAGCAGCGAACACCCGGTGGTGCTGGCCGGTGACTACAACGTGGTGCCGACTGACCTGGATATCTATAACCCACGGTCCTGGCTCAAGGATGCGCTGCTGCAACCGGAAAGCCGCGAGTGTTATCAACGGTTGCTGGATCAGGGGTGGACCGACGCCCTGCGCCATCTGTATCCGGAGGATCGGCTCTACACCTTCTGGGACTATTTCCGACAGCATTGGCAGAAAAATTCCGGGTTGCGCATCGATCATCTGTTGCTCAACCCGGCGCTGAGCCCTTATCTGCAAGACGCGGGTGTCGATGCGTGGGTGCGCAACGAGCCACATGCCAGCGACCATGCCCCGACGTGGATTCAACTGGGTTCACGCAAGCGCCGTTGATTGTATATGCGTGGCTATTGGCGAAATCAATTGTCGGGCGGACCGCTTTTTCCCTTATACATGGCGCCCATCGGCGGAGAGATCCGCGGCCCCATGCATAAGGATCGAGCAATGAGCGAGCTACGTCTGAGCAATCTTGCGTTGTACCTGCAACGTCTGGGTTTCGACGCGCCACCGGCGCCAACCCTGGAAACCCTGCGTCAGCTGCAGTTTCGTCACACCGCTGCGTTCCCGTTCGAAAACCTCACCACGTTGTCTGGCGAGCCGGTACTCATCGACTTGCCGTCCATCGAGCAAAAAGTCCTGCACGATGGCCGCGGTGGTTACTGCTATGAACTCAACAACCTGTTCCTGGCCCTGCTTCAGGCGCTGGGTTTCGACGCTTGCGGCATTTCCGGCCGCGTGGTCATGGGCCAGCCCGAGGGGGCGTGGACCGCGCGTACGCACCGCTTGAGCCTGGTCACCCTGGGGGGCGTGCGCTACATCACCGATGTGGGATTCGGCGGTATGGTCCCCACCGCGCCGCTGCTGCTCGACACTCCGGAGGAGCAACTCACGCCTCATGAACCTTATCGGATTGAACGCCACGCAGACGGCTACACCCTGCGCGCCAATGTCGCTGGTGAGTGGCGCGCGATGTACATCTTCGACCTGCAACGCCAGGAAGACATCGATTACGCCGTCGGCAACTGGTATGTCTCAACCCATCCCGAATCATCTTTTGCCAAACAGCTTATGGTGGCGCGGACAGGGGAAGGGTGGCGCCGTACGCTGAACAATGGCAGTTTTGCCATCCACCGGATCGGCAGCGAGAGCGAGCGGCGGCAGATCACTGAGGTGGCTGATCTGGTCCGGTTGCTGGCGAGCGAGTTCGGGATCCGGGTGCCTGAGCACGCACATTTGAAGCAGGTGCTTGGGCGGTTGATCGAACAGGACTAGGGGCGGACGTCAGGCTCCATCAATTGACGGATTTCGCTGACGGCATCCAGCAACTTCTTTTCCAGGCTTTTCAGATCGGAGGGCGTTATGCCCTTTTTGAGATGCCCGGTCCCGGCAGGTGTGTTTCTGTCGCTGAGCAACGCGTGTCGCAGTGTGTTGTTGATCACCGTCTGGTAGCCATACCCCTCGCTTTCCGCAAGCGTGCGAGCGGCTTCTATGACCGTTTCATCCAGCATGATGGTAATGCGGGTCTTGCCTTTGCCGGGGGCAACCGCCCCACGCTTGGCATTGCTGAAGTCGTATTCATCTTTCATTACTCAAGCCTCCAAATATTGGCGACGCTCGTTTTTTGTGGCGAGACGCGCGGAAATGATTCGAACGAAATTCGGCTCACGGTAGGTGTACGCGACGACCAGCAGGCGACCTTTGGCGTCCAGCCCCATGATGATCCATCGTTGCTCGTCATGAAGATCATCCTGGAGCGTCAGCGCCCGTTCGTCATGGAACACGGCGTCAGTCTCTGCGAGGCTGATGCCTTGGTGCTTCAGTTTGTTCGCCGCGTTTTTTGCCTTGTGATACTGAATTTCGAATGGCTTCATTATGCATACTTTATATGTATAAAAAAGGGAGCGACGCTACCGGTGGTCGCCAGGAACTCAAAAGACTAGCGGGGGAGCGAACGAGGCTCGGGACGGATATATTTCAAGGTTTATTGAAGGATGCTGCGGGTGGGGATGGACACCTGTCCATAATCTGACTGGTGAGTTGTATACAACTCTATAGACATTTGTCCTGAGTCTTGCATACAGTGTGCGCATAACAAAAACCAGGGAACCCCCCAACCATGAAAACGCCCCATGTTTCACACCAACGGCCTGAGGACGAAAACCTCGGAGTCGGCGCGAATATGGCTTACGGCCTGCAACATGTTCTGACCATGTATGGCGGTATCGTCGCGGTGCCTTTGATCATCGGCCAGGCGGCCGGGCTCTCGCCGGCGGACATCGGCTTGTTGATTGCTGCTTCATTGTTTGCGGGGGGCTTGGCGACGTTGCTGCAGACCCTCGGTTTACCGTTTTTCGGTTGCCAGTTGCCGCTGGTGCAGGGCGTGTCGTTCTCTGGCGTCGCGACGATGGTGGCGATCGTCAGCAGTGGTGGCGAGGGCGGGTTTCAGTCGATTCTCGGGGCGGTGATTGCCGCGTCGTTGATCGGATTGCTGATCACGCCGGTGTTCTCGCGCATCACCAAATTCTTCCCACCGCTGGTGACGGGCATCGTGATCACGACCATTGGCCTGACGCTGATGCCGGTGGCCGCGCGCTGGGCCATGGGTGGCAACAGTCATGCACCAGACTTCGGCAGCATGGCGAACATCGGTCTGGCGGCAGTGACGCTGGTGCTGGTGCTGTTGCTGAGCAAGGTTGGCAGCGCGACCATTTCCCGGCTCTCGATTCTGTTGGCGATGGTGATCGGCACAGTCATCGCGGTGTTTCTCGGCATGGCAGACTTCTCGTCCGTCACCCAGGGCCCGATGTTCGGCTTCCCTACACCGTTCCACTTCGGCATGCCGACCTTCCACTTCGCAGCGATCCTGTCGATGTGCATCGTGGTCATGGTGACACTGGTGGAAACCTCGGCGGACATCCTCGCCGTCGGTGAAATCATCGACACCAAGGTCGACTCCAAACGCCTGGGCAATGGCCTGCGCGCCGACATGCTGTCGAGCATGATCGCGCCGATCTTCGGCTCCTTCACCCAAAGCGCGTTCGCCCAGAACGTCGGCCTGGTGGCGGTGACCGGGATCAAGAGCCGTTTCGTGGTGGCCACCGGCGGCTTGTTTCTGGTGATCCTCGGCCTGCTGCCATTCATGGGCCGAGTCATCGCCGCCGTGCCGACTTCCGTGCTGGGTGGTGCCGGAATCGTGCTGTTTGGCACCGTGGCGGCCAGCGGCATTCGCACACTGTCCAAGGTCGACTACCGCAACAACGTCAACCTGATCATCGTCGCCACCTCCATCGGTTTCGGCATGATCCCCATCGCTGCGCCGAATTTCTACGACCATTTCCCAAGCTGGTTCGCGACGATCTTCCACTCGGGCATCAGCTCTTCGGCGATCATGGCCATCGTGCTGAACCTGACCTTCAACCACCTTACTGCCGGTAACTCGGATCAGCAGTCGGTGTTTGCGGCGGGTACTGAACGGGTCCTGCGTTATCAGGATCTGGCCGCGCTGCGCGAAGGGGATTACTTCAGCGAAGGCAAGTTGCACGACTGCGACGGTAAAGAGGTCCCGGTGGTGGAGGTGGATCATGGGCATGGAGAACCACGGGCGGTGCCTGCGAAAAGCAGTGAGCATGTCTGACGTTTGAGCGTATGAAAAAAGGCCGATCTGTTGAGCGACAGATCGGCCTTTTTACAGATCAGAAGGTCGCAGTCATTCTTGCTCGCTTTGCGTCCAGCGCCCCATCAACGTATTGGACGGCAGTTGTTCATCCAATAGCTTTCTTGCCGTTTCCACTCCCGCCACCGGCAGCCCTTCAGGGTTCAACAAGCCAATCTGCACCAGCACACTGGCCTGGTCCCAGTAGATGTGCTCGTGGTACAGCTTGTCCCCGCGGAACTTGATCACACCCAGCATCGGAATCTCGACGTACCGGCCGGTCGGTGCGACGTTGGGCAGCATCCAGTCAATTTCAGTGCTGTGGGTGAAACACATGATGAACTCATCCACGATCTGCAATGCGCCGATGGTGCGGGAAATCGGGATGAGCTTCATGTCTGGCGGATTGCCGTGGACAAAATGGTGTTGATAGAAGCGGCTGAGTTCCCTGGCGCCGACGCCGCCGGTCATGGTCGGGATATGGTTGACGTAGGGTTCGGCGACCATGGTAGCCATGGTGGCGGGTACGTCGCGGGTCTCGAATTCGTGGCGGATGTGTTCTTCCCACAGGGCTGACAGGTTGAAGTGGGGGCCGATCTCGCGCTTGAGTGCGGCGATGCTGCGTTCATGGGCCATCAGCGTGGCAGGCTTGTCATAGTGTGAGCCCCCGGCCCTGGCGAAGGCATGGTCGACGCCTGGGTATACGTAGATTTCGGCTTTGTCGTTGCCGGCCAGGTGCTCGCTGATCCGGGCGCGGGCATTGGCGTCGCAGTAGCCATCATTCTCGGCAAAATGCAGTACCAGCCGGCCCTTCAGGTTTTTCGATTCGTGCAGCAGGTGTTCGATACCCATGCCGTAGTAGCCGACCGAGCAGGCCACATCGGTACGCGCGGCGGTCAGCCAGGCCAGTTTGCCACCCATGCAGAAGCCGACATAACCCAGGCCCGAACCTTCGACTTCAGGCAGGGCACGCAGGGCTTTGAAGCTGGCGTCGATGTCGGTGATGGCCTTGTCCACGTCCAGACGCTGAAACAGGTCGATGGCAACGGCGAAATCCGCTTCGGTGTAGCCCAGGTCAACGCCCGGTTGCAGGCGCCAGAACAGGTCCGGCACCAGTGCCACGTAGCCCTCTTCGGCATAGAAATCGGCCACCGCGCGCATATTGGCGTTGACACCGAAAATCTCCTGGCCGATCACCACCCCGGGGCCCTTGCCGCTGGCTGGCAGAGCCAGGTAACCGCCGAACGTGGCGTTGCTGTCCGTTGCCCGTATCTCAATCATCTTGCCCATGTTTTCTACCTCACTCGGTTATCAGGTTTTATTGGCTGTCACGGTGTTGTTGAAACCACACTCGCGGCGACACGCCACGGTCTGGCCCGAGGATCGAAAAGCCGCCGTCCACCGGCACGTCGACACCGGTCATCCAGCCGGCGCCGGCACTGCATAGAAAAGCCACCACGCTTGCGATCTCATGACCCCGGCCAATGCGCCCGAGCGGATGGAAAGGTGCCCCGACCCGATCGGCCAAGTGCGGATCGTTGTCGCTGAGGTCGGCGACGCTGGGCGACCAGGTCCAGGCCGGGGATACGCTCAGCACCCGGACTTGCTCCGGGGCCAGGGTCACGGCCAGGTTTTTCGTCAGTTGCAGGATGCCGGCCTTGGAGGCGGGGTAGAGTGCACGCCCGGCTGCGCCGAATTTACCGCCGGTGCTGCCAATGTTGATCACTACGCCGCCGCTGGGCAGATGCACCGCGGCCTTTTGGGTAAAGATCGCCGCCGATACCAGATTGACGTTCAGGGTTTTCAGCCACTGTGCGCGGTCAGAGGCCAGTCCCTGATCGGCGTACAGGCACGCGTTGTTGACCAGAATGTCGAGCCTGCCGAAGTGGGCCAGCGTGGCCGTGATGCACGCGTCGATATCTTCGTCGCGCTCCACGTCGCAGGCTGAAAACCCGCATCCCATTGCTTGCGCCAATGCTTGACCGCTATCGGCGTTACGCCCCACCAGCATCACCTGAGCGCCCTCGGCCAAGAGCTGTCGAGCGATGTCCATACCCAGTCCCTGAGTGCTGCCGGTCACAATCGCCACTTTGCCTTCGAGCATCATGCCCAGTCCTCCAGTGCTTCGTTGACGTGACTGATACGGGCGATCAGCGCCATGCTCGCCAGCGAGGCCGCATGCGTGCCGCTGTCCGCACTGGCGCAGGCATCTGCCGCCACCGTCACTTCGAATCCGCAATCCACCGCATGGCGCACTGTGCTTTCCACCACCGAGTGTGTCGCCACGCCAGCGATTAGCAGGTGCGTAGGGTTGAACTGGCGCACCACGGTTTCCAGCGGTGAGCCATAAAAAGCATTGATCCGGTTGTGGGTGACGACGAATTCATGGCGGCTGTCCAGCGGCGCCAGGGCGCTGAAAAACTCCGCTCCCCAACTGCCTTCCCGGGCAGCGCCAAGGGTGGCGACAGTGCGCAGAATCGGCGCGTTCTGGATCAGGTCGGCATAGTCCGGTCGGAACGCCACGCGCACGTGAACGATCGGCCATCCCTTGGCGCGTGCGCCGGCCAGTAATCTGCCGGCGGCATCGAGCAGTGCAGCACGCAGGCTGTCATCGGACCCCAGCCCGACCCTTATCTTGCCGTCGGGGTGCAACACGTCATTCTGATAGTGCAGGGCGATCACCACCGGGGCGTTCATCACACGAAGACCTCAAGGTTGGCGAACACATCGTTGCAGTTGATGAGGTCGACGCGCTTGAGCTGGATCTGCCAGCCACCATTGTCCTGAACGGCCAATTTATAGGTGTAGCGACCCGCGAGTTGACGTTGCTCCAGGCGCCACTCGCTGTACTGGAAGCTGGCGCTGACCACCAGCAGCCCCTGGGTGTCGAGACCCTCGACCATCACATTGCCGACCAGGTGCGCGGTCTGGGTTTGCGGTTGCTGGGACCAGTTGCGGGCGTTTTCCACCCGCCGAATCCGCACCTCGCGCAGCATGCGGTTTTCCCAGAACAGCGAGATATGATCGAACGGGTTGGCTTGCTCATGCTTGTGCGGCACCCAGTACATGCCGGTGTCGGTAAACAGCTTGTCCCACTCCCAGAAACGCCGCTCGTCCAGCAGGCGCGCCTCGCGGTAAAGAAACTGTTCGATCTGGCGCAGGGTCTCGACGGGAACCTGGGCGGGGGTCAACTGGCGCGTGTCGACGTCGATTCGGCGGTCAAGCAGCATGGGTGCTCTCCTTGGCGATCAGGGTGGCGGTCATGAACTGTTTCCAGGCGGCAAACTGGTTGCGCATCGGCAGTTCGCTGGTGCCGTTGGTGGACACCGCGCCGTCCTCCAGCGGCCTGTCGGTGCCAACATAGCGGTGCATGCTGATCCACTCGCCACCGCGGGTCATGTTGCCTTCCTGGCAGCGGGCATAGACTTCGACATCGTCGGGCATCACGTTGGAGGAGGGCGAGTTGATGACGTTGGCGTAGGTCAGCGCGCGGTCGAACACGGCATCCGGAGCACCCTTGCAGCGGAAGGTCTGGATCTCGACCATGGTCCGGTCCACGGCGATGGGGCGGATCACCCGGAACTGCATGAACACTGTGTGCGGCGAGCCGCTGCCGTAGATCACCGTGTTGTGACGGTTCATGCCCAGGATTTCCTTGGCGCGTTGCTCGCCGTAGGCCTGGCTCAGGCATTCGAAGTGAGCGCGGGAGACCTCGTCGCGTTCGGCAGCGCCCGGGTCGAAGATCGCTTCCATGTAGCCGTGGCCGTTATGGTAGGCGCGCAGTTCGAGTTTTTCCCAGAAGTCGTAGGGTTCGCCATTGCCGTCCATGATCAGCAGCTCGAAGGGCATTTCACCGATGGCCTGGGCTTCGTCACGCGCAGCGTCTACCGACGATTCATGGGTCACACGGGCGTGCATGGTGTCGTGCAGGTTCTCGTAGAACACCTTCCAGTTTGAGCGCTGCTGAACACGGAAGATGCCGCCGGCCACCTCGACTTCGCCGACCGGTGAACGGTCGCAGAGGTTGTCGATGGAGGTGATGACGCCACCCAGAAATGCTTTCAGGTCCGGTCCGAACGCCGCCTGGCTGGCGAACACGAAGCCGCGATAGGTCTCGACGCGGGCAAGGCTGACCATGGAGAAATCCGGGTGTTTGGGGTCGTAGCAGGTGCCTTCGAAACCGCTCTTGAGCGGTGCCGACAAATGCTGGCCGTCGAGTTTGAAGGTCCAGGCGTGATACGGGCAGCGGAAGAATTTGCCGACACTGCCATCACCGTCGGCCACCAGTTTGGCGCCCTTGTGCGGGCAGCGGTTGTACAGCACGCT
Organism: Pseudomonas fluorescens NCIMB 11764; assembly: GCF_000293885.2. Classification (NCBI taxonomy): domain Bacteria; kingdom Pseudomonadati; phylum Pseudomonadota; class Gammaproteobacteria; order Pseudomonadales; family Pseudomonadaceae; genus Pseudomonas; species Pseudomonas fluorescens. The sequence goes on from NZ_CP010945.1 coordinate 3,418,801, forward strand.
GACCTGCTGGTTGGCGCCGCGCACCATGATCACGTCCTGATCACCGATACGCGTGGTGTGGTAGTCGCCGGGGTTCTTGACCTGGCTTTCATGGCCGACGTAGATCCAGGCGTTGCCGTAGATGCGCTCCATCTCCAGCTTGAACAGGGTCGGGTCGGTGTAGACGCTCTTGTGGACGCTGTCCTCACGGATCAAGGCAGCAATTTGCTCGTTGGTCGGTATCACGGGATGTCCTCGGTTTGTCACAGATCGAGCACCAGCAGCGCGCTGCGGGCACGGGAGACACAAGTGCAAAAACTGCCGCTGGCGCGGTCACGCTCCGACAGGCAGATATCGCGGTGATCGGGTTGCCCGTCGATGACCTGGGCGACGCACACGCCACAGTCACCCCGTCGGCAGTCGAACATCGGGTCCAGGCCGGCCTGGAGCATGGCGTCCAGTACGCTTTGCCCGGCGGCCACTTGCAGGCTCACGCCGCTTTCGCGCAGGTGCACCTCAAAACCTTGATCGCCGGCCATTTCCAGGGCGCCGCTGAACAGTTCGTAATGCAGGTGATCTTCTGCCCAACCCTGTTCTCGAGCGCAGGCCAGCACGCTGTTGAGCAGGGCGGTAGGGCCGCAGATGTAGAGGTGCAGGCCGGGTCTTGGCGCGCTCAGGATTGCAGCGGCCGGAAGGCGCTTTTGCGGGTCGCCGCCGCTGATCCAGCAATGGTTGTCCTGGCAGGCGCGGGCCTCTGGCAGATAGGCCATCTGTGCTTCATCGCGACCGGCGTAGTGCAGGGTGAAGGGCTTGCCCGCTGCTCGCAGCGACCGGGCCATGCCAAGCATGGGCGTGATGCCGATGCCGCCGGCGATCAGCAGTGCATGTTCGGTGTGCTCATGCAGTGGAAAGTGGTTGCGTGGCGATTCGGCCAGCAGTTCATCGCCGACCTTGAGCGAGTGCACCCAACGCGATCCACCTGTACTCGACACTTCGAGCTGGACGGCGATTTCGTAGTGCTCGCCGTCGGGCAGGTTGACCAGCGAATAGGCCCGGCGTTGAGTGCGATTGCCGGGTACGTGCAACTCAAGGTGCGCCCCGGCGGTGAAACCCGGCAGTGGCCGGGCGTCGCAGGATACCAGCAGGACGCGGCGGATTCTGGGGGTCAATAGCTCGATGTGTTCGACCCTGAGCGAGAGGCTGGACATACGCAATTCCTGTCTGAATTCGTAGCCACTGTATGAAGCTTGAGGAGGGCAAAAAAGCCGTTAAAGGCAAACCGGTATCCACTTCTGGCGAGAGTGAATTGCAGGAGCGAGCGCGCTCCTGCAGGCAGGCTAACGCTTGAGGTGCACAAGCAGGGCCCGCAAGTGTTCGCCATCCGCCTGGGCCAGATCGTCCAGCACAGCGAAGTGATGACACCCTGCAAGTTCGACTAGGCTCACGGTCTGCCCGGCCTCGCGACAGGCACTGGCGTACTCGCGCGAATGTCGAATCAACTCCGGCAATTCATTCGCGCCCACGGTCACCAGCAACGGTGCTCCATCGCCGATCAGCCTTTGCGGGCTAAAGCGCTGGATATCCTCTTTGCTCAGTTGCAGCTTGTCGTTCAACCAGCAGCGGCTGATGGGGTCGAGCTCCATCAGGCCGCTGATCGGCAGGGCCAGGGTCACTAGCGGATGTCGGCGATGCAGCGCGGTCAGATGGCCTCCCGCCGAGTGCCCGCAAAGCACCACCTGTCGACCGATGTTCAAGGCTTCACGGTGCGCCATCAGGTGGTCCAGTGCCTTGGCGATCTGCCCGACGATGGTGCTCATGTTCGCCTCGGGCGCCAGGGTGTACTCGAGCAGTCCGACGTTGAAGCCGGCCTCGATCAGCCCCTCGGCGATAAAGGCGTAGTCGTCCTTGTCCGAGGCCTGCCAGTAACCGCCATGAATGAACAGCAGTGTCGGCGCCCCGGCATCCGCGTGGGCGTACCAATCGAAACGCTCGCGCGGGGCATCGCCATAGGACATGCCACGTTGCCAGGCGTGACTCGCATAGGTCTCGGCGCTGCGTTGGCGAAAACGCTGCATGATCTGTGGAAAATCACCCACTGCTGCGACGTTGTTGTAAGCCTGATCGAGGTCCATGGCTGCTCACACTCCCAGGTAGCGTTGCGACAGTTCGGGTTGAGCCGCGAGCTCCACAGGCGTGCCATCCCAGACCTGCCGTCCTTTCTCAATGATGTGATGACGGTCAACTACCCGAGCCATTTCCTTGAGGTTCTTGTCGATCACCAGAATCGTCTCACCCTCGGCCTTGAGGGTGGCCAGGCAACGCCAGATCTGCTCGCGGATGATGGGGGCCAGGCCTTCAGTGGCTTCGTCGAGAATCAACAGGCTGGGGTTGGTCAGCAGCGCGCGGCCCACCACCAGCATCTGTTGCTCGCCACCGGACAGGGTGCGAGACAGCTGGTCCTGTCGCTCCAGCAGGCGCGGGAACAGTTCATAGACCCGCGCCAGGTCCCACTTGCCCCGCGTGGCGGTGGCCAGCAGGTTTTCCCGCACACTCAAGGTGCCGAAGGCGCGGCGGCCTTCCGGCACCAGTCCCAGGCCGGCCTTGGCGATGCGATAGGGCGCAGCACCACGCATTTCCGTGCCGTTGATACGGATGCTGCCGGCACTGGGCTTGAGCAACCCCATGATCGATTTGACCGTGGTGGTCTTGCCCATGCCGTTGCGGCCGATCAACGACACCACCTGGCCTTGCTCGATACTCAGGTGCATGTCGAACAACACCTGGCTCAAGCCATAGCCCGCTTTCAAGCCTTGAACGTCAAGCATGTTCTTCTCCCAGGTAGGCGGCCCGCACTTGCGGGTCGTTGCGCACTTGTTCGACGCTGCCGGTCAGCACCGTCTGACCGTAGACCAGCACAGTGATACGGTCGGCGAGGGCGAAAACCGCGTCCATGTCATGTTCCACCAACAGGATTGCGTAGCGGCCCTTGAGGCTGTGCAGCAACTCGGTCATGCGCGCGGATTCGTCGGCCCCCATCCCGGCCATAGGCTCGTCGAGCAATAGCACCGATGCTTCCTGAGCCAGTGCCAGTGCGATCTCCAGTTGCCGTCGTTCGCCATGGGAAAGCTCGTGGACCGGGTCTTGCGCGCGAGCGCCCAGGCCCACTTGCTGCAAGTAGCCCAGCGCCGGTTCCAGCAGGCGAGTGTCGCGGCTCAGCGGACGCCACATGCCGAACGTCTTGCCGTCACGAGCGGCGATAGCCAGGGCGACGTTCTCCAGCAGGGTGAACTCGGTGTACAGCTGACTGACCTGGAATGCCCGCGCCAGTCCCAGGCGCGGCCGCTGCCAGGCTGGTACGCGGGTGATGTCCTGACCATTGAGATGGATCTGGCCATGGTCTGGGAAAACTTCCCCGGCGATCTGCGCGATCAGCGTGGATTTACCGGCGCCGTTCGGGCCGATGATGGCGTGCAACTCGCCTTCGGCCAGTTCAAGGCTGGCGCCGTTGGTGGCTTTCACCGCACCGAAGGCCTTGTGCAAATCCTGAATCGACAGTTTTGCGCTCATGGGCGTGCCTCCACGGCGGTGTTCGATTTGACGGCAACCACGTTCTGTTTGCGCTGCAGCAAGCTCAGCAGCAGTCCGTAAACGCCTTTTTTGCCGAACAGCACCACCAGCAACAACAGCGGGCCGAAAATCAGCATCCAGTGTTCGGTCCACTGGCTCAGCACTTGTTCAAGGCCCAGGTAGGTGGCCGCGCCCAGCAGCGGGCCGAGCAGGGTGCCGACGCCGCCGAGGATCACCATCGCCATCAACTCGCCGGACTTGTGCCAGGCGCCCATGTCGGGGCTGACGAACAGCGCGTAGTTGGCCCACAGAATTCCCGCCAGGCCACCGCCGGTGCCCGCGATCACAAAGGCCGTCAGGCGATAGCGCAAGGGTTTGAGGCCCAGGCTGACGCTGCGCCGCTCGCTCTGCTTGAGCCCGCGTAGAACAAAACCGAAACGCGAATTGACCAGTCGCCGGCACAACAGCAACCAACCGGTCAGCAGCGCTACACACAGGTAGTAGAAGTGGTTGGCGTCGCCCAGGTCCAGTGCGCCGAGGGTATTGCGCTCGTTGAGCAGGATGCCGTCGTCACCGCCGTACAGCGACAGCGAGCCGAGCACGAAGTAGAGCATCTGGCCGAACGCGAGGGTGATCATGATGAACTGCACGCCGCTGGTACGCAGCGACAGATAACCCACCAGCAACGAAAGCAACGCACATACCAGCAGGGCCAGAGGCCACACCACCAGCGCGCTGTTGCTGCCTTCCCAGCCCCACAGCGGCATGCCTTGTGACGTGTGGAAGGCAACGATGCCGACGATGTAACCGCCCAGTCCGAAGAACGCCGCATGGCCAAAGCTGACCATGGCGCCGTAGCCGATCAGCAAGTCCAGGCTGATGGCCGCCATGCCGTAGATCGCAAGGCGGGTGAAGAAGCTGACCAGGTAGGGTTCGTGCAGCCAGTGGGCCAGCAGCGGCATGCAGGCGAAGGTCGCCAGGCACGCAAGGTCAATGATAAGGCGTGGTGACATAGCGTTCTCCTCAGGCACGGGCCGGCAGCAGGCCGCGCGGACGCACCAGCAGCACCAGGGCCATGACGATGTAGGCGCTGGCGGAAATCAGCCCGGCGCTCAGGGTGCCGCTGGTTTCGCTGGGCAGCAGTTGGTCCAGCAGCGGCGGAATGTAGGCACGGCCCAGGCTGTCGACCATGCCGATCAGCAGGGCCCCGACCAGCGCACCGCGCACCGAACCGACACCGCCGACGACGATGACCACGAAGGTAGTGATCAGGATCTTTTCGCCCATGCCGATTTCCACCGACAGCAGCGGTGCCGCCATGAAGCCGGCCAGGCCGCACAGTACGCAGCCGAAGACGAACACCAGGGTGTACAGTCGAGCGATGTTGACGCCCAGCGCGCCGACCATTTCATGGTCGTCGGCACCGGCGCGAATCAGCATGCCGAGGCGCGTGTGGTTGATCAGCAGCCACATGCCGACCGCCACCACCAGCCCTGCGGCGATGAACAGCAGTCGGCTGACCGGGTACATCAATCCCGGCAGCACTTGGACAAAACTGGAATACCACTCGGGCGTGGGCATCGCCGGTGGGCTGCGACCGAAGATCAGGGTCAGCAATTCGTTGCTGAAAAACACCACGGCCAGCGTCGCCAGCACCTGATCCAGGTGATCGCGTTTGTAGAGGTGACGCATGATCGACGTTTCAATCAGCGCGCCATAGCAGGCCGAGCCGATCAGCGCGGCCAGGCCGCCCAGCCAGAACGAGCCGGTCGCCATGGCGGTGTAGGCGGCACAGAAGGCGCCGACCATGTAAAAGGCACCGTGGGCGAGGTTGATCACGCCCATGATGCCGAAAATCAGGGTCAGGCCCGAGGCCAGCAGAAACAGCAAGGCGCTGTATTGCAGGCCGTTGAGAATCTGTTCGAGCAATAACATGACTGCGTTCCTCATGAAAACGCCCTGCAGGTTTCTGCAGGGCGAGGACGGGGGCTCAGGTGCCGGTCAGATCGAGCATTGAGCGGCGTAGCTGTCGACGTGGCGGGTCGCGAGCGTCTTGATCGGCACTTCGATCAGCTTGCCGTCGGCGCCGGCCTGTACTTGCAGCAGGTACCAGTCGATCACCGGGTGCTGGTTCTGGGCGAAGCTGAAGTCACCGCGAATGGAGTCGAACTTGACGTTCTTCATGGCCGAGCGGAAGGCCGCCTGGTCTTTCAGATTGCCCTGGGAGGTCTTCAGGGCGGCGCCGATCAGTCGTGCCGTGTCGTAGGTCTGGGCGGCATACACCGTCGGGGCGCGCTTGTATTTCTCGGTGAAGGCTTTGACGAAGGCCTGGTTGGCCGGGTTATCCGATTGCGGGTTCCACAGGGTGACGATGTTGGTGCCCTTGGCCACATCGCCGGTGGCGGCAAGCATGCGTTCATCCATGGAGAACACCGGCACCACCATTGGGATTTGCGCCGACAGGCCCGAACCGCCGTACTGCTTGGCGAAGTTGATGCCGCCGCCGCCCGGGTGAAACTGGAAGATCGCATCCGGCGCCAGCGCACGCACGCGCGCCAGTTCCACCGAGAAGTCGAGCTGGTTGAGCTTGGTGTAGATCTCGGTCACTTCGCCCTTGAAGGTGCGCTTGAAACCGGCCAGTGCGTCACGGCCGCCCTGATAGTTGGGCGCCAGAATCACCATCTTCTTGTAGCCCAGCTCGTTGGCGGCGACACCGGCCATCTCGTGGGGGGTGTCGTTCTGGTAGGAGGCGACGAAGTAGTTGGCCATGCACTTTTCACCGGCCAGGGTCGAGGGCGCGGTGTTGTTGCTGACGTAGAAACCGTCCTTGGTGGCGGTGTTGATCACGGCCGCCAGCACGTTGGAAAAAATCACCCCGGTGTACAGCGAAATACCGTCCAGGCTCATGCGGTCGGCGATCTGCTTGGCCTTGGCCGGTTGCAGTCCGTCATCTTCCACAATGAGTTGCACCGGCACCCCGCCGAGCTTGCCGCCCTCCTGATCGATCGCCAGCTGGAAGCCGTCCCGCGAGTCTTCGCCCAGGTAGCCGGCGGGGGTGGAGAGGGTGGTGATGAAGCCGATTCGGACAGGCTCCACGGCCTGGGCAGCCGTCGCTGCACAGAGGGAGGTTGCCAGACATGCACGCAATACCAGGTTTTTCATGAGGCGGCCTATGAAGTAGGTCGTGCCAACGCACGGTGGATATCGATGAGGGCAGTGATTCAGTGTTCGGTCGGGCCGATTGATTGTTGTTATGGGGTGCCGTGTCAGCTGTTGCTCTCGGTGAACTTCTCCAGATAAAGGCGGCTTTGATCCAGGCCTTGCTGCTGTCGCCAGTCCTTGATCGACTCGACCATCGGCGGCGGGCCGCACAGGTACAGGTCGAACGGCTGGTCGCGCAGCTCGGCCAACTCCAGGTGTTCGGCGATATAGCCGGTCTTGCCCGGCCAGTCGGGGTTGGGATTGCTGACCACGGGCGTGAAACGGAACCCGGGGATGCGTGCGGCATAGGCCTCGATGCGCGAAACCTCGCACAGGTCCGCAGCCTCGCGCACGCCGTAGTACAGATGCACCGGATGGCCGCAGCCGTGCTGGTCGGCGATCTGGTCGAGCATGCCCAGGAACGCCGACAGCCCGGTGCCGCCGGCCACCATCACCAGCGGGCGGTCGATATGACGCAAGTAGAAAGCACCCAGCGGTGCTTCCATGTGGATCACGTCACCGACCTGGCAACGATCGCGAACGTAATCGGTCATCACGCCGCTGGGCAGCAAGCGAATGAGGAACTGCAGGTTGCTGCTGCCCGGCGCGCAGGCAAAGGAATACGAGCGCCGATGCTCGGTGCCCGGTACTTGCAGGCGCGCGTACTGGCCTGGCAGGTAGTCGAGCGCCGCACCCGCTGCACCGACTTCCACATGCACGATGGCGGTGGTCGGGGATACCTGTCGCACTTCGCTTACGGTGCCTTGCAGGCTGCTCGGGCCGCTGCTGCCGCAGAGACTGGAATCGAAGTCGAAGTAGAAGGCAGCGTCGGACTGCACACGCGTCTGGCAGGTCAGCACCTTGCGCTCGGCCAGGTCACTGGCCGACAGTGCTTCATCGTCCACATAGTCCTGAGTGTACTGCCCGGATTCGCAGCGGCCCTGGCAGGTCGCGCAAACCCCTTCGCGGCAGTCCAACGGAATCTTGATTCCGCTGCGCAGGGCCGCGTCGAGCAGGATTTCATTGTTCTGCACGTTGCAGAAGAGTGTTTTGCCATCGGCGAAACTGAAGGCGACCTTGTACGTCATGAGCGTTAATCCGCAGGGTTCAGAGATGGTAGAAATCGAGCACTGAGTTGATCGTGTCGTTGAGCAGCACTGCGTGTTTGCGGGCGATCTTCCAGCTCTCGCCGTCGGGGCGCAGGCGGTAGGTCGCGCGGCCGAAGAACTGCTCGGCGGTTTGCATGCGGTAGTACAGGGTGCTCCAGTTGACCCGGACCTCCAGCTCATCATCCTGTAGCGGCGCGATTCGCACGTTGCTGATCAGGTGCAGGGTGCGCGGCATCGGGATGGTCGATGCCGCCTTGCCGGTGCGAATGCGGAACACCCGGTCTTCCAGGCCACCCCGGTTGGGGTAGTAGATCAGCGACATGCCTTTTTTCGGGTCGGTGGTGTAGACGTGCTCCGAATCCCATTGCGGCAGGTGGAATTCGCTGTCATCGCTGAACATGGCCAGGTAGGTGTCCCAGTCCTGGGCATCGCAAGCCTCGGCGTTGCGGTAGAGAAATTGCTCGACGCGGTATTGCAGTTGCGAATTCATGTTCACACCTCACGCAGTTTCAACGGTTGTTGTTCGGCCGCCTTGCGCGCCAGGCCCTCCAGCAAAAAGCGCTGCCAGTTAGCGTGCTGGTTGACGTACAGGCCTTCATGGGTGAACTCGGTGCCCGTCAGCGCCGGGGCGATGCCAATGGTTTCGCTGTTGCGGGTAGCGCCTTCGACCCATTTGCCCTGGCCGCGGGAAATGTCGCTCCAGCGTTCCAGGCGAGCCTGGAAGCCACGCTGGGCTTCACGGAACTCCACCAGGTCATCGGGGGTGCCCATGCCGGATACGTTGAAGAAGTCTTCGAACTGACGAATGCGGTTTTCCCGATCGGCGTCCGACTCGCCGACCACGCCCAGGCAGAAGCTGTTGATCTCGGTCTTGTTCCAGGCCAGCGGGCGGATGATGCGCAGCTGCGAGCTGATCTGGTCGAGGAAGAACATGCTCGGGTAGACGTTCAGGTTACGCAGGCGGTGCATCATCCACTCGGCCTTGCCCTGGCCGTGTTCCTTGACCAGGCGCGGCATGATGGTGGCGTAGCCCGGGCGCACGGCAGGGTTGGGCATGTCGCTGAACAGAACGCTGTGGCCGTTGTTGAAAGCGAACCAGCCGTCGTCGGTTTCCTTGTCGCCGGCCCCCAGCTTGCTGTAGTCCAGGGTGTCGCTGGAATTCAGGCCTTTCTCGGCGTTGACCTGTTGGCGGTGCTGCACGGTGGCCACGTAGTTGTAGTGGACGGTGCTGACGTGGTAACCGTCCAGGCCGTTCTCGTTCTGCAATTTCCAGTTGCCGTCGTAGGTGTAGGCCGACTTGCCCGGCAGCACTTCGAGCTGGCCGGTAGGAGACTGCGCCACCATCATGTCGAAGAACACCTTGGCGTCACCGAGGAAGTCTTCCAGGGTGTCGGTGCCCTCCACGTCGAGGCTGATGAACACGAAGCCGTTATAGCTTTCGATACGGGCCTTTTTCAGGCCGCGGGTAGCCTTGTCGAAGCCTTCGGGGTATTCGCCCGGCGCCTTGACCTTTACCAGCCGGCCGTCGCTTTTGTAGCACCAGGCGTGGAAGGGGCACGTAAAAGTCGACTGGTTGCCCTTGCCAACGCGGGTAAGGGTGGTGCCACGGTGCTGGCAGGCGTTGATCAGGGCGTTCAGACGACCTTCACCGTCGCGGGTGATGATCAGCGGCTGGCGGCCGGCACGCATCGTCATGAAATCGTGATTATTGGCGATCTCGCTTTCGTGGCAGGCATAAATCCAGTTCTTCTCGAAAATCAGTTCCATTTCCAGATCGAACAATTCCGGGTCGGTAAACATATCGCGAGCGATGCGATAAACACCGTCTTCCGGACGGAAGTCCAGGCAACTTTCTATATAACTTTTCCACTGTTCGATACTTCGTGCAGTTGTCATATCCCAGTCCTCGGCCAATGGGCTAATTCACGCCTTCATTAAATGACGTGGCGATGGACAGGGTCTATCCGCTTATTAGTGGAAACCCATCCGGAAAATAAGCCTTGATCTTGGGTTGCTGGTGGTTTTATCCCGTAAACACTGGGTTGTGTCGCATATGAAGGCTGAGCAAACGGCTAATTGTCTTCCAGTAACGGGATAGCCGCTGGGGAACTTGTTGCGGCTTAATTTCAATCGAAGCACCACCAGAGTGTCTCGCTGCAGGTCACTGGAAACTGCCATTACTCATGGCCCTGGTTTTAACCAGAAGTGCCTTCTATTCATGTGTTGCTCTAAACGCGGCAGGGGGAAGAAATAATATGTTGCATAAAACGTGGTTAGTTCGAGGGATTCAAACAGTTGGCTTGTTGACGCCAATACTGGCGCAGGCCGACGTGGTCTCTGACAGCCGGCTCACACTGGGTACCCGCAACTTTTACATCGATCGGGATTTCAAACAGGACAACCCACCCCATTCACGGGTGGGCAGTTGGACTCAGGGTTTCGACCTGCGTTTCGCCTCCGGCTATACCGAAGGCCCGGTGCAGTTCGGCCTGGATGCCGAGGTGCAGTATGCCTACAGACTGGATGGCGGTGGCGGGCGCGGCGATGACTCCATCATCCCTTACAGCCGGAGCCGTCAGGAGCAGGCCGATGAGTATGGCCGTGGCGGGGCGACGCTGAAAATGCGCTATTCGAAAACAGAGCTGAAAGTCGGTGAACTGCGGCCGTTACTGCCGGTGGTGATCATTGACGATTCACGCCAGTTGGTCACGACCTATCGCGGTGGTCTGCTCGAATCCAAGGAAATCGACGGCCTGACATTGACCGCCGGGCGGCTGACGCAGATCGGTGCGCGTAACTCCTCCAACTACGAAAAACTGTACCTGCAGACCGGCTCGGGTGTGCGCCACGGCAGTGACGGGCTCAACCTTGCCGGTGCCAGTTATGCTTTCACTCCGTCGCTGACCGGTACTTACTTCTACGCGCAACTGGAAGACATCTACCAGCAGCACTACCTGGGCATCACCCATCTGGCAGACCTGGGCGACGGCTATGCGCTGAAGACTGATCTGCGTTACTTCAACAACAGCGAAGACGGCGACGCTCTCTACGGCGACATTGACAACCGTTCCTATGGCGCCATGACATCGCTGAAAAAGGGCGGTCACCGATTCGGCGTGGGATACCAGCGCATGCTCGGCGACAGCAACTTCCCGACACTGGGCGGTTATGTGCCGCAACCGTTCCTGGTGAACTGGTCGCGGGTGGCGTTCATCAAGCCCAACGAAAAATCCTGGCAACTGCGTTATGACTACGACTTTGCCGCCATGGGTCTGCCGGGCCTGAGTTTCATGACCCGATACTTGAAAGGCAGTTCGGTGGACCGCGGTGACAACCTCAGCCAGGCAGCGGAGCAGGAGCGCAACCTGGTGCTGTCTTACGTGGTGCAAAGCGGTCCGCTCAAAGGCGTGGGCGTGGAGGCCGGCAACGTCGTCGCCAAATTCAGCCACGGCAATGACTGGGTGGAAAACCGCCTGATCACGACTTACACCTGGAAATTTTGGTAACGTCCTGCCCTGAAATCGGACGCGGTTGCGCGCGGAAGTGACGCATCGGGTAGCGTTTTACCCATTGCGTCGACCGCTCTTGGCACCATCGCTGTGCGCGTCAAGGCCGCGCAACGCGTTCGATATCCAGATAGTTTCCGATTACTGGCCGAAAAGTGCGGATTTCGCCTGTTCGCACCGGCTGGGCATAGCCCTTGCAAATCCAATGAGAATACGCGCCGAAGAGCGTGTCGATGTTCATTGCCGTGGGTGCACCGTCATGACCGAACCAAATGTTGTCCAGTTTCGAGATATCCGCATAGATCGCTACGACCTGGCTGGTGCCCGGGCGTGGATGGCCGGCATTTGCGGGCCGCACGAACTGCAGACCTCGCAGCCGAACCGGATTCAGTTTCACCACAAGGCCAATGTCTTCAAATCCATGTCCACGACCTTGGGCCGGATGGAATACGGCACAGACGTGACCATTGGCGTCGAGGATGCCGAACACCTCAATTGCTACAGCCTCAGCCTGCCGATTCGCGGCGAGCAGGAGTTGGTCAAGGATGGCCGTCGGTTGTACTCCAATCAGGATCAGGGACTGATCGTGACACCGCACGAAACCCAGACACTGAGCATGGCAGGTGACTGTCACAAGATCTCCGTGGTGATCACCCGCATGGCCATGCGCCAGACACTGGAAGGCATGCTGCAACGCCCGTTGGAAATGCCGCTGAAGTTCGAGCCGGTGATGGATGCGGTCAACGGCGCCTCTGCCTCCTGGTGGCGGCTGGCCCGTTACTACATCGATGAGCTGGAGCGCGGTCACGACCTGTTCAGTCAGGTGTTTTTCACCCGCGATATCGAAAGCGCGCTGATCAAGGGGCTCATCCTTTCCCAGCCCAATAACTACAGCGCCGAACTTCGTGATCAACTGGGCGTCAAGTTGCCGTATTACCTGGTGCGCGCAAAGGATTTCATAGAAAGCAACGCCCGCGAAGACATCCACCTGGAGGACATCGAGGCGGCGGCGGGTGTATCCCGCTTCAAACTGTTCGAAGGCTTTCGCAAGCACATGGGTGTCTCACCCATGGCTTACCTGAAAAAGTTTCGCCTCGGCGCCGTTCGCCAGGAAATCCTCGAAGACGCCTCGGTGCGCAACATCTCCGTGATCGCGATGTGCTGGGGGTTTTCGCATCTGGGCCGGTTCGCCAGCGAGTACCGCAAGCTGTTCAACGAAACGCCCAGTGCCACTTTGCAGCGCAGCGAAGCCCGTCGCAACCGGTCGCTTTGACATGACGACTTTCCACGCGGCCACCGCCAACAGCGTGGGCCTGAACCTATCGCTGATGTGCCGCGAACCGGTCTTTACCAGTCGCTCGGCGCTGGAAACCCAGCGTTTGATGGGGCAGGCGCTGGTGGAACATGAGCTGGATTGGCCGCGGGGTGGCGTCGATACGGCGTTCTATCGCGGCCAGGTCGCCAGTTGCGAACTGTATGCGCTGCGTTACGGCGGCCAGGTAGAAATCCGGCCACAGCCTTTCGAAGATTTCGTGCTGGTACAAATGCCGCTGCGAGGCAGTGCCACTCTCGAGTCCGACGGCATGGGCTATGACGTCAGCCCGGGAGAAGTAGCGATCCTGTCTCCGCGCAATCAGGCTCGAGTGGTGTGGGAGGAGGGTTGCGAGCAACTGATCCTCAAACTGCCACGGGCATTGCTCGATGCCAGCCAGAATGCGCTGGCCGATGACTTGCCGTCGGGCTTCACGTTAGCGCCGGTCAGCCGTCTGGAACGGCCACTGGCGGTGCGCTGGTTTCGTCTGGTCAGCGAGTTGCTGGAGCACTTGCCCGAGGGCGAATCGAGTGCACCGCCTTCACGCTGGTTGCAGCATCTGGAGCAAAGCCTGCCTCTGTTTCTGCTCAGCCATTGTGGCGTTGCTCAACAAGAGTCGCCTTTGCCGCGGCAGCCCTCCCGTCAACTGCAAAAAATCGACGCCTGCATGCGCGAGCACCTTGTTCAAGGCATCTCCCTGGCTGAACTGGCGGTTGCTGGCGGGGTGAGCATTCGCAGCTTGAACACCTTATGCCAACGCGAATACGGCCAAAGTCCGATGGACCGCTTGCGCGGATTACGGCTTGAAGCCGCCAGGGAGTACTTGCTGGCGAGACCGCACACCAGCGTGACCGAGGTAGCGCTGGAGTTCGGGTTCGGGCATGTGGGGCGGTTTGCCAATTACTATCGGCAGCGCTTTGGAGAGTTGCCGAAGCAGACGATGAGGTCTCAGGCATGAGAGGGGTGAGGGGCGATTCCGGTTGGCCTGTTGCAGGCCAAGATTTCTGGATAATCATGCCGAAACGAAAAAAACCGCCATTAAGGCGGGTTTTTGGTGTTCAGAGATTTTGAAAGCCTTCTCCGAACCTTGTCTGGCTCACGACCTGGACTCGAACAGAATAATAAGCATTTGTTCTACAATGAAATTATTCTGGTTTTTAGTATATATATCCTTACGATTATCCTAATCCAGCCCGTTTTTTATTGGAGTTCTTTCGATATCCCTGGATCAGGAAAAAACATTCGAGTTTCCGCTCTTTTTGAGACAACGCGAGCATCTGAGTCATCTCGCTGCCAACCGCCGCCCAATGCTTTGAACGTGGCCACTGCAGCGCGAGCCGATTCAGTTTGTGCCTGGGCTCTGCCATCAGATGCCGCTAGGAGATGTTCATTGGCATCCAGCACTTCGATCAAGCTGACCACGCCTTTTTCATAGGCGGCAAACGATGTCGCTCTGGCTTTCGCATACGCCGACTCGCCCTGGGCGAGCTGGGTCGATTGTTGCTCGCGGTTGATCCGTGCCGAAACAGCGTTTTCCACATCTTCGCAGGCCCGCAGAACGGACTGGCGGTAAGCGGCCAAGGCTTCGGCTTCCTGGCCCTTTGCCAAATCAATCTGGGCGTTGATGCGGCCAAAATCGAACAGCCGCCAGCGTAATCCCAGTGCGGCCGAAGCCTGACTGGCGCCGTTGCTGAACAGGTTTGCGCTGGATACCGATGTAGCACTGCCGAGCAGCGCAGCCACAGACAGTTTGGGGTAGTACTCGGACATGGCTTCGCCGATGCGCGCGCTGGATGCCGCAAGACGGCGCTCCGCGACGATCAAGTCTGGACGCCGACGCAGCAGGTCGGCTGGAGCGCCCATGTCCGAGAGGCCTGGCACCTCAGGGATGGGCGCCAGCTTAGCCAACTGCGCGCTGTAAGTGCCGGGCACCTTGCCCAACATGACATCCAGCGCATTCATTGCCGTGTCAATGCCCGCTTGCAGTACCGGCACGGTGGCCCGCGCTTGGTTCAGCGCGCCTTGGGTCTGGTTCAACTGCAGTTCAGCCGCCAGGCCTTTTGCGTAGAGATGTTCGATGGTGGTGAGCAGTTGTTGTCGTGTGTCTACTTGCTGCCGGGCAATTTCCAGGCGTGCTTGCAGGCCACGGATGCTGATGTAAAGGTCGGCTGTTTGCGCGACCACTGCCAGGCGTGTGGCAATCGCTCCGGCTTGCGAGGCCTGATAATCGGCGAAGGCCGCTTCTTTACCTCGGCGCAGCCCGCCAAACACATCCAGCTCCCAGCCGGCATTCAAGTTCGCCTCATAGGCACTGCCGTAGCGATTATAGGAAGGGTCTGAGTTCAGCACTTGGCCCAACGGCGTCTCCAATGACTGACGGGCTCGGGCCGCTTGACCATTGACGGTAGCCGACGGCAGGAGGGCTGCGTTAGCTGCGCCCAAACCGGCGCGAGCCTGCTCGATCCTTGCGTTTGCCTGGGCTAAATCGAGGTTCTGTTCAAGTGTTCGATTTATCAGCTGACTGAGTATTGGGTCATTAAATGCGTTCCACCAAGCGGCGAGATCGTCATTTGCGGCGCCCAGTTGTCGTGCCTTGGACGTTTGCGCGGAGAAATGCTCGGGCAATTCCACACGGGGTTTTGAGTAGTCGGGGCCCACTGCGCAACCTGCAACCATACCCAAACACAGTAAAACGGCGAAACGAGGAGGAGGGTGCATGCGATACCTGCGAAAGGGTCGGTTTGTGACGATATTACAATTTGGTCACAAGTTGTCAACCACCTTTGGGATGAGTAAGCTGCTCGCATGAATCAGCCATCAGTTTCTTCGCCCAGCGCCCGTGGCCCAGCCGATCACGACATTCGAGACCAGATTGTCGCGGCGGCCAACGAACATTTCAGTCAATATGGTTATGGCAAAACAACGGTTTCTGACCTGGCCAAGGCCATCGGCTTTTCCAAGGCTTACATCTACAAATTCTTTGAATCCAAGCAGGCGATTGGTGAAGCAATCTGTACAAATTGCCTGACTGAAATCGTTGCGGCAGTGGAGCAAGCCATCAATGTAGACGGCATCTCGCCGACTGAACGTTTTCGGCGCCTGGTCAAAACCTTAATCGCTACAGGTGTGAGCCTGTTCTTTAACGACCGTAAACTCTACGACATCGCAGCGTTCGCCGCGTCGGAGCGATGGCCCAGCTCACAAGTCTATGACGCTCAGATCAAGAGCTTCGTGTTGCAAATCGTGCGTGAGGGGCGAGAGCTCGGCGAGTTTGAACGCAAGACTCCGCTGGACGAGACGGTAGAGTCGATTCATCTCGCTCTGCGGCCTTTCATGAATCCTCTGCTATTGCAGTACAACCTCGATTTTGTTGAAGAAGCCCCTTCTCTCATCTCCAATCTTGTTCTGCGCAGCCTGATGCCTTAAACCTCTGCTGACGGATGCGCTGCGCATCCGTATCAGCGTGTGCGCCTGAAAAAACTAGATATCGAGCCTCTTTGCTTTGCTCTGATCAAGTGGGCGATGTTCATTCGTCTCGGTAGTGACTATTGACATAAATGGTCACTTGAATAAGCATGGTGTATCCGCTACCGAGAGGTCTTTATGATCCAGCGCCACCGCATGTCAGCCATTTTCATTGTCTTGTTGCCGTTTGCCCTAGCGGCCTGCAACGAGACCACGCCTGCCGATCCTCGCCTTCAAGTGCCCTTGGTGCGCATCGGCGTGGTTCAACCCTCCGCGCCTGCGGCACGGGTATTCACCGGTATCGTCGCGGCCCGAGTTCAGAGCGATCTCGGTTTTCGGGTACCTGGGAAGGTCTTGGAGCGTTTGGTGGATGCTGGACAGAGTGTCAAGCGCGGGCAGCCACTTATGCGAATCGATGCCAACGACCTGACGCTGACCGCGCGGGCACAGCAGGAAGCGGTACTGGCCGCCATGGCCCGAGCTCGGCAGGCCTCCGATGACGAGCTTCGCTACCGTGATCTGGTGTCCGTCGGAGCGGTATCTGCTTCAGCTTACGCAGGGTTCAAAGCAGCTGCCGACTCGGCGAAAGCCCAACTCAACGCTGCCCAGGCCCAGGCTGATGTGGCGAAAAACGCGACCGGTTATTCGACGTTGCTGGCGGATGCTGACGGGGTGGTAGTGGATACCTTGGCGGAGCCGGGGCAGGTAGTTGGCGCAGGGCAGGTGGTGGTACGCGTTGCCCATTCAGGGCAGCGCGAGGCCGTGATCCAGTTACCCGAGACGCTACGTCCTGCGCTGGGCTCGGCGGCGACGGTTGAGCTATACAGCCAGCACCAGACTGCAGGTAAAGCGCGGTTACGCCAGTTGTCCGACTCTGCCGACCGACAGACCCGAACGTTTGAAGCGCGTTATGTGCTGGAGGGGGCACTCTCCAACGCCACCCTCGGATCGACGATCTCAGTGGTTATCGCTGACACGGATGTTGCTGATGCCAAGGAATTACAGGTGCCCATGGGGGCCCTCTACGACGCTGGTAAAGGCCCGGGGGTCTGGGTGGTGGGCGGGGAAGCGGAGCAGGTGGCATGGCGCCCGATCAAGGTTCGCGGCCTGAATAATGAGGCCAGCGTGCGCGTGACGGGGGATCTGCAGGTGGGTGATCGAGTTGTCGCATTGGGTGCTCACTTGCTGAGCGAGGGAGAGAAGGTCAGGACTGAACTCGCCGATGCTCCGCAAAATTCAGTGGTTGAGGTAAGTCGATGAGCGGCTTCAATCTTTCGGCGCTGGCCGTACGCGAGCGCTCAATCACCCTGTTTTTGATCCTGCTGATTTCTGTGGGTGGGTTGTACGCCTTCTTCAAACTGGGGCGTGCGGAAGATCCCGCATTCACCATTAAACAAATGACGGTGGTCACTGCCTGGCCTGGGGCGACGGCCCAGGAGATGCAAGACCAGGTGGTAGAAAAGCTGGAAAAACGCATGCAGGAGCTGCGTTGGTACGATCGGACCGAGACCTTTACCCGGCCCGGTTTGGCATTCACTACGGTGTACCTGCTCGACAGCACGCCGCCCTCAGCGGTCCAGGAGGAGTTTTACCAGGCGCGCAAGAAAATCCTGGATGAGCAGAAGGGGTTGCCGTCTGGGGTGATCGGCCCGATGGTCAATGATGAGTATTCCGATGTCACTTTCGCGCTCTATGCGCTCAAGGCCAAGGGCGAGCCCCAACGTCTGTTGGTGCGCGAAGCCGAGAGCTTGCGCCAGCGTCTGCTGCATGTGGCGGGTGTGAAGAAGGTCAACATCATCGGTGAACAGGCCGAGCGCATTTTTGTCGAGCTGTCCTACGAGCGTCTGGCGACACTGGGCATTTCTGCACGAGACATCTTCAGTGCGCTGAACACGCAAAACATGATAACCCCGGCAGGTTCGGTAGAAGCGAAGGGCCCACAGGTTTTCATCCGCCTGGATGGCGCGTTTGATGACCTGCAGAAGATTCGCAATACCCCGCTGACAGTGCAGGGCAGAACCCTCAAGTTGTCCGATGTGGCTGAGGTCAAGCGCGGTTATGAGGACCCCGCGACATTCCTGGTACGCAACAACGGCGAGCCGGCACTGTTGCTCGGCGTGGTCATGCGCGATGGCTGGAACGGCCTGGATTTGGGGAAGTCGCTGGATGCTGAGGCAACAGCGATCAATGAGCAGATGCCTTTGGGCATGAGCCTGACCAAGGTCACGGATCAGGCGGTGAATATTGGCGCCTCCGTCAACGAGTTCATGGTGAAGTTTTTTGCTGCCTTGGGCGTGGTGCTGCTGGTGTGTTTTCTCAGCATGGGCTGGCGT
Organism: Pseudomonas fluorescens NCIMB 11764; assembly: GCF_000293885.2. Classification (NCBI taxonomy): domain Bacteria; kingdom Pseudomonadati; phylum Pseudomonadota; class Gammaproteobacteria; order Pseudomonadales; family Pseudomonadaceae; genus Pseudomonas; species Pseudomonas fluorescens. Next base: position 3,437,273 of record NZ_CP010945.1, read on the forward strand.
GTCGGCGTTGTGGTTGCCGCGGCGGTGCCGCTGACTCTGGCGGCCGTGTTCATTGTCATGGCGGCCACGGGCAAAGACTTCGATCGAATTACCCTGGGCTCTTTGATTCTGGCGCTGGGACTGCTGGTGGACGATGCAATCATTGCCATTGAAATGATGGTGGTGAAGATGGAGGAGGGCTACGACCGAATCAAGGCCTCCGCTTATGCCTGGAGCCACACGGCCGCGCCGATGTTGTCGGGGACGTTGGTGACGGCGATCGGCTTTATGCCCAACGGTTTTGCCAAGTCGACCGCTGGTGAGTACACCGCGAACATGTTCTGGATCGTTGGCATTGCGCTGATCACTTCCTGGGTGGTGGCCGTGGTGTTTACCCCTTACCTGGGCGTCAAACTGCTGCCGCAGATCAAGGTGCCTGAAGGCGGGCATACGGCGATTTACGGTACACCGAACTACCGGCGTTTCAGGCGCCTGTTGGGCAGTGTGATCCGCCGCAAAGGCCTGGTGGCGACATCCGTCGTGGGCTTGTTTGTTGTTGCGATTCTGGGCATGGGCGTGGTCAAGAAGCAGTTCTTTCCAACATCCGACCGACCTGAGGTGCTGGTTGAGGTGCAGATGCCTTACGGCACCTCTATCGAACAGACTGATGTGGCGGCGGCCAAGGTCGAGGCGTGGTTGGCTCAGCAGCCGGAGGCCAAGATCGTCACTGCTTACATTGGCCAGGGCGCGCCGCGCTTCTACTTGGCGATGGCCCCTGAACTACCCGATCCATCCTTCGCAAAAATCGTCGTCCTGACCGCGAATCAGCAAGAGCGTGAGGCGCTCAAGCTCCGCCTCAGACAAGCGGCGGCCGATGGCTTGGCGCCTGAAGCTCGGGTGCGGGTGACGCAGTTGGTATTTGGTCCTTATTCACCGTATCCGGTGGCCTTTCGGGTGATGGGCGCCGACCCCGCGGTGTTACGAGATATCGCCGCGCAGGTGCGTGCGGTCATGAGCGTCAGCCCCCTGATGAGGACCGTCAACACCGACTTAGGCGAGCGCGCACCGGCACTTCATCTCACGCTGGATCAGGATCGCCTGCAAGCATTCGGCTTGACCTCGACCGATGTCGCGCAACAGCTGCAATTCCTGCTTACGGGGGTGCCTGTCACCGAGGTGCGTGAAGACATTCGTTCGGTTCAGGTGGTGGCTCGCTCGGCGGGTGAAACGCGTCTGGATCCGTCGAAAATTGCCGCCTTCACGCTGACCGGCGTCCAAGGCCAGCGCGTGTCGCTGTCCCAGGTAGGGGCGGTGGATGTGCGCATGGAGGAGCCCATCCTGCGGCGTCGTGATCGGACGCCGACCATCACCGTGCGCGGTGACGTGGCTGAAGGTCTTCAGCCTCCCGATGTCTCCAGCGCCTTGATAACGCAGTTGCAACCCATCATCGAAAAGCTGCCGGCGGGCTACCGCATTGAGTTTGCCGGCGCGATCGAGGAGTCGGGTAAGGCAAACAAGGCATTGCTGCCGTTGTTCCCGATCATGATCGCGCTGATGTTGCTGACCATCATCATTCAGGTGCGCTCGATGTCGGCAATGATGATGGTGTTCGCCACCGCGCCTTTGGGCCTGATTGGTGTGGTGCCAATTCTGCTGCTGTTCCAGCAGCCGTTCGGGATCAACGCCTTGGTGGGATTGATTGCCTTGTCAGGGATTCTGATGCGCAACACGCTGATCCTCATTGGCCAGATTCACTCTAATAAGCAAGCCGGTCTGTCGCCTTATGACGCAGTGGTCGAAGCCACTGTGCAGCGTGCACGGCCAGTGATTCTCACGGCGTTGGCGGCGATGCTGGCGTTCATTCCGCTGACCCATTCGGTGTTCTGGGGAACGCTGGCCTACACCCTGATTGGCGGTACGTTTGCTGGCACCGTGCTGACCCTGGTGTTCCTGCCAGCGATGTACGCCCTCTGGTTCAAGATCAAGCCTGAGTCCGCGCATGAGCTTGCAGCGAACACTCATGTTGCTTGATACCTGCGTGTCTGGATCGTCTCAAAAAGGAGAATCGATATGAGCTCGTTGGCCCAGATTACTTAGCAGTTTGATCCCGCTGCGCCCTTTGTGGCTCCGGCCAACTGGCTCCAGGGAAGAACTGTGTTTGACGGGCTATCTCCAGCCTGTCATTGCAGGCGGTGTTGTTTGAGGCATGGCCGGATTGTGAGCTCGCCAGACCGTAGCGATTTTTACCTAGCGTGCAGTGAACTCAGTGCAATAGTTGTTTCTGCTGTCCCACCTTCAGAGATTACCGCGTTCCTTGTGGCTCATCTGCCGCTCGATGGCTGTGTCCGTCCACAAACCTGACTCGATCAGTGCGCTGCAGGCCACGGTGATAAGCCGGAGGCGCTTTGCCTCGTGCATGATGCTCTGCAGGTAGTTTTGTACCCTTAAAGCAATGTCTATCGTTCCGCGCTTCTTGATCGCTTCCAGGGGCCGCATAAGGTCGTGGGTTTCCAGGTCGACAATGGCGCGAGCGCCGATCAGCGGGAAGAGGTGAGTTTTGAGGCGACTCATCACTGTCTTGGAATAGTCCGGTGCCCACTTGGCTGACATTTCCGTGTGCCGGTCCAGCGCAACGCTTTCAAAGGTGCGGCCTTTGATCAGAGCGTCCGTCCTGGCTTGGTTCTTGGCTCATTTGGGGGCAATTCCATCCGCCAGCATTTGCTTCACCTCCAAGCGTTTGCGGCGCGCATCGGCGAGGCCAACGATAGGGTAGTTGCCGAATGAGGTCAGTCCTTCCCGTCCGTCAGGTTTGACATATCTGAGACGCCAGCCTTTGCGACCATTGGGTTGGACTTGAAGGTAAAGGCTGTCGCCGTCGAAAGGCTTGTAGGCGCGGTCTTTGGGCTTGGCCGAACGGCAAGCGGAGTCGGAGAGTGGAGCAGTGGTGCGCGACATAAGGGTATTCCCTTTTATCGAACTGACCTTTATCCCAAGATCTGCCCTTAAAACGCCGCGCACCCACCGGAATCCGACGGAACGCCAAAACGAAAAAACCCGCCATAAGGCGGGTTTTTGGTGTTCAGAGATTTTGAAAGCCTACTCCGAACCTTGTCTGGCTCCACGACCTGGACTCGAACCAGGGACCCAGTGATTAACAGTCACTTGCTCTACCAACTGAGCTATCGCGGAATGGCGTGTATGTTACTGATTCAAAAAGAGAAGTCAAGCACCTGCTGACAACTTGAGGAATTCATCGGGACGGACGGTGGTTTATCGGCGATTGGCGGTTACCAGAACGGCACCAGAGGTCTACCATGGCCGCCCGGAAGTGGTTACACGCGCTGCCGGCCATTCGCCGAAAAGGTACGCGCCATGAATCACCCAGCCCTCACACTTCGCAACAACGAGGTGTCCGCATGAGCATCGCTCAGATCAGCCTGCCCAAAGGGGTCGGTCCGCACGCCGAAAAACTGTTCGACGCCATCACTCAGGCCAGCACCGCTGACGAATTGAATCGCGCAGGCGGCAAGGCCGAAGGTTTTGTCCTGGGCCTGGAAAGCACCAAGGCCATCAAAAGCCAGGTCGCCGAATCGCTGTACGTCGCCTATGACGATGCAGCCAGCCAGCGCGCGACCGAACTGGCTTAACCGCCGAACGTCACGGTGGCGAGCATCAGTTTGGCGTAAAGCAGCGTCGCACCCAGCTGCACCAGCCACAAGGCCAGGCCGCCGAGGAACACACCCGCAGCCACTTGCAGCACCAGGTTACTGCTGCGTTTGGCCGGGACGCGGGGGATGAAGTCATTCAGGTCATCCAGGTCATCGCGCTCAGCGCGCAGGTCATCGTTTTTCATGTGGGTTCTCGTCAGAATTCCGGAATGTACATAGAACTTGTGGAAGCGGGCTGGCCCGCGATAGGGCCCTCACATTCAACACAGTTGTTGGTTGACCGGCCACCATCACGGGCAAGCCCGGCTCCCACAGTAATATGATGTGCAGTCTAGAGCGCTCGACCATGAGGTTGAGAATTATCTGAGCCAATAAAAAAACGGGAAGCCCAGAGGCTTCCCGTTTTTCGTATTACCGTACGACTCAGATCACCGCAACGATGGCCTTGGTCACGACATCAATGTTGTTCTGGTTCAACGCGGCGACGCAGATGCGGCCGGTGTCCAGGGCATAGATGCCGAACTCGTTGCGCAGACGGGTGACTTGCTCAACCGTCAGGCCGGAGTAGGAGAACATGCCGCGCTGACGCCCCACAAAGCTGAAATCGCGCTGTGGCGCGTTTTTCGCCAGCAGGTCAACCATCTGGGTGCGCATGCCGCGAATCCGCAGGCGCATTTCGGCCAGTTCTTCTTCCCACTTGGCGCGCAGCTCCGGGCTGTTCAGCACAGCGGCGACGATGCTTGCACCGTGGGTCGGCGGGTTGGAGTAGTTGGTGCGGATCACGCGTTTGACTTGCGACAGCACGCGCGCGCTTTCCTCTTTCGATTCGCTGACGATCGACAGGGCGCCCACGCGCTCGCCGTACAGCGAGAAGGATTTGGAGAACGAGCTGGAAACGAAGAAGGTCAGGTCCGATTCAGCGAACAGACGCACGGCGGCGGCGTCTTCGTCGATGCCATCGCCAAAGCCCTGGTAGGCCATGTCGAGGAACGGTACGTGACCCTTGGCCTTCACGGCTTCCAGAACGTTTTTCCAGTCCGCCGGGCTCAGGTCCACGCCGGTCGGGTTGTGGCAGCAGGCGTGCAGCACAACGATCGAGCCGTTCGGCAGGGCGTTCAGGTCTTCCAGCAGGCCGACACGGTTAACGTCGTGGGTCGCGGCGTCGTAGTAGCGATAGTTCTGCACCGGGAAACCGGCGGTTTCGAACAGCGCGCGGTGGTTTTCCCAGCTTGGGTCGCTGATCGCCACGACAGCGTTCGGCAGCAGTTGCTTGAGGAAGTCGGCACCGATTTTCAGTGCGCCAGTACCGCCAACGGCCTGAGTGGTGATGACACGGCCAGCAGCGATCAGCGGCGAGTCATTGCCAAACAGCAGTTTCTGAACGGCCTGGTCGTAAGCCGCGATGCCATCGATCGGCAAGTAGCCACGGGAAGCGTGTTGAGCGACGCGAATCGTCTCGGCTTCGACAACGGCGCGCAGGAGTGGAATTCGCCCCTCCTCGTTGCAGTAAACACCGACCCCCAGGTTGACCTTGTTGGTACGGGTATCGGCGTTGAATGCTTCGTTGAGGCCCAGGATTGGATCGCGTGGTGCCATTTCGACAGCGGAGAACAGGCTCATTTTTGCGGCGGCTCTGAATGGAGAGTGGAGGGACGTGTCGCGCTCCAGCCGAATGCACTAGAGCGGTGCACAAACGGGGAGCTAGTATAGAGGTCATCTGCGATTGATGGCGACAGTCGATTTGGCTTTTACCGTAAGTTTTCCCGATTATTTTTCGACCGTTAGTCGATTGATCCCGTCAAAGACTTCAAGGGATGTAGGACGTTTGCCTTGAAAGCGAGGGCAATCGGCTCCACATTGAGCGCAATCCAGTTTTTTCCTCGGGCGACGTCGGTCGTTTGTGGTCTTTTTCGTAGCTGTCCGGCTTGACCGGACGGGCGCGACCCAGAGGGTATTTCATGTCTGAATTCCAGCTAGTCACCCGCTTCGAGCCCGCCGGCGATCAGCCGGAAGCCATTCGCCTGATGGTCGAGGGCATTGAAGCCGGGCTGGCGCACCAGACATTGCTCGGTGTGACCGGCTCGGGCAAGACGTTCAGCATTGCCAACGTCATCGCCCAGGTTCAGCGCCCGACACTGGTGCTGGCGCCGAACAAGACCCTGGCCGCGCAGTTGTACGGTGAATTCAAGGCGTTTTTTCCGAACAACGCCGTCGAATACTTCGTGTCCTACTACGACTACTACCAGCCCGAAGCCTACGTGCCGTCCTCGGACACCTTCATCGAGAAAGACGCCTCGATCAACGATCACATCGAGCAGATGCGACTCTCGGCGACCAAAGCGTTGCTGGAGCGCAAGGACGCGATCATCGTCACCACGGTGTCGTGCATCTATGGTCTGGGCAGTCCGGAAACCTATTTGAAAATGGTGCTGCACGTGGATCGGGGTGACAAGCTCGATCAGCGCGCTTTACTGCGTCGCCTGGCGGACCTGCAATACACCCGCAACGACATGGATTTCGCCCGAGCGACCTTCCGCGTGCGCGGTGATGTGATCGACATCCACCCGGCAGAATCCGATTTCGAAGCGATCCGCATCGAGCTGTTCGATGACGAAGTCGAGAGCCTGTCGGCCTTCGATCCGCTGACCGGCGAGGTGATTCGCAAGCTGCCGCGCTTCACCTTCTACCCGAAAAGCCACTACGTGACGCCGCGAGAAACCCTGCTCGGCGCCATTGAAGGGATCAAGGTCGAGTTGCAGGAGCGCCTGGAATACCTGCGCTCCAACAACAAACTGGTGGAAGCGCAACGTCTTGAGCAACGCACGCGCTTCGACCTCGAGATGATCCTCGAGCTGGGCTATTGCAACGGCATCGAAAACTACTCGCGCTACCTCTCGGGCCGTGCGTCCGGCGAGGCGCCGCCGACCTTGTTCGATTACTTGCCGGCCGACGCCTTGTTGGTGATCGACGAATCCCACGTCAGCGTGCCGCAGGTCGGTGCCATGTATAAGGGCGACCGCTCACGTAAGGAAACGCTGGTGGAGTACGGCTTCCGTCTGCCCTCGGCGCTGGACAACCGGCCGATGCGTTTCGACGAGTTCGAAGGCATCAGCCCGCAGACGATTTTTGTCTCGGCCACGCCGGGCAACTACGAGGCTGAACATGCGGGCCGGGTGGTCGAGCAACTGGTGCGCCCGACCGGTCTCGTGGACCCGCAAATCGAAATCCGTCCGGCGCTGACTCAGGTCGACGATTTGCTGTCGGAAATCACCAAGCGCGTCGCCCTCGAAGAGCGGGTGTTGGTCACCACGCTGACCAAGCGCATGTCCGAAGACTTGACCGATTACCTGGCCGACCACGGCGTGCGGGTGCGTTATCTGCACTCGGACATCGACACCGTGGAACGGGTCGAAATCATTCGCGATTTGCGACTCGGAACCTTTGATGTGCTGGTGGGGATCAACCTGCTGCGTGAAGGCCTGGACATGCCGGAGGTCTCGCTGGTGGCGATCCTTGATGCGGACAAGGAGGGCTTCCTGCGTTCCGAGCGCTCGCTGATCCAGACCATCGGTCGCGCGGCGCGTAACCTCAACGGTCGGGCGATTCTGTACGCGGACCGCATTACCGGCTCCATGGAGCGGGCCATCGGTGAAACCGAACGTCGACGCGACAAGCAGATTGCCTTCAACCTGGCCAACGGCATTACGCCGAAAGGTGTGTTCAAGGACGTTGCCGACATCATGGAAGGCGCCACCGTGCCAGGCTCGCGCAGCAAGAAGCGCAAGGGCATGGCCAAGGCCGCCGAGGAAAGCGCCAAGTACGAAGCGGAATTGCGTTCGCCGGGAGAGGTCGCCAAGCGCATCAAGGCCCTGGAAGAGAAGATGTACGCCTTGGCGCGCGACCTGGAATTCGAAGCGGCGGCGCAGATGCGCGATGAAATTACCAAGCTGCGGGAGCGGTTGATTGCTGTTTGAGATTTGCAGTGCCTGTCAGGCCGCCATCGCGAGCAGGCTCGCTCCCACAGTTGACCCAGTCAGCGCGATCCAATGTGGGAGCGAGCCTGCTCGCGATGAGGCCAGTCTTGACGACACAATACTCAACTAGTGCGCCTCGCCAGCCTTCAACCCCGCCGGTAATTGCTTGGTCAGCAACACCGCAATCATGCTGATCCCCAGCGCAATCCCGACAAAATGAAACGCATCGTTATAAGCCATGATCGACGCCTGTTGATGGGCGATCTCACTGAGCTTGCCCAGCGCCGCCGTTTCACTGCCAAACCGGTCGGTCAGCGACGCCATGCGCTCGGCGACCTGCGGGTTGCTCGGCACGATGGATTCACGCAAATAATCAAAGTAGGTCTTGGTCCGCGCATCCAGCAAGGTGGCGAGGAGGGCGATGCCGATTGCGCCGCCGAGGTTGCGCAGGATGTTGAACAGGCTCGACGCCGAGCCCGCATCCTGCGGCAGGATGTACGCGGTGGCGATCAGCGAGATGGTCACCATGATCAGCGGCTGGCCGAGTGCGCGGATGATCTGGATCTGATTGAACTGCGGTCCGGCAAAGTCCGGGTTCAGCACACCCGAGGAAAAACTCGCCAGGCCGAACAACCCGAAGCCCAGCGTGCACAGCCATTTCGGCGAGACGTATTTCATCAGCTTGGGCACCAGCGGAATCAGGAACAGCTGTGGCACGCCCATCCACATGATCACTTCGCCGATCTGCAGGGCGTTATAGTTCTGGATCTGCGCCAGGTACAGCGGCAACAGAAAGATCGAGCCGTACAGCCCGACGCCCATTCCCAGGCTGGAAATACTCGATAAACCGAAGTTGCGATTGCCCAGGATGCCGAGGTTGATCAGCGGGTTGGGCTTGGAAAATTGCACGATCACAAAGGTGATCAGGCTGATCAGGGCGATGCTGCCGAGCGCAACGATCAGGTCCGATTCCAGCCAGTCCTTGCGATGGCCTTCTTCCAGAAACACCTGCAAACAACCGAGTCCGATACCCAGGGTGACAATCCCCGTGTAGTCGGTGCTTTTCAGCAGTTCCCAGTGCGCTTCTTTTTTCTCCAGGCCATACATCAGGCCGGCGATCATGATCAGGCCCGGCGGGATGTTGATGTAGAAGATGTATTCCCAGCCCCAGTTCTCCGTCAGCCAGCCGCCGAGTGTCGGTCCGATGGACGGCGCGAACGTTGCGGTCATGGCGAACATCGCCATGCCTTTGGCGCGGTGGTGCTCGGGAAGCTTGATCAGCGTCAGGGTGAACGCCAGAGGAATCAACGCGCCGCCGGTGAAGCCTTGCAGTGCGCGGAAAATGATCATGCTTTCCAGGCTCCACGCCATCGAGCAGAGCAGGGACGCGGCAAGGAATCCAAGCGAAACCCATACCGCCAGTCGACGCGCCGAGAGCAGCTGCACCAGCCACGCCGTCAGCGGAATCATGATGATTTCCGCGACCAGGTACGACGTGGAAATCCAGGAGCCTTCTTCCAGGGTCGCCGACAGCGCGCCCTGAATATCCTTGAGCGACGAATTGGTGATCTGAATGTCGAGCACCGCCATGAACGCGCCGAGCATCACACTCATCACCGCGATCCAGTCCCGCCGGGTCGGTTCGCCGGCCGGGCGGATCAGTTGATCACCGGCCATCGTCAGGGGCGTCTTTGATGTTCACTTTGGCGGTAACCGACATGCCCGGACGAATCTTTCCGTGCAGCGGGTTGTCCGCGGCGAACGTCAGTTTTACCGGAATCCGTTGTACGACTTTGGTGAAATTGCCGGTGGCATTGTCCGGCGGCAACAGGCTGAACTGCGCGCCTGAGGCCGCGAACAGGCTGTCGACCCGCGCTTCAATCGGTGTGTCGCTGTAGGCGTCGAACGTCAGTTCGGCTTTCTGGCCGGGCTGCATGTGGCCGATCTGGGTTTCCTTGAAGTTCGCCTGAATCCAGATGTCCTGATCCGGGACGATCGACAGCAAATAAGCGCCGGCCTGCACATACTGGCCTTCGCGGGCGGCGCGCTGGCCGATCAGGCCGCTGATGGGGGCGTGGATTTCGCTGCGGGTCAGGTTCAGTTCAGCCTGGGCCAGATCGGTTTTGGCGTTGGCGATCATGGCGTCGAGGCGCTTGATTTCGGCGCTCAGGGAATTGACTTGCTGGCGCTGGCTTTGAGCATCCGCCTGGGCTTTGGTTACCTGTGAGCGGGCGATGTGGTTGTCGGCGGAGAGGGTGGTGACCCGCTCTTCGGAAACGTAGCCCGGTTTGCGAAGGGTTTGCGCGCGGGACAAATCGATTTGCGAGCGACCGAGGCTGGCTTGACTGGAGGCCACTTGCGCCTCGCTCGCGGCAATCAGGCTGGCTTGCTGGGTCAGTTTGCTCTGGGCTTGCAGGCGTTCGGCCTGGCGAGTGGCGAGGGCTGCGTTGGCGCGGTCGACGGCGAGGTGGAAGTCATCGCCTTCGAGCTTGATCAGCAACTGGCCTTTCTCGACGTGCTGGTTGTCCTGCACCAGCACCTGATCGATGCGCGCGCCCAACTGGCTCGACACACGGGTGATCTCGCCCTGGACGTAAGCGTTGTCGGTGCTCTCATAAAACCGTCCCTTGAAGAACCACTGGGCAAAGAAGCCGCCGGCAATCAGCAGGACGATCAACAGGAAAATAAACAGGCGACGCTTGAGTTGGGCAGGCATGGGGCAAACTGTAGTCGAGAAATTGTAAGGAAAGTTATCAGCAGGCGAATCTGGCATACAGTCGATAGTGGGTAAATGCCATCGGCTGATAATCCATCATTCATCCCGGCCCGAGCCCGTTGTAGACGCAAACTTGGCTTAAATGCCCTGTTCGCTGGAGCCGGGCGGGCAACGCCTGTTACCATTCGCCCTTTGTTTTATCTTCATTTCGAGACTTGCCATGACCACCGTCCGCACGCGCATCGCGCCATCGCCTACCGGGGACCCCCACGTAGGTACCGCTTACATCGCTTTGTTCAACTACTGCTTTGCCAAGCAGCACGGCGGTGAGTTCATCCTGCGGATCGAAGACACCGATCAATTGCGTTCGACCCGCGAGTCCGAACAGCAGATTTTCGACGCCCTGCGCTGGTTGGGGATCGACTGGAGCGAAGGCCCGGACGTCGGCGGCCCGCACGGTCCGTACCGTCAGAGCGAGCGCGGCGACATCTATCAGAAGTACTGCCAGCAACTGGTCGAAATGGGTCACGCCTTCCCGTGCTTCTGCACCGCCGAAGAACTGGACCAGATGCGCGCCGAGCAAATGGCTCGCGGTGAAACCCCGCGATACGACGGCCGTGCACTGTTGCTGTCCAAGGAAGAGGTCGCGCGCCGCCTGGCCGCCGGCGAGCCACATGTGATCCGTATGAAAGTGCCAAGCGAAGGCGTGTGCGTGGTGCCGGACATGCTGCGTGGCGACGTCGAGATCCCGTGGGATCGCATGGACATGCAAGTGCTGATGAAGACCGACGGCCTGCCGACGTACTTCCTGGCCAACGTGGTCGATGACCACCTGATGGGCATCACCCACGTCCTGCGCGGCGAAGAATGGCTGCCTTCGGCACCGAAACTGATTCTTCTGTACGAATACTTCGGTTGGGAGCAACCGGAGCTGTGCTACATGCCGCTGCTGCGTAACCCGGACAAGAGCAAGCTGTCCAAGCGCAAGAACCCCACCTCTGTGACGTTCTACGAGCGTATGGGCTTCATGCCGGAAGCGATGCTCAACTACCTCGGGCGCATGGGCTGGTCGATGCCGGACGAGCGCGAGAAGTTCTCGCTGCAGGAAATGGTCGACAACTTCGACCTGAGCCGCGTCTCCCTCGGCGGGCCGATTTTCGACATCGAGAAGCTGTCGTGGCTCAACGGCCAGTGGCTGCGTGATTTGCCGGTGGCAGAGTTCGCTTCGCGCCTGCAAACCTGGGCACTCAACCCTGAATACATGATGAAGATCGCGCCGCACGTGCAGGGTCGCGTCGAGACTTTCAGCCAGGTCGCACCGCTGGCCGGATTCTTCTTCGCCGGGGGCGTGAACCCGGATGCCAAGCTGTTTGAATCGAAGAAGCTGTCGGGCGACCAGGTGCGTCAGCTGATGCAACTGATTCTGTGGAAGCTGGAAAGCCTGCGTCAGTGGGAGAAGGACAACATCACCGCGACGATTCAGGCGGTGGTCGAATCCCTCGAGCTGAAACTGCGTGACGCCATGCCGCTGATGTTCGCTGCCATCACTGGCCAAGCCAGTTCGGTATCGGTGCTGGATGCGATGGAAATCCTCGGCCCGGACCTGACGCGTTTCCGTCTGCGCCAGGCGATCGACCTGCTGGGCGGCGTGTCGAAGAAAGAAAACAAAGAGTGGGAAAAACTCCTCGGCAACATCGCCTGATCCACACAGGAGGAGCTGGCGCAGGCTGCGATCTTTTGATCTTGCTCATCGGCGTAGCCAAAAAGATCGCAGGCTGCGCCAGCTTCTACAGACCCGTGTTCTTTCCGAAGTCCCCCGTTTTCCGGGGGGAGGGCGGTAAGTGATTGTTATGTCGGCAAAAAACTTTGGAAATTGTTAAAAATAAATTTGACACGTTTCCAAAGCGCCATTAAGATTCGCCCCGTCCTCAGCGATGAGGGGCTATAGCTCAGCTGGGAGAGCGCTTGCATGGCATGCAAGAGGTCGACGGTTCGATCCCGTCTAGCTCCACCAATTTACACTTCAAGGTCTGGCCACACCGGCCTTGAAGCGATCAACACTCAGCGTTGATCTGTTGTATAGAAGGGTTTGCGTCCCCTTCGTCTAGTGGCCTAGGACACCGCCCTTTCACGGCGGTAACAGGGGTTCGAGTCCCCTAGGGGACGCCAGTTTTACAGAAGCGATGTTGCAAGATGTCGCTCCGCCGCGAGGCGAAAAATCCGGGGCTATAGCTCAGCTGGGAGAGCGCCTGCATGGCATGCAGGAGGTCAGCGGTTCGATCCCGCTTAGCTCCACCAATTTTACAGTTCAAGGTCTGGCCACACCGGCCTTGAATCGATCAGCCCTCAGCACTGATCAGTTGTATAGAAGGTTTTGCGTCCCCTTCGTCTAGTGGCCTAGGACACCGCCCTTTCACGGCGGTAACAGGGGTTCGAGTCCCCTAGGGGACGCCACGATTACCCGCTCTGCGGGATTTTATAAGGGTCATTCAATTATTGAATGGCCCTTTTGTTTGTCTGGCGTTTGGCCAAATCCCCTCATTTCTTTCAAGCTGTGCTTCAGACCAACGGTCACACCCACGACTTGCGTAAAATTATTATGAGAATAATATTCTAGTCGTAATATTCGGAGGCAACGATGAACGATAAAAAAGCTCAAACCCGCGAACGCATCCTCAAGGCCGCCAGCGCAGCGCTGATTCAGCGCGGCCCGGCCGAACCGAGCGTGGGCGAAGTGATGGGCGCAGCCGGCCTGACGGTGGGCGGCTTCTATGCGCACTTCGAAAGCAAGGACGCAATGATGCTGGAAGCGTTCAAGCAACTGCTCGGTCATCGCCGTGGCCTGATCGCCGACATGGACACCGAATTGACCGGCGAAGAACGTCGCGCCTTGGTCGCTGCGTTTTACCTGTCACGAAAACACCGTGATTCCTCTGAGTCGGCATGCCCGATCCCGGCGTCTGTCGGTGAGCTGGGTCGCCTGCCGGACGCGTTTCGCGTGGCGTTGAATGAGCATGTGGAAATGATGGTCGCGCAGTTGGCGGCCAGCCCGGAAGACACCGACAAAGCCTTGGCCGACATGGCCTTGATGGTGGGTGGTTTGGCTCTGGCGCGAGCGTTGGGGCCGGGAGAGTTATCCGATCGATTGCTGCGTGCCGCCAAGTCGGCGGTGATATGACCTGAAGGCAATGGCCTGAGGAGTGAGAGCGATGAGCACGTTAAAGTGGGTTCGTGGCGTTAATGGCACCTTGGGCTGGTTTGCACCGAAACTGGTCGCAAGCAAAATGCGACTGGCATTCATGACGCCGCGGGATCTGCCGCCGCGAGACTGGGAATTGCCTCTGCTGGCGAAATCCGAGCGCATCACTTTACGCTTCGGCCTTTCAGCGTTGCGCTGGGGGCAAGGCCCGGCGGTGTTGCTGATGCACGGTTGGGAAGGCCGGCCGACGCAGTTTGCCAGCCTGATTACCGCGCTGGTGGATGCCGGTTACACCGTCGTCGCGTTGGATGGCCCTGCCCATGGTCGCTCACCGGGCAATGAAGCAAACGTCGCGCTGTTCGCCCGGGCCATGCTTGAGGCCGCCGCCGAGTTGCCGCCGCTGCAGGCGGTCATCGGTCATTCGATGGGCGGTGCCAGTGCCATGCTCGCCGTTCAGTTGGGTTTGCGCACTGAAACCCTGGTGACGATTGCTGCGCCGGCGCGAATTCTCGCGGTGCTGCGTGGTTTTGCCCGTTACGTGCGACTGCCGCCAAAAGCCCGTTCGGCGTTCATCCGCCAGGTAGAGAAAGACGTTGGCATGCGTGCCGCTGCACTGGATGTCTCGCACTATCAACTCGACATGCCCGGGCTGATCGTTCACGCCGAAGACGACTGCTTCGTTCCGGTCAAGGAGTCCCAGCTGATCCACGAAGCCTGGTTCGACAGCCGTCTGTTGCGACTGGAAGAAGGCGGTCATCAACGGGTATTGGCTGACCCTCGGGTGATTGATGGCGTGTTATCACTGCTGGCCGGCCGCAGCCTGCAATCGCGCCAATCGGCCTGAGCATCCGTTACACTGCCCCGGTCGACATAATCTGACCGGGAGTGAGGCATGGGCTGGGATCGGGCAACGCCATTTATCATTGATCTGGAGGTGGGCGCCGAGGACATCGACGGGTTGGGTCACGCGAACAACGCGGTGTATGTGACCTGGCTCGAGCGCTGCGCCTGGCGCCACTCTCAGCGGCTTGGCCTGGACCTGGTCGAGTACCGGCGGCTTGATCGGGCGATGGCGGTGGTGCGGCACGAGATCGATTACCTGGCTGCGGCCTATGAGGGCGATGAGTTGCAACTGGCGACCTGGATCGTCGATTGGGACCAGCGTCTGAAAATGACCCGGCACTTCCAGCTGAAACGCCCCAGCGACAACACCACGTTGCTGCGGGCGCAGACCACGTTTGTCTGTATCGAATTGTCCACGGGCAAGCCCAAGCGCATGCCCGCCGAATTCATCGAAGGCTACGGCCCGGCGTTGCAGGTTCCGAGCTGACACGATCGCTGTGGCGAGGGAGCAAGCTCCCACGCCATAGCGGTATGAACAAGTCTTTCGACAGGCAATCCAGTAAACTGCCGCACGTTTTTCGTCGAGTGTGTTTTTCATGCAAATTGCTTTGGCACCCATGGAGGGGTTGGTCGACAACATCCTGCGGGACGTGCTGACCCGTGTGGGCGGTATCGATTGGTGCGTCACCGAGTTCATCCGGATCAACGATCAGTTGCTCACACCTGCCTATTTCCACAAGTTCGGCCCTGAATTGCTGACGGGCGCACGCACGGCGTCTGGCGTGCCTTTGCGCGTGCAGCTATTGGGCTCCGATCCGGTGTGCCTGGCGGAAAACGCCGCGCTGGCCTGCGAGCTGGGCTCCGAAGTCATCGACCTGAATTTCGGTTGCCCGGCCAAAACCGTCAACAAGTCGCGCGGTGGCGCGGTGTTGCTCAAAGAGCCTGAGCTGCTGAATCAGATCGTCGAGCATGTCCGCCGCGCCGTTCCAGCGCACATTCCGGTCACTGCGAAAATGCGCCTGGGCTTCGACAGCCCTGACGGTTCGCTGGTCTGCGCCACGGCCCTGGCCGAAGGCGGCGCGGAACACATCGTGGTGCATGCGCGGACCAAGATGGACGGTTACAAACCACCGGCACATTGGGAGTGGATTCCCCGAGTGCAGGAGGTGGTCAAGGTTCCGGTGTTCGCCAATGGTGATATCTGGAGCGTCGAGGACTGGCGCCGTTGCCGAGAAATCAGCGGCGTGGAAGACATCATGCTCGGCCGCGGGCTGGTGTCGCGTCCGGACCTGGCCCGGCAAATCGCTGCCGCCCGTGCCGGTGAAGAAGTGGTCGAAATGAGCTGGGCCGAACTGCTGCCGCTGATTCAGGATTTCTGGCTGCAAGCCAAGGCGCAGATGACGGCGCGCCAATCGCCGGGTCGCCTGAAGCAGTGGCTGGCGATGCTGACGCGCAATTATCCCGAAGCGGTTGAGCTGTTCACCGTCCTGCGCCGTGAAACCGAACTGGATCAGGTCTCGCGTTTGCTGGGGTTACAGGTGTTGGAGGCGGCTTAAAAAAATTTGAAAAAATCTCTTGAAAAGCAATCGGCGGTCCTTATTTAAGGATTACGCGATGCCGAATTCGGGTCGCGGAGACAAAAAAACTTGCTGATATGTTTTCAGGAGATTTGAATCATGAGCACTGCATTTTCCATGGCACCACTGTTCCGTTCCTCGGTCGGTTTCGATCGTTTCAACGACCTTTTCGAAACCGCACTGCGCAATGAGCCAGGCAGCACCTATCCACCTTACAACGTTGAAAAACACGGCGACGACCAATACCGCATCGTCATAGCGGCCGCCGGTTTCCAGGAAGAAGACCTGGAACTGCAAGTGGAAAAAGGTGTGCTGACCATCAGTGGCGGCAAACGTGACGCGAACGAAGACGTCACTTATCTGTACCAGGGCATCGCGCAGCGGGCCTTCAAACTGTCCTTCCGCCTGGCGGACCATATCGAAATCAAGGCCGCCGGCCTGAGCAACGGTCTGTTGAGCATCGACCTGTTGAGGGTGGTTCCGGAAGAGGCGAAAGCCAAACGTATCCCGATCAACGGGACGCAAAAACCAGCACTGCAGCACTAAGGCAGGGCAATGAAAAGGGCGCCAATGGCGCCCTTTTTTTTCTTTTTCCATGTAGGAGCTGCCGAAGGCAGCTCCTACACCGTCCGCTTTATTTCAGAAGCTTCTGAAACGCCTCCACCGGCAGCGGCGAACTGTGCAAATACCCTTGATAAAAATGGCAACCCAGCCCCTGCAAGAACTCAAGCTGCTCCGGGGTTTCCACCCCTTCGGCAATCACTTTCAATTGCAGGCTGCGAGCCATGGCGACGATGGCGCGGATGATTTCGGCATCGTTGGGGTCGGTGGTGGCGTCGCGGATGAATGACTGGTCGATTTTCAGCGTGTCCACCGGCAGTCGCTTGAGGTAGGTCAGCGAGGAATAACCGGTGCCGAAGTCGTCCATGGCGAAGCTCACGCCGATTTTTTTCAAGCGACGCATTTTGCTGATGGTGTCTTCCAGATTCTGGATGACGATGCCTTCGGTGATTTCCAGTTTCAGCAGCGAGCAGGGGAGGCCATGGCTGAAGAGGCTGTGCTCGATGCGCTCGACGAAGTCGTTCTGGCGGAATTGCCGCGGGCTGATGTTCACGCACAGGCTGAAATTCAATGGGTCGATCAGGCCCTTTGCGATCAACTTTTTAAAGGCCGCGCACACTTCGTCGACGATCCAGGTGCCGACCTCCAGAATCAACCCGCTGTCTTCCAGCACCTTGATGAATTCGGTCGGCGATTGGGCGCCGAGTTCCGGGTGGCACCAGCGCACCAGCGCTTCGGCGCCGACGATACGGTTGTCGCGAGCATCCACTTGAGGCTGGTAATGCACCTCGAACTCGCCCCGGGAAAGGGCCAGGCGCAAGTCGGTTTCCATGCGCAGGCGTTCACTGGCGGCCTTCTGCATGGTGTTGTGGTACATCTGCGTGGTGTTGCGCCCGGAATCCTTGGCCCGATAAAGCGCAATGTCGGCGCGTTTGAGCAGGTCGGTCGGGGTCGAGCCGTGATCGGGAATCAGCGCGATGCCGATACTCGGCGTCACTTGCAGGCGTTGACCATCAAGGAACATCGGTTCGGACAACAGCTCGCGCAAGGTGTCCGCGAGGTCACGGACCTGGGCGCTGACTTCATTACGCGAGCCTTCCAGGCCGCTGAGCAACACCACGAATTCGTCGCCGCCCAGCCGGGCGACGGTGTCTTCCATGCGCACGCTGGCTTCAAGGCGGGCGGTGATGATCTTCAGCACCGTGTCGCCCACCGGGTGGCCGAGCGAATCGTTGATGTGCTTGAAGTGGTCGAGATCGAGAAACATAAGGGCGCCACGCAGGTTGTGGCGTTTGAGTAGGGCGATCTGCTGGCTCAGGCGGTCCATCAACAGTGCGCGGTTCGGCAGGTTGGTCAGCGGGTCGTGGTAGGCCAGGTGACGGATCTGCGCTTCGGCGTTTTTCAGCAGGCTGACGTCCCGCGCGGTCAGCAGCAGGCAAGCGGTTTCGTTGAGCGTGATCGGTTCCACCGACACTTCGACGGTCAGCAGTTCGCCGCGCTTGTTGCGGCCGAGCATTTCCTGGTGATGCACCCGGCCCTTGATCTGTAGCTCGGCCAGCAGCGCCGAGCGTTGTTTTTCTTCGGCCCAGATGCCGACCTGGTAGACCGTGCGGCCGACCACTTCATCGGCGCGATAGCCGGTCAGTCGGCAGAAACCATCATTGACCTCCAGATAACGCCCGGTGTCGCGCTCGGTGATGGTGATGGCGTCAGGGCTGGAGTGGAAGGCCTTGGCGAACTTCTCTTCGCTGGCCTTGAGCGCCGCTTCCGAACGTTGTTGCTGGGTGATGTCGCGCAAGGTGGTGACGATGCACGGCTGGTCGCCGACGCTGATTTGTCGACTGGATATCACGCAGGTCAGCGATTGGCCGTCCTTGTGCTGAACGAGGATGGCCACGTTGTTCAGGCCCTGTTCGCGGATGACTTGCTCGATCCGGCGCAGGCTTTTTGCCGACGCGTCCCACAGGCCGATTTCGTCGGCGCTGCGGCCAATCACCTCGACGGTGCTCCAGCCGAAGGTCTGGGTAAAACTGGAGTTGATCTCGATGAACTGGCCGGTGTCCTGGCGAGTGACGCAGATCGGGTCCGGACTGACCTGGAACAGGGTGGCAAACTTTTCTTCGGAGGCGACCAGTTTCTGTTCGCGCTCGACCTGATCGGTGATGTCCAGCAAGGTGCCGGCCATGCGCAACGGGGCGCCGTTTTCATCGCGATAGAGGCGGGCGCGGCTTTCCAGGTAGCGCGAAGTGCCGTCCTCAAGTTGCACGCGGTAGGTCAGCTGATAGTTGCCCGCCGGGCCTTCGCGCAGGCTGCGGTAGGCATCGCGCATGCTGTCGCGCTCTTCGCCGGGCACACCTTCGAAAAACGCTTCGAACGACTCATGGAACGGTATGGGATCCAGCCCGTGCAGTTGCGCGGCCCGGGCCGAGCCGTAAAGCATGCCGCTGGGAATGTGCCAGTCCCAAGTGCCGAGTTGTGCCGAGTCCAGCGCCAGATCAAGGCGTTCCTGGCTGTCTTTCAGGGCGAGCTCGGCGATCTTGCGCTCAGTGGTGTCGAGGAAGGTGCTGAGCAGAAAGGGCTGGCCCTCGAGTTCGACTTTCTGCGCGCTGAGGATGCCGTCGTGGACCTGGCCATTGCTGGCCCGAAACTGCACTTCCATACTGACCAATTCGCCTTTGGCCTTGGTCGCCTTGACCAGTTTCTCCCGTTGCTCAGGGTGAACCCACAAACCCAGTTCAATGGTGGTGCGGCCAATCGCGTTTTGCACCGGCCAGCCGAACAGGCTTTCGAAATACTGGTTGGCTTCGGTGATCAGGCCGTCTTCCTGGCGGGTCAGCAGCACCATGTTCGGACACAGGTGAAACAGCGTCGCGAAACGTTTTTCCGAGCTGCTCAGGGCCTGTTCACGCTGGCGCTGATGGGTGATTTCGCGGATCACCCCGATCATGCGCGGCCGACCGTGTTTATCCGGCAGCAAACTGCCATTGATCTCCAGCCAGTGCAGGCTGCCATCGGGCCAGCGGATGCGGTGGTGCATCGCCTGCTCCAGCGGGGCGCCGGCAATCACCGCGTGGAACGCGCGAATGGTTTTGGCCCGATCTTCGGGCGGCAGCAGGTCGAGGTATTCCAGGTCGGCCGGCAACGGCTGCCGGGGATCGAAGCCGAACAAAGCCTGCGTGCCCCGCGACCAGCTGATCTGCCCGCGCTCAATGTCCCAATACCAGGCGCCCAGCCGTGCGCCGTTGAGGGCGGCCAGCAACTGCGGCGCGCTTTCCCAGCTCTGCTCGGACCGTTTCGGGTCAAGCGCCTGTATACGTGGCATCGGCGGAATACGGTCAACAGATTTCGGCATTGGCAGGCCTTGGGCTGAATTGGGCGTTAGGCACAGGAATTCGCGGCTCTATAGGCGTAGCACAAGTTAGCCTGGAGTCCCTGGCAAATCGATTTGTGCATCCAGCAAGGCCATGAAGGCCCGTGCTGCGTTCGACAGCGTCCGTTCGGTGTGCAAGATATAGCCTAGCTGGCGAGACAGTTGTATGCCCGGCAAAGGTATTCGTGCAACTTGATCGTCGAGCATGGTGCGCGGCAACACGCTCCAGGCCAGGCCGATCGAGACCATCATCTTGATGGTTTCCAGATAATTCGTGCTCATGGCGATATTCGGCGTCAGGCCTTGCGCTTCGAACAGGCGCTGGACGATGTGGTGAGTAAAGGTGTTGCCGCCGGGGAATACGGCCGGGTGCAGGGCAATGTCCGCCAGGGTCACCGCGCCATTGCTGATCAATGAATGCTCCGGGGCGACCACGAAATCCAGCGGGTCGTCCCACACCGGCGTGGCCTTGACCAGCGCGTGGGGCTCCGGCGCGAGGGTGATGACCGCCAGTTCGGCACGGCCGTGGAGAATTTCTTCGTAGGCCACTTCCGAATCGAGGAACTGGATATCCAGCGCGACTTGCGGGTAACGGCGGGTGAATTCCCTCAATAAGGGCGGCAAACGGTGCAGGCCGATGTGGTGACTGGTGGCCAGGGTCAGGCGGCCGCTGACTTCGCCGGTCAGGTTGGTCAGGGCGCGGCGGGTGTCGTCCAGCACGTTCAGAATCTGATAAGCCCGTGGCAGCAGGGCGCGACCGGCCTCGGTCAGCCCGACTTCGCGGCCCAGGCGGTCAAACAGGCGCACCTTCAACTGCTGCTCCAGCCCGGCAATGCGTTTGCTGATCGCCGGCTGTGTCAGGTGCAGCCGTTCACCGGCGCCGGAGAAGCTTCCGGTCTCGGCGATGGCAATAAAGGCATTGAGGTTGGCGAGGTCCATTGCTGTATTCCAGTTGGTTATCCAAAGCATAAAAAATATGAATTTGAGTTATTTAATGTAACCCCCTAGGATCGACCTCACAAGCCAAAGGGTTATTGAAATTCTCAAGACCCGGGGCATAGAAACAAGCTGATGAGGAACCGTCTGATGGCCGGCAAAACGCTCTACGACAAGCTCTGGGATTCGCATTTGGTCAAGCAGCGCGACGATGGCTCTGCGCTGATCTACATCGATCGTCACATCATCCACGAAGTGACCTCGCCGCAAGCCTTTGAAGGCCTGCGTCTGGCCGGGCGCAAGCCTTGGCGCATCGATGCCAACATCGCGACCCCGGACCACAACGTACCGACCACGCCGGAGCGCAAGGGCGGCATTGACGCCATTGTCGACCAGGTCTCGCGTTTGCAGGTTCAGACCCTCGACGACAACTGCGATGAATATGGCATCGTCGAATTCAAGATGAATGATGTGCGTCAAGGCATCGTGCACGTGATCGGCCCGGAGCAGGGCGCGACCTTGCCGGGCATGACCGTGGTTTGCGGCGACTCCCACACCTCGACCCACGGCGCATTCGGTGCTCTGGCTCACGGTATCGGCACTTCCGAGGTCGAGCACGTACTCGCCACCCAGTGCCTGGTCGCCAAGAAAATGAAGAACATGCTGGTGTCCGTCGAAGGCAAATTGCCGTTCGGCGTGACGGCCAAGGACATCGTTCTCGCGGTCATTGGCAAGATCGGCACCGCCGGCGGTAACGGCCATGCGATCGAGTTCGCCGGTAGCGCGATTCGCGATCTGTCGGTCGAAGGCCGCATGACCATCTGCAACATGTCCATCGAGGCCGGCGCTCGCGTAGGCCTGGTGGCAGCGGATGAAAAAACCGTGGCTTATGTGAAGGGTCGTCCATTTGCCCCGAAAGGCGCGGAATGGGACTTGGCTGTCGAAGCCTGGAAAGACCTGGTGACGGATAAAGACGCCACGTTCGACACCATCGTCGAGCTCGACGCGACCGAGATCAAGCCGCAAGTCAGCTGGGGCACCTCGCCCGAGATGGTGTTGGCCGTTGACCAGAACGTTCCCGATCCTGCGAAGGAAATGGACCTGGTCAAGCGTGGCTCCATCGAACGCGCTTTGAAATACATGGGTTTGACCGCCAATCAGGCGATCACCGACATCCAGCTCGACCGTGTTTTCATTGGCTCCTGCACCAACTCGCGGATCGAAGACCTGCGCGCTGCAGCCGTCATCGCCAAGGGCCGCAAAGTGGCTTCGACCATCAAGCAGGCCATTGTGGTGCCAGGTTCGGGTCTGGTGAAGGCGCAGGCCGAGTCGGAAGGCCTGGACAAGATTTTCCTCGACGCCGGTTTTGAATGGCGCGAGCCGGGTTGCTCGATGTGCCTGGCGATGAACCCGGACCGTTTGGAGTCGGGCGAGCATTGCGCATCGACCTCCAACCGTAACTTTGAAGGCCGTCAGGGCGCCGGTGGTCGTACCCACCTCGTGAGCCCGGCCATGGCCGCCGCCGCCGCTGTGAACGGTCGTTTTGTCGACGTCCGTGAATTGATCTAAGGAGCGCAGCATGAAAGCTTTTACCCAGCACACTGGTCTTGTCGCGCCTCTGGATCGTGCCAACGTCGACACCGACCAGATCATTCCGAAGCAGTTCCTGAAGTCGATCAAGCGCACCGGTTTTGGCCCGAACCTGTTCGATGAGTGGCGTTATCTGGATGTGGGCCAGCCGTATCAGGACAACTCCAAGCGTCCGCTGAACAAGGACTTTGTCCTCAATGCCGAGCGTTATCAAGGCGCCAGCGTGTTGCTGGCCCGCGAAAACTTCGGTTGCGGCTCCAGCCGTGAACACGCGCCATGGGCGCTGGAAGAGTACGGTTTCCGCAGCATCATTGCGCCGAGCTACGCCGACATCTTCTTCAACAACAGCTTCAAGAACGGCTTGCTGCCGATCATCTTGAGCGACGCTGAGGTGGATGAGCTGTTCCAGCAGGTTGAAGCGAATCCTGGCTACCAGTTGCAGGTGGATCTCGAAGCTCAGACCGTGACCCGGCCAGATGGCAAAGTGTTGAGCTTCGAAATCGACGCATTCCGTAAGCATTGCCTGCTCAATGGCCTGGACGACATTGGTTTGACCTTGCAGGACCACGAGGCGATTGCGACGTTTGAAGCCAGGCACCGGGCTAGCCAGCCCTGGTTGTTTCGCGACGCGTAAGTTTGCGTAAGGCGTGATGACGCCATCGCCAGCAGGCTGGCCCCACATTGATTTGCGGCGTTCACAAAACCCTGTGGGAACGAGCTTGCTGGCGATGACGACAGTTCAGACAACACACATATCAAGGATATGACTATGACCAGCACCGCCCAGCACACTCAGGTTGTACAAAAGCAATTCGGTGAACAGGCCGCAGCCTATCTGAGCAGCGCCGTGCACGCTCAAGGCACCGAATTCGCACTGCTGCAAGCCGAAGTGGCCGGGCAGGGCGATGCCCGAGTGCTGGACCTGGGTTGCGGCGCCGGCCACGTGAGTTTTCACGTGGCCCCGCTGGTCAAGGAAGTGGTGGCCTACGACCTGTCCCAGCAAATGCTCGACGTGGTCGCCGCCGCCGCCGTTGACCGCGGTTTGAGTAACGTGACCACGGCCCTCGGCGCCGCCGAACGCCTGCCGTTCGCCGATGGCGAGTTCGACTTCGTGTTCAGCCGTTATTCGGCGCACCATTGGAGCGATCTCGGCCTGGCCCTGCGCGAAGTCCGTCGGGTACTGAAGCCGGGCGGCGTGGCGGCGTTCGTCGATGTGTTGTCACCGGGCAGTCCGTTGTTCGACACTTATCTGCAAAGCGTCGAAGTGCTGCGCGACACCAGCCATGTGCGCGATTATTCCGCCGGCGAGTGGTTGCGCCAGGTCAGCGAGGCGGGGCTGCACACTCGCAGCACCACGCGCCAGCGCCTGCGTCTGGAGTACAACAGCTGGGTCGAGCGCATGCGCACGCCACAGGTGATGCGCGCCGCGATCCGCGAGTTGCAGCAGTCCATGGGCAATGAAGTGCGCGAATATTTTGAGATTGAACCCGATGGTTCATTCAGTACCGATGTGCTTGTGCTGATGGCCGAGCGATAGAATTTTTCCGGGTGTGCTCAAGGGCACACCGACTGAAGACATGAGGAAAGCATGAGCAAGCAGATTCTGATTCTCCCGGGTGACGGCATTGGTCCGGAAATCATGGCCGAAGCGGTCAAGGTGCTGGAACTGGCCAACGACAAGTACAACCTGGGCTTCGAGCTGAGCCACGACGTGATCGGCGGCGCCGCCATCGACAAGCACGGCGTGCCACTGGCCGACGAAACCCTGGAACGTGCCCGCGCAGCCGACGCTGTCTTGCTGGGCGCCGTGGGCGGTCCGAAATGGGACGCCATCGAGCGTGACATCCGTCCTGAGCGCGGCCTGCTGAAAATTCGTGCGCAACTGGGCCTGTTCGGCAACCTGCGCCCGGCAATCCTGTACCCGCAACTGGCCGAGGCTTCCAGCCTGAAAGCCGAAATCGTTTCCGGTCTGGACATCCTGATCGTTCGCGAACTGACCGGCGGTATCTACTTCGGCGCGCCACGCGGCACCCGTACCCTGGAAAACGGCGAGCGTCAGTCCTACGACACGCTGCCGTACAGCGAAAGCGAAATCCGCCGCATCGCCCGTGTCGGTTTCGACATGGCCATGGTACGTGGCAAGAAGCTGTGCTCGGTGGACAAGGCCAACGTCCTGGCTTCCAGCCAGTTGTGGCGTGAAATCGTCGAGGAAGTGGCCAAGGATTACCCGGAAGTCGAACTGAGCCACATGTACGTCGACAACGCCGCCATGCAACTGGTGCGTGCACCGAAGCAGTTCGACGTGATCGTCACCGACAACATGTTTGGCGACATCCTGTCCGACCAGGCGTCGATGCTCACCGGTTCCATCGGCATGCTGCCCTCGGCGTCCCTGGACACCCACAACAAGGGCATGTACGAGCCGTGCCACGGCTCTGCGCCGGACATCGCGGGCAAAGGCATCGCCAACCCGCTGGCGACCATTTTGTCGGTGTCGATGATGTTGCGCTACAGCTTCAACCAGCAGGGCGCGGCGGATGCGATCGAGAAAGCCGTCAGTCTGGTTCTGGACCAAGGCCTGCGTACGGGTGACATCTGGTCGACCGGTTGCACTAAAGTCGGTACGCAGGAAATGGGTGACGCAGTAGTCGCCGCGCTGCGGAATCTGTAATCTCTCGGGCCCGCTGCAACTTTCACTCTTGAAAGCAGCGGCCCACTTTTTAAGAAGGTGTAGTTGCGATGAAACGTGTAGGTCTGATCGGTTGGCGCGGTATGGTCGGTTCCGTGCTCATGCAGCGGATGCTGGAAGAGCAGGATTTCGATCTTATCGAGCCGGTGTTTTTCACCACTTCCAATGTCGGTGGCCAAGGCCCGTCCGTGGGCAAGGACATTGCTCCGCTCAAGGACGCTTACAGCATTGAAGAGCTGAAAACCCTCGACGTGATTCTGACCTGCCAGGGTGGCGACTACACCAGCGAAGTCTTCCCGAAACTGCGCGAAGCCGGCTGGCAGGGTTACTGGATCGACGCCGCTTCCAGCCTGCGCATGCAGGATGACGCGGTGATCGTGCTGGACCCGGTGAACCGCAAGGTCATCGATCAGCAGCTCGACGCGGGCACCAAGAACTACATCGGCGGCAACTGCACCGTCAGCCTGATGCTGATGGGCCTGGGCGGTCTGTTCGAGGCCGGTCTGGTCGAGTGGATGAGCGCTATGACTTATCAGGCGGCCTCCGGTGGCGGCGCGCAGCACATGCGTGAACTGATCAAGCAAATGGGTGTGACTCACGCCTCTGTCGCCGATCAACTGGCCGACCCGGCCAGTGCCATCCTCGACATCGACCGCCGTGTCGCCGAAGCCATGCGCAGCGACGCGTACCCGACCGAAAACTTCGGTGTACCGTTGGCCGGCAGCCTGATCCCGTGGATCGACAAGGAACTGCCGAACGGTCAGAGCCGCGAAGAGTGGAAAGCCCAGGCCGAGACCAACAAGATCCTCGGTCGCTTCAAGAGCCCGATCCCGGTGGATGGCATCTGCGTACGCATCGGCGCCATGCGTTGCCACAGCCAGGCGCTGACCATCAAGCTGAACAAAGATGTGCCGATCGCCGACATCGAAGGGCTGATCAGCCAGCACAACCCATGGGTCAAGCTGGTGCCGAACAACCGCGACATCAGCATGCAGGAGCTGAGCCCGACCAAGGTCACCGGCACCCTGAATGTTCCGGTGGGTCGTCTGCGCAAGCTGAACATGGGTTCGCAGTTCGTCGGCGCGTTCACCGTCGGCGACCAGCTGCTGTGGGGCGCGGCCGAGCCGCTGCGTCGCATGCTGCGGATTCTGCTTGAGCGTTGATTGATTGAAGCAATGAAAGAGCCCGTGCCTTGAAAGAGGTGCGGGTTTTTTTATTCCCGGTAGTCTGACATTGATCAGGTGCTTGCCATCCACCCCTCTCACCCCAGAGTTTATCTCTAGGCCTAGACACAAGCGGGCTTGCTCGCGAAGGGGCCGGAACAGACGCCGCAGACCCAGGCCGAATTGCCTGCACGCCACCCACCCGGTAAAGTGCCGCTCCCCCCGTTTCGCCAGAGGTAGAACCATGAGCCAGTCCTTTGATATTGCCGTGATCGGCGCCACCGGTACTGTTGGCGAAACGCTGGTGCAGATACTCGAAGAACGCGACTTTCCGGTCGGCAATTTGCACCTGCTGGCCAGTAGCGAATCCGCCGGGCATTCGGTGCCGTTTCGCGGCAAGAACGTGCGGGTGCGGGAAGTCGATGAGTTCGACTTCAGCAAAGTGCAGTTGGTGTTTTTCGCCGCAGGCCCGGCGGTGACCTTGAGTTTCGCCTCGCGCGCCACGGCCGCCGGGTGCTCGCTGATCGATCTGTCCGGCGCCTTGCCGGCCGATCAGGCGCCGCAAGTGGTGCCGGAAGCCAATGCCCGGGTGTTGGCCGGCCTGAAAAAGCCATTCCAGGTCAGCAGCCCAAGCCCGTCGGCCACCACATTGGCCGTGGTGCTCGCACCGTTGCTTGGTCTGCTCGACTTGCAACGCGTCAATGTGACCGCCAGTCTGGCCGTTTCTGCCCAGGGCCGCGAAGCCGTTACTGAGCTGGCACGCCAAACCGCAGAACTGCTCAATGTGCGTCCGCTGGAGCCGACTTTTTTCGATCGGCAGATGGCTTTCAACCTGCTGGCGCAAGTCGGCAAGCCGGATGATCAAGGCCATACGCTGCTGGAAAAACGTCTGGTGCGTGAGCTGCGTCAGGTCATGGCTTTGCCTTTATTAAAGATTTCCGTCACTTGCATTCAAGCCCCGGTGTTTTTTGGCGATAGCTTTAGTGTGACCTTGCAGTCAGCAAGCGTCGTGGACCTGGCAAAAATCAACGAAGCGCTGGAAGACGCACCCGGTGTAGAGCTGGTGGAAGCCGGTGATTACCCGACCGCTGTCGGCGATGCGGTAGGGCAGGATGTGGTCTACGTCGGTCGGGTTCGCGCTGGAATCGACGACCCGTCGGAACTTAATTTGTGGCTGACGTCAGATAACGTACGCAAAGGCGCGGCGCTCAATGCTGTGCAGGTGGCTGAATTGTTGATAAAAGACCTGCTGTAAAAGATACTTGGCAACAAATTACAGAATGATTCTAGCCGGGCGATGCCTGGCCGGATTGCTGAAGGCGAGCTACCCTGCGGGGCTTTCCGGGGCATGCAAGAAAAGTTCGCGCGCGACGACACTTCGCCGTCGCGCGCAATGCCTTGCGGCAGCGACTA
Organism: Pseudomonas fluorescens NCIMB 11764; assembly: GCF_000293885.2. Taxonomy (NCBI): domain Bacteria; kingdom Pseudomonadati; phylum Pseudomonadota; class Gammaproteobacteria; order Pseudomonadales; family Pseudomonadaceae; genus Pseudomonas; species Pseudomonas fluorescens. The sequence goes on from NZ_CP010945.1 coordinate 3,464,951, forward strand.
TCAACACCTTCTCGCTGGCCGAGGAATGTTCAAACAAAGGATGAGGCTATGGTTCAAGTTCGCAAACTGGTGTTAGCAATAGCGGCCGCCTCGGCGCTGTCCTCCGGTATGGCGCATGCCCTCGGACTCGGGGAGCTGACCCTGAAGTCGTCGGTGAACCAGCCGCTGGTGGCGGAAATCGAATTGCTCGACGTCAAGGAACTCACCGCTGCCGAAGTGGTGCCGAGCCTGGCGTCGCCCGAAGATTTCGCCAAGGCCGGTGTCGACCGCCAGGCATTCCTCAATGACCTGAGCTTCACCCCGGTGCTCAACGCCAGTGGTAAAAGCGTCCTGCGTGTGACCTCCAGCAAGCCGCTGTCCGAACCGATGGTGAAATTCCTGGTTCAGGTGATGTGGCCCAATGGTCGCCTGCTGCGCGATTACAGTGTGCTGCTCGATCCATCCAAATTCTCGCCGCAAACCGCTGAAGCGGCTGCGCAACCGGCGCCGACCCAGACGGTCACTGCCCCCGTGACGGGCGCCGCCAAACCGACCGAATACACCACCACGCCGCGCGATACCCTGTGGGAAATCGCTGCGAAGGCGCGTAATGGCGGCTCGGTTCAGCAAACCATGCTGGCCATCCAGGCGCTGAATCCGGATGCGTTCATCAACGGCAACATCAACCTGCTGAAGACCGGTCAGGTCCTGCGCCTGCCGGATCAGGCGCAGGCCACCAGTGTGCCGCAACCCAAAGCCATTGCTGAAGTCGCCGCGCAGAACACCGCGTGGCGTCAGGGCCGTCGCTATGTAGCCAAGCCTGGAACAGGGCAGCAGCAACTCGACGCGACCAAACGCGCTCGCGGTGAAGGCACTCCTGCGCAGGCTGCCAAGGACAATTTGAGCCTGGTGTCCGCCGAGTCCGGCAAGGCCGGTGGCAAAGGTGCGGGCGGCGACGCCAAAGCCTTGAACAACAAGCTGGCCGTGACCCAGGAAAGCCTCGACACGACCCGTCGTGACAACGCTGAACTGAAAAGCCGCATGACCGATCTGCAAAGTCAGCTGGACAAGCTGCAACGCCTGATCGAGCTGAAGAACAATCAACTGGCCAAGTTACAGGCTGAAGGTGCTGCGGGTGCGCCGGCTGCTGCGACGACGGCGCCGGCCATCTCGGCCGAATTGAGCCCGACCCCTGCGCCTGTCGAAGGCGCGCCGGCGACGCCAGCCCCTTCGGCGACGGCCCCTGAAGCAACGCCGGCCCCGGCCGAGACGCCTGCCGAGCCAGCGCCTGCAACATCTGACGACCAGAAGTTTAATGAACTGCTGACCAATCCGTGGTTGCTGGGCATGGTCGGTGGCGGGGCGGTGGTTCTGCTGCTGTTGCTGCTATTGCTGGCCCGTCGCCGCAAAGCCCAGCAGGAAGCCGAGAAGCACCTGCGCATGGCGCGTGCGTTGTCCGAGGAGCAGGAGTTCTCTGCTGATCTGGACTTGCCTGAAAGCAGCTTTGAAGGTCTGGAAGTGCCGCCGCCAAGCGTGAAGCTCGCGACTGCACCGGCTCCTGCGCCAGCGCCGACCCCGGCACCGGCTCCAGTGATTGCACCGGTGGTGGTAACGCCACCGATCGCCGCGCCACTGGTCGCGCCTGCCGCTGATCGCGATGACGACGTGCTGACCAAGGCGCAGTCGCACATGGCTGCCGGTCGCCTGAATCAGGCGGCTGCGTTGCTGGAAGACGGCATCAAACAAGAACCTCAGCGCAGTGACCTGCGTCTGAAGCTGATGGAAGTCTACGGTCAGCAGGGCGATCGCGATGCGTTCGTGGCCCAGGAGCGTCAGCTCGTGGCCAACGGCGAAAACTTTGCCCGTGTCGAAGAGCTGAAAAGCCGCTTCCCGGCCATGGCGGTCGTCGTGGCGGGTGGCCTGGCGGCTGCGGCTGTCGCCGCCGAACTGGACGCCCAGTACGTCAAGGACCTGCTGATGGACGAGCCCGAAGCCCCGGCCCCGGCCCCGGCACTGGCTGATGACGATTTCGATAGCGCGTTTGATCTGAGTCTGGATGATCTGGAAAATGCTTCTCCGGCGGTGGCTGAGCCTGAGCCGACGCCTTCGCCAGAGGCTTTGGCCGAACTGGATGAATTCCCGCTGGACGACGACCTGAGCTTTGAGTCGGTGCTGCAGCAGCAGACTGAAATCAAGGAAAATCTCGACGACCTGTCGGACTTCGACCTGGACATGGACCTCGGTGGCGACGCGTCGCCAGCGACCCTCGCTGAAGACGATTTCCTGTTGAGCCTGGATGACGACGTCAAGGACCTGCCTGCCGCTGAAGCGCCGGTCGTTCCTGAGGTGGCGCTGGACGATCTGGAGCTGCCGGCTGATTTCGATCTGTCGCTGGCCGATGAAATGGATGCTCCGGACGCCTTCGCGGCAGAGCTGGATGACGTCAACGCCGAGCTGGATCGTCTGTCCCAGAGCATCAGCGAGCCGACCTTCACCGCGGAAGACGCATTGGCCTCCGCCGCGGACGAACCGGAATTCGATTTCCTCTCTGGCACCGACGAAGTCGCCACCAAACTCGACCTGGCCCAGGCCTACATCGACATGGGCGACGCCGACGGCGCACGGGACATCCTCAACGAAGTCGTGACCGAAGGTGATGCGGGTCAGAAGAGCGAAGCCAAGGAAATGCTTGCGCGTCTGGCTTGATTGATCGGTAAAGCGTAAACAAAACGGCAGCCCTTTGAGGCTGCCGTTTTTGTTTCTTGGGAGTGGCGCAATTCAATGTGCGAGCCGGCAAGCCCGCACCGACATTTGATTTTCTTAAGCCAGCAAATCCTCATAAAACGCACCGAACGGCCGGGTAGGCTATCTATATAAAGAGGTCGGCATGGGCGCTGCAACGGCACAAACGGCACGCGCCTCTGGCGTCCCGGTCCGACGGCCTTATAATGCCCGCCTTTGCGTTGATCAGCAGGCTGTTACTCCTTGGCAAATATAGATAACCCGGCTGCCGAAATGGCGGCTGACGGCTTTTTCCGCATCGCCTTGGGCGTTGAATACAAAGGCTCGCGTTTTCGCGGCTGGCAGCGTCAGGCGTCCGGTGTGCTCACAGTGCAGGAGACCCTGGAAAAGGCCTTGTCCAAAGTCGCCGACTCACCGGTGTCGCTGCTCTGCGCCGGGCGCACGGATGCGGGCGTGCATGCCTGCGGTCAGGTGGTGCATTTCGACACGCAAGTCGAGCGTTCGATGAAAGCCTGGGTCATGGGCGCCAACATCAACTTGCCCCACGACGTCAGCGTCAGTTGGGCCAAGGTCATGCCCGCGCATTTCCATGCTCGGTTCAAGGCCATCGCCCGGCGCTATCGCTACGTGATCTACAACGACCAGATCCGCCCGGCGCACCTGAACGAAGAAATCACCTGGAATCACCGCCCCCTCGACGCCGAGCGCATGGCCGAGGCCGCGCAGTACCTGGTCGGCACCCACGACTTCAGTGCTTTTCGTGCGGGTCAGTGCCAGGCCAAGTCGCCGATCAAGGAATTGCATCACCTGCGTGTCACGCGCCACGGCAAGATGATCGTGCTGGATATTCGCGCCAGCGCTTTCCTGCACCACATGGTGCGCAACATTGCCGGAGTACTGATGACCATCGGTGCCGGCGAGCGTCCGGTGGAGTGGATGAAGGAAGTGCTGGAGAGCCGGATTCGCCGTTCCGGCGGGGTGACGGCGCATCCATTCGGCCTGTACCTGGTGCAGGTCGAGTACCGCGACGAGTTCGAATTGCCCGAGCGTTACATCGGTCCACACTTCTTGACCGGTTTCGCCGAACTTGACGGCTGACGCCCTCGAACGCATTTGTTACCATCCGGGACTTTCCCGGATTTGCCCTGAGGTTTTATCGACATGTCAGCCGTTCGCAGCAAGATTTGCGGGATTACCCGCATAGAAGATGCGTTGGCGGCAGTCGAGGCCGGGGCTGATGCCATCGGGTTTGTGTTTTACGCCAAGAGCCCACGGGCCGTGACGTTTCAGCAGGCGCGCGACATCATCAGGGCGCTGCCGCCGTTCGTGACCACTGTGGGGTTGTTCGTCAACGTCAGCCGTTGCGAGTTGGGCGAACTGCTCGATGCCGTGCCGCTGGACTTGCTGCAGTTCCATGGCGACGAAACCGCTGCCGATTGTGAGGGGTGGCACCGGCCGTACATCAAGGCGCTGCGGGTCAAGGCCGGCGACGACATTGCCGCGGCATGCAATGCGTTCCCAAGTGCCAGCGGTATCCTGCTCGACGCTTACGTTGAAGGCGTACCCGGCGGAACCGGCGAAGCATTCGACTGGTCTCTGATACCTCAAGGCTTGAGCAAACCGATCATCCTGGCGGGCGGCTTGACGCCGGATAACGTCGCCGAGGCGATTGCCCGGGTTCGGCCTTACGCCGTGGACGTCAGCGGTGGGGTGGAGGCGAGCAGGGGCATCAAGGATCACGCAAAGATTCAGGCATTCATCAAGGCTGTACGCAGTAGCACGTAGTTGATGTGACGGCTGGCAGACTGCCGCCGTCCCAAAATGCACTGCGCTGCACAAAGCAGGCACGGCTGAGGATTGATGGGTTGTACGCAGGTCATGCTTCATTGACCCGGCTATCCACCGATCATCGCCACACACATGAATTTAGCTCAAGGGCATACGCGGGGCTGCGAACCAGAGCGTTCGGGCCGCCGGTACTGGAGAAAGAAAGCATGAGCAACTGGTTAGTAGACAAACTGATCCCTTCGATCATGCGTTCCGAGGTCAAGAAGAGCTCGGTGCCTGAAGGTCTGTGGCACAAATGCCCGTCTTGCGAGGCTGTGCTGTATCGTCCGGAGCTGGAAAAGACCCTGGACGTTTGCCCCAAGTGCAACCATCACATGCGTATCGGCGCGCGCGCCCGTATCGACATTTTCCTCGACGCCGAAGGCCGCAGCGAGCTGGGTGCGGACCTGGAGCCGGTCGACCGCCTGAAATTCCGTGACGGCAAGAAGTACAAGGACCGTCTGACCGCAGCGCAAAAGCAGACGGGCGAGAAAGACGCACTGATCTCCATGAGCGGCACGCTGCTGGGTATGCCGGTGGTGGTTTCGGCTTTTGAATTCTCCTTCATGGGCGGTTCCATGGGTGCCATCGTCGGTGAGCGCTTCGTGCGCGCCGCCAACTACGCCCTGGAAAACAAATGCCCGATGATCTGCTTCGCCGCTTCCGGTGGTGCGCGGATGCAGGAAGCCCTGATTTCCCTGATGCAAATGGCCAAGACCTCCGCGGTGCTGGCGCGTCTGCGTGAAGAAGGCATTCCGTTCATCTCCGTGCTGACCGATCCGGTCTACGGCGGCGTTTCCGCCAGCCTGGCGATGCTCGGCGACGTGATCGTCGGCGAGCCGAAAGCCCTGATCGGCTTCGCCGGTCCGCGTGTGATCGAGCAAACCGTTCGCGAAAAACTGCCGGAAGGCTTCCAGCGCAGTGAATTCCTGCTGGAGCACGGTGCGATCGACATGATCATTCATCGTCAGGAACTGCGTCCGCGTCTGGGCAACCTGTTGGCGCAACTGACCGGCAAGCCGACGCCGAAATTCGTTGCTGCACCCATCGAGCCGATCGTGGTTCCACCGGTGCCAGCCAACATATGACTGAACGTACCCTTGGCGAGTGGCTCGCCTACCTTGAGCAGTTGCACCCTTCGGCCATCGACATGGGCCTTGAGCGCTCGCAACAGGTAGCGTCCCGCATGGGGCTGGGCAAGCCGGCGCCTCGGGTGATCACGGTCACTGGCACCAACGGCAAGGGTTCTACCTGCGCATTCGTGGCTTCGTTGCTGCGGGCGCAGGGTCTGAAAGTCGGTGTCTACAATTCCCCGCATCTGCTGCGTTACAACGAGCGGGTGCAGGTCAACGGCGTCGAAGCGACTGACGCTGAGCTGTGCGAGGCCTTTGCTGCGGTAGAGGCGGGGCGTGGCGAGACTTCCCTGACCTATTTCGAAATGGGCACCCTGGCGGCGTTCTGGCTGTTTCAACGGTCCGGGCTTGATGCCGTGGTGCTGGAAGTCGGCCTGGGCGGACGTCTGGACACGGTCAACGTGGTGGATGCCGACATGGCGCTGGTGACCAGCATCGGCGTTGATCACGCCGATTATCTGGGTGACACCCGTGAGTCCGTGGCTTTTGAGAAAGCCGGCATCTTCCGCCAGGGCGCGCCTGCGCTCTGTGGCGATCTGAATCCTCCTCAACCTCTGCTGGACAAGGCGCGCGAGCTGGCCTGCCCGTTTTTCCTGCGGGGTCGTGATTTTGACCTCGGCGTTACCGATCACAACTGGCAATGGCGCGGTCTCGACGCTCAGGGGCGAGTAGTCGAGTTGCATGATCTGCCACTGCTCGATCTGCCGATGGAAAATGCCGCACTGGCGCTACAGGCTTATCTGTTGCTCGGTTTGCCTTGGGTGGACGCGCAGATTATTGCTGCGCTGAAGGCCACGCGGGTTGTCGGTCGTCTCGATCGCCGCCAGTTTGACTGGCAAGGCAAGCGCCTGAACCTGTTGCTGGATGTGGGGCATAACCCCCACGCAGCCGAATACCTGGCCCGCCGTCTGGCCAGTCGTCCACCGGTCGGCAGGCGTCTGGCGGTGTTCGGGTTGTTGGCGGACAAGGATCTGGATGGTGTTGTCAGCGAATTGAATGCTAGTGTCCAGCACTGGGCTGTTGCGCCGCTGGATTCACCGCGGGCGCGGCCGGTTGCCGATTTGCATGGGTCGTTGCAGAACCTTGGTGCTTCGGTAACGTCCTATGACAGCGTGGCCGCTGCCCTGGAAGGGCAGTGCGCGCAAGCGACGAGCGACGACGAGATTCTGTTGTTCGGATCATTTTATTGTGTCGCCGAGGCCCTTGAATGGCTGGCCCGGCGCTCCACGGAGGAAGCGGCAAATGGCATTGCTGGATAAGGCCTACAAACAGCGCATGGTCGGCGCCCTGGTGCTGGTGGCACTGGCAGTGATTTTCCTGCCGATGCTGTTTTCCCGTCAGGATGAGCAGCGTCAGGTCACGGTCGAAGCGCCGGCTGCGCCGCAAGTGCCTGCGGTGCCGCAGGTTCAGGTTGAGCCGGTGGTCGTGCCTGAGCCTCAAGCCTTGCCGCAAGAGCCTGTGCCGAGTGATGACGAAATCGCCCAGCAGGAAGAGCCAGAGATGCCGATCGCACCGACGGCTCCCGTTGCGCCTGCACCTGCGCCCGCCGCCAAGCCGGTTACACCGCCTCCGGCACCGGCTCCGGTCAACAAACCAACGACTGCGCCAAGCCAGCCGATCACTGCCGCACCGGGTAAACCGGACACGACGCAAAGCCGCGTCGACGCCAATGGCCTGTCGGTCAGCTGGTCCGTGCAACTGGCCAGCCTGTCGAATCGTGCCAGCGCTGAAAATCTGCAAAAAAACCTGCGCAGCCAGGGTTACAACGCCTACATTCGCACGGCTGACGGCAAGAATCGGGTATTCGTCGGGCCGCTGATCGAGCGGGCAGAAGCCGATCGTCTGCGTGACTTGTTGAACCGTCAGCAGAACCTCAAGGGTTTTGTGGTGCGCTTCCAGCCTGAGCGCGGTTAAAAACTATCGCCCCGATTTGAAATGCACTGACAATCGCAGCTTACCGATAAGCATGGGCTCTGCTAAAATGCGCCGCCTTATCCGTCTGTAGGCTGCACTGTGCCATTTACCTGGGTTGACTGGGCGATCGTTGCAATCATCGCCATCTCCGCATTGATCAGTCTGAGCCGCGGCTTCGTCAAGGAAGCATTATCGCTGGTGACCTGGATCATCGCAGGAGTCGTTGCCTGGATGTTCGGTGGTGCATTGTCCGAGTACCTCGCCGGATACATCGAAACGCCATCGGCTCGCGTGATCGCGGGCTGCGCAATAATGTTTGTCGCCACGCTGATCGTAGGCGCAATGATCAATTATCTTATCGGCGAGTTGGTTCGCGTTACCGGGTTGTCCGGGACCGATCGATTCCTCGGCATGGCCTTCGGCGCTGCGCGTGGCGTGTTGCTGGTGGTCGTGGCGGTCGGGCTGTTGAGCCTGGGGCCGGTACAGCAGGACGGGTGGTGGCAACAGTCGCAGCTCGTGCCAAAATTTCTATTGGTCGCAGACTGGTCCAAAAACCTGATCCTCGGGTGGAGCAGTCAGTGGCTTGCCAGCGGTATCAGCGTACCCGCTGAAATACCGTTCAAGGAGCACCTCTTGCCGACGGCCAAAACGCCTCAGTGAGTTGTGTTCAGTTCAGATCCATTAAGTAGGGGTTGCGTCGCATGTGTGGCATCGTCGGTATCGTCGGTAAGTCGAACGTCAATCAGGCGCTGTATGACGCGCTAACCGTCCTCCAGCACCGCGGCCAGGACGCTGCCGGTATCGTGACCAGCCATGACGGCCGGTTATTCCTGCGCAAGGACAATGGCCTGGTGCGTGACGTGTTCCATCAGCGTCACATGCAGCGTCTGGTCGGCCACATGGGCATTGGCCATGTGCGCTATCCGACCGCGGGCAGCTCGACCTCGGCCGAAGCTCAACCGTTTTACGTCAACTCGCCTTACGGCATCACCCTGGCGCACAACGGTAACCTGACCAACGTTGAACAGCTGGCCAAGGAGATTTACGAATCTGACCTTCGCCACGTCAACACCAACTCCGATTCGGAAGTGCTGCTGAACGTGTTCGCGCACGAACTGGCCCAGCGCGGCAAGCTGCAGCCGACCGAAGAAGACGTGTTCGCTGCCGTCACTGACGTGCACAACCGCTGCGTCGGTGGTTACGCCGTCGTGGCGATGGTGACCGGCTACGGCATCGTCGGTTTCCGCGACCCGCACGGCATCCGCCCGATCGTCTTCGGCCAGCGTCACACCGACGAAGGCGTCGAGTACATGATCGCCTCCGAAAGCGTGTCCCTGGACGTGCTCGGTTTCACCCTGATTCGCGACCTGGCACCAGGCGAAGCGGTCTACATCACTGAAGACGGCAAGCTGCACACCCGTCAGTGCGCGACCAACCCGTCCCTGACTCCTTGCATCTTCGAGCACGTCTACCTGGCGCGCCCGGACTCGATCATCGACGGCGTGTCGGTCTATAAAGCCCGTCTGCGCATGGGTGAGAAGCTCGCCGAGAAGATCCTGCGCGAGCGTCCGGATCACGACATCGACGTGGTCATCCCGATTCCGGACACCAGCCGCACCGCAGCGCTGGAGCTGGCGAACCACCTGGGCGTCAAGTTCCGCGAAGGCTTCGTGAAGAACCGCTACATCGGCCGTACTTTCATCATGCCGGGCCAGGCCGCACGGAAAAAGTCGGTACGCCAGAAGCTCAACGCCATCGAGCTGGAGTTCCGCGGCAAGAACGTGATGCTGGTGGACGACTCGATCGTTCGCGGCACGACTTGCAAGCAGATCATCCAGATGGCCCGCGAAGCCGGCGCCAAGAACGTCTACTTCTGCTCCGCGGCGCCGGCCGTTCGCTACCCGAACGTCTACGGCATCGACATGCCGAGCGCTCACGAGCTGATCGCGCATAACCGTTCGACTCAGGACGTAGCGGATCTGATCGGCGCAGACTGGCTGATCTATCAGGATTTGCCTGACTTGATCGAAGCGGTGGGTGGCGGCAAGATCAAGATCGAGAAGTTCGATTGTGCGGTGTTCGACGGCCAGTACGTGACCGGCGACGTCGACGAGGCTTACCTGAACAAGATCGAGCAGGCACGTAACGATGCCTCCAAGGTCAAGACGCAGGCAGTCAGCGCGATCATCGATCTGTACAACAACTGAGTAACTACCGGCCCTGAGGGGCCGGTTTTGTATCTACTAGAAGAGCAAGGCAAGGAGTGACAGCATGAGTCAGGATTGGGATGCCGGTCGGCTGGACAGCGACCTCGAAGGCGTAGCGTTCGATACCCTGGCCGTACGCGCCGGTCAGCACCGCACGCCGGAAGGCGAACACGGTGATCCGATGTTCTTCACTTCCAGCTACGTCTTCCGTACCGCCGCCGACGCGGCCGCGCGCTTCGCCGGGGAAGTGCCGGGCAACGTTTACTCGCGTTACACCAACCCGACCGTTCGCGCGTTCGAAGAGCGCATTGCCGCGCTGGAAAGCGCTGAGCAGGCCGTAGCGACCGCCACCGGCATGGCCGCGATCATGGCGGTGGTGATGAGCCTGTGCAGTGCTGGCGATCATGTGCTGGTGTCGCGCAGCGTGTTCGGTTCGACCATCAGCCTGTTCGAGAAGTACTTCAAGCGTTTCGGCATCGAAGTCGATTACGTGCCTCTGGCGGACCTGTCCGGCTGGGATGCGGCAATCAAGGCCAATACCAAATTGCTGTTCGTCGAATCGCCGTCCAACCCGCTGGCGGAGCTGGTGGATATCGCCGAGTTGTCGAAAATCGCTCACGCCAAAGGCGCGATGCTGGTAGTGGACAACTGCTTCTGCACGCCTGCGTTGCAGCAGCCTCTGAAGATGGGCGCGGACATCGTCGTGCACTCGGCGACCAAGTTCATCGACGGCCAGGGTCGTTGCATGGGCGGCGTCGTGGCCGGTCGTAGCGAGCAGATGAAAGAGGTCGTCGGTTTTCTGCGCACTGCCGGGCCAACCTTGAGCCCGTTCAATGCCTGGATTTTCCTCAAGGGCCTGGAAACGCTGAGCCTGCGCATGAAGGCGCACTGCGCCAATGCCCAGCAACTGGCCGAATGGCTGGAGCAGCAGGACGGTGTCGAGAAAGTCCATTACGCTGGCCTGAAAAGCCACCCGCAGCACGCGTTGGCTCAGCGTCAGCAGAAAGGTTTCGGTGCCGTGGTGAGTTTCGAGGTCAAAGGTGGCAAAGAGGGCGCCTGGCGCTTTATCGATGCGACCCGGTTGATTTCGATCACCGCCAACCTCGGTGACAGCAAGACCACCATCACCCACCCGAGCACCACCTCCCACGGCCGTCTGGCGCCGCAGGAGCGTGAAGCGGCGGGCATTCGTGACAGCCTGATCCGAATTGCGGTCGGTCTGGAAGACGTGGCCGACCTGCAGGCCGATCTGGCGCGCGGGTTGGCTGCCTTGTGATCGAGTTGTCCATCCCGACGACCGGTTCCAATGGCCGCGTTGCACTGGTAACCGGTGCCGCACGAGGCATTGGTCTGGGGATTGCGGCCTGGCTGATCAGCGAAGGCTGGCAGGTGGTGTTGACGGACCTGGACCGGGTGCGTGGTTCGAAAGTGGCGAAGGTTCTGGGTGATAACGCCTGGTTCATCGCCATGGACGTCTCGAACGAGGGGCAGGTCGCGCTGGGTGTTGCCGAGGTGCTGGGGCAGTTCGGGCGTCTGGATGCGCTGGTGTGCAATGCGGCAGTGGCCGATCCGCACAACATCACCCTGGAAAGCCTCGATCTGGCTTACTGGAATCGGGTACTGGCGGTGAATCTCAGCGGGCCGATGCTGTTGGCCAAGCACTGTGCGCCGTACCTGCGTGCTCACAGCGGTGCGATCGTCAACCTGGCCTCGACCCGTGCCGGGCAGTCGGAACCCGACACAGAGGCTTACGCGGCGAGCAAGGGCGGGCTGTTGGCCCTGACTCATGCGTTGGCGATCAGCCTGGGTCCGGAAATTCGCGTCAATGCCGTCAGTCCTGGCTGGATCGATGCGCGGGACCCTGCGGTGCGGCGTGCCGAACCCCTCACCGAAGCTGACCACGCGCAGCATCCGGCGGGCAGGGTAGGGACGGTCGAGGACGTGGCGGCGATGGTTGCCTGGCTGCTGTCGAAGAATGCGGGTTTCGTCACGGGCCAGGAATTTGTGGTCGATGGCGGCATGACCAAGAAGATGATTTACAGCGAGTGACAGGGCAGCGGCGTTGGCGCGAATGACTCGATTTTGTCTTTTTCAGAAAAACTTCAAGCGGGCTATTGACTTAGCTTCGTTAGGTGCGTAAATTTCGCGGCCTCAGAGAAGCAAAGGGTGATTAGCTCAGCTGGGAGAGCGTCTGCCTTACAAGCAGAATGTCGGCGGTTCGATCCCGTCATCACCCACCACTTCTTGAGAGTCTTGCGAAAGCAAGATGGAAGCTGAAAAGCCTCCACCGACGCGCAGCGGTAGTTCAGTCGGTTAGAATACCGGCCTGTCACGCCGGGGGTCGCGGGTTCGAGTCCCGTCCGCTGCGCCATATTTTCCGGGTCAGGTTTACCTGGCTCGAGATTGAAAGCCTCGAAGCTTTCGATCAGACGAGTTAGGACGCAAGTCCAAAGCGATACGCAGCGGTAGTTCAGTCGGTTAGAATACCGGCCTGTCACGCCGGGGGTCGCGGGTTCGAGTCCCGTCCGCTGCGCCATATCTGCCTCAAGGCCCACTGAACGCCTTGGAGCTACGAAGAAAGCCTTTGGTTTACTTCGAGTCGATAGCAAAGACCCTGGTCGAAAGACCGGGGTTTTTTGTGTCTGAAATTTGGCTTTTTATGCCACTCCAGCCTTTCCAGAGCCAACTTTCTGCCCGTGCGGTGCATAAAGGACTTGGTTCCCGGCTTCGATATTAATTAGAATCACTCTCATTTACGATAACTCCTTGGCACAGGGCTTCTTGAGATGAGTGATGCAGTGATGCCGAAGGAGCAAACCCTTCACGACCTGTACCGCGATCACCGGGGCTGGCTTGAAAGCTGGTTGAGAAGACGCATGGGCAACGGCTGTGATGCGGCGGACCTGAGCCAGGATACGTTCCTGCGTTTGCTGGCCAGCTCCCAGCGGATCGCCGACCTGCAAGAACCCCGTGCCTATCTGCTGACGGTGGGCAAACGCCTTCTGAGCAATTTCTACCAGCGTCGCAGTCTGGAGCAGGCCTATCTGGCCGCGTTGGCGTCGATGCCCGAAGAGTGTGCGCCATCACCTGAGCAGCGCTGGTTGCTGCTGGAAACCCTGCAAGCGCTGGATGAACTGCTCGACGGACTGCCGAGGGCAGTGCGACGGGCGTTTCTCTGGAGTCAGCTCGAAGGGTTGAACTACCAGCAAATCGCCGAGCGCCTGGAGGTGTCCGAGCGCACGATCAAACGCTACATGGCGCAAGCCTACGAGCATTGCCTGTTGGTGGACCTGTGAACAGTCAAGCGTCCGATGCCCGTCAGGCTGTCCGTGCTGCGGCGCAGTGGCTTGCGTTGTTGGAATCGGGCGGCGCCAATGAGCAGGACCGGGCGAATTTGCAACGTTGGCGTGAGACCTGCGCCACTCACGAGCACGCCTGGCAGAAGGCGCATGCCTTGCGTCAGCGTTTCACCGACCTGCCTTCAGGGCTGGCGCTGAGCAGTCTGGATCGTCCTGATCCGGGGCGGCGCGTGGTGCTCAAGCGCGCATTGGGCGCCGTGGCGTTGGTGCCGACGGCCTGGCTGATCAGCCGACAATTGCCTCTGGATGTCTGGCGTGCCGATCTGCACACGGCCACTGGCGAGCGCAAAAAAGTGCAGCTCGCCGATGGCAGCTCCTTGCAACTCAACACCGCCAGTGCCGTCGATGTGGATTTGCAGAGCCGCCGTGTGAAACTGATCGAGGGCGATCTGTCGCTGAAGGTGCCGGGGACTGCGCCGCTGACGATCCAGACGAAGTTCGGCAATGTCATCGTCAGTCAAAGCGAAGTCTGCGTTCGCCAGCACGCGCAAGGCTGTCGAGTGTCGGTGTTCAACGGATCCGTGCAGTTGCAGCCCTTGCAAGGGCCGGCGCTGGCAGTGCGCGGTGGCCAGCAGGTCAACCTGCAAGCGGTGGGTGTCGGAGCGATCACGCCATTCGATGCGCTGGCTCCCGGTTGGCGCGAAGGTGTGCTGATGGCCAGGAACCAGCCGCTGGGGGATTTCCTCCGCGAACTCGGCACCTACCGTCCGGGCGTTCTGCGCTGGGAGCCGGAGCTGGAAACACTGCGCGTCACCGGCAGTTTCCGGCTGGACGACACTGACCGCGTCCTCGCGCTGCTTGCGGCCAGCCTGCCGCTAGAGGTGCATTCCCGAACCCGCTACTGGGTCACGTTGCTGCCGCGCAAAAATAGTGTGTGAAGCCTGTCCCCTTTTTTCGACTCGCTTGTCATTCAAGGCATGTGAACGAATCAAGAGAGCCATTTCAATGTCCGCAACCTGCCATCCACGCCCGGCTTCTTTGCGCCTGCGTCCGTTGTTGCACCTGAGCCTGTTGTTGGGCCTGAGTGCCAGTCCGTTGTTCATCACCTCCAGTTGGGCCGACGACAGTGCCCGGCGCAGTTATCAGGTACCTGCCGGCAGCCTGAGCGATGCGCTGACCCGTTTCGCCGGGTTGGCTGGCGTCAATCTCTCGGTAGACCCTGCGTTGGTGAGCGGTCGCAACAGCACCGGTCTTTCCGGCGAATATGCCGTGGAGGAGGGCTTTGCGCGATTGTTGCAAGGTTCCGGTCTGCAACTGCAGCCGGTGGGCGAACAGGCTTACATCCTGACTCCGGCGCCAGAAGGCAGCAGCCTGCAGCTGGCCCCCACCTCGATTCTTGGCGCCACAGGCGGGGCCGACGGCGAGGTGTATGCCGGTGGCCAGGTCGCGCGCCGCGGTTCCCAGGGCTTGCTGGGCTCGAAAGACTTCATGGAAACGCCGTTCAGCATGACCACTTACACCAGTGAGGTGGTCAAGAATGTGCAGGCGCGTACCCTGGGCGAACTGATCGCCAGCGATCCTTCGGTTCGCGCCACCAACCCGGCCGGTGGGCGCTATGAGCAGTTCACCATTCGCGGGTTCAGCCTGTTCAACAGTGATGTCGCCTATAACGGTCTCTACGGCGTTCTGCCGACCTACACGATCGACATGGAAATGGCCGACCGCGTCGACATTCTCAAAGGCCCGAGCCAGCTCATCAACGGCATCTCGCCGCGAGGCGCCGTTGGTGGCGGGATCAACGTGGTGCCCAAGCGCGCGACGGACAAGCCGATCACTTCGTTCACCGGCAACTACGCGTCCGACAGCCAGACCGGCGGCGCCGTGGATATTGGCAGGCGCTTCGGTGAAGACAACAAGTTCGGGATTCGTTTCAACGGCGTGAAGCAGTCCGGCGACACCGAATGGGATCACCAGAATGTCGACCGCGAGATGGCCGTACTGGGCCTGGATTTTCGCGGTGAACGCCTGCGACTCTCGACCGACCTGGGGCGTACCGAGCGTGATACCGACGCACCGCAAGAGCGCGTGCAAGTCGGCGCCAACGCACAGGTTCCGCACGCCAGCGACGTACGTCACAACTATGCGCAACCCTGGAGCAAGGCGAGTACCAATGATACGTTCGGCACGGTGAACGGCGAATTCGATGTCAGCGATAACGTCATGTTGTACGGCGGCGTAGGCGCGCGTGAAAGCAATCATGACTTCCTCCGTCACGCCGTTTCAGTCACCAACAACAAGGGCGACTTCGCCGTTCAGCCCCGTGACTTCACCCGAGACGAAAGTGTCCGCACGGCTACCGCCGGGGTGCGCAACTGGTTCCACACCGGCCCGGTGAGCCATGAGGTCAACCTGGCGGCCAGCTATTTCTACATGGACTTCGAAAATGGCGGCGCCCGGTATGCCAATGCCAACAGCAACCTCTACAACCCCGTGGAAACGCGCACGCCGGTCACGCCCACTCGACTCGATTCGAAGGTCTACACCGAGAATCGCTCCACCGGTGTGGCGTTGTCCGACACCCTGGGCTTCTTCGATGACCGGCTGCTGCTGACCCTCGGCGCTCGATGGCAGCGCGTGAAGGTCGACGACTGGACGGCTGATGTCAAAGGTGACACCGCCTACGATGAGGAAAAGGTCTCGCCGTCGGGCGGTATCCTGTTCAAGGCGACCGATAAGCTGTCGCTGTATGCCAACTACATGGAAGGCCTGAGCCAGGGCAAGATCGCCCCGTCGACCTCGATCAACGAGGACGAGATCTTCCCGCCGTTCGTCAGTCGCCAGGTCGAGGTCGGCGCCAAGTATGATGCGGGTCAGTTTGCGGTGACCGCTGCGGTGTTCCGGATTAAGCAGCCAGCCTATGAAACCAACGCCACGACGCGCGTCTTTGGCCCGAATGGCAAACGTCAGAACGACGGTGTGGAGCTGAGTGTTTTCGGTGAGCCGCTCAAAGGTTTCCGCTTGCTCGGCGGTGTCATGTACATCGACAGTGAGTTGACCAATACCACCAATGGCACCTTCGACGGCAACCGCGCGCCGGCAACGCCCAAATACAACGTCAACCTCGGCGCCGAGTGGGACGTGCCGACCGTACAGGGCTTGACCTTGACCAGCCGCGGCATCTATTCCAGCTCGCAGTTCCTGGACCAGTCCAACAACAAGGAAATCGATTCGTGGGAGCGTTTCGACGTGGGCGCACGTTATGCGTTCAAGGTCGAGGACAAGAACATCACCCTGCGGGCCAATGTCGAGAACGTGGCGGACAAGCGCTACTGGAGTTCGGCCGGGGCTTCGGATGACAGCGAGCCGGGGTTGACGCTGTCGACGCCGCGAACCTACCTCCTTTCGGCGACTGTGGACTTTTAAGCAGTCAGCAAATTGTGGCGAGGGAGCTTGCTCCCGCTGGACTGCGTAGCCGTCCCCTCTGTGGGTGCTTCGCACCCGGACGGGAGCAAGCTCCCTCGCCACAGGTTCATTGCCAGTTTCAGCCTTGCAAATACACCGCATGCGTATGGGTGTACTCATACAACCCGTGCTTGCCATCCGCACCGCCAATCCCGGATTTACGCACCCCGGCATGGAAGCCCTGCATGGCCTCGAAATTCTCCCGATTCACGTAGGTTTCGCCAAAATCCAGCTCGCGCATCGCGTGCATGGTTTTGCTCAGGTCGCGGGTGTAGATCGACGACGTCAGGCCGTATTCGCAGTCGTTGGCCAGGGCGATGGCTTCGTCGAGGTCATCGATGATCTGAATCGGCAGCACCGGGCCGAAAATCTCTTCGCGCATGATGTCCATCGTAGCGTTGCAACCGGCGAGCACGGTGGGCTGGAAGTGGAAACCGTTCGGCAGATCGGCAATCTGCCCACCGCTGATCAAACTCGCACCCTGGCTCAACGCCGTGCGGACTTTACGGTTGACGCTGTCCAGGCCCTGACGGTTAATCAGCGGCCCCATTTCCACATCCGGCTGGGCGATCGGGTCGCCGAAGCGGGTAGCGCTCATGGCTGCCGCGATACGCTCGATAAACTGGTCCGCGACCCTGCGCTCGACATACACCCGCTCGGCGCAGTTGCACACCTGACCGCTGTTGATAATCCGCGAATCGCGGATGGCCTTCACCGCCAGATCCAGATCGGCATCCGCCAACACAATCGCCGGCGCCTTGCCGCCCAGTTCCAGATTGAGTTTGGTGATGTTCGGCGCGGCGGCGGCCATGATTCGCGAGCCGGTATCCACGCTGCCGGTGAAGCTGATCATGTCCACGCCCTTGTGCGCGCTGAGCGCCGCGCCGACTCGACCGTCGCCGCAGACCACATTGAACACGCCGGGCGGCAGGTCGGTTTTCGCCACCAGTCGGGCGAATTCGAAGCAGTTGTTCGGGGTTTCTTCGCTGGGCTTGATCACGATGGTGTTGCCGGTCAGCAGTGCCGGCGCCATTTTGCGGGCGATCAGGAAGAACGGAAAATTCCACGGCAGAATCCCGGCGACTACGCCTAGCGGCTTACGGAACAGAAAGATGTTTTCGTTCTGGCGGTCGCTGGTGATGATTTCGCCTTCGATGCGTCTGGCCCATTCGGCCATGTAGTCGAGGTAATCGGCGGTGAAGTTGACTTCGACTTCCGCCAGGGCGCTGATTTTGCCCTGTTCCAGCGTGATGGTGCGCGCCAGGTGCGCGACGTTTTCCCGCAGCTTGGCGGCGATGCGACGCAGATGCCCGGCGCGTTCAATCGCCGGTTTGCGCGACCAGTCTTTTTGCGCGGTGCGGGCGGCGGCGAGGGCGCGGTCTACGTCTTCGGCAGTCGAGGCCGGGACTTTCGACAGCACCGCGCCGGTGGCCGGGTTGATCACGTCGAGATGAGCAGCGCTGGCCACAAACTGGCCGTTGATGAAGTTTTCGTAGACAGGCATGGAGACGACTCCTTGATCAGTAGGTACGCGAAGGCGCTTGAGCGGTGGCCGGTGTGCGATAACGCGCCAGGGTGGCCATGGCGCTCTGACGCAGCAGGCTGATATCGATGGCCACCGCAATGAACTGACAACCCCAGCTCTGATAGCGGCGCGCGTCCTCTTCGTTCGGCGCAAGAATGCCGCAGGCCTTGCCGGCCGCCAGCGTGGCGTTCACCGCGTGTTGAATCCGTTCCTGGACTTCCGGGTGACCGGGATTGCCGGCGTGACCAAGCCCGATGGACAGATCCGCCGGGCCGATAAACACCGCATCGACGCCTTCGACGGCGGCAATCGCTTCGACGTTTTCAACACCCGTGCGCGATTCCACCTGAACGATCAGGCACAGCTGCTCATGCGCGGTGTTCAGGTAATCCGGTACGCCATCCCAGCGTGTAGCGCGGGTCAAACCGCCGCCGACGCCGCGAATACCGTGCGGCGGATAACGCATGGCGCGGACCAGTGCCGCTGCCTGCTCAGCGGTTTCGACCATCGGAATCATCAGCGTCTGCGCGCCGATATCCAGCAGTTGCTTGATCAGGTTGGCGTCGCCCGTCACCGCACGCACCACCGGTGCGGTGGCGTAGGGCGCCACCGCCTGCAGTTGCGCCAGCACGCCGGGCACGGTGTTCGGCGCGTGTTCGCCGTCGATCAGCATCCAGTCGTAACCGGTGGTGGCGACGATCTCGGCGGCGTAGCCCGTGGCGAAACCGGCCCAGATTCCATATTGGGTTGCCGGGTTTTTCAGGGCGGCCTTGAAAGCGTTGTGAGGCATGTTCATGACGGGGTCCTTACTCAGCGGTTGTACGGCCGATGCAGTTGGCATTCCGGGTTGAGCGTTACGCCAAAGCCGGGCTGGTCGAGTGCGGACAGGCGCATGCGGCCGTTCACCGGCACCGGTTCGCCGAGCAATTGCGGGTGGAACATCGGTACCACTTCGTCAGCCTTGGGCGCCATCATCAGGAACTCGGCGAACGGACTGTTATGCCGAGTGGCGACGAAGTGATAGCTGTAAACCGACGAGCCGTGAGGAATGACCAGCGCGTTGTGGGCGTCGGCCAGGGCGGAAATTTTCACCAGTTCAGTGATCCCGCCACACCAGCCGACATCCGGCTGGATGATGTCGCAGCAGCCCATCTCCAGCAGCATGCGGAAACCCCAGCGGGTCGCTTCATGTTCACCGGTGGTCACCAGCATGCCCTTGGGCACGTTGTTGCGCAGGGCGGCGTAACCCCAATAGTCGTCCGGCGGCAGGGCTTCTTCGATCCACTTCAAGCCATATTCGTGGGCGCCGACTGCGAGTTTGGTGGCGTAGTTGAGGTCCAGGCTCATCCAGCAATCGAGCATCAGCCAGAAGTCCGGGCCGACCCGTTCGCGCATGGTCGCCAGTTCTTCGAGGTTCTTGCGCAGGCCTTCCTCGCCTTCGGCCGGGCCGTGGTGCAACGGCATCTTGCCGCCGATGAACCCCATTTTCTGCGCCAGGTCCGGACGGGCGCCGGTGGCGTAGAACTGCAATTCGTCGCGGACCGCGCCGCCGAGCAACTGATGCACCGGCTCCTGGCGGATCTTGCCGAGCAAGTCCCACAACGCCAGGTCAACGCCGGAAATCGTATTGATGACGATGCCTTTGCGCCCGTAATACAGGGTCGACTGGTACATCTGGTCCCAGATTTTTTCGATGTCGGTGACCCGTGCACCTTCGAGAAAACGTGCCAGATGTTTTTCGACGATGTAGGCAGCGGGCTCGCCGCCCGTGGTCACTGCGAAACCGACGGTGCCGTCGCTGGCCTCGATCTCCACCACCAGCGTGCCAAGCACGTTGATGCCGAATGTGCGGCGGCTCTGGCGGTATTCGGGGTACTTGCTCATCGGCGTGGCAATGTGATCGTCGATCCAGTGGCCGTCCGCCTGATCGTGATAGTCCGCGCCGCCGCCTCTCAATGTGAAGGCGCGGACGTGTTTGATGGTTGGAATGCCCATGGTGTGACTCCTCAGGTTTAAACGGTGGCCGGTTTGCTGGAAGGCTTCTGCACGGGTGAACGGATGCCCAGGACCAGCAACGCGGCAATGACAGTGGTGCCGGCCAACACGTACAGACCGGCGGCCGGTGAATGGAAGGCGCCTTCGGCCCAGTTCTTCAGCACCGGGGCGATGAAGCCGCCGAGGGCGCCGAACGAGTTGATCAGGGCGATCCCGGCCGCCGCAGCGCTGCCGGCGAGGTAACTGGAAGGGAAGGTCCAGAACACCGGTTGCACGGCGATGAACCCGGAAGCGGCGAAGCACAGGGCGACGATGCCGAGGAACGGGCTGGCGAAGGTCACCGAGCAGGCGATCCCGGCTGCCGACATCAGCAAAGTCAGGCAAGCGGTGCGTCGACGTTCGCCGGTGCGGTCGCTGTAGCCGGGGATCAGGTACGCCGCGACTATCGCGCAGATCCACGGAATCGCCGTGACCAGTCCGACCATCAGTCCGACCTTGGTGCCCAGCAGTCCCCCGACCTGGGTGGGCAGATAGAACACCACGCCGTAGACACTGGCCTGAATCAGCAGATAAATCAGGCACAGGTACAGCACCGACGGCTGGCACAGGACGTTGAGCAGGCTGCGGCCGTGGTTCTGTTTGTGGCTGTCTTCTTGATCGAGGATGCCTTGCACTTGCTGGCGTTCTTCAACGGTCAGCCACTTTGCATCGGCCGGGCGATTGTCCAGGTACCAATAGGCCCAGACACCTACCGCCGTGGCCATCAGGCCTTCAACTGCGAACAGCCATTGCCAGCCGTGGACACCGGCAAACCCGTCCATCTCCAGTAACAGGCCGGACAACGGGCTGCCGAAGATGAACGCCAGGGGTGCACCGAAGTAGAAGAAGCCCATGGCTTTGCCACGCGCGGCGCTGGGGAACCAGTAGGTGAGGTAAAGGATGACGCCGGGGAAGAAACCGGCTTCGGCCACGCCCAGCAAGAAGCGCAGAACGTAGAAGCTGGTTTCGGTATGGGCGAAGACCATCGCGGCGGAGACCAGGCCCCAGGTGACCATGATCCGGCACATCCACAGACGGGCGCCGACGCGGTGCAGGATCAGGTTGCTCGGCACTTCGAGCAGCGCGTACCCGACGAAGAACACCCCGGCGCCGAAGGCGAACGCGGCGTCACTGATGTTGGTGTCGGCTTGAAAGGCTTGCTTGGCGAACCCGACGTTGGCGCGGTCGAGAAAAGCCATGATGTACATCAGCAGGAGAAACGGGAGCAGCCGCCAGGAAATTTTGGCGAGCAGAGGCGCAGGTAGAGTCTTCATCGCAGTTTTCCTTTGGTAGGGCATTTGTTCTTATGGGAAAGACTGTACGGCTGCGGATCGATGCGTTACAAATCGAATCTAGCTAACAACTGATACCCTCAGGGTATCGATAAAAAGGCCCGTCATGACGACACCCATCGTTTCCCGCAGCCTGCTCAACCGTCTGCGCTACAAGCATCTGCACATGCTGGTGGCGCTGAGTACCAGTCTGAACCTGCACCGCGCCTCGCAAAACCTGAACATGTCGCAACCGGCCGCCACCCGCATGCTGCATGAGATTGAAGACATGTTCGGCTGCGACCTGTTCGAGCGCCTGCCGCGCGGGATGCGGCCGACGGCACTGGGCGCCGAGTTGATCCGCTTCGCCGAGTCAGCCATCAGCGGCCTCGATCGCTGCGCCGAAGACCTGATCGCACGGCAGCAGGGCGGCTACGGCTATCTCTCCATCGGCACCATCATGGGCGCGGCACCGGACCTGGTGATGGATTCGATTGCCGAGATCAAGTCGCTGAATCCGCAACTGCGAATCCGCATCATGGGCGACACCAGCGACCAGGTGATTCAACTGCTGGAGCAGGGTCGCATCGACCTCGCCATCGCTCGACGCAATGCGGCCACTGACAGCGAGCACTACGCGTTCGAGCAACTGGGCAACGAACGATTGCTGGTGGTGGTGCATGCCGGTCATCCACTGGCCAGGCGCAAAAAACTCGAGCTGTCGGAACTGGTCAGCGGCTGGCCGTGGATCCTGCAACCGGAAACCAGTCCGGCGCGCATTGGGCTTGACCAGGCCTTGCAGCGCCTGGCCTTGCCGACACCTGCCGACATCATCGAATGCAGCTCGGTGTATTCCATGCAGCAGCTGATCCAGCTGACCGACGCCATCATGGTGTTGTCGGAAACCGCATTGCGCGACTACCTGAAAATGGGTCTGGTGGTGGCGCTGCCGGTAGAGCTGGACGTGCAATTGGCGCCGTTCGGATTGCTGTTGCGCAAGGGTGAACACATCAGTCGGGAGTTGGGTTTGTTCATCGATTTGCTTCGCCGCAAAGCAGCGGTTTTTTGATTCCTCGGTCAGATTTTTGTAACCAGTTGTTTTCTATAGACGCATAAATCTATAAAGTTAACCTTTCGGTCAACTTTGCACTGTCAACACAGCCCTTTGCAACGTCAAAAAGGGCTTCTGCAAGACTCGAGATTTCCAGAACATAACCAGAAGGGCGGGCCCATAACCGCCCAGAGGATGATCCATGTCCAACCGTGAAATATCCCGGCGCTCGTTCCTTCAGGGCGGGCTGGTGGCGGGTGTGAGCGTGACGCTGACACCGCTCGGCAGTCCGGCGCTGGCAGCCTTGATGGAAAACAGCGTGACCGTGCCGTCCGAGCAATGGCTCGGCAACAACGGCAAGGCGCGCTCGCGTAACGATGCCTTGTCCAAGGTCTGCGGCAGCAAAGTCTTTGCCCGCGACATCCGCGCCAAGGACATGCCGGGCTGGCCGCAGCAGCAGGGCCACGCCATGTTGCTGAAAACCATCAAGGCCGACCGCGTCTATGCGGGCTACGACCTGTCGTGGCTTGGTGCCGACTTGCAGCCCGATCGCATCGTCACCGCCGCGGACCTGGACAAGGACGGCATCGCTTTCCCGGAAGAGCACGCACCCGATCCGCTGCTGCCCGAAGGCAAGGTGCCGATGTTCATCGGCCACCCGGTGGCGATCCTGATCTGGAACGACTTCGAGCGCTTCCGTCAGGCCAAGGCGCAACTCAAATTCAATGACAAAGCGATTCGTTACGGTGCCCAGGTGCCGTTCTACGAAGGCGATCCCTACGGCAGTTTCCGCTACGTACGCGTCGGCGGCGCCACTTCGGCGGACGAAGACGAATTCGCCAGTCTCAAGGATTCGATCCTGTTTCCGATGCTGAAAAACCGTCGCCCGGTATGGAATTCCCAGCCGGACCTGCACGGCAACCTGACCGAGCGCGGTCTGTTTTACGCCGAGCGCATGAAGCAGCAGATCGATACGCCGCCAGACAACTGGCTGGTGTTCGACGAGCGCTACAAAACCCCGTCGATCGAACCGGCCGCAATGGAGCCGGACAACGGCAACGGCTGGTACGACCCGGCGACCAAGACCCTGCATTTTGTCGTCGCCACCCAGTGCCCGCTGGAAACCGCGACCGAGACCGCGAAGATGATCGCGCCGTCGCGTTTCGGCCTGGCCAACCTGCACATGCATCCGGGCTACACCGTCGGCTATGGCTCCAAAGACCACAACATTTTCGTCTACTACGCGGCCCTTGCGGCGTTGTACGGCGCCGGTGTGCCGGTGCGTCTGGCCAATGATCGCTACGAGCAATTCCAGAGCGGCATCAAGCGTCACCCGTTCGACATTCGCTACCAGCTGGCGGTGGACAAGACCGATCACAGCTTCAAGATTTTCCGCGCCGAGATGAGCGTCGATGGTGGCGGGCGGATCAACTACAGCCCATCGGTGGCGGCGGTTGGCGCCACGGCGGCGCAGTCGATCTACTACATGCCGCAGAACGATTTGCAGGTCACGGCTTATCACTCGCGTGCCGTTGAAGCGGGCTCGATGCGTGGCTACGGCACGCTGCAAAGCATGGCCTCCACCGAAATGATGGTGGATGAAATTGCCGGTCGCCTCGGCATCGACGCCATCGACCTGCGCAAGAAAAACGCCATGGTCTCGGGCATGAAAAACACCCAGGGCGCGGTGCCGGCGGGTGCCTTGCGTCTGCATGAAATTCTCGACAAGGCCTCCGTTCACGAGGTCTGGAAAAACCGCGACGCAATCAAACGGCAGCGCGAATCCGCAGACCCGGATAACTGGTATGGCGTCGGTTTTGCCATCTGCCAGAAAGACTTCGGCACCGGCTCCGAAGCACCGATGGCCAGCGTCGAATTCACCGCTGAAGGCCGCATCCATCTGCGCCACATCGGCATTGAAATCGGTACCGGCATGTCCACTTCGCAAGCACTGGTCGTGGCCGATTTCCTCGGCAACCCGGCGCACGAAGTGAAGACCGGCGAGACCGAATGGAAAGAGTTGCAACTGATCACCGGCGGCAACCCGTACATCATGAGTCAGGCCGAGCAGGACAACTTTCTGCGCAACCCGCGCTGGGTCGGCAAAGTGGCTTCGGCCTCGTCGGCGACCAACTCCGCGTACTACTTCAGCCACGCCACCCGTGAAGCGGCGCGCGTGCTGTTCAACCACGGTTTGTGGCCGGCAGCGTTGCAGATCTGGGGGCAGGGCCCTTACGGCGGCCAGGCCAATCCTTATGTGGTTCGTCGTGAAGACGCGCATTGGGTCGACGGCAAACTCACGGCCAACGGCATGCAGCCACTGAGCTTCGAGCAATTGGCGAAACACGCTCACGAAAAAGGGTTGGTGACCGGCGCAACCGTGCACGGTTTCAACCGCTGGAGCTGGGCCGAGGCCGAGTTCAGCATCGACGGCGTGCGTGAGCGTCTGCCGCTTGACGGCCTGGCGGTGAAGTACGGCGATGGCGCACCGAACGTGAAAAAAGCGCAGATGAACAGCGCCGGTTTCCATCTGCTCGATCGCCAGAACGTGCATTACCCGGACACTCAGTTGAACAACGCGGCGGTGACTTACTACAGCCCGGTGGCGACGCTGGTGGAATTGAAAGTGAACAAGGGTTCGGCCGAAGTGCAGGTGCTCAACCATCACTCGTGGGTCGAGTGTGGTCGGGTACTGGTGGAGGAGCTGGTCAAGGGCCAGGTCGAAGGCGGGATCGCCATGGGCATCGGCCACGCGTTGATGGAAGAAATGCCGCTGTACGAAGGCGGGCCGGGGGAGGGTGACTGGAACTTCAACCGTTACCGCTTACCGATGGCGCGCCACGTTGCGGTCTGGAAGCAGACGGCCGAAATCCTGCCGCCGCTGTCGCCGAGTGATCCATCGAAGGGCATCGCCGAAGTGGTGATGATCCCGGTGGTCGGTGCCATCGGTAACGCCGTGGCCCATGCCATCGGCAAACGGGTCCGCGACCTGCCCATCACTTCTGCCCGCATCAAGGAGGCCCTCAATGGCTGACCGTCCGCTTCAACTGACCCTCAACGGTCAATCCGTCGGCCCGGTGGCCATCCCTGATGACCTGCCGATGATCGACTACCTGCACGAATACAAAAACCTCACCGGCTCACGCCTCGGCTGCGGCCAGGGCATTTGCCACGCCTGTGTGGTGATCGTCGACCACCCCGACGGCACCAGCGAAGAAGTGCGCACCTGCATCACGGGCGCGCACTACTTCGAAGGCAAGAAAGTACGGACCATCGAAGGCCACGCGACCCGTGACGAACAGGGCAAGGTCACCGAACTGAACCCGATCCAGCAGCGCTTCGTCGATGAATTCGCCTTCCAGTGCAGCTACTGCGCCCCGGGTTTCGTGAATGCCGCGACCGTGTTGGTGGAGAAGCTGCAACGTCAGCCGATCGTCAAAAGCCAGCTGGAACAAGTGATCGAGGACAGCCTCGGTCACCACGTCTGTCGCTGCACCGGCTACGTGCGCTACTACAGTGCGACGCGCAACGTGCTGACCGATCTCGGCCTGGTCAAGGAGGGTTAAGCATGAAGCCTCTATTTTCCCGTCTGGCATTGGCGGTTGGCCTGGCTGCGCCGGTGTTGCTGGCGCAGGCGGATGATCAGGTTGTCCGCGGTGCCTATCTCGCTCGCGCCGCTGACTGCATGGCGTGTCACACCGCACCGGGTGGCGCGCCGTATGCGGGTGGCCTGCCGATCGTCTCGCCGTTCGGCACGATCTACGGCACCAACATCACGCCAAGCAAAGAGCACGGTATCGGCCTCTACAGCGATGATGAATTCTTCGCCGCGCTCACCGAAGGCAAGCGTCGCGATGGTGCGAACCTTTACCCGGCGATGCCCTACACCTCGTATCACTTGATGCCGCGTGAAGACTCCGACGCGATTCACGCGTACCTGAAAACGGTCGAGCCGATTGAGCGTGCAGCGCCGGTCACCAGCCTGAGCTTCCCGTTCAATGTGCGCCTGGGTTTGATGGGCTGGAACCTGCTCTATGGCAAGGACGTGAAACTGTCGTCGATCGAGGGCAAAAGCGAAGCCTTCAAGCGCGGCCAATACATGGTCGACGTGCTTGGCCACTGCGGCGAATGCCACACGCCGCGCGGTTTGCCCGGTGCGATGCAGCAAGACAAACGCATGACCGGCGGCCTGCTCAACGGCTATCTGGCGCCGAGCCTGCTGGCCGACGATCTGGCTGCACGTGGCTGGAATCATCAGGACCTGAGCTCGTTCCTCAAGCACGGCATGAGCGCCCAGGGCACGATGTTCAACGAGATGTTCCCGGTGTTCCACAACAGCACCCAGGGCCTCAATGACCCGGACCTGGCGGCCATGGCGACCTTCTTGCTCGGCGATCAGCCACCGGCGGCAAAAGTGCTGAACGAAGTGCCGTTCGAGAAACTGAGCGCCAGTGGCCAGCGCGGTCGTCAGGATTACCTCAATGTTTGCGCCGGTTGCCACGCGGTCAACGGCGAAGGCAAGCCGCACATCGCGGTCGCCATGCGCGGCAACACCACGCTGCGTCTGGAAGATCCACGCAACCTGGTGCGGGTGATCGACGATGGCATCGGTGAGCAGAAGTTTGCCGGGTTCGAACACATGCAACCGATGCCCGGTTTCGCGGAGAAGCTCAGCCACGAGCAACTCACCGATCTGTTGAACTACCTGCGTCAGGGCTGGGGTGGTCAGTCGGAAGACCTGGCGGTGGGGGATGTGCAGGCGCTGCGGGCTGATGCACCGCCGCTCGAGCACAAGGCGCACTGACATGCAGCATCTCGATCTGCAAGTGGTGCGCCGGGCGCTGGACTGGTCGACGGCCGGCCAGCGCTTCTGGTTGTGCACCGTGCTGGCCACCTATGGTTCAGCGCCCCGCGCGCCTGGATCGCTGCTGGCGGTGAATGCTCAGGGACAATGGATCGGCTCGCTGTCCGGCGGCTGCGTCGAGGAAGATTTCCTTGAGCGCGTCGCCGAGGGCGTATTTGATCAAGCCGTCAGCGTCGTGCGTTATGGCGAGGGCGATGATCCGCGTTCCCGGGTGAGCCTGCCCTGCGGCGGCGTGCTCGATGTACTGGTGGAGAGGCTGAACCCTGATTGCGAGGTTCAGGCGCATTTGCGGGAACTGGAGTCGGCGTTGTTGGGGCAGCGTCGGTTGATCCGCGAAGTCGATCTTGCCAGCGGCGCGCGCAGCGTGTTCGCCGATCGCGAGCAGGGCGTGCGCGTCGAGCGCGAGATCGACCGGGTTCGACTGCGGATCGGCGCAGCTCAGCGCTTGTTGCTCGCGGGATACTCCAGCGTCGCCCAGGCGTGTGCGGAGTTTGCGGTGGGCCTGGGTTTCGAGGTGATCCTGTGCGATCCCCGCGACGAAGTGCTGGAAGGCGTGGTGCTGGAAAATGTCGAGATCCGCCGTCAGTTGCCCTCGGTGTTCATCGCCGACGGTGGCTGTCACCGCGACACGGCGGTGGTTGCGCTGACCCACGATCCACGCATCGACGATTTGGCGATGATGGAAGCGGTCCGCACCGAGGCGTTTTACATCGGGGTGATGGGATCGATGCAGACGTCGCAGAAACGTTTCGAGCGGTTGCGCAGGATTGGTGGTTTGGGAGATGCGGAGTTGGCGCGGATTCATGCGCCGATCGGACTGAACCTGGGCAGCAAGACCCCTGCGGAAATTGCCCTCGCCGTACTCGCCGACATCATTCGGATCCGCAGCGGCATCCCACGAGATCGGCTCTGACCCCAAACCAATGTGGGAGCAAGCCTGCTCGCGAAGAGGCCGGCACATTCAACATTCATGTTGACTGTCTGGCCGCCTTCGCGAACAGGTTCGCTCCCACAATGGTTTTGCCGTGTCGGTCAGTACCCGAACTTGTCCCGCAACCCGTAATACCAAGCCCCCAGCGCCGCAAACGGCGTGCGCAGCAGTTGTCCACCGGGGAACGGATAGTGCGGCAAGCCAGCAAACGCATCAAAACGCTCAGCCTGACCGCGCAACGCTTCAGCCAGCACCTTGCCCGCCAGATGCGTGTACGTCACACCGTGACCGCTGCAGCCCTGGGAATAGTAGATGTTATCGCCCAGGCGCCCGACCTGCGGAAGACGCGACAGGGTCAGCAGGAAATTGCCGGTCCACGCGTAGTCGATCTTCACATCTTTGAGCTGAGGGAACGCCTTGAGCATCTTCGGCCGGATGATCGCCTCGATGTTCGCCGGGTCCCGCGCGCCGTACACCACGCCGCCGCCGAAAATCAGGCGCTTGTCACCGCTCAGGCGATAGTAGTCGAGCAGGTAATTGCAGTCTTCGACGCAATAATCCTGTGGCAGCAGGCTTTTCGCCAATTCATCACTCAACGGTTCGGTAGTGATGACCTGAGTGCCGCAAGGCATCGACTTGGCGGCAAGCTCCGGCACCAGATTGCCGAGATAAGCGTTGCCCGCGACGATGATGAACCTGGCCCGGACCTTACCCTGAGGCGTATGCACCACCGGGTTCGCGCCGCGTTCGATGCGCACTGCCGGCGATTGCTCATAAATAGTGCCGCCCAATGACTCGACCGCCGCCGCTTCGCCGAGCGCCAGGTTCAGCGGATGAATGTGCCCGCCACTCATGTCGAGCATGCCGCCGATGTATTGCTCGCAGTTCACCACTTCACGAATGCGTTTCTGATCCAGCAGCTCGAGCTGCGTGTGACCGAAACGCTCCCACAGGCGCTTCTGCGATTCCAGATGGCCCATCTGCTTCGCGGTGATCGCGGCGAACACACCGCCGTCCTTCAGGTCACACTGGATGTTGTATTTGGCGACCCGCTCACGAATGATCCGCCCGCCCTCGAACGCCATCTGCCCCAACAACTGTGCCTGCTTGGGGCCAACGGTGCGTTCGATCACATCGATGTCGCGGCTGTAGCTGTTAACGATCTGGCCACCGTTGCGGCCCGACGCGCCAAAACCCACCTTGGCGGCTTCCAGCACCGTGACCTTGAAACCGTGCTCCAGCAGAAACAGGGCAGAGGACAGACCGGTGTAACCGGCACCGATCACACAGACATCAGTCTCTACATCACCCTGCAAGGCCGAGCGTGGCGGAACCGAATTGGCCGATGCGGCGTAATAGGACTCTGGGTAGGGGGTGTTCGCCATCCTGCAGCCTCTGTTTAATATATTTTACGAGTGCCCCGATCCTACCCGAGTTAAAAATCGACCGCCAGCCACCACAAAATCTTCTTCGCAGACGCAAAATTAAATATTTTGCATATTCATAGGGTTAGCTCGAAAAAAGGTGTTGACACCCCTCCGGAATTCCGTAGAATGCCGCCTCACAGCAGGCACGTAGCTCAGTTGGTTAGAGCACCACCTTGACATGGTGGGGGTCGTTGGTTCGAGTCCAATCGCGCCTACCAAACAAAATCCGCTCTGCTGGGCGGTCTAGAAGGGCTCACCGAAAGGTGGGCCCTTTTTTGTTGCTTCGAGTTTCATGCAGGACTTTTGCAACACCCCGCTCAAAACGCCGATCAGCGCCCATCTGCCGTTCATCACCTCAAGGCAATCGCCGAGATATCATCCTGCGCAACCGGATGCGATTCTGAGGTGATGGCAATTTGGCATTGCTGAGATTTACGGGTATCGTAGCGCCCAATCTTTTACAGGCAATGGACGGCAGTAATGACAACAGGGACTTCAATCGTTACGAAGCAAGAGACTTACTCAGGTTACGAGATCCTTGTTGCTACAGTCGGCCCCATCAAAACAAATCCAGACGAACCAGAAAATCTGCAAACGCATCACACGACAAAAATTTCGATTTGGTTCGACGGAAAAGAAGTCAGAGGGGCCAGTGAAGCGCCTTCGATGCTTTTTGTATCCCGTGAAGATGCAGCCGAGTTTGGCTTCGAAATTGGCCGAATGATTGTCACCCAGCGTCGCAAGTCAGCTGCTTTCAAGCGGATAGTTCGCACCAGCGAGCTCTTTAAGCTACCGCGATTGCTTTTCCGTTATTAAGAATTCAGGTCGCGAAGCGGGTGAACTCATCCGTAATCATTGAACTGCCGGGCTGGCACTCCATGACGTGCCGGATAGCGCAGGTAGCCTCCGTCGCAGATGCTTGAAGCGGGCAATGCGATGCTTTTTGGGCTACTACTTCAGGCCAATCCGAACGTTGGCCTGAGGGAGTATATCGATGCTTGTGCACTGGTTTCTTGCTGCGATCCATCTCTTGGCGTTTGCCCTGGGTTTCTGGGCAGTCCTGTCTCGCGGTACGGCCTTTCGGCGCCTGGCTACAGGCGTGGGGGAAGCGCGCAGCGTATTGATCGCGGATAACCTGTGGGGGATTTCTGCAGTCCTCCTGTTGGTCACCGGTGGGATGCGCACCTTTGCCGGGTACGAAAAGGGCGCGGACTACTATCTTCACCAGCCGCTGTTCCACCTCAAGATGACGCTTTTCGTCCTCATTCTGCTGCTTGAAGTTGCGCCGATGGTGACGCTGATCAAATGGCGGATTGCACAGGCGAGGGGGGCGGCCATCAATACCGGCCGTGCAGCGCTGTTTGCACGGATCAGTCACATCGAAGCGCTGCTGGTTCTGTTGATGGTCGTGGCGGCTACCGGCATGGCGCGGGGTGTGACGTTTGGGTAGTCGAGTGCGGTTGCGCACTTCCCCAGGATTTATCCGAAACGTCCGACAGCCATGACGTGAGACATGCCGCTAGTATCGGCTTCACGTTCCGGGTGGCTGCGGTGGTGATAGCGACGCTTGAATCTTAGCCAGCCGTGGTTCCGGGGCGAACGGGCTGGCTACTGACTGCAGCAGGATTCAGGGTTGTGGCTTGTCCGGGGCGGTCAGGCCGGCCTGAATGCGCTGATAAATTTCTTCGCGGTGCACCGCAACGTCTTTCGGGGCGTTGATGCCGATTCTGACTTGCTGGCCGCTTACGCCCAGAATGGTGATCGTAATGTCATCGCCAATGTTTATGCTTTCACCGACTTTGCGGGTGAGTATCAGCATGGTCTTCTCCTTGATTGCTTTATAGGGCACCTGATTCGGACAGTGCAGAGGTCGGTGGTATGTATAGATTAGTGCGAAGTCTCACGGTTTGGGTGCCTCTTTCTGACGCGCAGATGCTGCATTAATTCCCAAGGCGTAACTATACAGAGGCCGCATCCATCATTCTCGTTGTTTTGAGCCCATTTTGCGGCACTCGGGAAGTATTCATGAATGTTAAAATCCCTGCTTTCAGCATTCAGAGGGAAGCGTTGTGCGCAAAATGGCCTTGGTAATCGCAGTACTGGCATTGGCGGGATGTGGTGAAGGCAAGAGCGTAGAGGCGCAAAAACCGCAGCCAGCGGCGACTGCCGCCCCAGTGGTGGCCGCCGCACCCCAGTGGGATCTGGAAGTACGAGGTGAAATAACCCAGGCGGTCAGCGATCTTAGCGGCTGGCTGATCGAGCACAGTTTTGTTGCCAGCGTGGTCAAGGAAAATGGCAAGACCCGCATCCTGATGGGCCCATACAATTCGAAAGCCGAAGCTGAAGCCAAGCAGACGGAGGTTCGCGCGGCGCTGACCCGGGCGAAAAAACAGAACATCGAATTGCTGGTCATCGAGCGTCCGGTGACTCAGTAACGGCGATTGACCACCCTGGTAAAGCGAGGGCGGTTAAAAACAAAAAAGGCCTTGGGCATTCAACCCAAGGCCTTTTTTGCGTTCAGTCAGCGTTCAACCGCACGCTTTCAAGTCAACCGGCCCGACAAACTCGTTTCCACGACCCATCACGCACGCCACACTTTGATTGCGTTGCCGTTCCCAGGCTTGCACCGGATAGGTTTTGTTCCAGGCCTCGTACAGTTGCCGATCCTGTTTTGACAGGCGCAAGCCGTACTGCTTGCTCATGTAGAAGTAAGTCCGGGCGATCATGCCGCGAATGGAAGGGCGAGGCATGACCTTCTTTGCCTTGAAATCAACCTGGGTCAGGCACGAGCCATATTGCCCGGATTGCTCAGGCAGCCAGCCAAAACTGAAGTTGCTGCGATCGCCGTTTACTTCGCCGATGCTCGGCACCAGATTGTGCAAGTCGGCCTCGGCTTTCTGATAGGTCGGGTCGTAGCGCGTGCAATTCTTGCGTCCGCCTTCCTGCCAGCACTGACGCTGGTGACCGATCTGCCAGGCAGGGACGATGTGCTCCCATTCGATGCGAGCAGCACGCTTGGCATTTTTGCGCGGCACATAACCACAGGCGGAGAGGTTCACCTTGTTGCCGGTGTACTTGCACCCGCAGTAGAACTCGGTGGATTGCGGCGCATACAACTTCCAGGCGACTTTCTTGGCTTCGCTGAAGGTGCGCGGAGCGTCAGCCTGGGCACCCATCGCGAAGAGCAGAAACAGCAAAGCAAAACAACGGACACTCATTGACTCAATCTTCCTTCGGCACAACCCAGAAAATCTGCACACCGCCATCGTCGCGATAGGCGAGGGTGACGTTGTCGTTCTCGTCGATTTCTTCGAGCAACTGTTCCCACTCATCCACGGGCTCGTCCGGAAGACGAAAGATCAGCGCAGCTTTGGCTTTTTGAGCGGTGGGGGAATTGATGATTTTCTGGACGCGCATGCCCATGCGTTCATAGGCGTCAGGAGAGGCAGAGGTGGTGGCCACGGAATTATCCTTATTAAGCTGTACGTGCATACAGTATTTAACTGTAGGCAATTTCGCAACTGCTTAAAATTCAAGAAAATCCTCTGACAGCGGTTTTTTCCGTTTGGTGTAGGAAGAGGCGAATTTTTTTATCGGATAAGAAACCACTCGCCGGGGATGGCGAGTGGCAACAGGTGCCCGACCGGGACCGGTCGGGCGAGGGTGAATCAGTATTCCCAGAACATCCGCTGCAGCTCTTTGCTGTCATTGGTCTTGGTCAGTGCGACCATGGCCAGGATGCGTGCTTTCTGTGGATTCAAGTCATGCGCAACGACCCAGTCGTACTTGTCGTCAGGTTGTTCAGCGTTACGCAGTACGAAACCGCCAGCGTTGACGTGGGAGGACCGAATGATCTGCACGCCGTCCTTGCGCAGGGCCTGCAAGGTTGGAACGACCCGCGAAGACACCGATCCATTACCGGTGCCGGCGTGGATGATGGCTTTGGCGCCGGACTGAGCCAGCGCTTTGTAGGCAGTGTCACTCACGTTGCCGTAGGAATAGGCGATTTCGACGTCAGGCAGACTCTTGATGTTCTTGATGTCGAATTCCGAATCCATGGTGTGGCGCTTGGCTGGCAGGCGGAACCAGTAGGATTTGCCTTCGACCACCATGCCGAGTGGACCCCAGGCACTTTTAAACGCCTCGGTCTTGATGTTGATCATCTTGCTGACGTCACGACCTGACTGGATTTCATCGTTCATGGTCACCAGCACGCCTTTGCCACGAGCGTCTTTACTGCTGGCTACAGCGACGGCGTTGTACAGGTTCAGCATGCCGTCGGCGGACATCGCGGTGCCCGGGCGCATGGAGCCCACGACGATGATCGGCTTGTCGGTTTTTTCGACCAGGTTCAGGAAGTAGGCGGTCTCTTCCAGGGTGTCGGTGCCGTGGGTGATGACGATGCCATCGACGTCTTTGCTGTCGGCCAGTTCGGCCACACGGCGGCCCAGTTGCAGCAGGTTGTCGTTGGTGATGCTTTCTGACGCAATCTGCATGACCTGTTCACCGCGAACGTTAGCCAGCTGGCTCAGTTCCGGAACGCCGGCGATCAATTGTTCGATGCCGACTTTCGCCGCTTGATACGTCGCGCTGTTGGCGGCGCTGGCGCCTGCGCCGGCAATGGTGCCGCCGGTGGCGAGGATCACCACGTTCGCCAGTTTCTGTTTGGTTTCGACTTCTTTCGCTTGAAGGGCGGTCGGAAGGAGCAGCAGGAGGGCCAAAGCGCCCGGAACGAAAGTCTTGAAAGCAGATGTCATTATTTTTCTCTCTAGTTGTGAGACGGTGCTGATGCAGGTTCATCTAGATGCGCCCCAGGTTGATCTGAGCGCCTGGGGTGGGGGAGAGGGAGCAGGATCTGTACCAGTCACATCCAGAATTGAAAAAATGCCTTTAACCTAATGATTTGTATCAATTATGTGGTTTTTGTCAGGGGGGCCTTAAACAGCTTGTTGTCCGGGTTTCCGAATATGTTTGGCATTTACGTTCGGCTCTCCGAAAAGGGCTACGGTCACTTTTAAACAACTTGTCATGCCAGTTGCCAATCAGTGCTAAAGAAACCCGTGCACAGGTCGATGCCCTTCAAAGGATCTTTTTCTCCAGGAGTTCACATGTCATTTTCGGTTGGCTTTCCCAATGCAGGCGCGATCACCATTGGTGGCAAGTCCACGGCGACGATCAACGCTTTGAGCGAATCGACTTCCGAAGCGTCGGCGCCGGCGTTGGGTAACGAGGAATCGGCTGACAAAACCAAGGTTCGCACCGGTGGCGGCACCCCGGCCGAAGCCAAAGCAGAAAGCGGCAGCGACCAAAGCATCGCAGTAAAGATGTTGCTCAAACGCATGCAGGAGCTGCAGCAGCAACTGCGCGAGCAACAGCAGCAATTGGCGGCAGCCCAGGCTGCGACTTACCCGACACCGGAAGCCAAGGCTGCAGTGGTCATGTCGATTCAGGGACAGGTCGCCGACACCAACGGCGCGCTATTGGAAGTAACCGGCAATCTGGTCAAGGAACTGGCCAAGGGTTCCAGCGCGGGTGGTATTGTCAGCACCACGGCATAAAAAGAGACACCCGCCGAAGTACAAAACGTTTTTTCGGTCGTTGACAAATGACCACAGGGTTCGCATAGTTCGGTCTACGCAAACGTTTGCGCGGCTCCGCCGATGGCTTGTTCCTCGGCGAATGCAGTGAAGCTTATGCCAGCGCAAGCGTTGCTCAGAATAATCATAAGATCGGAGTGAACCCATGAAGCTGCCATTCGCTGGACGTCTTCTCGCTGTCGCTATGCTGGCTGCCGCATCCGCCGCGTTGCCTGTCTCCTCGGCTTTGGCCGAATCCCCTGAAAAACCCAAAGTCGCGCTGGTCATGAAATCCCTGGCCAACGAATTCTTCCTGACCATGGAAGACGGCGCCAAGGCCTACCAGAAAGACCACTCCGGCGATTTCGAACTGATCTCCAACGGCATCAAGGACGAAACGGACACGGCCAACCAGATCCGCATCGTCGAGCAGATGATCGTCTCCAAGGTCAATGCGCTGGTCATCGCGCCGGCTGATTCCAAAGCCATGGTGCCAGTGATCAAGAAAGCGGTGGATGCCGGCATCACCGTGATCAACATCGATAACCAGCTGGATCCAGCCGTCGTCAAAAGCAAGAACATCACCGTCCCGTTTGTAGGTCCGGACAACCGCAAAGGCGCGCGGTTGGTGGGCGAATACCTGGCCAAGCAGCTGAAGGCCGGTGACGAAGTCGGCATCATCGAAGGCGTGTCCACCACCACCAATGCCCAGGCCCGTACTGCCGGCTTCAAGGATGCGATGGAAGCGGCGCAGATCAAGGTCGTATCCCTGCAATCCGGCGACTGGGAAATCAACAAGGGCAACCAGGTTGCCTCGTCCATGCTCAGCGAATACCCGAACATCAAGGCTCTGCTGGCCGGCAACGACAGCATGGCCGTAGGCGCCGTGTCTGCAGTCCGTGCCGCGGGCAAGGCCGGCAAGGTGCAAGTGGTTGGTTACGACAACATCAATGCCATCAAGCCGATGCTCAAGGATGGCCGTGTCCTGGCTACCGCTGACCAGTTTGCCGCCCGCCAAGCCGTGTTCGGTATCGAGACGGCGCTGAAAATCATCAAGGGCGAGAAGGTCGACAGCGGCACTAACGGTGTGATCGAAACGCCGGTAGAGCTGGTTACCAAGTAGTCCTTCCGGCGATACAACGGTGCTCGCCCGTCCGGGCGAGCACATGGAGATTCTTATGTCAGTTTCCGCTCCGAACGCTGTCCTCTCGGTCAGCGGTATCGGTAAGACCTATGCGCAGCCAGTCCTTGCCGGCATCGACCTGACGTTGATGCGTGGTGAGGTGCTGGCGCTGACCGGCGAGAACGGCGCCGGCAAAAGCACGCTGTCGAAGATCATCGGCGGGCTGGTCACGCCGACCACCGGCCAGATGCAATTCCAGGGTCAGGATTACCGCCCCGGCAGCCGCACCCAGGCTGAAGACCTGGGCATTCGCATGGTCATGCAAGAACTCAATCTGCTGCCGACCCTGTCGGTGGCGGAAAACCTGTTTCTCGACAACCTGCCCAGCAATGCGGGCTGGATCAGTCGCAAGCAACTGCGCAAGGCCGCGATCGAGGCTATGGCCCAGGTTGGGCTCGACGCGATCGACCCGGACACCCTGGTCGGCGAACTGGGCATCGGTCACCAGCAAATGGTCGAAATCGCCCGGAACCTGATCGGCGATTGTCATGTGCTGATCCTCGATGAACCGACCGCAATGCTGACGGCCCGTGAAGTCGAGATGCTGTTCGAGCAGATCACTCGTCTGCAGGCGCGCGGCGTGTCGATCATCTATATCTCGCACCGCCTCGAAGAGCTGGCCCGTGTCGCACAGCGCATTGCGGTGTTGCGCGACGGCAATCTGGTCTGCGTCGAACCGATGGCCAATTACAACAGCGAGCAACTGGTAACCCTGATGGTCGGCCGTGAGCTCGGTGAACACATCGACATGGGCCCACGCAAGATTGGCGCTCCGGCGTTGACGGTCAAGGGGCTGACTCGCTCGGACAAGGTGCGCGACGTGTCGTTCGAAGTGCGCGCTGGCGAGATTTTCGGGATTTCCGGTTTGATCGGGGCAGGGCGTACCGAGTTGCTGCGCCTGATCTTCGGCGCTGACCCGGCGGACAGCGGCACGGTCGCACTGGGATCGCCCGCACGGGTCGTGAGTATTCGTTCACCGGTTGATGCAGTTGATCATGGCATTGCCCTGATCACTGAAGACCGCAAGGGCGAGGGCTTGCTGCTGACGCAATCGATCAGCGCGAATATTGCCCTGGGCAACATGCCAGAGATTTCCAGTGGTGGTTTCGTCAATACCGGTGACGAGATGTCCCTGGCCCAGCGTCAGATCGACGCCATGCGCATCCGCAGTTCCAGCCCGACGCAATTGGTCTCGGAGCTGTCCGGCGGCAACCAGCAGAAAGTCGTGATCGGCCGTTGGCTGGAACGCGATTGTTCGGTGTTGCTGTTCGACGAGCCGACTCGCGGCATCGACGTCGGCGCCAAATTCGACATCTATGCACTGCTCGGCGAACTGACCCGTCAGGGCAAGGCGCTGGTGGTGGTGTCCAGCGACCTGCGCGAACTGATGCTGATCTGCGACCGCATCGGCGTGCTGTCGGCGGGGCGCCTGATCGAGACGTTCGAACGCGATAGCTGGACCCAGGATGACTTGCTTGCCGCCGCTTTCGCCGGTTACCAAAAACATGATGCGTTGCTCAATGAAGCAGCGCCTAGGGACCCTCAATGAAAACTGCAACGTCCGCCGGTAAACGTAGTGGCAATTTTTACGGCCTCGGCACCTATCTGGGCCTGGCCGGTGCCTTGCTGGCGATGGTCGCGCTGTTCTCTGTCCTGAGCAGCCATTTCCTGTCTTACGACACCTTCAGCACACTCGCCAACCAGATTCCGGACTTGATGGTGCTCGCGGTCGGCATGACATTCGTGTTGATCATCGGCGGCATCGACCTGTCGGTGGGCTCGGTGCTGGCGCTTGCAGCGTCGACGGTCAGCGTGGCGATTCTCGGCTGGGGCTGGAGCGTACTGCCGGCGGCGCTACTCGGCATGGCGGCGGCTGCGTTGGCCGGGACCATCACCGGTTCGATCACCGTAGCCTGGCGTATTCCGTCGTTCATCGTGTCCCTCGGCGTGCTGGAAATGGCGCGCGGCGTGGCGTATCAGATGACCGGTTCGCGCACGGCCTACATCGGTGATGCCTTTGCCTGGCTGTCCAACCCGATCGCCTTCGGTATCTCGCCATCGTTCATCATTGCCTTGCTGATCATCTTCATTGCGCAGGCGGTGTTGACCCGCACGGTGTTCGGTCGTTACCTGATCGGCATCGGCACCAATGAAGAAGCGGTACGTCTGGCAGGGATCAATCCAAAGCCCTACAAGATCCTGGTGTTCAGCCTGATGGGACTGCTGGCGGGTATCGCCGCGCTGTTCCAGATTTCGCGCCTGGAAGCGGCGGACCCGAATGCCGGGTCGGGCCTGGAGCTGCAAGTGATTGCCGCCGTGGTGATCGGCGGAACCAGCCTGATGGGCGGCCGCGGTTCGGTCATCAGCACCTTTTTCGGGGTCCTGATCATTTCCGTACTGGCGGCCGGCCTGGCGCAGATCGGCGCAACCGAACCGACCAAACGCATCATCACCGGCGCGGTCATCGTGGTGGCGGTGGTGCTTGATACCTATCGCAGTCAGCGCGCAAGCCGGCGGACCTGAGTCATGGCAACAATCAAGGATGTGGCAGCGCTCGCGGGGATTTCCTACACCACGGTGTCCCACGTGGTGAACAAGACCCGGCCGGTCAGTGAG
Organism: Pseudomonas fluorescens NCIMB 11764; assembly: GCF_000293885.2. Classification (NCBI taxonomy): domain Bacteria; kingdom Pseudomonadati; phylum Pseudomonadota; class Gammaproteobacteria; order Pseudomonadales; family Pseudomonadaceae; genus Pseudomonas; species Pseudomonas fluorescens. Next base: position 3,503,992 of record NZ_CP010945.1, read on the forward strand.
GAGGTGCGGATCAAGGTCGAGGCCGCGATCAAAACTCTCGACTACGTGCCCAGCGCCGTGGCCCGCTCATTGAAGGCCAAGACCACGGCGACCATCGGTCTGCTGGTGCCCAACAGTCTCAACCCGTACTTTGCCGAACTGGCTCGCGGCATCGAGGATTACTGCGAGCGTAATGGCTATTGCGTGATCCTCTGCAACTCCGACGACAACCCGGAAAAGCAGCGCAGCTACCTGCGCGTGCTACTGGAAAAGCGCATCGACGGGCTGATCGTGGCATCGGCCGGTGGCGACGCGGGGCTGGCAGAAGGTCTGGCAGGCGTGCGCACGCCGATGGTCATCGTCGACCGCGGGCTGGAAGGGGTGAATGCCGATCTGGTGCGCATCGATCATGAGTACGGCGCTTATCTGGCGACCCGACACCTTCTGGAACTGGGGCATCGGGACATCGCCACCATTGGCGGGCCTGCCAGTACCAGCGTGGCGCAGATGCGTCTTGCAGGTTTTTGCCGCGCCTTGAAAGAGGCGGGCGTCGAAGTGCCTGACGAACGCATGCTGGAAAGCGATTTCACCAGCACCGGCGGTTACAGCGCCGCCGCCATCCTTTTGGAGAAGAACCCGCCCAGCGCGATTTTTGCCGGCAACGACATGATCGGCATCGGCGTGTTGCGAGCCGCCGCCGAGCGCAATATTCGTGTGCCGAGCGAGCTGTCGGTAATCGGTTTCGACGATATCCAGATGAGCCGTTATGTCTATCCGGCGTTGACCACCGTGGGCCAGTCGATCCTGCAGCTCGGCGAGATGGCGGCCGGCGTGCTTTTGCGCAGGATCGCCACACCGGACATGGCCACCGATCAACGGATTGTGACGCCCAGTATCGTCCTGCGGGAATCGACCGCGCCGCTGGCCGGTGTGTTTGACCACTTCCGTTGAATATGGAAAGCCGTTAAATCAAAAGCGCCGTTGAAACAGCATTTATGAGTAGTGATGTATGCCAGCAAAAGTAGTGGTGATAGGCAGTCTGAACATGGACTTGGTGACCCGCGCGTCGCGGTTGCCCCGCGGCGGTGAAACGCTGATCGGCGAGTCGTTTGCCACAGTCTCCGGCGGCAAGGGTGCCAATCAGGCGGTTGCGGCAGCGCGACTGGGGGCGCAGGTGTCGATGGTCGGTTGCGTGGGCAGCGATGCCTACGGCGAGGAACTGCGCGGGGCGTTGTTGGCCGACCGTATCGATTGCCAGGCGGTCAGCACCGTCGACGGTGCCAGCGGCGTGGCGTTGATCGTGGTGGATGACAACAGCCAGAACGCGATCGTTATCGTCGCCGGTGCCAATGGCGCGCTGACGCCAGAAGTGATCGATCGCTTTGACGCGGTATTGCAGGCGGCAGATGTGATCATTTGTCAGCTGGAAGTGCCGGATGCCACGGTCGGACATGCGCTCAAGCGCGGTCGTGAGCTAGGAAAAACCGTGATTCTCAACCCGGCGCCAGCCAGTCGTCCACTGCCGGCAGACTGGTATGCCGCCATCGATTACCTGATTCCCAATGAGAGCGAAGCCTCGGCACTGAGCGGTTTGCCGGTGGACTCCCTGGCAACCGCCGAAACCGCTGCGACCCGGTTGATTGCCATGGGGGCGGGCAAGGTCATCATTACCCTGGGGGCCCAAGGCTCGCTGTTTGCCAATGGCAAAAGCTTCGAACACTTTCCGGCGCCAAAGGTAAAAGCTGTGGATACCACGGCGGCAGGCGACACCTTTGTCGGTGGTTTCGCCGCCGCGTTGGCGGCCGGCAAAAACGAGGGCGACGCGATTCGTTTCGGCCAGGTGGCCGCCGCGCTGTCGGTGACCCGTGCCGGCGCGCAGCCCTCGATTCCCGATTTGTCCGATGTACAGGGCTTTAAAACACCATGAAGAAAACACCATTGCTCAACGTCGCGTTGTCGCGACTGATCGCTTCCCTGGGCCACGGCGACAAGGTCGTGATTGGCGATGCCGGTCTGCCGGTGCCGCCGGGCGTCGAGCTGATCGATCTGGCCCTGACCCACGGCATTCCTGATTTCATCAGCACGTTGAAAGTCGTGCTCAGCGAAATGCAGGTCGAAAGCCACGTGTTGGCCCAGGAGATCCTGGACAAGCAACCGTCGGCGCTGTCCACACTGGACGAACTGAATGCCGAAGGTGCGCTGGGTCAGCGTGAGTTGCTCAGTCATGACCAATTCAAGGTCTTGAGCCGACAGGCGCGGGCGATTGTTCGTACAGGCGAATGTCAGCCGTACTGCAACATCGTGCTGGTGGCCGGGGTCACGTTCTGATTCGCCATTGTCTCTCTGTTTTCCCACGCACAAGGAGTGCGCCATGCACCGCTATGCTCAGAAACTGCGCCACCTGCTCCGGAGTTTGCTGCTTTTGTCCTTGATAACCGCAACAAGCGCCCAGGCGGCGGAAAAGATCGACTTGATCATCGACACCGACCCGGGTGCCGATGACGTGGTGGCCTTGCTGTTTGCCCTGGCATCACCGGAAGAGTTGAACATCCGCGCGCTGACCACCGTCGCCGGTAACGTTCGCCTGGACAAGACCTCGCGTAATGCGCGGCTGGCCCGCGAGTGGGCAGGGCGCGAAGACGTTCCGGTGTATGCCGGTGCGCCGAAGCCGCTGATGCGCACGCCCATCTATGCCGAGAACATTCATGGCAAGGAAGGCCTGTCGGGTGTGACCGTGCATGAGCCGAAGAAAGGCCTGGCCAAGGGCAATGCGGTCAATTACCTGATCGACACCTTGAAAACCGCCAAGCCCCACAGCATCACCATCGCCATGCTCGGTCCACAGACCAACCTGGCCCTGGCGCTGATCCAGGAACCTGAAATCGTTCAGGGCATCAAGGAAGTGGTGATCATGGGTGGTGCGCACTTCAATGGCGGCAACATCACCCCGGTGGCGGAATTCAACCTGTTCGCTGACCCGCAAGCGGCGGAAGTGGTGCTGAAAAGTGGCGTCAAGCTGACGTATCTGCCCCTGGACGTAACCCACAAGATCCTCACCAGCGAGGCGCGCCTGAAGCAGATCGCCGCGCTGAACAACAACGCCAGCAAGCTGGTGGGCGATATTCTCAATGAATACGTCAAAGGCGACATGGAGCACTACGGTCTTCCGGGAGGCCCGGTACATGACGCTACGGTCATTGCCTACCTGCTCAAGCCCGAGTTGTTCACTGGTCGTTCGGTCAATGTGGTGGTTGATAGCGATGAGGGCCCGACATTCGGTCAAACCATCGTCGACTGGTATGACGGCCTGAAAGCGCCGAAGAACGCTTTCTGGGTTGAGAGTGGCGACGCTCAGGGTTTCTTCGACCTGCTGACCCAGCGTCTGGCGCGTCTGAAGTAAGTTTCACACCCGCAGGTGCCCGCCTGCGGGTTTCACTCCCTTTCGTTGTATTCGGCGCCTTTGTAGTCGGTCGGGTACTTCTCGAACACCTGCGCGATGAAGGATTGCGCCGCTTCAGTTCCCAGCTCCTTGACCAATAGATCGATACCAATGATTGCCAACTCTTCCGGGCTGCCCGGGCTGTATGAACTATGACCTTGCGGCCATTTGGCTTTGATGTCGGCGTCGATGCTTACGGTGGTCATGATGGGGCTCGTGAATTCGGGAAAGTCTGAGTGTGAGTTAACCATTTTGCCGGACGTTTGGCACTCCGACTTAGGCATGAGGGGAGGGCTATGCGACACTTGGCCTTTGAAGATTTATCAAGGACCGTGCTGTGCAGATCGATTTGAACTCTCCTGACGGCTTGACGCTTGAGGCCGTGCGCCAGCTGCTAGCCTCTGCCAGTGATGATGAGCACGCCCAATTGCGGGTGACCAAGGGCGGCATCGCTTACATTTCATCGGGCGTCGTGGGCGGCACCGACATCGACGGTCTCCTGTTTCGTCTGGAGACGTGGGCCAAAGGCTCTGGGTATGTGGGATTGGTCGCGGCCAGTGACGAAGTCTGGGTCATGCAGATTTTCAATGCGTTGAAAGGCAACTGGCCAACGCCACCGTTCGATTACATCGACATTTATTGAGCGCAGGTCATATAAAGTCACGATTGCGGGGTGAACGACCGGGAATGCTCAGGCAAACTCGCCGATTGTCCGGGTCGAGGGCAGGGTGAAAGCGCTGCCTGTGAAACCAAATGCCAGATTGGCGGTCGCACGATCTCAGCTTAACTATTGAAAAAAGGAGGCTTCATGCCTTGGAAGCTCGCGTCATTGGGTACTTTGTTGGCCGCTAGCCTGCTGGCCGGTTGCAGTAGTACGTCCACCGAATCGGCAACAGACCCTGTCACGACGACTGATACCGGTCACAGCCGTTGCGAAGCAAGGGCTGCCGAATTCACCATTGGCAAAAAGGCTTCGCCCGAACTGCTCGAGCAGGCGCGCATCCGCGCCGGTGCACAGAATGCCCGTATCCTCAAGCCTAACGATATGGTGACTCTGGAGTACCGTTCCGATCGCCTGAACCTGAACACCGATGACAAGCTGGTGATCACGCGCATCAACTGCGGCTGACAGCGTCAGGCTTTTGCTTCACCCATAAAAAACCCCGTCACATGGACGGGGTTTTTTTAGTGCGCCTGGAAATTACTCTGGGCGAACTTGAGCAGCTTGCATACCCTTTTGGCCTTTCTCAGCCACGAAGGAAACGGTCTGGCCTTCTTTCAGGCTTTTGAAACCGTCGCTTTCGATAGCTTTGAAGTGTACGAACAGGTCGTCACCGCCACCTTGAGGAGTGATGAAGCCGAAGCCTTTTTCATCGTTGAACCATTTAACGGTGCCGGTTTGGCGATTAGACATGGTGTATCTCCAAGAAACATATATTTTCAGTAGTACTGTGCTGCTCAGGCCAACTGGGCACACCGGGGTATCATAGTCGAAATGTTCGCTTTGGGAGCCCCCCGGACGTGCTGTTTGCCCTACAGTCACGCTTGCTTTGTTGCTTGATGTGGCTGAAAGCCCCGATTTAAAAGGCTTTCAGCCGAAAGTAAAGACGATAAAAAAAGCTGTAAAACCTGCATAAATTGTACGAAAAACAGCTTTTCAGGGGCTTTTCATCGGCTGTTGAGGCCTTCTAAGACTCCTCTGAGGCTTATTTTTTTGCGTTGGGATCGGCTTTGCACGCCGCGATTTTGGTCAGCGCTTTTTGTTTCAGTGCGTCGCTGGCCTTGTTGTCCATCAATGCCTGAATGTCACTGGCCGGGTACGACTTGATCGCATCGGCGCCACAAGCGCAGTGGGATTTTGCCGCGGCTGCACCGATCTGCGGAGTCGCTGCCTGGGTGCATTGAGCCATGTATTTCTCGCGCTCGCCCTTCGGCCAATCGGCATGGGCGGCCAGTGGCAGCAGCAGGACGATAGGGGCGACTACTGCGAACAAACGATTCAGACGCATGCTGGGATGCTCCTTGTGGGTCAATGTCTTGTTATCTGAGGGGTAAAACCGGGTTCAGTTCAGCACTCTGGCATAAAAACAGCTGATTTGCCCTTGCAGAAAAGCCGGCACCGCGACGACCGTTCATCTGTGCTAGCATGCCTCGCTCGGGCGTTTGCAGGCTCCGGATGACCTTCAGTCCCGGTGGCGGCAGATGTTCGAATAACCCTGATTTGAATCCCAGTCACTCTGGTTCGGTTTTCCGGTTGGCCGCAAGGCTCCTGCCGCTGTAAGGCAGGCGTTCGTCATTGAATGGCCTGGACCGGATCTTGTACTGGCTCATCCCAACCCACGTGACCTTTGGTAGGGGTCACCACTAGGAGAGGAGGCGCCATGCCAACTATTACTCTTCCCGACGGCAGTCAACGTTCATTCGATCACCCGGTTTCCGTAGCCGAGGTCGCCGCATCCATTGGTGCAGGTCTGGCCAAGGCCACCGTGGCCGGCAAGGTCGATGGCAAGCTGGTCGACGCCAGTGACATCATTAGCGCCGACGCGACGCTGCAAATCATTACGCCAAAGGATGAAGAGGGGCTGGAGATCATTCGCCACTCTTGCGCCCACCTGGTTGGTCACGCGGTCAAGCAGCTGTACCCGACGGCCAAAATGGTCATTGGCCCGGTCATCGACGAAGGCTTCTATTACGACATCGCCTTCGAACGTCCCTTCACTCCGGACGACCTGGCCGCCATCGAACAGCGCATGCAGCAACTGATCGAAAAAGATTACGACGTGATCAAGAAAGTCACTCCGCGCGCCGAAGTGATCGAAGTGTTCAAGGCCCGCGGCGAAGACTACAAGCTGCGCCTGGTCGAGGACATGCCGAACGAACAGGCCATGGGCCTGTACTATCACGAAGAATACGTCGACATGTGCCGCGGTCCGCACGTGCCGAACACGCGTTTCCTGAAATCCTTCAAACTGACCAAGTTGTCCGGCGCCTACTGGCGCGGCGATGCCAAGAACGAGCAATTGCAGCGCGTCTACGGCACCGCGTGGGCTGACAAGAAGCAGCTGGCGGCTTACATCCAGCGCATCGAAGAAGCTGAAAAACGCGATCACCGCAAGATCGGCAAGCGCCTGGGCCTGTTCCACACCCAGGAAGAGTCGCCGGGCATGGTGTTCTGGCACCCGAACGGCTGGACGTTGTACCAGGTGCTCGAGCAGTACATGCGCAAGGTTCAGCGCGACAACGGCTACCTGGAGATCAAGACTCCGCAAGTCGTTGACCGCAGCCTGTGGGAGAAATCCGGGCACTGGGCCAACTACGCCGACAACATGTTCACCACCCAGTCGGAAAACCGCGACTACGCCATCAAGCCGATGAACTGCCCTTGCCACGTGCAAGTGTTCAATCAGGGCCTGAAAAGCTACCGCGAGTTGCCGATGCGCCTGGCCGAATTCGGTGCCTGCCACCGTAACGAGCCATCGGGTGCGCTGCACGGCATCATGCGTGTGCGGGCGTTCACTCAGGATGACGCGCACATCTTCTGCACCGAAGAGCAGATGCAGGCCGAATCCGCCGCGTTCATCAAGCTGACCATGGATGTCTACGCCGACTTCGGCTTCAAAGATGTCGAGATGAAGCTGTCCACTCGTCCGGAAAAACGTGTCGGTTCCGACGAGCTGTGGGATCGCGCCGAAGCTGCACTGGCTGCAGCCCTTGACAGCGCTGGCTTGCCGTACGATTTGCAGCCGGGCGAAGGTGCGTTCTACGGTCCGAAGATCGAGTTCTCGCTGAAAGATTGCCTCGGTCGTGTCTGGCAGTGTGGTACCCTGCAGCTCGATTTTAACCTGCCTGTCCGTCTGGGAGCCGAATACGTCTCCGAAGACAACAGTCGCAAGCACCCGGTGATGTTGCACCGGGCGATCCTCGGATCCTTCGAACGTTTCGTCGGCATCCTGATCGAGCACTACGAGGGTGCATTCCCTGCGTGGCTGGCTCCGACCCAGGCAGTGATCATGAACATCACTGACAAACAGGCCGATTTTGCCGCCGAGGTTGAAAAAACTCTCAACGAAAGCGGATTTCGTGCCAAGTCTGACTTGAGAAATGAAAAGATCGGCTTTAAAATCCGCGAGCATACTTTGCTCAAGGTTCCCTATCTCTTGGTTATCGGAGATCGGGAGGTCGAGATGCAGACTGTCGCTGTGCGTACTCGTGAAGGTGCTGACCTGGGCTCGATGCCCGTCGCCCAGTTCGCTGAGTTTCTCGCGCAAGCGGTTTCCCGGCGTGGTCGCCCAGATTCGGAGTAATTATTATTAAGCGTGAAATGAGACAAGATAAACGAGCTGCACCGAAAGCCCCGATCAACGAGAATATCTCGGCACGCGAGGTTCGGTTAATTGGGGCTGAAGGTGAACAGCTTGGGATTGTGTCAATTGAAGACGCGCTTCTTAAGGCTGAAGAGGCCAAACTGGATTTGGTGGAAATTTCCGCCGATGCAGTACCCCCTGTTTGCAAACTGATGGACTACGGCAAATCGATCTTCGAGAAGAAGAAGCAGATTGCCGCGGCCAAGAAAAACCAGAAGCAGATTCAGGTTAAAGAAATCAAGTTTCGTCCAGGGACGGAGGAAGGGGATTACCAGGTAAAACTGCGCAACCTGGTACGTTTCCTGAGTGATGGGGACAGGGCCAAGGTATCCTTGCGATTCCGCGGCCGTGAGATGGCCCACCAGGAGCTGGGGATGGAACTCCTCAAGCGAGTTGAAGGTGACTTGCTCGAGTACGGTTCGGTCGAACAGCATCCTAAGATGGAAGGACGCCAGCTGATCATGGTCATCGCCCCGAAAAAGAAGAAGTAATCATCAGGGCACGGCAGGCCTTCTGATTATGTTTATCAACTGAATGCGGAGTATCCGAACATGCCAAAAATGAAAACGAAAAGTGGTGCTGCTAAGCGGTTTCTGAAAACTGCTAACGGTATCAAGCACAAGCACGCTTTCAAGAGCCACATCCTGACTAAAATGTCGACCAAGCGTAAGCGTCAACTGCGCGGTAGCAGCTTGCTGCATCCGTCTGACGTGGCAAAAGTCGAGCGCATGCTGCGCCTTCGTTAATTTTAGTCAAGAATAGAGGAAGTAACTCATGGCTCGTGTAAAGCGTGGCGTCATTGCCCGTAAACGTCACAAAAAAATTCTGAAACTTGCTAAAGGCTACTACGGCGCTCGCTCGCGCGTATTCCGTGTTGCCAAGCAAGCGGTAATCAAGGCAGGCCAATACGCCTACCGTGACCGTCGTCAGAAAAAACGTCAGTTCCGCGCTCTGTGGATCGCTCGTATCAATGCTGGTGCACGTATCAACGGTCTGTCCTACAGCCGTTTCATCGCCGGCCTGAAAAAAGCGTCCATCGAGATCGACCGTAAGGTTCTGGCTGATCTGGCAGTGAACGAAAAAGCGGCGTTTGCTGCGATTGTCGAGAAAGCTAAAGCCACCTTGGCTTAAGTACCCCCGACAGTCACCCGGCCTCACCTCTGTGGGGCCAGGTGTTAAGCGTCATAAATAGGGGAAGAGCCTTCAAGCTCTTCCCCTATTTTGTATCTGGAGTCTGTACATGGAAAACCTGGATGCGCTCGTCTCTCAAGCACTAGAGGCTGTGCAAAGCGCTGAAGATATCAATGCCCTGGAGCAAATCCGGGTTCACTACCTTGGCAAAAAGGGTGAATTGACTCAGGTGATGAAGACCCTGGGGAATTTGCCGGCAGAAGAGCGTCCGCAAGTCGGCGCGCTGATCAACGTTGCCAAGGAGCGTGTCACAGAGGTTCTCAATGCCCGCAAGGCACTGTTTGAGGAGGCCGACCTGGCCGCCAAACTGTCTGCCGAGTCCATTGACGTGACCCTGCCTGGCCGTGGCCAGACCTCGGGTGGTCTGCATCCGGTTACTCGTACTCTGGAACGTATCGAACAGTTCTTCACCCATATTGGCTACGGCATCGCCGAAGGCCCTGAGGTCGAAGACGATTACCACAACTTCGAAGCGCTCAACATCCCAGGCCATCACCCGGCCCGGTCGATGCATGACACCTTCTATTTCAATGCCAACATGTTGCTGCGCACCCATACCTCGCCGGTACAGGTCCGCACCATGGAATCGAAACGGCCGCCGATCCGCATCGTCTGTCCAGGCCGTGTGTATCGCAGCGACTCCGATATCACTCACTCGCCGATGTTTCACCAGGTCGAAGGCCTGCTGGTCGATCGCGATATCAACTTCGCTGACCTGAAAGGCACCATCGAAGAGTTCCTGCGTGTGTTCTTCGAAAAAGAACTGGCCGTGCGCTTCCGTCCTTCGTACTTCCCGTTCACCGAGCCATCCGCTGAAGTCGACATGGAATGCGTGATGTGCAGCGGCAAAGGCTGCCGTGTCTGCAAGCAGACTGGCTGGCTGGAAGTCATGGGCTGCGGCATGGTTCACCCGAACGTGCTGCGCATGTCCGGGATCGACCCGGAAGAGTTTTCGGGCTTTGCCTTCGGCATGGGCGTTGAACGTCTGGCCATGCTGCGTTACGGCGTGAACGACTTGCGTCTGTTCTTCGACAACGACTTGCGGTTCCTCGCGCAATTTCGCTAGTCGTAACGAATTCTTAGGAGAGCAGGATGAAATTCAGTGAACAATGGCTGCGTGGCTGGGTAAGCCCGCAGGTAAGTCGCGACGAGCTGGTTGCTCGTCTGTCGATGGCCGGTCTTGAGGTCGATAGCGTTACGCCGGCCGCCGGTGAATTCGTTGGCGTAGTGGTGGGCGAGGTGTTGAGCACCGAGCAGCACCCGGACGCTGACAAGTTGCGTGTTTGCCAGGTCAGCAATGGCTCGGAGACTTTCCAGGTTGTGTGCGGTGCGCCAAACGTGCGCCCGGGCCTGAAGATCCCGTTCGCCATGATCGGTGCCGAACTGCCGGGCGACTTCAAAATCAAGAAAGCCAAGCTGCGTGGCGTTGAGTCCAACGGCATGCTGTGCTCGCAAGCCGAGCTGCAAATCGGCGAAGGCAATGATGGCCTGATGGAATTGCCGGCCGATGCGCCGGTGGGCCAGGACATTCGTGAATACCTGAGCCTGGACGACGCCAGCATCGAGGTCGACCTGACCCCGAACCGCGGCGATTGCCTGTCCCTGGCGGGTCTGGCCCGTGAAGTTGGCGCGCTGTACGCCGCTGAAGTCACCCGCCCGGTCATCGCCACCGTTCCAGCCGTGCACGACGAAGTGCGTTCGGTTGAAGTGCTCGCGCCAGCCGCTTGCTCGCGTTACCTGGGGCGTGTGATCCGTAATGTTGATCTGTCCAGGCCTACGCCGCTGTGGATGGTCGAGCGTCTGCGTCGTGGCGATGTGCGCAGCATCGACGCTGCCGTCGACATCACCAATTACGTGATGCTGGAGCTGGGGCAACCGCTGCACGCGTTCGACCTCGCCGAAATCAATGGCGGCATCCGTGTGCGCATGGCCGAAGAAGGCGAGAAGCTGGTATTGCTCGACGGTCAGGAAGTCAGCCTGCGTAGCGATACGCTGGTGATCGCCGACCACACCCGTGCATTGGCTATCGCCGGCGTCATGGGTGGCGAGCACAGCGGCGTCAACACCGCGACCACTCGCGACATCTTCCTCGAAAGCGCGTTCTTCGATCAGATCGCTGTCGCTGGCAAGGCCCGTTCCTATGGCCTGCACACCGACGCTTCGCACCGCTACGAGCGTGGCGTGGACTGGCAACTGGCCCGTGAAGCCATGGAGCGCGCCACTGGCCTGCTGCTGGAAATCACCGGGGGCGAAGCCGGTCCGATCATCGAAACCGTCAGCGAACAGCATCTGCCGAAGATCGCACCGGTCACCCTGCGTGCCCAGCGCATCACCCAGATGCTGGGTATGGAAATGGAACCGGCCGAAGTCGAGCGTTTGCTCAACGGCTTGGGCCTCACCGTTTCGGCGGACGGGGCAGGGCAGTGGCGCGTTGAAGTGCCAAGCCATCGCTTCGATATCAGCCTCGAAGTTGACCTGATCGAAGAGCTGGCCCGTCTGTACGGCTACAACCGTCTACCGGTTCGTTACCCGCAAGCCCGTCTGGCGCCGCAAGCCAAGGCTGAAGCGCGAAGCGACCTGCCTGAGTTGCGTCGTCTGCTGGTAGCCCGTGGTTATCAGGAAGCGATCACCTACAGCTTCATCGATCCGAAACAATTCGAGTTGTTTAATCCGGGTGTCGAGCCGCTGCTGCTGGCCAACCCGATTTCCAACGACATGGCGGCCATGCGCTCGTCCCTGTGGCCAGGTCTGGTCAAGGCGCTTCAGCACAACCTGAATCGTCAACAGGATCGCGTCCGTCTGTTCGAAAGCGGCCTGCGTTTCGTCGGTCAGCTGGAAGGTTTGAAGCAAGAGCCGATGCTGGCTGGCGTGGTGTGCGGCAGCCGTCTGCCGGAAGGCTGGGCGCAAGGTCGCGATGTCGTGGATTTCTTTGACGTCAAGGCTGACGTGGAAGCGGTGCTGGGCTTCGCCGGTGCGCTGGACTCGTTCACGTTTGTGCCGGGCAAGCACCCAGCGCTGCACCCGGGTCAAACCGCGCGCATCGAACGCGAAGGTCGGCTGGTAGGTTTCGTGGGTGCGATTCACCCTGAATTGTCGAAAGCCCTCGGTCTCGATCGTCCGGTCTTCGTTTTCGAGCTGGTTCTGGCTGAAGTGGCGTTGGGCAAAATGCCTAAATTCCAGGAGTTATCGCGCTTTCCTGAAGTGCGTCGTGATCTCGCGTTGATTGCCGAAAAAGGCGTCGCGGCTAGCGCTGTACTGGACGTAATCCGTGAAAATGCAGGGGAATGGCTGACGGACCTCAGGCTATTTGACGTATATCAGGGTAAAGGCATTGATCCTGATAGAAAAAGCCTTGCAGTCGGCTTGACCTGGCAGCATCCATCGCGCACTCTTAATGACGATGAGGTGAATACCGCGACGCAAAACATCCTCACCTCGCTCGAACAAAGGTTGAACGCCACGTTAAGGAAGTGACGTATGGGGGCTCTGACGAAAGCTGAAATGGCGGAACGTCTGTATGAAGAGCTGGGCCTGAACAAACGGGAGGCCAAGGAATTGGTCGAACTGTTTTTTGAAGAAATCAGGCACGCTCTTGAAGACAACGAACAAGTCAAATTGTCCGGTTTCGGCAATTTCGACCTTCGGGACAAACGCCAGCGGCCCGGCCGCAATCCGAAAACGGGTGAAGAAATCCCGATCACGGCTCGCCGTGTGGTCACCTTTCGTCCAGGGCAGAAGTTGAAGGCCCGAGTTGAGGCTTATGCTGGAACCAAGTCATAACGACGAGCTACCCGTCATCCCAGGCAAACGCTACTTCACCATTGGTGAAGTCAGCGAGCTGTGTGCGGTAAAACCGCATGTGCTGCGCTATTGGGAGCAGGAGTTTCCTCAACTCAACCCCGTCAAACGACGCGGAAACCGCCGGTATTATCAGCGACAGGACGTGCTGATGATCCGGCAGATCCGCGCGCTTCTTTACGATCAAGGGTTCACCATCGGCGGCGCACGCTTGCGTTTGTCCGGCGATGAAGCCAAAGACGACACCACTCAATACAAGCAGATGATTCGGCAGATGATTGCCGAACTGGAAGATGTGCTGGTGGTGCTCAAGAAATAAATTCATGCGTTTGAATACTTCCAGTTTTCAAAAGCTTGCGATATATTCTTGACCGTTCTTCGAGATGAAGAACGGGTTTCACGCCTAGTCGGGGCGTAGCGCAGTCCGGTAGCGCACTAGCATGGGGTGCTAGGGGTCGAGTGTTCGAATCACTCCGTCCCGACCATATTTACTGATTAATATCAGACACTTAAGCCGATCAGATAGATCGGCTTTTTTGTGTCCGCGCAAAACCCGCGCAAAACTGGCGCAAAACTACCCGGTGATTTCGCTGATATTTAGGTCTGGAATCGCCTCGGACCAGACAATTTCCTCGTGGTCCCGCTGGTAGTTTTTGGTCATGCCCTCGCTCGCATGCCCCGCAATTTTCTGCCCATCCTTTCCGGCTTTCTTGTACAAGTGCAGCGACAGCGCTCGTACTTCGTGGAAGCCCGGCATCTCCTCTTCCTTCCAGCCCTTGTAACATTCCGCCGCCTCCCGCGCCTCCTTGAATGCTCGCGTCAAATACCGCTCCTCAACCTTCGTCCAGTGGTCCTTGGTCTGCGCCTGCTTCTGTTTCAGTCGATCGGGTTTCCGGTGCACCAGGTACGGCGAGACAACATCGTCACGGCACCGACTGATGACTGCCTGGAGTTCCGGCGTCACCTGAAATCGAATCCATGCGGCGTCACTGACTTTGGCCGTTTTCTTCTGCACCACGTACAAGTACCCCTCTCGGACGCCGTCGAACCTCATGTCGAGGATGTCTGTTCGGCGCTGCGCGGTGATCAGCGCCAGGTCGATCGCGTTCTGCAGCCAGGCTGGCGACTTCTCCCTGATGGCCTTCAGCCCCTCGACGGTGTGACGCTTGCGCAGTTTCTTCTCGATGCGATTGATCGTGCTCGCCGCCGGGTTGTCTGGGCACAGTCCTTTGGAAGCGGCGTGGTTGAATATGTCTGTCAGCAGCGCACGGCACTGGTTCGCCGTGCGCGGCGTAAGTGCATCCAGCATTTCGGCGACCATGCGGATCGTAATCTGGTCGACAGCCTTGCCCTCGAATTGTTTACGGAAACGACGGAAGTGCACCGCGTACAAACTAAGCGTGCCTTTGGCTAGCTCGCGCGGTGGCAGGACGTCTTTTTCATAAGTGTCGAGGAAGCCCGCGAACGACTCCGATGATACGGACATCACGGATCCGACCAAGTCGGCACCGCGCATGAACTCCAGATTCAATTGCTTGGCCGCGTCGATTGCCTTAATGCGATCAGCGCCGAACGGGAACCACTTGCCGTCGGTTGGACGCCGGTAGCGATATGTCGAGCGTCGCGCATCGAAGTACAGATTCTGCGGGAGGTTCTTATTCGCCTTATTCCGCGGCCGAGGGACCATCACGCAGCTCCTTTCAATACCATCGCCACCAAGTCGTTTCCGTACGATCGGTTGAATGCCGTCCAGTCAACGTACCAGAGTTTTCCGATCTGCTCGCCGGGCACCATACCATTGCGGATGTGATTGCGGATCGCTTGGGGGCAGGGAGGGGTTCCGTTTTCGCCCCAGCGCCGGCGCTGAAACTCGCTGATCTTTATCAGTTCTCGCTTCATTGGATGCCTCGGGTTGATCTCTGATGCTGATTCATTTCGCCGGTGTCGTGTTTCGCTATGGAAGGTTGGCTTTGACGAGTAGGGAATGCCTCTCCCTCCCACCTTCCTGGCTTGCCGCGTATGGCTCCATGGTGCTCGTAACGTCGGGCTTTCTTGCTGGCAAAGAGCTTCTCGCAAGCCTCGAACAGCGCCTTCTCCCCCATTGTGGCTATCAGGTCTTGTCCCGCAATTGAGCCAACCTGAATCCAGCCCGACTTGTCGCGGCCGTAGTTTTCAGTCTTGAACAGCCGGTAGCGGTTCCTGTGCCCGGTGTTGGGCGACGAGCTCTCCGTGTTCAGGTAGAAGTGGACCCCGTCCTGATGCACCTGCAGGATTGTTTTAGCCATTACGCACCTCTGCGCCAGGCCCTGAGCGAAGGTTTAGCAGCTTGATGCCGCAGGCCCTTGCTAGCTCTTGTAGATCCCTCACTGTGGTCTGGTCGCGCTTCATCGCCATGCCCAGGTCTATAAGGCGCTGGCCAAACTCCGCGAATTCGCTTGCTGGGGTCTGTGCTTTAGTACTCACTGCGTATCCTCTCGTGTTAAGGGTTGCCAACCACTCAGTTTCTCCAGGACGAGCAAAGGCCCGCCGCGTTGTTGGCATTCGCACCATTTGGTGAAGGCTTTAGGTTTGCCATGAGGCAAAGGAGAAGTGATGCGAAAATAGCAAACGCTAAATTAGCAGTCAATACAAATTGCTAAATGATATTTGACTATGCGGTGACAGAGCGGCAGGTGCAACGCGGTACTGCTCGTAGTGGCGATTCAATGGTGATAAATTTCGCGGCGTTAGCAACCTGTACGGATGAGAGGGGGACGCCTTGTTCTGGGTTCGGACGGCGGCAACAGCTTCACCAAGGTTCAATAGCGGCATGTGTTCCGGTGGGCGATGTATTCGCGCTGAAGCTGATGAAGCAATGCCCTGAAGAAGGGTTGATCAATGCCAAAGAAACGTCAGGAAAGCAAAGCAGCGACTGCTGCTGATATTGAGCGCTCCATCCAAGCCCTGAACAAAATGGCTGAACGCCTTTGGGGAGATGGTCGAGAGACCGAGGCGAAAGCTCTCCTTGATGCCTTAGATGCGTTAAACCGGGCGCTTGATCGGATCAGGATTGGCGAAAGTCGCAGGGTTCTTCATTGAAGACCGTTATGGATCTGGAACGAGGGTTGATGGCATGGCGCACTCTCTTCAATACCAGATAACCGAATCCGTTCGAGTCGTTGAGATCGAGGTGGGAAAGCTTCTCGATCTGGCTGCAACGCTTCGAGACGATGGTAATGATGACTTGGCTTCGGCCGTATCAATCCAAGCGCACAGGCTTCTTGAGGCAGCGGTAGCGCTGAGAATCGCAATGGCAGGCTGACTGCTTACGCCGACGAGATCAGCCGGTGCGATAACTAGGAAACTCATATAAATGACAGATCTAATACAAGCACTCGATGGTCCCAGAACAGCCCAGCAGGAGTTGTTCTACGACTTGGAAGACTTGGCCTCGGTAATCCGCTGGTCGGTCCTTGAGCTGAGTGACTTGGCCAGTCGTACCAAGGCTCCTCTCGACTCGCTCAATCTGTCGAAGTTGTGCGCGCTGCTTACAGCGGAACAGGAAAAGGTTCGCCGCCACGCTGATGAGGTGAAGGCGGGAAGGATTGTCCGGGGAAAGGCTGAGTAGGTGGTTCGTCAGGGTTTTTATATTTTTTCAACGCGCGCTAGACGCAATAACAAATGGACTTGGAAGCATGGCTAAGCCTGGGCAAATACCGTACGCCGACGCGATTCACGCTATTGCCCTCGGCAAAGAGTGGTCCGGCGGCGGCAGCCTGAAATGGATAGTCAAAGGTCCCGAGGGCTTTCCTGACCATCATAAATGTCGTGCAAACATATCCATTAACGGGGTCATACAGGAAGGCTACTTTGTAGACATCTTCCACAAGAAAAGCATGATTGACGGCATACCTGACAAGGTTTCCATTGCGCTGATCGTCAATAGCGCGAGGATTCTTGCCCTAGATGAAAACGGCCCTTCGCAGCATGCCAATACCGTCGGCAAGGGCCACTCTTTTTATCAGCAGATTGCCGACCATCCTCATCTCCATGTCCCTACCGCCGAGTCATCTGCTGGCTACGCTGAGCCACTGAAGCGTACGTCTATCGAAGATTTATGGCAGGTGTTCCTAGACCGTGCCAATATCAACAACGCCCCACCGTTCAATTTTCCACAGAAAGACAGCCAGATGGACCTCCTATGAACTGTGCCCAGATCAGCACTCAGCTTGGCTTTCAATGCAGCTCGATCAGAGAAGGACTTACCTATGTCCAGTCTCCGCTGACGCTTGCGTTTGACGGCCTGTTGATCGGCGCCTTTGTCCAAGACATTGGGCGGGGGCTGGTGCGCATTTCTGATAACGCTGACATTCTGTTTACAGCTATGACTCATGGCATGACGCCAAACGCCAAGCGAGCAAAACGTTTTAGTGCTATCGCTCAAGAAAGCGGAATCTCGCTTTCGGATAACGGCGAGTTGTACACAACGTGTCCCGAGGGTCAGGCAGGATTTTACATCGCACGTTTTATCGAAGCCGCCTCCCGGATAGGGAATGCTTGCGATGACCAGCTAATTATTCCTGTATCTAAATTTGAGAAGACAGTCGGAAGAGCGCTGACCACAGGATTCAGCAAGAGGTTCAAGCGAAGCTTTGCGTTGGTGGGGGCAAGCGGGCACCAACTTGTATTCCCGTTCGTTATTGATCCAGGGACGCCGCAGCAGCGGATAATACAAACGATTTCGTCTGGGAAAAGCGGCAAGCCAAGTTGGGGGTCGGTGTATGGCGCCATAGGAAAAATGGGTGATCTGAAAAACTCCGGGGACAAAACCCGTCGTATTGTTGTGATGCAAGACGGAGACCCCGACACCGTTCAGCAGGCCACCATAGCTCTTGCGCAGACAGCTTCAATCATCATTTATAAGAGCGATGCAAGCCTGATTGAGGCACTAAAAGCCGCTTAATTAAAGCCCGGCTCAGCGCCGGGCTTTTTGTCTACTCAGCCCCGTCCAACCAGTGTCAGGCTGCCACCATTTACATCCCGCTCCCGGCTACTAGGATTAGGTCCTTCTCGTTGGTTTACGGATAAGCGAATGGACACCCTAAGCAAAATGGAAATCGAGGCGGCCCTCGCAAGCCGACTGCCTAACTGCGCGATTTCCTGCACGATTAACCCGGATAGCGGCCTTTCCATCGACATCATCGGTCCAGATTCCCACCAATTCACGATCATCAACATCAATCGGCTTCAGTATCACGGAGAAGCGGGAATCAACAGACTCGTTCGGGAGATCCTGGAAGAGATGGTGATCACCCGGAAGTCCTCCAATTTTTGACACAGCATTGCGGTTGCCATTAAGCCACCACGCTCTACACCCACAGATCGCGTCTTCGACGGCGCGCGCATATGTTGCCGTCGCCACCTCTATCAAGGTCTTGCGTTCTTCTGGGTCAATAATTTCTTTCTCCCGAAAATGGTCAGCAAGCCGAAGTAGTTCTTCGTATTGCTCCTGCGCATTCATCCGATCTTCGGGGTTCGTCAGTAACTCATACCAAGCGTGAAGCGCGTTCGCTTTCGCGTCATCGTACATGGCCCTTCTCCGAGGAGTTTTTCGGTAGAGACCACCATGCCTTAGAGGTTTCGTTGCTGGCGACGGGTGGCATAGGCACGGCGCCGGGCATTTTCGTTCTGGCGTTCACGGGCTGATGGTGGCTGTACGCCATGGTAGAGTTGGAGATCAATCCTGGAGGGAACCATATGCGATTAACTGTTATCGCCTCATTGGCTGCATTAGCGTTGTCTGGCTGTGTGCCGCCTCAGCGTATTGATGCGGCACGTCTTGTGCAGCGACCTGGCCCAGAAACATTTAGCTTGTTGAGCAGCAACCCTTTAAATGGCTCGGCTACAGAAGTCGAAAACGGACTTTCCCTGATCGACAAAATCACAGCAGGGGGTGGTGAAAAAAATGAATATGAGTCGAGCGGCGAATACAACCGCAGGATTTCCGGGCTAATACCTGAGGCCCTTTCTTTTCAGTTAAAACTGGACAGGTCTTTGATTAGTTATGATGCCGATACTGGTCTGCTGGCAGTCAGCGTGGCGCTTGATGATGCGGCAAACAAAGGGTATCAAGGGTCTGGCAGCTCTGCCGGGGCACAAAAAACATATCCCGCGCTTTTGATGGGTGGGAGTGTAAAAATAAACGGCCAGTATCAAGGGCAAAATGCATTCGGGGCTTCGGCAACGGTTAGCCAAGTCAGTGCAAAAAAGGTCTTTGTTGTCTTGGGAGAAGTCTCAGGCTCCATTGGAGTCGTGTCTAGCATCAGCGGAAAAGCTGCGATTCCATCGGCAACCATGAAGTCTATCGCGAACGATCTTGCGCTCCGAATAGACGGGCGCTCCGCTGCGCCTTATTTCACAACATCAGCTGATTTTCAAGAAGCTACTATCTACACCAAGCAACAGACCTCTTCCCGGCTGTACTTCCTAAGACTCGACCCCGTTAGAGTTTCGCTAATCAACACCAAGACCGGGGCTGTTTATGCTGGGGATATCAAGATGACTGTTACCAGATACTAGTCAGCCATCAGCGTCTCGAAAGCCCGCCAGACGCGGGCTTTCTGTCGCCTTCGCTTAGCTCAAGCTTCGGCGCTGATCTGGGTGGCAAGGGGGAGGGCGGCCGCAATCTCGTCCATCGTCGCCTTGTCTCGGTCGAAGTAGGCGGCGCCTGTACGTGTAATCGCAAGCTGATGATCCCCAATCTCGACAACGTCCACCAAAGCAAAGAGAGAGATCAGGGCTAGACCTTCGGCTCTACCGATCTCTGTCGCTGGCCACTCACTTCCCTCATCCAACATTGCAGCAAACTCTTCGGCTTCTTCCTGCGTATTGAAAAGCTCAAGCATCTCCGTCGACCATATCTTGGTGCGATCGCGATACGCCACCGTCTCCGGGGTTCCTGGGCTCCCCAAATAATAGGCGTACCTGTTTGCGAGAGCTTGGGTGTCCGGATGGTTGGGCCCGCGCCGAATTATCCAGGCGCCGTTAGGGCCCTTCGCGCTTACATGTGGAATCAGGACGTACTGCTTGATGGTGGGTTCATCATCGAATGCGTTGTACGGCAAGACTGGGCGCCCCAGATGCAACGCTGTCGCCCCGCAGTCCAACTTTACGCGATAGCTGTCCGACGATTCCCATATCCCGAAGCGCTCGTGTTTTTTCATAAGCCGAATTATCGCGGGTATAAGCACTAGGGATTTCTTCGCCATCATGGGGGCAATCCGAAGGAGCTTTTTATCTCGGTGGCTGATTTCTTCTAGCGGTACCGGCTCGAGGTCCGCCGCGGTGAACTCAACGAACTCCCACTCAAGTAAACCTTCCTTCTCTTGGGTCGCTATCCCCTGCAGACGCTCCGGTTCCATGTACAACTGTTCCGGTCGTAATGGGATCGAGTCCGTCTCTCGTGTTGCACGGCCGGCGCTGGTGACTGGCTTAATTGAATTGATCGCCGCTCCCCAATCACAGCCAGGCTCGGTCCAGATCGGGACAGCGTCAGGGAATACCACACCCGACGTGCTGCTCTCTGGTTTTCCAAAGTAATAGCTAACGTACGGAAGGGCGCCAAAGAAAGTCTTCGTTATTGTCCGAGGCGCAGGGTGGTGTCCCTCAACGAGTCGATGCTCAATGACGAGATCTAGGTCACCACAGGTCATTGCGCCGCGGGCGTATGAGCCCACAACCCACAGCGATGTTATCTGCACCTGGGACGTCGCTGGTTTATTGAAGAAGTCTTTGTGAGCGATGGTGCGGGTGGATGCCTCGTCCAACCTCTGGCAGATCCGCTCCAGCTTCTTGGTGAACGACTCGCGGGGATAACGCTTTTCGAGTGCTGCCATGCTCTTGTCTCTCCACGCAAGGTGAGGAGAGCGACCGTATCATTCATGGTAGCTAAATCACCATTAGCAACAGGTACTGAGAGACGGTTTTCATGACGCATAAAAAGCCCGCTCAATTACGGGCATGTGATTCTACGAGTCCTAGTAGCTTTGATCCAAATTCATAGATGCTTGGTAAACGGTTTCCAGTGGGTGATCACGGCAATATTTATCGACGAAGGCCGTCAATGTCTCTCCATCCGGTTGCTTCTTCATGCTCGTTTCACTATCCATAAATCGTTGAGTGTTGGTTCCACTCAAGTAGCCCTGTATCCATGTTACAACCATGGCGTCAGACATCTCCTTATTGACTGAAGGGGGTCTTAGGTACTGGCCGCACGATAGGGCGCCCACACCAGCGATCGCGAATTTTGGCTCAGCCAGGGATGTATTCGAGTAAACGAACGCGAATGTGACTGCTAGTGCGATGGCTGAGTTTTTTGTTTTATGCGCATGCGCCACGGAATTTCTCCTTATTTTAACAGCTCTATCCATCAGGTTTCAGAAAAACGTACTTAAGCCTAGCGCATCCCTGGCGGCACGCCCCGCTTCGTATGACCACGTCTCATCTATTACATTTTGCTAACTGGCGATAGACTGGATGCTATTTTTGCAGTCCAGGATTTCGTATGAGTGACTCGTTCGATGAGACTAGAGCCCTATTTATAGAAAAAGCTAAAGAGTTTGGGGCTGAGCCAGATGAGGTAATATTTGGTGGTGATGATTTTGTGAGTATGCAAAATCATATTGTTGGGGTATTGGCGTCGATTTCAGCGGTAGGCCTCTCGAGGAAGGTTAAATCTGTAGAAAGTTTGTTTGATCTAGCTGCGGATTTGGGAGCGGTTGTTTTAGGGCCGTTATTGCAGCTTCAAAATTACTTTGATAACACTTCCAATAAATGTATGGCTGAACAGAAGGCGCTCACAGAACTTTTATTCAATATATCTCACTTGTTTTTCATCCCTAGTGGAAATTTACGAAATCGATATAGGGTCGAAAGCTCAGCGTTCAATTCTTCCTTAGGTTTTGTTAATGAGTTGAAAGAGGCTATTAGAGAACGGGCACAAACGATTGCAGATGAAAAGTGGAAATCAGATGCGAAAAAGAAGGAATACCCCCGATTATCAGACATGGCTCTCTATGTCAAGGGACGATTAGAAAGTGAGGGCTGGTCAGACGATTTGCCCAAAACCATCGAAACAATCAAAGGCTGGCTAAGGCCAGTGGCTCCAGCTTACGCGAAGCAACCAGGCCGCTCTCCTAAATCATCCTGAGCGCTACGCTCAAGGGGTTTTACGCCCGTGTAAACCCCTGTTAACGGGGCGTTGACGATGTTTTCCTCTGCATTTCTATCGAGTCCAATGAAGGCTCACTCCGATCAGAGGCTTCCCAATTAGAAAGAAACGAAAGCGCATCGCAATGTGACGCTGAGCACTGGCTGGGAACGAATCACGGCATTAAATCGAAGCTGCTTTGGCGGGGCAGCAGTGGATTGCCAGCAATCCTTCTATTATGTGCTCCCGCAAGCCAAGAAACAGACATTTGGGCCAAACATATTAAAAAGAACGTGCCCTATGGTGTTCGATTAAGATTTAGCGTTGGTGTTTCTGATCCTGATCGCCGTCCTCGTCAAGAGCGTCAATTCGATCCAATAAGCCTGGCGATTCTGCTTCTATCATCTTGCGCATCTCAGGATCTTTTGAGCGCTCCCTCAAACCTACCATTGTCAGCTTACGCACGAGCTCTTCAGTGGTGATTCCGAGACCAGCAGCTGCGGTGTCGAGGTATTGAGCCTCATCAGATGAAAATTCAATTTCGATTTCGTGAGTAGTTTTCCTAAGCTCAGGCATCAAATCGTACGCATCCATTTTTAAGACGCGAGCCAACTTTAGGGCACCACCGAGACGTGGCTTAGATCGGCCAGCTTCATACCGCACGATTTGCGGAAGGCTAATACCGCTCTTTTCCGAGAGATCTTTTTGGGTCAATCCTGCCTCAGATCTGGCCCACAAAAGGCGCTCCGCGAAGGGTCTGAAGTCGGTCATTAGGGATGGCTGCCTTTCGATTGTTGAGTTTCATATCACTATAACAGACAAGAAATGACGTTCGATGATCGGTATTGACAGGTGATCATAAGAGGTATCAAATGATCATAAGTGATCACAAAAAAAGGTTCGGAGGTAGAAAATGAAGCAAGAGAAAAGACCGCTGCTCATCCGATTGCCAGCGCAGATAAGGGAGTGGCTGGATGCGAAATCAGAGGAGAACGGGAGGTCAGCGAACGGGGAGGTGGTTTTCCGGTTGAGGAAAATGATGGAGCAGGAGCTAGTGCATGAAAATCAACAGGCATGAAAAAGCCCCAAGCGCGCCAACGCTTGAGGCCTATGAAGCAGTGAACATTTCTGAGGACATTCACATGAAACAGGATACGGCATCACAAGAAAAACTCAATGCTGGCGGTATCAGGATGCCGGTCACGGTGGAGTTGTCTTTCACGATTTGTAATCCCAACCAAGACCACCTGCTTGCTGTCCGTCCTGGGATCCCAGTAACCGATGCCCTTGAGGAGGCGTCCTGCATTCTTAGTGAGTTGAAATCCTCACTTGAGGCAGCGGCCATGGGGATGGACGGAATCACGCCTAATCAAGCTTGGCTCCTGTTTCGGGCTGCGAATACAGCGAAGGTTATTGTCGACTCTACGCATGCAGGCTTGGAGAGAGCGCAATGAACATTTCCTTTAGTCAGCAGGGGCAGAATGGCATCGCGGCACATTTTCAGATTCAACAAGATATGTCGCGGACCACAATGTCCTCTCGTGAGATTGCCGATTTGGTTGGCTCTCGTCATGACAAGGTCAAGCAATCCATCGAGCGCCTTGTTGAGCGTGGCGTAATCGTCCAACCCCCAATGGGGAGTGAACAGTTTCGCGATTCGATCGGCCGGCCTCGGGATGAATCCGTCTACCAGGTCTGCAAGCGCGATAGCTTCGTCGTCGTCGCCCAACTCAGCCCGGAGTTTACGGCTCGCCTGGTTGATCGCTGGCAGGAACTGGAACAGCAAGTTGCTAAGCCAGCCTTCGACTACGCTGCGGCACTTAGCGATCCCCGCACACTCCTGGCGCTGCTTACCGAAAACGTGACTAAGGTCGTCGCGTTGGAGGCGGATAACACGGAGCTCACCAAAGAGAACCATCTGCTGGAAGTGAAGGTGGAGCAGGACGCGCCGAAGGTGGCGTTCCACGACATGGTCGCGGTTTCGCACAAGACGTACAACGCAGCTCAAGCTGCGAAGATCATCGGCACTGGCCGCACAAGGCTATTGCAGTTCATGCGGCAGAAGGGATGGGTGACCAGGAACAACGAGCCGTACCAAGCGAAGATCGAGGCAGGTTTGCTCGATGTAAAACTGGGCACCTTTGAGCATCCAATCGATGGCACGATCCCTACGTGCTCGACGCTGATCACCGGCAAGGGACTGACCAAGCTGCAGGCTATGTGGCAGGACAGGGAAGAGGACTTGCTGAAGTAATTGAGAGCCCGGCCTAGCGCCGGGCTTTTGCTATCTGGGGTTTATGGCTTTTCGGAGTTGGCTTTCTCAAGCAGTCCCGCGATGCCTTCCAGCAACACCAGGTCCGACTCTTTCAGCTTCCCCTTAGCCGCAGCTCTGGCCAGTTTCTCAACGATGGCAATCGCCCGGGGCGAGGCGGTCCCTAACATCGCTTGGTATGCAGGCGACTGCTCACGTACGACTTCATGACGGGTGAACTCACCCTCGATGACGTTCGAACCGTAGCCGCCCGGGTTAACCAGTACGCCAGGCGCCAAGCCGATCTTCTGCTCAAGATTGAGCGCAGCTTTCTCGCCCAGGCCTCGATGCCCATTGAGGATCTGGGACAAATAGGAAGCGTCCAGATCGTGCTGGTCGGCGAAATCTTTCTGGCTGAGTGGGCCGATTACGCGCCGCAGCGCTTCGACCCGAAGAGTTTTCATATCCATAGGCGAAATATAGGTCTCGATTTAGCAGTTAGTAAATTACGATACGCTATTGCTATGTAATTTAGCATTGTGTAATCTGAGCTTCTTTCGGAGATCACCATGACGCTACTCGACCTCATCCGCTCCTTGGAGCCGGCCCAACTGGATGCTCTAGCAGAGCGCAGCGGTACCAGTGTCGGCAACCTCAAACAGATTGCGTACGGGTATCGCCTGGCTGGTCCTGGGCTCGCCATCAATCTTGATCGCGAGTCGGGGAGGGCGGTGACGTGTGAAGAACTGCGCCCTGATATCGACTGGGCATATCTGCGTAATTCATCCACCAGCTCCGAGCAATCTGCCGCCTGATCCGATGAGCAAAGTTTCGCTCATTGCTAAGACGTGTTGCCACGACAACTGCCAAGAGGTTTCCCGAATGGAACAAGTACATCGCGCAATTCATGAGGCAGTGCTTGATGCGGGGCCAAAACAACTGGCTCACCTGATGGGCATGAGCCACACCGCGCTGCTCAACCGCAGCAATCCAAATGACGACTCGCACCGGCTGAACCTGGAGCAATTCCTTCAAATTCTGGTGCACAGCAAGAACCCTGAACCATTGCAGTTATTGGCGAGCGCCTTGGGGTACGAGTTGGTGCCACTGGTGAAGCCGGAGGGGAAAAGCCTGGTTCAAGCGCTGGTGCACATGGCGGCTGAATCTGGGGATGTTTCTCGCGCGGTTCACGACGCCATGGCAGACGGCCGGGTAACGCAGATCGAGAAGGCCGGCATCCAGAAAGAAATCGGCCATGTGCGGCAGAGCTTGTTGGTGCTGGAAGAGTCGGTAAAGGCGGCGTGAACACGCTGCCAGGGTAGGGTTTGCATTATTTCAAAGGGGCGAATGATGAAATTCGCCCGGTGCATAAAGCAACAAACCCGGCGGGAACCGGGCTTATCAAATCGTCCTGTGCAACCAGGACAACACATCTCGTAGAGGTATTAATCATGGCACACGCAATTGGTGGTGAACAAGCTCGTCGACTGATGTTGATCAACTATCCGCTGATTCGTACGCGCGAAGGCCTGAGTTTTACAGCTCGTGACGTTCAGGGGCGCATGGTCAATTGGCCCCGGAACAACCCTGGCGTCGCTGCCGATTGGGAAAAGGGCATGTCTTTCTTCGATCAAGAAGTCAGCGCATTGGCGGCGTTTGACGAAACCGAAGCGTTCCATGCGATTCAGTTCGCAATCATGGGCATGGGCGGGCGCTACACGAATCTAGAAATTGGCTTTGCTGAGCGCGTTGCTGCAGCTGCAGTGTTGGGCCTGCGCGCATTGCGAGATGGCGAAGCCGATTTCGTTCCTGTCGATCGGGAGGACAACTAATGGGCCGATCAACCGAACCCACAGTGATCGACGAAGCCTACATGGAGCGTTTCGCTGACGACGTGCTTGCGTATAAGGCTTGGGAAGGCGCCGATTTCGCGCAAGAGATCTTGTTCGACGAGGCATCGGACGCGGATAGCTTGAGCGATGCGAAATGCGAGGTCGCTCAAGCAGCCATGGCTTTGCGAGTCCTCGTCCGGCGGATGACCGGGATGGACGCCGACGAGCTCCGCAAGGCCATCTTCGAGCGACGTCTGGAGCATGTCATGCGACTCGATGGTGATGCGCCGGTGACCGCGCACCTACCGGATGGGGAGACTCTTCAATGAGAACTCTACAGGTACCGCATGTGGAGTCCTCCACGGCCTGCAAGATCGCCGGCCCTTGGCCAACCTATGCCAGCTTCCGAAATCTCCCTGAGCGTGAGCGCTGGGTGCTTTACGGAAGTGCCAAGGCATATCGGCAGGCGCTGGAGGATCAGGGATTCGTCATGGCCGAGTCTTACGACGCTTTCATCAAGCGTGTCACTGACGAGATGGAGCTCTGACGTATGAGCATTCAGTCAATGGTCTGGGCTCTAGAGCAGCGATTGGTAGAGGAGTCCACTGCACGCCACGTTCTCCTTTGTCTCGCCAACTATGCCGACAAGAATGGTAAAGGCGCATTCCCCTCTACGAACAGCTTGAGCGATGACACTGGCTTGGCCGTGCGAACGGTCAAGTACAAGCTCGAGGCGCTTGAGGCACTTGGTGCGATTCGCCGCGGCAATCAAGCGATCGCGGCAGCCTATATCGACAGACACGATCGTCGTCCGGTGGTCTACGACATGGCCGTGGAGCGGGGTGCACCAGATGCACCCCGTTGCGAACGGGGTGCAAATGAAGACGTAACGAGGTGCAACTCACAACAGAACGACGTGCAAATGACGACAGAACGGGGTGCACCACATGCACCCAATCCTTCATCTATCCGTCAACTACCCGTTAATAAACCAAAAGAAGGCGCAGGCAAGCCTGCTGGTGCGCAGCCGAAGGGAAAGTTGAGCAAATTTGATCCTCTCACAGCCAAGCCGGAGAACGCATCGACCGAATCCTGGGTTGGGTTCTGCGAAATGCGCAAATCCAAACGCAAGGATCTGACCGAGCGCGCCTGTCAGTTGATCTCGAAGAAGCTGGCTAACCACCCCGATCCTGATGCCGTCTTGGATAACTCCACCACAAATTCGTGGAGCGACATCTACCCGGATTCGGTACTGCCCGGCGCTAGCGCCAAGACAGCGAAAACATCGGCCTATCACGGCCTGCCGAACCATACGCACGAGATGTATCCGGAGGTGCAGAGTGGCGCGAATTTCTAATTTTTGCAGACATCCTCGTGTCCGCTTTTTTGATCTCGAATGTCCGTTGCATGGCTCGGTGAGCAGTTCCGAGATCGAGCAGTTCGGCGGTTCCGTGTTGCCACGTGGTTGCAAGCATTGCCACTGGGAAGCATTGAACACCGCGCCGATCGAAAGTGACGCGCACCTCGAGGCGCGAGGCCGGAAGAAGGCTGAAGACCTCAATAAATTGCTTGTCGGCTCCGGGATTACGCCGCGGTTCAGCACCTGCACCTTCAGCAGTTACAGAACCACTGGCGGCGTAGACGGTATGGCAAAGGCGCTGAAAATCTGCTCGGAGTACGTTGCTCAGTTCGGAGAAAATTATGACGCCGGTCGTTCGTTGATTCTCTCGGGAAACGTAGGTAACGGAAAGACGCATCTGGCTTGCGCGATGGTTCAGGAGGTAGTTCGGGAGCATGGGGCCCAGGCAGTGATCGTATCCGCTGCTGAAATTATTCGGGTCTTCAAAGGGGCGATGGATCGGAGTGCTGAATACACCGACAAAGACGTACTCAATGAACTGGCGAGTTTCGACCTTCTGGTGATCGATGAGGTTGGGGCCCAGGCTGGCAGTGCTTACGAACTGGGCATTCTTCATGAGGTGATCGACCGGCGTTATCAGTTCGTACTGCCTACTGTAGTGGTCTCCAATTTGATGGCTGCGGACCTGGGGCGTTACATCGGCGATCGAGCGTTGGATCGTTTGAGGGAGAGTGGCGGGCAGGCGGTGGGATTTAGCTGGGCCTCAGCTCGAGGTGCTGTATGAGCCGAGAACTTTTTAGCATCGAGGCAGAGCACGGGGTGTTGGGGGCGCTGTTGCAAGACGAATCGCTTTTCGATGAGTTAACAGCCCGCGTAGCTACAAGGGATTTCAGCGATCTTGAAAACGCGGCTATGTACCAGGCAATTCTCGATACTCACGCGAGTGGTCAGCCGATCGACGTTGTTACTGTCGGAGTATGTCGACCCGCTTTACCGAGCGGGTACAGCACCTTCGCCTATGCCGCCGAGATCGCCAAGAACGTACCGAGTGTCGCGAACTGGAAAGCTTACGCCAGAGTCGTGCTGGAGCGCTCGGCACTGCGCAAGGTAGTGGAGGTCGCCGAGATCATCCGTGACAGCGCGAATGAAGACCGACCAGTAGCGGAGATCATAGCGCTGGCTCAGCAAGCCACAGCAGACCTGCGCGAGCTTGGAGATGGTGAGCCAAAGTACCAGCGTCTTGACCACATGATGGGCCGAGCAGCAGAGGTCGTCGACGACAAATTGAACCACCGCCTCCCGACTTGGCCATCAACAAGCCTCTCGGCACTCGACAATTTAATGCAGGGGGTCAGACCGAAAAAGGTCACGGTGATAGCGGGTCTCCCTGGGAGTGGCAAAACAACCCTGGCGCTGCAAATCGCACAGCACAATGCTTGCGTCGCAGGTAAGCCGTGGCTTGTGTTTTCAATCGAGATGCCCGGAGAGGAGCTTGGACTCCGAGCTATTGCTTCACTGGGCGGTGTCGACCTACGGCGGCTTGATAACCCAGAAAAAATGGAAGATGACGACTGGGCCAGAATGGTTGGCGCGGTAGCCAAGGCGAGGGGGGCACCGCTGTTCATTTGCGACGATCCCGTACAAACCCCTGCGAGCATTCGATCGACGGCAAGGCAATGTCAGCGAGAGCATGGATTGGCAGGAATCGTTGTCGATTACCTGGGATTGATTCAGTCGGAAAGAAAGGGGCGGAGTCGAACGGAAGAGGTTGGTGCTATCAGCAAATCCCTTCTGCGGCTTGCGAAGGAGCTTGACGTCCCTGTGCTGGAGTTGGCGCAGCTAAACCGTGACTCAACGAAGCGTGTCGGAAAGAAACCTCAGTCCAGTGATTTACGCGATTCGGGCGAGATCGAGGCTGACGCCAGCTGCATCATCATGGTTCATCGCGATATGGACTCGGAGGAAGGGCAAAACGGTGTCACCGAGCTTTTGATGACCAAATGTCGTCACGCCAAAGTTGGTAGCTGCATCGTCCAACAGCAGGGTGAGTTTGGCCGGTTTGTGAACTTTGCGGGGAATCCATATCCGTCCAGCGAAGAGGTCGAGATGAAACGTCCCTTCGCTGGTAAGTACAAAGGGGGAGCCAAATGAACAACCGAGTAACTGCAATGCTGCCGCGCAAAAGCATGAGTGATCTTGAGCGTCGTTTCTTGAAGATCGCAGGTGAAGAGTTATCGAAGGTCAAAGTTGGCGGCCCCAACGCGCTGGCGTGCTTGCTTGACATGGTCGCCTCCTGGCATGGCATGCGGGCCGAAGTCGGGTTTCACGATTTCGGTCAACGTTGGCTGATTGAGGGCAACGCCAAGAACAAACCTGCAGATCGGTTGTTGCGCGACCTGTTCGGTTTGAGTGATCCAGACCCGAGGAAGGCCGCATGAAAAAGCGAACGTACATCGGTAAAGCCTTGGGGGATACCGAGTGGCTGTTGGAACAGTGGGGCTATTGGCGGATGGATGGGATGGGCGTGCCGCGGTACGTATCGCCGCTTTATGCGCTGATTCGCGACAACACCCCGTGCGAGGGAGGCGTGAAGGAATACTCGCTGACCGATGATCTCGCACTGGTGTTGGATGGGGCTGTCGCACGCTTGATCAATCGTGATGATCAGATGGGAAATTTCATCTGGCTCTACTTCGGCGCCAAGTGGCCAGCCTTGCGAATTGCCAGAGAAAACGGCATCGGCGAGGCAAAGGCGCGGGAGGTCATCAAAGCCGGTGTTGCTTGGATTGATTGCGCACTGGAAGGAATTCGCGAGGCTGCGTAAAAAAGTCTTTCCACGCGGATAACGACCTGTTTTCATGACACGGTGTTCAGCTGTTTCAGCGCGACACCACAGAAAAAGCCCGGCAGCTGAGTCGGGCTTTTTTATGGGCTAAGATCTGTATTCATTTACAGGAGCCCATCATGGGAAACATTCAAATCAAAGAAGCACAAAAAATCGCAGAAAATTGGACCGATGGGGATTGCACCCATCCATCTCTCTACAAAGAGTACGACCTCGGGTCAGCCACTGGCGATTACATATGTAAGACCTGCGGTAAAGCCGGTTTCGGAAGGGACTGGCCTGAAAAAAGACGCACTCAGAATCCTTCAGCCTAAATGAGCCCCGCCATTCGCGGGGCTTTTCGTTTTTAGAGGGTGGCGCTCAGGGTGAGCGGTCCGGTTTGAACCCGGAGTTGCTGGCAACGGCAAAAGTTCGACTCTTTCGCCTTTCCTCGACGCAGCTCAACGTCGTTACAAGTCAGCGATTATTGTCTCGGCCGGATCCAGACGGTTCGCCGGTGGTGCTCGGCCAGTTGCGGTGACAGTCAATGACTACAACGTCTTCGTCTTTCACTGCCATGCGGCGCAGGTTAGAGACAGGGCGTATATCGCAACTCTCAGTAGGCGACCATGTGCAGACATTTTGATCGCCATACCTATCAATTGATTCCTTAAGTGCTTTTATCAGTTCGCTGGCTTTCATCGCGTTCCTTGCCTTTATTAGTTTTGAGGTGCCCAACCATTATGGGTGGCTTACAACACTTTACGATTAGAAGGGCAGCCCCTGCAAATGCAGCCCCGCTGCGTTGATGGTTTGAAAGAATCGTATTTTTTACTTGAATCAAGCCTCGGTATTAACCGGGGCTTTTCCGTTTTCGGCTCCACCACACCCATCGCTCTGAGCTGGGAGTGCTGCTGGAGCTGACTTAAATCCGCACGGTACCGCCAATGACTGAAGTCTCGCGCATTGCAGACAGCACCACGTTCAAGGTCGCTGTCCCGATACTGCAAACGATCCTGTCGGCCGGTGCCATTGGCGCGTTTGTGTACGTAGTCGGATCACTCGGCTCGCTTCAAGTGCAGCTTGCCGCCTACCAGACCAATCAGGCCCTGATCGGCCAGAGGGTCGACTCTTTGGAGCGCTCAAGGGAATCGACAGACAAGTTCGTCGACTCCCTCCGCACATCAGTCCAGCGGCAAGAGTTCCAGATCAACCAGCTCGGCGATGGCCTCAAGGGACTCGCCCAGATGGGTAGGCCTAAATGAAGCGACTGCTGATCGTCCTCATGCTGCTCACTGGTTGCGCGCAGACAGAAACGATCCAGGAGCCTCCCAAGGTTCAGCGCACAACCATCTACCGATACATCAGCGCTCCATGCCTTCCTGATGGTCACCAAAACACCGCACTGCGTGATGCCCTCAAGAGCCGCGATCACTGGAAGCGGTATGCCGAAAGCCTCGAAAAACTACCTGGAGCAACAATCAATGACCCTGATCGATAACTGGAAACAAGCACTGAGCCTGACCAGCGTTCAGGCTGGTGGTGCCATTGCGGCACTGGGTGTGGCTGAGCAACTGATGCCATCGCTTCAGGCGGTCCTTCCGCCGATTGCTTACGGCGTGCTAGGCCTGCTGGTAATGATTGCTCGGGTAATCCTCCAGCCGAAGCTGGCTAAGTAGGTCGTCGCTATGGCTAGGCTTACCACTCTCGCCACCAGGGTGAAGACCCAGGGTGATCGGTTGGCCACTGTAGACCCGGAGTCATGGCGCTCCGACAAGCGCACATCCAATCAGCGTGGCTACACCTACGAATGGCAGCAGGCACGATTGGTGTTCCTCAATGAGAACCCGTTGTGCACGTACTGCGACCGTGAAGGCCGCGTGACTGGCGCATGCATCGTTGACCACAAGATCCCTCATCGTGGAGACATGGTGCTGTTCTGGGACCGAACCAACTGGCAGTCGCTCTGCAAGCCCTGCCACGACGTGGTGAAGAAGCGCGAAGAGGCTCAGCTGCCCAGATGGTGAGGTGGTAGCTAGGGTCAGGCTTGGCGCAGAGGTGAAGCACATCAACTCCCCGAACCCTGCACCAGAACGGTGCGGAACGTCAGTCACTCACCCCGGGGGGGGCAAAATTTGGGAAAGGGAAAAGCTTCTAGACCACTCGCCCCCGCACGGACAGATTTTTTTCCTCTCATAGGTTTTTTGTTAATGGCATTAACACCCAAACAGCAGGCATTTGTGAATGCTGTTAGGGAAGGTGCGTCCAATAAAAGTGCAGCCATCGCCGCGGGCTACGCGGTCGACAGCGCATCGGTCGCCGGTTCAAGGTTGGCAAAACATCCCGCCGTCATGGCTGCCCTTGCAGCGTCGGGCGTTAACAAAATTGTTAAAGCCCGCGCACCTAGGTCTGCACCAGCCGCCGACGTCGGGGAAGCGTTCGAAGAAACTACCGAAGCCGGTTTCGATCTCGCCCAGGCGATGCGGCACAGCGACCCCAAGGACTTTTTGCTCGCCGTAATGAACGACTTCGGTAGCGAAGCCAAGCTTCGAGTCGATGCGGCAAAAGCGCTGATGCCTTTCGTTCACCAGCGCAAGGGCGATGCTGGGAAAAAACAGGACAAGCAGGACGCCGCGAAGCAGGCCGGTACCGGTCGCTTCGGCACCGGTGCGCCACCGCTCCGCGCGGTGAAGTGATATGGAATGGACAACCGCTTGCCCTGATTGGGAAAGGCGCATCTTGGCGAGCGAGTCGCTGGTGCCAGTTGTTCCACTGTTCCCCACAGAACGCACAGAAGCGATGGAGGTTTTCAAACAGCTTCGTGTCGCGGACATGGCCGGCAAGCCAACGATGGGCGAAGTCTCCCGCGACTGGATCATCGATTTTGTTGGTTCAGTGTTCGGTTCGTACGATCCAGAACAGGGTCGCCGTCTGATCACCGAGTTCTTCCTTCTGATCTCGAAGAAGAACACTAAGTCGACGACCGCCGCCGGGATCATGCTCACTGCGCTGATCCGCAACTGGCGTCATTCGGCAGAGTTCCTGATCCTTGCGCCGACGATTGAGATCGCCAACAACAGTTTCTTTCCTGCGCGGGACATGGTGAACAGCGACGACGAACTGTCGGAACTGCTCCAGGTGCAGGACCACACACGAACCATCACTCACCGCCTGACCGGCGCCACATTGAAAGTAGTGGCTGCCGACAGCGACACGGTCGGCGGCAAGAAAGCCACCGGAGTTCTGATCGATGAGTTGTGGTTGTTCGGTAAGCGGCCCAACGCCGAGAACATGCTGCGCGAAGCCTGCGGCGGTCTGGCGTCACGGCCTGAAGGTTTCACCATCTTTCTCTCCACCCAATCCGACGAGCCTCCGGCTGGCGTATTTCGGCAGAAGCTGAACTATGCCCGCGGCGTACGGGATGGGCGCATCAACGACAAACGCTTTCTTCCGGTGATTTACGAATTTCCGGAAGAGATGATCAAGGCAAACAAGCATCGGGATCCTGCCAACTTCTTCGTCACCAACCCGAACATGGGGGCGTCAGTCGACACCGAGTTTCTGCTTCGTGAATTCCAAAAGGCGAATGAGGACGGCGAGGAATCAATGCGGGGCTTCCTTGCGAAGCACCTGAACGTTGAGATCGGTTTGGCGCTTCGCTCAGATCGCTGGGCGGGAGCCGAGTTCTGGGAAGCCCAAGCGCGCCCGGCAGGTGTCAGCTTCGAGTACTTGCTTGATCGCAGCGAAGTCATTGATGTGGGAATCGATGGTGGCGGGCTGGATGACTTGCTTGGCTTTGCAGCGATCGGCCGGGACCGGGATACGAGGGAGTGGTTGTTGTGGACCCATGCCTGGGCACACCCATCAGTGCTGATTCGGCGGAAAAGTGAGGCGGCCAGGTTTCATGACTTTGCTCGCGATGGGCATCTGACGCTGGTGAAAACCATCGGAGATGACGTAGCCGAAGTGGCGCAGCTGGTGGCGCGGATAGAAATGGCTGGGCTGCTCGATAAGGTCGGCGTCGACCCGGCTGGCGTTGGGGCGATTCTGGATGCGTTAGTGGAAGCC
This sequence comes from Pseudomonas fluorescens NCIMB 11764, assembly GCF_000293885.2. Lineage (NCBI taxonomy): Bacteria > Pseudomonadati > Pseudomonadota > Gammaproteobacteria > Pseudomonadales > Pseudomonadaceae > Pseudomonas > Pseudomonas fluorescens. Next base: position 3,538,285 of record NZ_CP010945.1, read on the forward strand.
GAAGTGCCAGAGGAAAAGGTCATCGGCATTTCTCAAGGCTGGAAGCTCGGCGGCGCCATCAAGACGACTGAGCGCCGGCTGGCGGAGGGAGGTTTGGTGCACGGCGGTCAACCGCTTATGAACTGGTGCTGCGGGAATGCTCGAGTAGAGCCCCGCGGGAACTCCATTCTCATTACCAAACAGGCATCGGGCTTCGCCAAGATCGACCCGCTCATGGCCACATTCAATGCCGTATCGCTGATCTCGTTAAACCCGCAAGCCCAAGGCGGGCTCGACAACTACCTCTCCGGCGGATTCTTCGGACTCATCGGCTCGAACTAATAGGCTGACTATGGCATCTCGTTGGTACAACCCGCTGTCCTGGCGCATGTTCGGATACAACGATCCTGTGACCGGAGATTACGTCGAGGTCGACATGACCATTGGCGGGAAGCGGACCAAGTCGGGGGTGGTGATCACCGCGAAAAACGCGATGACCATTCCCATCATCTGGTCTTGCATCAAGATCCTGAGCGAATCGGTATCAGGCCTTCCACTCAAAATATATGACGATGCAAGCGGCGCTCGTGTTCTGGTTGATTCCAAAACGCGCCCGGCCCGGGTGCTCCGAAAGCCTAATCCTCACATGACGCGCCTCAATTTTTTGAAGTGCGCTGTGGTGAACATGGCGCTACGCGGCAACGCCTACTCAATTATCGAGCGCGCCGAAAACGGCGACTGGATCGGCTTCATTCCGGTGAACGCCGACAACGTCGAGGTCGATACCAGCGACGATCTCATCTACTGGGTGACCCTCGGCGAGCGGTTTCCGGTCTCGCCGGAGAACATGCTGCATTTCAAATTGTTCAGCGGCGACGGCATCAATGGGCTTTCGCCCGTTGAACACATGGCGGAATCCATGGGGCTCGCCAAGACCGCGCAGGATTGGTCGTCTCGCTTCATGCGAAAAGGCGGGTTCACTGGGGGCTATGTCATCTATGACCAGTTCCTGACCGCCGCTCAACAGACGCAGATACTCGCTAAATTTCCCGATGTTCGGAAAGGCGATGTCGATGACATCGGCTCAATGGGGATTCTGCAGGGCGGACCAAAAATAACCCCGGCCGGCCTGAGTCAAAAGGATAGTCAGTTCATCGAGTCGCAGCAGTTCCAGGAAGAAGCGCTGGCTGGTGTTTACGGCGTTCCTCTCTACTTGGCCAACCGCGCCGGCAAGACATCGATCATGGGGTCGAACCTGGAGCAGCAAACCAGCGGGTTCGTCACCTTCGGCCTGAAGCCATACCTCGACGCCGTCGAGGATGAAATGAACGACAAGCTTTTCAGCGGTACGACTCAGTTCGTTGAGTTCATCGTTGAGGGTTTGCTGCGCGCGGACAGCGCGGGACGCGCCACGTATTACCAGGCTGCTTTGGGCGGCTCTGGTGGATCCGGCTGGATGTGCATCAACGAAGTCCGCGACAAAGAAAACCTGCCACGCCTGGACGGCGATGAATACAACCGGGTCACCCGGTGGGAGATGCAGACCAATGCTCAGCAAACTTGAAGTCCCCTTCGAGGTAAAAGCCGTCGATGACGCGGGCAACTTCGAGGGTTACGCGGCGGTGTTCAACAACATCGATTTGGGTGACGACGTCATCCTGCCCGGCGCTTTCACCAAGGTGAAGACCACCCGCGCTGGCCGCTTGAAGTTGGCACTCTTTCATGACTTGAAACTTCTTGTTGGCTCGGCTGAATTCAGTCAGGACGATCACGGCCTGCACCTAAAAGGCAAGGTCAACCTTGCTGTGAGTTATGCGCGAGACGCTTACGAGCTGATGAAAGAAGGCACCCTCGACAGTATGTCGATCGGCTTCAACACCTTGCTTTCAACATTTGAAGAGCGTGCAGGCCGCACGGTTCGAATCATCAAGCAAGCGGAGCTTTGGGAGGCATCGATCGTGCCCTTCGGCATGAACCCCCAGGCAACTATTTCCGATGTGAAGTCGGATATCAGACTTTTTGAAAATGCCCTGCGCGAACGCATGGGCCTTTCGCAGAAGGAAGCGGCAGCCGTCGCTTCGCTCGGCTACTCCGCAGTACACCGTGATGGTGGAACGGCGGCCACGGCGATCGTGGATGAGCTGAAAGAAATATCCAACCTGTTCAGAAATCAATTTGGAGTTCAGCCATGACCGCTGATGTTAAAGAAATTCGCGAGGCCCTCGAAAAGCAGCTCAAAGAAGGCTTCGGCACACTGCAAGTCAAGTACGACGCAGTGTCTGACGAGCTTGAAAAAGGCAGCACCGCATCTGCCGATCTGAAAAAGCAGATCGAAAACCAAAAAGGCGAGATCGAACGCGTCATCGAGCAGGTGCAGAAGCTCGAAGAAAAGGGCGTGAAGCTGCGCAATCAAAACCCTGAGAAGAAAAGCTTCATTGACTTCGTCAAGGGTAATGACAAGTACCAGGCACTGGCTCAGAAAAGCCAAAGCTTCGCCGAGATGGAAGTTACCAAGTCCGACATGGCCAGCATGGCTGAAACCAAAGTCACCAGCGCGGGCCTGGTTGCTCCGCAGTACGACACGGTGATTCAGGGCGCTCCACGCCAGAACCTGCTTATCCGTGACCTGATTCCGACTACTCCGGTTACTGGTCAGTCGTTCACCTACTTTCGTGAACTGCTGCACACGCTGGGCGCGGGCATGGTAGCTGAAGGTGCGGCCAAGCCAACCAGCAACGTGACCTTCGAACAAGTTACCGACATCATCAAGAAAATCGCAGTATGGATGCCGGTCACCGATGAAGCGCTCGACGACGTCCCTCAGCTCTACAGCTACATCCAGGAACTGCTGCGTTATGACCTCGAGCTGAAGCGCGAAGGTCAGTTGCTGAAAGGCGACGGCATCGGTAACAACCTCAACGGCATCATGACCCAGGCCACAGCGTTCGACACAGACCTCACCAAAGCCACCGACACGGCGATTGATACTGTGCGCCGTGCGATCTACCAGGCGCGCAAGCAATCCAAGCTGCCAGCGGATGCGGTTGTGATGTCCGATCTGGACTGGATGAACATCGAGCTGCAGAAGGATGGCGAGAACCGCTACCTGTTCGCGAATTTGCAGGGGCTGTCGACCCCAATCTTGTGGGGTCGCCCAGTGGTTGCTTCCGACAGTATGGACGAAGGCGATGGCGCAACCACCGGCGGTGAATTTCTGACTGGTTCGTTCCAGCAGGGCGCTCGTATCTACGACCGCATGGCGTTCACCATCAAGGTCGGCATGATCAACGACGACTTCATTAAAAACCAGCGCGCCATTCTGGTCGAAGAGCGTCTTGGTCTGGCAGTTCGTAAGAAGTATGCCTTTGTGAAAGGCCGCTTCGCGCTGACTGAATAACTCTCCTTGTCATCCGGGGCCTTCTGGCCCCAACCACCTGGAAAATATCATGGAAATTAAAGTGCTTTGGGGCTTCGAGGGCGATCCTGAAAAGCTCAAAACCGGGAACGGCCGCGTGATGGCCGGCGCCGTTCTTGATCTCGATGACGACGAATATGCGCACGCCCTCATCGGTAAAGGCCTTGCCGAGATCGTGAAGCCTGCCACCACCAAACAAGCTAAGCCCAACGAGAACAAGTGATGATCGAGCTATCCCTGGTGAAGCAACATTTGCGCGTCGATCACGATGATGAAGATGTCCTGATCCAGGGGTATATCGACGGTGCGCTTGCTCACGTCGAGCAGCATTGTGATCGGGAGCTGGTTACGGTTGATCCCGTACTGCCCGAACAAATGGGTCTGACCAAAGATGTCATTCAGGCCGTTCTACTGCTTGTGGGGCATTGGTACTCGAATCGTGAGGCCGTGATGATCGGCTCGAACGGTGTTTCCGCGACCGAAGTGCCGCTCGCGTATGAGCGGTTGCTCTGGTACCGCAAGCGCTTCTGAGGAATTGTCATGGCTGCTTACCGCGAACCCGCCGCGGGCGAGTTGAACCGACGCCTGGCGATCCGCCGCAGGACCGATCAGCCGGCGGATAATATGGGGTTGGATTCGACCTTCTCCGTGTTGAAAGCCCGATGGGGGAAGATCCAGCCAGTGGGCACGGCGGTGTACTCCGAAGGTGTGCAAACCGACGTAAAGATCACCCACCGCATCTGGTTCAGGATCATCAAGGGCATCACCGACGCTCATGAAATCGTGCACGTAACGCGTGTGCCAGGCGTTGATGATGTTTACGAGGTTGTCCCGGAAACACCGTTGTATCGCGTCAAACGCTCAGCAGACATGAACGGCTCCAGGCGCTTCACGCTACTGGAAGTCGAAGAGCTCAGCCCATCGCAATCAGGAGCGGGCATCTATGTCTAACTCGGCATCGATTGACGGTTACCTGCACGTCGAGGGCTTCGACAACTTTGAGCGAGATGCCTTCGACAAGCGAAAGATCCGCGCCGGGATGCGCAAGGTTGGTCTTCTCATAACCCAGCGCGCACAGATGAACCTGGTTATGGGCAAGGGCCAGGAGGGCTATCCGGTCAATCGCACCGGCACCACGGTCGAGTCGGTCAGCTTCAAGGTGTCTCGGTCCGGATTCTTGGTCCGCATCTCTCCGACCAAAACGTCGGCCATGGAAGAGTTCTATCCGGCCTACCTGCACTACGGGGTAAAGAAGGGGCGAAAGCTCGGCAAACTGGCACCCGGTGCTGGCAAAGGTAAATCCAACCGTCGCGCCGCCGGTGCCAGAGCGGCAGCACTCGCCGAGCGTGCGTCAGGCGAATGGCGAATCAAGCCCCGCGATAACTACATGGCCGACGCGCTACAGGACTCGGCCACGCAAGTTCAATCAATCCTTTCTGCTGCGTTCGCCGCTGCCCTGGGTTGATCCACGCAATTACGGACACCTTTATGAAACTGAACCCGCTCGTCGCACACCTGCGGCAGGCTTGCCCGTCCTTTGCTGGAAGGGTGACCGGCGGCATCGACTGGGATGCTGTAGTCGAGAGTGCGCAGTTGCCGCTTCCCGCTGCCTACGTGATTGCAACCGCTGATGCTGCCGCCCCGAGCAGGGCACAGAATATGGTGATCCAGGACATCACGGACCAGTTCAACGTGGTAATCGTGCTCGACACCTCAGACGAGCGAGGGCAGGCGGACAACGATTTGTTGCATGACATGCGTGCCGAGCTATGGCGCGCCCTGATTGGGTTTATCCCATCGCCCGAATACACGCCAATCGAATACGGCAAAGGGGCGCTGCTACACATCAGCCGCGCCCGTGTGGTTTACCAATTCACATTCTTCAGCGAATTCCAGATTGGCCGCAACAGAGCCGATCAGCCGGCCGAAACATGGCAGGAGCTAGAACTCGACGGCCTCACCGGTTTTACAGGCGTCGATTTCAAAATGGATTGCATCGATCCCGCGGACCCGAACCTGCAACGACCCGGCCCGGATGGGCGCATTGAAGTGCATTTCTCAGGAGACGTAACACCATGACCAAGCGCATCACTGTGGTGCCGGCCAAAGGCCGCTCTGTGCCCGATCCGGAGGCTGGCGACTTGTTGCCTGTTGAAGGCCGGGAAGTTCCCGACAACGCCTGGTGGCGCCGCCGCCAAGCTGACGGCGACGTCAAGCTCAAGGATGTCGAAACCTCTACCACCAAGGCCGTAACCACGGCGAAACCTGAGGTGGCCAAATAATGCCTATCGGATTCAGCAACATCCCCGCCGATATCCGCGTCCCGCTGTTTTATGCGGAGATGGACAACTCGGCCGCGAATAGCGCGTCGTCGGCCATGCGCCGGCTGATCGTCGCTCAGGTCAACGACGACGCGACCGGCGAGAGCATCGGCCAATTGGTTCTGGTGTCGAGCCTGGCGCTGGCCAAGGATATCGGCGGCCAGGGCTCGATGCTCGCCGCCATGTACGAAGCCTGGCGCAAGATCGACCCAATTGGTGAAATCTGGTGCTTGCCCTTGATCAACGATACCGGCGAGTCGGCTTCGGCCACCGTCACCATCACCGGCGCTGCTACTGAGTCCGGTTTGCTGAATCTTTACGTCGGCGGCGTCCGCGTGCAGTCTGTCGTTCCTTCTGCGGCCACACCCACCGTGGCGGCTGCTGCGCTGGCGGTAAAGATTAACGCTACGCCAGACCTGCCAGTGACTGCGCTCGCCGCGGCCGGTGTCGTGACGCTGACCTGTAAATGGACCGGCGAGAGCGGCAACGACATCAGCATCGCCATGAATCGACTGGGCAAATCCAACGGTGAGTTGACGCCGGCTGGATTGACAATTGTTGCCACTCCGATGACCGCTGGTGTCGGCGCGCCTGATCAGGTTGATGCGATTGCGGCTTTGGGTGACGAGTCATTCGAATTCCTGTGCCAGCCTTGGACAGACACAACTTCGCTGAATGCCTGGAAGGATGCGATGGACGACAACGTCGGTCGCTGGAGCTGGGCCAAGCAGTTGTTCGGTCACGTCTACAGTGCCAAACGCGGCACACTCGGCACGTTGGTTGCTGCAGGGCAGGCACGTAACGATCAACACATGACCGTTCAAGGTATGGAGTCGGGCGTTCCTCAACCATTCTGGGTCCAATCGGCCGCCTTGGCAGCGCGCACAGCCGTATTCATCTCCGCCGATGCCAGTCGCCCAACTCAGAGCGGCAGCATGCCTGGGGTGGATCCCGCGCCGTCCAGTGAGCGATTCACGCTAACCGAGCGGCAATCGCTACTGAACTACGGCATCGCCACGGCGTACTACGAAGGTGGTTATGTGCGTATCCAGCGCTCGATCACCACGTACCAAAAGAACGCCTATGGTCAGGCCGACAACTCTTACCTGGACAGTGAGACGATGCACCAGTCCGCTTACATCATTCGGCGGATGCAAAGCGTGATCACCAGTAAGTATGGTCGCCACAAGCTAGCGAACGACGGTACTCGCTTCGGTGCTGGCCAGCCCATCGTGACGCCGAGTGTGATTCGGGGCGAGTTGATCGCGGAGTACGGCAAACTCGAGATTGAAGGTCATGTCGAGAATGCCGAACTGTTCGCTGAATATTTGATTGTTGAGCGGGACAGCCTGAACCCATCGCGGATTAACGTGCTGTTTCCGCCGGACTACATCAACGGCCTGCGCATCTTCGCGATGCTCAACCAATTCCGTAACCAATACGCAGCCGCGGCGTAACGCTAACCCTGCTTATCCAGCCCGCCATGTGCGGGCTTTTTCATTCCAGAGGAAAAGACCATGGGTCAAAAAGTAGCGGGTACCGCCTATGTGAAAGTAGACGGTGCGCAACTGACCATCACCGGCGGCGCCGAAGCGCCACTGATGGAAGTCAAGCGGGAGACGGTTTACCCAGGCTTCTATAAGGAAGAAGAGCTGGCGCCATACCTGAAGATGACCACCATCTTCGAGCAGGGGTTTCCGACCAAGGCTCTTTCCAATGGCCGCGACATGACTGTCACCTGTGAATTCAACAATGGCCGGGTTTACGTGCTGTCCGGCGCTTATCTGGTGGACGAGCCATCCTTCAAGGGCGATGACGGCACGGTCGAGCTGGAATTCAACGGCATCAAAGGGAGCTGGCAATGAGTGATTCCGTGAAGTTGCAGGTCCCGATCGAGGCGCACGGCGAGCCACTGACTGCGCTGAATCTGCGCCGTCCAACGGTGCAGGAGGTCCGCGCAATCAAGGCGCTGCCGTACAAGGTCGACAAAAACGAAGAGGTCAGTCTCGACATGGATGTGGCCGCCAAATACATCGCGGTTTGCGCCGGGATCCCTCCGTCGTCCGTCAACCAGCTGGACCTGGCCGACCTCAATGTCCTGAGTTGGCAGGTGGCCAGTTTTTTCATGAGCGCGGCATCGGCACCGTCGAGCAACTGATCGAGGTCGCGTATGACCTGGCGTGGTTCTGGAAGACCGACCCGGAGCTTCTGATGGCCCGGCCGCTGGATGTGCTCCTTGAATCACTGGAGCACGCCCAACGTATCAACCAATCCCAGCAGGTGCAGTGATGGCGGACAAGTTCCAGCTCAAGGCGTTGATCACCGGCGTCGACAAGCTGTCGCCGACACTCGCCGGGATCCGCAAGAATGTTGCGGGTTTCCGCAAGCAGATGAATAGCTCAGGCCTGGGCAACATAGGGTTCAAGGACTTGGTGCAGGGTGGTGCGTTTGCAGCGCCATTCATTGCTGGCGCCCGAGCAGCTATAGAGTTTGAAACAGCGATGGCCGACGTGAAGAAGGTCGTCGACTTCGATACTCCTGCGCAGTTCAAGCAGATGGGGCAAGACGTTCTCGACCTGTCGGAAAAAATGCCGATGGCGGCCAGTGGTATTGCGGCAATAGTCGCGGCAGGGGGCCAGGCCGGTTTTGCACGGGGCGAACTCAAGCAGTTCGCTGAAGACGCCGTGAAGATGGGTATCGCCTTCGACCAGACCGCCGAGCAATCGGGCGACATGATGGCCAAGTGGCGGACGTCCTTCAAACTGACTCAGCCTGAAGTTGTGAAACTGGCTGATCAGATCAACTACCTGAGCAACGTCGGCCCGTCCTCGGCCGCGCAGATATCCGACATTGTCACTCGTATCGGTCCGCTCGGCGCCATTGCTGGTTTGGCTTCTGGCCAGATCGCGGCGATGGGTGCCACCCTGGCAGGCGTGGGCGTGCCCAGCGAGGTCGCCGCTACCGGCATGAAGAACTTCATGCTGGCTCTGACCAAGGGCAGTGCGGCCACCAAGCAGCAGGCGGAAGCTTTCAAGTCGTTGCGCCTCGATGTAAAGAAAGTTGCCAAAAGCATGCAGAAGGATGCCCAGGGCACAATTGAAGACGTGCTGGAACGCATCGCCCAAGTCGCACCTGAAAAGCAGGCGGGCTTGCTGACTCAGCTGTTCGGTTCTGAATCGGTTACTGCGATCGCGCCGTTGCTTACAAACCTCGATCTGCTGAAAAAGAGTTTTAAGGATGTGGGCGAGGGCTCCGGATACGCCGGGTCCATGCAGAAGGAATACAGCGCTCGGTCGGCCACTACGGCCAACGCCATGCAGCTGTTGCAAAACAAGGTCACGCGCCTAGGCGTCGAAGTGGGCAGCGCCTTGCTTCCACCGTTCAATGATTTCATGACCCTCATAGGCCCGTTGGTTTCTAAGCTGTCCAAGCTGGCCGCCGAACACCCCGAGCTGATCAAAGGTGTCCTTGCTGCCGCTGTGGCTTATGGCGTGCTGCGCGTTGCAGTCACCGCCAGCACCATGGCGATGATGCTCTTCGAAAAGGTGACGAAGAAATCCATCGTGGGCTTGGTAGTTCGGGCAATCGCTTTGTCAGCCGGGTTGCTGATAGCCAATTGGGCGACAGTTGGTCCTTACTTTGAAAAGCTCTGGGCAAAAATTCAGGGGCCGCTCACGGTCTTGTGGGGTTGGTTCCAGCGAGCTTTCGCGTTCGCTCCCATTGACCTGGTGATAGAGAACTGGGAACCGCTCGTTGGATTTTTCGGCGCGCTGTGGGGGGCATTGATTGCAGTCTCTGGGCCCGTCTCCGAATTCATGAGCCACATGTTCGACTGGACGCCGCTCGGACTCATCACCCGTAACTGGGGGCCGATCACGGCCTGGTTCCAAAACTTGTGGGCCAAGCTGAAACCCATTATCGAGCCAATCATGAAATGGTTCGGTGGCGGGGAGGGGGGCGAAGGGATCATCCAGGCCGCGACCAACAAAGTGAACGCCTTCACCGAGGCTCAACAAAAACGTAACGCCGGCGCCGGCGGGGGTACCGGCGATCTGCTGGCGGCCGATGCGACGCAAGCTGCACAGGCCCGACAGGCTGCCAACAACCAAACGTTCGGCATCGACAACAACCGGTTGCTGAACAAACCCGGGCAATTACCGCCGTCTGGCAGCCTGCTTCAGCAGACAGCGGCCAATAGCTCGCAAAAGGTTAACGGCGAAATCAACATCAACCTCAACGGCGCTCCGCCTGGCACCACGGTGGATCAACCGCGATCCAACCAAAGCGGTTTGAAAATAAAGCCCAACGTCGGAACACGAACCGTTGGCGTCATGAGGGCGCAGTAAATGGCAGAGAGAACATGGCGGGACGAGTTGCTGCCGGCGTCCTTCCGGGGGATCAGTTTCTTGATTCCTCAGGCGTCGGTCCCTGTGGGTATGAAGGGGCAGTTGCATGAATTTCCGCAGCGTGATGAGCCATATTTCGAACAGCTGGGCAAGCAATCCCAAGTACATCGGCTGACGATCTGGATCATCGGCGACGACTGCTTCGAGCGACGCGACAAGTTTCTCGAAGCCATCCAGACCCCGGGCGCCGGTGAGTTGGTTCATCCGTGGCTCGGGCGCATGCAGGCCAAGGCCGGCGAAGCGGAAATGACTCACGATTTTCAGCAGGGCGGGATGATCAGTCTTTTGGTGACGTTCTACCCGGACACCCCGCTGAAGTTTCCAGTCGCCAGGGTCAACAGTCAGCAGCAGGTGGTAAAGGCGTCCGAGAGCTTTTGGGATTCAGCGCTGGATCGGTACAAGTCGGCGATGGCGAAAGTGGATCAAGCCCGCCTCGGTTTGGCCCGTCTGCGCAACAGTTTGTCGGCGGTCTATACGGTGATCCAGCAACAGTTCGCCCCATTCGTGGGAGTCTTCACCAACCTGACCGGGCTGGCGCAATCGATTATGAATGCGCCGGATTCGCTGTCGTCGCTGTTCTCCAGCTACTTCAGCGACTTCTCGGTGCAGGACTATCTCGGAGATGAATCGGGTTACCGCAACACCGTGGCCACGGCCAGCCAGCAAACCGAAGCAGTCGCCAGCATCAACACCGTCAGCCCGTTGGGCGGCGTCGATGCTGTGGCTGCGTCTCAAGCTGCGGCCGATCTGGTGCAAGACGCGCTGCTGCTTCAAATCGCACTGATCGTGAGCGAGATGCCGATTGCTTCGCAGCCGGTATCAACCAATACGACGCCGTCGGTGGAACAGCAGGCCAGTCAGCCGTTTGTGCGCCCCGAGGTGCCGGTCGCTGACGATGTGCTTGAACTGCGCGATAACCTCAACGAGGCGATGCTTGAAGCCTCACTCAAGGCTGACTCCGCGCATTACGTGGTGCTGAACACCTTGCGTCAAACGGTAGTGAAGCACTTGACCGCTGTGGCGGCGTCGGGGGTTCGGCTGGTGGATATCACCCCGCCTGAAACCTTGTCGGCTTTAGTCCTGGCCTATCGTAGGTTCGGTGATGCCACCCGCGAGTCAGAGGTTGTGCAGCGCAATCGCATCCGTCATCCGGGCTTTATTCCGGCGGTGCCGATCAAGATCGCCCAGAGGTAACCCATGCTCGAAGACGAAAACACCGTCACGCTGACAGCAGACGGTTCGGATTACTCTGGCTGGAAATCGGTGGAGATTACTCCAGGGCTCGAAGACCAAGCACGGTCGTTTAATCTGAGCATTACCTGGAAGTGGCCGGGCCAGGACGTTGGCCGGCCAATTCGTGAAGGTGCGAAATGTCAGATCCGTATTGGGGATGACCTGGTGCTGACCGGATGGGCTTTCGCTTCTCCCATCGACTACGACGACAAGCAAATCACCATGTCCATCAGCGGTCGATCGCTGACCGCGGATCTGGTGGACAGTGCGGCGATCAACGAGCCAGGGCAGTGGAACAACCAGAGCGTGCTGTCGATCGTCACCGCGCTGGCGGCGCCTTACAACATCAAGGTGCGCAGCGAGATCCCGGAAAGCGCCAAGCTCTCTGACCACACCATTGAGCCGGGCGAGACGGTGTTTGAATCCATTGACCGGCTTCTGACGCTGTTTCGCGTTTTCTCAACCGACGATGCCACTGGCGTGGTGGTGTTGGCTCGGCCGGGCAGCGAGGGACGTGCCTTCGATAATTTGGAAGTCGGCAAGAACATTCTCACCGGCAGCGCCGGTCTGGACTTCTCCGCCGTCTTTTCCGAATACCGTGTGCTGGGCCAGAAGACCGGCACCGACGAAGAGTTCGGTGCCGATGCGGCGGAAGTATCGGCCACTGTCACTGACGACCGAGTGACCCGCCGTCGCGTAATGGTCATCCAGCAATCCGGGCAGCTGACTCAGGAGCTGGCACAGGCCAGGGCGAATTGGGAAAGCGTTACTCGAATGGGTAAGGCGCTCACCACCACTTACACCGTACAGGGCTGGCGGCAGACCAATGGCGCGCTCTGGAAACACAACATGCTGGTGCGAGTCATCGATCCAATCATCGGGTTTGACCGCTGGATGCTAATCGCCCGGGTGACTTACATCCTCAGCGAGGGCGGCATGATTACAAAAATGGAGGTCGGTCCGCCTGACAGTTTCGAGCCTGAACCGAACGACTCCTTGAAAAACCGCAAACTGAAGAAGGGCGGCAAGGGCGACAACTTCGAATACCTCATCCCCGCAGACTACGAGCCCAAACAATGAGCCTGAAAAGCATGATGGCCCGCGGCACCGTGGTGCTGGCGGCTGCCGGGAAAATGATGCAGACCCTGCAGGTGCGGTTGACTGCCGGTGAACTGAAGGATGGCGCCGAACACTTCGAGCCTTACGGCTATACCAGCAATCCGTTGCCAGGTGCTGAGGTGCTGACTGCGTTTCTCGGTGGTGACCGGTCCCACGCCATCGTGCTGGTGGCGTCTGATCGGCGGTACCGGATCAAGGAGCTGAAGCCCGGCGAGGTGGTCATCTACACGGATGAAGGTGACAAGGTGCATTTCAAGCGCGGCCGGATCATCGACATCGAAACCGAGACGTTGAATATCAAGGCGACTACCTCCGTGAATTTCGATACGCCGACGATTACCCAGACAGGGCAGATCGTCTCCCAGGGCGATCAGGTCGCCGGCGGCGTCAGTCTGATCAATCACCCGCACAGCAACGTTGAAATGGGCGACGACCAAAGCGGGCCACCTATTCCGGAGGCTGGATGATTATTTCGCATACAGCTGAAGCCGGACTGATCCGCGCCGTGATGATCAGCCTATACACCTGGCGCCGCGCGACCACTGACGACCCCGTCGATGATGAAGAGTTGTACGGCTGGTGGGGCGACAGTTACCCCGCGGTTGCCGACGACCGCATCGGCTCTCGCCTGTGGTTGCTTCGCCGCGTGAAGCTGACACCAGCCACCCAACGAGATGCTGAGTTCTACGCCGATGAAGCGCTGCGCTGGCTGCTCGATGATGGCCATGTGATCGGTATCGAAATCAGCAGCGAGAAGGTCGACATCAGCAGGCTCAACCTGATTGTGATTCTGACGATCACTGGCGGCGCTCGGCTGGAAATCAAACCCACCACTGCATGGCAGGTGATTTATGCCGTTTGAAACACCTTCATTGCCAGTGCTGATCGATCGCACTCAAAGCGACCTGGCCAGCGATGCGCTACGCCGCTCCGATGCTCAGGTGCTCGCTCGTACTCTGTCCGGCACAGCCTACGGTTTGTACGGCTACATGGACTGGCTCGTCGACCAGATCCTGCCCGACCGGGCGGATGAGGAAACTTTGGAGCGTGTGGCCGCTCTGCGGCTGAACCAGCCCCGTTTCCCAGCCCAACCCGCAGAAGGCGTCGTAAGTTTCACGGCGGCTGCTTTCGCTGTCCTCGACACCGATGTTGTATTGCAAGCCAGTGATGGTCGAGCCTACAGAATCACCACCGGAGTTACGACTGCTGCAGGGGTTAACACTGCGCTGATCGCCGCCGTAGACGCGGGGGTACTGGGAAATGCCGACGCAGGCTTGACCATGATGCTTGTTCAGCCAGTCGAAGGTGTCGTGAACGCCTTCACTGTGATGGCGCCAGGGCTTGTCGGTGGCATCGCTCAGGAAAGCGTTGAGTCACTACGCGCTCGCGTCGTCCGTTCTTACCGCGTGATCCCGCACGGAGGCTCGGCTGACGATTATGAAACCTGGGCTCTAGAGGTGCCGGGAGTTACACGAGCCTGGTGTCGGCGCAATTATTTAGGGCCAGGCACTGTCGGCCTGTTCGTGATGCGTGATGGCGACGCCGATCCGGTACCGAACCCGACTCAGTTGGCTGAGGTAAAGGCCTACATCGAGCAGCCGAATGTGCGTCCGGTCACTGCTGAGTTGTACGTACTGGCGCCCGTCGAAGTGCCGGTGCTTTACAGCATTCACGCGGTGCCTGATACCACCGCTGTGCGCGCCAACATCCAGAGCCAGCTGATCGACCTGCATGATCGCGAAGCGGGCCTGGGTGAAACCTTGCTGCTGACCCATATTGCCGAAGCCATCAGCGGGTCCCCCGGTGAAACCGACCACGACTTGGTCGGACCGGTGGCTGACGTTGTTCCTGCGACCAACCAGTTGCTGACATTCGGGGGTATCACATGGCTGTGATTCGAACCGCCGATGAATACCGCTTGCAACTGCAGGGCCTGCTGCCCTCAGGTCCTGCCTGGGATCCAGAGCTTGTCCCTGAAGTGGCCCGGGTGTTGGGTGGTGTTGCCGTGGAGTTTTCGCGCCTCGACGCTAGAGCTGTCGATCTTCTCAATGAGATGGACCCTGCTGGTGTGAGTGAACTGGTACCTGATTGGGAATCGATCATGGGCTTGCCTGACGACTGTCTTGGCCCAAATCCGGCTTTTGAAGATCGCCGCCTTGCGGTACGCCGGAGACTGGTCGAGGTGGGAGGACAGAGCCGCGCCTACTTCATTGAAATCGCCGTCAGCCAGGGCTACCCAAACGCCACCATCACCGAACACCGAGCGCCCCGTATGGGGCGTTCTCGTTTTGGCTCCGCGCACTTTGGTACCTGGCGCGCCCAATTCATGTGGACGCTCAACACTGGCGGCCGTCAGCGGAAGGGTAGGCGCTTCGGCGTCAGCTACTGGGGCGAAAGATTCGGCACCAACCCGGGCAACGCACTCGAGTGCCTAATCCGCCGACCGGCACCGGCGCACACGGTTGTGCGCATCAATTACGACTGAGGGTTAAAACGTGGATTTTCCGATTAGTGTGCCCAGCATCGGGCTGGTAGATGGCAAGTTTGTTGACGAAGATCCGCTCTCCGGTTCGCCGGGGTCATTGATCCCGTCGGCGTGGGGTAATGCGGTCACCTTCGAAGTTCTCAATGTGATCGAGGCCGCGGGCCTTGCACCTGACGAAGACAACAATGCTCAGTTGTTGCAGGCCATCAGCGCGATGTTGGCCACGGCGACACCCGAAGCTACCGAAACAGTTCTTGGCCTGGTCAAGCGCGCGACTCAGTTGCAAGTGGATGCTGGCACCAACGACACAGCAGTGGTTACCCCGAAGAAACTGGCTACTGCAGTCCAAAATCAAACTCTCACGGCGTTCACCACGGCCGGCACTGCGACAGCTTTGACGTTGACGCCAACCCCAGCGATCCAGGCCTACGCCCCATACCTGCGCTTCAGTGTCAAATTCAGCGTGACCGGCGGACTCAACCCGACTTTGAATGTCTCGGGTAAGGGGCCAAAGAGCCTAAAGCAATATGACTCCACCGGTACAAAGGTTGCTGCAGTGTTTTTCGCCGACCAAGTTGGTGATGTGGTTTACGACGGCACGGACTGGGTTCTTATCAATGCTATCAACGCCTCGCCTGATGCTACGGATACAGTCAAGGGCGTCGTTGAGCTCGCTACCGCTGCCGAACTTCTCGGCGGCACTGATGCCGTTCGTGCAGCCACCGCTGCCGGACTCCTTGCTGGCTTTCTCGGATCGGGAGGAACATCCGGTACCGACTGGGTAAAAATTCCATTCCGGGATAAGACGACAGGGGTTCGAAGGGAGCTGATTATTCAGTGGACTACCGTGACTAGCGTTGGAGCGTCAGCCCCAAACTTTAGCGGTTCTTGGCCCATGACATTTCCAAACGGACTTCTGGGGTGTGTTGCTACTCCGGTCACCTCGACAAGTGGGTTGTTCGCACAATACAACACCAGAAGTCTGTCTGGGTTTACTGGGCAGGCGCAAGCTTATAACGCGCTTTCCAATGGCATTCCTGTCTCTCTTATAGCGGTTGGGTGGTGAAATGAACGTTTACTATTATCTTGAAGAGAACAGTGGCTGGTATAGCGACGAGTTTCATGGGCCTCGATTCATTGAAGGAAAGCCAAACCCGGATACGCTCATACCTCTAGCCGCGGTTGAAGTTACGGCCGCAGACTACGAGCGCTTAAAGTCGTTGCCCACAGAAGGCGACGAAAATGGTTACCCGGTTGTAGCCCCGCCGCGAACCCCTACGCTAGAAGAGCTCCTCGTCGTCGCCAGGGCTGAGCGTGATCGTCTCTTGGTGTACGCAACGCTGCGCATCAACCCACTGCAATATGCCGCGGACGTCGACGAAGCGAGTGAAGAGGACTTGGCGCTGTTGAAACTCTGGAAAAAGTACAGCGTTGCTGTCAGCAAAACCGAAACCAAACCAGGTTGGCCTGAAGCTCCACAATGGCCGATACCGCCAGTCGCGATTGAATAGACAAATGTATTGATGCCCGCACCTTGCGGGTATTTTTTTGCGTGGAGAAAAGTAATGCCTGTAACTGAAAAGGATCGTGACGTCCTCGCTCGCACATTGTGGGGGGAGGCACGCGGCGAAAGCCTGGCCGGCCAGATCGCTGTGGCTTGGACCATTCGCAACCGAGTGGACGACGGCAAGGATAAATCATGGTGGGGGGAGGGCTACGCTGGCGTATGCCAGAAGCCGTATCAGTTCAGTTGCTGGAACAAGAACGACCCGAACTATCCGTTCCTGAGTGGCGCGAGGCAGATCCCGTTCCGCGAGCTTGCTCAGGCGAGGATCGCCGCTGACCAAGTGATTGATGGAAAGGTGCCGGATCCGACCGGCGGCGCCACACACTACTACGCGACAACGATGCCGAAGCCACCAAACTGGACGAAGGGGGCAAAGCAGACGCTGAAGCTCGGCCACCACCTCTTCTTCAAGGATGTGCCGTGAGCTGGGCTACCCACGATCCCTCTTTTCCTTGAGCAGCCTCTGGTTTTCTCTAAACAGGTGATCCCGCTGGTCAGATATCAGGAGGCGACTGCGAACCCTCCCGGAGAGCTCAGAGTTTTCCTCGGTGACACGATTTAATTCCGCTCTCAGCCGGTCCCGCTCCGTGGATACGTCAGCATGCATTTGCACCAGGCCGAAGATGTCCTCCCGGGCCTTGCGCAATTGCAGGTTGAGCTCTTGGATCTCGTTCTCGTACATGCGCAGAAAGTGACGGCAGGTTTGAAGCTCTGTCGGACAGCCAAGCCAGTCGCTGGTGTCTTCAATTTCATGCGGGTCCACGGTGGTGCCTTATCGATACTGTTTGGATATACAGTAATCGAGGTTTATCAATTCGGCGAGGGCGGGGCGACGAGTTGCTGTCGGAACAGAGATAAGCCGCTCCCGACTTTTGGCTGCGGTTCGCGTTTTAGCAGCCTGGGGCGGATACTCGGAAACACTGATTCCGTGAATATCAGTTTTATCTTAATGCGAGATGAAATGGGGGCAAGATGCCATCTAATGAAAGTATGACCATCAATATGCAGCAGGTCGAACCGAGCCAATCGCTAGGGCCTTTACCGGAAGGCCAGGTACCCATGTACGAGGTCCGTCACGAAAGCGCGCGACGCTGGGTAGACTTCAGTCTTCACCTCTCCGATCTCAACGTCACTCTCAGTTGGCTTGAACTTCTCGTTCACAAGCACACTCAGCGAACGCCAGAAGCAGATGCCTTGTGGACGGCAGCGCTCACCATGTTTTTCAAGTGTTTCCAGCACAGCGAAAGTCGGAACAAACTTAATGCAGCATTGGCCCTCGCGAACGAGCCAGAGGAAGGGCGCGCACAGTTTGCGGTTCTCAAGTCGTTGAGGAATAAGACAGTTGTGCATGATCAAAATGCGTACACGCAAGGCGCCGTGTTGGTGCCAATCGCCAACGCCGATGGACCAGCAAAGAGGGGCTCAGCGAGTGTGACTATCTTTAAGGCGTCAACGCTCGATGATGGGCACATCAACAATTTACGGCTACTTACCTTGGCATCAATCACTTACGTGAATTCTGAAATTTCAGTTGCTTCAGCAGAAGTCGAGGCTTACTTGTGTTCGGCTACCTGTGCCGATCTTGTGGCGGCTGGTCCTTACCTCTATACATCACCTTCCGTAGAAACTGTAAACCGGAGCAGAAACGATCGATAAAAAATCAGCCAAGAACGACGGGAGCGTAGCGATAGCAGGCGCATGGCGATGCCCTTGGCACCGACAAATATTCGCCTATAGCTATCCGTCTGCCCTCACTCGGGCGACATCAGCACCGCGAGTGTTAGCTTGATGAACTCTTCGTTCTTGTCGATGGTGTCCAGGGCCCCGCGCACGTTGTCCGCGACTTCGGCGGCACCTTGCTGCTCGACCCAGTTGGACAGTTCAAGGATGGCGGCCTCAAGGGCCAATTGGTTTTCGTTGATCTTGTAGAGCAGGGAAGGGAGCAGGTCTGAATTTGGCATGGTGTTCCTCCGTGGAAGAGGAAAGCGTAGCAGTCAAAAAGGATTGGCACTCGTTCGGCAGAACGCCGGAGAAGGGGGGTACTACTGTAGGAATATATAACGCAAAGTTATTGATTCTTATAGGGTGATATGCGGGTTTTGAGAGTATCGAAAATCACCATATTTACCTTTTACATCAATAGGTTACAACTAGCTATCGGTCACCTTGACATGGTGGGTGCCTAATTGTTTAGGCTAGGCGTAGCGCTTGTAGCGCAATGCAATCGATGTGCTTCGTCGACTAGGACTTTGCCTTGAAATCACACGCGATGGCATCAATGATCTCTGACCCCGATCGGAAGTGTCTGTACGTGAGATAACCTTCTAAATTTTTTCCCTCAAGACGTCGTAGGAATGTACCAGCCCCCTGGCTGGTTACGGACTTCTCTTCGGAAAAGAACGTGAAGGTTAGAAATTCTTTATTGTAGCGGCCTACGATTTTGTATTCCTTTCCTTTAAAGAAGATTGCGCCAGTCACCTTGTGGCCTAATTTTTTAAGGTTGAGTGATATTTCTTGCTCTCCCGATTCAGCCCAGGTCAGCACTCCCGAGTAAAAAGGCTCTAGCTTAGTGTCTTCTTGTGTTTTTTCGATAAAAAGGGGATACAAAAAATCTTTGTAGATAGCAACGAATATGCCTCCCACGATTGCAGCAATGACTTCAGAAGCTAGGGATTCGAACATGATGCGCTCCGCTGTTCATTTCTGAGTGAACCGGAATCTAGGGGGCTCGCTTGTAAATCATAGCAGTTGGCGGTTGATTGGCTCTGCAGTAAAAGTTTGCGCAAAACCTCCTCTGGAGGCCGTGTATTTCCGTTTGCAAAAGCACAAAAAAACGGATTTTTTGCGACGCTGAGAAGGGCATGTATTCTTTTTAAAACAATGGGTTAGGCCGCTACAGTCCCCAGCATGGGGTGCTAGGGGTCGAGTGTTCGAATCACTCCGTCCCGACCATATATTTCAAAGGGTTGCGAGATTTTATCTCGCGACCCTTTTTTATTTTTGGTCGTTTTTACCCCCACAAAACCACCGGCTCTGGGTGGATCCTCACGACTCCCGCGTGGGCGGACGCAGGCTTTGGCGCTCACGCCTGGTCTCTTTACCGATGTTGTTTGGTCTTTCTCTCGAGAAGCGCCTGGCACTGCTTTAGGTAACTCACCAAGTTCTTCGTGCATTTGCTCCTAGAGGAATCCGACGGTGCCATCGACATTTTCCCACGCTTGGCTCGCTTTGCATGCTTCATACGTGGCGAGCTCATCGCGAGCGCGAACCGCCAGGCGCAAGCGAATGCGCAGCTAGCGCTGCTCCGTCTTCTCGCCCCACTGGTATTCCGCCTGAACCGCTTCGATACCTTGAACCTTGCAGTCGATCGTTTGCGTACAAACTTGCTGCGCGCGACCTTCAGAGGCACTGGCAGAGTGGGGAGGTTTTCGATTATGGGGTACAGCACGGCCTCTGCATTGATTGCAATGTTTCAGCGCCAAGGAGGCCTCACGCCGGAGCAGTACCGCCGACACATGCTTAAGTGAAGGGGCAATGTAAATTGAGCCAAACCTGCAGTTTTATGGACGAAGTGGGCACAACGGTTAATAGATGTCGTAGTGTGGTTAGCTAAAATTTTGTTGCTGATACTACGTTGGGACTGAACATTTGCAACGGCTCACTAGCTATAAGCCAGAAGGCAAGCCATTGAGGGTCTGCCTTTTAGCCAAATTTACTGTTCCTGGAAAACAGATTTTAAGAATACTTGCATGTCGGCCCACGTCATTAGAAATACACCAGTGCTTCCACAGTCCCGGTCAGCTGGTTTCGCGCATCACCCTGGCCGAACGGTCGTGCGTCGTCACGACCGTCGAACCAGTCGTAGCGCAGCTCCGGGCGCAGGGACAGGTATTTGTTGAAGTCGTAGCGCAGCCCCGTGGTCAGTGCATTAAAGGCACCGCGGGCGGTGGAAGAGGGGAACAGTACATAACCGTCCGGGTCATCGAAATGCTCGGCTCGTACGGAAAACGACAAGTCCTTGCGCTGCTGATACGTCAACACGACGTTGGCCCCCCACCAGTGCGCGCCATCGAAACCGGGGCCGGTGACGATGTCCACGGTCGAGGCTTTGCCGTCCCCCGATTGACGGCCATAGACCATTTCCCCGCCCATCGACCACTGCTCGTTGAGCTTGTGCCAGCCATTGAGCGAGTGCTGCTGCTTGAACTGACCGTCCGCAGAGATAAGCCGACCGCGTGGCGTCTGGATGTCGTTGCGACTGTCATTCTGTGAATCGCCGACGAGAAACTCATAGTCGATCCAGGTGTTCATGTCGGGCGTGCGCCAGCGCAGGGCGCCGAGCAGCGCCTTGCTGTCGTTGTTGTCGCGCAGGTTGCCTTGCCCCTGGATCACACCCAGTTCGGCACCGAGCAACATGTTGGAGTTGTTGATCAGGCGCTTGCCCAGCAAGAAACCGGACACCGCGCCGGACTCGGTCATGAACGCGTAGGAACGGCTGGCGAACGGGTTGCGCGCAGCACGTACGTTGGGCGGGATTTCGTAGCCGAGCGCCGGGCCGAAAATGCCGGCGATTGCGGTAAATCCGCCCGCGTATGGCAGGTAAGCCGTGGCAGCGATGTTCGGTACGGCGAGGAAGTTCTGTTTGTCTCGGCGGGCCTTGTCCGGGTCGTCATCACCTGGAGAGTTGATGCCCCAATGCATGTCCCAACCATAGGTGCGGGCTTGCTGGGCGTTGCGGCCATAAGCGGTTTCGAAGGTGAAACCGAACGACGCTTCAGTCGGCGCCGGGCCTGGCAAGGGCGTGACTCGCGGGATGAAATTGGCCTTCAGTGCCTTGTCGGCAAACAGGTGCAGGGTGGCGAGTTCGAAGTTTTCATCGCCGAATCCGGCCACAGGCGTGTTGGTCTGCCCGGACTCGCGGTCCACATGGGACGAGTTGTTGTTGCGCGAATAACCGGCATCCAGCAGACCGGAGACCTTGATGCCGTAGTCGCGCTCCAGTGAGTCACCAAAAATACCGCGAAACACAGTGCCTTCGCCGGTATCGGCCGTTTGGCCAGCCAGGCAATGACCCGTTGCGAGGGCGAACAGAACCGCACCGAACGATTTGACGTTGATGTTCTTCATGGGGTTTCTCTTGTTTTTATCGGGGGAGCAGCCATCCGCTGGCCGCAGTGCGGAACGCTTAGTTGGTGACTGGCACAGCCGTCGTCCGGTTGAGGCGCCAGAAGCCGATGATGCCGATGGCAGCAATAGCGGCCGGGATGGCGGCGGCTACCAGCAAATCACTCGTCGACCATTGCAGGGTCAGGAGCAGGGCGCCAATGAACGGGCCCCAGATGCCACCCAGGCGACCGACTCCCAAGGTCCATCCGGTACCGGTGGCGCGCAGTGCCGTCGGATAGAACGTGGAGGTCATGGCGTTCAGCGCCGCCTGGCCGCCAAGGATGCCGAAGCCGGCGACGGCAATGCTCAGGTATGCCAGGTTGATCGAGGTGTAGAAGTGACTGAACAGGACGATGGCCACGGCCGAAACGATGAACGTGGGCACCAGCACCGCACCGAAGCCGCGACGGTCGACAAACCAGCCCAGCAACCAGCCGCCCGCCAGTCCACCCAGCCACATCGATGTGCCGGCCAGGACCGCTTGCGACGGTGAATGACCCGCGCCGCTCATCAGCACCGGCGTCCACGAGGCAAGGAAGTACACGCAGAGCATGTTCATGAAGTTGATCAGCCACAACAGCAGGGTGCCGGGCAGACGGCCGTCGGCAAACAACAGAGAGAACGACAGGCCTTTCTTGCGCGGCTCACCGATCACCAGAGTGGTTTGGGGATCAATCTGCAGACCAGGCTCGATGCGTTTGAGGATGGCCCGGACGCGGTCCAGCTGGCGGCCGCGCAGTACGCACCATTGCAATGATTCGGGAAGGGCGAAAAACATCAGCACGCCCAGCAACAAGGGTGCGACGGCCCCGAGGTAAAACACCGCCTGCCAGCCGTACAGCGGAATCAGCGCGGCGGCAATGGCACCGCCGACCAGCCCGCCGACCACCATGCCCGACGAGACCAGCGTCAACAGCATCACCCGGTTATGGCGAGGGGCGTATTCGGTTACCAGCGTGGCGACGTTGGGCACGATGGCACCCATGGCGATGCCGGTAAAAAAGCGCAGGGCAAGCAGGCTGTCCACCGTGGTGGCCTGGGCAGTGAAGTACATCAGGACAGCCATTACCAGCGAAGCGGTGACCAGCACTGGCCGTCGACCGACGCGGTCCGCCACCGAGCCCAGTGCAAGCGAGCCGATCAACATGCCGAGCATGCTGATGCTGAATACTGGGCCAAGGTTGGCTTTGGCGATGCCCCAATCGGCAATGAGGCTGGGGGCGGCGTAGGCCATGGCCTGGATGTCGAAGCCATCGACGACCATGCACAGGAAGCATTGGATGAGCACGAGCAGCTGAAAGGCGCCCAAGCGACTCCTTTCGACAATCACGCTGATGTCGAGTTGATTGTTCACGAGCGAATACCTCTGTTGTAGTTATTTTCGGTAAGTGTTGAACGCAGGATCAAAGCGGTGACCGGGTGTTGAAAACCTCTGTCGTGCAGGTGCCGAAGGAAGATGATCAGGCCGCGAGCCAGGCGCTGGCCTCGGCGCGCATGACTTGCTCCAGCTCGCTGCCACGGGTGGCAAACACGCGGTCGAGCGGGAAGCCGCTCTTGTCCAGCAGATAAGCCAGCGGCGCATATTCCCGTGGGTAGCGCGCTACGGTGTCGCGATCGATTTCGACCAGGCCCTGGGGGAAGGTGAAGCTGCCCATGTCGTAGATGCTCTGGCGCTTGACCAGCTTCCACAGGCCATCGCGTTTTTCCACCAGGTCATAGAAACGGTTGTGCACGCTGCAACCCAGGTTCAGGCGGACGTTATCGGCAACGATCACCGCGTTGGTTTCCACCACGGCCTTGTTGCCATTGAAGGTGACCACCGGTGTGCCGATCAGGTGTTTGGTGCGCAGGTCGGATTTGCCCATGCGCTTGGAGCCTTCGACGAACTCGGCGAACGGCCCTTCGAACCAGGTGATCTCGATAACGGCGTCCGGGTGCGCGAGGTCCGCCAGTTGCTCCCACTGGCCCAGATCTCGGTGCATCCAGCCCGTGATCAGGTCGGTAATTTGAATCCGGTCTTCCAGGTAGTTCTGCATGATTTTCCTCGGCAGGGTGTGTAGTGGGATTCAGCATCTGCCGCTGGACAGATAACTTCAAATAGATTGATATGAAGGATCGATCATTAAATCTGATGGGGTGTCGGGCCGATGGATTTGCGTCATTTGCGGTATTTCCTGGCGGTGGCCGAGGAAGGTCATTTTGGCCGGGCAGCCCAGCGTCTGCACATCGTGCAGTCGGCGCTGAGCATGCAGATCCGCGCCTTGGAAGAAGAGCTCGGCGGTCCGTTATTCCTGCGCACCAGTCGTCGCGTCGAGCTCACCGAAGCCGGGATCCTGTTGCGTGCCGAGGCGCAGCGCACCCTCGATCAGGCGGCGCATGCCCAGCGTGTGGTGCAGCGCTCGTTGCGCGGGGAGATGGGCACGGTGCGGATCGGCTTCGCTGGCAATGCGGTGTTCAGCGGGCGACTGATGGCTGACGTACGAGCTTTTCGCGCGGCGTACCCGGATGCGGAAGTCATCCTGCGCGAGCTGGCGCCACAACAACAGGTTGAAGCCATTCAGAACGGTCAGTTGGACCTGGGCTATGCGCCGAGTCATGGCGGTCAGGTGCACGACAATGACCTGTTATTCGAGCGAATCGGCACCTGGCCGCTGGTCGTCGCCTTGCCGGAGGATCATCCGCTGGCCATCCAGAAAACCTTGCGCGTGCCGATGCTCGCCGCCGAGTCGTTGATCATCTATGCCGCCCACGGCGCCGACGAATACATGCTGGCCGGGTTGCGCCGGGCGCTGGGTCGCGAGCCCAAGGTGCAACGGACCACCAGCACCTTGAGCGTGCTGGCGCTGGTGGCCGCGGGCATGGGCGTCGCGATGGTGCCGGCGCCGTTGATGCAGGTCACGATCCCGGGCCTGACCTACCGCCCGTTCGACGACGTGGAACCGCACACCGACTTGCTGCTGATCAGTCGCGTCAACGAAATCGGCGGTGCGGTGCGGGCGTTTTTGCGGGTTGCGCATCAGGGTGGTTTGGCGGCTGCGACGCTTCGCTAGTGTGGGGTGCGTCAAGCCGCATTCAGCTTTCCGTATTGGCCAGAGAAGAACAACAGCGGTCGCGCCTGTGCCGCCTCGACAAGTTCGATCACTTCAGCGATGTACAACTGGTGATCGCCGGCGGCATGGATCTGCACCACCCGGGCAACAATGTGCGCCAGGCTGCCTTCGATGATTGGCACGCCCTGAAGCTTGTTCATGGCCACGTCCAGTCCCTCCACGGCGCGGCCGGCAAAGTGGCCACTGATGTGCTCCTGTTGTTCGGTGAGGAAATTCACGCCGTAACAGTCGCCTTGCTTGATGTGTTTGCAGAAGCGTGACTCGTTCTTGATCGACACCAGGATCAGTTGCGGCTCCAGCGACACCGACAGGAAGGCATTGGCCGTCATGCCTGCGGCTTCATTTTCTCGTTCGTAGGTCACCACGGTGACCCCGGTGGCAAAGCGGCCCATCACGCGGCGAAACTTGGCGGCGTCATTGTGTGCATCGTTCATGGTCATTCCCCATTGGTTTGCAAGCGGTCAGTACGCCTGACCGCGCGAGTCGTGCAATCACACCAGCGGTGTGTTCGCCTCTTTGCCACACAGGATTCTTCCGAACAGCTCCAGGTTGGTGGAGGTGCACACCACGCCATGCAGGTTGGCTACCCTGGCGTCGCGCCACAGTCGATTGAATGGGTTGGCACTGCCAGCCAGGGAACCGCCGCTGGCTGTGGCCAACAGGTCGACACCTTCCCAGATCAACTGACTGGCATAACCGGTGTCGCGACGAATGCGCGCGCGAGTCTGCCGGTCCATCGTGGTGCCGGCAGCGGCGCAGGCGTCGATTTCATCTACACAACGCTCCACCACCAAGCGCGCAGCGTCGAGCTTGGCCGAGGCTTCACCCACCTGCAGGTGAGTGACGGCGGCCTCGTCCTGTTGGCTGTACCAGGTGTACTGGATGCCGCGACCAGGCAGTTTGGCGAGGAAAGTTTCCAGGGCGGCCTTGGCGATGCCCAAGGCCGGAAACACAAGGATAATGGCCAGCAACGGGATGAACGCGCCGCGATACAGCGCTTCACCTTGCAAATGGGTGGAGGCATATTCGCCGGCGATGGCTTTGGACACCGAAGCAATACGCTCATCGGGCACGAACAGATTTTTCACCGACACCGAGGTGCTGCCGCTGCCGCGCAGCGCCATGGTGTCCCAGTCGTGCAGCAACGTGATGTCTTCAATCGGAATGAGCGCCAAGCCCTGGTCCACGGTTTCACCGGCTTCATTGACGATGGGAATCCCGAGCAGGTCCCACTGAGCGTGATACACGCCGCTGTTGAAACCCCACAGGCCTTCCTCGATGAGGATACCGCCGGCCACGCGCTTGACCTGGGCCTTGCGCGGCGACAGCACGCCACTGCTGCGCACCTTGCCGCCACTGGCGAAGATCGGGTCACTGACGGTTTTGGAATACAAGGTGGCGAGCATCCAGTTGCAGATATTGATCAGGGCGCAGGCCCAGCCCGCCGACCCATCGCCACGACCGATTTCACTGACTACTTCCATGTAGGTTCTGACGCTGGTTTGCAGACCGCCATGCTGGCGTGGAATCATCAGGTCGAAGGCGCCGATGGCGTCAAGATCGTTCACGGTATTCTCGGGCAGACGCGCCAATTCATCGACTTCACGGGTACGCGAGCGCAGGGTTGCGACAAGACCGCTGGCGCGAGCGATCAAATCGTTGCTATCCACTTGGGCGTTGACAGTTACGTTGGCGAGGAGGGAATTCATGGCTTTTCCTGTTATTGAGATTATTGGATGAGCTTCTGACACAATAGTGACGAATCTGTCACGGTGACGAATTCGATATTAATAGAAATATATTTTTTTAGTAAAGATATAAATTCATCTATTCGCCCGTGCGATTCGAGGCGAAAAGGCATAACGCAATGGAAATTATGGCAACACAGACAATCGAGTTGGACGCACCGCTGGATCACCGCAGCGTCACCGCCCAGCGCAAGCGCGATGCGATGCGCGCGCGGATACTATCGGCGACCATGGATTTACTGGAGGACCCGTCGAAGGTTTCAGTTACCATCGAAGACGTGGCACGGGTGGCGAACATTTCCCGAGGCGCTTTCTACAAACACTTTGCTTCGCTGGAGGAGGCCGTGGCCGCCATCGGCCAGGAAGCCACCGACGGCATGACGTTGCACATCCTGCCGGTGTATGACGTGCTGACCCATCCGCTGGAGCGCATCAGCACGGCGATGCGCCTGTTTTTGCTGCGCGCCCACACCGACCGGCGTTGGGCGGCGTTTTTCCTGCGGGCGGATTTGGTCCAGGACCAATCGATCCTGCTCAAGTACGTGCTGGCCGACCTGCAGGCGGGGCGCGATGCAGGCCTGCTTGACCTGCCCTCGATGCAGGCCGGGGTCGACGCGTTGATTGGCGCGACCCTGGAAGGGGTGCGAAGCATGAACCAGCGCCGGGTCGACGACCCGCAGGCTTACATCGACGCGGTCATTCTGATGGTGCTGCGCGGTTTTGGCGTGGAGAACATGTCGGCGCATGAGGCCGTGACGTTTTCCCGGTCCTACCTGCAAACGCAAGCTCAGGTCGACTGAACCCTCAATCGTGCCAGCAGCGATACCAGCCGTTTTTCTCGCTGATGTGCAACGGCGTCTCGTAGAGGTCCGACAGGTGTGCGCTGGTCAAGAGTTCCGATTTAGGGCCATCGGCAACAATCTGCCCCTGCCTGATCAACACCACGCGCTCGATTTCCGGAATGATCTCGTCGACGTGGTGGGTGGTAATCAGCAGCGCGCGACCCTCACTGCAAAAGCCGCGCAACAGCGTCAGCATGGCCAGGCTCGCGCCCATGTCGAGGCCGTTGGCCGGTTCGTCGAAAATCAGCGCCTGGGGTTCATGCACCAGTGCTCGGGCGAGCAACAGGCGCCTTTTCTGCCCGGTGGACAGGCGCTGGAACATGCAGGATTCATCGTGTGAAATCCCCAGCCTGGCCATCATCGCGCGCGCCTGCTCGCGCTGCAGTTCGGTAGGCTGCAAGTGTTCATGAGCGCCAATGGCACCGAAAAAACCGGACACCACCACGTCCAGCGCGCTGGTGTATGGCGTGTAATCTTCCTGCAGGTCCTGAGACACGAAACCGATCCTGTTGCGCAGTTGCCACAGGTTCAGGGTCTCGCTGCCGAACAGCTTCAAATAGCTGCCGTCCTGAGCGACGGGGTAGAGTTCCCGGTTGATCAATTTCAGTAAGGTGCTTTTCCCCGCACCGTTGGGGCCGAGAATCGCCACGCGCTCCTGCGGGCCGATGTTCAGGGACAACTGGTCCAGCACTCGGGTCTGTTGCTGATACGCCGTGACTTGATGCAGTTCGATCATGTGAAAAACCTTGCAGGAAAAGAGGCAGAAATAGCCGGGCTAAATGCGAAATCTGTCGATGTGTCCACGTAGCCCTGCGGCCAAGTGTGACAACTCTTCGCTGGTCGAGTGTATCTGTACAGCGCTGTTCGAGCTTTGCAACGACAGATCGCGAATATTGACCAGGCTGCGGTCGATTTCCCGAGACGCCAGTGCCTGTTGTTCTGAAGCGCTGGCGATGACCACGTTCATCTGGCTGATCGTCTCCACGGCAACGGTGACCTCTTGCAGGGCCGAGTACGCTTCCCGGGCAATGCCCAAGGTCGAATGGACACGCTCGGTGCTCAGCTGCATGGACGACAGCGCGTGTGTCGCCACGCTGCGCACCGAGCTGACCATCTGCTCGATTTCGCCCGTCGATTGCTGGGTCCTGAAGGCCAGCGCCCTGACTTCCTCGGCGACCACTGCAAAGCCGCGACCCGCTTCGCCAGCCCGGGCAGCTTCAATGGCGGCGTTGAGGGCCAGCAGGTTGGTCTGTTCGGCGATCGAGCGTATCACCTCCAGCACCCGGTTGATCCCGGTCACACTGCTCGCCAGTTCCTGGACCCGATCTGCGGTAATCGAAATGCCCTCGGTCAACAGCGAGAGCGATTCGAGGGTCTGCATGACCCGGGATTTGCCGGTTTGCGCCGCGCTGTCCGTGGTCCGTGAAGCCAGGGCGGTAGCCGATGCGTGCCTTGCCACTTCATCAACAGCGGCGGTCATTTCATTGACTGCCGTGGCGGCTTGTTCGATTTCCTGGTTCTGTTGCTGAAGCCCGCTGGTCGTTGTCGCGATCACGCCATGAAATTGTTGTGAAGACAGCGCCAGCCGGGTGGATGAGTCGGTGATGCGCAGGACCGTGTCGTGAAGATGAACCTGCATGGTCTTCAACGCCTGGAGCAATAAGGCCGGTTCGTCCTTGCCCGTATCGTTGATGGCGGATGTCAGGTCGCCGCGTGCGATGTTCTGCGCAACCTTGAGCGCATCGAGCAGTGGCTGGTTGATGCTTCGGGTGTAGAAGGTCGCCAGCAGTACTGTCAACAGAGCGGCGAGGGCAATGGCCGCAACCACGCCTGTCACCACGCGCTGGCGGGTTTGTTGTTCAAGCTCGGCCACCAGTTGATATTGCTGCAGATAGAAATCCTGCAATTGACTGGAGCGTGCGCCCAGTTCCATGGCGAACTTGTCGATCGGGCCGTTGAGAATGTCAGTGGCTGCCTGGCGCTGGCCTTCGCCTGCCAGGCGGATCACTTCAAGCTGTTCATGTCGGAACGCCGTTGAAGCGTCCAGATAACGTTGAAAAATCTGCCGTTCCGAGGGCTGCCGAAGTTGCGCAGTGAACGCCTCTTGCTGCTGGCGCACGGTGTCGAGAACTTCCATCAGCGAATGCTGGTTGGCTGCCATGGCGGCCGGGTCCTGCAGGACGACCATGCGGAAGGTCATGATCCCGGCTCGATCCTCTGCGTTGTTCAGCGCTGCCAGACGAATGATCCCCGGCACCCAGACCTCTCTGATCGCGTCGGCCTGCACGCTCATCTGCTTGACCATGGCCAGCGAGAACAATCCCAGCAGCAGGACAACCACGCCGAACAGGCCAAAGCCGAAGATTGAGCGGGGTGCCAATTTCATTTTTCTGAAAAACAACGGATTTTCCTCAAAGAAGAAATGATTTGGCGCCAGCTTGTGGCCGGCGCCGTTGTTTTAACGAAACGCTATGGGAGAGTTCAGTGCCGAGTGTTCGTGGCACTCGGCACTGGCATGCACCCCCTGTGCATGACGGGGCGTTTTACTGCATGCACAAACGCCCATTCCGACATCCTGTCGCTCCCCGAAAGGAGTGAATGAGTCAAACGCTGTCGATGCCCTCGGCGGCCGGAGCAGAAACCCTGGCCGGTGCGGTTTCGCGCAGGCAGGTGGCGACCAGCAGCCCGACCAGCACAGCGCCGAGTGCCAGATACATGGTGTTTTCGATGCCATGGTGCTGGGCGATATAACCGGCGATGGCCGGCGCGACGCCGCCACCGAAAATCTCGCCGATGCCGACTACCAGGCCGGTGGCGGTGGAGGTCAGCGCCGCTGGAACCGACTCGCTGGTCAGCGGCCCGACGGTCATGCAGATCATGCTGAAGTTGAAAAAAATAGTCAGGAACAGCAGCGCGAACAGTTTCACCGGCTCGGCACCCGTGCCCATCAGCAGCCACAGGAACACCCCGGTGGCCACGAACGAGATGAGCACCACCGGTTTGCGGCCGATACGGTCCGACACTGCCGGCATGATCAACTGCCCGAGAAAACCACCGAGGCCGATGGCCGACATCACAAAGCCCATCTGCTGCACTTGCAGGTGCAGATAGTCCATCAGGTAGTTGGGCATCATCACGCTGATGACGAACAGGCAGGTGAGCATGCAGAACATGCCGACGATATTCAGCCACACATTGCGAAAGCGCAGGGCATCCAGCCAGCCCGGTTGATCAGCGGCGGTGCGGCTTTTGGCTTTTTGCGGCGTGGCGGTGCGGGTTTCCCGCAGGTAGCGGTACATCGCCACAGCCAATAGGAAACCCGGCAGCGAGACGATCACGAACACCCAGCGCCAGGACGGCACCACCAACAGCAACTGCGTGGCCAGAATCGGTGCAAGCCCCAGGCCCATGATCGGGAAGAACGCCTGTTGAATGCCGATGTTCATGCCGCGTCGGGCCGGGTGCGAAGATTCCGCCGTGGCCGCCAGCGCCGTTGGGGTGAAGGCGCCTTCGGAGATGCCCATGATCGCCCGAATCAGCATCAAACCGCCGATACCGGTGGCCAGACCGGAAAGCCCCGCAAGCAACGAAAACACCAGCACCGCAGGGATCAGCACCTTGCGCCGGCCGATTCGGTCGGACAGTCGGCCCATGAAAATCGAAGAAATGCCCCAGGCCAGGCCCAGGATGGCGGTCACATTACCGAGGTCCTGATAATCCAGGCCGAGGTCTTTCATCATTACCGGGAACAGCGGCAGGATGATGAACCGGTCCAGGCCCACCAGGCCGAAACCCAGTGCCAGCAAGGCCACCGCTTTGAACTCGTAGCGAACATCCCACGCATGCTTATTGTTGTTCATGGTTGTTACTCGGATGGAGTTGAGGAGGGCAGCCGCCTCAGTGACGCGACTGCCACGGGCTTAGAAATAAACCAGCGCTTCGACCAGCCCGGTCAGTTGCGTGCGGTCACGCCCGGCGCCGAACGGGTGGTCATCGGCATCGCCATCGAACACGTCGTAGCGCACTTCGGGACGCAGCGAGATGTACTTGTTCAGGTCATAACGCAGGCCGGCGGTGACGGCATTGAAGTTGCCGCGGGCGGTGGAGGCGGGCAGCAGGATGAAACCGTCCGGGTCGGCGAAATGCTCGGCGCGCACCGAGTACGAAAGGTCCGGCCGCTGCTGGTAAGTCAGCACCGCGTTCGCGCCCCACCAATGCGCGCCATCGAAACCGGGGCCGTTGATGATGTCGACGGTGCTGGCTTTGCCGTCGCCGTCCTGATGGCCGTAGACCACTTCGGCGCCCATCGACCAGTTCGAGTCGAAGCGATGCCAGCCGTTAAGCGAGTGCTGCTGTTTGAATTGGCCGTTTGCCGACACCAGGCGCGAGGTCGGCGCCTGCACATCGCTGAAGCTGTCGTTCTGTTCATCGCCGAGGATGAATTCATAATCGATCCAGGTCTGCATGTCGGCGGTGCGCCAGCGCACCGCACCCATCAGCGACTTGCTGTCGTTGTTGTCGCGCAGGTTGTTCCAGCCCTGCACCACGCCCAGTTCCACACCGAGAATCCCCGACTCGCCGTTGTACAGGCGGGTGCCGAACTGGACGCCCCCCACCGTGCCGGGCTCGCTGACAAAGGCGTAGGTCTTGCTGGCGAACGGGTTGCGCGCGGCACGGATGTTCGGCGGGATTTCATAGCCGAGCGCCGGGCCGAATACCCCGGCCATGGCGGTGATGCCGGGGCCGTAAGGCAAGTAAGCCGTGGCGGCGATGTTGGGAATGGCGAGGAATTTCTGTTTGTCACGCTGAGCCTTCGCCAGGTCGTCATCTCCCGGGGAGTTGACGTCCCAATGCATGTCCCAGCCTTGGGTACGGGCGAATTGCGCGTTGCGGCCGTAGTTCATTTCGAAGGTGAAGCCGAAGGACGCTTCGGTCGGTGCCGGGCCGGGCAGGGGAGTAATGCGCGGGATCATGTCGCCCTTGAGTGCTTTGTCGACGAACAGGTGCAGGCCGCCCCATTCCAAGCCTTCATCGGCGAAGCCCACCAACGGCAGGTTGCTCAAGCCATCCTGACGCTCGTCGTGGGTCGAGCGGTTGTTGCGCGAGTAGCCAACGTCGAACAGACCGGAGACCGTGATCCCGTAATCCTTTTCCAGCGTGTCGCCGAACAGGCTGCGAAACAGCGTGCCTTCGCCGGTCTCGGGCGTTTCTGCCGCGTGAACATTGAGCGTCGCGAAGGCGGCCAGAACCGCACCAAGGGTTTTCACTTTGATGGTGTGCATTGTCTCTCTCTTGTTTTTATTGTCAGAGTTTCAGAGGAAAGGGGCGTCCATGCCCGGCAGATCGGTGTCAGACGTGACAAGCCTTCGCGTCGTTATCGACGGCGTTGTGGCGGGGGCTGTGTTGCAGTTGCTGGCGCAGTGAACCGAGCAGCTTCGGCAGTGCCGACAGCTCGGCCACGCCGCCGTAGCAGTAGTAATCCGGACGCACGACCAGGGCCTTGAGCCCGGCCTCGGCCATGAACTGCAAGTACTTGCCCGACACGTCGCGGTAGATGCCCTTGGCGCTGTCGGCGACAGTGGCCAGTCGCACGACCTTGAGGTCGTATTCGTTGATGAACGTCAGCAGTTGCGGATCGAGTGGCGCCAGAGGGTCTTCGTCTCCCCTGACCAGCAAGTGGAAACCACGGCCGATGACGTCGTCGTAGCGGCCGACCTTGCCGTTGATTTCAATCGAGCCGTGTACTCCGAGAATGCCGCGCAATTCACTGCCCTCCTGTAAAAGCCCATCGGTCAGGCCGGGGAACGGCGGCAGCGGCGCAACGTTGCCGCTCAAATACGCCGCATCGCGCTCGGCGGCTTGCACCGGGTCCGACACACACACCACTTTGCCCATGGCCATCGACGCTTCGATCACCGCGCGGATCTGCGGCTTGCGCTCCAGGGTGTAGCTGTCCAGCAGGGTGTTGTCGGCCAGACCGCGCAGCAGCAAGTCCAGGCGCCATGACAGGTTCCATGCATCGCGAATGCCCGAGCACATGCCCTGGCCCATGAACGGCGGCATCACGTGGGCCGCGTCGCCGGCCAGCAGCACCCGCCCGCTGTGCCAGTTCGCGGCGATGCGCGAGCGGAATTGATAGACCGCGTGGCGCACCAGGTCGGCGGTGTCCGGCGTGACCCAGCGCGACAGCAACGACCAGACCTTGTCGGTGTCTTGCAGGTCTTCGATGGTTTCATGGGGCAGGCGCATGAATTCCCAGCGGCGATAGCCGGGGCCGCCGGGCACCATGGTGGTCGGGCGTTCGGGGTTGCACCATTGGCCGATGTCCGGCACGTCCAGTTGCACACCGGGTTTTGGCTGCAGGTCGACCACCAGCCAGTCTTCCTGGAAACCGAGGTCCTGCCATTCAATGCCCAGCGACTGGCGCACGAAACTGTTGGCGCCGTCGGCACCGATCACGTAGCGAGCGCGCACGCTTTGCTGTTCTTCACCGAGGGAGAATTTGCCGTCCTGGCGAATTGCCCGATTGAGCACCATGTCGCAGCCATTCGCGTCCTGCTTGAGTGCAGTGGCTTCCCAGCCCTGATGAATCTGTACGTTGCCGATGCTCTTGGCCTTGCGGTCCAGTGCGGCTTCCAGAGAAGGCTGGTTGAACAGGTAGCCGAACGGTCCGTCGCTGATGGATTCGGCCGACCAGTCGATTTCTACCAGCACTTTCCAGTCGGCGTTGAACCACTGGTAGCGCGCCGACGGCTGGGAGATTTTCGCCAGCTCTTCGCCAAGGCCCATGGACAGGAAAATGCGGCGGATTTCATGATCGTAAAACACCGCGCGCGGCAGCGGATAAAGCGCCGGCCAGCGTTCGAAGACGGCGACCGAGTAACCCATCTGACCCAACAGAATGGCCAGGGTCTGGCCGACAGGACCGTAACCGGCGATGGCGACATCGACTGTGGTGTGCTGATTCATGACTGTGCCTCGTTTACTGCGCAATGATTTCCGGACATGGCCGGGCCCGTCGCGCGGTTCGGTGGAATCGCGCGATGCAGGAATTCAGGATGGTTGGTGGGGGGGCTTAGGCCGGCGCCGGAGGCTCTGCTTCAGTATTGAAAATGAAGTTGTCCGGTACGTTCGGCCCCCACAGGTACAGGGAGTTTTCCGGGGGGAAATCACCGGCGGGCCATTCGACGCCCTGGTCGATGTAGTCGATGTCAGCCGAGTACTCGCAGAACGAACCCCACGGGTCCTGCACGTAATGGAAGTAGTTCGAGCCCAGGCAATGGCGACCGGTACCCCAGCCTTTTGCATGCCCGGCAGCGGCCATCTGTGATGCGCCGGCGCCGACTTCGTTGATGTTGTCGACTTCCCACGCCGCGTGGTGCCAGCCCTTGGCGCTGCTTTTGGCAAAGGCTACCAGGTGATGATCGCAGCCGTGGGGCGCGTGGCTGAAGGCGATGATGTCCAGGGACTTGTCGGAAAGCTTCAGGCCCAGCGCTTGTTCGTAAAAGTGCAAGGCGCCGAGGACATCCGGCGTGAACAACAGGACATGAGACAGGCGGCGCGGACGGATCCGGACCTGGTCATCGCGTGTGGTTGCGCCACGGTTATTGGCTGGCGTGCTGCTGCTGAGGTGGGCGGTCTTCTGGTCGGGCATGGTTTTCTCGCCGACCTTGACCTGCAACAGGTTGCCATCAGGATCGCGGAACCAGATGCCGTCGCCAGGATGATTTTCAAAGCGACCACCTGCCGTTTCGATCTGCTGGCGGAGCGCGGTGAAATCCTGCTCGTAGCAATTGAAGCTCAGGTAGGCCATGGACTTGGCGGCGGCGGGCAGGATTTTTGCCCACACATGCCCGTCGGCGGCCCGTAGCAGGAGCTGGTCGGGTTGACGTTCCACATCGAGGCCGAAGCTATCGAAGAACTGGCAGGCTTCGTCCAGCGACGGAACGTTCAGCGCGTAGTGATCGATTGAATGCACACCATGGGACACGCTCATGATTGCCTCCATTTTCAATTATTGTAGTTATTGTGCGCAGGGCCGTCGGGCAGCCCTGCGCAAGCGTTGAAACAGTGCGATCAGGCTTCGTCGACCACCGGGTTGACCAGCTTGCCGATGCCTTCGATGGACACTTCCACCACATCACCGGCCTTCAGGTACACCTTAGGGTTCATGCCGAAGCCGACGCCTGCCGGGGTGCCGCTGACGATCACGTCGCCGGCTTCCAGGGTCACCGCTTCGCTGAGGGTCGAAATGATGGTGGCCACGTCGAACAGCATGTCGTTGGTATTGGCGGATTGTACGACCTTGCCGTTGACCCGGGTTTCCAGGAGCAAGCCTTTACCACCGGCCGGCAGTTCATCAGCGGTGACCAGTACCGGACCGAAGGCGCCGGTGTCATCGAAGTTCTTGCCGACGGTCCACTGCGGCGAAATGAACTGATACTCGCGCACCGAACCTTCGTTGAACAGCGCATAACCGGCGACATGACTCAGCGCATCTTCCTTGCTGATGTGACGGCCACCGCTTTTCAGCACCACCGCCATTTCACCCTCGTAGTCGAGGCTGTCGGATACCCGTGGACGAATCAGCGGCTTGTTGTGGGCCGTCAGGCTGGAATTCCAGCGCGGGAACAGCGTCGGGTAATCCGGTTGGGCGTACGGCGATTCCTTGGTGTGGTCGGCGTAGTTCAGACCCACGCAAACGATCTTGGTAGGGCGCGCCATCAGGGGCAGGTAGGCGTCTTCGGCGATTTCGACCAGCGCCCCGTTGGCTTCGGCACCGTGGGTGGTCAGGTTGACACCGCGAGCCAGCAGGGACTCCAGCGACTCGGTACCCAGTAAACGGACGCCTTCGGCGGTGACGACACCCAGGACCGGTTGACCTTGATTGAGGAAGCGAACGTAGCGCATGACGGTTTCTCTTGTTGGAGTGGAAAGGGCCGGTGTGATGGGCAGCCGACCGCGTAGCCCTAAAGCTAGGGCTAAAAAAATATATCGTCAACAAAAAAATATATATTTCATTGGATGTGAGAAATTTTGAAGTCTGTGTATGATTCGTCCAGACAGCGTAAAAGGAGTCGAGCGTGAATTCCCCTCAGATCAACTGGCAATCCGCGGAACCCGCCGAAAAGCGCACCATGGCCTCGCAACTTGAAGCCAGGATTCGCCAGGACATCATCAACGGCCATCTGGCCCCGGGCAGTCGCCTGCGCCTCAAGGAGCTGGCCGAAGCCTACGACGTCGGGGTCATTCCGTTGCGCGAAGCGCTGTCGCGCCTGGCCAGCAGTGGCTTCGTCTCGGCAGCGGACCAGAAGGGCTTCAGCGTCGGGCAGATTTCCGCCGCGGAAATTGCCGACATCACCGCCGCCCGCCTGCACATCGAATGCAAAGCGCTGGCCGACTCTATTCGCCAGGGTGACGTGGAGTGGGAGAGCCGCGTACTGGCCGCGCATCATCGGCTTGATCGCCTGACCATCGTCGAAGGTCCCGAGCGCCTGCTGAAGCCGGAATGGGAAAATGCCCATGAAGTCTTTCACCAGGCGTTGATTTCCAGCTGCAACTCTCCGACGTTGTTGCGGCTGTGCTCAGCGTTGCGGGATCAGACTGCGCGCTATCGCTTTCTGTCGATGCATTACAAGGAAAGCAGCCAACGGGATGTTCCCCACGAACATCGACAGCTAATGGATGCTGCGCTGGCCAAGGACGTCGACAAGGCGTGCGAGCTGTTGTCCAGCCATTACCAGACGACGACGGATTCGGTGTTGAAGCACGCGTTGCTGGTCTAGGCCTGCGGACCCCTTGGCGTGCAATCAATACTCTTTCGGCAGCCTGGGAACGAGGTACGGCAGGCCTCCAGCACCTGACGGAAGTCTTCGGCGCCGCTCAAAGCATGAGGTGGGTGCCACGATTGCGACGGCATGAGGGCCCATGAAGTCGGAATCGGAATGCTGCAGGCACTGATACATCCCAGCCAATCATCTTCTGCGCAGCATTGATCAGTGTCTCGATCTGAGTGACCTGCGCCATTACCTCGCCGGAGTACGTGCGCTCTCGCCACGAACGTGAGACGGTTGAAATGTTGTTTGCCCACCTCAAGCGCATACTGAAACTGGATCGCTTGCGACTACGTGGCATGAGTGGCGCGTCCGATGAGTTCACGCTGGCGGCCGCGGTACAGAACCAGCGACGTCTGGCCAAACTTGCATCTCAAGGGCCATCTTCTACGGGATAGGTGCGCCTGCACTAAGCCAAAAACCTAAAATTAACCCAATAACAGAGCAGCAAAGGTCAACGCCGGGCTGAGAAACCACACAAAGTGGTGAGTCGACTCTCCTGGTAGCCGTGCTTGATTTTACGCAGGCTGAAAATCCGACTTTTCCAACAGAATCGCCCGTTGGCTACCCGTCACCCGCGCGGTTTTTGGAAGTGATTGCGCTCAAGATGTTAAAGAGCCGGTCGCCATTTCGACGTACATCCCACGGTTCTCAATGACAGATCCACCGTCCTAAGAGTTTAGGGCCGCCGAGGTGAATCAAATGGTCGCGTCAGGTTCGATTGCAATCAGCGTTTGACATTCACATCAAAGTACACCTCAAAATTATCGTCCTGCAGATATCAAGCGATAAGCGCCTGCTCGTCCTACGGGGCTGGCCTCTAAGCAATGCTCTCCAGACATCTGTGAGTCCGACACCGCTGCAGCGGATGCAGACGTCCCCGATCCAATGCCCCCGAATTTATTGCCCGAACGTTGACGGTTAACTCATCGCGGTTGCCCGCTGTTTTTCCAGCACAGCACTCCGTCCAACCTTTCACTTGCCATTTATCTCAACTGCTGTTGATATAAATTGCGTGTGGACGTAGGCTCGTGAACAAGCCGGGTCCGTTGCGTCATCGACCCAAAGCTCAAAGCGCGTGTGCCATTACAAAAATAAGGACGCAAGAGATGAAACGTTGGTCAGTACTTGTTGGATGTTTTCTCGGAATGAGCATCGCGTCGCCGGCCATTCTACTGATTCCGCTGGGCCTGTTCATGAAGGCGGTGACGGCTGAGTTCGGTTGGTCGCGTACCGATTTTGCGATCATCATTTCCGTCGCGTCCATCTGTAACGCGCTGGTGATGCCACTGGCTGGCTTCCTCGTTGACCGCTTTGGCGCGCGCCGTGTCGCGCTGGTCGGAACGCTGTTGGGATGTGGCAGCTACATGTGCCTGTCGCTCATTCACTCGTTCCCTGCGTTCGTTGCGATCACGGCGCTTAGCGTGGCGTTCGGCAATCTGGCGAGTTATCCCGCCTTCCTGTTTTTGACCCAGCGCTGGTTCGATAAACACCTGGGGCTGGCCTTTGCGATTACTTCATCGGGCCTTGCGGTCGGCACCGGTGCGTTCTCGTATCTGATTTCGCAAAACATTGCATTGAACGGCTGGCGCGAGGCGTTTCTGGTGGCTGGGGCGATTGCTCTGGTGATTGGCCTGGTCAATCTGGCCGTGTTTGTCCGTGACAACAAAGGGCCGATTCCGGAGGCCGAACGCCGCACTGAAAAAAGCCAGCTGGAGGTGGTCGGTATGACGCTGCGGGAGGCCATGGTCACCCGTGATTTCTGGCTGTATTCGCTGGCCTTTGTACTGGTGCTGTTTGGCGTCGTGGGGGCCAGCGTGCACTTGCCGGCGATGCTCTCGGATTGGGGCGCATCCGCCAATCAGATCGCCGGCATTGTTGCGGCGGGTTCTGCCGGGTCGTTGCTCGGGCGACTGTTTGGCGGTGCCTTGCTCGATCATCTGCACACCCGAACCGTCGCGGGGATTTTCCTCACTTGCCAGTTGGTTGGCTTTCTGATGTTGCTGGACGGGCTGCACTGGGCGCTGGCGGCCAGTTTCCTGATTGGCGCGACCCAGGGTGCCGAGATCGACATTCTCGGTTATTTGATTTCCCGCCGCTTTGGCAAATTGGCGTATGCGCGGATCTTTGGCAGCGCCTTTTCGGTGACCCTGCTAGGCGCCATTATCGGCCCGTTCGTGTTGGGCATGGTGTTCGATAAAAGCGGTTCATACCGCACAGCCCTGATGCTGTTTCCGATACTCCCGGTTGTGGCGTTTGGTTTGTTGTGCCTGTCTGCCAAGTCACCCGATCAACCACAGCGTGTGATCGCGCCTGAAGCCACCTAGTAAAAACAAGCAATACGGCCACCGTGCGTGCCTGCGCCGTGGCCGGCTACAACGCTAATGACTGCCGAAAATAAGAATAAAAGGAAATTGTATGCGGCCCCATCAAAACGGGACGAACCGAATCCGTAAGCATGCGCCTGAATTTGTCCGCGTGACGCTGGCGGCACTGTTGGCAATCTGGGCGGCTCACTCGATGAATGCTCGTGCTGAAACAAACCCGACGCCGCAGAACGTTGTGGGTCAGGTTGCCCCGGAATTGAAGCAACCGGCTAAAAGTCTTGATCAGGCGGCTACAGAAAAAAACTTGCCCGACAGCCAACTGCTGGGCCACATCATCGAACGCAAAAAGCAGTTCGCGAAGATCGATGCACTGGTTGAACACGGGCAATTGACCGAGTTGCCGCCACCGTCGGAAAGCATCCTTGGGGACGCCGGCGGACTTCGCAGTGATCTGGCTGATTACGGCATTGGTTTCAACATGTTGAACATGACCACCTTCGCCAATAACTACCTCGATCACGACCGCCACAAACCGCAGGCTTATGGCGGGGAGCGTCCAACTTACTCGTCAAACCTGCTGCTCGGGTTTACCTACGATCTGGGTCAGGTAGGGCTCGACAACGGACAGTTCATTTTCGGTGTGGGCAGTTACTACTCCAGCTGGGATGAAGTGAATCCGTCCTCAAAATTCAGCTACACGCGCATCGCCTACTACCAGAGCCTGTGGGATAAAACCGTCGAATTCAAAATCGGCGTGCTGCCCAACGACCTGGAATTTATCGGCCCGTTTACCGGCGGCACGTTGGTGGGCGGCACTCAGGGTTTACAAGCGGTGATCCCGTTTCAAGTGGGTTTGAGCCACGCGCCGGTGTCCAGCCCGGCAGCCAACTTCACGCTGAATTACGGCAACTTCTATAACAAATTCGGCGTTCAACGCTCTATTAGTCCTGACGGCATGGGGCCGGAGATCGACCGCCATGCCGGTGAGCTCGACTTGCACGTTGATCACGCCGGCGCGCTGTACATCGATGAGCTCGGCTACAAACGCGCCTCTGCGCCGGGCACACCGTACGCGTGGCTGCGAGCCGGTTACATCCATAACACCTCGGAATACACGCAGTTCCTCAGCAACGAGCGCAGTGATGACAACTACGCCGGCTACGTGCTGGGCGACTACCAGTTTTACCAATTCGACAGCGCCATCGCTTCCCGTGGCTTGTACGCCGGGTTTACCTGGATGACCGCGCCTGAAGATCGCAACCTGTTTGACCTGTATTACGGCTTGCGCGTGTTTGCCAAAGGGCCGTTGGACTCGCGTCCATTCGACATGGTGATGCTGGAGTACGGCTACACCAGCTACAGCGACGACGCCAATAAAAAGCTCGATACGCTGCATGTGTCCAATGCCGACGACTCGAAATCGACAACGCTCGCTTACAACATGCGCGTTGCCGCCGGCACTTATGTACGCGCGGGGCTGAGTTACGTCGAACATCCGGCGTTCAGTCCGGACGTCAAAGACGCCCTCAACCTGCAAGCCAGTTTCACGCTGTTTTTCTAAAGCTTGATTGACCAACGAATTAGTTGCCCCCGGTGAGTACCGGCGCCAGACAAGGGAGTCTCTCCATGAGCGATACGCAAAAAGTTTACACACCGTCCACGCCACTGCCACCTGCCCGAACCGGCTTGTTGACCGCTTTCGAGCCGGGCACGCGGACGCTGGAAAAAGGCTTTCAAATCGCCCCACAGTTTCGCCCGATTCCCGTCGACATCGTGTTCGAGAAGGACGTCGCGGTGCAGTTGCGCGATGGCGTGACGATTTACGTCGACGTGTTCCGCCCGGCCGGTAGCGAAAAAGTGCCGGTGATTGTTGCGTGGAGTCCTTACGGCAAAGGGCAGGGCACCTCCGTCAGTGTTATGGGCGTGTTTGGTCTGGTCGGTTTGAACAACAATGTCGTGTCGGGGCTGGCCAAGTTCGAAGCGCCGGATCCTGCGTATTGGTGCGCCAACGGTTACGCGATCTGCAACCCGGACATTCGTGGCTGCGTTGATTCTGAAGGCAACAGCGTGCTTTGGGATCGTCAGGACGGTCGCGATTGCCACGACCTGATCAACTGGCTCGCGGAGCAGTCGTGGTGCAGCGGCAATGTCGGCATGAGCGGAACCTCGTATCTGGCCGTTTCGCAGTGGTTTACCGCCGCCGAGCAGCCTGCGGCGCTGAAAGCGATCAACCCGTGGGAAGGTGTCAGTGACGTGTACCGCGACCTGGTGCTGCGTGGCGGCATGCCCGATCTCGCCTTCGCCGGGCTGTTGCAGAACGGCAGTTTCTTCGGCAAGAACAACAAGGAAGACATTCTTGCTGAAGCCGCGCGCTACCCGTTGATGAACGAACTTTGGGAAAACAAGATTCCAGAGTTCGAACGCATCAATGTGCCGGCTTACATTGTCGCTAGCTATTCCAACACATTGCACACCGCCGGTACGTTCCGCGGGTGGCGACGAATTGCTTCGCATGACAAATGGCTGCGCATCCACAACACTCAAGAGTGGCCGGATTACTACGACGAAGCGAACGTCGAAGACTTGCGGCGCTTCTTTGACCGCTACCTCAAAGGCCAGGCTAACGACTGGGAATCCACCCCGCGCGTGCGTTACGCCGTGCACGACTTCGAAGGCGGCGACCAAGTTAACGTCGCGGCTGAAGAGTTTCCGCCACAAGGCGCGGTATCGACCAGGTTCTACCTTGACGGTCGCTCGCGTATGTTGACCTCCGACGCACCGGCGGCCGATGTCGCGGTGTCCTATGGTGTTGCCAACAATCCGAATGCGGTCTCGTTTATCACCCGTTTCGATCAGGTCACCGAGCTGGTCGGCTACCCCAAAGCGCACCTTTGGGTAGAAGCCAAAGGCGCCGACGACATGGATTTGTTTGTGCTGGTGCAGAAACTCGATGCCTATGGCACACCGCTGCAGCAGTTCACCACGCCTAATCACAGCGCGATGATTCACGATCTCACCGATCACGGCGCGACCATTCTTCGCTACAAAGGCTCGGACGGCCGCTTGCGTGTCTCGGCGCGGCATCTGGACAAAGCGCTTTCAAGCGTGGACGTGCCGGCCCACAGCTTTGATCGCGTGGAAAAACTCGCTCCGGGCGAGATCGTCGATGTCGAGATCGACCTGCTGCCGCTCGGCATCAAGTTCTACCCCGGCGAACAGCTGCGTTTCGTCATCAGCTCGCGCAACTTGATGGGAACGATGATGCCCGGCATCGCCGAATACACCGGCGCCAACAGCGGCGAACACGTGATCCACACCGGCGGTGAACACGCCTCCTACCTGCAACTCCCCGTCAAACTCAGCTGATCCTGGTGTGCGCCGTGCTCTTCAAAGGGCAGGGCGTACCTCACCTGTGGCGTTGAAAAGCCTGTATCGATCGCGCCATGGATTCCTTTCAGGAGAAAAATCCATTGATCCTTATCACCTCGGCTAACGGTAACCAGGGCAAACGGCTGGTGCCCAAACTGCTCGCGTCCGGCCATCAAATACGGGCTTGCGTCAGAACCGAATCCTCCGCCGAGCAACTGCACAAGCTCGGCGTACACCAAGTGCGGGTAGGCGATCTCGCCGATCCGGCGTTTATTGCCCAAGCCATGAAGGGCGTCAAAAGCGTGTACCACATCGGCCCGACGCTGCATCACGACGAACGCGCGATGGGCTTCGCCATGATTGATGCCGCCAGAGCAGAGGGCGTCGAGCATTTCGTGTTCAGTTCTGTGCTGCACGCCATCGCCAGCGACTTGATCCAGCATGAAATCAAGCGCGACATTGAAGAACACCTGCTGTCCTCAGGACTCGAATACACCATTTTGCAACCCGCCAATTACATGCTGCCAACACGACTGAAAGCGGTGTTCGAGGAAGGCGTGTTCCGCTTGGCGTGGTCGCTGGACAGACGCCAGTCGATGGTCGATCTGGAAGACTTTACGGACGTGGTTGCGTTGGTGTTGTCTGATCGCAAACGTCACGGCGGGGCCACCTACGAGCTGGTCGGCCCCGGACGGTTCACTGCGCACGAGATTGGCGCGGTTGCTTCGCAAGTGGTGGGGCGCGAGATCAAAGTCGAACGCTTCGATGTCGAGGTGTTTGTCCGCGAACGTTTCGGCAATCTGGAGCCCGAAGCGCTTCAACATATGTTGCGGATGAACCTGGCGATCGCCAGGCATTACAGTAACCACGACTTTGTCGGTAATTCCAATGTGCTGGCCTTTCTATTGGGCCGCGCGCCGACGGCGTTCGAAACGTTTGTCCGCAGGGAATACGCGCGTTTCAAGGAAGCCCAGAAAACGCTTTCTAATTGAGGCGCTCGACGTATTTCTGTTCCCTGAGCCGCTCGTGCAATGCGACGGCTCACCTGTAAATCCAAGGCTATTAGCGTTTCAACTGACGCCCATCTTTATTGGCCATTGGCCGAGCCACATGCCTACGCGATAGGCTCTGAACGTACGAAATGCAGCGCCTCTGAATCCAAAAAAACAACAACAAGAAGCCCTCATATGCTCAGTTTGCCTTGGTGTTTTCTGCCGTTTCCGTTCGGGTTCAGATTTGCCTCGCCTGCGTGCCAAGGTGCGTTCCGGTGATGGGCCGCGCACTCGGCAACCTGTCGGTTGGCAGCAAACTGTGGCTGGGTTTTGGCTTGGTGTTGTTGTCGACATTAGCCGTAGCGGCGACTGCGTTTTACGCCTTCAACGTACTCGAAACCCGCGCCAGGAAGATGAACGATGTGGCCGCCGTTGAGTCGTTGATTCTGCAAGCGCAGGTCGCGGTCAAGGCGTTCGGCCTGAACCTGGCCGAGGACGAAGCCAAAAAGGTCGCCGGGCTTACCGCCGAGCTGGTGGCGTTGCTGGAAAAATCGCAAATGGACAGCGGGCAGGGTGCCTCCAAAGAAGCCGCCCACTATTATCTCGCCCAGTTCGAACGGTATGCCCAGGCCCTGCGAGATGCCCGCGAGGCACGCCTGCGCATGCAACAGTTGGCGCAAGTGGTGGGCGAGCGTTTCACCGTGGTAATGCTCGATCAACTCGACGCGGTCAACTTTCTGGCTTCGCGGACCCAGCCGGCGGACGCGGTACGCATGCTGCAGCTGGAACAAGCCTCCACGCTGCGCGACAAATTGGCGAACCTGCGTGACAGCGAACTCTATTTCACTCTGCAAGGCAGCACCGAAGAGCGCAACGCCTGGGAAGCGCGAGTTATTGAACTGCGCTCTTACATGGAAAACCTCGAACTGCGCCTCGAAGGCGCCGAGCGCGAATCGCTGACCCAGGCTCGTACAGCGCTGGA
Source organism: Pseudomonas fluorescens NCIMB 11764 (assembly GCF_000293885.2). NCBI lineage: Bacteria > Pseudomonadati > Pseudomonadota > Gammaproteobacteria > Pseudomonadales > Pseudomonadaceae > Pseudomonas > Pseudomonas fluorescens. The sequence continues at coordinate 3,583,179 of NZ_CP010945.1, forward strand.
TGAATACCGCGCCGCGTTCAATGGTTACGCCGCGAGCCGCGAGCAAACCAGCGACAGCCAGGCGGCAATGAACGTCGCCGCTGACAAAGTCAGTCAATTGCTCAGCGAAGTACGCGCCACACAGGTTCAAGCCTCGCAGGCAATGGGTCAGAGGGTATCGCGGCTGCTAGCGGGGATGGTGCTGTTGGCGCTCGCCCTTGGCATCGGGGCGAGTCTGTTGATTCGTCACTTGATACTGCAACCGCTGCGCCAAGCGGTTGAATTGACGCGCCGTGTAGCGTCAGGCGATCTCAGCGCGCAGATCGATGCTGCAGGACGCCGCGATGAGCTGGGCCAGTTGCTCGGCAGCGTCGGCGTCATGCTGGAAAGTTTACGCGGGCTGATTGGTCGGATTGGCCAAGGCGTCGGGCAGTTGAACCACGCCGCCGACAGTCTGGTGCAGGTCACCGAGCGCACGCGTCAAGGCGTCGAATCGCAGCGTGAAGAAACCGAGCTGGCGGCCACCGCGATGCAACAGATGGCCGCAACGGCCCAAGACGTTACGCGCAATGCCAGCCAGACCCGCCACGCCGTCGAACAGGCCAATGATCAAGCGCGCAAAGGCGAAGCACTGGTGCATCAGGCGACCAGCAAGATCGGTCACCTGCCGTAGAAATGAGCGGCTGTTCCGACGCCATGGGCTCATTGCTCAACGAGAGCGCAGCGATCGGCAAGGTACTCGACGTGATCAGTGCCCTGGCCGGGCAGACCAATCTGCTCGCCCTCAATGCAGCAATTGAAGCGGCACGGGCCGGCGAAAACGGTCGTGGTTTTGCTGTAGTCGCCGATGAGGTACGCAACCTGGCCCGGCGCACCCAAACCTCCACTGACGACATCGCCGCCATCATTCAACAGTTGCGAATCGTCGCTGAGCACGCCGCCAGCCGCTTGCAGGGCAGTCAAGTGCTGACCGGCGAAAGCGTGGTGCTTGCCGCACAAGCGTCACAAGCGCTGCAGGAAATTGCAGCGGCGGTGTCGACGGTCGAGCAGATGAGTCAGCAGATCGCGGCGGCGGCAGAACAGCAGAGTGCCGTGGCAGAACAGGTTGGAGAAAGCATGCAACGGGTACGTGCAGTGTCTGAGCAAAGCACTGCTGCCAGCGGCTTGCTCGACGCCTCGGTGCGCGGCCTGGAACAGGTGGGCGGCGCGCTCAACGCAGCCGTTGGTGGTTTTCGCACGGTGTCTTGAAACAGGTTCATTTGCAGTTATGAGGCTGAGTACGGCGGCACGTTCTGTCGGTTCATCTCTAAGCAAACAACAACAAGAGTGGAGGCAGATATGAGTTCGCTAAATGAAAATTCGATCCCTGGGTCGTTGGCTTCACTGGATAGCGACCGGGATGAAACGCAGGAATGGCTCGAGTCGCTGGAGGCCGTCGTGCGCGATGGCGGCTCCGAGCGCGGCCAGTTTCTGCTCAAACAGTTAGAGCAACACGCAAGAGCACTTGGCATCACCTCGCATGTGCACCCGTACTCGGCGTATCGGAACACAATTCCGATTGAACGGCAGGGTCCCTACCCAGGGGACCTTGCTGTCGAGGAACGGATCACGTCGATCATTCGCTGGAATGCATTGGCCATGGTGGTGCGCGCCAATCAGGCATATGGGGATCTGGGTGGGCATATCGCAAGTTATGCGTCCGCCGCAGAAATCTTCGAGGTCGGTTCCAACCATTTCTTCCGTGCTCGCGACGAAAGTCACGGCGGCGATCTGGTGTTTTATCAGCCGCACTCGGCGCCGGGTGTCTACGCCCGGGCGTTCCTGGAGGGCAGGCTGTCCGAGGAACAACTGGCCAACTATCGCCAGGAAGTCGGCGGCAACGGCTTGAGTTCCTACCCACACCCTTGGTTGATGCCGGACTTCTGGCAGTTCCCGACCGGCTCGATGGGTATTGGTCCGATCAGTGCGGTTTATCAAGCGCGCTACATGCGCTACCTCGAACACCGCAACTTGGCCGAAACCGCCGACCGTCATGTGTGGGGCGTGTTTGGTGACGGTGAAATGGACGAACCCGAATCGATCGCCGGGCTCACGCTCGCGGCGCGGGAAAAACTCGACAACCTGACCTTTATCGTCAACTGCAACTTGCAGCGGCTGGACGGACCCGTGCGGGGCAACGGTCAAGTCATTCAAGAGCTCGAAGCGTTGTTCACGGGCGCCGGCTGGAATGTGGTCAAAGTCATTTGGGGCTCGGACTGGGATCCGTTGTTTTCGCGGGACACCAACAACGCCTTGCTACAACGTTTTGCCCAAACCGTCGACGGTCAATATCAGACGCTCGGTTCCAAGGACGGCGCCTACAACCTGCTGCACTTTTTCCAGCAGGACCCAGAGATCAAAGAATTGGTCTCGCACATGTCGGATGCTGAAATCGATGCACTGAAGCGCGGCGGTCACGATTTCCGCAAGCTACATGCAGCGTTCGCCGCAGCCAAAGCGCACAAGGGCCGGCCAACTGTCATCCTGGCGAAAACCAAAAAAGGTTACGGCATGGGCGGCGCCGGCGAATCGCGGATGACCTCGCACCAGGCCAAGAAGCTCGATATCGATGCACTGAAGGCTTTCCGTGACCGTTTCGCGCTGCCACTGTCCGACGATGACGTCGCGCAACTGCGCTTCTATCGCCCGGCCGAAGACAGCCAGGAAATGCGTTATCTGCGTGAGCGCCGAACATCGCTAGGCGGCTACATGCCGGCTCGGCAGAAGGGCCGCGAGCACGTCGCCATCCCGGCATTGGCGGACTACGCACGTTTCGCTTTTGAAGCTGACGGCAAGGAAATGTCCACCACCATGGCCGTGGTGCGCATGCTTGGCGGTTTGCTCAAAGACAAAGAACTCGGGCCGCGCGTTGTTCCGATCGTCGCCGATGAAGCGCGTACCTTTGGCATGGCCAACCTGTTCCGTCAGATCGGTATCTACTCGCCACTCGGGCAACTGTACGAGCCAGAAGATGCCGGCTCGATGCTGTATTACCGTGAAGCCCGTGACGGTCAGCTGCTGGAGGAGGGCATCACCGAAGCTGGTGCATTGTCTTCGTGGGTCGCTGCCGCGACGTCTTACAGCGCGCACGGCAAACCCATGCTGCCGTTCTACATCTACTACTCGATGTTCGGTTTCCAGCGGGTCGGCGACCTGATTTGGGCCGCGGCCGACCAACGCGCACGTGGTTTCTTGCTCGGCGCCACCGCCGGGCGCACGACGCTGGGCGGGGAAGGGCTGCAACACCAGGACGGTAGCAGCCATGTGGTGGCCGCCACCGTTCCCAACTGCCGAGCCTACGACCCGGCGTTCGCTGGTGAACTTGCGGTGATTGTCGACCATGGCATGCGCCAGATGATGGAACGCGATGTCGATGAGTTCTATTACATCACCGTGATGAACGAGAACTACGCCCAGCCTTCTTTGCCCTCCGGTGTGGAAGATCAAATCATTCGCGGCATGTATCGCTACGCCGTGACACATGCACCTGCGTCGCGTGGAACCGTGCGGCTGCTGGGTTCCGGCACGATTCTGCGCGAAGTCATCGCGGCATCTGAACTGTTGGCAGCTGACTGGCAGGTGTCGAGCGAGGTCTTCAGCGTCACCAGTTTCAGCGAACTGGCACGAGAAGCGCGGGAAGTGGAGCGACGTAATCGTCTGAATCCAACTGAACCTGAGCAAGTCAGCCATCTGTGTGCCTCGCTGACCGGCAACGCGCCGGTGATTGCCGCCACCGACTATGTCCGCGCCTGGCCGCAACTGATCGCCAGTTACGTCGATGCACGTTTCATTGCCCTGGGCACCGACGGCTTTGGTCGCAGCGATACCCGGGCCGCGTTGCGCAGCTTCTTCGAAGTCGATCGCCATCAAGTGGTACTGGCTGCACTGGACGGTCTGGTGCGTGACGGCAGCTTGTCGCGTCAGGTGCTGGCCGAGGCTGTTGAACGCTATGGCCTGAAAGGTGATAGCCCGGCGCCGTGGACACGCTAAGCGGTTTTCTCTTCGCACGCGCTCGATGAGCGCTCCCTCCGTTGCGTGAGCGCGCAACGGATCTAATTCTGGGCGACGGTACGTCATGAGTGAAATCAGAGAAATTCATGTCCCTGACATCGGGGACTTCAAAGACCTGCCGGTGATCGAGGTATTGGTCAAACCGGGCGATAAAGTAGCGTTCGATGACCCACTGCTGACGCTGGAATCGGACAAGGCCTCAATGGACGTGCCCAGCCCAGGCGCCGGCACCGTTGTGGCGGTGACGATCAAGGAAGGCGATCGCGTTTCCAAAGGCAGTTCGATCCTCACGTTGCAGATGGCGATTGATGAAGCGCCTGTTGCGCAACCGCTGGTCATTAGCCCGGTCGCGGCCGAACCCATCGCCTACGTTACTCCGCAGCCAGCCGTCGCCAAAGCGCCTGCGCCAGTGGTGAGTATTTCTGGGCCGAAACCCCACGCCAGCCCTTCGGTACGCAGCTATGCGCGAAAACTGGGCGTGGATGTCAGCCGCGCAATTGCCACCGGCAAGGGCGGGCGACTGCTTCGTGAAGATATCGAACGTTTCGTCAAAGACGCTCTGCTGCGTCTGGACAGTTCCGCGCCGCGTGCCGATCAAACCGGTGGGCTCAATCTGCTGCCGTGGCCGGACATCGACTTTGCCAAATTCGGCACGGTCGAGAAGGTCGCGATGTCGCGTATCAAAAAGATCTCCGGCGCAAATCTCGCGCGCAACTGGGTGATGATCCCCCACGTCACCAACAACGAAGAAGTCGATATTACCGAGCTGGAAGCATTTCGCGTGCAGCTCAATCTGGAGGGCGGCAAGGACGCGATCAAGTACACCATGCTCGCGTTTTTGATCAAGGCCGCGGTCGCCACCTTGAAAGCCTTCCCGTCGTTCAACAGTTCGCTGGGCAACGAAGACGGCGAGCCGATCCTGATTCTCAAACAGTACTTCCACATCGGTTTTGCCGCTGACACGCCGAACGGTCTGGTGGTGCCGGTCATTCGCGATGCCGATCAGAAAGGCATTGGCCAGATCGCCACCGAATGCGCCGAACTGGCGCGCAAAGCTCGGGACGGCAAGTTGGGGCCCGCCGACATGAGCGGCGGAACCTTCACCGTTTCCAGCCTGGGCGGCATTGGCGGCACCGGTTTTACGCCGATTATCAATGCGCCGGAAGTGGCAATCCTCGGCGTCACTCGCGCGCAAATCAGACCGGTGTGGGATGGCAACGCCTTCGCGCCGCGACTGATTCTGCCCATGGCGTTGTCATGGGATCACCGCGTCGTCGATGGCGCGGCGGCTGCACGGTTCCTTCAGCATCTGGCGGCTCTGTTGGCAGATTTCCGTCGAATTACGCTGTGAGGGAATGCCAATGAGTCAGGTGATTGAAGTGAAGATGCCCGGCATCGGCGATGCCGCCGCCATGCCGGTGATTGAAATACTGGTCAAGATTGGCGATGTGGTGGCCGTCGATGACCCGCTCTGCACGCTGGAGTCCGACAAGGCGACCATGGATGTACCGTCTTCTGCCGCCGGTGTGGTCAAGGAAATTAGAGTCAAGGTTGGCGAGAAGGTCGGCGAAGGCGCGGTGTTGTTGACGCTGGAATCGAATGGGTCGGCGATTCAGCCAACGCCAACAACAGCAGCGGCCGCAACCGCCAGCGGCACAGAGCTGCAGTGCGACGTGCTGGTGCTCGGCGGCGGTCCCGGCGGTTACTCCGCCGCGTTCCGCTCGGCCGATCTGGGCCGGAAAACCATCATTGTCGAGCGCTACGCCTCATTGGGCGGCGTGTGCCTGAACGTCGGTTGCATCCCTTCCAAAGCGCTGTTGCATATCGCTTCGGTCATGGAGGAAGTTCCGCATCTAGCGTCGCTGGGCATCGACTTCGGTGCCCAAAAGGTCGATATCGACAAGTTACGCGCGCACAAAGATTCGGTGGTCAACAAGCTCACGGGCGGCCTTGCCGGCATGGCTAAGGGGCGCAAAGTCGAGGTCGTGCGCGGCGTTGGCCGATTCCTCGATCCGCAGCGCATCGAGGTCGCTCTGTGTTCCGGCTCCGGGCAGGAGCAGACGGGCGAGAAACAGGTAATTCGCTTCAAACAATGCGTGATTGCCGCCGGCAGTCAGGCCGTGAAGTTGCCGTTTATGCCCCAGGATCCGCGCATCGTTGACTCAACCGGTGCTCTGGAACTCAGGTCTGTGCCGAAACGCATGTTGGTGGTCGGCGGTGGGATTATCGGCCTGGAAATGGCTACGGTTTATTCGGCCCTGGGCGCACGTATCGATGTGGTCGAGATGCTGGACGGCTTGATGCAAGGCCCGGATCGCGACCTGGTCAAAGTCTGGGAAAAGCACAACAGCCATCGTTTCGATCACCTGATGTTGAACACGCGCACGCTGAAAGCCGAGGCGAGCGAGCAGGGCATCTGGGTGACCTTCGAGGGTGAAAAAGCGCCCGCCGAGCCTCAATGCTATGACTTGGTGCTGGTCGCAGTCGGTCGCAAACCCAATGGAAACCAGCTCGATGCCGACAAGGCCGGCGTCAATATCAATGAGCGCGGTTTCATCCCCGTCGATAAGCAACTGCGCACCAACGTGCCGCATATCTTCGCGATTGGCGACATCGTCGGCCAACCGATGCTGGCCCACAAAGCCGTTCACGAGGGCCATGTCGCCGCTGAAGTCGCGGCAGGCGAAGCCTTGAACAATGCCGAACTGGCCCGCAGCCGCTTTGATACGTTGCAGATTCCCGGCGTGGCCTACACCAATCCCGAAGTGGCTTGGGCCGGCCTGACCCAGCAAGAAGCCAAAGACCAAGGCATCAAGGTCGAGACGGCGGTTTTCCCATGGGCGGCATCTGGCCGTGCCATTGCCAATGGTCGCGATGAAGGCTTCACCAAGCTGCTGTTCGACGCACACACCCATCGCGTGGTCGGCGGCGGCATCGTCGGTACCGGTGCGGGTGATCTGATCAGCGAGGTGTGCCTCGCTATCGAAATGGGCGCCAACGCCGAGGACATCGGCAAAACCATCCACCCGCATCCGACATTGGGTGAAACCGTGGGGATGGCGGCAGAAGTTGCCCACGGCAGCTGCACCGACTTGCCGGCGGCACGGCGTAAAGAGGCGTGAAGGAGATGACCATGAATGCCTGTAATGAGGCGATTCTCGCGGACTTGAGCGATTGGGTGGGCCGCGAGGAACTGCGTAGCGATCGTATCGATCAACGCACTGCGCAAGCGCTGGCAGCGACGCTCGACCTCGATCCCGACACCCTGCAGGAAGGCTGTGAATTGCCGCCCTTGTGGCACTGGGTGTACTTCTCGCCAAATGCCCGACACAGCGAAATCGGCGTCGACGGCCATCCGCAACGCGGTGGATTCCTGCCGCCAGTGAACCTGCCCAACCGTATGTGGGCGGGCGGACGCTTGAACTTCGAGCAGCCGCTGCGCGTCGGGGAAGCCGTCACCAGGGTTTCGCGCATCCTGCGCTGCGAACGCAAATCCGGGCGCAATGGCGAGCTGCTGTTTGTCACCGTCGAACACAAGATTTCCGGTGAGCGTGGTGTGTGCGTGGTGGAGGAACAGGACATTGTCTACCGCCAACCAGCGCCTGCAGGAGCGCCCCTTGCCGGCGAAGCGACGGAGCGCCAAGGCGAATTCCGACGACTGATTCATCCCGACCCGGTGTTGCTGTTCCGTTATTCGGCACTGACGTTCAACGGCCATCGCATTCACTACGACAAGCCCTACGCCACGCTGAAAGAAGGCTATCCGGGCCTCGTCGTGCAGGGCCCGCTGGCCGCGACATTGCTGCTCGAAGCCTTTCGCGCGGTGCACCCGAACAAGCGCATACGACGCTTCGCTTTCCGTGCGATCGGCCCGCTGTTCGATACGGCGGACTTTGCAGTGTGCGGACAGGCCACCGGCCCGGGCAATGCCGATCTTTGGATCGACTGCAACAGGCGCTCGACGATGAAAGCTGAAGTCACGTTCGACTGACACCCAAGCGTTTTCAAAAAAGGTGCCGCTGTGCAGAAGCGCCAAGGGCACTGCTGCGCCGCGATCACCACAAACAAGACAGGAAACCGACATGACCATGCTCTACGCCCCCGATGAACACCAGGAAATCCGCGACGCCGTCCGTGCCTTGTGCAGTGAGTTTCCAGACGAATACCACCGCAAGATCGACGAGCAGCGGGCCTACCCTGAGGCCTTTGTCGATGCACTGATCAGCGCGGGCTGGCTCTCGGCGATGATCCCGGAAGAATACGGCGGCTCGGGTCTGGGGCTGACCGAGGCGTCGGTGATCATGGAAGAGATCAACCGTTCCGGCGGCAACTCCGGCGCAGTCCATGGCCAGATGTACAACATGAGCACGCTGCTGCGTAACGGCAGTACCGCGCAGAAAGAAAAATACCTGCCAAAGATTGCCGCCGGCGAGTTGCGCATCCAGTCGATGGCGGTCACCGAGCCAACCACGGGCACAGACACCACCAAGATCAAAACCAACGCCGTGAAGAAAGACGGCCGCTACGTGGTCAACGGCCAAAAAGTCTGGATTTCGCGGGTGCAGCACTCCGACCTGATGATCCTGCTTGCACGCACCACGCCGCTGACCGAGGTGAAGCGCAAGTCTGAAGGCATGTCGATTTTCATCGTCGACCTCAAAGACGCCATCGGCAAGGGCCTGACCGTGCAGCCAATCCCCAACATGGTCAACCACGAGACCAACGAGCTGTTCTTCGACAGCCTGGAGATCCCTGAGGAAAACCTGATTGGCGAGGAGGGCAAGGGCTTCAAATACATCCTCGACGGGCTTAATGCCGAGCGCACCTTGATCGCCGCCGAATGCATCGGCGACGGTTACTGGTTCATGGAGCGCGCGGTCAAATACGCCAACGAACGCGTGGTGTTCGACCGTCCGATCGGACAGAACCAAGGCGTGCAATTCCCGATTGCCGACGCCTTCATCGAGATCGAAGCCGCCAACCTGATGCGCTTCAAGGCCTGCCAGCTATTCGACGCGCACCAACCCTGTGGCGCCCAGGCCAACATGGCCAAGTACCTCGCCGCCAAAGCGTCGTGGGAAGCCGCCAACGTTTGCCTGCAAACCCACGGCGGGTTTGGGTTCGCCAATGAATACGACATTGAGCGCAAGTTCCGCGAGACCCGGCTGTACCAGGTCGCGCCGATCTCCACCAATCTGATCTATTCCTACGTCGCCGAGCACTTGCTCGGGCTGCCGCGTTCTTTCTGAGGACTCTGTCATGGCTTCTACCCAACCGGTACTTGCGCTAGAAGGGATCACGGTGGTCTCGCTCGAACACGCCATCGCAGCACCTTTGGCCACGCGTCATCTGGCTGATCAGGGCGCACGGGTGATCAAGGTCGAGCGTCCGGGCAGCGGCGATTTTGCCCGCGCCTATGACGCACGCGTCGATGGTTTGGCCTCGCATTTTGTCTGGGTCAATCGCTCGAAAGAGAGCCTTGCGCTCGACCTGAAACAACCCGAGGCTCAGGAAATTCTGATGAAGCTTCTGGCCGAAGCCGATGTGCTGGTGCAAAACCTTGCGCCGGGCGCGGCTGCCCGATTGGGGCTTTCGTTTGAAGCACTGGCTGCGAAAAACCCAAAGCTGATCGTCTGTGATATTTCGGGATACGGCGAGGGCGGCCCGTACACCGAGAAAAAGGCTTACGACTTGCTGATTCAGAGCGAGGCCGGCTTCCTGTCGATCACCGGTACACCGGATGAGCAGGTCAAGGCCGGCATTTCCATCGCCGACATTGCTGCGGGCATGTACGCCTACACCAATATCCTTGCGGCGCTGATCGAGCGCGGCAAAACCGGCCGTGGCCGGCGCATCGAGATCGCGATGATTGATGCGATGGTCGAGTGGATGGGCTTCCCGATGTACTACGCCTACGAAGGGCAGGAACCGCCGCGCCGCACCGGTGCTTCCCACGCGACGATTTACCCGTACGGGCCGTTCCGTGCCGGCGATGGCCGTACCGTCATGCTCGGCCTGCAGAACGAACGCGAGTGGGCGGTGTTCTGCGACAAGTTGCTGGGCGACGCGGCACTCACCACGGATGTGCGGTTTGCCAGCAACGCGCTGCGCACCGCTAACCGGGAGGTCTTGAGCAAGTTGATCGAGCACAACTTCGCCAGCCTCAGCGCTGATGAAGTGATGGCCCGCCTCGATGCCGCTGACATCGCCAATGCCAACGTCAGCACCATGAACGACATCTGGAACCATCCGCAACTTGCTGCGCGCCAACGCTGGACGAGCGTGGATACGCCCTCAGGCCGGGTGCCTGCACTGCAGCCACCGGGCATGGGCGGTGAGCATCCCGCGCGCATGGGGCCGGTGCCGGCACTCGGGGAACATACCGCTGCGATTCTTCGCGAACTTGGCTATGCCGTGCATGCCGATGAACTGCGCGACAGGAAGGTGGTGTGATGGCGATTCGACAATTGAATCTGGCGCGGGCACGCACCTTTCTGTTCGTGCCGGCGAACCGTCCGGAACGCATTGGTAAAGCACTGAACAGCGGCACCGACGTGGTCGTGGTCGATCTTGAAGACGCGGTGGCACCGGTCGACAAACCGGCGGCGCGCCTGGCCTTGCTGGCCTGGCTGGATGAGCATCCCGATGAGCGCGTGACGGTGCGCATCAATGCCGCCGACACGCTGTGGCATGAGCAAGATTTGGCAGCCTGCCGTCACACCGGCGTCGCTGCCGTGATGCTGCCAAAAGCCGACAACGCGGCGCAGGTGCAGCACGCCCATCATGCCACTGGTAAACCGCAGTTGTGCATCATCGAGACCGTGCAAGGCATTGACGCCCTGGCGCATATCGCCGGCGCGCCGGGTTGCGCGCGGTTGATGTTCGGCAAGCTGGATCTGGCCGTCGAACTGGATCTGATCCCCGACGAGTCAGACCCTGAAGAGCTGGTGTTCCTGCCATGGCGCGCCATGCTCGTGCTCGCGAGCAAACGGGCGCGATTGCCGGCGCCGGTCGATGGCGTGTTCACCGCCATCGGTGATCAATCAGGCTTGGCCCGCTACGCCGCGCGTGCGCGGCGGCACGGCTTCAGTGGCCAGTTGTTGATTCATCCCAGTCAGGTCACAGAAGCCGCGGCGGCCTTCACGCCCTCGGCGCAGGACATCGAATGGGCGCAAGCCGTTTGCCAGCTGGGTGACGCGGCCGGCGGCGGGGTGGTGGTGCTCAATGGCCGGATGATCGATGCCCCGGTGATGGCGCGGGCGCGGAACATTCTTGCCTTGGCGGCGGAGTTTGGCCTCGCTACCTGAAGCGTCGTTCTTTTCTATTTCGGAACAACTCTTCGGCCCATTCACAAATTCTTAAAAGCGGCCCATCTCAATACTATCGAGGTGTGGCAACCGCAGCCGAATTCGCCTTGCGCCGGGCACTCCCGCCGCAGGCCAAACGTTTCAAATGCAGGAGCATGACCCATGGAAAATAACGCAAACAAAAAACCGATGGCCATGAGTGGAGCCCGCAACGGAGTACGCAACGGGGCCGATTATATCGCCTCGCTGCAAGACGGTCGCTCCGTGTGGATTGATGGCGAGCGCATCAAGGACGTGACGGTGGATCGCCGTTTCCGTGGCGCGATTCAATCCATCGCTGATCTGTATGACATCCAGTGCGATCCCGCCTTGCAGGACAAGATGACCTTCGAATCACCGACCTCAGGTGCGCGTGTTGGTCGCTCGTTCATGTTGCCGCGTTCGGCTGACGATCTGCGGCTGCGCCGGGAAATGATGAAGACCTGGATGGACGCTGTCGGCGGCATGATGGGCCGCACACCGGACTTCCTTAACGTCATGGTCAGCGCGCATGCATCGGCGCACGAACTGTTCGCTGCCGGCGGTGAGCAATTCGGCCAGAACATTCTCAAATACCATGAGTTCATCCGCGAAAACGATCTCGCGCTGACGCACTCGCTGGTGTCGCCGGACATCGACAAGCGCCTGCAAATGTTCGAGCAGCCGGGTGACATGGTCATGCGCGTGGTGCGCGAATCCGATGCCGGCATCTACGTATCCGGCGCGCGCTCAGTAGCCACCCTCGGCCCGTTGGCCAACGAAGTATTGATCATGCCGGCGGCGGCGAAATTCCCGCTGGTGGCGGATGCCGAAGCCTACGCGGTGGGTTTCGCAGCACCGATCGACACCCCCGGGATGAAGATGATTTGCCGTCCTTCGCTGCCAGCGAAGGGCCGTTTCGCCAACGACCCGCTGACCGGACGCATGGACGAAATGGACGCCGTGCTCTGGTTCGAAGAGGCGTTTATCCCGTGGGAACGGGTGTTCATGTACCGCAGCATCAAAGCGGTTGAATCGGCGATGAAGTCGCCTTCCGGCCCGCACGGTTCGCACCAGTCCGCCACCCGGTCACTGGCGAAGATGGAGTTCCTGTTGGGCATCGCCTACAACCTGACCGAAGTGAACCACAGCCGTTTCCCCAACGTCATGGTGCAGCTGTCGGAACTGGTCGCTTATGTTGAAACCCTGCGCGCGATGATTCGTGTCGCTGAAATCGACTGCGTGCCGGGCCCCGGCGGCACCGTTGTGCCGTACGAGCAACCGCTGAATGTGGTGCGCGCGCAATACCCGGCGATGCATGCGCGAGCGCTGGAAATCCTGCAATTGTTGGGTGCTGGCAACGTGGTGGTCGCGCCAACGGTCGAAGACCTCTACAGCGAAAACGGCCCTGCCATCGAGCGTTATTGCGCCGGGGCAGACATCCCTGCCGAACGCAAAATGCAGCTATTGCGGCTGGCCTGGGATGCGTCCTGCTCATCGTTTGCCGGACGCCAGAACCTGTACGAGAAGTTCTTCTCTGGCGATCCATGGCGCAACGCACAGATGCGCGGTGAACGCTATCCGGGTGCTCGCGAGGCGCAAGACCGTGTGTGGGCGTTCCTTGATCGCAATAGCGAATGGGATCAGCGCATCAACGGCCAATAAGCGAAAGCTGCCGCAGCGGTCTTGATAGCCACGCTGCGGCGGCTGACTAAAACAATAATGTGCGGAGTTTTGTATGCCTCGTATCCAGCTGCCCACCCCCGACGACGAACCCGAAGCCTTTGCCCTGCTGCGCGCCAAGCGTGGCCACGCGCCGAATGCGCAGATCTTTCGCACTCTGGCGACATGCCCGGAGATTCTCGAGGTTTTCATTCCCATGGCCGACGCGGTGCGCGACGGCTGTGGCATTGATCCGAAATTACGTGAGATGGCCATCGTCATGGCGTGCCAGACCATGGGCACTCATTACGAACACGATCCGCATTGGAATCGGGCCCTCAAGGAAGGCGTGCTAAAGGAACAGATGCAAGCGCTGTGGGATTTTGAAAAGAGCGCGCTGTTCTCCGATCTGGAGAAGGCCGTGCTGCGCCTGGCCCGGGACGCAACCCGCGCGCCGGCGCAGGTCAGCGACAAGGTCTGGGGAGACGTTTACCACGGCCTCGGGCAAAAGCAGAGCGTGGCGCTGCTGTTCAATATTGGTTGGTACAACATGACCGGTCGGTTGACTGGCCCCCTCGAGTTGAGCAACGAGGCCGATTTCACTCGGCTCTGAAAAGACATCAGGAGAATTAACATGCCATTGCCAACACCGGTCTATTACCCGCCGTTCAATATCACCCGCTCGAGTCACGCCGTCATCACTTCACGCGACCTGGAAGCCAGTCGCGATTTTTACGAACAGGTCATTGGCCTGGTGCTGACCGAACTCGATGCCGACACCCTGTATTTCCGCGGTCTGGAAGAGGTTTGCCACCACAGTCTGGTGATCAAGCGCCACGACGGCGAGCACTCTGCCGAAGCCATCGGTTTTCGGGTGTACACCGAAGAAGAGCTGGACAAGGCCGCGCACTTCTATAAATCCAAAGGCTTGCCGGCCCGCTGGATCGAAGTGCCGCATCAGGGCCGTACGCTGCTGGTCAATGACCCGGCCGGCACCCCGGTGCAGCTCTGCGCCACGATGACCACGACGCCGCGCGTGTACACGCAATTTCAGGACTTCAAAGGTGGCGCGGCGATGCGCTTCGACCACTACCAGATCCAAGTGCCGAACGTGCAGGAGCAGACCGATTTCTACGCTGAGATGGGTTTTCGCATCTCCGAATACATGGCGCTGGACGAGAAGTTGATTGCGACTTTCATGTTCCGCAAGCCCGGCACCCAGGACATCGTATTCCTGGAGAACCCGGGCCCGCGTCTGCACCATTTTGCCTACACCGTATCCGACTCCCACAGCATCCTGCGCGCCTGCGATATCGCCGGCAATCTGGGCATGGGCGATGTCGTGGAGCGTGGCCCGGGTCGGCATGGCCCGGCCGGTGTGCTGTTCGTTTACCTGCGCGATCCAGATGGCCATCGGGTCGAGTTGTTCTGTGATCACTACCTGCTGATCGATATCGAGGTCGAGCCCGTTGCGTGGGACGTGCGCAAGCCCGGCCTGGCGCTGCGTTGGGGCATGCCCCCGCAGGAATGCTGGTTCAACGAGACCACCGCGTTCAGCGGCATTGCGACCAAACAGCTCGATCACGAGCGTGGCCCGTTGGTCACCCTGGAAACTTATCTGGCGGACAAGGCCCGCGTCAGAGCCGCCAAATAGTCAAGCAGGGGCCACTTCGGTGGCCCATCGCAGCGCGGCGGTTTCGATAATAAGAAGACTGGAGGCATTCACCATGACGACACAGACAGCAACTCAAACAGATCCTTCCAAAGCCGGGCCGAGCTTCGATAGCCGCGCGCTGCGTGACGCTTTTGGCTCGTTTGCTACGGGCGTGACGATTGTCACTACTGCGGGGCCTGACGGCGTCGACATCGGTTTGACCGCGAACAGTTTCTCTTCGGTGTCGCTGGATCCACCGATGGTGCTTTGGAGCCTGGCGCGCACCTCGTTGAACATGGATGCCTTCCGCAACAACGGGCATTTCGCCGTGCATATCCTCTCCGCGGATCAGGAAGCGTTGTCGTCGCGCTTTGCGAGCAAAGGCATTGACCGTTTCGAAGGGCTTACGCTGGATCGCGGCCCGGACGGCGTGCCTTTGCTACCCGACTGCATGGCGCGCTTCACCTGCAAACTCGCCTATCAGTACGAGGGCGGCGATCACGTCATTTTCGTCGGCGAGATTGTCGATTTCGGCCATTCGGCGCGCAAACCACTGGTGTTCCATGGCGGCCGCTACGGCATGTTGCTGCCAAAGCAAGCCGTCGCCTCAGTTGAATCGGCAGACGAGTTCAGTAACCTGTCTTCTGATGATCTGCTGTATCAGGTTTCGAATGCTTATTTGCGCACGCGCCAAAGCGTGATTGAAAAGCTCGAATCCCGGCAGTGGACGGCCGAGGAATACGCAGTGCTTAGCATCATTGGCCGTGAAGACGGCTTGTGCATGCCGGAAATCGTTGCGCGCAGCGAGAAGGTACGCGGTCAGGGCATTTCCGCTGCGATCGTACAACAGCTCATCACGCGAGGCCTGTTGGAGGAGGTGGACGCCAGTGACGGCCGTATTGCCGTCAGGTTGACTGCCGATGGCCGTCACGCGGTGCTGGAACTGATCGCCATCCGCAAGTCGAGCGAGGCCGATGTGCAGGGCAAGCTCGATCCGAGTGAAGTGCAATTGCTCAAGCACCTTCTGGCCAGGCTCGACGCATGAAGATCGCACGCTACCAATCATCCGCAGGGCCCGAACGACTCGGGATCGTCACTGCCGCGTCGGGGCGTGAACACCTCATTGATGTCGCGAAAGCGGCGGCTGTGCGAGGCGGCCCAGCCACACCTACATCGGTAATGGCCCTGATCGAGGGCGGCGCAGCGGCGATGGACGCCACCCGCGAGTTGCTCCGGTGGGCGGCGGATCGTCAGGATCCGCTGTGGATGGATGACCCCAATACCGTCGAGTGGCTGACGCCGGTGCCGGAGAAATCGATCTTCTGCGCCGGGCGCAATTTTGGCCGGCACAAGCTGGAGTCGATGAAGGGCAATGCCGACAACGCCAGCAAACTGCACAGCGATTTCCCGACCGGTTTCATCAAACTCGGGCGCACGCTGGTGCCGCATAAAAGTCAGGTGAAGCGGCCCGACGATGTGCTCGATTTCGACTACGAAGTCGAGATCGTGCTGGTGATCGGCAAGGCGATCGACGCGCGCCGCGATATCGATCCAGCCAGCGCCATTTTCGGCTACACCATTTTCAATGACCTGTCGGCACGGGAATGGCAGCTGCGCGAAATGCAGAACGGCATGATCATGCTCGGCAAGAACTTTCCGGGGTTTGGCCCGATCGGCCCCTACATTTTGACCGCCGACGAAGTACCGGACCCCAAAGCCCTGGTGCTGTGGCTGAAGGTCAATGGCGAGTTGCGCCAGCACTCCGACTGTCGCGATTTGATTTTCGGTTTCGCCGAAATGCTCGCGTTCTGGTCGCGTTTCGGTCTGGTGCCCGGCGATTTGATCAGCACCGGTACGCCTGAAGGCGTGGCCTTGCACCACAAGCCCGATCCGCATGAGTGGTACCTCAAACCGGGCGACCGGGTGGAGGCGGGCGTTGACGGTATCGGCGTCCTCGAAACGTTCATCGTCTAGTCACCGCGTTGCGTTGGCGACCCCACAATAAGGAATGTTTATGAAATTGTTCTTTTTGCCCGGTGCCTGCCAGATTGGCATCCATGCCTTGCTTGCTGAAATCGGCAAGCCGTTCGAGATCGAGAAAGCAGCGCGCGCGGGCACGCCAGAGTTCGAGGCGTACACGCAGATCAACCCCAAGGGCAAAGTCCCCGCGCTGATTCGCGACGATGGTTCGCTGCTCACCGAGTTCCCGGTGATCGCGCTCTATCTCGCCCGGACGAACCCCGAGCGAGAGCTGATCCCGACGGACATCGAAGGCGAGATTCGTGTGCTGGAAATGACTGAGTATTTGGTATCTACCGTGCACATGCAAGGCTACACTCGCGCTCGCCGGCCAGAGAAGTTTGCGCCGAGCGAAGCAGATCATGCGGCGGTGAAAGCGCAGGGTCTGAAGATATTCCAGGCCGGGCTCGACCGGGCAGAACGACAGATCAACGGCAAAGACTGGCTCTTCGAAAAAATGACCATCGCCGATTTCGCGCTCTTCTATCTGGAGCATTGGTGCGTGGTCAACGGCATCGGCAAGCTGGGGCAAAGTTGTCAGGCGCACCACGATCGTCTGTGGGCGAACGTTGAAATCCGTCGCGCGATCGAGTCCGAACTCATTACTTGATGTTGAGCGCTCCACCATGGACATGCTGTTGAAGCTGAAGGCTTTCGTCGTCACCGCCGACACCGGTAACTTCTCAGCCGCTGCGCGCACGCTGTACACCTCGCCCTCGGTCATCATGAAGCGGGTTGACGAACTCGAATGGGATTTCAAAACCACCTTCTTCGATCGCTCAACCCGCCGTTTGACCCTGACTGACACCGGGCAAAGCTACCTGACTCATGCCCGGCAGCTGCTGCGCGCTTACAGCGACATGGCCAGTGGCGCGATCTTAAGCCCCGGCGCCATCGAAGGCCCGATCAGGATCAAAGCCCCGGCGGTGCTGATCCGCCAGGGCCTCGGCGATCTGTTTACCCGTTACCGTGCTGAACATCCGATGGTGCAACTGGAGATTGTTGCGTCTGATCGGGGCGGTAATCCGGCGGAGGAGGGCTTCGATATCTCGGTCGGCATGGATCAGATGGCCTACTCGGATGTGGTCGAGCAGGTCATCCGCCCCTTTCCTCGGGTGATGTGTGCGGCGCCGGCGTATCTCGCGCGATGTGAAGCGCTGTTGCATCCTCGCGACCTGGTCGATCATCCCTGTCTGTCGTTTTCCCTTGCCGGGTCAATCTGGGCGTTCAACTCGCCCGAAGGCCGGATAGAAGTGGACGTGCGTCCGGTGCTCATCACCAACGATGAAGGCTATTTGTGCGCCGCCGCCCGCGATGGCCAGGGGATTGTGCAACTGGCCTTGCCGATCGTTGCCGATGCTCTGACAGCGGGGGAGTTGGTGCCGGTGCTGGAGCAATTCCCGCTGGTGGAGCGCTGGGTGAAAATCATGGTGCCGACGGCGCGACTGGAGCTGACGCGGGTGAAGCTGCTGTTCGATAAAATGGCACTGCATTTAACCAGCGACAACTCCTGAGGCGAACTCTGTTGTGAGGGGTTTATCCCCGACGGGCTGCACAGCAGCCGTGAATCAGCCACCGCAGTTTTTCAGAGACATCGCATTGGCAGGGTTTGGGTCTGCTTCGCAGCCCATCGGGGATAAATCCCCTCGCTACAATTTTCTGCGCCAACCTGCCATCTCTGCCAGTCCTGCGGTTCTTGCGAGTCCTGCCAAGTCCTGCCAAATTCGATCAGATTTCCTGTGTATTTCCCGCTTGTCTGCACGCCTATTTAGCGCTCGCAGCTGTGTCTCTTTGCGCCTTTTCCCAAAGAATCCGCGTCTTCATTGCACCATCAGTTTTCTGGCTGCGGTGTAGCGGGTTTTATCATTGTTCAGGCCGAAAAGGGCCTGCATATACTCGGGCCAACACAGAAACACCGTCACGGCTGGGAACAATAAAACCATCTCAAACCAAGACTCTGTGTTGCCTGCACATGATTTGTCCGTGCATGAATTCAACCGGTACCACAACTTCATGGGAGGTTTTTCTTGTGGGTCGCTGTGACTGGCCAACGTTCATGTAATCGGCCTGATCAGCAACCGGAGTTCATGCGTCACACAATCCCTCTAGGTAGCAAAAATGCAAATAATAAAAATAAGATTTGCAGTGCCGCACGACGTTTTGTATCGCCAGAGTCTTCGCTCCATGCTGGTTGCCACCAGCCTGATGGCGGCAGGCTCGACGCTGGCCGCACCGATTGATGTGGGTAACCCTGACATCAAACTGCGCTGGGACAACACGTTCAAATACTCTGCCGGTATGCGTCTCAAGGATCAGGATGACACGCTGACCCAAAACGTTCCTGCCACGCCGGGCGGCGGCAAGGGGCCGGCGGCGCTCAACGCTGACGATGGCGACCGTAACTTCAAAAAAGGCCGGCTGATTTCCAACCGTCTCGATGTGCTGTCCGAGATGGATCTGGTTATTCACGACGATTACGGCCTGCGCATCAGCGGCGCGGCCTGGTACGACGACGTCTATAACCAGAAAAACGATAACAACTCGCCAGCGACCAACAACTCGTTGTCGGTGCCGAGTGACCATTTCACCCACGACACCCGCGATTTGCACGGTCGCCAAGCCGAGATTCTCGACGCCTTCGTTTTTGGTGGTGCTGACGTCGGCGACGCGCGAGTCAGTGGCCGTTTGGGCCAACACACCGTGCTGTGGGGCGAGAGTCTGTTCTTCGGCGCCAATGCCATTGCCGGCACCCAGTCTCCGGTGGACGCGGTCAAGGCTTCCTCGGTACCTGGCTCGACCACCAAAGAAATCATCAGGCCGGTGGGCCAGTTTTCCGGGCAGATCCAGTTTTCCCCAGCGCTGACCCTGATGGGTTACTACCAATACGACTGGGAAGCTACTCGCTTGCCGGCCGCAGGTAGCTACTTCTCGGTCAACGACTTCATCGCCGATGGCGGCGAACGAATTCGCTTTGCACCAGGTTTACCGGGAATCGGTTTGTCGCGCGGTGCTGACATCAAGGCTAAAGATAGCGGCCAGTTCGGTCTTGGACTGCGCACGCAATTGGGCGACTGGGAACTGGGTGCCTACGCGATCCGTTACCACGCCAAAACGCCTGTGCTTTATTCACACGCAGGACGCACCCCTGTCACAGGTGCCGGGTTCGGAACATACCAATGGGTGTACCCCGAGGACATCAAGGCGTTCGGTATCAGTGCCACCACTACAGTGGATACGATCAACTACGCCGGAGAGATCTCCGTACGTCGCGACACGCCGTTGACCAGCCTGCCGGTGGAGGTTGGAGCCCAAGAGGCGGACAACAACAACCACGCGTTTTATGCCATCGGTAATTCAGCGCATGCCAACGTGTCGATGATCTGGACTATGCCGCGCAACTTCATGTCCGACGAACCTTCGTTCAGCATGGAAGTGGCCTACAACCAGCTGACCAGTTGCACCAGTAATTGCTCGGCCATGGATCCGGATCTGGATCGACGCGCTGCTGCGGTGCGGGCCTTGTACGCGATACCGCAGCGCAACGTCATGGACGGCCTCGACCTCACGCCTTCCTTCACCGTTGGCTACAACAATGGCAAATCCCCGGTGGCGATCATGGGGCCAGACGATGGCGGCGACATGACCTTCACGCTCGCCGGTAACTATCTGACCGTGTGGGATTTCACGATGGCGTACACCCATTACTACGGCGGCGCAAACACCGCCACGTATGCGTCGAGCGACCCGAGCGTCAACGGCACGTACACCTTCGCTCAGACCTTGAAAGATCGTGATTTCGTCTCAGTCTCGCTGCGTCGCACCTTCTAAGGGAAAACAATAATGACTATGTTCAATCGCATGACCTTGCTGGCTCTGACGTGCGCCGTACTGACGGCACCGGTTATCCAGGCTGCTGTTTCGGCAGACGAAGCCGCCAAGCTGAAGACCACGCTGACGCCTCTGGGCGCCGAGCGCGCCGGCAACAAGGACGGGACGATTCCGCCTTGGGAGGGGGGGTATCCGGTCGACAACTCGTACAACTCAGCGGCGATTCCGGATCTGTTCAAGGATAAGCCTCTGCTGACTATCACTGCGCAGAATGCCGATCAGTACAAAGACAAGTTGACCGAAGGCACCTTGGGCCTTTTGAAGAAGTTTCCGAGCTTCAATGTTCAGGTGTTCCCAACCCGGCGCACCGCAGCGGCGCCGCAGTGGGTATACGACAACACCTTAGCCAACGCCACTCGAGCGACAATGGATCCATCTGGCGAACTCGGTCCGTTCCCGAAAGGCACCTACGGCGGCATCCCGTTCCCGATTCCGAAAAACGGGGAAGAGGCGATCTGGAACCACCTGTTGCGATGGACAACCCCCAGCTACCAGACCACGCCTAGCCTGGCTCGCGTAACGCCAGAAGGCAAAGTGATTCCGGTCTCGCAGAACGTCGCCAAGAGCTCGTTCCCTTACTACGACCAGAACAGCAACCTGGAGAAATGGCAGGCCGCCGGCTCCAACATTGTCGTGCGTCGCGTCGACACGTCCGGCCCGCCGATCCGTGCCGGCGAGATCCTGCTGCAACGCGTCAACATCAACGACATCGAGTCTAAAACCTGGGTCTATCTGACCGGCCAGCGTCGCGTCCGCCGTCTGCCGCTGACCTGCTGCGATGTACCGAGCCCGGTGGCGGGCGGCATCCTCAATTTCGACGAAGTCGAGGTGTATTCCTCGTCCATCGGACGTTACGACTGGAAGCTGGTCGGCAAGAAAGAAATGTACGTGCCGTACAACACCAACAGCTATCACCAGGCGCCGTCGCTGGAAAAGCTCATGTCTGAAAAGACCGTCAACCCGGACTTCGTGCGCTTCGAGCAGCATCGGGTGTGGGTGGTGGAGGGCACGCTCAAGGCCGGTCAGCGCCACGTGATTCCGCGTCTGCGCGTGTATCTGGATGAAGACACCTGGATCGCTGTCGCCGGCGAACGTTGGGATGCCCAGGGGCAACTGTGGAAAGTGACGTACAACTTGCCAACCGTGTTCCCGGCAGGTCCCGGCACCATCGTCGCAGGCTATATGTCGTACGACCTGATCGGCGGCGGCTACTTCGCCTCTGCCTATTTCCCGCGTGATAAACAAGTCGACCTGAAGGCCACGTTGCCAGACCGCATCTTCACGCCCGAGTCCCTGTCTGGAGAGGGCGTGCGCTAAAGACTGTATCTGGCTTGAACGATGAACCTGATGAGATGACCCGTATGAATAACAATAACAATGAAGGCGTCGACGTTTCCCGTCGCGGGCTGTTGCTGGTGGGGTTGGGCCTGGGTTTGCAAGTGTTGTTGGCCCCGACACTGGCCTCTACCACGGTAGCGTTCGCTTCGGCAGCCATGCCTGGGCTGCTCGGCCAACCTGCGACCATGACCCCACGGGCAGCACAGGCTGTGCTGACCCGCGTGGTGGTGGCCGGTGAGCGTTTGGTGGCATTGGGCGAACGCGGCATGGTCGTGCTGTCCGACGACGGCGGCCGGCATTGGCGCCAGGCCCGCGTACCGGTCAGTGTGACGCTGACATCAGCGAGTTTTGTCGATGCCCGTCAGGGCTGGATCGCTGGCCACAGTGGTGTTGTGTTGCATACCTCTGACGGTGGTGAGAATTGGTCCATTCAGACCGATGGAATCGCCCTGGCACAGGCCAGTCTCGTTCAGGCGCAGGCGTTGCCCGATACCGATGCCGATCGCGAACACCGCGTCCAGCAGGCTCAGCGTCTGGTGGATGACGGTGCAGACAAACCGCTGCTGTCGATCTGTTTTGCCGACGCATTGCACGGGATGGTGGTGGGCGCCTTCGGCCTCGCCGCCAGCACCGATGACGGCGGTAAAACCTGGACGCCTTGCCGCGAGCGTCTGGTCAATCCCATGAGCATGCATCTGTATGCGGTTGCCCACCATGCCAAGACCTGGGTGGTGGCGGGCGAGCAGGGCGTGCTGATGCGCAGCGACGACGATGGCGCTAGCTTCACGGCCTTGGCGGCACCTTCCGAACGCACTCTGTTCACCGCAACGGCCACGCTCGGTGGGAGTTTTGTCTTTGCCGGGCTGTTGGGGGCTGCGTGCCGCATCGACTCGGGGAGTACAACCGTGAACGCGATCGAACTGACAGCGCCGTTGACGATTCTGTCCAGCGTTGAGCTGCGCGATGGTCGGGTGATGCTGTTGGCGTCAGGCGGGCGAGTGCTTGCCAGTCGCGACGGTGGTGTCCATTTCGCCGAACAGCAACTGCAGCGACGCGTGCCGCTGACCTCGCTGGTCGAAGCCGCAGACGGTGGGCTGGTGGCCACCAGCATGGGTGGAGTCTCCCGGCTTGGTTGACGACATCCACCTGCACGCTCACTCGACGCGCCTTATAAGAGTCCAATGACATGACCACAGTGAAACCTGCTGAGACCGGCGCTTGCCGGCTCGAAGACTTTGATCCGCGCTCGGGCAATGTGCTCGAACGCGCCGTGTTCAACCACCGCATCCTGGTGCTGTGTTTGTGCGTGCTGGTCACCGTCCTGCTGGGCTTCAGCGCGCTGAGCCTGAAGCTCAATGCCAGCTTCGAAAAGACCATTCCGACCGGCCACCCGTACATCACCAATTATCTGGAACACAAAAAAGAGCTGACGGGCCTGGGTAACTCGGTGCGCATTGCGGTGGAGGCACGCAAGGGCGACATTTACAACGCGCGCTATCTGGAAACGCTGCGTCAGATCAACGATGACGTGTTCACCCTGCAGGGCGTGGATCGCGCATTCATGAAATCGCTGTGGACGCCGAACGTGCGCTGGACAGCGGTGACCGAAGACGGACTGGACGGTGGTCAGGTGATCCCTGCGCACTACGACGGCTCGCCAGCCAAAATCGAAGAGTTGCGCATGAACGTGCAGCGCTCGGGCGAAATCGGCCAGTTGGTCGCGGTCAACGGCGGCTCGACGGTGATTCAGGTGCCGCTGCTGGAACATGACGCGGCCGGCAAACCGCTGGACTACGCGGCGCTGTCCAAGCAGCTTGAGCAGTTGCGCGCCAAGTACAGCAGTGACGAGGTGGCCATTCACATCACCGGGTTTGCCAAGCTGTCCAGCGACCTCATGGATGGCATGCAGGAGGTGATCGGCTTCTTCTTCATCGCACTGATCATCTGTGCGGCAATGGTTTTTCTGTACAACCGTGACGTGATCAGCACCGCGCTGGTGGTGATCACCTCTGTGACCGGCGTGCTCTGGCAACTGGGCCTGCTGCCGCTGCTGGGTTACTCGCTGAACCCGTATTCGATGCTGGTGCCGTTTCTGATCTTCGCCATCGGCATCAGCCATGGCGCGCAGAAAATGAACGGCATCCTGCAGGACATCGGTCGTGGTACGCACCGCTATGTCGCGGCACGTTTCACCTTTCGCCGCCTGTTCCTCGCGGGCTTGACTGCTCTGTTGGCGGACGCCGTTGGCTTCGCAGTGCTGCTGATGATCGACATTCCGGTGATCCGCGAACTGGCGATCGCCGCCAGCCTCGGTGTGCTGGTGCTGGTGATTTCCAATCTGATCCTGCTGCCGGTTTTGTTGAGCTACGTCGGTGTCAGCCGTAAAGCCGCCGAGCGCGCAGTGCGCCGGGAATCGGCCACCGCTGCAGGCGAGAGCAGTGCGTTCTTTATCTGGCTGGTGCGCTTCACCGAAGGTCGACGTGCCACCGCGGCGATCGTCTCGGCGCTGGTGCTGGCGGTGGTCGGCGTTGCCGTCGGCACGCAACTGAAGGTGGGCGATCTCGACCCTGGCGCTCCAGAGCTGCAAGCCGACTCGCGCTACAACCGCGACGTCAGCTACCTGACTACAAACTACGGCGCGAGCAATGATCTCTTCGCGATCATGGTCAAGACATCCGAAGGCAACTGTAGCCAGTACGACGTATTGCGTCGGGTCGACCAACTGGAATGGGCGTTGATGGATCTGCCCGGCGTCGAATCCACGCAGTCGATTGCGCGGCTGCAACGGCGCCTGATGGTCGGCATGAACGAGGGCAGTCCGCTGTGGTACGACCTGTCGAGCAATCAAAGCATGCTCAACACCATCACCGCCCGGGCGCCACGTGAACTGTACAACGAAGAATGCAACCTGTTGACGGTGTACGCCTACCTGCGTGACCACCGCGCCGAGACCTTGCAGCAAGTGGTCGATCTGGTCGAGCGCTTTGCCGCCAAAAACAATGACAAGGACGCCACCTTCCTGTTGGCGGCCGGTTCCGCCGGGATCGACGCGACCACCAACATCGTGGTTCACAAGGCCTGGTACCAGATGTTGTTCATGGTTTACGGGGCCGTGGCGCTGCTGTGCTTTGTGACGTTCCGCTCATGGCGAGCGGTACTGGTGGCTATGCTGCCGCTGATGCTCACCTCGATTCTGGCCGAAGCCTTGATGGTCGCGCTGGGCATGGGCGTCAAGGTGGCGACCTTGCCGGTGATCGCCCTTGGCGTCGGCATCGGCGTGGATTACGCGCTGTACGTATTGAGCGTAACGCTTGCGCAAATGCGTGCCGGTGCCACGTTGAAACAAGCCTATGCCACGGCGCTGCAGTTCACCGGCCGCGTGGTGTTGCTGACCGGTATCACGCTGGCGGCGGCGGTCGCGACCTGGCATTTCTCCAGCATCAAGTTCCAGGCCGACATGGGTCTGCTGCTGGCGTTCATGTTCTTGTGGAACATGCTCGGCGCCCTGGTACTGATCCCGGCACTGGCGCGGTTTCTGCTGCCCGGCGCACGCGTCGGAGCCGTCGTCGAGGTCACCGAACAAGCACCGCCGCCAGCGGCCGCAGCACCCTTATCCGCCACCAAACCCGAGAAGCCGGTATTCGAAAGATGCCTGCCGTAACCCATCAACCTGATTTTTCACACCACCTAAAATAAGGAAACACCATGGATCGCTATATCAATCGCCTGTTTCACGTGTGCATCACCGTCGCTGATATCGATGCTGCACTTGAGTTCTACTGTGGCGTGCTCGGCCTTGAGTCCATCGGCAAACTGCGCCACGAAAGGGCGCCCGGTGAAATCCTTGGTTTCCCGAATCAGATCATTGAAATCCACGCTGACCACCTCGTCGGCAAAGACAAGGACAACGCCACCGTTATCGACCTGATCGAGTTCGTCGAACCAAAAACCATGGTCAACAAAAACGCTTCCGCGCCGCTGAACCACGCTGGCATCAACCGTATGGCGTTTGGTGTAGACGACACCGATGCCATTCATGAGAAGCTCAAGGCGCGCGGCGACATCGTTTTCCTGTGCGAGCCGCAAGTGGTGATCGCGCCAACCGGCGGCAAATTCAAGATCCTGACGTTTAAAGACCCGTTCGACAACGTTCTGGAAGTGATTGAGTACTGCAAGTAACCCGTGTTTGTAGAATTTATTACTCGGAAAAATCGGAGAATTTAAATGAGTGTCACACAAGACAAGTCCGAAATTATTGATGTCATCAACCTGTATGGCGTCGCGTTGGACGCTCACGCCTGGGACTTGCTGGACGAGGTGTTTACCGAGGATGCCCACGCTGATTTCGGGCCGGCCGGCGCGGTCTGGAAGTCGGTCGGTGCGCTGAAGTTCGCCTTCAAGGACTTCCACGAAACACTGACCAATCACATGCACACCATGACCGGTTCCTGCGTACACGTGGAGGGCGATACGGCCTACGCGCTGACCTACGGCGACTGGCTGCTGTCCCGTGATTCGGCAGTGGGTGGCCCTGACTGGGTTGGCCGTGGCTGGTACGACGATATCCTGGTGCGCACCGATAAGGGCTGGCGCATCAGCAATCGCGTGTGCCGACTGATTTCCTGGACAGGCAACCCGAATGTGCCTGAACCCGCGTATGAACAGCATCCAGTGATGACCACCCACACGCTGCGCAGTCATCGCGAAGAAGGCAAGGTCCGGTTCTTCGAAGCCATCGCCAAAAAGTAAACAGCTAATAGCAACGACGGATCCACTTCCGATTGTTTGACGGAAGTGGTCTGGGGTTTCTATTGCCCGAAATTCCATTGTGGAGCTCTGGCGAAGAGTAACTTTTTATATTGGAAACCTAATCATGAATGACCAGAGCGTTATCTGGACAGTGGGCATCAATTGCTCAGCGGAAGACGAAGACAAGTTCAATGTTTGGTACGACGACGTGCATGTACCGATGTTGATGCAGGGCGACTGCGTGAGAAAAGTCAGCCGCTTCAAACTGGCCGAGGAGACCTATCACGTCGGCGTAACCACCCAGCCGTGCCCGACGTACCTGACGATTTATGAATTCGACAGCCAGGAAAAATTCGAAGACTGGATGAAGAGCCCGTCGCGCATTGAAGCCGGTGAAGACAAGACAAAGACCTGGGGCGACAAGGTGTATGACGTCCAATGGGCAACGCGCTACGACCTCACTAACACCTGGAACGGTTAATTAAAGGGCGGTAAAAGTCATGAACGCACTGGTTAAAAAACTGCTTCACGTTTGCATCACCGTCCCGGACGTTGATCAGGCCCTCAAGTTCTACCGCGACGTACTGGGTTTTGTTTCGACCTTTGAAACCAGAACCGATGAAGCGGATGGCCCGCTGCTGGGTTTCGCCGAAGATGAGATCAGCATTTACGCCCATCACATCCTTACCGCAGGTGCCGATGCCAAGCACGCCACCGAAATCAACCTGATCGAGTACACCAAACCGGCAACGATCATCGGCGATGGCCCGTATGACTTGATGAATCAGGTCGGGATTACCCGTCTTGCACTGCTGGTTGAAAACACTCGCGAAGCCTTTGAAAAGATCAGCGCGTACGAAGGTGTTGAAGTGGTTTGCGAGCCCAAAGACATCATTATCCGCAAGCCTGGGCAGAACCTGACGATGACCTGGTTCAGCTTCAAAGATCCTTACGGCGTGTTCATCACCATCGCCGAACCACCAAAAGCTTAAGCAGCTCCGTTCAATATCGCGGTTCAGTTTGGGTCGGATCGCCTCATTCCAGTTCAGGAAAATCCAGGAGATAACATGCAGATCGATGTTCTGGTGGACGTAAAAACCACCATCGGTGAGGGCCCTGTATGGGATGTGCAGGAGCAGCGCCTGTACTGGATCGACGTCGTCGGCGGTCGCGTTTATCGCTGCACCGCTGACGGGCGCGAGGTGCGTACGTGGGAAATGCCCGACACCATCGGTTCGATGGCGCTGCGCCGTAATGGCGGTGCCATTGTGGCGCTGGGTTCGGGGTTTCACTTCCTCGACTTCGACACGGGTGAGACCGAGCTGATCGTCAATCCCGAGGCTGACAAGCCGCATAACCGTTTGAATGACGGCAAGGTCGACGCCCGTGGGCGTTTCATCGTCGGCAGCATGGACACCCGCGAGGGCTTCGCTGATGGCACGCTGTTTCGCATCGACCCGGATCTGTCGGTGCATAAGCTCGACTCAGGTTTTGCGATTTCCAACGGGCCGTGCTGGAGCCCCGACGGTTCAACGTTCTATTTCTCCGATACTTTTTCCGGTGAAATCTGGGCGTATGACTACGACCTCGAAACCGGCGGCATCGCCAATCGTCGCACCTTCACCAAAGCAGGTTTTACCGAGACGACAACCACTGACGGCTCCACGGTCGATGCCGAAGGCTACCTCTGGAATGCTCAGGTCTACGCCGGCAAGCTGTGCCGCTTTGCGCCGGACGGCAGTCTCGATCGGGTTATCGAAATGCCGGTGAAGAAGGTCACCAGCGTCAACTTCGGCGGGCCTGAGATGGACACGTTATTTGTCACTTCGATGGCCAAGCCACCGTTGCCGCGCTATCCGGGTGACAACGTGATGCGCGGGAGTCTTTTCGCGGTTCGTGGTTTGGGTGTGCAAGGGCTGCCAGAGCCGCGTTTTGGTGGCTGAATACGAGTCCGTCGAACGCGATTTCGGAGCTGCTTCGAAATTGACATTTCCACCGTTACAGGATCGTTGCGATGCCTGAGTTCAAAGACAAAGTCGTACTGATTTCAGGAACCGGCGGGCGTATGGGGCGGATAGCTGCCCAAATGTTTGCCAGAGAAGGCGCGAAAGTACTTGGCTGCGATGTCGCAATCCAGCGATCTGAAGAAACCTGCAGGCTGGTGAGAGAGGAGGGTGGAGATTTTTTTTCGCTGGAACCTCTCGATCTGGCCAGCCCCATTGATGCACAACGATGGATAGATGAAGCCATATCGCGCTGGGGGCGAATCGATGTCCTCTATAACAATGCCGCAGGTGTCAGCATTGCCGCTTTTGAAGATGCGTCGATTGAGCATTGGAATTACACCATTCGCAACGAGTTGACGATCGCCTACGTGGCAGCTCGCGCGGTTTGGCCGCAAATGCTGAAACAGCAAAAAGGAGTAATAGTCAACGTGGCGTCGATTGCCGGCCATCTTGAGCTATCCGGTTTTCCTGCAGTTGCGCATGGTGTGACTAATGCAGGCGTACACGCACTTACGCGTATGCTCGCCGCCCAAGGCGCACCACACGGCATACGTTCGGTAAGTATCAGTCCAGGGCTGATTGCCGATCCAGACGCGCAGCCCTCTCCAGCGCTTGATGAATACGGCTTACCGACAGCGCGACAACTGTGGAAACACGCGGCACTGGGCCGCCCGGCCCGAGCTGAGGAGATTGTTGAAGCCGCTCTGTTTCTTGCATCCGACAGAGCGTCGTATATCACTGGAACCGATATAGCCGTAGACGGTGGAATGTCCAGCATCATCTGGAAATCAGAAGCGTGAGCAATTTACGCTGACCATTTTGCAATGAATCCCGAGATGCTTGAGGTGAAAACTATGCAAACCCATAAAAATCGCGTTGCCGTTGTTTCGGGCGCCGCCAAGGGCATTGGCCAGGAACTGGCGATTCAACTGGCACAACGAGGCGCCGCTCTGGCGCTGCTGGACATCGCCGATCTTTCGCAAACCTGCGAGCTGATTGAGGAGGCGGGCGGCCAAGCCATTGCCATTCATTGTGATGTCAGCCAGGAAACCGACTGGATCGCTGCCGGCGAGGTCGTCAAAAACCACTACGGTCGCTGCGACATTTTGGTCAACAACGCCGGGATCTACCCCAATGTGCACTTCGATGAGCTGGACTTCAAAACCTGGCGGCGCACCTTTGAGATCAATCTCGACAGCATGTTTTTGAGCGCAAAAGTGTTCGTGCCGATGATGCGCGCTAATGGCTGGGGGCGCATCGTCAACGTCTCTTCGACATCCATCGTCACCAACGCCGTCGGCGTCAGCCATTACATGGCAAGCAAGATGGGCATCATTGGCTTCACCCGAGGATTGGCAAATGACCTGGGCAAGGACTTCATTACCGTCAATTCGCTCGCGCCTGCACTGACCGCGACACCCGGCACCAGCCATATACCGGACGTCGTACGCGATAACATTGTCAATTTACAGGCCTTCAAGAGAATGGCGGTGCCCAACGATATTGTCGGGCCCATGCTGTTTCTGACCAGCGAGGACGCACAGTTCGTGACGGGACAGGTGCTGGCTGTCGATGGCGGCATGATGAAAACCTGCTGAACGGCGTCATCCTCCGGTTCATGGACGATCGGCAAGCGCTGTCTTGCCATCGTCTCCCTCGTTAAACCCCTTCTTTCGCCTGTCCGGAACCGTTGATTTTGCACCTGTTCATCGAGGTTGGATCAGGGCTGGCAAGCCATTCCCGATATGGATAGAGTACGAGCCACCTATAAATTGCTGACGGTGTTCAGCAAGCAATAACAAGAGACGATTCCGCGCATGATGCTCCCCAAGTTGATGCACATCCGCATGTTTGTTGCCGTGTACGAGGAAGGCTCCTTCACTGTCGCTGCCAGCCGCGAAGGGCTGGGACAGTCCGGCGTGTCTGCGCATGTTCGGCAGTTGGAAAATCAATTGGGCGTGCGGCTGTTCGCCCGCGATCGCACGATTATTCCCACGCCCGCCGGGCATGCCTATTACCAGCAATGTGTGCAATTGCTGCGTCAGCACGAAAGCGCCTGCAACGCAGTTGGTCATCGTGCAGAGCCATCGGACGGTTCGCTGCGCATAGGCATGATTCCGACCATGACGCGTTCGGTATTCAGCCGCGCACTGCTGGCTTTTGAAGCCGCTTATCCCAACGTTTCAGTTCACCTTACCGAAGGCGCAGGCAGCGTGATTGCGACCGCAGTACGTCGTGGCATGCTGGATTTCGCCATCACCCAGCGCATGTCTTACGACGGCGGTGGCGGGGCGGTCGGGCTGAGTACATCGTTGTTCACGAGAACGCCAGCGTTTCTGGTGTCCTCACCCGACTCAGGCTTGCCGCACTGCGAACCGGTGCGCCTCAGCGACATCAATGACTTGCACCTGGTACTGCCGATCGGGCGACGACCGCTGCTGGAGCAGTATCTGATCGACCACAAGGTGCAAGTCGTGCAGCGTCTCAACTGGTTCGAGTCCATGCTGGGCGCCATGGATCTGGTGCGCTCCAGCCACTGGGCGGCGATTATTTCCGGCCTGTTTATCGCCGACGATCTGCGGCGCAAGCGCTTCACACTTAACCCGCTGGCCGATCCAATTCTCTGGGACGAAATGTTGTTGGTGGAGCCGGCGCGCAAACCCTTGTCGACGATTGCCCAGAACTTCATCGAGTTTTTGAAGAAGGCCACCGAAGACATCAACGCGATACCGATCCGTATCGCCCATGGCGAGCATTCGTCAAACGCAGACTTCAATGAGATATCGCGCCATGAATGACTCGCTGCCCGGTTTGCGGGAAATGCAAATGTTCGTGGCGGTGTACGAGACGCGATCGTTCACGGCGGCGGCAGCACGTGAGTTTGCCACTCAGTCGGGCATCTCCCAGCACATCAAGCAGATCGAAGAAATGCTCGGCGTGCAGCTGTTTGACCGACAGAAAGGTGTAGAGCCTACCGCAGCAGGCACCTCGTTTTACCAGCATTGTCTGGAAGTGGTGGCGGCCAATTCCAGGGCACTGCAGGCGCTGGATACCTTCGAGCAGGGCCTGTCCGGCGAAGTCCGTTTTGGGGTGACACCGACACTGGCGACCTATCAGCTCGCGCCGGCCTATCTGCGCCTGATGTCGCAGAACCCCAATGCCTCAATCGCGGTGATCGACGCCCCCAGTAACATGCTGATCGACATGGTCCGGGCCGGCGAACTCGACTTTGCGATCATTCCGTCGATTTCGCAGCCACCGGCGGATCTGTCCACGACGGTATTTGCCGCCACGCCTGCGTTTCTGGTCTCGTCAATCACCCATGACAGTGGCTTTGAGCATGGCGAACTCATTGAGCTCGACGAGCTGACGGGGTTCAAGCTGCTGGCACCTGACAGTCGTGAGTATGCGCAGTGGATCGGTTCACAGCTGGACGCTCTTTCGGGGCCGGGCCCCTGTTACCAGCTCGATGCGGTGCTGGCCACGCTCGACCTGATCAGGCAGAGCGAGTGGATGGCGATTCTTCCCGGTCTGCTATTCGTGCACGATTTCAGTGTTGAACCAGCAGAGCGAGACTTCAGGATCAACCCCTTTGCCGGTGCCGGCCTGACGCTGGAGTTGCTGTTGGTGCAGCCGGCGCGGCCAACGCCTTCAGCGCTGATGATGGCGGCGATCAGTGCAATCCAACAGGTGGCCCAGGAGCACATTCAGTTGCTCAGCCGTTTCCGGTTTGGCAACCAGCCGGCCGTTCGCAGGTTGCAATAATCGCGGCGGTTTTGCGGGGGAGGGTGCAGAGGGGCATTGCCCCTCTGGTGTTCGTCGATCAAGCGTCTGCGAGTGATTTTTGCCCAATCGGGGTGCCCGAGTAACCGGCCACCTTGCGCAATACCCGATCAGTGCCGTCACGCGGACTGCCGGAAGCGTCTGGATGATCGTCGAACCAGTTTCCCTTCGGATAGCGGTACATCAAATCGACCATGAGACGCCGCTCGGCAATCAGCCAAACACCGTCGCGACGTTCAAATCGATCAAAATAGCGCGCCCATAATTTAACCGTATCGCCGTTCCAGTGATGACGCTCTGAAGCGGCGTGGTCAGCCTGCAGATAGGTTTCAACGAACGCAATCTCAGGGCCATCGAATTCAACCAGGCTATTTCCGAGGAAATGTTGAGTACGGTTAAACCGTGGCATTTCGTCAGTCAGGAATTGAAAGAATCCCTCGGCGCTGCCGACATGAAGGCTTTCGGGAAAGTGGATGTAGGCGTCTTTATGGAAAGCGCCACGCACCAGTGACATGTCAATCCGGTCAAGGCCACGGCAATAGCGCAGCAGGACATCGTGAATTTCGGTGCGCGCGGCAAGTTCTTCGAGCGTCATAGCTATCTCCTGTACTCATCGTTGTTAGAGGTGCAACGGTGCTTTCGCTGGAACAATCGGAAGCTGAATAAAACCCTGGCGATCCGGCCCGGTGTAGACCGTGTTGCGCGCGCCGTCGTGGCAGGCACTGTCATATCCGTGCCGGGGGCCATGATCGACGCCGTCGAAAGGCTGTATGTCCACGCGCAAGCGGTAACCCTTGCGGATCAACGCTGTGTTGGGAATGATCTCGATTTCCACCATCACCACTTCATCGCTTTCGAGCGGTGCATGGTCGGCTTTGAGGTGCGTGTGCTTGACCGTGTACTCGGTGGTACGCGACGCATCCACTTGGCGATGCGACGCCTTCAACCAGCCCTTGGCCAAGGGATAGTTGGGCACGTTCATGCCCATTGTGGTCGGGCCGGCGTAGTCGACTTCCAGGCCGTTTTCATCGAGTACACGCAGGCTCACGAAGATGTCCATGTCCTCGCTGGTGGAAGACACCCACAGCCGCGCTTTGCCATACCCCGCGAACACCATGTCTTGCGTCACGGGATCACTGATGAACGAAATGCCGGTTTTCCATATTTCCAGTACTGAAGGGGGTTTGACGGGAAGAAAGCACGGCGGGATGCCCGTGCGCAGCGCCAAGGGAATTTGCGCGGAATAATCTGCCTGCCCGCTGACGACCTGAGGGGTCAACGACAGACGTAGAAAATCATCGCGGTGCTCGTCGCCTTGCCAGTCTGATGGCGTGGTGTCGAAGAACCATTGCGGATAGTTCGTTCTTGCAATGGGCCATTCTTGTTCTTCCTGAATATAGGAAGCGCCATTGCCACTTCGAATCTCAAGACGCACCGGCGGGGTGTCCATGATGCCGTTGTCGATGCCTTTCAACCAATGGTCAAAAAACGCCCGGTGATCGGCGATGGCAGTTCGCGAATAGGCTTTGGTGAACCAGTCTTCCCAGAAATCGATCTTCTTCGATGCCGTGTTCGTGGCCAGATAAGCCTCGCTGCTGCCGAGCTGATGGAAGTGCGCCATGTGCGTTGTGCAGGCGATCGCCCATAGCGGTACCTTCACCTTGCTCATGTCCGGGTTCATCAGAATCGTCGAGCGTGGGCCGAACGCCTTGGTGGTATCCGAGTCCTTGAACGTGGCCTCCTTGAGCATGCCGATAAAGTCGACTGCATTGGGCTCGCCACACACCGCGGCCAGCACGCCGGCCTTGTACCAGTGACTGAAGAACTCCTCGTTGAGGATGCCGCCGGTATAGGCGACCTCGTCGTACAGATCAACATCGGTGCCGATGGCGATCATTGCTTTAAGATGTTGTGGCTCAAGGCTTGCCGCTGCGTGCTGGCTCATCGCGTAGTACGACATACCCCACAGCCCGACATTGCCGTTTGACCAATTCTGTACCCCGGCCCAGTCAATCGCATCGCGAAAGGCTTCGGCCGTTTCTATGCCAAATGGCGCCAGTGTTCCCGGGTTTTTGCCTGAGCCCGGGCCATCCACACGCACCAGCACATAGTCATGCGGCACCCAATCCACCGAGTTGGCTGTTTCGTGGTTCTCAAACACCTGCCCTTCGGGATTGCCGTGGAAATAGCGCTCCTCCATGTCCTCGTGGGCGACAAAGTCGGCGTCGTCGGCAATCGAGTGATGGTAGAACGCTCGGCCGTAAGGGCCGCAGTTCATGATGACCGGGAAGCGGCCAGGCTTGGCCGGACGGAACACGTCCGCGTACACGTGCAGGCCGTTTTTCAGGGGGATTCTGACGTCCTTGAAACGCAGAATACCGAGTATGTTTCGTCGGACTTCATTGCGTGCCGTCGCCGCATGGCAGAGCTGGCGCGGTGTGCGATCGGTAAAGACGCCGGCGGCCGAAAGCTCGGCGAGCACCGATGCGATCAAAGGATCCTGTTCGAACTCAAGCACCGGGTTCAGTGCGAGGCCGGAAAAGGAAATATCGTGGCGGAAATTGAGGCGATACTGGCCGATAATTTTGTGTGCTGCCGGATCGATGCAGATGCCGCCATCCAGGTGTCCATCGCGGTCGAGCGAGCAGAGGAAGCGTGCAATGTTTGTCAGTCCAGCGTCGAGCAACTTGTTGATGTTGCCGTCCACGCGGCTGACGATGTCTGCCAGGTTGAGGCGGGGGGCGCCGAGTGCGGAACCGATCGGTGTGTTGCCCACCAGAAAGGCAACCCGCTCGCCCTTGCGGTAGTGGAACTCACCGTTTTCGTTCGTCATCCCGTTAAGGGTAGAAGTCTGATATCTGAGCCCGGCAACCGGACCGGAAAACACACCGGTATGCAGCGTGCAGACATCGTGTCCGCTATCGCCAGCAGGCAACGCTGTGGCGTGGGTAAAAGTCTGCAGGGTATCGCTCATGAAGAGGTCCTCTTGTAGTGCAGATCTTGGATTTGCGCAGTGCAGCGGCGCGAGTGTAGGTCTGATTTTTAATTAACTCAACACGTGTTGAGTTTTTATGTATAGCATGTATCTCGACACACTGAACAAAGAAAAATGACCACGCACAGGGAAATATCGGCGCCATGAAAATCACAGAAGAACTCACCACAGCGGATGCCCGAGAAATCAAAACCGGGCGCCGTCCTGGCTCTGGCAATAGCCGCCAAACGGTGCTTGAAGCGGCACGCGCGCGTTTCGCCAGCGACGGTTTCGGTGCGACCACGATGCGCCGCGTGGCCGCCGATGCCGGCGTTGACGTGTCCATGGTCATGCAGTTTTTCCGCTCTAAAGACGAGCTGTTTGCGGCGGTGATGAATATTCCGGAATCAGCTCTGGAGAAGCTCGGCGCCGTTTTTGCCGGCACCGACGAGCAACTTGGGGAGCGCGTGGTTCGCGCGTTTCTGCAGGCGTGGGAGGGCGCGCCAGAAGAGTCGGAACCGCTGATGGCGATGCTCAGAAATGCGATGGTCAACGAGCAGGCGCGTCATCAACTGCGCGACTACATTGAGTCGCGGTTGATCGCAGGCGCAGGCGAATCGCTTGGGCAAGACGCGCGCCTGCGCGCAGGCCTGGCGTTGTCCATGCTGGTGGGAATAGTGACCGGACGACAAATCATCGGCGTGCCGATTCTTGCCGCGACCGATCGGGAGACGCTAGTCGCGGTGGTCGCCCCGGCGATTCAGCACACGCTGCTGCCACCGCCAAAGTGTACAACCGCCACTGACTGATTGGGGGCATGGTGTTCACTTCCTTACGTCAGGTGAACACCATGGTTCCGTTCAAGGCTACAACGCTTGATCGGTCAGGGAACGATCGGCAGTTGCAGGTAGCTCGGGTACTCCGGCCCGGTGTAAATGCGGTTTACGGCATCGACGTGATAGCTCTTGTCATAGGCACGAACCGGTACGCCGGCCGGCGCATAAGGCTGGATATCCACCAGCAGACGGCAGCCTTTGCGAATCCTCGCGGTGCTCGGGTTGAGACCGATTTCGACCGGCACGATATCTCCTCGCTGCAGCGGCGCGCAGTCTTTCTCCAGGTGAGTGTGCACCGGCCAATACTCGGTAGTGCGTTCGGCGTCCAGCGTACGGCGGGACACTTTCAACAAGCCATGCCCGACCGGGTGGATGTGCACCGGATCCACCGGAAGTACCACGGATTCGTAACGGATTTCGCGATCCTGCTTATCAAAAACCCGCAGAGAGACAAATACGTCCATATCTTCGCTGGTCGATTCCACCCACAACCCGACCTTCATGTAGCCGGCGAGGGTCATGTCTTCGCTCATCGGCTCGCTGACAAACGAAATACCTGTCGACCAGCGTGGAGTGCCGTCACTGGAGCCCGCCGGCGCGAGAGTTGGCGTGCCCAGATCAAGGTGCGCGTCGTATTCGGCGCGGCTTTGTTCGGTGGGCAGCGACTCGGTGATGCGCAGCACGTTGGGACGACGACCGTCGTTTTGCCAGTCTGAAGGGCGAGCATCGAGGTACCAGCGACGGTATTCTGTACGCGCTATCGGCCACTCGTATTCATGCAGGACGAAGTGAGCTCCGCTGCCTGTTCGCACCTGCACCCGCACCGGCGCTTCATCCATCACGCCGTTGTCGATGCCCTTGAGCCAGTAATCGAAATAGCGCATGTGTTCGGCGATCGATTTGTTGCTGTAGGAGTCCGGGAACCAGGCATCTGCGAAATCGAATTTGCGCGCTTTGGCAGCGGTGGAACGGATGTAAGTTTCGCTGCTGCCGAGTTGGTGAATGATCGCACCGACTTGCGGGCCGACGATCCACACCGGGGCAGTGGCTTTGCTCATGTCCGGGCGCATGAAGATGCTGCCGCGCTGGCCATAGGCGTTGATGTCGTTGAACGGCGTCGCCAGCACGCGGGCCATCCAGTCGGTTTCCGGACGTTCGCCACAGTGGTTGTTGCCGGACCAGATCTTCCACCACCAGTTCCAGAAGCCGGAGCCGAAGATGCCGCCGCCGTACAGGGCTTCGTTGTAGATATCCGCGTCGGTGCCTTGCGCGATCATCGCCTTGAGGTGCGAAGGTTGCAGGCTGGCCACACTGTGCTGGGCCATCGCCAGGTACGACATGCCCCACAAACCGACGTTGCCATTGGACCAAGGCTGAGTGCCTGCCCATTCGATGGCGTCGTAATAATCTTCGGCTTCCTGAACGCTGAAGGGCGCTTGTAGGCCCGGGCTTTTGCACACGCCACGCGCGTCGACGCGGATGCACACATAGCCTTCCGGCACCCACACCGAGGTGTCGACGGTCTCGTGATTTTCGTACTGGGCGCCATCCGGATTGCCGGAAAAATAACGATCCTCCATCTGCTCCTTGCGCAGAACGTCGGCCTCGTTGCAAATGCAGTCGTGATAAAAGCTCTTGCCGTAAAAGCCCTTGCTCATGACGATCGGATATTCACCCGACTCGGCAGGCCGGAAGACGTCGGCGCAAACGTATGAACCGTCGCGCAAGGGAATGCGCACATCTGTCATCTTGATGATGCCGCGAATATTGCGGCGCAATTCGTTACGGCTGGTGGCGGCATCGCACAGTGTGCGCGGCGTTTTGTCGGTGAACACACCGGGCGTGGCGTTGAGTGTTTCGAGAATCTGCAGCAGGGTCGGATCGTTGGCAAAATCGACCACGCCGCCTTGGCCCATCGGCATCACCGGTGGGCTGAAATTGATCGGCGTAGCGCCAATCAGCTCATGCACAACCGGCGCAATTTTTACGCCTGACTCGATGCTGCCTTGTTGATCCAGGGTATGCACGAAACGGGCGAGGTTGGTGACCGAAGGATCGAGCAGCTTATCGATCTTGCCGTCGACACGATTGGCCAGTTGCGCCAGATTCAGGCGTGGTGCGGCCTGTAGGGCGCCCAACACGATCCCGCCGACCCGGAAGCTGATGGCTTCGCCGGCGCGGTAGTGGAATTCGCCTTTATCGGAGGTCACGCCGGATAGCGTGGGGGTCTGGTATTTGAGTCCGGCGATCGGGCCGGCAAAAATACCTGTCAATACGGGGCTCAGTGCAGGTGCAGGAGACAGACTCATGCTGGATTCCTTATTGTTCTTGATTATGGGATCGATTCCAGTAAGGTACGGCGATCAAGAAATTAATTCAACACTCGTTGATATGAACGATGTTTCGTAATAATTTGGATATGACTATGAAGAAAGAAACCACTCCTGCGCCGCGTCGTGGGCGTCGGCCAGGCCCCAATAGCACGCGGCATCTGGTGCTCGAAGCGGCACGTGCGCGTTTTGCCAGCGACGGGTTTGCCGGCACGACTATCCGACTTGTGGCAGCTGACGCTGGGGTCGATGTGGCTCAGGTGATGCAGTTTTTTCGCTCCAAGGACGAACTCTTTGCCGCTGTGATGGCGATCCCTGCGTCGGCGCTGGAGCGTTTCGATGCGCTCTATGAAGGACCGGACGAGCACTTGGGCGAGCGGGTCGTGCGTGCGTTTCTCACAGCGTGGGAGGGCATCCCGGAAGAATCGGAACCGTTGATGGCCACGCTTCGTGGCGCGTTCGTCAATGACCAGGCGCGCGATCAGTTACGCGCCTTCATTCAATCGCGATTGCTGGGTGGTACTCACGAGCATCTCGAACCTGAAGCTAAGCTGCGATCCGGCCTCGCGGCGTCCTTACTGGTCGGCATGGTGGTCAGCCGACGCATCATCGGCGTGCCAATGATGGTTGCCGCAGAACCAGAAGAACTGGTGAGGATCATCGGTCCTGCCATTCAAAAGATTCTGGTGCCATAGGCGAGACGCTGGGAAATCCAGACGAATGAATCAACGCGGCGGGAAGTTTCATGACGATCCGTCTAAGCATCCAGGGTGAATACATGGCCAATTTTTCTGCCGCCAGTTTCAAAACGGTCCACCTCGGGATATTGCTAGGGCAAACGGCTACGCTGAAAGATCGGCTGTTGGATCGGCACCTGATGCCTCTCGGCATAACTGCTGCGCAATACAAAGTGCTGAAGATTATTTGTCGTGGAGATGACACCGCGGTCGCGTTGTGCCGACATCTGTCCATCCACAGCGCCTCGATGACTCGAATGTTGAATCGCCTTGAGTGCAAAGGCTTGATCGTTCGTAGCCAGGACGGTCAAGACCGACGCCAGGTTCGCTTGGTGCTGACCAATAAAGGGGAGGCTATGAGGTCGATGCTTCCGACGATGGAGGTTGCTGCGATGAATGAATTCACTTCAGGACTCACGTTGGAGGAAGTGCTGCGGTTGGAGGGCCTTTTGGAAAAGATGCTGTCCATTGAATCGCCACGGATTACATAAATGAGTGCGATTAGCCGTTTTTGGCCGATTGTGCGATCCCTACTACGCTATGAAAATGCAGCGCTAACTAAGCCGATTTATGAAGGCAGTAGTAATCCGGTCGCGGTGTGTTCTGGAAAAAACATTATCGACTCGATTGATGAATGCTCATAGGTTGAGGACAACACAGCACTGAGTCGATCGCCCAACAGGTTCCAGGCGTTTTTTTTCTCTTCGGCGTAGTCGTGGTGTAAGTAATGGCGTCTCACGCGAGAGCCGGCCAGTACATGATTTTGGCAGCGATCGATTACATCCAGGCTAACGCCTAAGGCTTGCATCATGGTTGCGCCGGTACGGCGCAGGTCATGCGGTGTCCAGTCGCCGTGCTGGCCGTCGGCAAGCACCAGGGTATCGTCATGACGCCGCCTGGACAGGGCCTTGCGGTTTTTGAACCGGGCCTGGCGATCACCGACCTGTTTGCTCACCACCTTCACATCCACATGCTGATCATCCTGTTTGTTCGGAAAACACCACTGGGAATCTCCTGTGAGGGTCCTGAGTTCCTGAAAGAAATGCAGGGCGAAGGGTGAGAGGAAGACATGGTGGTCTTGTTTTTTGCCCCGGGTGCCTTTGACGTTTTCGCTGGGGAGGAACCACGTCTGTCGGTCCAAATCGACATTTTTCCATTCGGCCTGGAGCAACTCGCCAATTCGGCACAGCGTGCCCAGGCTGATCCAGAGCGCGAGTTGAGTTTCTTTTTTCAATGGCCGAATGCCTTCGTACTTTTGCCCGGCGGGGAGGGCGTCGTAATCGGCGGTCATTTGCTGGAAGCGGTTGTGCAGTTCTAACAGCTCCGCCGGGGAAAGGATGCGGCTTCTTTCCGCTTCGTAGTCGGCAGGGATCAATGGGGAGATGTCGACCAGTTCCGTCGGATCGCCCTCGATCAATAAGGCCCGCCAGGGCTGACGTTTTCTGGCCCAGCTGAACATCTGGGTAAGGTCGGCGAAGAAGCTGATGGCTTGTCGGTGAGCGCCGCGGTTGACGACGGTGCGGATCAGCGCCCGAATATCGTGTTCGGACACACTGCTCACCGCTGTCTTGCCAAGCGCCGGGAATAGGTCCAAAACGACGCTGTAACTCGGCATTGCCGTCTTTGCGCGCGACGCCATCCACCAGCCAAGCCTTGGCCAGATCCTGGACGGTCAGCGTTTGCACCTTCGTCGTTTTTATTTGTTCGGCCTCTACGTTAGCCGCGGCGTATGCCTGTGCCTTGGCGGTTTTCTTCTGTTCGTTGGGATTGATCTGCTCATCGATGAGCGCGCGGGCCTGGTTGCGGGCCTTGCGGATGTCCGTCAGGGATTTGCGCGGCCAGGATCCGCAGGCGTACTCTTTGTTCTGCTCGCCCAGCGATAACGATAGAAAAAGCTGACCGACACACCGTCCTTACGCACGGAGATTCGACCGGCCAGATTGCCATCCTCCCTGAGGATTCGGCCGGCATCGTTGGCGGTCAGTGATTCGAGTTCTTTGATGGTGATTTTGGCCATAAAATGGGTTCCCCCTACTTTTACCCCCACAAAAACGTCGGCTCTTGGTGGGCGTTACTGGATTCTCGTAGAGCAGAACACCGCTGGAACTGAAGTAAATACTCGCTTAGAAAAATCCAGAGCAAAATTTTGGAAGCTTTCAAGAAGTATGAAAAAGGAGATGGGGTGCTAGGGGTCGAGTGTTCGAATCACTCCGTCCCGACCATATAATTCAATGACTTAGCCAGGTTTAGTAACAGCCTGGCTTTTTCATGTCCGCGATTTGGCTGTTCCGGTAGTGAATTGGTAGTGAATTGAGATTGTCTTGTATGGTGGTTCGCATCTGGCGATCGGATAGCCATACGCCTCTAGGTCGTTTATCACGACTGTCAGCTAAGTCTCCCGGAGCCGCTAAGCAGCTGCGCCTGCCAAGTGTGAGTTGGCGTCTGAACTATCGAGCGGGCTTCATCCTGGCGCACCTGACGTAGTCGGAGGGTGATATCGAAAAAGCTATTTGGGGTTCTCGGCAGTGCTGAGTCTGTGGCGTAGTGTTGCCCTAGGCTCAGATTCCCTTGACCTTGCGAGCTTCCTCTTCGTTTCAGCTTTTTCGGCCTTGAGTACTGCTTGCGTGATCAGATCCTCCAGCATTCCAGATATCGTTTTCTTTTGTCTGCCGGCTAGACGGTCAAGCTGAACCTTCACTGCCGTATCAAGAGTGAAGCTGTAGGACTTCTTATCTACTTGTCGATCTCTGTACCGCTTCTGGCGCCAGGCGGCTGACATATTCCTGATTAGCAGCTCATTGGCTGGTGTGTCTCGGAGACATTGACTCCATTCGGTGAGGCTATCTTCAGGAGAGGACAGCAAGCCCCTAGAAAGTATCTCCCCCTTTGTAGTCAAGTAGTCAATTGCCCATAGGTGCTGGGTTCGATTTCGAGGGTTAAGCCACTTAAGAACCATAGCCTCTAGCTTTGTAACCTCCGGTTCTGATAGGTCTACGATGGGCAGGTCTGATGGAGCTATGGTGGATAGGTCTGACAGGTCTGACAGGTTTATGGTGGATGGGTCTGATAGGTCTACGGCCGTTATGAATGTAGTATTTTTATCGCTCAATGTAATGTTATCCTGTATCAGATATTGACTCGTTACTATGTGATGGTATGCCGTATCGTCACATAGTGACAAAACGTGTGACGTAACCATGTAACGCTACGGAGAGACGTTTAGTGTGACGTTACCTGTTTAATTTAGCGTATATGTCCAATTATGAAAGGCTTTATCCTGAAATATCCTTGGTTATGTTAAAGAAAAATAACCTATTTAATATGCAACTCTGCTCTGAATGGCATCTCGATACCCAGGTGAGGGGTGTCACATATCCACTTGTGAAGAACGGTAATCAGGAGTGTCTTTGATCTAGCGCTTCCATCTCCAGCGCGGCGCTAAACGGTCGGCGCTGCAGTCAGAGCGACTTGCCGCAGTAAGCTCAACATTATCGCGGGCCGTGCATAAGCGCTCGAGCTGGCTGTTTGTCGGTTCCCATCAAAGTGGTAGACCTACGGCTGCGCTGATTCATCCTCATTCAGGGAGTTCGGAGGTTTGGGCAGGAACAGATGGAGCAGGCTTTGGCGATGATCGGTTCCCAATGTGGTCGATCGGCTTCGAAGTATTTTTTTACAGGCTTTGCGAATCCTCTGAACGATATGAGAGGAGCCCGTTCATGAGGATCATGCGCCTGAAAGAAGTTATCGACTGCACCGGGCTGGGCCGGTCCACTATCTACAAGTACATCAGCGAGGGAAGTTTTCCGAAAACAGTGTCATTGGGCGACAGGGCTGTTGGCTGGGTTGAAAGCGAAGTTATGGGTTGGGTCATGTCCAGGATCGAGGCTCGTGATGCACGCGAGTCTCTCACTGCGGAGTCTCCGCTAGGTAATCAGCCGATTGGCTGAGCGTTCGTCAAATCATCCGGTTGGCGCTCAGGCTGTCCGGATGACTCGAATCTTTGGTTTATTTCCAGAGTATCTGAATCACTGAAGCTCCCACATTCTTGCCGAGCTCTCTGTCAGTTTGCCACTCCACTCCCTTGCAGGAGTGGAGTGGTTGGTTTCGGTATTAGTATTATTTATATGCCCATACATTAGACATGGGGTCATCTGGGTAGAGCCTGCATTTCTCATAGCCATCATCAACCAATAGATTTTACCCATCCGTTCTAGGCAACTGCCATCCTGACGCTCATCCCTCAAGAAGGGATGAGTTCAGTCAGTGACTGAACAAAGTGTCTCGCAGCAGTTGCTGAGGTCTGCTACATCGGCAGCTCGAGCTGTAAAAATTTACAGAATCCACTGAGTTGATGAACCTACTCACTCAGCGGATCATTCCCATGACACACCAACCCAAACGTCACCCTGGCAACAGCAATCTCCGCCTGCACTACGAGAGTACCTTTCGAGGACTGCCTGTACTGACGTCCTACGCTCCTTTCATTACTGATGGACTTGCCCCTACAAAACCGGACACCAACTCCCTGTTAACTTGATGCTGCGGCCAAGCGCCTGAACTCCCTCGGCGAGCGATAGCTCAAGGCACTATGCGGATGCTGCTCGTTGTAATGCTCGAAGGCAATGGCCAGGTTGCGCAGCGCCGTTTCTCGATCCGGCTTGGGCATGTGCGCCACGTAGTCACGCTTGATCGTCTTCACGAAGCTCTCGGCCATGCCGTTGCTCTGCGGGCTGCGCACCGGTGTGGTCACCGGCTGCAAGCCGATCTGTCGAGCAAACAGGCGCGTCTGTTCGGCGGTGTAGGCCGAACCGTTATCGCTGAGCCACTGCACCGGCGTTGCAGGCAGTTGATCACCGAAGCGCTTCTCCACGCTTTCCAGCATCAAGTCGCGGATATCATCGCCGCTGTACCCGGTTGGGCTGGCGACCCAGCCGATGGCTTCGCGATCACAGCAGTCCAGGGCGAAGGTCACGCTCAGTTTGGCGCCGTCCTCGCAACGGAATTCAAAGCCATCCGAGCACCAACGCGTATCGCTGGTTTGCACCGCAATACGGCCTTCGTGCCGACGCGGCACGCCGGGTTGTTTGATCCGGCGTTCAAGCAGCAGGTTGTGATCACGCATCACCCGGTAAACCCGCTTCACGTTGATCGCGGGTAGCAACTGGGTTTCACGGGCGCGACGCAGCAATCCCCAGACTCGACGGTAGCCATAGCTGGGCAGTTCGCTGACCTGTTGCTGGATTTCGGCCACCAACTCAGCGTCGTTCACAGGCCTGTTTCGCCGTACTTTGGGCGATACCAATTGCTTGATTCGAACCGTTAATTGCGAGCGCGCCACACCGAGACATTCGCTGACCAGCTTCACTGGTCGTCCCCCGGCAACAAGGGTGAGTGCGCAATCCATTTTCGCGACCGGGCGATCTCGACGGCCTCTTTGAGGATTTCTGCTTCCATCGTTTTTTTGCCCAGCATCCGTTGCAGTTCACGGATCTGCTTGAGCGCATCGCTCAGCTCGGAGGCAGGCACCACGGCCTCACCAGCACTGACCGCCGACAGGCTGCCGTCCTGATACAGCTTGCGCCACAGGAACAGCTGGTTGGCATTGATGCCGTTGCGC
The DNA here is from genome assembly GCF_000293885.2 of Pseudomonas fluorescens NCIMB 11764. Classification (NCBI taxonomy): domain Bacteria; kingdom Pseudomonadati; phylum Pseudomonadota; class Gammaproteobacteria; order Pseudomonadales; family Pseudomonadaceae; genus Pseudomonas; species Pseudomonas fluorescens. Next base: position 3,628,126 of record NZ_CP010945.1, read on the forward strand.
CGAGCCACCACCGAAACGCTTTGTCCTGGCTCAAGGCTCTCGCGAACCATGGCCAGTTTTTGCTCCGGGCTCCAGCGGCGCCGCCGCTCCTGGCCCAAAAGCTCCCCACTCTTATCGTTGCTGTTAGTCATAAACATAACCGTTTGCCTATCCCTTATCGTAAGGGGGAAACGGTGTCCTGTCTTTCATGGGGCTCGTTCAACTGAATATCTCGAAGGCGTTTATGAGACTACTCAGTTAGCTCTGATCGCTCACCGTCGGGTGTTTGCTGTACGTTTCGACCTGCATTTCCCAGATGACGACTCCGTCCCTGAATCAGCTAACACCGTCGTCTCCAGGTTTGTTGACTCCTTAACTGAAAGGATTCAATCCGCACGGGAGCGGTCCAGGCGTCAGAATGGCACTGCTCATCAGACAGGCGTCCGATGGTGTTGGGTCAGGGAGATTGGTCGAGAGGGACGGCCGCATTACCACTTCGTCTTGTTGCTCAACAAAGATGCGTACCACACCGTGGGGCGCTATGACTCAGCACAGCAGAATCTATACAGCCGCATTCATGCTGCATGGGCCAGTGCGTTGGGAATTCCTGTCTACGATGTCTATGGCCTGGTACATATCCCTGTCAACGCTGAGTACCACCTCACTCGGAATGATCCGGCGGAGTTGGAGCGGTACTTCCGTCGAGTGAGCTACCTCTGCAAGGCGGCGACCAAGGTGTATGGCAATCGCTGTCGTGTATTTGGTTGCAGCAGAGGGTGAATGGACCGCTGCAGCAAATCAGGGGATGGAAGGTTAGGTAATCAAAATGAGTACCACCATGTTTGTAAAATCCAAATATGGACATGCGCCTAAGGCGTACAATAATATCCGCTAAATAGTCAGATCACGTGCCGCTAATTCGTATGACGCCCATAAGCTCTCTTGCAGACCTCGCTCAGCCACAGCGTGACCGCCTAGCCTTTATCGAACTGCGTGTGCGTTTCGTCGGGGAGATTCGGAGGCAGGATCTGGTTGAGCGCTTTGCCATCCAGTCCGCTGCGGCCACCCGGGATCTTGCTCTGTATAGGGAGCTAGCTTCCGGCAATATCGACTATGACTCCAAGGCCAAGACCTATGTCCTTGGCGCTGACTTCCGTTCGCTGTTCGATTACCCGGCCGAAAGAGTTATGTCGTGGCTGACTCAGGCCTTTGGTGATGGCGAGCCGCTTAAGTTCAAAGCTTGGGTGCCTAGTGAAACTCCTTCTAGGCTGACGAACCCTGATTTGGATGTGCTGGCGAGCGTGACGCGCGCCATCCATCAATGCTGTCCCTTGGTCGTTGAGTACCACTCGATTTCCAGTGGCAAATCGAAACGCGAGATCGTGCCTTTTGCTTTGATCGATACAGGTTTGCGCTGGCATGTTCGCGCGTTCGATCGAAAGTCAAAGGAATTCCGCGACTTCGTCATTACTCGGATAAGGCGCCCAGTGGTGCTTAATGGCCAGCCCGTGGCTCCTCACGAGATGAGCGATCAAGACATTCAGTGGACTCGAATCGTCGAGTTAGAGTTGGTGCCGCATCCGAGTCAGCCGCGTCCAGAAATAACCGAAATGGACTATGGGATGGATGGAGGGGCACTGCGCATGAAGCTGCGTGCCGCCACTGCCGGATACATCCTAAGGCAATGGAGCGTGGACTGCTCGCCAGGCCATAGTCTGCGTGGACATGAGTACCGGCTTTGGCTGAAGGACCAGTTGGCGCTATACGGTGTCAAGAATGCTGTTTTGGCTCCAGGCTACAAAGAACCCCGCCTGGACGAGGCGAAGCCAAATTACTAACTGTGTTGCCCAGCTGCCCAGCTGCCCAGCTGCCCAACTGGAAAAAAGATTTAGGACTTTTATGAATACCATCGCAAAAACAATCGCAGAGCTCCGGATACTGATTGGTTACCTGGGGGAAAAGGGCCAGGCTAATTGGTGGGGCAGCGAGTTCTTTGGCGCTACAGCGGCTGCTTTTTTGGCTCCAATATTCAACCGATCTCTGTTTCTTGCCCAATACCAGGGGGCAACTGCGGCGGCAGCTAAGGTTCACGACGAGGTCATTGGTGTTGGCCGTATCTATCACCTATTTCGTTTGCCGATCGGGCTCGAGCAAGCATCTGCTGATGCGCTCAACGACACCGCTTTCGTGCAAATCTTGCAAGGCAGATTGGCAAGTCGTGAGCTGGCGATGGTGCGCCTGGCTGAATTGGCGGAAAAACCAGAGTCCGCATCGCCAGGCCCCGTTTCGCTGGGCCAGATGAGTCAAGATCTACAAGCCGAGCTACAACGTGCTGCGGGCTTTTATTGTGCAGCCCTAACCTCCGGAATTCAGACGTTCCCCTACGTTCGGGAGGTTGAGTGAGTCAGCAGCGCTACTACACCACTCAGCTACAAGCCGGACTGGGGCTCCTAGAAGAAACAAGGCAACTGCTCCAGGTTTATCAACCTGGCATGAGTGCGTCGCAGCTTTATGAAGCCGCGCTGGCATCGGGTCGTTTCCCTTTGGTAACGGCAAGGCGCCTACGCAATATTGTTGTCGAGTGCTTTGCCCCACGCTACATGCGCGACCCATACGTTGCCGCGCGCCTCAAGTCCCTGGTTGATCATTTCACGACCGCCGAGCTCAATCAGCTGCTTTTTATCTATACCGCGCGAGCCAATCTTGTATTGGCAGACTTCGTTCGAGAGGTTTATTGGGCGCGCTATTCAGCAGGGCGAAATGATCTCCAGCTGGAAGACGCACGCACCTTTGTTACCAACAGCGTGCGCGAAGGAAAAACGCAAAAGCCATGGTCTGAGACCACGATCAAGCGCATCTCATCGTATTTGATGGGCTGCTGCGCCGACTATGGATTGCTGACAACCACAGGCCGCAACCAGCGCTCGATTGCTGCTTATCGCATCTTGCCAAAGGTCGCCGCCTACTTGGCTTACGACTTGAAGTTCAGTGGTCTTGGTGACAACCAAATTGTTTCAAGCTCCGACTGGGATCTCTTTGGACTGGAACGTACTGACGTCCGAGACCAACTGAAACGTTTGTCATTACAAGGCCTGCTCATATTTCAGGCCGCTTCCGATGTCGTGCATATCGGGTGGACCTATAAAAGCATGGAGGAACTGATCGATGTCATCGCTCAAAGCTGATTTCAATGAGTTGATGGAGCGAATTAAGCAGGGGCGCGAGTTTGGCCATGCCAGCTTCGAGCCCATTTTCTATTTGGTTTTTCCGCCGAATCAGATCCTCAATGTGAAGCGCGAAACACCCGCGTGGATGCACCGACTGCGCAACGAAGGCTGGGAAGTCGAAACCTTTTCGATCGCCGAGCATGTTGCAGACATTATCGAGAAGGCACCGCTTCGCAAGATCTGGCTCGCTGCCGATCAGAAAGCGCCCTTGGCATGGGACAAGACCAATGCGTCGCTCGCCAATGCCATCAGTAATGGCGCGTTGCAGGCACGCATCGAAGCCAAGCTGGCCGAACTTGAAGGCAAGCCTAAGGCCATTTTGCTGGTCACCGATCTTGAGGCGTTGCATCCCTACACACGCATTGGTGTCATCGAAGGCAAGTTGCAAGGCAAATTCCATGTGCCCACGGTGTTCTTCTACCCTGGCGTGCGCACCGGCAAGACACGACTCAAATTCCTGGGGTTCTACCCCGACGATGGCAACTACCGCTCTGTCCACGTCGGCGGCTAATCATTGAGGTAAAACATGACGATCAAAAAACTCTTCGACCCCAGCAAGAGCATCAATCGCAGCATTGAAAAGGTCATCACCTATGGCGTGTCACAAGAGGCGCGCCTGAAATCGGAAATCTCGGAATACGTGGTTACCGACAGCATCGACCAGCAGTTTGAGAATCTCCTGCTCAAGATGGAAGCCGCCATGGATATTGGTGGCGAAAACGAAGTCGGCGTCTGGGTGTCGGGCTTCTATGGCTCGGGTAAGAGCTCGTTCACCAAGTATCTAGGCTTGGCATTTGACGATCGCATCACCATTGATGGCGCTCCATTCATCCAGCACCTCCAAGATCGTCTCAAACGTCAGCAAACCAAGTCCTTGCTGACGAACGTAGCCAAGCGCTTTCCTGCCGCAGTGTTGATGTTGGACTTGGCCAGCGAACAGGTCGCAGGTGCGACCATGGAAGAGGTGTCGACGGTCCTGTTCTACAAGGTCCTGCAGTGGGCAGGTTATTCGCGCAATCTCAAGGTTGCAGCGCTGGAACGCAGGCTCAAGAAGGAAGGTCGTTACAACGAATTTCTGGATGCATTCAAAGAAGCCGCGGGCGGTGAAGACTGGAACAACTACCGTAACGACGAGTTGGTGGTCGACAGCCTCATTCCTGAGATTGCGCACAAGCTTTACCCCACACTTTTCAAGACGCCCAGTTCGTTCACGACCGAATCAAGTGAAATCGTCGTTTTCGAAAACGACCGTGTGCGTGAAATGCTGGAGATTGCCCGCGAGGCATCGGGCAAGGAATACATCATCTTCATCATCGATGAAGTCGGTCAGTACGTTGGCCCGCGGCCCAATCTGATCCTGAACCTCGATGGATTGGCGAAGAACCTGAAAAACATCGGCGACGGCAAGGTTTGGATCGTCGGAACGGCGCAGCAAACGCTCACGGCGGACGACGCGAAGGCAGCCCTCAACTCGCCAGAATTGTTCAAGCTTAATGACCGCTTCCCGATTCAGATCGCCCTTGAATCCAACGACATCAAGGAAATTTGCTACACACGTCTGTTGGGCAAGTCGTCACCAGCGGAAGCCGAATTGGGCGGATTGTTTGATCAATATGGTCAGCAGCTGCGCCAGAACACCAAGCTTGTCGATGCGCGCGTCTATGGCGTCGATTTCGATCGCAAGACTTTTGTCGATCTCTACCCGTTCCTTCCCGCGCATTTCGACATCCTGCTGCACTTGCTAGGCGCACTGGCCAAGTCCACAGGTGGCATCGGCCTGCGCTCGGCGATCAAGGTGGTGCAAGACATTCTGATTGACGGCTCTGAAGGCAAACTTGCCGTTGCAGAACAAGCCGTTGGCTGGCTCGCCACCACCGTCACGCTGTTTGATGCTCTGGATAAAGACATCAAGCGCGCCTTCGCTTCTTTGCACGCATCGGTCGAGAAAGTCACCAAGATCCGCTTCTCGCATTCCGAGTTGCATCAAAACATCGCCAAGACGGTCGCCGTTCTGCAAATCCTTGGCAACCTGCCGATCACCCGTCAAAACGTCACCAGCCTGATGCACGCCAGCATCGCCGGGGCGTCTCAAGCAGACGCTGTGGCCAAGGCGGTCGAAGACCTGATCAACGACTCCATCGTTCCATTTGGCGAACAAGACGGCAACCTTTGCTTCTTCAGTGAAAAGCTGAACGACATTGAACAGGAACGCAGCCAAGTTGCATTGCGCGGCGTTGAGCTGCGTCGCATCGTTAACGAAGCGTTGAACAGTGTCTATGCGCCATTGCCCTCCACCCAATTGCACGGTTCCTATGCCGTATCCACCGGACTTAAGGCGCAATCGGCAGGCAATGTACCCGCATCGTTGGCGGGTGAGCGTAACCAGATCCAAACCATTGTTGAACTGGTCGACCCCAAAGAAATCGACAGTGCACGCACTCGAGTCACTGACGAGTCGCGTCACAGTTCATCCAAGTTCAACATCTACCTGGTGGGCCGCACTACGCCGGAAATGGACGAACTGACGGCTGATATCCACCGCTGCCGTGAGATCGCCAACCGCTACCGCAGCGATCCAGATCAGGAAATTCGCGAATATTGCAACGGCCAGGCCGACCGGGCTGAACACCTCAGCACCAAACTGCGGGCACAGATCCAGCGCAGCCTGTTGCAAGGCTCATTCATCTTCCGTGGCCAGGTTGTCGCAGTAGATACGCTGGCGGCGGAGCTGCTGGATGCCGCTCGCAAACACCTGAGCGAAGTGGCCGAGCAAGTGTTCGATCGCTATGTAGAGGCCCCGGTGCGAGCCGGAACCGAACTCGCTGAGAAATTCCTTCGGGTCGGCAATTTGTCGGGCATCACCAGCGCTCTAGATCCTCTGAACCTTGTGCAAACCCAAAGCGGGCGGCACAGCATTCGCACGGACCACTTGGCCATGGTGAGCATCCGTGACTACATCAATCGCAACGGCACAGTCGACGGCAAGCGCTTGACAGATGTCTTTGCCGATGCGCCCTTTGGTTGGTCGGCAGACACCCTGCGATATCTGGTGGCGGCCATGCTGCTGGCCGGTGAGATCAAGCTCAAGGTGGCAGGACGGGAAGTCACCGTCAACGGCCAGCAAGCCATCGATGCCATCAAAACCAACAATACGTTCAAGATCATTGGCATTTCGCTTCGCGGCGGCGACCGTCCGACCAACGACGAACTGGCACGCGCTGCAATCCGGTTGACTGAATTGACTGGCGACACCGTCGTGCCGCTGGAAGACGACATCAGCAAAGTCACCACCAAGCTCTTTCCGCAACTTCAGCACCAATACGGCCCTCTCACTGAAAAACTGCGCAGTCTGAATTTGCCAGGTGTAGACCGCCTGCAAAACCTCACGCACGAGATTAACGATGTGCTGCTCACCGACGCTTCGGATGCGCCACGTCGTTTGGGCAACGAGCAATCAGAGCTGTTTGAAAGTCTCAAATGGGCTGCCGAAGTCAAACTCAAGCTGGAGCAAGGCCTGGAGCAAACGCTGCGCGATCTTCGCCAGCACTGCACGGCCATTGCCAACCTACCGAATGTGGCCTTGCTGGCCACGCTAAAAGAAGAGTTGTCTGAGGCCCTCAGCCTTATCGACGAGCGCCTGCAGCAGGCCGACTTCTATCGTTTTGCGGCTGATTTCAGCACCAGCCTCACCACCATTCGCGCCCGCATTCGCGATACGGTGATCGCGATGCAGGATCTGCTCAAAACACGCATCAAAGAGGCCGAGGTCGACCTAAAGCGGGTGCCGGAGTGGATCAAGCTCACCCAGCAAGAACAGACTGAACTGTTGGGTAGCCTAGAGCGGTTGATTGTGGAAGTGACGCCTGATTTGTTGGGACTCAATTCCATTACAAACAAGCTCTCTGAACTGCAGGATGTAGTACAAGGTTTGAAACACAGCATTGAGCGTCTTGGCACGAAGCGGATTAAGGAGGAGCTTGAAGCTGAGATTCCTGTGCCAAGTGCTGTAAATGAACCGAAACCAGCCATCGCGCGCAGCATCAAGGCGCGCACCAAGATCACCACGATGGATGACCTGGATGCGCTGATCATGCAACTGCAACAACTGCGTGGCGAGCTGAAGTATGCACATGCCTTTGCCGTCAATCTCGAACTGCAGGACGAATAAATGGCTTTCGATCAATCCACACGAGGCCGCCTGCAAAAGCTGGTTAACATTTGTCGCAGCCTGCTGTCCGACGAATTCAGCATCCAGCTTCAGCAAACCTATGGTCTAGACCCCAAGACCGGTGAAGTCACGCCGATGACACGACTCACCCATCTGGACGACCGGCAGCGCCACACGGCTGAGGTCCTACGCCAAACTCTGGTGCACTACCTGGGCGCTGATACCGACGACACCGATCACCGCATCGCAGTGCTCGACCGCATGGTGCGCGAGCAGGCATTTACAGTGCTCAACCGTCTGGCAGCGCTGTTGATGATGGAGGCGCGCGGGCAGTTGATCGAGTCGATCAGCAAAGGCTACCAATCCCGTGGCTATCAGCTCTACAGTAAGATTGCCGGTACCGCCCTGGGCGAAACAGGTCAAGCTTACCAAGTCTATCTGTTCAGCGTGTTTGATGAGTTGTCACAGGAACTGCCCGCCCTGTTTGACCGCTATGCTGCCAACGGTTTGCTGTTCCCTCGTGAGATTGCCCTGCGTGCGCTGCTGGATGAGCTGAACCACTTTGAGATTGAATCTCTCTGGGCCGCAGACGAAACAATCGGCTGGATCTACCAATACTTCAACTCTAAAGAAGAGCGCAAGGCCATGCGCGATGCCAGCCAGGCACCGCGCAATAGTCGCGAGCTGGCCGTGCGCAATCAGTTCTTCACGCCGCGTTATGTGGTGGAGTTCTTGGTCGATAATACGCTCGGGCGTCTCTGGTTTAACGCCACTGGCGGGCAAACTGAGCTGCGGGACCGTTGCCAGTACCTGCTGGTCAAGCCCGACGAGCAAGCACAGGTCGCCATCAAACTGCGTGACCCGCGTACCCTGAAGCTGCTGGACCCGGCTTGTGGCTCCATGCACTTTGGCCTGTATGCCTTCGATCTGTTTGCTGAGATCTATCGGGAGGCTTGGGCCTGGGAACAGCAGCACGGCCCCGGGTCTCTGGATGTTTCCACGCAGCCCCAAGCTGTGCTTAAGCCTCTTTGCCAGACCTACGATGACGAAGCGGCTTTTTCGCGCGAGGTACCGCGTCTGATCATTGAAAACAATATCTATGGCGTCGACATCGACCCGCGCGCCGCGCAGATCGCCACCTTGGCATTATGGCTGCGGGCGCAGCGTGCTTGGCACGATGCCAGCGTAAAAGCCAAAGATCGCCCACGCATTGGTCAGGGGCACGTCGTGGCCGCCGTCGCCCCCCCGGCTGAACGCGATTTACGCGCAGCTTTTGCCGCCCAGCTGGATCAGAGTGACGCTGAGTTGTTCGAGAAAACCTTACAGATGCTGAAGCACCTGCCTGAAATGGGCGTACTGCTCCAGGTTGAGCGAGAGCTACCGCACTTGATTCGTCAGGTCAATGTCGGCAAAGGTACAGGCCTGTTTGCTCAGCAAGAGCAAGAAACTTGGCTGCAGGCTGAGGTGCGTTTGCGTAAGGCACTGAATGAATTCGCGCAAGCAGCTAAATACACCTACCAAGGCCGCCTATTTGCCCAAGATGCATTGCAGGGCCTGCGTATGATTGATCATTGCCGTGAAGTGTTCGATGTGGTGGTAATGAATCCACCTTTTGGCGCGCTAGCTTCAAATACGAAGGATCAACTCGCCAAAGCCTATCCGCGCAGCAAAAACGATTTGCTGACCATTTTCGTAGAAAGAGGATTAGGCCTCCTTCGCACGGGTGGTTACCTTGGCGCGATCACTTCACGTACCTGTCTGTTTCTATCAAGTTATCAGACTTGGCGAAAAGAGATCGTCTTGGGCATGGCTACCCCTAAAGTTCTGGCAGATCTTGGTCTTGGAGTCATGGATGATGCAGTTGTTGAAGCTGCTGCTTTCACATTGGAGCGCTCTGCATGACAACAGTAATTCGTGTTATTGAGAGCGATGATAGAGCTCAAGCGCTCGAAGCAGCTTGCGCGTCTTTTCGGTCTGGTGGCATTGATAGCCGGATTGTCATCGTAGACCCTCTTGTATTTGAAAAAATACCTACCGCTCCGTTCGCGTATTGGGTTACGAAGAGCGTTTTAGATTGCTTCTCGGATCACCCACGCCTAGGTGATGGTGAGTTTGAGGCGTGGGTTGGTCTTCAAACTAATCATGACTTTCAGTGGGTGCGCGCATGGTGGGAGAATCAGGAGGTAGGAGGGCTATTTGGGCTAGTTCCTTTTTTTAAGGGAGGAAGCCGCTCACCTTTCTACTCCGATGTTTATTTGAGCGTCAGGTGGGGGGATGATGGACGACTCATTAAGGAGTGGAAGTTGGGCGAATTGAAAAGTGGTGAAATTACCGCTAACAACTCGCAGTGCTGGAACGAAAAAAATTATTTCAATCCTGGCGTTGCATGGCCAAGCCGAACTCTTTCGTTTTCACCCAGAGTGCTACCTTCTGGTTGTATTTTTGCTCACAAAGGACCATCAGCATTCTCGAAAAACAATGACGCCCAATCGCTTCTGGCTGTTATGGCGATGATGAATTCAAGACCTTTTACTGTTCTCCTTGAGACCCGTTTAAATGCCGCAGATAAAAACGCACGGTCGTACGAGGTTGGAATCATAGAGGGAACGCCACTACCGTACATAGACGGCCGTTCAAGAATCAAATTAGAAAGCCTTGCGAGACAAGCTTGGGAACTCATGCGGTTGCTTGATTCCGTTGTCGAAACTTCGCATGCTTTTTTGCTCCCAAGCATCTTGTTTTGGCAGCGCCTAGGTAGCGAGCCAGCATCCGTTGAAGCAGCTTTGAGAGATATTCAGAGAGAGATCGATACTGCGGCATTTGATCTCTATAACTTCTCAGAAGCTGATCGCCGGGTAGCCCTCGACAAAAGCAATGTGGAATCAAAAAATCGAGACGAAATGAGCGAAGATGAGGGAGATGCGACGGAGCCAGAAGCTCCCCCGATAGACGCGCTACTCTCTTGGTCCGTAGGTGTTGCTTTCGCCCGATTTGACTGGCGCTTAGCTACCGGTGAGCGTGTTGTAACAGCCGAGCCAGAACCCTTCGACCCACTACCGGCAAAAAGCCCGGGTATGTTGCCGGATGGTGCTGAACCCTTCCATGTACACTCTGGCATTCTGGTGGACGATCAGGGTCATCCGCACGATCTTGCTCGCCTTGTTGAGGAAGTACTGGATCGTGTCAGGGTGAACGTACCTGATGACGTGCGTCGCTGGTTGCAAAAGGATTTCTTCCCTTTCCATCTGCAGCGTTATTCCAAGAGCCGTCGCAAAGCGCCAATCTACTGGCCTCTTTCCACCGCGTCGGGTAGCTATACGCTTTGGGTCTATTACCCATCCTTGAATAATCAAACTCTGTTCACAGCGGTGAATGATTTTCTCGATGGCACCAATGGCAAACTGACGCAAGTTAGCCGTGAGTGTGCTGAGTTGCGTATGAAGGGGAGCGGCCGCTCTCGTGACGAGGAAAAGCAGTACGAAATGCTGCAAACCTTCGAGCAAGAGTTGACCGACCTACGCGACACCTTGCTCAAGATCGCACCAACCTATCAGCCAAACCACGATGACGGTGTGCAAATCACCGCCGCACCGCTGTGGCCACTATTACGCCACAAGCCCTGGCAAAAGGTCTTGAAAGACACCTGGACCAAACTGGAAAAAGGCAACTATGACTGGGCACACCTGGCCATGGCCTACTGGCCAGAACGCGTACGTGAGAAGTGCAAGACCGACAAATCCCTCGCCATCGCGCATGGGCTTGAAGATCTGTACGTGGAGCCAGCGGCCACCCCCAAGAAAACGCGCGGAAAAAAGAAGGCCGGGGGTGAGGAATGATCCAGGACGTCAAAGCATTCCCCGTCAGCTTTTACTTCAACCCGGATGGAGCGACCTCTTTCTTTATCCCAAAGTACCAGCGTGAGTACGTTTGGGGGTGGTCGAACTGGGATGCGCTATTCAACGATCTAGATGAGTCGCCTTCTGCTCACTTCTTGGGGTCGATCATTTGTGTCAACGGGCAGAAGGACTCGATGGCAGGTAGCAAGCTGGAGTTGATTGATGGCCAGCAGCGCTTTACCACTATCAGCCTGCTGTTCTGCGCGCTTTACGACAAGCTGACGTCGAACCCTGATCCGGATGACGACTTCAAAGTCGAGATGGTGAACTTGAAGAATCGCATCTTCATCAAGGCTAACAGTCAGTGGCGGCTTGAGCCCAGCGAGCAGATGCAGAACAAAGCGGATTTCCAGCGGATTCTGAGTGAGCTTTTTCCAAAGCTGGTCACCGCACCCAAAGGGCTGGCCAACTTCGGGAATCGCCGTATCGCGAAGGCCTACAAGTATTTCCGCGAGCGGCTTGCGCTACTGACCATTAGCCAGGGCATGGCGCTGCTGGAAAAACTCAAGTCGGCGATCCTAGTCAAGATTGAGGTTCAAAACCACTCAGACGCGTTCATGTTGTTTGAGTCGATCAACAACCGGGGCATTCCGCTATCGGCCATCGACATCATCAAAAATAACTTGCTGGCAGAACTCGACAAACGTCCCGACTACGGTATTGACCGGGCGTTTGATGAGTGGAAAGAGCTGATTTATTGGCTTGATCAGCCTGCGCTACAGGAGCGATTCCTGCGGCATTTATACAACACTTTCAAGTACCTGGGGCGCGTCGAAGTTAAAGGATGTCCAAGGGCGACGAGATCAAATCTCATCACCATTTATGACGTTATTTTGCGGCGTCATCCGGTGTGGTTTATCGGGCAGCTATTAGAAAAAGGAAAGACATATTCCTTACTTCACTTTCCGGATAGTGAAGACTGTGTTTGGTCTGAAGATACAAAAAATCAGTTGTTGGATTTACAGCACCTCGGCGCCGCTCCTGCCTATGCATTTTTACTATGGGTGAGTCAAGTTGCTCGAAGTCGGAGTTGGGATGAAGGCCTGGCACTAGGCCAAATAGCTTCTTTGCTCACCAAGTGGTTTTTTTGGCGAAATCTTACCGATACACCGCCAACCCGTGAGCTAGACCCGATGTTCGTGCAATTAATTGGCGAGCTGCTGAAGCAGATTCGTAATGGCTCGATTGGCAACCTCGAAGAGTTTGTGGTGCAGACCAGTGATTGGTTGGTGGCGCGTGCGGCCCCTGAGGATGTGTGTGATGCGCGCCTGAAGGGCGATGTTTACCTCGATAACTACGAGGCCACACGTTTCATGTTGTGCAAGCTGGAAGAAGTACATCAGACCCGCGAGAACACGCGCAATTTGTGGGCACACGACGCAAACGATCGCCCCGTTTTTACGGTTGAGCACATCTTGCCCAAGACAGAAAACCTTGGCCCAGGCTGGGTGGCCATGCTGGAACTCAACGGCAAGGACACCGCTGACGCCATACGCCAGCGCTGCGCCCACCAACTCGGCAACCTAACCCTGAGTGGGTACAACTCCAAACTCGGCACGATGGAATTCATCAAGAAGCGTGACCGCCAGAACGATAAGGACGACTTCATCGGGTATCGCAATGGGCTTTATCTGAACGCTGATTTGGCCACTCGCACCGAATGGAATGAGGCCGCGATGACGGCACGAACAGACAAGATGCTCAAGGAGGTGAAGTCCATCCTGAGCCTAAGGAGCAGCTCATGAGCATTGCTGAATTCATTCAGAACAAAATTCTTCGTCCCCGATTGCAGAAGACGGGTAGTCTCGTGGTGTATGACCCTGCCGGGCATTACCAAGATGTCTGCAAAGGGTTGGCCGACGAAAAGCTGCTGGTTGTGGATGCTTCAAAGAGCAGCATTGAGAGTCGGGTAGCTGCGATGCAGGGCTTGCGTGATGTGATCGATCGGCAGCTCGCTGGAATGCTGGTCTATGTGCCTGCAAAAGCGCCCGAGAGCGATGAAGAAAGGCAGGCTGATCCCTTCGCACCCATTGCCGCAGCCGGGGCGATTTTCCCCGAAGGGGATGGTGATAGCTTTGAGAGCCTATGCCTGAAGGCGAAACCAGATCACACCACGGCCATTAGGGCCATCTTTGAGCAGGATGCTTCGCCTAGTTTTGCGGTGGTGGATGCTATTGGCGGCGGCTTGGGCTGGCCCAACTTGCGTGCGCTACTGGCAGTCGAGTCCGCCCGAGACATTCTGTTCGCGCTGCTTGTGCCAAACGATGCGCAGCAATCGGCATTGAAAGGCAGCGATAGCTGGGTGACAGAGGCGCGTGATTTGCTCCGCAACAGCATGGGCCTGTCATTGAAGACCAGAGGCAAGACATGGGACTCGGTTGCCAACGAACTGTGGCGTTTCGTTTTGTTCAGCGAGTTTGTGTTTGATCTGCCTGGTGCATTGCCTGCCAGTTTGAGCGATGTACCGCGAGCCGAAACTCAGGCGAAGCCGTTAATTGAATACCTGTGCGATCTGCTGCGCAATGATCGCCGTACGCAGAGTGTTTATATCGACCGCGCAGAAGAAATTGAGCGCGATCTCAACCTAGTCAGCCAATTTGGTAGCTGGTCCGATTTGGGCGACCGGGACACCTTCCCGTTTGAAGAGCGCACATTTTTGAGTCGGGCGATCGAAGGCATCCTGCGTGATGACATCGACCGGGTGAAGAGCATCTCGGAGCGCCATCAGCAATCGGTGTGGACGGGCAAAGGCGAGAGCCGTGCCCAGTGGGATTTGATTCGATCGGCTACTGAGTTGCTTCAAACCTGCGACGACATGGAGCGGCAGCTTTCGGATAACGCACGCAATCTTGATGTGCTGCTGACCTTTTACGTGAGCAGTCTGCGTGAAGCTGATCGCTTGCATCGCGAGTTCGAACAGGCAGTTAGCGATTACGACTGGCAAGACGCGCAAGGTGTCATGACGCCAGTCAAGCAGCAAGTTCGTAAGCAGTACGGCAAACTGGTCGAGAAGGTGCAGTTGATCTTCACTCGCCATGTGGAACAAAGTGGCTGGCCGTTGGCTGGGCAGCTATCGAATACTGATGTGTTTGACCGCATTGTTGCGCCCAAGCTGCAAAAGAACGGCCACAAGGTGGCGTACTTCATGATTGATGCGCTTCGCTACGAATTGGGCGTGGCGCTGGAACGGCAGTTGACGGAAGACGGACAAGTTGAATTGCAGGCTGCCATGGCGCAGCTACCAAGCATCACGCCAGTAGGCATGGCCAGTTTGTTGCCCGGGGCTGGCCAGCAGCTTCGCATCAAGAATGACGAACAGAGCCTGGTGCCAATGCTGGGTGACCAGGTGGTGGGTACCGTTGCGCAGCGCATGGATGTGTTTCGGAAGAAATACGGCCAGCGCTTTGAAGAGGGGCGTCTGGAAGACTTTGTTCGCGGACGTTTCGATTTCTCGCCTGAAACCGATTTGTTGGTGTTGCGCGCTGTAGAGATAGATAGCCACTTTGAGAACCATCCTGACACCGCCCCTGCAGAGATTACCAATGCACTCAAACGCATTCGGGTCGCAATTCATAAGCTGAAAGAACGTGGCTTTCATGAGGTGGTGATCGTGACCGATCACGGCTTCTTCATGAACACCCACGCTGGTGCGGGCGATGTCTGCAGCAAGCCCGCTGGCAACTGGATTGGCATTCATGACCGGTGCGCGCTGGGTGATGGTGCTGGCGACAGCAATCACCTCGTGGTCTCAGCCGAGAAAATGGGCATTCGCAGTGACTTTGCCAAGTTCGCTGCGCCACATTCGCTGGCGGCCTATCGCAGTGGTTTGCTCTATTACCACGGCGGTATTTCTTTGCAGGAATGCGTGGTGCCGGTGATAACGATGCAGTTGAAAACATCCAATCAACCGACACTGCATAAAGCATCTGTGGCGATGAGCTACAAGAACGGTGCCAAGGCCATCACCACACGTATGCCAGTGATTGACCTTGCAGTTGAAACGGCAGACATGTTCTCGACTGAAAACGAGTTCGAGATTTTGCTGGAGGCACACGACAGCAAGGGCGAAGTGGTGGGTGAAGCGAAGGCCGGAGGTGCAGTGAATCCGGCAACAGGAACATTGTCGTTGAAGCCAGGTGACAAGGTTCAAGTCACGATCAAGATGCAAATGGATTTCGAGGGGAAATTCAAGATCAAGGCTTTGCATCCAACGACTTATACGGTGTACTGCCAACTTGACCTGGCAACCGACTATGCGGTGTAAAAACGATGAATGAGCTCGACCAAAAGCTGACCGCCACCTTTGATGGCAAGGTACTGCGCAAGGATCTACTCCATCGGATTAAGAAGGGAACCAACGTCCCTACCTTCGTGCTGGAGTTTTTGCTTGCGCGCTTTTGTGCGAGTGATGATCAGGCCGAGATGGATGCGGGCATGGAGGCGGTGCTCGCCAGCTTACAAGACAACTATGTAAAGCCTGACGAGGCCAATGCCGCGCAGTCAAAGGTGGCAACCAAAGGCAAGCATCGCTTTATCGACAAGGTCCATGTTCGGTATGTCGAGAAGGAAAAGCGCCACTGGGCCTCATTGGAGAACTTCAATTCACAGCGTATCGCTATTGGCGAGAAGTTCTATCGAGACAATGACCGCCTATTGGAGGGCGGAATTTGGGCTGAGGTGACGTTGGCACATAACGCGATCGAAGAAGACGACTACGCGTTTTACATTGAAGACCTGCGGCCCATCCAGATCAGTCGCTTTGATTTTGACCGCTACTGTGAAGGTCGCACTCAATTCACCCGTGACGAGTGGATTGCGGCGATTTTGCGCACCGTTGGCCTGGAACCAACAAAGCTGTCAAATCGCGTGTGTATGCACTTTATTGCGCGCCTGGCTGCCCTCGTTGAACCCAATTACAACTACATTGAGCTTGGGCCACGCGGCACCGGGAAGTCGTATTTCTTCAGTGAATTTTCGCCCTATGCCACATTGATTTCAGGTGGACAGGCGACCAAGTCGGCGCTGTTCTACAACAATGCGCGCCGTAAGGTTGGTCTGGTTGGGTTTTGGGATACCGTGGCTTTCGACGAAGTAGGCGGCATCAAAGTCAAAGATCCGGACACCATTCAAATCATGAAAGATTTCATGGCGAATGGTCGCTTTTCGCGTGGTGCTGAAGTGATCGCTGATGCCAGCCTTAGCTTTGTTGGCAATTTCGATTTATCCATCAGCCAAGTAGTTAACTCGGTTGAGCATGATCTTTTCCAACCATTGCCCGCTGAGTTTGACTTGGCGATCATGGATCGATTTGCAGCCTACATACCTGGCTGGGAAATGCCCAAGAACAGCAGTGAATTTCTAACCAGTAGCTACGGGTTCATTACCGACTACCTGGCGGAAGCATTCCACTACCAGTTCAAGCACACCAATCGGTACGAAGAAGTCAGTAAACGCATCCGACTTGGCAAGAGTGTTGAGGGCCGTGATGAAAAAGGCATCAAGAAAACCGTCTGTGCCTTCCTGAAGATTCTTCACCCTACCGGTTCTCCGACCGATGAGGAGTTCGAAGAATATGTAGCCTACGCAGTTGAGTGCCGTCGACGTGTGAAGGAGCAGATGAATAAACGCAAACCCGATGATGAGTTTGCGCGCATTGATCTCTCATTCGTTAATGCGCAGGGGCAAGAAGTTGTTGTCTATTGTCCCGAGTCGAAGGATGCCGCAGCTACACAGCAACCGTTTAGACGGCAGCTCAACGACAAACTTGCACCTGAACGTGACGTTGCGACAGAGGCTATACAAAAGCCGAGGGTGCCCGAGCCTGCGAGCAAAGTCGAAGTAATTCCTCCTGTCGTCACCCCTGTTGTTTCAGCCGAGTTGGTGGAGAAGCACTTCACGATTATGTACGGTGACGTCGGCCACAGCTACGAATCGATCATTGGTCCCTACCTGCGAGGAGCAAAGACGGTCGTCATTGAAGACCCGTACATTCGCCTTCAGCACCAGATCCAGAATTTCGTTCGCTTTTGTGAGTGCGTCTTAAAGGCCGGAACGGTGAAGAAGATCAACCTCATCACCGGATACGACGACAACACGCAGCTGGCCGATATTGCAGAGAAGCTGGAAGAGTTGAAGCAAAGCTTGCTCGAGATGGATGTGGAGCTTGAGGTCAAACTCAACCCGAACCTGCACGATCGAGAAATCCGCCTGGACAACGGTTGGGTCATCAAAATCGGGCGAGGCCTGGATTTTTACCAAAAGCCGGGTGGCTGGTTTGAGGTGGGCGCGAACGACTTGAGTCTGCGAAAGTGCCTTGAAACCAAGGTGGATATTTTTCGTGGGTAAATTGAGAACCACTGATTTTTGCTGTCATAGCCAATGTTCAGGTAATTCTATTCCATAGTTCTTAGACACTGTTTTTAATGTAGAGATGATCTCGGCGTGTTGGGTTCTGTTGGTTTGATTCCAGGCAGCACGGCAGTCAAGTAGGTTTTTCAGTACGCTCAGGTTGTACATTCCTAGCCGATGGAAATTTCCCCAGCTGGGAATGCCGAACAGGTTGTAGATGACCACGGTGGCGTCGCGTTCGCTGGCCAAGCGCTTGTCGCCAGTCAGCTTCTCGGCAGCTTCCTCGGCTTCGTCGCGGTCGTCGTAGGTGTTGAGTAATTTCATCAGTGTCTGGTTGTAGTCCTATCGGGCTTCAGATTCTGCCTGACCGGCAAAAAAAAGAACATCAATAGGAACTACTCAGGGAAAGCCGCAGTCAAGCGGCTTTCCCTGAGTATGAGACCTATCCAATTAACCCCGCTGCATTCGACTGAAGATACGGCACGCAAGCAGAACGTAATGCCGGGGTATCCTGCTGCTGACCGCCCTAGCATTGGCCAGGGCAGTCTATCGGACGGAGTATCTGGGCCTTTCGGTTACAGATACCCCCGTTCAGCCAACGACACGCAGCCGTCATGACCCACCACCACATGATCCAATATCCGGGTACCGACCATGTTGAGTGCGTTTTTGAGGGTGGTGGTCAATGTGCAATCGGCCTGGCTAGGCTCTGGGTCGCCGGAGGGATGATTATGAACCAGGATTACGGCCGCCGCGTTGTGCTCTAAAGCGATCTTCACCACTTCCCGTGGATACACGCTGGCACCATCCAGCGTGCCTCTGAATAGTTCTCTGAAACCAATCACCCGGTGCTTGGCATCAAGCATTAGCAAGGCAAAGACTTCATACTCATGGTACTGCAGCAGTGTTTGCAGGTGACTGAAAACCTGCTTCGGCTCAGTCAGTGCCCGGCCTTTAGACAGACGACTCATCGCCAGTTGTTGAGCCATCTGCAGGATGTCAGCTTCGGTGACTGGAGTCTCCATGACATAGGTACCGGTCGTTTCACCGGCTACAAGCTTGTGATATTTCATGCGGGTATTCCTGTGCGGATGTGTGAGAACGGAGGGGGGGGGAGAAATCCGGTTACTGAACGGTGGGCTTGCCGTTGTATCGCATGGTTTGCGACTCCAGCTTTTGCGCGAGTGTGGGTTTGGTAGGCGCTGCCAGTTGGTTTTGGGGCTCTATAGGGCTGGTCTGATCTTCAACGGCGGGGAAAAACTCCTCGACGATGCCACCGGTGTCCTCCTCGCTGTCTTCAAAGGCCCCATTGTTAAATCCCTGCCAGGCCGCGTGATCCAAGGCGCTCT
Organism: Pseudomonas fluorescens NCIMB 11764; assembly: GCF_000293885.2. Lineage (NCBI taxonomy): Bacteria > Pseudomonadati > Pseudomonadota > Gammaproteobacteria > Pseudomonadales > Pseudomonadaceae > Pseudomonas > Pseudomonas fluorescens. The sequence goes on from NZ_CP010945.1 coordinate 3,647,093, forward strand.
GGTCAAAGCCCGCGGCTTGCCGGGTTTCCTCTAGTTGCTTGGCGGCAAGCAAGGCGTCTTCTAGGCTCAGGCCATTGCGCACTGTGATATCGACGTAGAAGATTGGTGTCCCGTGGCTCTGCCGAGTGGATTTACCACGCAGACGTAATTCCAGCGGCAGACAGGCCAGGCGATTGCCGGAGATGGCTTGGAAATACTGCAGGCGTGCCGCCAGGGTACGGATGCTGTTGAACCCAGTGGTGCGAAGACGAAACTGCCCAGTGGATCATCGTCACCAATCACCACGTTCAGCCGGCCGTAAGGCTTGCAGGCTCCGCCTTGCGCCAGTGAGCAACCATCCGGCGAAGGGCAGGGTAACGACTGGATGCCATCCTTAGTGAGACGCTTGCAGGTCTCGCCGTTGCCGACGCACAGCGGCCGGCCGGTGGTGCGGTCGAACAGGCTGTAATCGGCGCGAAAGTTCAGATCGGGCTCGTTGAACAGCAATCGGATCGGAATACTGCGCAGCTTGCCGTCCTGGCCGTTCCGCAGTTCCTCATTGAGTGGGTGCAGTAGCCAACCGTCACGGCTTTGCACCTGCGAGGTGAGGGTGAATTGATCGTCTTTCTCCGGCAGGCGCTTACCGTTTTTCTCGACTACCTTACCGATGGAAATGCGCCCGAGTACCGGCGGGGTGATGGTTAAACCTCTGAGCATGGCGGTTATCCTTGATCTGAAAATAAAAAAGCCACCGGGATGTAAACGATCCGGGCGGTCTGGGTGAGGGGGAATGGTTCAGCCGATCATGAAGCGGCGACTGCCTGTTTTGATCTTGGGATAGCGGGCCTGCAGGTAGGGTTTGTCCTTCAGCATCTGTTCGACATCCAGACCGGTGCTGTCTTTGGACTTCTTCCAGCTGATGTAGCCCTCCGCAAACTCCGCACGGGTGGCTGTACCCATAGCCTGCTGCAAGGCTTGTTTGAGCTGAGCCTCACGCGTCTCCTGCTGGGCAATGCTCTGGCGAATAGCCTTGAGCTCCAGGTAGGTGCTGGCCAGCTCCGTGTGCTGGCTGAAGTCCAGGGTCTGACCATTGTCTTCGGGGTAAAGGCAACGCAACGCCGATTCGGCCGAGGCTGTACCATCGGCCGGTGGCGGGGTATCACTGACCACGTAATCCCAGAACAACCGTTCTAGATCGATCAATCGAGCAATCATCGACTCATCCCGTTCGATGCGATGGATCTCCAGGTGTTGGCCCCCCAGCAGTACCGCTACATCTGCCGCCTGCTTGCCGGTCACCGCCAACTGGTGCATGACCTGTAACTGCACATACTCCGGCACGCCTTCTTTCCAGAGGCGAGCGCCGTTGATGCCGGCAGTTTTGCATTCAAGGATCTGTACATTGTCGGTGCCGATGACCTCGCGGTCGATGTTGGCCAACATCCAGGGCAATTTAGGATCAGGATGCTGCAGCACGGCATTGATCCACCGTACCCGGTGACCACTGCGCTTGGTGTAGTGGGTCGCGACAATCGGTTCCAGGATGTTTCCCCAGTAAGCTGGGCTCTCTTCATCATTGTGATCTAGCTTTAGTAGCGAACTGTCACGGCCAGTTTTCTCCAGCCACAGTTCCAGTTGGGATTTGTAAGGATTGAGCCCTACGGCAGCGGCGGCATCCGAGCTGCCGATGCCTTGCTTGCGCACCGCTAACCAGTCTTCACGCGGTAGCTCCTTGGTACCCACCAGGCGCAAGGCTGGACGGGGTTTGCTGCTGGGGTTTTGCAGTGTTTGCGTAGCCATAATGATTTCCTGTGCGGCATGAAAAACGCCCGGCCAGCAGAAACTGACCAGGCGTTTAGCCGTGAGAAGAAAGAGAGGGGGATCAGGCAGAGACTAAGCAGCGAGTTGCAGGGCGGCGTTCAGGGCGCGTTCTTTGATGGCGGCACCTTGGCCGAACCAGGCCGAATCCATGCGGTATTCAGTACTTCGGGCACGTCGCTCGTGATCGACATACTCCGTCACGGCGTTGAGCAAGCCCCACGCAGTTCCTTGGGCTGATTCAAGCGTCGCTCCACGACCTTGGCCTTCATACAAGCCTTGGACTTTGCGCAGTGCCCGCTCATTCGGCAGGACTTCCGGCAGTTTGCTATTGGGAGCTACGTCGCACAGTACATTCATGAAGAAGCCCATTGCCTCATGCCACTGCACCTTGCGCTCTGCCAGTGCCCGCATGCGGTACATGAACTCGTCCCATTGCGAGACGGCGATGCCCAGTTGTTTCTTCACGGCCTTTGGATCAAAGCGGGTGTTGTGCGGCACCTTGATCGCATGCGTAGCGCCGCTCAGAGAAATGGTTAGGGTGTTATTGCAGACCACGCGAACTGTGGTCGGGGTGGCAGTAGTGGCCAGGGTGCTATCGCAGGAGGTAGCTAGCAGCAGATAGCCATTCACCTGGTCGTTTCCCTTCAGCGCGGTTGCCTGCCCCGTCCTGGCCAGCGCCCAGAACTTGCGGCCACCTTTGAGTATCCCGGCTGTTTCGAGCTCGTAACCAGAAACCTCCGTCAGATCTCGGTAGAACTCCAGCACCTCACGCGGCTGCACAATCTGGTAGCGGTTGGATACCACAGATAAGGGGGCCTTGGTGTCGGAGCGATACAGTACCTTCTGTTCGGGGAAAGAGTGGATCGAGCCCAGGGTGCCGATACTGTCTGATTTGAAATGCACTGGGCTGTCATGGATTTGCCAGTTCATGCCGGCTTCGCGCTGCCAGACTTCCAGCGGTTGTTTTTGCGTCAGGCGGTTACCCAAACCATGCCAAGGGGTAGCGCCAACGTAAGCCATTTGTTCGACGAGATGAGCCATGGAAGTGATTCCTTTTCATAGGCGCACGGCGAAGCCGCTGGATATTCAGCAGGGATCAGTCGGTGTGCGGAGTGTTGATAGAGAGGGGAGGGAGCGATGAATCAGGTGGGGAACAGCAATTACGTCAAGCGGGAGAGGAGCAGTTCAAACGGAATGACGGTCACTAAACTGCAGTTTGCAGTCGAGACAAGCGTAATTGTCCAAAACCCGTTCATCGATGACTTCGCCGAGTTTGGCGCCCGCGATACAGCCGGTCGCCGCGCCGGCTAGCCCCCCGAGAATGGCCCCAGCCATGCCACCAGCAGCAACACCGGCGGGGCCAGCGACTACGCCGATAACTGCGCCAACTTCGGCACCGGCCATGGCGCCGGTGACGCCTTGGGCTGCGCCACCAACGGTGCCGATAAGGGCGCCGACTTTCCTGGCTAAATCCTTGGTGATGACAGCAGTGGAGTGACAGCGTGGGCATTGAGTGGTCATGTGCAGGGTTCCTGTCGAGAAAGTCGGGCTCAAGTCATTGCACGGGCATAGAGCCCATCAAGCAGGTCGCCTGCGCGATCTGCTTAAATGGAGAGACTGCGAAGTCTGGGGGATGCCTGATGCGGATAGGTGCAGGTTCGTGATGTATGACTGAGATTGTTTTGAATCGAATCGTAATCGGGCTCTTTGACGATTAGGTGCAGCAATCGGTCAGAAGGGATAGCCAAACGCACCGGACTGTCGAGAAACACCATCCGAAAATGGGGCAGAGCGAGCCCAATTTCAAATGGCACCTTTTGCCGGCAAAACGATGCCTCTTCATCGAGTCGAGGTTGTCTGCGTCGGGCGGTTTCCACTGTGTGACCAGCCTCAACCGGCGGCTTAGCCAGGGTCCTACGCGACAGACGCGGTGGATTGTTCCGCCGCTTGCTCGTTAACCTGCGAGACCACTGTTCCCGCGACCTTATCAAGTGGTTGATAGGCAGCTGCTGCACGCTGCAGCATTTCGCCGATCTGGGCACGAAGTTCGGCCGGCTGTTCGACCACCATGGCGTCGCCCTGGGACAGAATCCACCAGTGCAGTTGCCAGGTGTTGCTCAGCGTCGAGCGCACCCGATAGCCATCTTCGAGTTGTTCCAGGGTCATGTCCGGGCTCAGCGGTGTCTCGCGGATCAAGCGTGCCTGGCGCTCACTCACCCATGCCTGAAACTGAATTTTCTCCGGCGTTCCGAACTGCAACGCGTCGCTGGCCAGGTAGGCGCGCAAGTCGAATCCCTGCACGCCCTCGGCAGATCTGTCGAGCTGCTCGACCGTGCGGAAACGGTGCACTGCAAACTGGCGTATATCGGTGTACGGATGCGCCGTGGCAATCAAATAGGTCACCAGCCCGCGCTGCACCATTGCCAGGGGATTGAGCGTCATCTCGCTCAACTTGTCGGTGTGTGCGGAGTAATACTGGCACTGCACCTGACTTTCATTGATCAATGCCTTCTGCAATGACTCCAGCCGGTGCGGATCGATGTCCGGTGCCTGGAGATTCAGGTCCGGTCGCACGGCGGCAACCTTTTCCAGCCAACGAGCTGCCGGGTTATCGTCTTCCAGGCCTTTGAGCTTGCGCCGGGCATGCACGAAGCGCGGTTCCAGCACGCTCAACATGCTGGCGGGCAATAACGGGCGAATGGCATCTTCAACCAGCGCCAGGCTCAAGGCTTCGGTCAAGGTAATGCCTTGCAACTCGACATTCACCCCCGGCGTCCAGTGCCAGGCCTGCGGTGAACCGTCTTCGCTGCACTGCAATGGAAACACCAGGGACAAATCAACCAGGTCGCGTTCGACCGTACGCCGGCTGGTCTGGTAGCCACACGTGTCAAGCCGCGCCAGCAGTTCCGTCACGGTGATGCCTGAATCGCGTTTGGGCAGGAGCTTGAGCAGTTCCCATTGACGACTGACCGTGGAATGAGATTTGGCTGACGGCACGGTATTTTCCTTGTGCGGGGGGAGGGTGAAAAAGCAACCGGGGGAGGAATTTACGGGAGTACATTGTGTCGCGGAATGGCGATAAGCTATCACTTTTTGAAGATCGGGATCCACAGGCGAATAGGCAAAGGGCTTGTTTCGAAGTGTGCCCATGGCACTGAAAAATCCTGGTTAGAACGGAGCTTCACTTTTGGTAAAACACTTCAGGTTCTTGACCCTGCCGCACAGTGCCAGCACGGTGGCGAACGTGTTCGTTCACGGGTATTCCGCCGGGCACGATCTGAAGGATCGCCGATTGTTGTCCAGGCAGATTCCCTCCACGCTGCACAATGGCATCAACATTCTTGGCTTCTGGCGCTCGGGCCATTACTTGCAGGTGTCCAACACCACCAAGCAGCTCGTTGTCGCCGCCGGCCGCCTGTATCCCTATGCAACGGCCGCTGCATTTGTAGCGGACCGCGTGGCGCATTTTGCCCTCAGTCGTCGTCGGGCAACGGAAATGGGTGATGTCCTGCTCAGTGAGTTGCACGATTACTTGAAGGCGAATCATCCCGAGGTGGCCGAAATCAATCTGATCGGCCACTCATTGGGCGGCCGAGTGCTGGTCAGTGCCTTGAGGAAACTGGTTCGCCAACCCGACGGCTATAGCCTCACCATCGGCGATGTACTGCTGATGGCCGCTGCTGTCGAAGTGAAGGCTGACGAAGTGCCAGGACTCAAGGCATGTATCAAAGGACGGTTGATCAATGCCTACTCCAGGTCCGACAGGATGCTGCTGATGAACGCAGACGAAACTTGCCTGGGGCGCCACGAAGTGACGAATTTCGAGAATGTTTCGATGACCGGTTTCGGCCATCAAGACTACTGGCCGAACCTGCACAAGGTTTTGACGGTCACTGTCTTTGCCGGTTTCCAGGGGCAGCATTATCCGGTTCTTCTGAACAAGGAAGGCGATCTGCAGGATGATCACGTGCGTACGGATTATCTGCTCTACGACCTGTTTGAACACCTTGAACCGTCGCACCCAACGTTATTGGAGGAAGCGATCAAGCACCTCAAGAACAGCAGCTGGACGTCCCTTGACGACAACCAGGACTCAAACGAAAAGCACTACGCCTTCACCCGGGAATTTCAACTGTTGGGCGGCCATTGCCTGGCCAACATGACGCGACGCCGAGGTTTGCCTTACGCCGAAGTGCTTGAAATGCTGGCATCGCATTTTGAATTGGATGAAGACGAGTTGCATAAGTGCACGACCATCCTGGAGCTTGAGGGCGCATTGGTCCGCAGGTTCTTCCATAACGCGTTTCCAGAAGGGCATGAACTCAGCAAATCAACGGAAACGGACCTGAAAACCCTGTCGGCAGAGCACTATTTCAGGCACGTCGATGCTTTGGCGGGACGGTTAACGTTGAGTGCCTGCTTCAAGTCATCAGCCTCGATGGGCGCGCAGGCATCTGGCTCAGTCAGTTCGCAGATTACAATGGCAACCATTGGTAGCTTCGTGTCGCCTAACCTGCTGGCGATGGTGCCAAAACTGTTGGCGGCGACGACGGTCGGACGAGTGATTACCAACGTCAAGACAGCATTGAAGCCCGGTTACTCGGCATTGATTCCGGCAGTCGCAATCATTTTTTATGCGCGGGTGAAGCTGGGCAATGACGGGTTGCATTGAGGAAAGGGTAGCCGCCAGCGTGCTGCTCCTGGCGGCGTTAAAGCCCTGGTTAAGCGGTCAACGCTCGCATTGAAGGCTCTGTGCTGCCTGGCAGCCCCAGCGCGTTCAGTTTTTCGCGTACTTGAATCAGCTTTTCCTGGTTGCTGCGAATGAATTTCGAGCGCTCATCAACGGCTGCGACGATCTTCTCAAACTCTTTGAGCTGCGGTGCAAAGAAGTCCAGCAGCTTTTCGTCATCGCCAATAAGGTCGTAAATGTCCTTGAACGAACTCTTGATGATCGTGGTGATGGATTCTTTGGCAGTCTTCAATTCCTGCTCGAGTTCGTGAGCCTTGTAGGCACCCAGAAGGTCCGAGGTCAGGGTGAAGGCAGCGCCTGCAGGGCCAGCCCACTTGGAAATGGCGCCAGCAATTTTGGTTGCCTGCCACGGTTTGAACTTGAAGACCACTCCGGTCACGGCCCCCAGTGCATCTCTCGCAGCAAACACTGCACTCTTGATGATGTCCGGGCTCAGGTTGGCAATACCTTTAGCGGCGCCACCCATGGACTTGAGTGCGCCCTCGCTCATGGCATTGAGGAAGCTTTCGCTTGAGTTGAGCTGACGGCCGATGTCCTGGGAAATGCGGTTGGTGACCTTGGAGGATTGATCGAACGAGCGGTCGATGGCGGCCTTGATTTTAAGGTTGAGTTTGTAGCCGACACCTTCTTCGGTGTAGCCGATTTCGTCCTCGAGAAAGTCACGAATATTTTCCAGCGACAGCGGGCGAAGCTTGCCAAGCAAGTCTTTTTCAAGATTGTTCAGCTCATCGAAAAGCTCCCCAGCAAGGCGTTTCACCTCGCGACGGCCCTTGGAAATATCCTGGTTGATCCGCACGGACTCCTCGGCGTTCTGCTGCGCAAAGGCATCCAGTCTGCCCAATTGCTCTTCGGCCCGTGCCACATGCTGGCCGACGACATCGCGCACAACGTCCATGCCCGTCTTGGCCATCAGTGCCGCAGGTACGTTGTCTTGCAGGATGCGGCTGGTCATGGCCTTCAGGTCGTTGATCCGCGAGCGGCTTTCGTAGTGCTCGGGCTTGCCGAACCAGAACTCCAGACCCCGACCACCGGGGTTGGAGGCCAGGCAGACGATGTTCAGGCGTGCCTGTTCTTCCGAGGTCAAGTTGGCTATTCGCTGCAACTTGGCTTTCAGGTTGTCCTTTTTGATGGTGGCCTGATCATCGAACAGCACCTGTTCGGTCAGGTCGGTCACTTCGTCCATTTTATTGATGACGAAGACCGTCGAAGACAGCTTGTTCAAGTCGCGCAGCACCCACTTGGCGATAGCGCTGTGGCTTTCCTTGAGCGGGTTGGTGGCATCCACGACGTACAGGATCAGATGCGCTTCGGAGATGTAGTGTTTGGTCAGGTCTTCATAAACCACCTGTTCGCCATCGACGGTCTTTTCCTTGTCACCGAAAAGGCCGGGGGTATCGACGATTTCACACTTGCCCGGCAGCCCCTCTGGCGTGTAGATCGCCAGGCGATCGGAGGATTCGTCCATGTCGATCTTCATGTCGGCCATGACTTTACCCAGCCATGCGGCGATCACGCTGGTCTTGCCGTCGGAGAAGGCGCCTAGCAGTGCAATGCGCAAAACGTCGGATTCGATTGCCTTGACGGCTGAATCGATCTTTTCCATTTCGGCACTGACGTCACTGCCTAGCTCGCCCAACTCTTTCAGGATGACTCGAAGCTGATCCAGGCCTTTGATCGCTGTTTGCTTATCAACATTAAATTGCGTGAATTGTTCCATGGGGCATTTTCTCCAGTTGATCTTTGGTGCGCTGCATCAATGCCATCTGCTGCTTGATGATGTGCAGCGGGCGAATCAGGGATGCATGGATGTCGTTGACTTGTCCGAGGACTTTTGCCTCGATTTGACTGCGAACAGGTGTGAGCAAAGCCTTCAGCTCATCACGCAGGGAGTCGGCGGCATTGGCGCGTGCTTCGGCGATCTTGTCCTGGACTTGAGCCTGGGCTTTGCGAATGCGTTTTTCCTTGCTGAGGAGGAAGTTCATGAGGTTGATCAAGAGCCCCACCGCAGCGCCGACAGCTGCGCCAATAAGGTTGCCGACGACAGGGAATGCGGTGCCGATCCCGGCGCCCGCGAGGGCATAGGACCCTACGTTGAACAGCATCCAGCCGTAATCTTTGAAATCCAGTCCAAGGCCCAGCTCCGGTGTCTTGTAGCTCGCGTTAAGGTCCGCGCCTGCGTAAGCGATTGCCTGCTCGAACTCAACCCTCGAAACGTCCTCCAGCAGCCGCTGCATGGCCTGCACCAGATCGTTTTGCAACTCCGCCAGATACTTTTCGAACTGAGTCTGCAATTCTTCTTTCAGCTGTTCCTGGCGCTCGCGAAAGGCGCGCTGGATCTTGCTGGCGACCAATTCGTTTTCGCCGAAGTGTTCCTCGACGATGTCGTCGGCAGTCGCACTCATGTCAGTGAAGAGTCGGTCCCACAGGATTTTTCGGCCCTTCGTGACGGACTGTTCGAACTTGGCCAAGCCGTCTTTGACGGCAATGCGGCACTTGTCGAACTCTGGTTCTGTCCTGGCCACGAACGTTTCATGGCTGGTGTGGAGTTCTTGCAGGATGGCGAGGTTTTCCACCAGCAACTCATGAACTTTGGTCTTGTTGCTCTCGATCATGTCTTCTTTGAAGGTGCCCAGTTTTCCGTGAAGCACCTGGGCGACTGACTTGATCTGGCTGAACTCGTACATGGCCTTCGGCGAGGCGAAATACTTGCGGTAATTTCGTTGCTGAATGACCAGGTCGCGATCCCGGGAAGGGTGGATGGTCGTACGTTCCGTCCCTGGTGCAGCGGCCAGCGCCGAGAAAGCCAGCAACCCCTGCACGCAGTGGCCAGACTGCATGGCCTTGGCGCCCAGCACAGACTCGAGCACGCCCACGGTCTGCTGCAATGCACCGCTTTCGAGGGCTTGCCGGTCCTCCTCGAACTCGTAGGCATCGGCGTTGCCGCGCACGTTCACCAAGGGACACACTTGGGTGCCGAGACGCAAATAGGAGCGGATTTTCTCTGCGGTGGCTTTTTCAGGCTTCTTGTTGGTGCCGTTGACGTAGAACACCAGGTGCGCCTTGGCCACCGCTTCACGGACCATGTGCGAATACTTGCCCTCGTCACCTTCAATGCCGGGTACATCGATCAACTGGAAGCGTTTGCCCTTGTAGTTGAGCGTGTAGAACGTATTGCCTTTGGTGAAATCCGCTTCGCCGGTGCCGATGATCCGCCCGTCGATACGCAAGGCCAGGGCTTTTTTTCGGTCAAGTGCCAGAGCGCCGGAAAATACATCGGCCAATCGCTGATTCAGCACGTCATCCATGGCGGCCGATTGGGTCTTGATGTGAGCAAAGGGGTTAGCGATCGGCGCGTCTTCAGGCACCGCGGTCGCTTGATCGAACAGTTCGTCGAGCTCAAAGTTGCTCATCTCAGACTCCTGCCAGTTTCAACAGCAGTGCCGATGCGGCTGCCCCCAGCACCATTCCGCCACAGGTAAAAGCAATCAGTTTTGTCCTGATTTTGGCGTTGGATTGGTCTTGGGCCAGTTGTAGGCGTTGCGCGGCTTCTTCCTGTTCCGCCTTCAAACGTTGCGCCGCTATGTCCTGCTCGGCCTTTAGCCGTTGTGCGGCGACTTCCTGTTCGACCTTCAATCGGGCATTGGCCTCTTGCTCTGCCAGTGCCGTTCGGGCCTGCGCTTCGGCTTCAGCGATGCGGTTTCTGGCAGCGGTCTCTTCCTGCAGAATCTCGCAAAGACGGCGCGTGCCCTGGCGGATGTCAGAGATTTGCGCGGCATGTTCCTCGTAAACCGCACTCAGGCCTTCACGCAATCGTTCGATATGCTCGGCCAGCGCTTTTTCGTACTTCACCAAGTCGTGAGCATTTTGTTCCAGCAATGCTTGCCGGGACTCTTCCTTGAACAGAATGCGCAACGACTCGATGATCGTGCTCTTGCCCGCGTTGGTTTCACCGAAAAACGCCATGGTGAACATGTCCCACTCGGCATGCGTCTTCAGCTGATCAAGTTCGCCATCGAACTGAGCCTGGATGGCGCGAAGCTTCTCGGTCATGTTGCCGACTTCGCGCTTGCCGTCTTTGTGCTCGACATTCAAATCCAGAATGTCGGCCATGGCGCCGGCGATACTGTCGGAAACGTCGGAATACAGGCGGTTAAGGTCTTGGGGCGCGTTCATTACTGTTCCTTGTGTGATGGAGTCAGCCTGGTGGGGCTGAGTGTCAGGCGTACCCGCGACATTTTGTGTCGTGCCCGATGTTCCGATGGGGGGATAAATCGCAGCCGCAGGCGCCGTCAGTTCAGCGAAGCTGCATTGAAATTGCCCAATGGCTGTAGAAAGTGTTGGTCGAGAGGTCGGTCCGGGGAGAACCGTGAAGCGGGTTACAAGAGGCATACGCAACGTCCTTGTTGGTGTGGGGCTTTATGCCAGTGGAGCATGGTCCATTGCCGTTTATCGGCATCGCCGGGAAAAGCTTGAGTGGGGTGGGTGCATCAACGCCACTTTTGCTCGGTGCGACTCAATTTGTCGCGGCCCCTGATCATGATCAAACCTTCCAACAACTGAGGGTGTGACCATGTTGAAAAATTTTCTGGCCGCTGTAGGCGTCGTAATCATCGCCAAGAAAGGGTATGAGATGTACCGGCATTACAAGTCGATGGAAGCGGAGGTTGAAATCTTGCGCAGGACGCAGGGGGAGGGGTAGTGTCCGCCGGCAATCTTATTCTCGAATTCAGCAAGGAAGTAAGCATGACGCAAGTGGCAGCTCAAAAAGTCTCATCGTTGTGGCCAATGATGGGGGCATTGGGAACGCTTCAAACACCGTCGCGACGTTCTGAATTCGGTGTAGACAGTGTGACGCCCGAGCGGGTCAAGGTAGCGGTGGGCAAGACGACGCTTGCGATCCCGAAAGCCGCCTTCGAAGCCGTGCTGGAATATCTGCACGTCAACGACCACCACGCCGGTAATCCGTGTGTGATCGAATCCGATAATGACCATAAAAAAGCCGGGCCGCTTTGCAAGGTCGCCCGAGAACTTTCCAGTGGAACCTACGGTCCGCGAAATATCACCTACGTGCTTCCGATTCTTGAGCAATTGGGAGTTGTGGGGATCCGCTCGAAACAGCCCACTGCGGTCTGGTTGACGACGCGGTCCGTGGCCGTAGCGGCGGTTGTCGAACCGAATCAACGGGTTGTTGAAGAGTTGAAGGCAGGATGTCTCAGCCCGGTTCAACAGGCGTTTGCCAATCATTTGGCAACACTATGGTCAGGCGGTCCGGGTTCATTCGAGCATCGTTATTCAATCACCAGGCATCACTCATGGACGCCATGGAAGGAGCTGACCCGGCCCCAAAACAAGGAGTGGTGGTGCCTGACCCTGGCCGAGGCCGCCAAGCATTATTCCTGGCCGGAAAAGAAAGCACCTGATGACTTTTCCAGCATTGCGGCGCGGCTTCGCACGGCACTTGCGGCGAACGATTGCATTGCCGCGCGAGAGGCCTGCCTGCAGATATTCAAATGGGGAGGTGTCGCCAATAAGCCGGGCGACGCCTCTTTGCTGTGGGTCGAGACCCGGTTCGCCGACCAGACCCTGTGCCATTCGATCTTGCAGGCGGTGAAATTGCTTCGACCCGCAAGCAACGAATCGCTCACGGCTTTCGATGGCACTAACCTGCTGATGAACTCCGCAATGACCAAGATTTACGCCGCTGCCGCCCCGGACGGCATCATCATCTATGATGGACGGGTAGGGGCTGCGCTGGGGTTGTTGGTGCGTAAATGGCTCGAAGGCATCGGGGGGAGCGTTGTACCGCCAGACCTGGCGTTTCGCTGGGGCCCCAATCAAAAAACAACCAACAATAACGTCGAAACACGCGACCCTTCGCAAGAAGGCTTCGAATTTATCAATCTTTACAGAAGCAGCACCAAGGGGCCCAATCCTGCCGGAATCTGGGCCGGACTTGTGCGGGTGACCAGTCGCATCCTCCACGCGGTGATCCGGGTGCTCGCCGCGCAGGGGCGGGAAGTGAGACTGCTGGATCTGGAGCGGGCATTGTTCATGGTGGGCTTCGACGTGCGTTATCCGTTGGTGACGGCTTCCCGGTAGCTCACTGAATTGAGCAGTACTGAGGCCACGCTGACAACATGCAAGAGGTCGTGATGGAATTCCAGGTTGATCAGTTGCGTAGCGCACGCCACGTCGTGGTGTTTAGCGGCGCAGGCATTTCTGCAGAAAGTGGCATCCCGACATTTCGCGATGCCTTGACCGGCCTGTGGGAAAACTTCGCCCCCGCTGCACTGGCCACAGCCCAAGCGTTCCGCAATGACCCCGCCCTCGTATGGGGTTGGTACGAGTGGCGACGTGCCAAGGTCCTTGGCGCACAACCGAACGCTGCGCACCGGGCCATCGCCGCATTGGCTCGTCGCGTGCCCATGCTCACCGTCGTCACCCAGAACGTTGATGATTTGCTAGAGCGCGCCGGCTGTTGTGATGTCTTGCATCTGCACGGAAGTCTGAGTTCACCGCGCTGCTTTGCCTGTGCGCGACCGTATACGTTCAGCGCGGACCCACTCGATGAGCCGCAAGGCGGGCGCCGCATCGAGCCGCCGCGCTGCAGGCATTGCAATGGAAAAGTGCGACCAGGAGTGGTCTGGTTTGGCGAGTCGCTGCCCGATGATGTGTGGCGCAAGGCCGTGTCGGCAGCGAAGGACTGTGATGTGCTGCTTTCGATCGGCACGTCCGGTCTGGTGCAACCAGCGGCCGAGATCCCTCGGATTGCCTTGCAACATGGCGCGCAGGTGCTGCACATCAATTTGCAGCCTGAGCCTGTAAAAGGGGATCGCGAATTCAGCTTGGCGGGCAGAGCGGCAGAGGTTCTGCCGCGGTTGGTCGAGGAGGTCTTCGCAGAGTAGGTCCAATCGCCTACATTCCGCTCAATGAACGAAACCTATGGGGTGCTGCAGCCCCTTGGACTTCAGTCGACATTCCGCCTGATATTCCTGTGTCATTTCTTGCCATTCTTATGAATATTCGTCCAACTCATCCTTATCAATGCCATACGTATCCATCATCCACTGACGCATACGGTCATTTTCAAGCTCCATCATGTGATCCTTGGCACGTCCCATACTTCGCTCCTGATTCAGTTAAGAGATGAAGCCAGACCTGGTAGGATCTGGTTAAATTCGTCCTACACTGTCCTTATCGCGTCATAGAAACGCGGATCGCCCGACAGAATCACCCCCATCTGTAGCGTCATCATGTTCAGACCATTGCAGTTCCTCAGCACGTACTGAACCAGCACTGCCGGATGGACAAGTGCCGTAAACGCTTTATAAAGCCTTCGAAAGTCAAAAAGGAGGGGCTGCATTCAGTCCCAGTAACCCCGCTCATAGTAATCATCGATATCGCTTTCGAGCTGACCCTTGATCACCCTCGTATCCTTCGTCTTGACCTTCACCTGCTCGATCTCGTGAACCATCAATGACTCGGGTACAAACTCAATTGCGGAATCAGGTTGCTCACCTACCCACGGCAAATGGCCGTATTCATCAACAACAGGCAGAAGCGGATCAGGCGATATAGCCTGCGAAAACAGCACAATGTTTTTGCCTCGTTCATGCTTGTTCTGCGCAGACGCAAAAATAACGGCATCAATGGGCGGGGAATGTTGAGTGGCAAGGTACTCAGCGATCACCTGAGTTTGTAGGTACTCATGGTCCTGACCAGGTACCACAGGGCGACTGATGATGCTGTGGAAACTCTTCAAAAACTGCCGCCGTTCAATTTTTCGGCGATAGTCCGGTTCAAAGTAACTTATGACTTTCCTGTCGTAGGCATCCTCCAGCGCTGTGAAGTCGAATACTCGTATTTCTTTGGTGAGTTTGAACTCGCCACTGATGACTTTCCCACCGACGGGTGGCCTGAGCTCAGCGATGCACGTTTCACGTTCAAAGGCACCATAGAACACTGGAACACCCGCAGGACTCATCCGCCCGGCAGGCGCTAACTCTTTCGGAGGCGCTGCTAACTGCTTAGTGGGATCAGCAAAAATGGCCGAACTACGGTCCTTCGGTGGCGTACAGTCTCGCGCACGAAAAATCGGCTTGCTCTCGGTGGGATTTAGCGGACGAACGACACCAGGGCCAGAGCCCCATACCTGGTAATCGTCGATTCCCTCAAACAGCCACTCCAGAAATTCTCTGGCCTTGTGATTGAAGAAACGGCTCTTATGCATCAATCCGTTTCGAAAATCGAGCCAGTTTTCCTCTACGTCAACTGGTACCCATACTCTTCGTTCATAGGCACCCTCATCAAAGAACCCTTCGTTGCCTGGCGACTGGCTTACCAGCGTACCCAGCACGTAGTCGATGACCGAATTGCTCTCTTCATGAATTTGCAGGATCTCTCTTACGTAGTAACTGAGCGACTCACCCCGTCGTTCGGTATAGCTCATTCGATCCCTTTCAATGTCCCAGACATCGAATAAATCACCAGGCGCTACGTTTGTCAGAAGTATCTCGGCTATATCATCGGATAATGTCTCTAGCTCAATGGAAAACCGGTATTCCCCACAGTTCAAACATTTGCCCTTCACCCCTGAACCTACAATCCTCTGCTTCAAATAGTGATCCCCCACACACTCAAAGCAAATCGACTCTAGCAACTTGTCCGTTTTCATCGTCCGACACCTTTAGATTTTGACGCTCGCGGGCATAGCTGGATGATCGCATCCATAGCCCACTGAACCAAGACGCCTTAATCCCCAGGGTGACTCTGAACACTCTTTAAACCCGATTAAAAGCCCAGGGTCACCCACTGGCCCGGGCTGTGCGCATTCGGTATTTATCTCAGTACTGAACAACATCAGCCGCGCTGTAATCATCAGCCTCGACCCACCTCCCAAGGCCCATCCCGAGCGCAAGATCATCATCGTTAAAGCCGTGCCGGCCGAGAAGATTTCGGTGTCCGCCAAGCTGCAGCAGCAGTTGGAGACACCACTTGCGCGAGAGCGGACAGGTGTCGGCTGCACGCTGGTCATCGGCGGTGAATGGAGTGAGAGTGGTACGCATAGGAAGTGTCCTGACACTGAAGAGAGGACAGGGTAGAGGCGAGAATGGTCAGAATGCGTCGTGAGCTGAAACTCCAATGACGCGCCTTTGTTTTCAGCAATCGAACGAGTCGATAGTGACCATGGCCCGGCTGGTTCAGACGGGCCATGGTGATCAAAGTAGGATCTTTGTGGTTTTTCCTAAGCAACCACTGGATAACAGGCATCACCCCATAGCGTTTCCGGGTTATCTAGCATCAGCAAAATAATCACCGGCACCAGCTTGCCGAGAAGGTTCGAGCAGTCGCGCAACTGATCTCGATTCACACTGCTGTTCCAGGTTGCGCCCCCATGCATTACCTGATTACGCAATGTATAAATTCGATTGAACAGAACACCGAGTACTGCTGGGGTATTGCGGTTGGCCAAGGCTTGCTGTGCTGCTCGCCGACCGCTGGCAAAGCGCTCGGTCCATTGTTGTTCGCTGATCTTGCCGTTCTGGTTATCCCAGAAACTCTGGAACACATAGGGGTTGTCCAGTAGCGCGCGAATGCTGCCAGAGAACTCCGACCAGACCAGATTTTCGATCAGGTTGGCAGTGTCGAGCGCGCACAGTTTGTCCAGGAACGCCTTGAATGTGGACTGCTCGGAAAGGCGGTATTGCTCGTCAATATCGGTGGCGTAGGCGGAGTTGAAGGCGATCCACAGGAAGATAAAGCGCCCGTCGACATCGTCAGCTTGCTCGGCACGATTGAGCCAACTCAGCGCGCGATGAACACGCAAGGTGAGGTTGGGATGATGGCTTTCGCGTTCCTGGCGATGACGGGTCTTGAGTGCTTGATGGTCCATGGGGGGCCGATCCTTGAGGTCGTGGGCAGTACGCAAATAAATTGGAAGCGTCTGAAAACTTTACGTGTTTTTTGATTAAGCCCTGGCGTGGGTTGAGAAGTATCGATCTAGAGCCTGAGAACCTGCTCCATTTGTTTACCTGTACGGACAAACAACATGGACGGAGGCTGTGTTTTTACTTAGGGTATGGCCATTCGATATTACCCGCAAGGTGGTCTGCATCAAGCGCGAACAGTTCCTGGCTCAACCTGTAACTGAGTCCTTTATAGCTTGGTTTGTAGCAGTTTTTTCGCGGATGTTCGCTCGACGCCTGACTCACACACGACATTTAATCAGCGTGAAGCGTTCCTGGACGCTTCACCGGACTGGAAGCGACCATGCAAACCCGAAACGGAATTCAGCTGTACTCTGCCTCAGATATTTGCGGTTTTCTTGAGTGCCAGCACCTGACGGCGCTAGACCTTCAGAACCTTGTCATGCCTATGGAAAAAGCCGCGGCAAGCGATCAGAACCGACTGATACAGGACAAGGGCTTGGCCCACGAGGCGGCCTTTTTCGAGCGGCTCAAAAGCGAAAATGCCAACGTAGTCGACATTGCCGAGGGCAATCCGAGTTTCGCGCGCCGGGTGGAACTTACCATCCAGGCCATGAAGGCCGGCGCCGATATCATCTTTCAGGCGTCGCTTCAGGAAGGCGCCTTTATTGGCCATGCCGACTTCCTGCGCAAGGTGCCGCGAGAGTCGGCGCTGGGCGACCACAGCTATGAGGTGATCGACACCAAGCTGGCGAAAACGGCCACGGCCAAGTTTCTTGTGCAGGTTGCGCTTTACTCGCGAATGCTGATCTCGATCCAGAGCGTACAGCCACAGTTCATGTACGTCGTACTCGGTGATGCTGCGCGTACCGAGCAGGCATTTCGGGTGACCGACTACGCCGATTATCTGGAACATGTGCTGCAGCGTTTCGATGCGTTCGTGAACAGTGCCGAACCGCCAGTCACCTACCCCGAACCGTGCGGGCATTGTGGGTTCTGCGCCTGGCGTGATCGCTGCGACGAACAACGACAGCAGGACGATCACCTCTCGGCGGTAGCGGGAATCAGCCGTTCGCAAATCAAGAAGTTACAGAGTGCCGGCGTGACCACATTGCACCAGCTGGCGGACAGTCCCGACGAGCTGCGCATCCCGAAATTGCAGACAGAGTCGTTGAGCAAGTTGCGACATCAGGCGCGGTTGCAGTTCAAGGGGCGCTCCAGTGATGTCCCGTTGTTCGAGCTCCTGCCTGTCTTGGGTGAACGGCGTGGTTTCCATCGGATGCCCAAGGCGGTCGACGGTGATCTGTTCTTCGACATGGAGGGCAATCCGCTGGAAGAGGGTGGGCTGGAATACCTCTTCGGGCTTTACATCGACGAGGATGGGCAGCGAACCTTCAAACCGTTCTGGGCGCATACCCGGGAAGAAGAAAAGGTCGCCTTCGAGCAATTCATCGACTGGGTCATTGGCCATCTCAAGCGTTACCCCGACGCACATATTTACCACTACGCCAGCTATGAAGAGACGGCCATCAAGCGCCTGATGAGCCAGCACGGGACGCGTGAAGCACAAGTGGACTGGTTGCTGCGCAACGGCAAGCTGATCGATCTGTACAAGGTTGTGCGCGAAGCGATCCGGGTGTCCGAACCCAGCTACTCGATCAAGAATATCGAGCACTTTTACATGGATCAGCGCGGCGGCGACGTCACCAATGCCGGCGCGAGCATCGTGTTTTATGAGCGGTGGAAAGAGACCGGCGAATCGAAGTTGCTTGAGCAGATCGAGCGATACAACGAAGACGATGTGCTATCCACCTATCTTCTGCGTAAGTGGCTGTTGGAAATCAAGCCGTCGGATGCAGGCGCTTTTCTCGGGTCTGAAGCCGAAAGCGAGAAATCCATGGCGGAGCAAAAAGAGATTGAGATTCGCCTGGAAGATTATCGCGATCGTTTGCTGGGGGGTATGTGCACCGACGAAGAGGCCATGTGTGACGAGGATCAGGTCACGTTGCTCACCTTCCAGTTGCTCGACTTCCACCGCCGCGCAGATAAGCCGACGTGGTGG
Source organism: Pseudomonas fluorescens NCIMB 11764 (assembly GCF_000293885.2). Lineage (NCBI taxonomy): Bacteria > Pseudomonadati > Pseudomonadota > Gammaproteobacteria > Pseudomonadales > Pseudomonadaceae > Pseudomonas > Pseudomonas fluorescens. The sequence continues at coordinate 3,665,631 of NZ_CP010945.1, forward strand.
CAGCTGTTCAGCCGTCAGGACATGACAACCGAAGAACTGCTGGAAGATATCGAGAGTCTGGCCGGATTGCAGCGTACAAAAACACTGCCAAAACCGATCAATCGGTCTTATCTGTATGAGTACAGTTTCGAACCTCAAGAAACCAAAATGCGTACAGGTTCTCAGGGCGTCATCACCGAGTCCCTGGCCAGCGTACAGCTGGTTAATCTGGACCATGACAACGGTCTGGCGACATTCAAGGCTACCGAGAGAAATGCACCGCCTGATTACTTCGACATGATTCCCGGGAGGCCGATCCCGTCTACTTCGCTGCGCAAGGCGTTGTTCCGTTATGCCGACAGCCTCTTGGCCGGCGAACAGCGCTTCCAGGCGGTTGCGGACTTTCTGCATCGACGCGCTCCGCGGGTGAAGGGCGTCAAGTCGGGTGCACCACTGCTTGATTCAAGTCTGCCTTCGATTGATGCCATCAAGCAGGTGGTGCGAAACCTCGAAAACAGCGTGCTTTTTATTCAGGGGCCGCCCGGTGCCGGCAAGACCTACACCGGCTCGCACGTCATCGTTGATTTGCTCAAGGCGGGCAAGCGCATCGGCGTAACTTCAAACTCGCACCACGCCATAAATAACCTGCTGGCTGCCGTTGAAACTCGTGCGCAGGAAGAGGGGTGCACTTTCACGGGATTGAAAAAATCTTCGGAGGGCGAAGGCACCGAGTTCACCGGCCGCTGCATCCGTTCCATCGAGGAAAAACAGCAGTTCCTCGATGCCTGGGGGCCGAACATTGACTTGACGGCCGGCACCGCCTGGCTATTCGCCGATGACACCTTTACCGAGCAACTGGATTATCTGTTCATCGACGAGGCTGGTCAGGTGAGTGTGGCGAACCTGGTCACGATGGGCCTGGCTGCGCGCAACATCGTCTTGATGGGCGACCAAATGCAATTGTCGCAGCCGGTGCAAGGCGTGCATCCGGGCCGCTCAGGGGATTCCATCCTCGACTATCTGCTGGACGGCACGCCTACTATCGCACCTGATCGCGGCGTGTTCCTGGCGCAAACCTGGCGGATGCACCCCAACGTGTGCTCGTTCATTTCGCAAGCCGTGTACGAAGGGCAACTTTCTTCGGCGCCAGGCACCGAGCGACGGGTGTTGTTACTGGATGGCCAGCGACCTGAGGTGCCGAAGAGCGGGCTAATGTTTTGCCCTGTGACGCACGATGGCAACAGCCAGAGTTCGGACGAAGAAGCGGCGCAAGTCAAAGCGCTTTTTGCGTACTTCTTGCGGCAGCGTTATGTGGATAACAAGGGTGTCGATCATGCGATGTGCATCGAAAACATCCTGGTAGTCGCTCCCTATAACCTGCAAGTGCAGTTGTTGAAACAGGTGCTGCCAGCGGGCGCTCGTGTCGGTACTGTGGATAAGTTTCAGGGGCAGGAAGCGGAGATTGTCATCGTATCGATGGCGACCTCGAATGAAGACTATTTGCCCAGAGACATTGGCTTCCTGTACTCGAAAAATCGCTTGAATGTGGCCGTCAGCCGGGCGAAATCGCTGGCCTGTATCGTCGCCAGCCCCGATCTAACTGCCATACGCTGCCTGACTCCGCACGACATGAGCCTGGTCAACGGTTTGTGCATGGCTGTCAGGTACGGGACGGCTGCCAATGCTCTCGCCCGGTGTGAGTAGTGCCATCAAGGGTTTTGTCATCTATCCGCAACAGGGAAGACAGTAATGCCATACACGCCCGCTTTGCTTCCTCTGCTGCAGAAGGCTTTGGCCTCGACGAGCTTTTGCGTTGATGACATGGAGGGGCTCGGCTTGGGGGACTGGCACGCGTCAGTGCTTCTCGACAATACGCAGTATCTGTCGTCGTTTGATCCGCTGGCGTTCAATGACCGGAATCTTGTGGGGGACACCCCACTGGACATCGCCTATCGGCTGAACCGAATCGCCCTGATCGAGAAGCTGGAGGCACTCGGTGCCTTGGGGGACAAGCAACTGCGGGACTGGAAAGGCCTCGGCAGCTTCATGCCGCACGATAAATACATGCATCTTCCCGCCAGGCAGGGAAAAATAAAAACTCTTGAAACGCGTTTCCGGCTAGGCGGGAGTCTCAACCATCGTGATGTGGGCGGAAATACGCCTATCCATTGGCTCGCAATAAACGGCCACCTCAAGGCCGTCAAGTACTTCACTGATAACTACAATATGTTCGAACTTGATATGAACGCGAAGAACAACGAGGGCAATACCGCTCGAAATCTGGCCATCCTCTATGGCCATAACGACATCGCTGAGCAACTGCTGATCCGGGAGATCAACAACTGCATCAGCGCTGCGCGTCTCTGGCACGAGATGTCGGCCGGGTGGACATGGATGTTGCCGAGTCGAAACGCCTGACAGACAGCGATCGACTCGGGGCACACGCCTTCGCCCAAAGGATTGAGGATCAGTCATGCATGAGCCACGGGCGCAACTCCTTGAGGTTGGTTGCCACGATTTGCTGTGCCTCGGGGTTAGTAGCCTGGTTTCTCGGGTCGATCTGATAGCGTTGCAATACGTACTTCACCAGCGCCCTGCGACTGGGCACCACGAGCTGCCCATCAATCATACCGAAGTCGGTTTCGATGATTGACTTCTGTGCCGCGTTCAATCGCCCATCGGCTGCAAAGATGACCGGTATCTCGGTGTTCCAGTCGTCATCCAGCTCACGAGTATTTGGCGATTCGTCGAGCAGATCCGGCTGGCCTCGCAGTCGGCTGAGCACAAAGTCGCGGAACTGACCATTCTTCTCGCAGTAAGCACGAACGTGCCAGCGCATACCGGTGTAGACCAGCGTGTGCGGGGCTATAAGGCGAATTTCCACGTTAGGGGTGTTGAGCGACACATACTCGGTTTCCAAGCGCAGGCCATCGCGACAGGCCTTGAGCAATGGGCGCAGGACCTCCGGTCGAATCGGGCGATCCGGGACTTCCAGCACCTTGGTGTGGGCGTAGGCGAGGGCTAGCCCATCGATGTGCGGGGCGCGTTCGTTGTTCTGGTAAAGCAGGTGCAAATAGGCGCTGGCGCTGTCGTCGATGAACAGCGGCTTGAACGTCTTGCTGGGCACGTAGCCTTTTATTTTTTTGTCATATGTAAGATTTTTAGGCGCATGTTCTGTGATGTAGGTGTTGATGTCCTTGGACGCCTGCTGACGGCTGATGCCGAAGCTCTGCATCAAGTGTCCCGTGGTCAATCGGCCCTCCCACCAGGCAACGGTCTCAATCAAGCGATAGCGAAGTGCCAGATCCCAGCGGACCTGTTCGATGGACTGCTTGCGTTTCATACCCTCTCCATGTGCGCGAATTCTTTACCTGTATAAGTCTACATTCTAGACCCGTCGTTAAACACTACATATCGTGTGTCTGTCTTCAAAATGAATTGAAGTCACGAAAGGAAGTGGACATGAGTATGTCGGAAGCGGTTTCGACGGGTGCATTACTGATGATGGGAGCAATCCTGCTGGTGTTACTGCATCAGTGTCTGAGATTGCGTGAGCTCTGGCAGATGGCTATGGGCTGCCAAAAAAATCTGCGCTGGGTGCGGATCTGGGAAATGGAAAACCGCGAACTGCGTTCGGCGTTGCGAGCCGAGAAAGAGCACGTCCAGCAACTGCAAAGAAAGCTGGTGATTCTGCAGGAATTGATCCCTGCGGAGGGATGAGGGAAAGGACATGAACAGACTTGAACGGATCAAGGGTTGCCTGCTCGGCGGCGCTGTCGGAGATGCGCTAGGCGCACCAGTGGAGTTTCTCGAGTGGTCTGCAATTGAAGCTAAGTTCGGTCCGCAAGGTATCGTTGATTTTGCCCCTGCGTTCGGTACCACCGGCGCCATTACCGACGACACGCAGATGATGCTTTTCACCGCAGAAGGCTTGCTGCGGGCTTATGTGTGCGGCAGCTCAAGAGGGCCTTGCCACGTCCCCAGCATTATTCACCATTCGTTGCTGCGCTGGCTGATAACCCAGGACTATCCTACGGCGATGCCGATCGGCGTGGACGGCTGGCTGATCAAGCAATCGGAGCTCTGGTCTCGGCGTGCCCCTGGCACTACTTGCCTAGGTGCACTCAAGGCCAGTCCGCGGCTGGGCGCGGTTGCCGAGAACAACAGCAAAGGCTGTGGCGCCTTGATGCGCGTTGCGCCCTGCGCCTTTTTTGCAAACGCCTTTGACTACGCTGCCCAGTCAGGACGCCTGACTCACGGACATCCTACGGGCTACCTGGCGGCCGGGTTGTTTGCCGATATTCTCCAGCGCATTGTCGATCGGCAAGATAGCTTGGAGCACGCGGTTACTCAGAGCTTGGCCAAATATGGACAAACGCCGGGTATGGAAGAAACACGGAGCCTCATTGAGCGCGTACTTTTCTACTTTTACGAGGGCTACCAGCCCACTCCGCAACGAATAGGCGAGCTCGGTGGCGGATGGGTCGCCGAAGAAACGCTGGCTATCGGCTTGTGGTGCGCCCTGGCAGCGCGTTCGTTCGAAGAGGGCGTGATCACGGCGGTGAATCACAGTGGCGATAGCGACAGCACCGGGCTCATCGCCGGACACTTGTTGGGTGCTCAGTATGGTGCTGCGGCGATTCCTGCCCGGTGGTTCGAGCAATTGGAGTTGCGCGAAGTAATTGTGCAAATCGCGGAGGACATTGATCGCGTTCCGCGTGAGTACTGTGGGTATGGCGGAGAGTTCGATCTGCAGATCGAGCTGGCGTATCCCGCTGGCTGAGAGCGCTGATGGAGACGACTATGGATAATTTTCAGGAGAGCTGCGATGCCTATAAAGCCCAGGCCATTTACGTTTGTGTGTGGTGAATGCGGTTGGAAGAAAACGGTGGCCCCCCGGAGTGATGCGCTGGGACCGGGTGAGTGGTTCAAGCAGTGCCCGAAATGCGGGTGCGAATCGTTGAAGATGCGCGATGCGGGGTGGGTTGAGCGGACATTAGCAGAGTTGCTTCTGCGTCTTTAAGTGCATTGTCCAGTGATACCTGGGCGGAGTCGCGCCATGGCAAAAGGCCATTTATTCGCGCGACCATAGGCACTTTGCCGGGTATCATTCTTTACCTTTTGTCACCCTGCTGACCTCCCAAGGACACTCTGCAATGAGCCAATCAAACGGATTTTCTACGTCGAACGTCTCTGAACCAATGCTTAACGATGAAAGCGAGCACGAGCACGAGCACGAGCGTCAAGCAGATCTGCTGAGCCAAGTCGCATTCGCTGACTCCGGTAGTGCGCCCAAGGCTGTCGAGGTCATCTGGAGCTTCATTCGTTCCTACGACCAGCATCGCCATGAGATGCCACTGGATCAGTGGCTCACGCAGGAATTTAACAAGTATCCGCATTTGTGGGAAAACAACGCCGAAGTCGAAAGTGTCGCGCGCACGCTCATCGACTCGATCACGCGTACCAATCGGCATAAAGAGTCATTGCAACGACACCTCGATAAGGGGAAAAGTACGGCTAATTGGCTGGCCAAGGAGCTGGAACAGGACGCTCAGGACAATCCCGGTCTGAATCTGGACGAGTACGCCGGACAAGTGCAGGACATGCTGGCGTCGGCCAACGTATCGCTGGCGCAGACACTCAAGCCGGATATTCGCCACACCACTGTACCGACCGGCGTCGCCATTGGCGGTACGACAGTCGCTACGGAAAAGCAACCGACTATCTGGGACGAAAACTCCCGTCTGGCCATTGCCAAGGATATCAACAACCAGGCATTGCTCAATGCGGCCCTGAATGCTTCCTACCACGGTGCCCGTATCCTCGGGCAGCGCACCTGGAACTGGATGCGTGGCCATGAAAACGCACCGACCAGCGTGGCCCTACAGGAATTTTTCGACAGTTCGCTGAAGTCGACCCAGCATATCGGTGCGCAGGTTGCCGTTTCCGGTGGCGTGGTGATTGCTGCCAAAAGCGGTTGGCTGAGTTTTTTCCGCGATACACCAGCTGAGGTGATCGCGACTACTACCTATACCGGCCTGGAGCGTGCCAAGGCGCTGTATAAGCTGGGGCAGGGCGACATCCTCGCCGATACCGCAATCAATGCCATCGAGCAGACAACCATGGTGGCCGCTCGGTCGCTGGCGCAAGCAGTCGAACAGAAAGGCACCCAACTGGGCGCCCAATGGGGAGCTGCGTTAGGTTCCGTTTTTGGTCCTGGAGGTACAGCTGTTGGTGGTCTTGTTGGCGGCATTGCCGGTCGTTTAGCGGGAAAGGCGGTGGGCACGCTTATTGAAAAGGGTGGCAGGAAGATTGTCGAGGTTGCCAGCAAGGTGGTTCGGAAAGTGGCGGAAACCATTAAAGAGATTGGCTCGGCCGTAGTAGATGTTTTCAAAGGCGCGTTTAACTCTATTTTTGGCTGAGGCTCTTTCATGGATAGCAAAAAGAATTTCGAAATAAAGCTGGAGGAGCATTTCATGGCTGGCGCTCCCGCCATCTATATCCAGTCCGCCGAAGAGGCCCGTGTCGATCAGTTGCTGATCCGACTTCAGGATACACTCGGGCTCAAGCGTATCCACGAGTGGAACCTGGGGCATGGCTGGGTCGACTTTGACAACAAACGCCCCTTGGGCAATCCCGAGTCCGGTAAAACCGAGCTGGAGCACGCGCTGCTGGCGTTGCTGGACGCGGACCTGGAACAGTCGCTGATCGTGATCAAGGGTGCCCGACTTGCCTTGGAGCACAACACACTCGCGATCGCCCGCCTCAAGCAGCTGCTGAACTTGATCGAGCGTCATCACGCTGGCGAATGCTCGGTCATCCTGGTCTCGGAGGCGGTCTGTATCCCGGCCCCGATTGAAGCCCAGGTCACCTTGCTTTCCTTACCGCTTCCCGACCGCAAGGAAATCAAGGCCATGTTGGTTCAGGCCGAGAGCAATGGGCTATTGGCCGTGCCGGACAATTTGAACGATCTGGCGATTTCTGGGCTGAGTGGGCTGACCGGAAGCGAAATAGGCCAGTTGCTAAGGATGGTGGGGCGGCAGACCGAGACGCTGGATGAAAAGGCATTGCAGATGATCCTCCACGAGAAGGAACAAATCATCGCTAAGAGTGGTGTGCTGGAGATGGTCGGCGTCGATGTAAAGTTGAGCGATATCGGAGGACTGGAGAACCTGAAACATTGGCTGGAGCAGCGCGCCACCATTATCCGTCGGCTGGACGAGGCCATTAAACAGGGAGTCAAGGCGCCCAAGGGGGTACTGATCGTCGGCATGCCCGGTTGTGGTAAGTCGCTGACAGCTAAGGTCGCCGCCAGCCTTTTCCAGTTGCCCTTGTTGCGTCTGGATATCGGCTCGTTACTTGGTAAGTATGTCGGCGAAAGCGAGCACAACATGCGCCGCGCGTTGAGCATGGCCGAAACCGTCAGCCCTTGTATTCTCTGGGTCGATGAGCTGGAAAAGGCTTTTGTTGGTATGGGCGGCGGTAATGCCTCGGAGGTGACTGCGCGCCTGCTCGGCTACTTCCTTACCTGGATGCAGGAAAAGACCGGCGCGGTGTTCGTTATCGCCACCGCCAATGACATCAGCGCTTTGCCGCCGGAGCTGCTGCGCAAAGGGCGTTTCGACGAGATTTTTTATGTTGGCTTTCCCAATGCCGTGGAGCGGGAAAGCATCCTGAAGATTCATTTGGGCAAGTCGCGCCAGAAGGTTGCCGATCTGGAGATATCGACGCTTGTAAAGCTGTGCCGCGATTACTGCGGTGCCGACATCGAGAATGCGGTCAACGAAGCCTTGGCCAATGCCTTCATTGGCGGCAGCTCGTTGACTCAGAAGCTGTTGGAAGACGCGATTCAGTCCACCATCCCTCTGCGCGAAACCCTGCGCGGTCAGGTCGGCAAGTACGAAGAGTTGTTCGAGAAACTAAAGTTGCGCCCGGCCTCCGAGTATCAGGGGCTCAGCGTGGCACAGATGATCAAGATGGCTGCCGACCCTAACCAGGTGAAACGTGAGGAGGTAGCGAGTAATCCTGATTGTCCGGATGATCAGTTAGAGAAGCTTGCAATGGATCCACAACGCAGTGTGATCAAGGCCGTTTATGAAAACCCACGCTGCCCGGAACGCTTGCTGTCGATCCGTATCAACATTCCCCAGAACAGCCCTCTGTACGATCTCGAGCTGCTCGAACTGGCCTGCTTGAACGGCAATGCGCCGGAAGATTTGCTAATTCGCCAGATCAATGACGGCACCCTTGCCAAAGAGCTGCGTACCAAGCTGGCAAGTCGGGCGAAAGGCGTGACGCTGCAGCAGAAGCTGGCAGCCGATAGCGATGCGCTCGTTCGTCAGCGTTTGGCAAGCAACAGGGCACTTTTCGAACAAACACTGGAGAAGTTGGTGGCGGATACAAATACCGCAGTAAGAGAAAAACTGGCTGGCAACCCTATATTGCCTGAAAAACTACAGCTTAAGCTTGCCGTAGACAAAGGGACTTCAGTTGGCGCCGCCCTGGTTTCGAATCCATCGCTTGCCAACAGTGTAAAATCCGAGCTCCTTGAGCATGGTGGAAGCAGCATCAAACAGGCCTTCGCCAAACGGCCAGAGTTGACAGGGAGTGAGCAGCTACTACTGCTGAAAAATGCTAATGCGGAGTTGAAAATAATTCTCACCTCACATCCCAAGCTCACTAAGGAAGTGCAAACAAGGCTTGCCAACGATTCGGACCACAACGTAAGAATGAGCCTGGCCAATAACCCTCATTTGGCCAAAGCAACTCAGGAAATCTTGGCTGAAGACACCTACCCAAGTGTAAAGGTATCGCTGTCAAACAACCCTGGTCTATGCCTGGATGAGGCGAAAAAGTTTAAGCTGAAAAAACAAGCAATGGAAAATAGGCATCTGAATGGGAGTATGTCGGTTGCTGGAGGTATTGCGGGTGGAGGTATATGGGGTGGCATTATTCGAGCTATGAATGAAAAATGATTGCCTGTCGGTATCCTAATAACCCTCAATCGTCCTGCAGTGCTCAACTGTCTGGAGGCGACCTTGTGCTTGACGCTGGAAGCGGTCAAGAGCTGGTCGCGGTGCCACGCATCCATCCTGCTGCCTACGTCGTGACGACATGGGAAAATTGGCTGCTTCCTTTCGCTGAGCGAACTATCTCTGCAAGTCGGCTGCCAAGGCCTTTGATGAAGGTAGCCCCAGCTGCAGCTGAGCAGCGTACAGGACCTGGATCCAGAAAACATTAGTGATGGGGGTCGTGCCAATGGCCGCCCTGCGTTAGCCAAGGGAAGTCTATCGGACAGTGTGAGCATAGGAGTTACAGGTAAGCTGCCAAGTTGGACATCTTCGCCGATCACCACATTCACTCACCTTTAGGGTTTGCAGGCATTGCCTTTGGCCAACGGGCAAGCGTCTGACGAGGGGCGGGGCGGCGACTTGATGTCCTCAACCCTGCAATGACATGGCTTGGTCTCCATGATGGGATGTTCATTGCTGTAAAGTGTGACTGAAGCGTTTTTAATTAGGCCGTTTGCGGGTTTATATCTGTAGCCTTTGTGTTCGTGAGCATCTCAAGGTATTCGCCTAGTAGGTTCCATGCGGCAGTCATTTCGACTGTATAGCTATGTCGCTGGTAGATCCGCTTCACTTTATTGTCTTCAGTATGATTCAGGCAGCGCTCCGCCACTTCAGGTATTACTCCCAGTGCGGTCATTAACGTTGCGCCTGTGCGACGAAGGTCGTGAGGAGTCCATTTACCACCCGGAAGCAGCAGACTTTGAGCTTTAGCACTGCGTCGGCTCATTGTTCCTTGCTCAGGCTCGCGTTGACGGTCACCTAGCTGTTTGGTCACGGTCTTGGAGTTGACTGGACCACGGTTATCGGTATTTGGGTAGCACCAGGCCGACCTGCTATTAATGCTCTGAACCCGCTCGAACTGACTTACAGCGAAGTTTGACAGGAAAACAGTATGCGGCTTGCCATTCTTGCTGTGGTCAGCAGGAATTAGCCAAGTGCGCTGCTTGAGATCCACATGCTCCCAACGACTATTTAGTAGTTCACCGATGCGGCAGCAGGTGGAAAGTGCAATCCAGATTGCAGCTTCTGTCGTCATTAGAAGTCCCGCCCCTGGAGCTTTCTTCGCAAGGCTACGAATTTCATCATCAGTCAAAACGCGGTCGCGTTCGACGTCTTTACCGCCAATTTTTGCTTTTCGGATACTAGCGCTGGGATCGTGTTCTATGAGGTCACGGTCTACTGCGAATCTGAACATCTGGCGCATCAGGGAGAAGGCTATTTTTGCAGCACGGTTGACGCCTCTTGCAAGCATGGTGTCAGTTACTTCTGTGATATGGCCTTTTTTCACGTCCGCTACGGCTAATTGGCCTAGAAAGGGCAATACGTCTTTTTCAAACATTCGACGCACTTCTGCGCCGCCATCTTTGCGATTGATCAAGTCGATCTTGGCCCAGTGTTCAAACAGCTCGGTAACGCTCTTGCGGGATGCCTGGCGGGCTAGCTCGTTTCTGCAGTGGCTCTCTCCGCGTCTAACCGTGCTAGCTCGGCGTTGCGGGCAGCGATACGTGCAGTTTCTTTGGACTCAAGGTGCTCACGGATGTTTTTGATGCCTGTTTTATGAAGACTGGCCAATTCCATTGCTCTTTGTCGTGCATCCGAAAGAGTCATTGTTGCGGAATCATCCCCGGCACCATAAGTTCCGATTGGTAGAGCGTATCTCTTGCCTGTCTCATTGGTGTATTGGAAGTAGAAAAGGCGGTCACCCGATGGCGTTATGCGGGCCAGAAGTGATCCATGGCCCCAAATCGCGACTTCACTCATCCATTTATGAGTTTGGCCAGGCTTGGCCTTCATTGCCTTGTCTGTAATGTTGGCCATGTGCTTGCTCTTGGTAGTGAATTGGTAGTGAATTGAGATGGGCTTTAGGGGGGTGTTAGCGGATGCTAATGGACAGTGGTAGCGGGTAAAATCAATATTTTCAGAGTGTTATGAGGGGGGGCTTGGATCTTGCAGGACGTTGCTGGATTGTAATTCACCTTTATGGGGTGCTAGGGGTCGAGTGTTCGAATCACTCCGTCCCGACCATATTTACTGAGTAAAATCAGGCAGTTAAGCCGATCAGATAGATCGGCTTTTTTGTGCCTGCGCAAAACCCGCGCAAAACTGGCGCAAAACTACCCGGTGATTTCACTGATATTCAGGTCCGGAATGGCCTCGGACCAGATGATTTCCTCGTGGTCTCGCTGGTAGTTTTTGGTCATGCCCTCGCTCGCATGCCCCGCAATTTTCTGCCCATCCTTTCCGGCTTTCTTGTAGAGATACAGCGACAGCGCTCGCACTTCCTGGAAGCCCGGCATCTCTTCTTCCTTCCATCCCTTGTAGCATTCCGCAGCCTCCCGGGCTTCCTTGAACGCTCGAGTCAAATATCGCTCTTCAACCTTCGTCCAGTGGTCCTTGGTCTGTGCCTGTCTCTGTTTCAGGCGATCGGGCTTGCGGTGCACTAGGTACGGCGAGACAACATCGTCACGGCACCGACTGATGACTGCTTGGAGTTCCGGCGTCACCCGAAAGCGAATCCATGCCGCGTCACTGGCCTTGGCCGTCTTCTTCTGCACGACGTACAGGAATCCCTCCCGAAAGCGCATATCAAGGATGTCGGTTCGGCGTTGCGCGGTGATCAGGGCCAGCACGAAAAAGCCCAGGGCGAGAAAGCAATTCTTGAAGCAATCGACGCGCTGCAGGTTCTGCGCGAATCGCTGTAGGCTGCCTGAATCCCATGTCTAGTCCTGAAATAGGTTTACACCTGTTTCACCCTAACGCCCGATGCACCGCATCGGGCGTTTTGTATTTTAAAGAGAGGTGCGGCCGCTCCTGGTTGTAGATCGTGACGGCCTCTCGCACCATCTGTGTGGCCTGCGCAAAATCCGCAGGTCGGTGGATCAAGAACTCTGTTTTCAAGATGCCGTTGACCCGCTCTGCCAAGGCGTTTTGGTAGCAGTCGTAGCCGTCGGTCATCGAGCAAGTGATGCCATGCTTTGCGTGCATTTCTTGATAAAGGGCCGAGCAGTACTGGGCGCCTCGATCCGAGTGATGGACTAGTTTCTGAACGCTTCGACGTCGCTTCAAAGCCATTCGAAAGGCTTGCACCACGGAGTCGGTGTGCAGACTTTCATGCACGTGATAGCCGACTATTTTTCTCGAAAAGACATCCGTCACTAAACTCAAATAGGCAACGCCATCACGGGTAGGCAGGTACGTAATATCGGCCACCCAGACCTGTTCTGGGCCGGTAGCGACTATTTGTTCCGGGCTTGGTTTCAGCAGATTGGGGTGTCGGCGGAAGCGATGATGGCTGTCGGTCGTCTTGTGATACGCCCGTTTTCTGCGGACCAACTGGCGGCTTTCCCGCAAAACCGCGAACAAACGATCCCGGCCAACATGGAGCTCCTGTTGCTCACGCTGCTCATGCATCATCGAATGCAGCTTGCGAGTGCCGATGCACGGTTGGCGAACACGGACCTTCTCTACAAACGTTATGAGCTGCTGATCCTGGTCGGCCCGAGCCCTGTAGACCCGGTTGCGTTTGTAATAGGCCTGACGGCTTATTCCCATAAATTGGCAAGCCCTGCTGACACTCAGGGTTTGGGTTTGCGCAACGACTTGCCGGGTCGCTTTTTTACGACAGATACGCCGTAGTCATTTTTCAGAACATCGACCACGGCTTCAAAGAATTGGGCTTTCTGAGTTGCCAGCGCCAGTTGTTCTTCGAGTTCTTTGATTCTTTGCTCGGGAGTCAGTGGCAAGGTTGGCTCGTCCATAGGTCTGATCCTCTGGGAACGAATGGAGGCGCCTTGGCTCCAGTCCTGGCGACCATGTTTGCGTAACCAAACCAGCACCGTCGACCGACCCTGAATCCCATAGCGCCGCTGAGCCTCTTTATAACTCAACTCGCCTTTTTCGACCTGGTGGACAACCGATAATTTAAAAGCCAGTGTGTAATCACGCTGACTGCGCTTCGTGCCCGTATCCATTGCACCTTCCTGAAAAGAAGTCAGAAGGTGTAAACCTTATTCAGGACGGGACACCAGACATAAAAAAACCGCCTGGCAGGGCGGCTTTTTCAACAACGTGTACAACACAGTGGAGCCATTAAGAACACGATCGTCGCTCCAGGCAATACGGTCACCATGTCGAGCCGGGAGATTGCTGATCTCACCGGCAAGCAGCATCAGCACGTCATGCGCGACACGAAACGCATGCTCGGCGACCTTGGTTTCGATGCGTCCACTTTTGGACGCATTTATCTCGATGGCCTGAACCGTCAGCAGACCGAGTACGTGCTGGGTCAGGATCTGGTCATCACGCTGCTTTCCGGGTACAGCGCGCCACTTCGATACCGTGTCGTGACACGTTTGCACGAACTAGAAAACGTGTCACGACAGGTTGTCACGATCCCGCAAATTCTTCCCGAGGCTCTGCGGTTCGCCGCCTTGCAACCCGAAGAGAATCTCCAGCTTCAGCAGGTCATCGCCAAGCAAGCGCCGAAAGGTCGAAGCACTGCAGCGCTTGGCCAAATCACAAGGCGACGTTTGCATCGCCACGGCCGCCCAGCTTCTCGGCATTCGCCCAACCAATCTATTCGCCTGGCTGAACCAGAACCGCTGGATTCATCGCCGTACCGCTCGTTCGAGCTGGGTTGCGTACCAACCGCGCCTGAACACCGGCTGGCTCAAGCACAAGCTGGTCAAGGTCGGCGGTGGGGAAGGGCAGGACATCAAGGTCGTCGAGCAAGTCATGGTCACCCGTTCGGGCATGGTCACGCTCGCTGATCCGAGCAGCCCGCACCCGACATTTCGGCTTGCAGTTCATGGGCGTGATGGGCGTCTTGCGCAATCTCGCAGGCTGGCTGTTTCGACGTCACTGACAAGGTATAGGTATACCCGGCCCAGGCCACAAGCATGGCGAGAACAAGCGCGATTACCACCGTCGTTGTCAGTGTTCTGCTGAACACGGCATTCGGGTTTCAATTCGTTTTATAGGGCTTTCCTTCGTTTGACCAGATCCCCCTAGGGGGGATAGGATGCCAGCGTAATTTGAGGCCTGAGGCTCAAGTCATGAGTGAGCACGATCACGAACACAACCATCCCCACACTCACCAAAGTCATGAGGCGATCATCAAACGCCTCAAACGGGCGGACGGCCATTTACGCGGCATCATCACCATGATCGAAGAGGGTCGTCAGTGCGTGGACATCGCCCAGCAGCTGCATGCAGTTGAAAAAGCGGTATGCCAAGCCAAGCGCACACTCATTCAGGATCACATCGATCACTGCCTGGAGGACACCGTCTCGGCATTGAACAATGGCGAGCGCGCGCCACTGGAAGCCTTCAAGCAAATCACCAAGTACCTCTAGGTCTGACATGCCCAACTTTGCTGAACTCTTGCAACAGGGCGGTTCACACGCCTGGCTGTATTTCCCGAGCGCCATCCTGCTCGGTGCTTTGCATGGCCTGGAACCGGGCCATTCAAAAACCATGATGGCGGCCTTCATCGTCGCCATCCGGGGCTCGGTCAAACAGGCCGTTTTATTGGGTTTGGCCGCGACGCTGTCGCACACCGCAGTGGTGTGGTTGGTCGCCATCGGTGGCATGTACCTGGGCAAAGGCCTGGATGCTCAAACCACTGAGCCTTACTTCCAGCTTGCGTCTTCCGCGCTGATCATTGTGATTGCATTTTGGATGCTGTGGCGTACCTGGCGTGGCGAGCAGATGTTCAAGTTCGAGCAAGAGGATGATCACCATCACGGCGAGCATGACCATGGTCATCACGATGAAACCCATCGCATCGATACCGGCCATGGCCACATCGAACTGTCGATCTTTGAAGAGGGCATGCCACCGCACTGGCGCTTGAAGGCATTGACCGGGCATGCGTGGCTTGCTTCAGACGTTCGTCTGACCACTACCCGTCCAGACGGCAGCACTCAAACGTTTTCATTCGTCGAGCGCGAAGGTTTCCTGGAGTCGGCGGTCGATATTCCAGAGCCTCATGAGTTCAGTGCGCGGTTGAGTCTTGGGCATGCAGGTCACTCCCATGATTACGACCTGGAGTACCAGGAGCATGATCACGGGCACGCGCATTCCGAACTGGAAGGCCTGGAGCTGTCGATTGATGGCTATCAGGATGCGCATGAACGTGCTCATGCCAACGATATCCGTAAACGCTTCACCAACCGCGAAGTCACCACCGGCCAAATCGTCATGTTCGGTCTGACGGGTGGCCTGATTCCGTGTCCGGCGGCCATCACCGTGCTGTTGCTATGCCTTCAGGTTAAAGAGGTGGCACTGGGAGGCATGCTCGTCTTGTGCTTCAGCATCGGTTTGGCGATCACCTTGGTCACTGTCGGTGCTGCGGCAGCTATTGGTGCTAAACAGGCTTCCAACCGTTGGCCGTGGTTGGGCACCGTGGCTCGTCGTGCACCTTACCTGTCCAGCGTACTGATCATCGGTGTTGGCCTTTACGTGGGCGTTC
The DNA here is from genome assembly GCF_000293885.2 of Pseudomonas fluorescens NCIMB 11764. NCBI lineage: Bacteria > Pseudomonadati > Pseudomonadota > Gammaproteobacteria > Pseudomonadales > Pseudomonadaceae > Pseudomonas > Pseudomonas fluorescens. Next base: position 3,681,153 of record NZ_CP010945.1, read on the forward strand.
ATGGCTGGATTGGCCTGAACGCATAAGGTGACGCGTGGGTGTTTGAACGCTCCAGCTACCTGGGGCTGTTCCTGGCGCTCCATTGAGCGATTGCTGCGCTCGTGACAACACGGCATTGAGCATTGCCCCACCAGCATTGGTGTTGATCTCAATCAGGCCGAAATTGTTCTCAGTGACATGAAAGTCATCCCCAAAGAACACTCCCTTGATCCCACCCGGATCATGTCGTGCGATAGCAGGAGAGTGAGCCAGCACTTCCTCACGGTAAGCTCGGAGTGAAACAACTGCTTCGACCGCGCGCACTACCTGCGCCATACGATGCAGGTGGGCCGGTGCGATGAAGACTGGATGGGCTGCGAATAGATGAGGGCAGCGTTGCTGCGCAAGCTCAAACAAACCTGGCTGCCCGAGAGCGTCGACTCCAGAGTTTCGTAGAGGACGTCTTTATCAAGGCTGATGCAAAAGCACTGGCTGTTGAGGGTTTCTATAGGCACCCTCGCCAGAGCTGCCGCAGCGGCTGCCGTCGAAAGAAACGCCGCGTCATTGTCGGAGAAGGGCAGTCAGGTCTCTCACCACCGAGTCTGGTTGGGTGTGCAGAGGCCTTTGTCTCAAGCGCTGAGCCATTCTTCAACCTTCTCACGGCTCGGGATGCCCCCTGAGTGAACGACTTTTCCATCAATCACGACGCTGGGCGTGGACATCACTCCGTAGCCGACGATCTGTTGCATGTCTTCGATTTTTTCCAGCTTAACGGGGACGCCTTTCGCACTCGCCACCTGTTCGATGATGGCTACTGTCGATTTACATTTTGCACAACCGGTGCCCAGAACCTTGATGTCTTTCATAAAAACCTCGGTAGGTGGATTACAAAGCGAAGTTGAAGACGTAACCAACGATCAGAATGCCGACGGCGACGACCCCAATGAAGGTGGCTATCAGGCGCACTTTCAACACCTTGCGCAAGATCACCATTTCCGGAAGGGATAGAGCGATGACACTCATCATAAAGGCCAGCACAGTGCCCAGCGCTGCGCCCTTTGCGAGCAGTGCCTGCACAATGGGGATGATGCCTGCCGCATTGGTATACATGGGGATGCCGATAAGAACCGCGAGCGGAACTGACCACCAGGCTTCCTTGCCCATGAAGCTGGCCATGAAATCCTCAGGCACATACCCGTGAATGCCTGCGCCAATGGCAATACCGGCAAGGATGTAAGGCCACACTTTTCCGACGATTTCACGCACGCTGCTGAACCCGGCATTTATCCGCTCATACAGCGGCATACTCGTGTCCCCGGCGGTTGCCTGGATCTTGGGCATATCACGGACCCAGTCTTCCAGATAGGCCTCCATTTTCAGACGCCCAATGACCCAGCCGGCAACAATCGCAATAAACAACCCCAGGCTGAGGTACAGCAATGCAACTTTCCAGCCGAACAGGCCAAGCAACAGTGTCAGCGCTACCTCGTTCACCATGGGTGCAGAAATGAGGAATGAGAAAGTCACCCCCAGGGGTACTCCAGCTTGAACAAAACCTATAAACAGAGGAACGGCTGAGCACGAGCAAAATGGGGTAAACACACCGAGAGTGGCCGCCATGACATTGGCCATGCCCTCGCTTCGCCCTGCCAACATTGCGCGGGTGCGTTCAGGCGTGAAGTGGGAATTGATCATGCCCATCAAGAACACGATGCCGGTCAACAGCATCAGCACCTTGGGCGTGTCGTAGAAAAAAAACTGTAAGGCACCTCCCAAGTGGCTGTTGCGATCAACAGGAAGCGCTGCGACCACAGCCTCTGAAACAGGTATCAGGGCTTCATACAATCCGAACCAGACAAGCGCTGCTACCGCTAAAAACAGGCGGGGATTGCGCTCCGGCCAGCGCATGATCGTTTCATTCATGTCCTCTACTCCTGGGATGTAGGGCACTAGGCCACGGACGGATCGCCAAGATAGGTCGCGATCTCATTGACTGTGCTGCGTGCTGTGCGCGTTACACCGATCAGTGTGGCGGAAGCCGAACCTGTCCACTCGCCATAGCCCACCAGCCATAGTCTTGGTTCCTGGATCGAGTGAGTGCCGTCCACCTCAACACGACCTTCAGTGTCGATCACCCCCAACGAATCAAGATGCTGAAGTGCGGGCCTGAACCCGGTACACCAGATCACCACATCCACTGCGGATTCAGATCCATCGGCCCACATCACACCATCGCGAGTGAAGCGTGCAAAGGGGCGTACAGACTTGAGAGCATCACGCTCACGGGCTTCTGCAACTGGTGGCACCATGACAATGTCCCCCAACCCGCCGACGGGCTGGTCAATGACACGCCCCTCCTGCTGGGCCTTCAAGCGCTGGGTGGCGCGCTCGAACAGTACTCGTCCATCCACTTCGTCAGGCAAAAACACCGGTTCGACAGGGGTTACCCAAGTGGTCTCGGCGACCTTGGATACTTCTGCCAAAATCTGCGCTCCTGAATTGCCGCCACCCACCACCAAAACCTTCTTGCCAGCAAAGGCTTGTGCATCGACATAGTTCGCGGAATGCAATTGCCGACCGGCGAACAACTCGGCATCAGGGTAGTGAGGGATATACGGATTGCTCCAGGTGCCGGTGGCGCTGATTACAACCTTGGCATCCCAATACTTGCCGTCAGAACGTACTCGCAAGCCAGACTCTAAGCGTTCCACAGAAACGACCCGAACCGGGCGCTCCACCGGAAACTGGTAGCGCTGCTCATATTGGTTGAGATAGTCGATTACATGATTTCGCGTTGGATAGCCTTCTTGGGCGGGCGGCATCATCCAGCCTGGTATCGAACTCCAGGTGGCCGGAGAGAACAAGCGCAGCGAATTCCAGCCATGCCGCCAGGCACCACCGGGCTCTTCCTCTGCGTCGAGGATAACGAACGAAAGTTGAGTTCGGCGCAGGAAATACGCTACCGCCAAGGCTGACTGCCCCCCACCGATAATCACTACATCTCGTTGGTCACTGGGCGAAAGAGTCATGGGAAAAACCTTGAGTCGATGCTGGGGCGGTAGCCAGTATAGCGACCCAGGTTTGAACCCAACTGATCTAGCTCATAGGTTGAGGATTCTGTGTGGCCGACGGAAATAGGCCGAGGTGCTGAAAAAAGCATTTTAGAGCAGGTTTGACTGCCAGGATTTATTCATCATTTTCATGCCCTCTTGCATAGCGGCTTGCCGTTCGGCTGGCGTCTTCGCAGCGGCGGCTTTGTCATGAGCGGCCTGCATTTTCTGCATTTTCTGCATTTTCTGCATTTGCTCGCTCATCGCTTTATTCATCGCCGACTCGGACGGTGCGCTGGCAGCCGTTGCGCTGGCAGGTGCGTCGGCTGGGTGATGCTCATCTTCGGCAGAAGCCATGAAGACGCTGCTGGCCAAAATGGCGGCAAGAACCAGTTTCAATTGTGTTTGCATGGTGAACTCCGGGTATTTAGAGATAGGTAGGAACTACTAAGCCGCGCCGAATCGGCGCAATGAAGCAGAGCGGCCACGGTGTGGCCGCCCTGAAAGGCGAATTAATCGTTGAAGCGGACGAATATAAGGCGGGCGGGTGGCCCCGATGGAGCGGGGCGCTTCAGTGCGAGTGCAGCGAAGATTATTGTTTGAGCGGAGTTAAGCAGCATCATCGCAGGTAGCAGCAACGCAAGCGCTAAACTGGCGAGATCCAGTGTCGGTATCTGCGATGTGGGACTGATCGCCTTTGCTGCATCGGCACAATGCTTAAGACAGCCGCTGGCATGCAGCGCATGTTCATCCACCTGTTGCAGCGTGGAAGGCGTCTCGTGCGTTGAACTCAGGCTGTGCTGCGGCTGCACCAGGCAGCCGTGAAATACCGTCACGATCACAGCCAACACCCACACCCCTAGGGTGAGTCGCAAAAGATTGCGGTAGTGATGACGGAACCAATACATGACGTGCTCCACGGGCTTGTTAGTCCCTCATAGTTCCAGTGTAGACATCCAGGCAGTCGCAGAGTTGACTTCAATCAGGTAAGTGGTTTTTCGGTAGGCTTGGGCAGCAAGGCTGTTGCTCGGCAAGCAGGTGTTGCTGTGGTCATGATTCGGTGAGTGCATTCCCTCCGAGTCGATTTATCTCGGCAAAATTAAACTCAGCTTTCTTGGATACAGGCCGTCCTCGCCGGCTGTTCGGTCGCACGTAGTTTCTGGAAAGGCTGAGCAAGAGGGGGGCGCAGATCGGCAAGAACCAACAACCTCCAAGCCCTCCGTTTGCGTTTCGAGAGCGTGCGCCTTACTAAACCACTGCTCCGAACAGCGATCCCACCAGCGCCGTCATGCCCATGGCCAGCGCACCCCAGAGGGTCACCCGCCAGGCTCCGGTCATGACCTTGGCCCCGCCGGCCCTGGCAGCAATGGCACCCAATATCCCGAGAAACACCAATGACATGCCCGATATCCAGGGCACCACGCTGTGCTCCGGAGCAACAAGCGTCACCGCCAGTGGCAATGCGGCGCCCACCACAAAGCTGGCGGCCGAGGCGAGGGCGGCCTGCAAGGGTTTGGCGGTGAGGGTGGCGCTGATGCCCAGTTCGTCCCGGGCGTGAGAGCCCAGCGCGTCGTGGGCCATCAATTGATCGGCCACCTGATGCGCCAGTTCAGGTGACACGCCGCGATGCATATAGATGTTCGCAAGTTCAAGGTGTTCGGCTTTCGGGTCGCTTGCCAATTCTGCCCGTTCGCGGGACAGATCGGCCCGCTCGGTATCGGCCTGGGAGTGCACGGAAATGTACTCGCCAGCGGCCATGGACATGGCCCCGGCCATCAACCCCGCCATTCCTGTGACCAGCAACGTGGCATGGCTGGCGTTGGCGGCAGCGACGCCGATCAGCAGGCTGGCGGTAGAGACAATCCCATCGTTGGCACCCAGGACAGCGGCGCGCAGCCAGCCGATACGATCGCTTCTGTGTGCCTCGGTGTGCCTGTGCATGAATTTCATTGTTTAAAGGGATTCCCTGTCATTAGGCGGTCCACGTCGGACGGGTTCCGAGCGGGCCGGCAATCGGCGTCAGCGGGTTTCAATTTGCGCCTGCAGCTGGCCGCCGACAATGGATATTTCTTTGAATTGTTCACCCTCGCGCAGCACGAACAACGCGTCCATCCCGCGTTCCTGAGCCAGACGCGGGCCCTCGGTTTCGCCCAGGACCATTAGCGCCGTGGCCCAGGCATCGGCGAGCATGCACGAGGCCGCCACTACGGTGACGGCGGCGAGCGGGTTGCACAGCGGCGCACCGGTGGCCGGGTTCATGGTGTGAGCATAGGATTGACCGGCCACATCGACCCAATGTCGATAGTCCCCGGAGGTCGCGATTGCGGCATCGCTGAGTTCCATCACCCCCATGACTTCACGCACGCCCCGGTTGGGCTTTTCCAGGGCCACGGCCCAGCACTGGCCGTCAGGTTTGACGCCCCGGGCGCGCATCTCGCCATCGATGCCGACCAGGTAGCGGGTGATGCCAAAACCCTCCAGGCAACGGGCCAGTTCATCAACGCCAAAACCTTTGGCGATGCCACTCAAGTCAAGGTTCAGCGGGACGCGCTTGCGCGCCTGATTGTGTTGCGGCTCAACCACCAATGCGGCGCTGGCTAACAGCCGGGCGCGCGGCGCAATCGTGCCGATCGCCTGCTCTGTGACCGTCTGCTCCCCTGGGCCGAAGCCCCAGGCGTTCACCAGGTCACCGACGGCGATGTCGAAGGCGCCGCCCGATTGCTCACTGACGCGCAGTGCCGCAGACAGCACCGTGGCCAGTTCCTTGGGCACGGACACCCATTCCTGCTCGGGGGCGGCGTTGAGGCGGTTGAGGTCCGAGTCGGGTTTCCAGCTGGACATTTGCTGGTCCACCCGGGCCACGGCGCGCGCCAGGCGCTGGCCAATTTCGTCGGTATCGATCCCGGCCCCGGCATAAAACAGGGCGGTGTATCGGGTGCCCATGGTTTCGCCGTTCAGGCTATAGCGCTGCAACTCAGTAGACGTCTTCACGGTAGCGTCCCTGTGCCTTGAGAGTCAGCACACTCAGGTTGAGAGGCGCCAACACTTCATCGAGGGCCTGCATCACGCCTTTGGCCATTTCGCGACTGCCACACACCAGCACCTGGGCGCCTTTTTCAATCAGCCGGCGCAAGGCCAGGGCATCGCTGATGAGCCGGTCCTGCACGTAGCTGCGGTCCTGAACCTGAGAGAAGGCGGCGCGCAGTGCCGTGAGGCGGCGGTCTGACAAGTATTGGTTGAGCTCCGGTTCGTAGAGAAAGTCCGAGGCCGGGTTGCGCCCGCCCCAATACAAGTGCATCGGGTGTCGGGCCTTGTTGTTGCGGATAAAACCGGCCAGGGGACCGATGCCGGTCCCGGCGCCGATCAGGATCACCGGGTGCGCGCCCGATGCCGGACGAAATTGCGGGTTGGGCTGGATGAAGGCTTCGATCTGCGCGCCGATGTCCAGGCCATGAAGGAATTCCGAGCACACGCCACCGTTGTGTTTACGCACACAGATCTCCAGCACGCCGTCCTGGGAACCGCTGGCCAGCGAGTAGAACCGCGGGATCGGGCTGCCCGGCGGCAGAATCCCGACCAGGTCGCCGGCCAGAAAGTCCGGCAGTTCGCCGCAGGCTTTGAAGCGCAGGATGTGGGTCGGCGCGTTCACCTGTTCGCCATAGGCAATCCGCTCTGTCAGCTTCAATTGATGGGTACGCGGCTGCTGCGGGGTGTGAACCAGCGCCAGCTCCTGCCCCAACACGTCACCCAACGCGTGGCCCCAGCGCGCAAACTCCTGAGGGGACTGGCGGTTGACGGTTTCCAGCGCCAGCAATGGCGAGCCACCGGCCTGCAACATGGCGTCCTGCACTTGATGGGCGTACTGACAGAACTGCGCAAACTGGCGGTCGCCCAGGCCCAGCACCGCAAAGGGCAGGCCGGGCTTGAGGCCGGTTTTGGCCAGCCGCGCCAGAAACTGCGAAGCCGAGGCCGGCGCATCGCCGTCACCGTGGGTCGCGGTGAGGATGAAGACCCGTTGGGCATTGCGGTAATCGCCCGCCCATTCATTCATCGCCGCGCTGTGTACCTGATGGCCACTCTGGTGCAAGGCGTCGTGCAAGGTTTTGGCAAAGCCCCAGGTGCTGTTGTTTTCGCTGCCCACCAGAATCACGCTGTCGGCGGAGTGGGCAGGGCTGTTGTGGCGGATGTTCGGGCCAGCCTTGCGGCGGCGCCACCACAACAGGATGCCGGTCACGCTCATCAACGGCACGCAGAGGGCGCAGAGCCCCAGCGGCAGGCCTAGCCACCAGAGGCCTTCGCCAGTGTGCAACTGATAGATCAATTCGTAGAGGTTGTGCATCGAGTCGTGGGCTTGATAGGACAACAAAGCGCCGCTGGCCTGATCCACATAGCCGTCGCCCTGGGCCGTGCGCAGGGAAAACACATCGCGCGGGTTGCCGGGGTTCGGGTAGACCAGCTCGCGCAGGTCGTTCAGGTCGGCGGCCTGCAAGGCTTGCAGCTTCGCTACCGGCAAGGCCGGGCCGGCGCTGACGTGGGCGGGGAAGGTGGGTTCACTTTGACTGCCGTCGGCGATAAAACCAAAAGTGGTGGCGGACATGTAGAGCCCGCTCAAAGCCGACAGCAGCAGCCCCAGCAAGGCCAATCGCCCGACTTCAGCATGCCAGCGCTGGCTGAAAGTGCCCCGCAGTGGCCGCAGCAGGTTGCGCCAGCCACCCAGGCGCCGGGCCAGCAATAGCGCGCCGGACACTGACAGTATCAGCATGAACAGGGCGCCGACCCCCGACACCCCATGGCCCGGCGTACCAAGAAATAGCGAGCGGTGCAGGTCTTTCACCCAGCGTGTGAACGCGGATGGTTCGTAAGGGGCGAGGCCTTTGCCGGTCAGTGGGTCGACCTTTTCCGCCCCGGCCTGGCCGTTCTGGTTGTAGTAGACGATCACCGTGCCGGACGCTGAGCGCTGGATCTGCTCCACGCCTGGAAAGTGGTTGGCAACGCGCCCGGCCAGTTGGCCGACGTTGAGTTGTCCGGCAGGGGTGGACGTGCTGTGCAGGCGTTCCAGCGCCGGGTCGACCGACAGGATCGCGCCGCTGATGGCCAATAACATGACCAGCAGGGCGGCGATCAGGCCAGGAAGGGAATGGAACTGACGAAGCATGTTCAGCCTCCAGAGATGGCGGGTGCTATAGATCGTAAGTAAAGGACTCGACATAGGTACTGCCGGGCGCTGGCTTGCCGGCGCCCTTGGATGTCAACGGCATGCTGACATCGGCGCGAGCGTCACGTTTGTCCTCGACGGCGCTGTCGATGCGGATCTGATACCCGGCATCGATCAGGGTGTCTGCCAGTTCGACGCTGACTTTGAGCGTGCGCCCGCTGCCGACACTGGCGCCGCTGACCCCGTCAAATTCGCTGGGGTTCATCCCGCTGCCACGGGCCCAGTCGCCCAAATGCTTGTAGTACTTGGCCTTCTTGCCGGCCACCCACAGGGTTTTCTGGTATTGGCCATTGGCGTCGGTGACGTAGATCGCCAGGTAGGCATCATTGCCGCTGTAGTCCTTGAGCTGGGTGGTCAGGGTCACTTCACGGGCCTGGGCCAGCCCTGGCAGGGCAATGGCGCCGACGAGGCAGGTGGCTGCGATGATCTTCTTCATGAGGGTGTCCTTTTGATCGTTAGGTCGAGAGCCTGGACCTGCTTGCTGACAGCAACCTGAAACGCAGGAAAAACTCATCGACAGGTGAGGTGTCATTCGGTGATCGGGCTACCGAGGTAATCCCTGGCATTGCCATCGTCGCGGAAGTGGATCTCGAGGGTGCGCAGGCGCAGCGAGGCCGGTGAGTAGCTGGCTTCGATGGCGTTGCCTTTGCGGTCCAGGCCCTTGAGCTCGTAACAGCCGTCGTCGACTTTGATGCGCTGCACGCTCCAGCCGTATTGCCGCTCGACCTGCTGACGCAAGGTGTCGCGCGGTTGCCAGTCGCTCACCGGGTCGCTGCAGTCGTCGTCAGCCAGGGCGTAACCGCTGAGCAGCAGGCTCAACAGCGCGGCATTGGCAATAAAACCTGATTTCATGATCTGTCTCCTGCCGAGGTCGGCGTCTGTGGCATACCCTAAGGTGCATTGCTGACAACCAGCTGAATCTTCAGATTCACGTCAGGTAAGGCGATTAAGGTGCTGCACGACAACCATCACAGGAGGTTCCAGATGCGGGTTCTATTGGTCGAGGACGCACCAGGGTTGGGGGATGCGGTGCGCGAGCAGATTGCCGATGACGGCCACGCCGTCGATTGGGTGCAGCGCCTGGACCACGCACGCAACAGCGTCCGCACCACGCCTTACGACCTGATCCTGCTGGACCTGATGCTCCCGGACGGTCGCGGGCTGGACTTTTTGCGTCAGCAGCGTTCGGCAGGTGACGTGACCCCGGTGATAATCCTGACGGCCCAGGATCAGATATCCGATCGCATTGCCGGCCTCAATGCCGGGGCCGACGATTACCTGGTCAAACCGTTCGATCTTTTCGAGCTTTCGGCCCGTGTGGCGGCGGTGGCCCGGCGTTATAGCGGCAATCCCAACCCGCAGATCAAGCTCGGTGATTTGCAGGTCGACATAAGCGCCCGCACCGTGCAGCGGGCCGGCACCACCGTAGACCTGACGGCTCGCGAATGGGCGCTGTTCGAAGCGTTCGTGCAGCGGCCCAGCGCGTTGTTGTCCAAGTCGCAGCTGGAAGAACGTCTGTATGCCTTCGGCGCCGAAATCGAGAGCAATACCATCGAGGTCTACATCAGCCGGCTGCGCAAAAAACTGGGACGCGAGCTGATTGAAACCGTGCGCGGCATGGGCTACCGGTTGATGGCCATATGAAGTCTTCTTTGAGCCTGCAAAAACGCCTCGGCCTGGGGCTGACCCTGGGCATGACTTTGCTGTGGCTGGGCGCGACCGTCGGCGCCTGGCTGGTGGTGCAACATGAGTTGAACGAGGCGTTCGACAGCGCGCTGGAAGAGACCGCGCAACGCATCTTGCCACTGGCCGTGCTGGAAATCAGCAACCGGGAGGAACCCCGTGAGGCTCAGCACGTTGCGACGTTGAAAATGCACAAGGAATACCTGACGTACCTGGTGCGCGATGCCAGCGGCAAGATCCTGATGCAATCCCACGACGCCAACCCGAAGATCTTCAGTCAACAGCCGACTGAGGGTTTTTCCACCTCTGAAAAATACCGCTTGTATGGCGCCAGTGCATTGCGCGAAACGCTGTTCATTGAGATCGCCGAGCCGCTGGGGCATCGCCGTGAAGCCGCGCGGGAAGCCTTGTTTGCCTTGTTGTTGCCGCTGTTGGCGCTGATTCCCGTCAGCCTGTTGGGCACCTGGTTGTTCGTGCGGATCAGCCTGCGCAGTGTGTTGGCGTATCGTCGTGCGGTCGAGGCGCGTGGCGTGGGTGACTTGTCGCCGATCAAGGTGGCCCGCCTGCCGGCAGAAATCGATCCATTGGCCGAGGCGGTCAACCACCTGCTGGAGCGCTTGCGCAAGGCCCTGGAAGCCGAGCGCAGCTTTACCGCCAACAGCGCCCATGAGCTGCGCACGCCACTGGCCGCGACCCTGGCGCAGATCCAGCGGTTACACCACGAGGCGCCCGAAGGCCCGTTGCGGGTACGAGCGGCGAAGATCGAAAACGCGTTGCGCGAGTTGGCGCGGCTTTCGGAAAAACTCATGCAACTGGCCAAGGCCGAGGGCGGTGGGCTGTTGTCCGAAACACCTCAGGACCTGATTCCATTGCTGGCCCATGGGGTCGACGAGTGGAACCATCGCAGCGGTCAGCGCATTGAGTTGCATTTGCCCGGTCAAGCCAGCGTGTACTCGAGCATCGATCCGGACGCCTTTGGTATCCTGTTGCGCAACCTGATCGAGAACGCGCTGAAGTACGGCGCAGCGGATCAACCGATCGAAGTCAGCCTCACCGAACAGGCACAACTGCGGGTGGTCAATAGCGGCCCGGCGGTGCCGCAGTCGGTATTGCAGCATCTGACAGAGCGCTTTGTGCGCGGTCACAGTGAAATCAGTGGTTCAGGGCTGGGGTTGGCGATTACTAAAACCATCGTTCAGGGGGTTAACGCGAGAATGAAACTGTTTTCCCCTGCTACAGGTCGACAGGAGGGTTTCGAAGTGTGCGTCTGGTTACCGCTTGCCTAGTTTTAAACAGATCGCCCGCTCCGCTGGGCTCTTTCTCAGCGTCGAGAATAACGAACATCTCCCGTCAGGGTCTTGAGTTCCTGAAAGAAATGCAGGACGAAGGGGGAGAGGAAAACAGGGTGGTCTTGTTTCTTGCGGCAGAGCCTTTGACGTTCTCACTGGGAAGGAACCAGGTCTGCTTTTCCAGATCGACATTTTTCCATCAGGCCTGCAGCAACCCGCCAATCCGGCACAGTGTGCCCAGGCTGACCCAAAGCGCGAGTTGAGTTTCTTTCTTCAGTGGCCGAGTGCCGTCGTATTTTTGACCGGCGGGCAGGGCACTGTAATGGCTGAACATCCGGGTGAGGTCGGCGAAGAAGCTGAGGGCTTGCCGGTGAGCGCCGCGGTTGACCACAGCCCGGATCAGCGCTCGAACATCATGCTCGGAAACACTACTGACTGACGTCTTGCCGAGTATTGGGCAGAGGTCATTATTAAAGCGTCGTTGCAACTCGGCATTGCCGTCTTTACGCGCGACGCCATCCAACGGCCAGGCCGGATAGAGAAGCAAAGTCCCGAGGAAGCGATCATCGAAAATCTGCCACTTAGTTTATCCACCTCGTAATTGACTGGCGATTAGTTGGCAGGGGATCTTGACGATTGTAAAAAGATCATCGGGATCTCGTAACCTGCTGCAATGTCTTCATAACTAATGATCGTACCTCAACGGTTTATAAAAACTACTCTCTTATTTCGTTCAGTTTGCAATACTCCTCCCAGTCCATTTCTACCATTTCTGCCACTTCTCGATGGAACTCCAGCGTCAGGTATTTCAGCTCTTCAGAAGACTCTGAAATCATGATGAGCGTAAGCTCCCATACTTCGATCCCCAGACGTATCGCCTCCTGCTCAAAAGCTGACTCAATGCATAGTTTTCTTTCGGCCTGATTCAGTTCTTTGACATCGTCATTTAGTAATGAATTACCGTTGAAAAATTTCGAGAGCGCTAATTCTCTTCGTAGATCATCCGAGTTCATCAGCTTCTCCAGCAATGGGATCCGTCTCGGTATTTTTTGCCTCGTAATACATAACATTGTCCATGGCTAGGCAATCTCAGTGTCATCGAACCAACTACGAATCATTTGGAGCAAAAACAGATGCATCGTGTCCCACCAACGTTTCCACCAGGCGCCGGTTTCCCCATCTTCAAGGGTAATTAATGGCCGACTCCCCAACTTTTGGCCATCTTCGTACAGCCCCAGCGTTCCGACGATGGTACCAGCGGCAATAGGGGCCTCAAGCGGTCCATCAATCTCAAGGCGCGTCTCTATTTTTCGACTTGTATTTTTGGGCAGGGTGAGAGTCAGATCATCGAGTAATCCCAGTGCAATCGATCGCTGCTTACCTTTCCAGAGCGCAGACTCTGTGAGTATCTCTCCGCCTTTTTTGTAGGTTTTTGTGTCATAGAAGCGAAACCCATAGCCCATCAACTTTTCTGTTTCTGCTGTGCGTTTATATGTACTGCTTGCGCCAAGGATCACGCTGATCAAGCGTCGCCTGGCTCGGTACGACGAAGCCACCATGCAATAACCGGCCGCCTCGGTATGACCGGTTTTCAAGCCATCGAAACTGGGGGCTCGCCATAAAAGGAGATTTCGGTTGGCCTGCCGAATCCCGTTCCAGGTGAGGTATTTTTTGGAATAAAGCGAATATGAACTAGCTCCTTCGCCAATGATTGCCGCCGCCAATGTGGCCATGTCGCGAGCAGATGAATAATGCGCTGGCTCAGGCAGCCCGGTGGCATTCATAAAGTGAGTATTGCTCATTCCTAAGGTTTTCGCGGTCGCATTCATCATCCCGACGAAGACGCCTTCACTTCCAGCTACATGTTCAGCAAGTGCAACGCTTGCATCATTACCGGAGACGATGATCACACCGCTCAGCAAATCCTGAATCGAGACTGTGCTGCCAGGGTCAAGAAACATTCGTGAGCCACCCGTACGCCAGGCGTTTTCGCTGATCGTGACTGTGTCATTTTCTTTCATGCGCCCGGCCTTAATTTCACGTGTAGTGATAAACGCGGTCATCATTTTTGTCAGGCTGGCTGGGGGCAGACGCATATCGCTGTTATGACTGGTAATCACACTACCCGTTGCCGCATCAATCAGTATCCAGGCTTTGGCTCCGAGCTTTGGTGCTGCAGGGATCATCGCCCCTCGAGTGTTCGTTTCAGCCCGAGCATGGTTAATACAGGCAAAAGGCGTTGTTACACAGAGCACGGTCAACACAAGACGGAACAACAGATATTTCACAACCAGGAAGCCTTGGTTTTGCAGAAAGTACGGACAAACCTAGCCCACAGCTCTAATGCGCTCAAATTAAACTCAATTAACTTAAATTTAATGTTCAGCCAGTGATTGATACGAAGGTGACTCGGAGATCATCGGGCAGTGAATCAAGACACGGGTACCGCAGTGCATCGCTGCGGGTTGGATATCCAGCGAGTAGCCGTGCAATTTGACGACGGCAGCGACCAACGATAATCCGAGACCATGCCCGGGTTGCATCTTGCTTGCATCTCCTCGATAGAGCCTGCGAATGACGTGCGTACGGTCCGTTTCGGGTATGCCGGCACCATCGTCAGCGACTTCAATGATGACGGTTGACTCCTCGATACTTCCCCGCAGTTTGATATGCCCACACTCCGGCGTAAATTTGATCGCGTTATCGAGCAGATTGACCACAGCCTCAAACAGCAACGAAGCGTCGCCATACAGTTGGGGTAGGTCATTGGTAATTTCTAGAGAAAGCGTTTGAGAACGATCAAGTGCCAACGGTTCATAAAATTCATGTGCTTGTTGTAACAACGCCATGATTTGGAAAGGTGCAAATGCAGAGCGGCGGCGAATGTCCTCGAGTTCAGCAACTCGAAGCAATCCTTGAAAACGCACCATGATCGATTCGCTTTCCTCAAGGGCCTGATTTAATATTCGCTCGTGATCACTGTCCAATGGCAGTTGCTGGAGCTGATAAAGCCTTGCACGCAACCGCGTCAGCGGTGTACGCAAATCATGGGCGACACCATCGCAGACGCTTTTGACCTCATGCATCAGTTGCTCGATGTGATCGAGCATCGTATTCACAGCGCTCGCCAGCATATCCAACTCATCGCGGCGGGCGGATAAGGGTAAACGCTCCGACAAGTTGCCTGAAACGATACTCTCGGTACAAAGCTGCAAACGTTTGACACGGCGTAATGGCAGCCGCCGTAATAAATACCAGCCAATCAATCCGGGGATGAGCGTTAATGAAAATCCCCACATCAATGCTTGCTCGATAATCCCACCAACGGCTGAGATCGAGCCGCCGTCCCGTGCCAAAATAAGAATATGTCCGTCTCGGCGCCGAGTTAAAAGGGCATAGCTGCTTCTGGTTTCTTCATTGGGTAATGCAATACTTAATCCGCGCTCAAGATAATGGACCTTCCCATCATCGGGCAAACTGGAACGCAGTTTGAGCAGATCTCCTGCAATGTGCTGGCCATCGGCTGTGAACAATCCGTACGCATCGATGCCGGGCGTTGAATAGGCTTCACTGGCAGCCAGTTCTTTTGCCAGTTTTTTATCATCGACTTTTTGATAGTAGTGCGCACGCTGCAATAATGTTCGCTCTGCAACGGTTCCCAGGTAATGGGAGATTTGCCAGTACAATACCCCGGTGAAAAGCGCTCCCCAAACCACAAAAAATATGGCGTAGAACCCGATCAATCGACTACCGGAAGAGCGCCATTCCTCAGTTTTTTGTAGCAAGGACATATCCTGCACCACGTATCGTATGGATGATGGGAGAGTCTTTATCGCCTTCGAGTTTTTTGCGCAGTCGGCCAATGTGAACATCAATGATGTTCGTTCCCGGATCGAAGTGGTAACCCCAGACCTCTTCGAATAGCATGGTGCGTGTGACCAGTTGGCCGGCACTGCGCATCAGGTAATTGAGCAGTTTGAACTCGGTCGGAAGCAGCAGGATGTGTTCATCGTTTCGAGTCAATTTGTGCTCCACCAGATCCAGTCGCAGGTTTCCGTAACTGAGATGTGGATGGCTAGAATCGGCACTGGTGCGCCGAAGCAACGCGTCTAGACGCGCAAGCATCTCGATAGGCGAGAATGGTTTGGTCAAATAGTCATCGCCGCCCGCCCGAAGCCCCTTAACGCGCTCATCTATGTCTGAAAGTGCACTGATCATCAGGACCGGTGTCTGGATTCCAAGACTCCGTAACGTACTGACGATCGTTAGCCCATCAAAATCGGGTAGCATCCGATCCAGAGTAATGGCGTCATAGCCTCCAGCAATCGCCAAGGCCAGTCCGTCTCGTCCGGTTTCGGCCCATCTGGAGCTGAAGCCGTTGCGTTGGAGCGCGGCGATGATGACTTCCGCCGTCACCTCGTCATCCTCTATAACCAACGCGTAACTCATAACTTTCTCCGTGTAATGCCGAACGCCGATACGGCATACCCTAAGAGACCAACGTTGCGGCCGAAAATTAAATATTTCTTAATCCACCTTAACCTTGATGCCTTCCAAAGCACGGATATATTTCCCATGACGGATGCTCGCACGTACTGAAAGGAGGAAAATTGTGACCCCGTATTTGGCTTTCTTTTTGCTCGCATTCGGCTTGGTGTGTACCTATGCGAATTGGATTACTGCATAAAGAAAACTAGCGTAGCTGGAGCGCATGAGCTGAACGCACAGCGAAGGCTTGTCCCGTTTCCCTGATGGAGCGTTCGGTATTTACCCAAAAATCATTGATTGGGAGTTCGTTAGCCGATACAGGTCGCCTCACCTGTCATTTCTCAGCGAGCATCTCGGAGCAGCCATCCCATCGTCATGGGTGCTCGGTCGCCTCCATTTCATCAAGTCATTCCCGTGATTTGATTCAAACCAGCATCAAATACCAAATCGACAGCTGAGCAAAACGGTACTGACCATCCGATCATGCGTTGGCTGTGCAGCTTCACGCGACCACCAATGGCACCAACCACGGGGGCTTTGCAACTCACGGTTTATGCAGGTGTCGATTGTTTATGGTTGCAGATCAATGCTCGGTTTCCACTTCTGGAGAACCCTATGACTCGGCAAGAAGAATTTTTAGCAAAAGCGCTGGAAATACACCATGAGTACGAACAGGCGACAGCTATCATCCACGCCATGATGAGTAAAAACATTGCCGTGGGTCCTGAGTGGGACGCTGCTGTTGCGAGGCAGCTCACGGCGCTTGACGCCTGGATGGAATTACCTCGTGGTTACGGCAATCTTCAGGACGACGACTGATCCACTGGCTCGCTTGCACTAGCGCAATTTAGTAATTCCTGCAGGATCGAAAGCCTCTTCTTTTCTCGACTCATATTTGGAAGGAGGTATCACATTCAGCCTGCCTCGCATGCCCACATCTGCATAGAAGGTTGCCTGTAAGTTGGTGCGCCAATCCACTTGCTCATGAAATAACATTGGTTGTCAAAACACAGCTGATAATCGCCAGCCTCAGGCGTTCGCCCCAGAATCAGTGGCTGCATAGGTGGCAACGATCGCCGGTAGTGCCAACTACCATTTTCCAGTCGAGCACCTGGCGGAATGTCCATTCCTGCGCCATTGCCACGCACTCGAGCTTCTTCCAGTACCAGGCCCTGCTTGGTGATACGGTAGTCCTCTTCCCAGCGAATCTTTTCAATCGTGTGATTCCACGCCAGCGTGAAGTGTGAAACCGACAGTTGAGCCCACACGGCGCCGGTCAGGCCCAGACATAATCCGATCATGCGTTGGCGATCCCTGCCTGACGGGAACGCCAAACATGTTGAAATATCATCAATGTCCCGAGGGCGAAGCCCAGCTCATCAGTCAGTGGCAACGCAACAACCAGCAAGGCTCCCGCGCCTACGCACGACAATCGCTCCCAAACAGGCATCTTGCGTTGCAAGTAGCCGGTGGAGGCCATTCCCCAAAGCCCGACCGCCAATGTTGTCTTGATCAACATGTAGGCGGTTGCCCAAAGATTGTCACCTTGCAGCATCAACGCCGGGTTGTAGACCGCCATGAAAGGAATGACGAAACCCGCCAACGCGATTCGAACCGCCCACAGGCTGATCTTGAATCCACTCTCTTTGGCGATCGGTGCGGCCGCAAAGCAGGCGAGAGCGACCGGGGGGGTGAGATCGGCGAGGATGCCGAAATAAAACACGAACATGTGCGAAACGATCAGAGGCACACCCAACTCCAGCAGCGCAGGGGCTGCGATCGAGCTGGTGATGATGTAATTGGGAATGGTCGGGATGCCCATGCCCAGCACAAGGCAAGTGATCATCGTCAAGATCAGCGAAAGCAGCAGGTTGTCCCGGCCTATAGCTAAAATGTAACCCGCAAAGGTGGAGGCCACGCCGGTCAATGACACCACACCGATAATGATGCCCACCAGTGCACAGGCGATACCTACCGGTACCGCATGGCGCGCGCCTTCGACTAGAGCGTGCAGGCAGATGGTCAATGTTTCGTGACCGCCCTTGATGAACCAGCAGACGACCACCAGTACGCCGATGACCGCAAAGATCACACCGATCCCGAGCTGAAAAAAACCGGTACACAAGATGCCAAGCGCTATCCAAAAGGTGCAACGTAGACCGAAGCTTTGCACTCTGAGAATAATCGCCGAGCCGAGAATCACGATAGCTGTCAGTGCCAGGCCGACCATGCCGGAGAATAGGGGCGTGCGCCCGGAGAACAATAAATAAACCAATACCAACAGTGGAATCAGCAGGTACCAGTTCTCCTTGACCGCCCCCAACGCACTGGGACACTGGTCTTTGGGAAGGCCTTCGAGATTCGAGCGCTTGGCCTCCAGGTGAACCATCCAGAACACCGAGCCGAAATAAAGGATAGCGGGTATCAACGCCGCTTTGGCGATCTCCACGAAGGGGACGTTGATGGTTTCGGCCATGATGAAGGCGACGGCCCCCATCACTGGCGGCATCAACTGGCTGCCCATGCTGGAGGTGGCTTCCACGCCGCCGGCAAATGCAGCTCGGTAGCCAAAGCGTTTCATGAGTGGGATGGTGAATTGCCCCGTGGTAACGACGTTGGCAATCCCGGAGCCGGTAATGGTACCCATCAACGCCGATGAGGCGACCGCAACTTTAGCTGGCCCGCCCAATTTGTGACCGAACAGGCCCATGGCGAAATCGGTGAACAGTTTGATCATGCCGGCTTGTTCAAGAAACGCGCCGAATAGAATGAAAAGAAAAATGTAGGTAGCCGATACATAGGTCGGCGTGCCGTACAGCCCTTCGGTACCAAATGACAATTGATTGATGATCTGATCGAAGCCATATCCGCGGTGGGCCAAGTCGCCAGGCAGATATTCGCCAAACAAGCCATAAGCCAGAAATAGACCGCAAATGATGGGCAGAGCAATGCCCATCACTCGCCTTGCAGCTTCGAACACCAGTGCAATCAGCAAAAGACCGAGCACGGTGTCTGCAAATGTCAGATCGCCAGACCGCTGGATCAGATCAGCCTCGAATACCCACTGATACAAGGCCGTGGCGATGGCCGCTAAACTGAGCAACCAGGCCAGAGGTTGCCAGGGACGCTTCCTGCCGTACGCCGGGTAGCTCAGAAATACTACCCACAGTAGGAAGCCCACGTGTACCGCGCGCAGAACTTGGCTTGAGATCGGCGAAAACGCAGCGGTGAAAATCTGAAAAATCGAGAACAGCAATGCCACGAAAAATAGGGCTTTTGGCCAGTCTCGCGGATTCGCGGAGATGCCGTGATGATCTTCACTCATGTGCTGCCTGCCTCATGACTGCATGGAAGGTGGGGCGAACAGTCGACGCAGTGATAGTTCTGACCGATACGCCCTGGCGCGTTACAGCGCGTCTTTTTCCTTGTAATAACGTTCGGCGCCCGGATGGAGCGCAATTGGCAGGTTTTTGGCGGCAGATTCCAGCTTGATGTCCTTGGCCGCCGAATGCGAGTTACCCAAGCGTGTAAGGTTTTCGAACAGCAACCTGGTCATCTGGTAAGCCACTTCATCTGGCACATCAGCACGGGTGACCAGGATATTAGTGATCGCCACCGTTGGCACCGCATCAGGTTGCCCATCATAGGTGTTGGCCGGAATCATGGCGCCCTGATAGGCCGGGTTGCCGATCTTTGCAACGACGTCAGTCGGGATGGACACATAGTTCAGCGGCATGACAGAGGACAGGTCACGAATGGCCGCCATGCCCAGCCCGGAAGACTGCAGCGTGGCGTCCAATTGTCGATTCTTGATCAGCTCGACCGATTCGGCAAATGGCAGGTATTGAACTTTACCCATATCTTCGTAGGTCAGACCCGCGGCTTTGAAAATCGCCCGCGCGTTGAGCTCTGTGCCAGATTTCGGTGCTCCGACCGAGATGGTTTTGCCTTTGAGGTCGGCTAGCGTCTTGATTCCCGACTCCTTGCTGGCCACGATTTGAATGTAGTTGGGGTAAGCGCCGGCAATCGCGCGCAACTTGGTCAGTGGAGCGTTGAATCCTGCATCTGCGACACCATTTTTTGCGTCGGCCACGGAGTCCCCCAGAGCCAAGGCCAGTTCACCTCGACCGGCCTGCAGCAGGTTCAAGTTCTCCACTGAGGCTTTAGTGGCTTGCACCGATGTTTTCACCCCTGGTATGCCGTCGCTGTAGATCTGCGACAGACCGACACCGATCGGGTAGTAAACCCCGCTGGTCCCCCCAGTCAGTATATTGATGAACACTGGCGCGGCATGCGTTGTGGTGGTGATTGCCAAGGTTGCGGCGGCAACTAAGAGGGCAAAGCGGCTTTTTACTCGCATGAGAAACTCTCCGTCTTGTTATGGCTTTATGCAGAGTGTTCCAACTGTAGTCGATACTGACGCAGACGTGGCGAGAGGGTAGTCAATTTCTGGCTGGGGGATCGGCTACCGATATGTGGGGTTTCGGGTGAATTGTTTTGTAATCATTTTCCCTGCTCCGGTTGGAGCGCATAACGAATGCGGTTAGTCTTGCCTCACTTCGTTGACGAAAACTTCAACTGGAATCCGCTCGAGTGATCAAACCGCTACTTTTGATACGCCGTCGCTTTGCCTCGATCCGGTGGCGTACACGGGTGACGCTTTGGGCTGCCGCTACACTCGCGGGCCTGTTGGTAGTGATGTTCGCCCGGTTGGCCGACCTGGCTCTCACGCAATTCGCTCAACAGGCCGCCGAGCGACCGTGGTTGCCCTTTTTATATACGCCGCTGATTGGCATGCTGGTTGTGTGGATGACCACCCGTTTTTTTGTGGGCTCCCAAGGCAGTGGCATCCCTCAAGTGATCGCCGCCACCCGCCTGGCTCATCAAGGGAAGCCAGTCGATAAACTGGTGTCGCTGCGTATCGCCTTCGCCAAGATAGGCCTTGGCACTCTGGCGCTGACCGGAGGCTTTTCGGCCGGGCGCGAAGGCCCTTCGGTGCAAGTTGCGGCCTCGATCATGCATTTCTTTCACCGCTATTTGCCCAATGCACGAATCATTCGCAGCGAAGACCTCATCCTCGCGGGCGGCGCTGCAGGCATTGCCGCAGCGTTCAATACTCCGCTGGCCGGCGTTGCCTTTGCGGTCGAAGAATTGGGTCGCAAGTTGGAAACCCGCACCAGTGGGGTCTTGCTCAGTACGATCATTCTGTCGGGGATGGTCGCAATTGCTTTGCAGGGTAACTACAACTATTTCGGTCATTTTGATGTTCAAGACATTCATCTCGACATGATTGCGCCGGTGCTGGTCACCGGTATTGGCTGCGGTCTCCTGGGTGGTTTGTTCAGCCGGCTGTTGCTGTGGCCCCAGCGACATCATCGATTTGTTGTCTGGGAATGGCGGCGTATGCACCCCGTCTGGTTCGCTGGCGCTTGCGGATTGGTCGTGGCAATTCTCGGTTGGCTCAGCGCAGGGACGTCATTTGGCAGCGGTTACGGTATTACCTCCCAGGTCATCGTGTCCGATGTCAGCCTACCTTGGCATGCGCCGATCACGCGTTTTCTGGCGACCGTCGTGACTTACTTTTCTGGGATCCCCGGGGGCATTTTTGCGCCGTCTCTGGCGGTAGGTGCTGCTGTTGGGGCAAATGCCGCCGAACTTTTCGGCCTGGCTGCTCAGCCGATCATTGCCCTGTGCATGGCTGGGTTCCTGGCTGCGGTCACGCAGTCGCCCATCACGTCCGCAATCATCGTGATGGAGATGATCGACAGCCACGGAATGGTGATCAGTCTCCTGGCTGTCGCGCTCATTGCCAAAGCGGTCAGTGCAAGGATGGGCCCCGAGTTGTATCAGCAGTTGGCCCGCGGATTTCTGCAAGCCCCGGACAGTGATGCAACTTCGCGAAAATCTGGGTGACCTAGCGCATCAGTTGTCGTGCCGTTGCGCCAAGTATCTGTTTGTCCTCCTCCAATGTCAGTGCAAGGTTCGCGCGCTTGATTAGGAGATCGGCATGCCTGGTACAGGCACCGCCGAACATATCAGGGTGTATGTGCGCGAGACTGACAAGGGCCTTTATCAAGCGAAGGTCCACTTCGATCAAGCCTGCTCCGTCTCGAGCTATGGGCGCGAATAAGTCATCGAAAAGGTCATCGACCATCAGGCTGCGCAAGTAAACCTGCTCGCAATTTTCATCGATTTTTGCCGCAGGCTCTTGGGGTATGCTCCAACAGGTTAGGCTTCTGACCCCGCGCCCAATGACGTCGATTGCCGTTCCAGGGTCGTTAACTGCTGGCGATAATGCGCGTGAGGCAATCTCGGAAAGCACCGACAGCCCGAACCGTGGATCATGCTCAAACGTCCGACGGACGCCGATGGTTAGCGCAGCGAGGATTTTTTCACTGCTGTCGTGCAAAGCGTCTGCGTGCTCCTTGTTCAAATTCACGGTTCGAGCGATCGGCATGTCCAGATGGACAAAGCTCCCCGGAAGGACGTCCAGGAAAATCTGTATTTCGCAGGTTTTGGCGATGGCACCTAATGCATGTACATCAATATGCTGGACGTACCCGGTTTGAAGACTTGAGATTATTTGCGCCGCGGGTGGAATCATCCACTCGGATGGGTAGGCAGCACCGCCCAAATGAGGCCATTGGATTCTGTGTTTGATGGCGTCGATGGTTGCCTGTTCGACACGATCAATGGTTTCACCCACCCGGCCAAGCTTGGACAGGTGATCGATCCAGCGCAAAAGCGTGTAGACAATCAGAATCACGACGGCAATGGTCACCGCAAATAGCAGAACCCTTCCTTGCGTGCCGTAGGCCCCGGTACTCAAAGCGATGATACCTACCAGGCTGAACAGAAATGATCCAATGAAGGTGGCGAGTGCATTTTGAGTCGTGGTGTCCTCCATCACCAGCGTGGTAGCACGAGGCGTTACGCCACTGCTGGCTGCACCGTAGGCAGTCACCATAGTACTCAGCGAAAAAGTGGTCACGGCGAGCATGCTCGAGGCGATGATGCCCAAGATTTTGTCGACGGCATCGGCGCCGATTCGGGTGGGTAATGATTCGGGAATGTAGTCCTTGAAGGCAACGGCGAGTAACGCAGTTGCTATTCCCAGCAAAGAAAACAGACTCGCTCTGAACCACAGCCGTTTGGTCAGTTGGTGTAGCACCCAGCGCCAGCGAGCGATCATTTTTAATATCCTTGATAGTGACGTGATCGGTCAGTAGTTTCGGATTTTCGTCAACAAAGGAGGAAGAGGTTATTACCTTTGGTGGAGTCTTCTTGGCAGACGAAGGTTCATTCAGTAGTTTGGCTTGGTCATTTACATCGTGCTTGTTAGCTACTTATCATCCGGCTGGGTGCGTTGCTGCATACGGCACGGCGCAGGTTAAGCTCAAACGTTGGTCGGGCCGCCAGCGGAGAGTTAATGTGTCTGATAAAAACTCGGCGTCCTCCTCTATTCCTCGTCCTCAGGTTTTGACCACTCGCGCACTGGCCGCAATAGAACGGTTTTCACATATCGAAGCGGTTAGCGGCATCGTCTTGCTGCTCGCTGCGATGGTTGCGCTCATCTGGGCCAACAGCCCGCTTGCTGATTCTTATGAGCACTTTTGGAACACCCAACTCACCTTAGGTTTAGGCGAGTTTACGGTCTCGTGTTCGCTGCATTTTTTGGTCAATGATGGGCTGATGGCTATTTTTTTTCTCGTGGTCGGAGCTGAGATACGCCAGGAAATCAATGACGGTGCGCTTGCGAATCTGAAGTTGGCGACGTTACCCCTTGGCGCGGCATTAGGTGGCGTCATGATGCCGGCGATTATTTACATGGCGTTCAACCAGGGTACCGACGCCAGTAGAGGGTGGGCTGTACCAACCGCCACCGACATTGCGTTTGCTGTCGGGGTTCTCGCACTGTTAGGAAAGTCGATTCCGGGTGGTATTCGCGTGCTGCTGCTGGCACTCGCCATCATCGACGACATTGTCGCCATCTTGATCATTGCCGTTTTCTATACCGCGAGCCTGGATTACCTGGGGTTAGTGGTTGCGATGAGCGGATTGGCTCTGGTGCTGCTATTTCAGAGAATGGGCATTGGCAAGGCCTACGTGTACATACTGCCGGGCGCCATTGTATGGTTTGGCCTCCTGAAAACCGGTGTTCATCCCACACTGGCGGGCGTGATTCTTGGTTTGATGACGCCGGTAAACTCCAAGCCCGCAACGGAACGGCCACTGGATACAATTGGACGAAGTTTCCATGAGCTGATCGATCGTTTCTCCCATTCCTCCAACAGTCCGGGGGAGGTCGCCAAGCCGCTGAAGCAACTTCAGCAAGCACAGAGGGAAATATTGCCTCCGGTACAGCGGGTCCAAGTAGGACTGCACCCATGGGTAGCGTTTGGTGTCATGCCGCTCTTCGCTTTGGCCAATGCGGGGGTCGGCCTTGAAGGCATCAATCTTGACGATGATGTCTCTCGGAATATCTTCCTGGGTGTGATAACAGCGCTGGTGCTCGGCAAGCCGCTCGGAATCGTTCTTGCGAGCTTCGCCCTCGTCAAGCTCAACGTCTGCAAGCTGCCTGAGGGTGTGACATGGAGTGGTATCGGGCTGGTGGGTTTGTTGGCCGGTATCGGATTTACGATGTCCATCTTTATCTCATCGTTGGCGTTTTCTGATCCTGCGTTCCTTTCTTCGGCAAAACTCAGTGTTCTTGCGGCTTCAGCAGTGGCTGCAATCACCGGATTGATCTGGGGGAAAATAAAGTTCTGACAGTTTATTCTCGGATCAACGTCTGATTGTGCGCCGTGATGGTTTACAGTTCGCTCAATCTCTTGCCCATTCCCCGGTAGCTCAAGAAAAAATTTGCCGGCGGTTTTTTTAGCTTCTCATTGCAGTGGTGAAGGTGACAGCCAGCTGTAACAGAATTTTTTATAAATGGATTGCTTCGCAAAATGTGCTTTGGCAATATCGGCGACCTGTGTTCCTCATTCAGTTCTCTATCCCTCTCATTTGGGAACTGTGCAGTAGGGGAGTACAGGTAAGCCCGGCCCTGTGCCGGGTTTTTTCGTAGGAGACATTGCTCAATTACGTTGCAGATACTTTCAACTCGTCGGTCTATGTCCATCGCGGCTTATTGGTATCGTCCTCGGTGTATTTCTGATCACGCTGGCTGTCAGCAGGGTCATTCCCATGGTTACGCTCGAGGCCTACGGGTACAGCGATGACCTTCCCGCGTTTCTTTGGTGGAGTTTGATCACTTTCCTCGGTGGCCTTCCGTTGGTCGTGCGAGGACGGCCAGATACCGTGATGCTCCGTCCAAGGGAAATTGGTGGCTATCTGGTTGTGTTTTCACAGTGGTTACGGCTTGTGGGACGCCTTTCGTATCGTGACAGTCAATGTGGCGACCAAAGAATTTGGTCCCCCTTCGACAAAAAGCCCGCCAAGTGTGGGCTTTTTGTCGTCTGGCTATCCGTTTAAACCGTGGCAATTTCCTTCATGACACGGGCGGCCAAGGTGGAAAGTCAACTCATGCCCAGCCAGTTTGGCAGCACAAGGGAAATCCAGGGAACGTAGGTAACCAGGATCAGGAACAGCAGCAGGATCATCAGCCAGGGCATGGCGGCCCTTATGGTGGCTGGCAATGTCATACCTGTCACAGCCGAGGTGACGAACAGATTCAGGCCCACCGGTGGCGTGATCAGGCCGATCTCAAGATTGACCACCATGATGATGCCGAGGTGAATCGGGTCGATACCCAGTTTGATGGCAATGGGAAAGAGGATCGGCGCCAGAATCAGAATGATGGCCGACGGTTCCATAAAGGCGCCCGCAATCAGTAGCACGATGTTCACCACCAGCAGAAACATGACGGGCGTCAGGCCGGCCTCGATCACCCAGGCGGTAATCTGTTGCGGAAGCTGCTCGGTGGTCAGCACATGGGCGAAGAGCATGGCGTTGGCGATGATGAACATCAGCATGATGCTCAACTTCGCAGAGTCCAGCAGGACTTTCGGGGTTTCACGAAACGTCAGGTCCTTGTAGACGAACAAGGCGATGAAGGCCGAGTAAACCGCCGCCACAGCCGCCGCCTCGGTCGGGGTAAACATTCCGGAGTAGATGCCACCCAGGATGATCAGCATCAGCAACAGTCCCCAAATCGCCTTGCGTGCGGTGCCGAGTAGTTCACGCAATGTCGCGCGGGGCAGCGCGGGCAGGTTTTTCTTAACGGCGACAATATAGATCGCCACCATCAGCGCTGTACCCAACAACAAACCTGGCACCACACCCGCCATGAACAGCTTGCCGACGGAGGTTTCGGTCGCGGCGGCATAGACTACCATCACGATCGAGGGAGGAATCAGGATGCCCAGGGTCCCTGCATTGCAGATGATCCCTGCGCCAAAGGCCTGCGGATAACCGGAGCGCACCATACCGGCAATGGCAATCGAACCCACGGCGGCCACAGTCGCCGGACTGGAGCCGGAAAGAGCGGCGAATAGCATGCAGGCCAACACCGCCGCAATAGCGAGGCCGCCGCGAATATGGCCGACACAGGCATTGGCAAAATCGATCAGCCGACGGGCAACGCCACCGGTGGTCATGAATGCACCAGCGAGCAGGAAAAACGGAATGGCCAGCAGCGTGTAATGTTCCGAAGTCTCGAATAGCTTAATCGCCAGGGAGCGCACGGAATCGGGACTGAAAAAAATGATGGTCAAGGAGCCGGCCAGTCCCAGGGAAATGGCGATGGGAACACCAATGAACATCAGGACGAACAGGGCCGCGAAAAGGAAAGTAATGGTCATGGCTTGTCGTCCTCGTGTTCGGCCAATTTCAAGGCATCGGCGGCTTCATTAGCCAGCCCCAGACCGGTTTGGCGGTTCTGCAGGATGCGCACGAGAATCTCAGCGAAGCGAATGAAGACCAGGGCAAAACCCAAAGGGACGATCAAACCGATATGCCATTGCATGATGCCAACGTGGCCAAGGTCCTCGGCACCGATGCCTGCATTCATCAGGGTCTGAATCCATTCGAAGCTGGCAACGCTGAGTAGCCCTGCATAGGTCAGGCAGCACAGACAGGCCACAATACCTATGTACTTCTGTACCGATCTGCTGGTCAGTCGGACGAGCGCGTCTACACCTATATGCCCCGCCGTGCGCACGCCGTAGGCCAGTCCGAAAAAGATCAACCAGCCAAACAGGGCTTTGGTCAGTGCGCTGCTCCAGGTCATCGCCTGGGCCATGCCCATGATCCCGTCGCCCATTGCGAATAACGGGGCGCTCGCAGTACCCCAATGATCGCCTAGCCAGTAGAAAAAACTGTAGAGGTTGTTGAGGATCACGTAAACGAACGTGACCAGCGTCATGGCGGCAAGAAGGAAGACGATAAAACCCTCCTCGAAGTGTTCCCAGATACGCTGAAGCGCTTTCATGGATGGCATCTCCTATCGAGTAATGATCGGCAGGTGCCGCCCTGGGCAGCACCTGCATTGCGATCATTGGGCCTTGTTGGCGGCTTCGGCGGCAGAGATCAATTCAGGACCGATATCGCCCTCAAACTTCTTCCATACCGGTTTCATCGCTTCTCGCCATTGTTCGCGTTCCTCTGGCGTCAGGGTGATGATTTCAGTGGTCTTGGCCGCCAGGATGCGCTGCTTGTCGCCCTCATTGAGTTGTTCCGCGTCCTTGTTCACCTGAGCTGTGACTTCAACGACAATCTTGTCCAGTTCACTTCGAACATCCGGCGGCAAACCATTCCAGAACTTGGTGTTAGTGATCAGCATATAGTCCAGTACACCATGATTGGATTCCGTGATGTACTTCTGCACTTCATACATCTTCTGGCTGTAAATGTTCGAGTAAGGATTCTCCGCACCGTTGACCACACCGGTCTGCAGCCCCTGATAAACCTCTGCAAAACTCATCTTGCGCGGATTGGCGCGAACAGCCTTGAACTGCTCCTCAAGCACGGCAGACGCCTGCACCCGGAACTTCAGGCCACGGGCATCGGTAGGGACGCGCAGTGGCTTGTTGGCCGAAAGTTGCTTCATGCCGTTGTGCCAATAGGCCAGGCCGGTGATGTTCTTGCTCTCCATGGACTTGAGCAGCCCTTGCCCCTGCGGACTCAACTGGAAGCGGTTGACCGCGGCGATGTCGTCAAACAGGAAGGGCAGATCGAACAACTGGACAGACTTCGTGTACTGCTCAAACTTTGCGAGCGAGGGGGCAATCAACTGCACATCTCCCAACAGCAAGGCTTCCATCTCCTTACCGTCACCAAACAGGGACGAGTTGGGATAGACCTCGACCTTGACCTTGCCGGGCAGGCGCTCCTCGACCAATTTCTTGAACAGCAAGGCGCCTTGACCCTTGGGCGTTTGCTCGGCGACTACATGTGAGAACTTGATAATTATTGGATCGGCGGCCATCGCTGTGCTCAGCGTACCGAAGACAAGGGTACAGGCGAGTGCTTTGCATATTGACTTGAACATCGGAGGTATTCCTCTTGTTTTAGTTTTTTGTACATTCCAGGCATTGAAGCTCATTCATGCGGCGGACAAGAGGCAAGTCTAGGCGGAAAAATTCCATTGGGAGGATGGCAACCAGGATGGATTGAAATCCAGGTCATCGAATTCACTGAGATTGCAGCGAAAAATTAATACTGACGCGAGGAGCCGTACATCGCCCAATCCGACACAAGGTGCCGGGACAGGTCGTGAAGGCGGGAGAACAGATACTCCCACCACTGGACGAACTCATTGTGGCGCCGGGAGTATGAGCAAGTTCGCTCTGTCGTCGCGGCGCTGGCGGGTGATTGGGACGCGGCCAAAAGGGTTGAGCTGGTCCTCCCGGAAACTGGCATTTACAACTCGGAATTCGATGAAGTCGATGATCGCTTGAA
Source organism: Pseudomonas fluorescens NCIMB 11764 (assembly GCF_000293885.2). NCBI lineage: Bacteria > Pseudomonadati > Pseudomonadota > Gammaproteobacteria > Pseudomonadales > Pseudomonadaceae > Pseudomonas > Pseudomonas fluorescens. The sequence continues at coordinate 3,709,760 of NZ_CP010945.1, forward strand.
GGCTTCGGCAAGCCAGACATCTTGTTGTGGCACTGGAGAGACAACCCTTGAGGCCGCGTGAGCGACAGATTTATTACAGATACCATATATATTTCGCAGCAGGTATTTGAAGAGCGCCGGAAAGCGATTCGACGTGGCTAACCCTGTATTACAGGGCTTTCATTGACAACGGTCGTCGGGATCCAGTCATTTTGATGGATTAATGTGTCGTTGACTCTTTACCTTGCATATGGGAAAACATATATTCGTTAAGCCGTATATGAGCTGAGGCTGCACAATGACCAGCAAAGCCCGTGTCCTGTTCGTCTGGAGTTTTGAAGACCCGGTCACCAGCACCAAACATGATGCCTTTCGTCTCACCCTTCACGAAATTCATGAGCGCATCAAGATGTTCGTCTTGGTCAAAAACAAACACTGAGAAACGATATGGCTGACCATCTGACACCGACCACTGTTTTCAAATGCCTGGCTGACGACACTCGGGTCCGCACGATGATGCTCATCACCCGTGAAGGAGAGCTTTGTGTTTGCGAGCTGACCAGCGCGTTGAACGAGAGTCAGCCAAAAGTCTCCAGGCACCTCGCGCAGCTGCGGAGTTGCGGCCTGTTGTCGGACCGTCGACAAGGCCAATGGGTGTATTACCGACTGCACCCGAATCTCCCGGATTGGGTTCATCAAGTACTGACCACTGTGCTCGAAAGCAACAAGCACTGGTTGAGCCCTGATGCCAAACGCCTTGATGAAATGGGCGACCGTCCTGAACGGGCACTGGCCTGCTGTGAAAGCTAAATAGCCTGACTCCGCCTTCGACTACGAGATCGCTCGATGAAAATCCTGTTCCTCTGCACTGCCAATAGCTGTCGCAGCATCCTCTGTGAAGCAGTCTTCAATCACTTGGCACCGGAAGGCATGAAAGCCTGCAGTGCGGGCAGTCAGCCCAAAGGTGAAGTGCATCCGCTGAGTCTCAAGACTCTGGAAAACGCTGGTATTTCGACGCTTGGGCTGTTCAGTAAGTCCAGCGATGCCCATGTGAATTTGGCACCCGACTTCGTCATCACGGTGTGCGACAAGGCTGCCGGTGAAGCTTGCCCGGTATTTTTCGGACCGGCCACCAAGGCCCACTGGGGGCTGGCTGATCCTTCGGAATATCACGGGACTCAAGAAGAGATCGAGGCGGCTTTTGAAGCCACGCTGGAGCAGATCAGAACCCGTATCCAGGCCTTCCTGGCATTACCGCTTTCGCAACTGAGTGCCGAACAGCTCAAGGCACAGCTGGCCCTGATTGGCACGCTGTAACCACAGGAGCAATTAACATGAGTAAAGGCCGTCTTTCTTTCCTGGCCCGTTACCTGACCCGTCACCAGTGGCCTTCGCCACGGTGATTGACCCTTGGGTGGAAGTGCCAGTGCTGATTTCCCTGGTCGGCGTGGCCCTCTAGTTGAAACGCCGTTGGTTCGATGAATCCAAGAGCGCCGTTGCGCAGGACAAACACTATGTTTGATGACTCTATCCCTCAACTCGATACCGAACTGGTTGATCTCCCATCGACTGACAAACTGGGTATCGAAAAGACCTCCATCCACAAGCCGCGCATTTTGCTGCTGTACGGATCGACCCGTGAGCGCTCCTTCAGTCGCCTGTTGGTCGAGGAGGCCGCTCGATTGCTGGAGCACTTCGGCGCCGAGGCGCGGATTTTCAATCCGTCAGGTTTGCCGCTGCCCGATGACGCACCCGACGATCATCCCCGTGTGAAGGAACTGCGCGAACAGATGTTGTGGTCCGAGGGGCAGGTCTGGTGCTCTCCAGAGCGTCACGGTTCCATGAGCGCGGTCTTCAAGGCGCAGATCGACTGGGTGCCACTGGCGATGGGCGCGGTACGCCCGACCCAGGGCAAAACCCTCGCCGTCATGCAGGTGTGCGGCGGCTCGCAGTCGTTCAACGTGGTCAATCAGCTGCGGGTGCTGGGACGTTGGATGCGCATGTTCACCATCCCCAATCAATCTTCAGTGCCAAAGGCCTATATGGAGTTCGACGACAACGGCCGGATGAAGCCGTCTCCGTTCTACGACCGTGTCGTTGATGTGATGGAAGAGTTGGTGAAGTTCACGCTACTGCTTCGCGACCGTCAGGACTATCTGGTCGATCGTTATTCCGAGCGCAAGGAGTCGGCGGAAGAACTCATGAAACGTGTCAATCAGCGCTCCATCTGAGGGTTTTTCACCGTGCAACAACACCCATATTCCGTACTGCCGCTGGCACAGTTCAATGGCCAATTGATCTTCACCCCGTGTCCCGGCACGAAGGGCACCAAGCCTTTCGAGGCGCTGCAAACCGTCAAGGACGCGGGGGCATCGGCACTGCTGACGCTAACCGGTTTGGTTGCCACTCGGCTGTTGATCGAAAGCGGTGTGCCATTGTGCGATGCCATCCGCGATGTTCAGTCGCTGCGCCCGCGCGCTATCCAGCATCCTGCCCACATTGAATACATCGGCCAGTTCGACACCCGGTCGAACGCCCACTGACACTCAATACAGAGCACAACAACATGGCTATCAAAGTTGGTATCAATGGTTTCGGCCGGATCGGTCGCCTCGCGCTACGAGCAGCCTGGAGCTGGCCAGAACTCGAATTCGTGCAGATCAACGACCCAGCGGGTGACGCGGCGACCCATGCGCACCTACTGAACTTCGACTCGGTACATGGTCGTTGGAATTACCAGGCCGACTCCGAGGGCAACAGCATCGTCATTGACGGCAAACGAATCAAGGTAACGGCCAACAAGGCAATTGCCGACACCGATTGGTCGGGTTGCGATCTGGTGATTGAAGCCAGCGGCAAGATGAAGACCGTCGCGGTGCTTCAGGCGTATCTCGACCAAGGCGTGAAGCGCGTAGTGGTGAGTGCGCCCGTGAAAGAGAAGGGCGCGCTGAATATCGTCATGGGTGTCAATCATCAGCTGTTCAAACCGGCTGAACATCGCATCGTCACGGCGGCGTCATGCACCACCAACTGTCTGGCGCCGGTGGTGAAAGTCATCCACGAGAAGCTGGGCATTCGCCACGGTTCGATCACCACCATCCACGACCTGACCAACACCCAAAGCATTCTCGATCAACCGCACAAGGATCTGCGCCGTGCGCGTGCTTGCGGAATGAGCCTGATCCCAACCAGTACCGGATCGGCCACCGCCATTGCCGAAATCTTCCCGGAGCTGCGTGGGCGCCTGAATGGTCACGCCGTACGCGTGCCGCTGGCCAACGCTTCGCTGACGGACTGTGTCTTCGAGGTCGAGCGAGCCACCACTGTCGAAGAGGTGAATAAACTTCTCAAGGACGCTTCCGAGAATGAACTGAAAGACATCCTCGGTTTCGAGGAGCGTCCATTGGTGTCTATCGACTACCGTACCGATCCGCGTTCATCGATCATCGATGCGCTGTCGACCATGGTTATCAACGGCACCCAGGTCAAACTCTATGCCTGGTACGACAACGAATGGGGCTATGCCAACCGCACCGTTGAACTGGCCAGAATGGTCGGTCTGGCAGTCTGAGGAGCGATCATGAAATCGTTGTCAGCCCTGGCGCCGGAAGTGCGGCAGTACCTGCTCGTGACGGGCAACTACTGGGCCTTCACTCTCACCGATGGCGCCCTGCGCATGTTGGTGGTGCTGCACTTTCACGCGTTGGGCTACAGCCCCCTGCAAATCGCGGCGTTGTTTCTGTTCTACGAACTCTTTGGCGTGATCACCAACCTGGTGGGGGGCTATCTCGGCGCGCGATTAGGCTTGAACCGAACCATGAACATCGGGCTGGGGATGCAGGTCGCAGCGTTGTTGATGCTGACAGTACCCTCGGCCTTGTTGACCATCCCTTGGGTGATGGGCGCGCAGGCGTTGTCGGGGATTGCCAAAGACCTGAACAAGATGAGCGCCAAAAGCTCGATCAAACTTTTAGTGCCCGATGGGCAGCAGGGCAAGCTTTATCAATGGATAGCCATCCTCACCGGCTCGAAGAACGCGCTCAAGGGTGTCGGCTTCTTTCTTGGCGGAGCCTTGCTGGCATTGATCGGTTTCAAAGGTGCCTTGCTGGCCATGGCGAGTGTCCTGGCGCTGATCTGGATCAGCAGCTTGATCCTGTTAAAAAAGGACCTGGGTAAGGCCAAAGCCAAGCCCAAATTTCGCGACATCCTCTCCAAGAGCCGGGCGATCAATATCCTCTCGGCGGCGCGGATGTTTCTGTTCGGCGCCCGTGATGTCTGGTTTGTGGTGGCCTTGCCGGTGTACCTGAGTAGTGTCTTCGGCTGGAGTTTCTGGAAGGTTGGCGGGTTCCTGGCAGCCTGGGTGATTGGCTACGGCATCGTGCAGTCCTTCGCGCCCAACATCACTGGAAAGAAACGTGGGCACGTACCGGATGGTCGTACGGCATTTCTGTGGGCTCTTGCACTGGCAGGCCTCCCGGCGGCAATCGCTCTCGGGCTGAACACTGGTTTGTCGCAGCAGGCGGTGCTACTCGGCGGATTAATGCTCTTTGGGGCGCTGTTCGCGGTGAATTCGTCGTTGCACAGCTACCTGATCGTGGCCTACGCCAAGGAAGACGGTGTGTCGCTGGACGTGGGGTTTTATTACATGTCGAACGCCATGGGGCGACTGATGGGCACGGTGCTCTCGGGCTGGGTTTATCAGATGTACGGGTTGGGCGCGTGCTTGTGGATATCGAGCGCATTCGTGTCGCTGGCCGCTCTGGTTTCTATCGCCTTGCCTCGGCATGCAGAGGCGATATGAAACCGTCAGACAGGACGGACTGAACCCTTTGAGACTTCGGCACAGAATCTGTGCCCCTGACTTACCGCCTCCTACCACCACGGACGAACCTTGGATCGGTGCAAGATGATCGAGTATAGCGATTCAATTCAGCTCGCAACCCGCGTTACTCGGACAGGCGGATTCGAATCTGTTTTTCAATCTCGATGATTACAAAGAGCGCAACGCCCACCCCGATGATCAGCAGGCCGTCAACGAAGGGGATCGCTTCGGTTGCAAAAACCTTTTGCAGTGGTGGCGCATACGTGATGGCGAACTGCGCGAAGGTGACCACGGCGACTGTCATCCACACGACTTTGGTGCCACGAATGCCCTTCCAGGTAAGCGATGTGCTGTAGAGGTTGCGAATGAAGAACAGGTGGAAAATTTCCATCACGACTAACGTGTTAACCGCGATGGTTCGGGCCAACTCCACTGAGTAGCCCCGGTCGAGCGCATACGAAAAAATACCGTAAACGCCGCAGAGGAACAGAATAGAAACAAGCACCATATGCCAGACTAAAGCACCGCCTATGAGTGGCGCTTTGCGTGAACGGGGCGGTCTGAGCATAGTGTTTTCTTCGGTGGGCTCGAACGCCAGTGCGATGCCGAGCGTCACTGCGGTTATCAGATTGATCCACAGAATCTGTATCGGCGTCACCGGCAGCGTAATACCGAGCAGCAGGGCGACGATGATGGTCATTGTCTCGCCCGCGTTGGTAGGTAGCGTCCAGCTCAGCACTTTCTTGATGTTGTCGTAGACCGTCCGGCCTTCGCGCACAGCGGCCACGATGGATGCGAAGTTGTCATCGGCCAGCACCAGATCGGCGGCTTCCTTGGCGGCTTCACTGCCTTTTCCACCCATGGCGATACCGGCATCGGCACGCTTTAGCGCTGGTGCGTCGTTCACCCCATCACCGGTCATGGCCACTGTCATACCGTTCGATTGCAGCAGCATCACAAGCCTGAGCTTATGCTCAGGGCTGGTGCGAGCAAAGATATTGACGACCTTGACTGCCTCCTTGAGGGCGGTATCGCTCATGGCGTCCAGGTCAGCGCCAGACAGCACCTTGTCGGCATTTTGCAGGCCAATGTGGCGACCGATAGCGGCGGCGGTGCCTCCGTGATCGCCAGTGATCATCTTGACGACAATGCCTGCTGCCTGGCATTGCTGAATGGCCTTTTTTGTCTCGGGCCTGGGCGGGTCAATCAATCCGACCATGCCAAGCAAAGTTAAACTTCCTTGCACGTCCTCGAATTCCAGCACGGTATGCTCGGGTGGAACTTGTCTAACTGCTAACGCCAATACACGCTGCCCCTTGGCGGCAATGGCGTTTGCCTGTGCGTGCCAGTAGTCCGCATTGAGCGGTTCAGTCTCGCAAGCGTTTACAAGCTGCTGCGTGCTCATGGCCAGTATTTGTTCTGGCGCGCCTTTTACGTAGATAGAGGCATGTCGATCATGGTTGTGGTGCAGTGTCGCCATGAAGCGGTGTTTGGCGTCAAACGGTATGGCGTCGGTGCGGGGCCAGGCCTGATGATCTTCATCACGATCGATTCCGGTTTTTCCGGAAAATGCCAGCAAGGCACCTTCCATCGGATCACCCTCAACCTTCCATGAATCTTCATGCAGGCGCAGCACGGCATCGTTGCACAAACCGGCTGCGCGCCCCAGCTCTTCCAGCGCAGGGTGAGACGACTTGTCGACTGGCTGATCTGCAAGGCTGATGCTGCCCATTGGCTGATAACCTGCACCATCGACCGTGAAGACGAGATCGTTCGTCACGACCGATGCCACCATCATTTCGTTGCGGGTAAGTGTGCCGGTTTTGTCAGTGCAGATGACGGATACCGAGCCGAGTGTTTCGATGGCAGGCAGGCGACGAACAATGGCGTTGCGACGAGCCATCGCCCTGACTCCGACAGCCAGCGTGATGGTCAGGACGGCGGGCAGCCCTTCAGGTATTGCAGCCACCGATATCCCGACCACGACCATGAAGATCTCGGTGAACTCGTAGTGCCCGACATAATGGCCATATACGAGTAACAACCCGCCAACCAACAAGATCAGGATCGTCAGCCTGCGTGCAAATACGTTCGTTTGTTGCACCAGCGGAGTCGTCAGCGTTTCTACTTCCGCAAGCAGCGTACTGATGCGTCCGATTTCAGCCGCTGCTGCGGTAGCAACGACAACCCCTGTCGCTTGCCCGCACGTCACAAGCGTGCCGCTGAACGCCATGCAGGTACGATCACCCAGGGCAGCGTCAAGCTCTACTGGTTTGGTATGTTTTTCTACGGGTAGGGATTCACCGGTAAGAATGGCTTCTTGAATCTGTAGTCTGTTCGCGTGCAGCAGGCGTAAATCAGCAGGGACTTTGTCGCCGGCCTCCAACAATACGATATCGCCCGGGACCAGCTTCTCGCCTGCAACGCTCAAGCGTTCGCCTGCGCGAATCACGGCGGCGTGCGGTGCCAGCATCTGCCGGATAGCGTCCATGGCTTTTTCCGCTTTGCCTTCCTGAACGTATCCAATGATTGCATTGGTAATGACCACCGCCAGAATCACCACCGTATCCCACAGGTGTTGCAACATCGCGGTAATCGCGGCGGATCCTAGAAGTACATAAATCAGAATGTTGTGAAATTGCAGGAGGAATCGCAGCCAGGCAGGTCGCCGTACTGCTTCTGGCAAGCGATTGAAACCCGTTCGGTCAAGCCGGGCTTGAACTTCATCGGCCGCCAGCCCGACATGCTCATTGACTTCAAGCAGGTTCGTCACCTGCTCTGCAGGCAGGGTATGCCAGGCCATGGAATGTGACGGAATGGGTATGGGCTCTTTTGCAGCTTCACCGACCGGCTTCTTCAATGAGTTTCTCCTGTGCGCGCTCAACGGGGACGGGCTGAGGGGGCATGAGCGGGCGTGGATCGTTCAGGTCGGACATTCAAATCTCCTTGTTCAAACAAGTTTTGAAACTGCTCCGCTCAGAATAGTTTTAAACAATAGCAATCCACTTGTACGTTTATAGATTCAGCTGCCGGGGTTTGCAGCGCATGGCCTTGGCAGGCAGTTGAATCACGAACTGAAGCGTTCAGCTACCCTTGGGAGGCTGCGATGACATTGGTAGACGCTGAAGGTTTAAGTGAGTCAATTAACGTCAGCCACTCAGAGCACATTAAGAGGAATTTTCAGGTAGCAAGTGCCATTGCCTTCAGCTGGAGGCAAATTACCTGCTCGCATGTTCACTTGCACGGATGGCAGGATAAGTGTCGGCATGCCCAACGTAGCGTCCCGCGCTTGGCGCATAGCAACGAAATCTGCTTCGCCAGTGCCCTCATGCACATGAACGTTATGGGCTCTTTGCTCGGCAATGGTGGTTTCATTGCGGTAGTCATCTCGACCCGGGGCCTTGTAGTCGTGGCACATAAACAAACGGGTATCGTCGGGCAACTCGAACAACTTTTGAATGGACTGGAAGAGTTTTCGCGCATCGCCACCGGGAAAATCGCATCGGGCAGTGCCGTAATCAGGCATGAACAGCGTATCGCCGACAAAACCGGCATCACCGATTAGATAGGTCATGCAGGCCGGTGTATGACCTGGTGTGTGGATGGCGTGCGCTTCGATCCCTCCGACCAAAAAGCGCTCACCGTCTTTCAGCAGCCGGTCGAATTGACGACCATCAGTGGCAAACTCGCTGCCAACGTTGAACAACTTACCAAAAGTATTCTGAACCACGGTGATCTGCTCGCCGATGGCCAGTTGGCCGCCCAACTCGCGCTTTAGATACTGCGCTGCGGAAAGATGATCGGCATGTACATGGGTTTCCAGTAACCACTCCACCGTAAGGGCTTGCTCCCGCACGTAGGCAATTAGACGTTCCGCGCTGTTGCAAGACGTGCGACCCGATGCGGGATCGTAATCGAGCACTGAGTCGATAACGGCGCAGTGCCCTGTATTCGGGTCGCTGACAACATAGCTGTAGGTATACGTAGCGGAGTCAAAAAAAGCTTCTACATGGGGTTTCATGATGGAATTCTCTTTTCGATATACGAAGTGGAGTGCTGATCTACCAATGGGCTTTTGGTCAGGAATCGTGATCAGCGCTGCAGACCTGAACCACCACGGGCGCCTTCAGGCGCCCGCCAGTGTGCAACGGCCGTCGTTCAGCGACGGTTACAGGTCTTGATGCCCAGCAAGGTGTAGACAGGGCAGAAACGGAAAATGCCAGTGGCCAGCGGCACCAAACCGATCCAACCCCATGCGCCGATCACACCGGACAAACTGAGCCCAATGAGAAGCAGGCCGGCGACAATGCGCAGGCTACGGTCTATGGTTCCAATGTTCGCTTTCATGGCGATCTCCCGATCAATGGCTGCGCCGGCTCTCCAGCGCAGTAAACAACAACATGCCGGCCAGCATGGCCAACATGAACACGATCACTTGCCAGTGTCCTGTCAGCAGAATGGCCACTGCGGGGCCAGGACAGATGCCCGCTATTCCCCAGCCGATGCCGAACAACAGGCTCCCGCCAATCAAGCGCGGGTCCAACTCACGTTTGACCGGTAGCTGCATTGGCCTCCCCAGCAGCGAGCTGGATTGTCGGCGGGCCCAGGTCAGCGGGCCAAAAGCCACGCCAATGGCTCCCACCATGACCAACCCCAAGGAAGGGTCCCAGGCACCGGTTAAATCCAGGAAAGCGAGTACTTTGCTGGGGTTGGCCATGCCTGCCAGAAGCAGGCCCAGGCCGAACAGCAGGCCAGCAATGAATGCGGTCAGTTTGATCATGTCCAGCCCTCCAGCAGATGACGCAAGACAAACACTGTGGCGAAACCACTGAACATGAAACACCCAGTGGCGACCATCGATCGCGGCGAAAGGCGCGACAGGCCGCATACCCCATGACCACTGGTGCAGCCTGATCCGTATCGTGTGCCGATGCCCACCAATACACCGGCGGCGATCAGCCCGAACCAGCCACTTTGGAACTCAATCTGCGGCAGCGCAGCGAACAAGCCCCATAGAAGTGGCGCGATGAGCAGGCCCAGGAGAAAAAGTGCTTTCTCACTTACCCCCTCGCTCCCGCGCTGTAAAAGACTGCCGATCAGGCCGCTGATGCCTGCGATACGCCCGTTGGCGACGACGAATAGACTGGCCGCCATGCCAATCAATGCGCCACCGGCAAGGGATGACCAGGGAGTGAAGTTGAGCCAGTCGACATTCATGACATTTCTCCGGCGCAAAAATGTTGATACAAGGTTTGGATGACTGCCAATGCTGCGGGACTGCTGATGCGATAGAACACCTGCTTTCCGTCGCGGCGGGTCTCCACCAGCCCTTCGCGACGAAGCACTGCCAGCTGTTGAGAGAGAGTCGGTTGCTGTATCCCCAGCAGTGACTCGAGATCGCTGACATTGCGCTCGCCTTGGGATAGCTGGCACAGGAGGATCAAGCGATCCGGATTGGCCAGGGCTTTAAGGAATTGGCTGGCAGCATCGGCATTGGCGTGTAGCTGCTGGATATCTGATTCGGGCATACGATTGGTCACTAATTAATCAGTTTGCTAAATTATAGTATATAAAAAAATAAAGTGTTTGGTGGCATTGATTTGCGCTGGTCACTGGCAGGCGAGATCGGGGAGGGCTAGTCACGGGCTCTGGGCGAGGCTTGGGTGTTGGCGCCGACGTCGCATTGACCTGATTCTTCGCACCAACGCCTGTTTGTTCGAATCACGCCGTCCCGAGCATATTTTTCAATGACTAAGGCCAATGTTCACAGCATTGGTCTTTTCCGTGTACGTGACATGTGCGGAGAAGGCTGACGGCGGGTATCAGGGAAAAGCTGATATACGGGAAAGCCGCACTCGAATAAGGTGCAGCAGTTCGCCCTGCCAGCTGTTTCAGAGAAATGCTGAGTGGCCGCAACTGGTCAGGGTGGGCTTACTTTCTTGACTGCCCGGCCACTGTGCCGGGTTGTTGGTTTTCGCCATTCGTCCAATGCCGGGCACTTGAGCGCGGTGTGGCTCTCTCACGTTTAAGCACGGATTCACCCGGGCGTGAGAGCGGAGAGTCACCATGGAAATTGACGAGAATGCACCTGGCAACAGATCCCAACAGAGCGTGACGCGCACGGCGGACAACGAAACCGGCCATGACCCTGAAAGGGATGAGCCAGGGATTCCGTTGCAGCCGGACGACGGAGCCCCTGTTGATGAAGATATGACCGACGTGGAGGCCAACAACTCGGTATCGAGTGAGCATCCCGACGCTGGAACGAGCGGTCGCGTCGATAATCCGGATCAGGATGAAGATCATAAGGAGGCTCGCGGCATGCCGGCGAGCGATCCGGAATCCGGCGCCTGACCATGTTCGGATCATTTCAATAGCCCGCACAGCGCGGGCTTTTTTACGCCTCGAATTCACCTGTGGCCGGGGCAGCCCTCGGGAAGGCCTGGACGTCGATAACCGGACAGTGCGAGACAGGGCGTCGTCGCAGCCCTCTGTCATGAAATGAAAAGCCATTGTCGTCTGATGAGAAGCGACTCGCCAGACGGCGTCCTACAGTCCAATCAGCGCAATTCGACGCAGCACGCCCCAACTTGAGACTGGAGAATAAGAAAAAATGGCCAACGCCGTACGCTTCTACGAAACCGGTGGTCCCGAAGTCCTTCGTTGTGAAGAGGTCGAGGTCGGCGACCCCGGTCCGGGCCAGGTTCGTCTTCGTCATGTGGCGGTGGGCCTGAACTATGCCGACACCTACTTTCGCAATGGCACTTACCCGATTCCGATGCCCAACGGCATGGGGGTGGAGGCCTCCGGGGTGGTCCAGGCCATCGGCGAGGGGGTTACCCATGTGCGCGTGGGTGATCGCGTCACCTACACCGGTTTTCTCAATACATTGGGTGCCTACAGCACCGAGCGTCTGATCCCGGCCGCGCCGCTGATCAAGCTGCCGGAAACAATCAGTTTCGAGACCGCCGCTGCCATGACCATGCGTGGCCTGACCTCGTCGTACCTGATGCGACGCATTTACGATTTCAAGGCCGGCGACAGTATTCTGCTGCACGCCGCCGCCGGTGGTGTGGGCCTGATCGTTTCGCAGTGGGCCAAGCTGCTCGGCCTGAACGTCATTGGCACGGTGTCCACCGAGGCGAAGGCTGACATTGCCCGGGCCCATGGCTGCGAGCATGTCATCAACTACAGCCATGAAGACGTCGCCCAGCGCGTTCGCGAGCTGACGGACGGCGAGGGGGTCAACGTGGTTTTCGACAGTGTCGGCAAGAACACCTTCATGGGGTCGCTGGATTCGCTCAAGCGTCGTGGCCTGATGGTCTGCGTCGGTACGGCATCCGGTCCTATCCCGGCCTTCGATCCGGTACTGCTGGCGATGAAAGGCTCGTTGTTCCTGACCCGCCCAGCCCTGGCCGATTACATCGCCGACCCGGCGGAAAAAGCCGCGTTGGCGGGCGAGTTGTTCGACCATGTCGGCAGCGGTCGGATCAAGATCGAGATCAACCAGCACTATGCCTTGCAGGACGCCGTACAGGCCCATCGCGACCTGGAATCACGCAACACCACTGGCTCATCGATATTCGTCATTTAGGGGAGTTGCCTGCCATGAAAGTCGAACAATTGACCTGCAGCATTGGTGCGGAGCTGGTAGGCGTCAACCTCGCCGACGCGGTCCATGACGACGATCTTTTTGCCGAGATTCGTGCTCAGTTGCTCAAGCATCGAGTGGTGTTCCTGCGCGATCAGGACATCACTCGCGACGAGCATGTGGCCTTCGCTCGCCGCTTTGGCGAGTTGGAAGACCATCCGGTGGCCGGCAGCGATCCGGATCATCCTGGGTTGGTGCGCATCTACAAGAACCCGGACCAGCCGATGGACCGCTACGAAAATGCCTGGCACACCGACGCGACCTGGCGCGAGGCGCCGCCGATGGGCTGCGTGCTGCGCTGTGTAGAGTGCCCTCCGGTGGGCGGCGACACCATGTGGGCCAACATGGTCGAGGCCTATGCGCGCTTGCCGGAAGACGTGAAGGTGAAGATCGCCGACCTGCGTGCCCGTCACAGTATCGAAGCCAGTTTCGGTGCCGCCATGCCGATTGAAAAACGTCTGGCGCTCAAGGCGATGTACCCGGATGCCGAGCATCCGGTGGTGCGCACCCACCCGGAAACCTTGGAAAAGGTGCTGTTCGTCAACGCCTTTACCACCCACTTGAGCAACTACCACACCCCCGAGCGGGTGCGTTTTGGCCAGGACGCCAACCCGGGCGCAAGCGAGCTGCTGCGCTACCTGATCAGCCAGGCCTATATCCCCGAATATCAGGTGCGCTGGCGCTGGAAGCCCAACAGCATCGCCATCTGGGACAACCGCAGTACCCAGCACTACGCCGTCATGGATTACCCGCCGTGTCATCGCAAGATGGAGCGTGCCGGAATCATCGGCGACAAGACTTACTGATCGACCCCTTCTGCATATGCACTCGTAGACACGTCTGCCCGGCACGATTCCGGGTGGGCGCAACAATCATAAGAACAGGAGTAACCCATGCAATTCTTCGACGATTCCCTGCACCCGGAAAACATGGAAAAGGTGGTCATCACCGTGGCTCCGTACGGCCCGGAATGGATGCCGGAGGACTTTCCCGAAGACATCCCGCTGACCATGGACGAGCAGGTCCAGAAGGCAGTCGATTGCTATGAAGCCGGGGCCACGGTTCTCCACTTGCATGTGCGTGAACTGGACGGCAAGGGTTCCAAGCGACTGTCGAAATTCAACGAGCTGATCGCCGGTGTGCGTGAAGCCGTACCGGACATGATCATCCAGGTCGGCGGCTCGATTTCCTTCGCCCCGGAAAGCGATGGCGAAGCGGCCAAATGGCTGTCCGACGACACCCGTCACATGCTGGCCGAGCTGACGCCAAAACCGGATCAGGTCACGGTGGCGATCAACACCACCCAGATGAACATCATGGAGTTGCTGTACCCGGAGTATCTGAAGGGTACTTCTCTGGACAACCCCTTGATCAAGGCGGCCTACAGCGAAATGACCGTACCCGCCGGCCCGGCCTGGGTTGCCGAGCACCTCAAGCGCCTGATGGACAACGGCATCCAGCCGCACTTCCAGCTGACCGGCATGCACGCCCTGGAAACCCTTGAGCGCCTGGTGCGCAAGGGCGTCTACAAGGGCCCGTTGAACCTGACCTGGATCGGCATCGGCGGCGGTTTCGATGGCCCCAATCCGTTCAACTTCTTCAACTTCATCCACCGCGTGCCGGACGGTTGCACCCTGACTTCCGAGTCGCTGCTCAAGAACGTCATGCCGTTCAACACCCTGTCGATGGCCATGGGTATGCACCCGCGTGTGGGCAATGAAGACACTATCATTGATCACAAGGGCGATCGTTTCGGCTCGGTGGCGCAGATCGAGCAGACCGTTCGTATCGCACATGAACTGGGTCGCGAGATCGCCACGGGTAAAGAAGCCCGAGAGATCTACCGCATCGGCGTGCAGTACCAGAGCATCGAAGAAACCCTGCTGGCCAACGGTATGGCGCCCAACCGCAAGGCTGGGCAGAAAGGTGTTCCGCAACGCGGCTGATCGGCAGACGAAGCGGGGGGCCATGGCCTCCCGCTCGCTGCACTGCAACACGCTTGATAACAACAATAAAACAAAGCTTTGAGGAGGCTGCATGGCCTTTCACCCAATCGCCACCGACGATGACGACGCAGGTTGCGTCGGCGTGTCGCGCCAATATGCCTGGATCGTTTTTGCATTGACGTTCGGCCTGTTGATTTCCGATTACATGTCGCGTCAGGTATTGAACGCGGTATTCCCGCTGCTCAAGGGCGAGTGGGCCCTGAGCGACGGCCAGCTCGGGTTACTCAGCGGCATCGTTGCCCTGATGGTCGGCCTGCTGACATTCCCGCTGTCGTTGATGGCTGACCGCTTTGGACGAGTCAAGAGCCTTGCGCTGATGGCGCTGCTGTGGAGCCTGGCCACGCTGGGCTGCGCATTGGCGCAGGATTACCAGCAAATGTTCATTGCCCGGTTCATGGTCGGCGTCGGTGAAGCGGCTTATGGCAGCGTCGGCATCGCTGTGGTGATTTCGGTGTTCCCGAAACACATGCGCGCCACCCTGGCCAGTGCCTTCATGGCGGGCGGCATGTTCGGCTCGGTGTTGGGCATGGCATTGGGCGGTGCCATTGCGGCCAAGCTGGGCTGGCGCTGGTCGTTCGCCGGTATGTCGCTGTTTGGGCTGGTGCTGGCGGTGCTTTACCCGATCATCGTCAAGGAAGCGCGCATCGCACCGCAACGTGCCGCCCAGATGGCAAACAAGGCAACCGTGGCCATCAAACGGCCGTTGCGCACGCTGTGGTCCAGTCGTTCGGTGGTGGCGACCTACGTCGCCAGCGGCTTGCAGTTGTTCGTCGGCGGCACGGTGATGGTGTGGATTCCCAGCTACCTCAATCGTTACTACGACATGCCGACGGACAAAGCCGGCGGCATGGCGGCGATCATTGTCCTGTGCAGCGGCGCGGGAATGATTCTGTGCGGCATGCTCAGCGATCGCCTGTGCCGTCACTCGCCCGAGCGCAAAGTCAGCCTGGCCATCGGATTCTGCCTGGGCAGTTGCCTGCTGTTGTCGGCGGCGTTTGCCTTGCAGGCAGGGCCGGTGCAGTTGCTGTTGATTTGCCTGGGGATGTTGATCGCCACCGGCACCACCGGCCCTTGCGGCGCAATGGTCGCCAATCTGACCCATTACTCGGTCCATGGCACGGCCTTCGCCACACTGACACTGGCCAACAACATGCTGGGGCTGGCGCCGGGGCCGTTCATCACCGGTCGGGTGTCCGACCAGATCGGTCTGCATGCCGCTTTCCAGTGGGTGCCCTTGGTCAGCCTCGCGGCAGCGGCCGTGTTTTTTTATGCCAAGTGTCATTACCACAAGGACATTGCCCGGCTTAAGGGCGAACGGGTCAACGACCCGGTGGGTGAATCCGTGTTAGAGGTGAAGTTGTGAGTGGTCGTCTACGTATTGATGTGTTTTTCGATTTCATCTGTCCCTGGTGCCTGATTGGCAAGCGTCAACTGGAGCATGCGCAGGTACAGTTTCGCAGTCGCCACCCGGATGTGCAGATCACCACGGTGTGGCATGGCGTGCAGTTGCTGCCTCAGTTGCCGGTACAAGGTGAGCCCTTCGCCGACTTCTACCGCAAACGTCTGGGCAATGCCGCGGCTATGACCATGCGCCAAACCCAGGTACAGCAAGCTGCCGCAGCGGTTGGACTGACCATCGACCTCAGCCGTATCGAGACGATGCCCAACACAGCAGACGCCCACCGTTTGTTCGAACGAGTCAGCGTACTGGGCAATGCTACTCAGCGTGAAATGTTGCTCGAACGGCTGTTCGCCGCTTATTTCCGCAAACGCGAAAACCTTGGGTGCCGCGAGACTTTGCTCGCCATTGTCCGCTCCTGCGGCGTCGACGCGGACGTGGTGCTCGATTGCCTGAAGGGCGACGCCACGCCCTTTGAAGGCTTCCCCGGCGCGGCGAGTGGCGTGCCGAGCTTTCAGTTCGACCGCCGGATGACGCTGATCGGTGCACAACCTGCACAGGCGCTGCTCGAAGCCATGAACGAGTCACTCAAGGAAAGTGATCACGAGCGGCAACCTGCATGATCCGGCGTATCCCTGTGCCTGCCGGAAAACTCCCGCAGGCGGGCGGTCGTGCACTGTTCGAATTCGATGACAAAAGCCTGGCGCTGTTCAACGTCGAAGGTGACATGTTCGCCATCGACGACAGTTGCCCGCACCAGGGCGCCTCGCTGTGCGGCGGGCGCCTTGAGGGGCGGGTGATTCAGTGTTGCGCCCATGGGCTGCGCTTCGATCTGCGCAGCGGTTACCTGCTCAATTCCACCGCAATCAAAGTCACCAACTACCCGGTCGAGATCATCGACGACCAGGCATTCATCGTCATTGTTCCCGAGGAGGCCACGCCATGAGCGCCATCGCTCTCACCCGAATCCACAGCCGAACGCGCGAACTGGCACCGGGTTTTGTCGTCAGTCTGATCGTGGCGGCGGCCGCGTCCTTTTTGTCCGAGCACTACGGCGCGCCGGTGATGCTGTTTGCCTTGCTGTTGGGCATGGCACTGAACTTCCTGGCCGGGGACGGCGCCTGCAAGGCCGGCATCGAATTCACGGCGCGCACCGTGTTGCGCGTCGGCGTGGCGCTGCTGGGCATGCGCATCACCCTTGAACAGATGGCGGCGCTGGGCTGGAAGCCCGTGGCGCTGGTGGTGATTCTGGTGGTGGTGACCATCGGCGTTTCGGTGATCGCCGCCAAGGCCCTGGGCTTTCAGCGTTTGTTCGGCATGCTCACCGGTGGAGCCACGGCGATTTGTGGTGCATCGGCTGCATTGGCGCTGGCGGCAGCGTTGCCCAATCATCCGCAGAAAGAACGCGCGACGCTGTTCACGGTGATCGGGGTGTCGGCGCTGTCGACCCTGGCGATGATCGTGTACCCGATGATTGCCAATGGGCTGTCGTTGTCGCCACAACTGGCCGGCGTGTTCCTGGGCGCGACCATCCACGATGTCGCTCAGGTGGTCGGTGCCGGCTACAGCCTGTCGACCGAGACCGGCGATACGGCCACGGTGGTCAAGCTGATGCGGGTCGCCATGCTGCTGCCGGTGATTGTCTGTGCCGCCATGATTACCCGCCTGCAGGGCGCGGACCCGACCGGTAAACGGCCACCGCTGCTGCCCTGGTTCGCCGTCGGGTTTCTGATTCTGGCCTGTATCAACAGTACCGGCTGGGTGGCCCCGGTGGTGCAGGGATCGGTCAATGAATTGTCGCGCTGGTGCCTGGTGGTTTCCATCAGCGCCCTGGGCATGAAAACCCAACTCAAGGAGCTGGCGGCCGTGGGTATCAAGCCGATCCTGCTGATGGTGGGGGAGACGGTGTTCCTCGTTGTGCTGGTGCTGCTGTTGCTGCGTTGGGGAATGTAGGCACACACATTGTGAGGAGGGCGCAAGCTCCCTCGCCACAGGACTCCTCGGCCGGTGTCACGGACACCGGTTCTTTTGCGGCGACTGTACCAGCAGTCGTCGCTTTTTTTTTTGCATGCCGTTCGGTTCAGCGTTCGCTGGAACCGGGCAGGGTGATCAGGTCCGGCGGTGGTTTGACGGTATGCTTTTGCGCGCTGCGCCAGGCAGCGGGCGGCATACCGAACTGGGTGATGAACCAGCGTGTGAAGGAACTCGCCATCGAATAGCCGAGCATGTCGGCTATGCGCCCCAACGAGTAATTCGGATTGTCCAGGTAGCGCAACACCAGGTCGCGGCGCACGTCATTGATCAAGTCATTGAAGGCGCAACCGTCGTCTTTGAGACGGCGCTGCAACGTCCGGACGTTCATGCCCTGGGTCTGGGCGATCTGTTCGATGGTGGCGCGGCCCATCGGCAACAACAGGTAGATGGCTTTGCGCACCTCGAACAGCATCGAAGGGCCTTCATGACTCTGCAGCGAGTCCAGGTAACGCTGGGCGTAGCGCGCCATGGCCGGGTCGGCATGGGGGTTGGTCATGTCGAGGCTGGTATTGGGACAGACAATGCCATTGAACTCGCTGCCGAACTCCAGTTTGCAGCCGAACAGACGGCGATGCAGTTGCAGGTTCTCGGGAGGCTGGTGCGTGAAGTTGACACTGTAGGGTTGCCAGTGTGCGCCGAGCAGGGCGGCGCATAGACGGAACATCACCCCGATTGCCAGTTCATTGGCTTGTCGGCAGGGCATCGGCGATTCCGTAACCACCTCTTCGCGGATGATCACCATCTTGCCGGTCTCTTCGATGAAGAGCGCCAGCGAATCGTTCATCAGATGGCGGTAATGCACCAACACTTGCAACGTATCGCGCAGCGTACGCTGGTGGCTGAGCAGCAGGCTGACCACGCCGAAGTCCGAGAGCTGGCGTGACTCGGCCATGCTCAGGCCGAAGCTCTGGCAGCCGCTGGCGGCGGCCGAATCCTCCAGCAGACGCACGGCGGCATCGATGGGAATGCGATGCTCAGGGGCTTGCAGCAGGGCTTTGCTCAAGCCGACGCCGGCCAGTACATCGCGCGGGTTGAACCCCAGGTACTGAGTGACCTCCAGGTAGTTGGTCAAGACGGCGGCGCGAACAAGCTTGGGCATGCGAAGGTCTTTCCTGGGCCGGTTGCGATTCAAATGAGCGTGGCGACTATATCCAGCACATCAGCAATTTAACAGTTGTGATGGTGTCGAGGGCGTTCGCCCGATTCTGTCCGCAATCACCTCCGTTGTCGTGGAGCAATCGACGCTCACCCATTGATTACAGTGAGCTGCAGAGAACCTGCGGGGATTTTCGACCAGTGGTCGGTGCGCGCCGATACCTGGAAATTTGTCATGAAAAGAAAAGTGCCTGACGTCCAATGAAAAGCACCTCGGGCGGGGGCTCTTTAATGTCAGTCCTACAAAAAGCCCCTGGCGAATAGAGCCAGTCGAGTCATCGAGAAAGCGAAGGTGTTGAAGTGGACAAACTGCAAACTGCCGCAACCGTTCTGATTGTACCGGGTCTGCGCGAGCACGTAGCCGAGCATTGGCAAACGCTGCTTGAAGCCAGGCTGTGCAAAGTGCGCAGTGTGCCGCCGCTGGAAACCGACAAGCTCGATTGCGCCAAGCGGGTCGAAGCGATTCAACACACCCTTGCGCAGATCGACGGGCCGGTGATTCTGGTCGCTCACAGCGCCGGTGTGCTGATGGTCGCGCACTGGGCTGCGCGGCACAGCCGGCCGATCAAAGGCGCGTTGCTGGCCGCTCCGCCGGACCTTGATGCCCCATGGCCGCAAGGCTACCCATCCGCTGAAACCCTGCGTGCCCAGGGTTGGGACCCTCTACCCAAAGGCCGGTTGCCGTTTCGCAGTCTGGTGGCCGCCAGTACCAACGACCATCTCGCCAGCCTGGGCGCCGTCACGCGCATGGCCGAAGGCTGGGGCAGCGAACTGCTTAATGTCGGCGAAGTCGGTCATCTCAATCCTGCTGCCGGGTTTGGGTACTGGCCACATGCCGAAGCACTCATCCTCGAGCTGGATCGCTAGTTCAGGCGCCGGTTGGTTCGCGCCATCCGGCATTTGCCCTCACTCCTGAAAAACGTAAACCCCTGGAACAAGGGGTTGCGCGAGGGCGGCTGCGCTTAAAACAAATACAAAAAGGCGGAGACAACGCAATGCACAACAATCAGCGTCACGGGTTCGCACCCTCGCGTTACACCTTGTTGGCCTCGGCCATTCTGGCCGCTGCCGTGCCGGTCGCGCAGGCGGTCGAGGTCGATACAGGTAACCCGGACTGGACCGTGCGTCTTGATAACACCGTGAAGTACAACTACGGCGTACGCACCGAAAGCGCCGACAAGCGCATGCTGGCAACGCCAAACAACAACGACGGCGACTACAACTTCCGCAAGGCCGGGACCAACATCACCAACCGTATCGACCTGTTGACCGAGATGGATGTGGTGTACCAGAACCACATGGGTTTTCGCGTCAGCGCTGCCAGTTGGTACGACAAGGCCTATGAGAACACCGGTTCCAATTCCAACCCGTTCGTCAACGGCAACGGTGCGAGGTCGGGGCTGGTCGCCAACGACCCACGTCTGGCCGCGGTCACCGGCGACAACGTCGGCAATGGCAGCCCGCACCTGAGCAACTACGCCCGGCGCTACTACACCGGTCCGTCCGGCGAAATCCTCGATGCCTTCGTGTTCTACAGCACCGAAGTGGGCGAGGAGTCGCTGCTGAGCGTCAAGGCCGGCCAGCACAACGTGTTCTGGGGCGAGACCATTCTCAACCCGGTGCACTCGATCAGCTACGGCCAGTCCGGCCTCGACCTGGCCAAGCTGGCTGCGTCGCCGGGCACTGAAGCGAAGGAACTGTTCGTTCCGCGCAACCAGCTGTCGATGTCATTCACGGTCAATCCCGAACTGACCGTGGGCGCCCAGTATTTCCTCGATTGGGACGCCGCGCGCCTGCCGGAAGCAGGCACCTATTACGGGGGTTCCGATCTGGTCGGTTTTGGTGCGCAGTCGTTCCTGTTGGGCAACACCAATGGCGTGGTCCCGGGCAGCCCGCTGGGCTGTGGCCTGGCGCCGTGCAACGGCTTGACCAACGTGCGTCGCGGTCACGACCTGACGCCGGACAAACGCGGCGACTGGGGCGTTATGGCCAAGTGGTCACCGGCCTGGCTGGACGGCGCCCTCGGCATTTACTACCGCGAAACCTCGGAAATACTGCCGCAAGCCTGGCTGGATGCCAGAGGCCTGAGTTCGGCCAATCCAAACGGCACCCGTCCGGCAGGGCAGGTACCCGCGGTGATCAACACCCTCAATTCGCTGAGCACCGCCACCTATCAGATGGCCTATGCCGACAACATCAAGATCGTTGGCCTGAGCCTGTCCAAGGACGTGGGTGGGGTGAGCGTGGGTTCTGACCTGAACATTCGTCACAACATGCCGCTGGCCAGTATTCCGGCGGTTGTCAGTACGAACAGTCCGCTGGGCCTGGGTGCGGGTCTTGGCCTGTTGCCGGCGCGTACGGCGGCCACCGGCGTGGTGTATGACACCCCGCATAAGGGCGACAGCATGGCCGCCACCGGCGACACCTTGCACTGGACGCTCAACGGTCTGATGACCTTTGCCAAAACGCCCGTGTTCGATTCGGCAACCCTGCTTGGCGAGCTGTATTACAGCAACCTGCTCAAGCTCGATAGCAAGAACGAGGCGCTCTACAAAGGCAAGGACAGCTATCGCGGCATCGACGCGCCGACCCGGGACAACTGGGGCATCGCGGTCAACTTCACACCGACCTGGTACCAAGTGTTTCCCGGTGTCGACCTCAACGCGCCGATGTCCATCAACGTCGGTCTCGATGGCGTGTCACCGGTCTCCGGTGGCGGTGCCAAAGACACCGGTAACTACGCCATCGGCCTCGGGGCCGTTGTGTACAACAAATACTTTGTCGATCTGAAGTACGTGGACGCTTTCGGCAAGACCGACAAGTGCGATGTCAGTGGCGTGAGTACCGGCCCGACCGGAGGTGACGGCGCTGCGCCGAACGCTTTCAGCGGCAACGAAAACTACGCCTGTTACGCCGGTGGCTACTCAGCCTTTTCCGGCGGTGGTGCAACGACTGAGGACCGTGGCGCCGTTTACCTGACGATGAAAACCACTTTCTGATTCACCACTGATTTGCTCAATGCAAGCAGGAGAATAACAAGATGACATTCGCCAAAACCGTGTTGGCCGCTTCTCTGGCCATGGTCCTTGCCGCCCAGGCACAGGCCGCTGTTTCAACCCAGGACGTTGCCAAATTGGGCAGCAGCCTGACCCTGGTGGGCGCCGAAAAGGCCGGGAACGCTGATGGTTCCATCCCCGCCTACGACGGTGGCCTGACCACTGCCCCGGCCAGTTTCAAATCCGGTGACAGCATGCGCCCGGATCCGTATGCCAGTGAAAAACCAGTGCTGGTGATCGACGGCAAAAACGTCGATCAGTACAAGGGCATGCTAAGTGCCACCACGGTGGAACTGGCCAAGCGTTTCCCGACGTTCCGTGTCGATGTCTACCCGACCCACCGCACCGTTTCGCTGCCCAAAGCCATCCTCGACAACGGCGTGAAGAATGCCAGCGGCGCCAAGTCTCTCGAAGGCGGTCTGGCCATCGATAACGTGCTGCCGGGTGTGCCGTTCCCGATCCCGCAGTCGGGCAACGAAGCGATGTGGAACTTCCTGTTGCGTTATCAAGGCGTGAGCATCAACTCCAAGTACGACTCCTGGAACGTTGACTCCGCCGGTGTGCCGAGCCTGGCCACCACCGGCCAGGCGTTCATTTCCTACCCGATCTACGAAAACCTGACGCAGCCGATCAGCAGCGCCGACGTGTACTACCAGATGAAGCTGTCCTACACAGGCCCTGCGCGCCGGGCCGGCGAAGCGGTAATGCTAAAGGACGCCGCCAACCCGCTGACGCAACCGCGTCGTGCCTGGCAGTACTTGCCGGGCCAGCGTCGGGTCAAACTGGCACCGAACCTGGCCTACGACACGCCTAACCCAGGCACCGCCGGCGCGGGTACCTACGACGATGTTTTCGTGTTCAACGGCGCGCTGGACCGCTACGACTGGAAGCTGGTGGGCAAGCAGGAAATGATCGTGCCCTACAACACCTACAAGTTGACCTACGCCCAGGATCCGAAGTCGTTGACCACCGCCAATCACCTGGCACCGGATTTTGTGCGCTGGGAAAAACACCGCGTCTGGGTGGTGGAGGGCAACCTCAAGGCCGGCGCCCGTCACATCTATCAAAAGCGCCGCTTCTACCTCGATGAAGACAGCTGGACCGCTCTGGCCTCGGATCAATACGACGCTCGTGGTCAGTTGTACCGTGGCTCCTTCGCCTTCCTCAGCCAGAGCTACGACAAGCAGATTCCGGATTCCACGCCTTTCATGATCTACGACCTGGTCGGTGGTTCCTACAACATCAACGGCGTGGTCGGGCCTTACGGCGGCATCAAGTACATCGATCCGCTTTCCAAGGCGCAATGGTCATCGGAGTCCCTGGCCGGCAGCGGCATTCGCTAAGCCAACTGCAAAAAAGCGCCCACAGGGTCCACTGCCCACAAGGCGGTGGACCGTGCGCCGACGGCGCGGGCGCCAGGTTTTCCGAAGAGGAAGCGGTATGTGTTCGTATAAAGACTATTTGCAGCTGGCGTTGGGTGTTGTGCTCGGCGTGCTACAGGGCGTGACCCACGCGGCTAATTACATCGATGTGCTGGACCTGCCCTCCAGGGTCAGTGCCCTGGCCATCAACAGCCCGTTGTCCGGCGTGGCCCGCGCCGGTGAGCGCGTGATTGCCGTCGGCCAGCGCGGCCATATCCTGTTTTCCGATGATGCTGGCAAGCATTGGCAACAGGCCGCCGTACCGGTCAGTGCCGATCTCACCGCGGTGAATTTTCCGACCACCACCCAAGGTTGGGCGGTGGGCAACGACGGCGTGGTGCTGCACAGCAGTGACGCCGGCGCGACCTGGCAAAAGCAGCTCGACGGCCGCCAGATCGGCGATGTGCTGGTCAAGCATTACACGGCGTTGGCCAGTGCCGAACCGGGCAATGAGCAATGGCCGTTGCGGGTTGCCGAGGGCCAACGGTTGATCGAGCAGGGCGCAGACAAACCGCTGCTCGACGCATGGTTCGCCAACGACAAAGTCGGTTATGTGGTCGGCGTGTTCAACCTTATCCTGCGCACCGAGGACGGTGGCCAGAGCTGGACGCCATTTCAGGATCGAACCGACAACCCTCAAGGTTTCCACCTCAATGCCATCGCTTCCACCGGCGACGCGTTGTACATCGCTGGCGAACAAGGCCTGTTGCTCAAATGGGATGACAACACCCAACGCTTCGCTGCCGTGCCGACGCCTTATCAAGGCAGCTTTTTCGGCGTGCTCGGCAAGCCTGGCGAAGTGCTCGTCTATGGGTTGCGCGGCACCGTCCTGCGTAGCACCGATGGCGGCCATGACTGGACGGCACTCGACACCGGGCTGCACACCAGCATCACCGCTGGCCTGATCGATGCCCGTGGCAATTACGGCCTGTTCACCCAAGGTGGGCAGATGCTGGTCAGCCGGGGCACGGGTGCGCAATTGCGCCTGCTGCGCCAACCGGTGCCGACCCCGGTCGCCGGTGCCACCCAGTCCGCCGCGGGTGCGTTAGTGGTCGCGGGCAGCCGTGGTGCCCAAACGCTAGCCCTCGAACCCTAAGAGCGAGAACCCTGACATGGGCACTATCAAACAAGACGCCATGCCGGTCATCCGCGAGCTGCGGGATTTCGACCGGCACTCCGGCAACCTCCTCGAACGGCTGGTGTTCAACTACCGCCCGCTGTTCATGCTGCTGATGGCACTGGCCACCGTGGTGCTGGGCTTCATGGCCGTGACACGCCAGGAGCTGCGCCCCAGCTTCGAAAAAATGATTCCGCAGAGCCAACCGTACATCCAGAATTTCCTGGAGAACCGCCAGTCGCTGCGGGGCTTGGGCAACTCGGTGCGCGTGGTGGTCGAGAACACCCAGGGTGATATTTTCGACCCCGCCTACCTCGACGTACTCAAGCAGGTCAATGACCAGTTGTTTCTCAGCGAGGGCGTCGACCGCGCGTGGATGAAATCCCTGTGGAGCCCGTCGGTGCGCTGGACCGAAGTCACCGAAGAAGGTTTCCAGGGTGGTCCGGTGATGCCCGATACCTATTCCGGGCAGCCTGAACAAATCGAACAACTGCGCCAGAACATTTCCCGCGCCGGCCTGGTTGGCAGCCTGGTGGCCAGCGACTTCAAGTCGAGCATGTTGATCGTACCGCTGCTGGACAAAGCCGCCGCCGGTGGTCAGCCCATCAACTATCACGCGTTCTCGCGGATGCTCGAGGAGCAGTTGCGCGACAAGATCGAGTTCGTCGGCGACAGCGCGGCGCGCAAATCCGGAGAAGAGGGCAAGGGCCATTACAAGGTTCGGGTCATCGGTTTCGCCAAACTGATGGGCGACCTGATCGATGGCCTGATTCAGGTGATGATGTTTTTCGGCCTGGCGGTCATCACTTCGCTGGCGATCATCTACGCGTACACCCGTTGTGTGCGCAGTACGTTGCTGGTGGTCGGCTGCTCGCTGATTGCAGTGGTCTGGCAACTGGGCATCGTCGCCTGGCTCGGTTATTCCATCGACCCGTACTCGGTGCTGGTGCCGTTTTTGATCTTCGCCATTGGCGTGTCCCACGCCGCACAGAAGATGAACGGCATCATGCAGGACATCGCCCGTGGCACTCATAGACTGATCGCCGCGCGCTATACCTTCCGCCGCTTGTTCATCGCCGGCGTCACCGCGTTGCTGGCCGATGCTGTGGGTTTCGCGGTGCTGATGCTGATCGACATTCCGGTGATCCAGGACCTGGCGGTCACCGCCAGTATCGGTGTTGCCGTGCTGATCTTTACTTCGCTGTTGCTGATGCCGGTGGCGCTGTCCTATGTCGGTGTTGGCGCCAAGGCCGCGGAACGCGCGCTGAAGATCGACACCCGCGCCGAACACCACAGGGGTTTCGGCAAACTCTGGGACCTGCTCGACCGCTTCACCACCCCCCAGTGGGCGACCGGCGCAGTTCTGGTCGCTGTGCTGATGGGCATCGGCGGCTTCATCGTCAGCCTCAACCTGAAGATCGGCGATCTCGAAAGCGGTGCGCCTGAGCTGCGTGCCGACTCGCGTTACAACCGCGACAACGCCTACATCACCCAGCATTACGCGCTGTCCAGCGACCTGTTCGCGGTGATGATCAAAACCCCGCCGGAAGGCTGCCTGAACTACAAGACGTTAGTCCTTGCCGATCGTCTGGCCTGGGAGCTGCAACAGTATCCGGGCGTGCAGGCGACGACCTCGTTGGTCAACGCCGTGCGCCAGATCACCGCCGGCACCTATGAAGGCAACCCCAAGCTCAACAGCATCCAGCGCAACCAGGACGTGCTCAACTACGCCGCGCAGCAAGCCTCGGTCAACTCGCCTGAGCTGTTCAACAACAACTGCTCGCTGATGCCGGTGATCACGTTCCTCAAGGATCACAAGGCTGAAACGTTGGACGCGGTGGTGGCGATTGCCGACAGGTTCGCCAGGGAAAACAGCACCGAAGAGCGTCAGTTCCTGTTGGCGGCCGGCAGCGCTGGCATCGAAGCGGCGACCAACATCGTCGTGCGCGAAGCCAATCGCACCATGTTGCTGTACGTCTACGCGGCAGTGACGCTGTTTTGCCTGATCACCTTCCGCAGCTGGCGCGCCACGCTGGTGGCGCTGTTGCCGCTGGTGCTGACCTCGATCCTCTGCGAAGCGCTGATGGTCGCCATGGGTATCGGCGTAAAGGTGGCGACCTTGCCGGTGATCGCCCTCGGCGTGGGCATCGGTGTTGACTACGCCTTGTACCTGCTCAGCGTGCAACTGCACTTCCAGCGCCAGGGCTTGCCGCTGTCCCAGGCCTACCGCAATGCGGTGTCCTTCACCGGCCGGGTGGTCGGGCTGGTGGGCATCACCCTGGCGGCCGGCGTGGTGTGCTGGGTCTGGTCGCCGATCCAGTTCCAGGCCGACATGGGCATCCTGCTGACCTTCATGTTCCTGTGGAACATGCTCGGCGCGCTGATCCTGATTCCTGCCCTGTCTTATTTCCTGCTGCGCGAACGAGCGATTGAGCCCGGTCCTGTTGCGCAGGGCGATCACACCGAAATCTCTCAACGTCCTGGCATGCCCCATGCCCTGACCACTTCCGAGTAAGCCAACGATGTCTGACTACAAAGCTCCTTTGCGTGACATGCACTTCGTACTCAACGAGGTTTTCCAGGTGTCCCGGTTGTGGGCCAGATTGCCTGGCCTGGCCGAGGTGATCGATGAAGAAACAGCTGCCGCAATTCTTGAAGAGGCTGGCAGGATCAGCGCCGAAGTGATAGCACCGCTGAACCGCAGCAGTGATGAACAGGGCTGCACCTGGAGCAATGGCTCGGTGACGGCACCGGACGGTTTTGCCGCCGCGTACAAGGCTTTTGCCGAAGGTGGCTGGGTCGGCGTAGGCGGCAATCCGCAGTTCGGTGGCATGGGCATGCCCAAGGCCATTTCGGCGCAGGTCGAAGAAATGGTCAATTCGGCGAGTCTGTCCTTCGGCCTGTACCCGATGCTGACGGCCGGCGCGTGCCTGTCGATCAATGCTCACGCCAGCGAAGTACTGAAAGCCACCTACTTGCCGAACCTCTATGACGGCACCTGGACCGGCTCGATGTGCCTGACCGAAGCGCATGCCGGCACCGACCTGGGCCTGATCCGCACCCGAGCCGAACCTCAGGCCGACGGCAGTTTCAGGATCAGCGGCAGCAAGATCTTCATCACCGGCGGTGAACACGACCTGACCGAAAACATCATTCACCTGGTACTGGCGCGGTTGCCGGATGCGCCGGCGGGGCCGAAAGGCATTTCGCTGTTCCTGGTGCCCAAGGTGCTGGTCAATGCCGATGGCACGCTGGGCGAGCTCAACTCGCTGTCCTGCGGTTCCATCGAACACAAGATGGGCATCAAGGCGTCCGCCACGTGCGTGATGAACTTTGACGGTGCCACCGGCTGGATCGTCGACGCACCGAACAAAGGGTTGGCGGCGATGTTCACCATGATGAATTACGAACGTCTGGGCGTGGGGATCCAGGGCCTGGCGCAAGGCGAGCGTTCGTACCAGAACGCCGTCGAATACGCCCGTGACCGTCTGCAAAGCCGTGCGCCGACAGGTGCGCAGAACAAGGACAAAGCCGCCGATCCGATCATCGTTCACCCGGATGTACGACGGATGTTGTTGACCATGAAGGCCTTGAACGAAGGCGGGCGGGCATTCTCCAGTTATGTCGCGCTGCAACTGGATACCGCCCGGTACAGCGATGACGCGGCAACCCGCACCCGCGCCCAGGAACTGGTGTCGCTGCTGACCCCGGTCGCCAAGGCGTTCCTCACCGACATGGGGCTGGAAACCACCGTGCACGGCCAACAGATCTTCGGCGGCCATGGCTACATCCGCGAATGGGGCCAGGAGCAATTGGTTCGCGATGTGCGCATCACCCAGATCTACGAAGGCACCAACGGGATCCAGTCGCTGGACCTGGCCGGGCGCAAAATTGTCGGCAGCGGTGGGGCGCTCTACCGGCTGTTCGCGTCGGAAATCCGCAACTTCACCGCCAATGCCTGCGCGGACCTCGGCGAGTTCACCAGGCCGTTGAACGCCGCCGTCGACACCCTCGACGAATTGACCGCTTGGCTGCTGGATCGAGCCCAGAACAACCCAAATGAAATCGGCGCGGCCTCGGTCGAGTACCTGCACGTGTTCGGCTACACCGCGTACGCCTACATGTGGACGCGAATGGCCAAAGCCGCCATGAGCACGCATTCCAAAGATGCTTTCTATGCCAGCAAACTGGCCACCGCGCGCTTCTACTTCGCCCGTCTGCTGCCACGCATCCACTCGTTGAGCGCGTCGGCCAAGGCTGGCAGCGAATGCCTCTATCAACTGGATGCAGAGCAGTTTTGAGCCCACGTAAAAAGGACCGGGAACCCAACCATTATGGCGACAAAAATAATACCGCCCGCCGACGGTGCCTACGCCTATCCCTTGCTGATCAAGCAATTGTTGTTGTCCGGCGTGCGCTACGGGCCGGGCCGGGAAATCGTCTATGCCGACAAGTTGCGCTACAGCTACCAGACCCTCAACCAGCGGATCCGCAGGCTGGCCAACGCCTTGACCACTGCCGGCGTCAAGGCCGGGGATACGGTCGCCCTGCTCGACTGGGACAGTCATCGCTACCTGGAATGTTTCTTTGCCGTGCCGATGATCGGCGCGGTGCTGCACACCGTGAACATCCGTCTTTCGCCGGATCAGGTGCTCTTCACCATGAACCATGCCGAGGACGACCTGGTGCTGGTGCATGACGATTTTCTGCCTCTGGTTGAACAGATTCAGGGGCAGCTCAACACCGTCACAGGTTACCTGCAGCTGACGGACGACATAGCAACCCAGACATCGCTACCGGTGCTGGGCGAATATGAAAACCTGTTGGCCGGGTCGGCCGACCAGTACGACTTTCCCGATTTCGATGAAAACTCTGTCGCGACCCTGTTCTACACCACGGGCACCACTGGCGCCCCCAAAGGCGTGTATTTCACCCACCGCCAATTGGTCTTGCACACCTTGAATGCCGTTGGCACTTTGGGCGTCTATCAGGGGCTGCCGCTGCTGCGTTCCGATGATGTCTACATGCCGATCACACCGATGTTCCACGTGCATGCCTGGGGTGTGCCCTATGTCGCCACCCTGATGGGGATCAAACAGGTATACCCCGGCCGCTACGAGCCCAACAGCCTGGTCAGGCTGTATCGAGAGGAGAAGGTCACGTTCTCCCACTGTGTGCCGACCCTTCTGCAAATGATCCTGAACTGCGAGGAAGCGCAATGGACTCGTTTCGATGGCTGGAAAATGCTCCTGGGCGGCAGCGCATTAACCTTGGGTATTGCCAGCGAAGCGAGTGCCAAAGGGATGCACGTACACAGCGGGTACGGCATGTCGGAAACCTGCCCGTTGCTGTGCCTGACTTACCTGCGTGACGAAGACCTCGAACAATCCACGCAAGCCCAATTGGCCACCCGCATCAAGACGGGTATGCCGGTGCCGATGGTTGACCTGAGAATCATCGATGCCAATGGCAATGACGTTGCCCATGACGGCGAGTCCCTGGGCGAGATCGTGGTGCGCGCGCCCTGGCTGACCCAAGGCTATTTGAAGGCGCCCGAAAAGGGTGCCGAGTTGTGGCACAACGGATGGCTGCACACCGGCGACATGGCCTCTATCGACGCCTTGGGTGGAGTGGAAATCAAGGATCGCATCAAAGATGTGATCAAGACGGGCGGGGAGTGGATCAGCTCACTGGAACTGGAGAGCCTGATCAGCGAGCACCAGGCCGTCATGTCGGTCGCGGTGGTGGGCATTGCCGACGAGCAATGGGGCGAACGGCCGATGGCGCTGGTGGTGTGCGAGCCCGGGCAATACCTCGACCGCAAGATGCTGGAGGCGCACCTGCAAGGGTTTGTCGAGCGTGGCCGTATCAATAAATGGGCGATCCCCAAGCAGTTCAAGTTCGTTGCCGAGATTCCTAAAACCAGCGTCGGGAAGATTGACAAGAAGCTCATCCGGCAAAGCGAATCGAACTGAAAGGCGCGGCGGAGCCAGGTCTACCCTGACTGCTCATGGATCAGTCAAAAGGGATCAGGCATCCAGATGCTTGATCCCTTTTTTGCTTCAGGTCTGCGTAAATATCACGCCAAGGCTCAGGGCAAGTAGCCAGCAACCTGCACGAGATGGTTGTCCTGCGCCGCAACGATAAGATGCATGGGTACATGGGGTTGCTCATCCACTGACGTGACCTCGAACCCACCCACCACCAGCGGCTGTCGTTCACACATTTCGGTCGACTCTCCCGCCAGTTTTTTCGCCATTTTCGCGTGGTTCGCTGCGATTTCATTGAGAGTTGACACGTTACATCTCCGGGTGCTGGACCCAGCGTAGCGCTGGTGCCCATAAATATTGATTGATTGGCCGCCACGTCAGAATTCCGTCGTTCCGGGGCGGTTACGGCCAGCGTTTGCAAAGCCTGAGCCAAAGGTGGTTACAGTTTCTTGACGGGGGTTTTCAGGCGACGAATGGTGGTCGGTTGCGGGTTATGAATCAGGCGTAAACTGGCAGGGCTACTTCATCAAAAGGAGCCGCACTATGACTGCCGACCCAACCACCGCACAGACGTCCGCGGACAAAGCCGTGTGGGATCAATATTTCTGCGCTGCGCTGATTGCGGAAAGCCATCTGACGGCGCCAGTTGTGGGAGGGGCCACTCATGAGGACAGGCAGAATCTGTTGATTGAAAGAGCCAAGGCCCTCGCTGACAAAATGATGGATACCCGCCCATAAATGAGAAAGCCCGACCTTATTGAGGTTGGGCTTTTTCGTGTTTGTCTTAACCTGAAGTGAACAGCTGACGGATCAGGTTCGGTGTACTACCGGTCCAGCGCTTGAACGAACGCCGGAAATTCGCCGCATCGTTAAAGCTCAAATACTCCGCGACTTCCTCGTTGCTGAACCCCTTGATCTGATACAGGTACAGCGCCACATGCTTGCGCACTCGATCCACCTGTTGCTGAAAACCGGTGTCGTGCTTTTGCAGTTTGCGTTTGAGCGTGGCGGGGCTCATGGCGAAGGCCTGAGCGGCTTGTTCCAGGCTCGGGGCTTGTCGTATATGGGTTTGCAGGTAGCGATAGAGGCAGTCGACGAAGCTTGAGGCAAAGCCCAGTTGTTCGATTTGTCCTTGGGCTTCCTGACGGGCGACCTGGCTGGCGGTGGCCGACGCGGCGGGCCAGGCGAGCGTGAGGTATTCCCGTGGGATGCGCATCAGGTCCAGTGGGCGGTTGAACTGGGTGTGCTCGCCCAGATGCACCCAGTATTGCTCGACGTAACGTGGCTCGGCATGGCTGAAGCTGCATTCCCACGGCAGGCGTTGGCCGCTCTGTGAGCGGCTCATGGCGACGATGGAGGTCATGCTCGCTTCCAGCAGAAAACGCCATTGTTCGCCCGCGCCGCAACTGTCCAGCCAATAGAACCAGGCGTGCTTTTCATCCAGCACCAACCGCGGCGTTGCGAGCGGGCTGAGCAGCGCCTGTTGCTGCACCAGTGTGTCGAGTGCCTGGTGCAGGTTTTGTGCGTGGCGCAAGGCATGGCTGGCCGGTCCGTAATGCCCCGGCAGCAAGCGTTGGCCGAACAGGAAACTGCTGTCGTCGGCGTCCAGCAACCGGCGGCTGTTGTTGATCAGCCCGAAAAATTGCTGGGGACTGAGGCGGGTCTGGCCGGCGAGGATGTCTTCATGAAACAGGCCGGTGCCACGCAGCAGGCGATGGCTATCGATATCCCGGGACAAGGCCAGATCAATCAAGGTCGCCGGTTGGTAATGCCCGGGAATGAAGCGGCTGTCGGTTTCATACCATGTGGTTTTCAGGGTCATGACCGCGCCTCAGGCCGTTTTTGCCAACGGCTGCCTGGCCCGTGCCAGCGCCAGGTTAAGGCGTTTGAGCAGGGGATCCGGAGCCTCGTTGACCGCCATGACCACGGCGGTACTGGCCGACAACTGCAGGCGCTCGCCGTGTTGCCGGGTTTTGTGTGCCAAGCCCTGAACCGCCTGTTCCAGCTCCAGCGCCAGCAGCCGTGCCTGGCTCTCGCCGGTGTTGGGGAGCAGCACCACGAAGCGGTCGCCGGCCAGTCGGCAGAGCAAGTCCTGCCGCCGCAGATTGAGCAGCAACAAATGGCTGAGCGCCTGCAATACGGCGTCGCCTTCGGCATGGCCGAACGTCTGGTTGATGGCCGTGAAGTTATCGACATCCAGCGCCAGCAGTGACAGCGGCTGCTGTTGCCGCTGACTCTCTTCAAGGCTTTCGGTCAGTTGTCGCTTGAGGTAGTCGGCGCCGCCCAGTGGCGTGAGTTTGTCGAACAACCGGTGCTCGCGGAACAGCTTTTCACGCTTCTCCATTTGCGCGCTGATCGCCAGTTGCTCGCGGTGCCAGTGATAGATGCCGAGGGTCAGCAGAATCATGCCCACCGGCATCGGTCCGGATTCCAGCCAGTGGTCCCAGGTGATGCTGTCGGGCAGGCGGATGAACTCGTCGAGGCTGTCGATCCACCAGGAGAAAAAGATGCCGCTCAAGCCGAGCGCCAGGTAATTGGTGACGCGACCGGCCGGGCGACTCTTGAGTACCAGCCCCAACCAGACCAGCGCCAGCAGCGCCGAGCCACCTTCGCCGACGATGTCCAGCCAGACCCATTCGCTGATGCTTTTCAACTCGCCGCACGCCAGGTGCAACAGCAATCCCGCGTTCGCCGCCAACAGCAGCAGTGCAAGTTTCCAACGATGGGGTTTGAGCACTGAGAACATGGCCGTGATCCTTTGGCAAAGAGGCGATGCGCGTCAGCACAGCAGATGTTTGTGACAGTGGGGTGACTGGGGTGAAAGGTCGAATCAGCTCATGGTGCAGCGGTTTTTTTCTGCCTGGCGATGACCTGTGGCGAGGGCGCTTGCTCCCGTTCGGTCGCGCAGCGGCCGCCGTTAGATTCACTGCGTGTTTGATAGGGGAGCGCTCGCACTCCAACGGGGGTAACCCCCCTCGCCACAGGATTAGCGCCAGACTCAGGTCATTTGAGCTCATTAACCAGCCTGAAGCCTGGCAAAACCCCGGTTTACAGCGTCTCCCGCCAACCCCTGTCACAGAACCGTCATCCCCCGAACCTAGCTTGCCCTCCCAGTTGCCGGGCCACTTGCCTGGCGTTATCGGACTCTTGGGGGAGGACACCATGTACCAGCGCAGCAGCACTGCCGGGCTCGTCAGCTTCACGCTCACCGCATTGGCCATGGCAATGGCCAGCGAACGCTTGAGCGCTGCCGAAACCACCGCGAACACGGAACACGTCGAAGTGGTGGGGCAAGCGGCAAGCATCGACCAGGCGCTCAAGGAACAACGCAACGCCGACAGCATCAAGAGCGTGGTGCATGCGGACGGCGTGGCGCAGCTGCCGGACGAAAACGTCGCCGAAGCCGTGCAGCGGTTGCCGGGAGTCAGCGTCGAGCGCGATCAGGGCGAAGGGCGGTTTGTCAGCGTGCGCGGCCTCGGTCCGGACCTCAACAGCGTGACCATCAACGGCACGCTCGTACCGTCGCCGGAAAGCGAGCGCCGCGCTGTAGCCCTCGATGTGTTGCCCTCGGAACTGGTGCAGTCGTTATCGGTGATCAAGACCCTGACCCCGGACATGGACGCTAACTCCCTGGGCGGCACCGTCGACGTCAAAAGCCTCTCGGCGTTCGATCACAAAGGCCTGTTCTACACCGGCAGCAGCGAAGCCAGTTATGACAAAAACACCCACCAGACCAGCCCGAAATTTTCCGGCGCCATCAGTGACCGTTTCAGCCTCGGCGACGGCATCGACAATTTCGGTGTGGCCGCCGCGCTGAGCTGGCAGAAGCGCGATTTCGGTTCGGACAACGTCGAAACCGGCGGTGCCTGGGATTTCGAGCAAGGCGCCCGTCTCGAAGAGTTCGAGCAACGCGACTACGACATCAGCCGCGAACGCGCCGGCGGTGGTCTTAACTTCGACTACAAGCCCGATGACCTCAGCAGCTATTACCTGCGCACCCTCTACAGCCGTTACAAGGACAGCGAAACACGCAACGCCGCGGCCTTCGAATTTGCCGACCCGCAAGCTGCGGGCGAGTTGGGCGACGCCGAAGGCTCGCGCAAACTCAAACAACGCGAAGAGACCCAGGAAATTCAATCCTACGTCCTGGGCGGCGAACGCATGTTCGGCCTCTGGACACTCAGCGGCCAGGCTGGCTACAGCCGCTCCGGCGAAGACAGCCCGGGTCACATTGCCAACGCTGCGTTCACCGGCATTGATGACTTTGCCGACAGCGGTTACTACGACAAGGACAAACCACGGCCGATCATTGGCCAGGCCTTCTACGATCCGGCCAATTTCAGCCTCGACAAGGTCGAGTGGGAAAAGCAGAAAACCACCGACACCGAGAAAAACCTGCGCCTGGACCTGGCCCGGGATTACGACTTCAAAGGCTACGCGTCCCAGGTCAAATTCGGCGGCAAGGTCAGTCGGCGCAACAAGGACAACGACCTCGACGCCTGGGTCTATGAGGATTTCGACGGCCTGGGTTTCAGCGACGATCAGCTCAACCTGTCGCATTTCACCAAAGGCAACGTCGACTATCGCCTCGGCCAGTTCGGCCCGGGGATCAGCGGCAGTGCGATCAAGCAGTTGATCGGCGGCCTCAACCAGGCGGACTTCTATGACGAAGTCGAATCGCGGGTCAACGACTTCAAGATCAGCGAAGACATCAACGCCGGCTACCTGATGAACACGATCGATATCGACGACTGGCGGTTCATCGCCGGCCTGCGCTACGAAGGCACCGAGTTCGAAGCCAAGGGCACCGGCGTGACCGATGGCGCGTTCACTTCCACCGACACCCAGCGCAAATATCACCACTGGCTGCCGGGCCTGCATGCGCGCTATCAACTGGACAAAAACACCCAGGTTCGCGCCGCGTGGACCAAATCCGTGGTGCGCCCGACTTTCGGTCAACTGGCGCCAGGGTTTGTCATCGACGATGACGAAGCCACGTTCGGCAACCCGGAACTCAAACCGCTGGAGTCGAGCAATCTTGACTTGGGCATCGAGCATTACATGGGCCGCGCCGGCACCGTCTCGGCGTTCGTGTTCTACAAGGACATCAAGAATTTCGTCTACAACACCGACCTGGCCGGCACGGGTGCCTGGGTCGATTTCTCCGAAGCCCACACCTTTGCCAACGGCGACAGCGCCAAGCTCTATGGCCTGGAACTGGCTTATTCGCAGAAATTCGATTGGTTGCCGGCGCCCTGGAACGGCCTGCTGATTGGCGCCAACAGCACCTTCAGCCGTTCGGATGCCGAGATCAAGGGCTTCGACGCCGCCAGTGGCATCAACCGCAAGCGCAGCATCGATTTACCCAACCAGTCCGACACGGTCGGCAACCTGATGCTCGGTTGGGAAGACGACAAGCTGAGCCTGCGCCTGTCGGCCAACTACAAGTCGGATTACCTCTTTGAACTGGCGTCCATCAACGACAAGGCCCACGACCTGCACGTCGATGCCCAGACCTTTATCGACTTCAGCGCCCGTTACTCGCTGACCAAAAGCCTGCAAGTCAGCTTCGAGGCGCAGAACCTCACCGACGAGCCGTATTTCGTCTACACCGGCCACCGCGCCTACAACGGCCAGTACGAAGAATACGGCCCGACCTACAAGCTCGGCCTGACCTTCACCCACTTTTGAGCCCCGATGCGGCCTCCGTAGGAGCGTAATGCTGTTTGCTTGGCGAACACTGACAACTGTGGCGAGGGGATTTATCCCCGTTCGACTGCGAAGCGGTCGTCGATCCGGACAATTCAGTCTGTTTGGCCGGACGCTGGGGGCCACTTCGCGACCCAACGGGGATAAATCCCCTCGCCACAATTGTCGGTGCCCACACTTAAGTGAACAGCATTGCCGTAGGAGCGAGGCTCGCCCGCGATGGCCGTTACACGATTCCACGACAAGGACTTTGCCTGTTCATGAGTATTTCGTTTCTATCCAAGCGCCATCTTCTGGCCGCATTGATCAGCCTGACCGCCGGCCAGGTGCTGGCGGCGGTACCCAGCCTGACACTCAAGCCATGGGGCGCCAATCTGTCGGTTGATGCGGTGGCGTTCCTGCCCGCCAATGTTGGCGCCGAACGCCTGGCGGCCAGCGAGCAAGACGGTTTGCTGCTGCTCGATGCACAGGGCCGGGAACTGGCGCGTTTACCAGGATCGTTCAGTGGCGTGGACAGCCGCGCAGCCGGCCGGCAAGTGTTGGTCGCAAGCCTGGACAACAGCCGTCAGCAGGCATTTTTGGTCAGTCTCAATCCGGACAAACGCAGTTGGGGCCAGCCGGTGTATCTGCCGACGCGGGATTACCCGGTGAACGGCCTGTGCCTGTATCGCGACGAGGCCAGCAACCTGTTCCTGTTTCTGGTGGGCGAGGAGGGCAAGGGCGAGCAATGGCTGGTGGGTAACGACGCGGCGCTCAACCCGCAACCACAACGGGTGCGCGGTCTGCCGCTGCCACCGTCGGCCACGGATTGTCAGGTCGACGACGGCGCCAATCAGTTGGTGGTCAACGAAGAGAATGTGGGGTGGTGGGTGTATCCGGCGCATCCCGAAGCCGAGGTCAGCCGCACGCCGGTGGCTATGCGCGAACCGTTCGGCACGATCAAAAAAACCGCTGGCGCCATGGCTTTGGTGCCCGGTGGCCTCGTCGCGCTGGACCCGAAAGCCGCGCAATTGCATGTCTACCAGCAGCAGGGCGAACACTGGTCGGCCCAGGCGACCTTGGCGCTGCCAGGTTTGATAGAACCGGAAAACCTCGCCCTGCGCTCGACCGACAAAGGCCTGCAGGTTCTTCTGCGCGACGATGACGACGGCCGTCTGTATGAAGGCGAACTGAACTGGCAGCCGACACCGGTGCCCTTGGCGCCGGTGCTGCCGAACGTTAAAGCGCTCAGCCAGAGTGATCCGGTCGGCCGTCAGGGCGATGCGGCGGACGATCCGGCGATCTGGATTCACCCGCAGCAACCGTCGCTGAGCCGGGTGCTGGGCACCAATAAAAAGCAGGGGTTGCTGGCGTATGACCTGCAAGGCAAGTTGCTGCAGGAGTTACCGGTCGGGCGCCTGAACAACGTCGACCTGAGGCCGAATTTCAAACTCGGCCCACAGACTGTCGACCTCGCCGTCGCCAGCAATCGCGATCACAACAGCCTCAGTCTGTTCAGCATCGACCGTCTTAGCGGCGAACTGCGTGAAGCCGGCGAGATCCCCACGCCGCTCAAGGAAATCTACGGCATCTGCCTGTTCCAGCCTGCCAGTGGCGAGCTTTACGCCATCGCCAACGGCAAGGACGGCACGTTCCTGCAATACCGCCTGAGTGCGCCGAACGGCACGGTAAAAGGTGAGTTGGTGCGCCAGTTCAAGGTCGACAGCCAACCCGAAGGCTGCGTGGCCGACGACCAACGTCAACGGCTGTTTCTCGGTGAAGAAGATGTCGGCGTCTGGGCGGTGGATGCCCGCGCCGATCAGCCGGCGACACTGACCAGCGTGATCAAGGTCGGCCCACAACTGCAGGCCGACGTTGAAGGTCTGGCGCTGTATCAAAGCGAGGCTCGCGATTATCTGGTGATCTCCAGCCAGGGTAACGACAGCTACCTGGTGCTGGACGCCGAGCCGCCGTTCGCCTCGCGGGGCGCTTTTCGCGTCGGCCTGAACGCCGCGCTCGGCATTGATGGCGCCTCGGAAACCGATGGCCTTGAAGTCACTTCGGTGAACCTCGGCGGACCTTGGAGCCAAGGCCTGCTGGTGGTGCAGGACGGCCGCAAGCGCATGCCCGAGCAGACGCAAAACTTCAAATTCGTGCCTTGGACCGAGGTCACTCAAGCCCTGAAGCTGCCTTGATCCGGGCCGGTCATCAACCTGTCATCCCACTTTCATCCAATAGCTCAACGGCCGTCGCGCATCGACGGCCCGAGCGCTTCAGACAAGGAGTTTCACCATGCAGGCCACGCTCGAACACATGACGATCTGGGGGCTGATCAGCGACGCCAGTCTGTTGGTCAAGGCGGTCATGCTCACCCTGTTGCTGGCGTCGTTGCTCAGTTGGTACCTGATCATCCAGCGCGGTCGCGTGTTGCAGCAGCGCGAGCGGCAGATGAATGCTTTCGTGCAGCAGTTTCGCGGCGCTTCGGATCTGCAGCCGCTGTACCGGGAAACGGCAGGTAGCGAGAGCGGTGTGGAGCCGATTTTTCATGCAGGGCTTCGCGAATTCAGTCATCTCAATCAGCGTTCGGGCAACCCCGCCGACGTGGTGCTCGAAGGTGTGGAGCGCGCGTTGTATGTGGCGATCAGCGAACAGGAAGTGCAGCTGGAGAAAGGCTTGCAGTTTCTCGCCACCGTCGGCTCGGTCAGCCCTTACATCGGTCTGTTCGGCACAGTGTGGGGGATCATGAATTCCTTCCTCGGCTTGTCTCAGGTCCAGCAAGCGACGCTGTCGACCGTGGCGCCCGGCATCGCCGAAGCGCTGATCGCCACGGCCATCGGTTTGTTTGCGGCGATTCCGGCGGTGATTGCCTACAACCGGTTTTCCTCCCGCAGCCAGACCTTGCTCACCCGTTACTACGCCTTCGGCAATGAACTTCAGGTGCGTCTGCATCGCACATTGCACGGTGCGCCGTTGAACCTGGCCGCCGCAGCCTGAGAGGAGCGTGAAGATGCTGATCAAACCGCAACGCAAACACGGACCCAAGGCCGAAATGAACGTGGTGCCATACATCGACGTGATGTTGGTGCTGCTGGTGATTTTCATGGTCACGGCGCCGATGCTGACCCAAGGTGTAAAGATCGAACTGCCCAAGGTTGCCAGTGAAGCCCTGGCCACTGACACGCGTCAGCAAATCCTCACGTTGTCGGTGAAGGCCGAGGGTGGTTACTACTGGAATGTCGGCGGTGAACTCGACACTCAACACCAGACCGACAGTGCGGTGAGCCTTGACGACATGCGGGCGAAAGTGGCGCAAATCGTCGCCGAGCGCCACGACACTCAGGTCTACATTCGCGCCGACAAGGACGCCGGTTATGGCAGCGTGGTCGCGGCCATGGCGGCGTTGCAGCAGGGCGGAGTCAGCAACCTCGGGCTGGTGACCGAGGCCCCGCAATGACGGCGATGATCATGCACA
Organism: Pseudomonas fluorescens NCIMB 11764; assembly: GCF_000293885.2. NCBI lineage: Bacteria > Pseudomonadati > Pseudomonadota > Gammaproteobacteria > Pseudomonadales > Pseudomonadaceae > Pseudomonas > Pseudomonas fluorescens. The sequence continues at coordinate 3,749,550 of NZ_CP010945.1, forward strand.
GTCCTTCGATGACGTTGCTGCCCGGTGCTCGCAGCGGCTTCTGGCAGAACAGTCTGGCGGCGAGCCTGGCGGTGGCGTTGCACGCGGCCGTCCTCGCGTTGCTGGTGCACGGTTGGTCGCCGCAGAAGCCGCCCGTCGAACCGCCTTCTGTGCTGAGAACCCAACTGGTGATGTTGCCGCCGGCGCCGCAACCTGTGGCACCCGAACCGGCACCGGCGTTGGTCGAGCCATCACCGCCCGAACCGATTGCTCCGGCTCCCGTCAAACCCGCCATCGACCCACAGATCCAGGCGCAGAAACTCGAACAAGCTGCGTTGGCGCGCAAACGGGTCGAAGACAAAAAGCGCGATCTTCAGGCCGAGCACCAACGCCAGCGCCTTGAGTCGGAAAAACGCACTCGCGAGGCTGAACAACAACGCCTCGCCGAGCAGCAAGTGCAACAGGCGCATCAAGCCGAACAGGCCCGGTTGAACGCTGAACGCGCTCGCCAGCAAGCGGCCCAGGTCGCCGCCAACAGTCGTCAGTACCTGCCCTTGAGCAAGGAAGCGCCGGACTACCCGCAACGGGCGCTGGACAAGAACATCGAAGGCGATTGCACCGTGGAATATACGGTCAACCCCCAAGGCAAGGTTGAGAATCCCAAGGTGCTCGACGGCTGTCATCCGCTGTTCATGCGTCCGTCGTTGGCGGCGGCCAACACCTTTCGTTATCAGCCCAAAGTCGTCGACGGCCAGGTGGTTTCGGTGCCGGCGGTGCGCAATACCTTTCATTATCGGATCAAGTGACTCGGTCAGTGGTGGTGACGAGGGCGCGGGCCCTCGCCACAGGACAGGACTACTCGATTGGATCGAGTTGATCCAGCGCCCGGTTCACGTTGAGTTCGCCCAGCATGATCACTTGGGCGATGCCCAGCAGGGTATTGCGACTCGGCCCGAGCGTACGGTCCGCCAGATCCATGGTCATGACATGGGCCGAGGCCAGTGATTCGCAAGCGTGTCCCAGCAGGTCTTCGGTGTTGATGTGTGGATCGAGGGTGTACATCGTGCTCGGTGTTCGTGGGGTGGCGTGGATGTCGGCAGCGGAGGGGGTAGCTTCCGGTGGGTTGGGTGTTGGTTTGATCATTGATGAAACTCCCGGGATGTAAATGAGGAGCCATCACCCCTCGCTACCAAACGATGGGTGGCAGCCATACGCAGGTTGGTAGACCGGTCCAGGAACCCGGCGCGTCCGAAGACGCCCCGCGCATGGCCACCATAAAGGAGCAGAGATGAAGCAGGTCTGCAAAAGGTGGCGCGATGCGCCTGGACAATCCGGGCTACCAAACCCGATCACTGATTTTCAGCGACCGACCAACGATAGAATCCGGGCCCAAGGCGCACAAGCCGGCGGATTCTGGCGTAACCGTAGGCAATGACGCAAGGCGCTGTAGCTTTCGCGAAGTAACCGGTAAGGCTTTTAAACACAGGCGTGTTTAACAGAACGAATCGATATCCAGCGTGTGCGGTGCACCGATGGTGTGCCCATAGATCGAAGCCGTCAGCGCGTCCCCCTCCGGGTCTTCCGGCGCCATGGCGAACGGATCCTGGACCTTGTTTTCGGGATGCGCCAGCCAGCGATCGACGTTTTTCCTCAGATCTTCGGGTTGTTCTGACAGCGATCCGTAAAGCGCTTGTGCGCTAATCCTCTGAGGATGAATGCTTTTCAGGCGTGCGACGGTGGTCTCAATCCTGCTCTTTTCAAGGACGAGTGCGCGAATGTTGTTCTCCTGTGTGCGAGCGTAAGCCTCCGAACGTCCTCTTAAATCACGTTCTATCGCCCGCAGGTCAGTGGTGGCCTGTGCCAGTGAATTCTTGACCCACTCAAACTCGCTATCAGTGATCCGCGTACGTTTCTCTTCGTGCGCCTGCTTCCATCGCAGTAAAACCGCCCAGCACGCGGGAACGTAGCCACCGGTCATTGAATGATTCCCTGCCTGGAATATCTGCGCCAGCAATGGCGGCCGGTCCGGCAGCCCGTTTTTCTGCTGAATGGCCAAGGTGCACGCCGCATGTTGGGTGATGGTGTCGCAACCGGGTTCCCACATGAACGCGGACTTTTTCCCACGTTCAAAATCCACCGGCATGAAGTGCTGCAACTTGCCATGGTGATCGTAGGGCTCACCCGTCCAGTTCGTGATGCCCGTAAAAAACACCGACATCCCGACCGGCACGTTAGCAAGCGTCAAAGCCAACCCCGTCGCGAAGACACCGGGCTTGGTGTCCATCCAGGTGCCCGGCACGCTCGGCACCGGGTCGTTGTGATTGACGACGCGGTGATGCACCAAGTCCTTCGCGCCTGCAACGAAGTTGGCATCGCCCGCGCGGGGGGCGCCGTAGGTGTAGAGCTGGAGGGTGTAGCCCTCAGTTCTGCGACGCAGCATTTCCGAAAGTATCAAGGCCACCGCACCACCGAGACTGTGGCCGCAAATGATGAGCTTCTGCCCGACATAGAATTTTTCAAGATAGTTAACAACAAATTCGTAGGCTTTCTGCGCAGCTTCGTAAAAACCTCGGTGCACTTTGCTGTCTGTGGCTTCAAACGGCACTTGGAGTGCATCGGCATCGCGTAGTCCATCCGCGATAAGCTCGTAGGTGCCACGTACCGCGATCAAAATCAGTTCGTCATTGTGGGTAATGAAAGCCTGGGTATCGGTGGCTCCTTGCTTGGCTCTATCGTCGAGAAAGTGAAGTTTTGCGGGGTGTTCCTGCTCGTCATTTCGTTCAGGGTCGTTTACTTCATAAAGGTTCGGATCAAACGGCACGATTTCAAAACGTTTGGAGTACGGCACATCCTCATACAGTGGGTAGAAGACTTTGTTTTGCGCCGCATCGACACGCCATAGCTCATCAGACTTTGCCAGCGCATCGCCGAACCAATTCCCAACGCTGGGCTGTTTCGGGAAGGTGACGGTTCGCGATTTCACAGGGTGTTTTTCGGGCTGCTGGCCAAATGGGCAATAACTTAAGGTTGCCATCAGCGCCAATTGATAAAGGTTCAATGCGCAGAATTCGGGGCTGGTCGACAACATCGGCCGAAGCGCCCGCATAGGCCGCACTTCCAATACGTTGTTTTTTTGCGGTATCAGAGCGACGCCAAATTCACCGTGTTTGCCCATGAGCTTGGCCGTGCCCTCACGGTGATGATAATGGCGATAAACCTCTGGAGGTAGATGCGCGATCTCCATGACTAGATGCCGCACTTCCACTTGGAAGAATGCGTCGGCGCAGGCTTGTGCAGGATTCATTTTGGTACGGGTTGAGTCTTGATTTAGATAACGGGTTCCTTCGGCTCGTACTTGAAGTTCGGTTATCTCGAGCGGGTAGTGTGGTCGTTTTCTGAGGTCTTTATAGAGTTGATTAGCACCTTGGTATTTCTCATCAAACGTCAGCGAAACAGGCCCTGCAAAGTGGTTATCAACTTTGGCAGCACCGTTAGCGTCAAGATATCCCGTGTATTTCTTCCCCTCTGAATCGGTAACAACGTAAGCCAATCCTGCGTAAGGCTCGCCCGAGCCGCTCTCATCAACCAACTGAAAACTACTCCACTTACCTTGAGCCGGGCAGGCAAGCACGCGATTACTCAATCGTGACTCCATCTCTTTTTCAAATGATGTCATGTCAAAATCTCCTTATTCCGTGCAGCCGGGGTAAATGGTGCAGATGCGCCCATCCACCATTTTGAAGGTGCTGAAATCGGTGTAGTTACCATCGCAATAAGCACGTTCGTCTTCGAAGCCTTTGCCTAGGCAACGCTTCCAGCCACCGGGCACTGCCACCCATGTGTCGCCCCAGCCGGGTTTTTCCTCCTTGGCTAACATGATCTTCATTTTCACGGTCTTGCCTGGCAGTTGATCGAGGGTGTAAGCCGAAAATGGACGGCCACGTTTACGCTCTCCCTTTTCATCAGCTGCTTTGCAGTCGAGGATTTTTCTGAGGATGCGCGGCTTGCCTGAAGTGCGGAACAGCCACTGACAATGACCGTAAAAGACGCTTTCACCCGTTTCACTAAAGGTACCTTTGGACTGTTCCTTCAGTTCATGGCGAATAACAACCATGGCGCTTTCCCTACCGAAGTCGCCTCGATCTTTTCCATACGCCGAGTTGATCTCCAACTCGATGCGCCTAACGACCAACGGGCAGCCCTTGCGCGTAATGCGGATCTCTACTTCAGAATCAGGTTTGTATTCTTTTCGCCACTGGCTATTGAAAACCGGCGCCAAGTTGTCTTTCGTTTCGACAGTGCAGGTTTCACCTTCGGCGGGTTCGTAGTAAACCGCAGCGACGTATGCAAAATCGGGCGGTAAATCGGCGGTAAAGGTGAATGTATTCGGCTGACTCTTGGCACAGCCGGTGATTAATGTGATGCAGCAAGCCAACGCAGCAAATTTCAGCGTCAACTTTTGCTGTGAAGAAAAAATACGCATGTGATTAATGTCCTTATTCCGTGCAGCCGGGATAAATGGTGCAGATGCGGCCATCTGGCATTTTGAAAGTGCTGAAATCAGAGTGATTTCCAAAACAGAAAGCATCCTGATCTTCAAAATTTTTCCCCATGCAACGCTTCCAGCCACCGGGCACTTCGACCCAGGTGTCACCCCAGCCAGGTCTTTCCTTCGTGGCCAACGTGATCTTCATCTTCACGGTCTTCCCAGGTAGCTGATCAAGGGTGTACGCCGCAAATGGGCGCCCACGCCCTAGTTGGCCCTGTGCGTCGGTCGTTTTGCAGTCGAGGATTTTAACGATGCGTCGCTGAGCACCCGCAGTGCGAAACAGCCACTGGCACTGACCGTAAAAGACACTTTCACCCGCTTCACTAAAAATGCCTTTGGATTGCTCCTTCAGTTCATGGCGAATAACAACCATGGCGCTTTCCCTTCCGAAGTCGCCTCGATCTTTTCCATACGCCGAGTTGATCTCCAGTTCGATGCGCCTAACGACCAACGGGCAGCCCTTGCGCGTTATATGAATCTCTATTTCGGAATCGGGTTTGTATTCTTTTCGCCATTGGTCATTGAAAACCGGCGCCAAGTTGTCCTTTGTTGCAACAGTGCAGGCCTCACCTTCGGCGGGTACGTAGTAAACCGCTGCGACGTATGCAAAATCAGGCGGTAAATCGGCGGTGAAGGTGAATGTGTTCGGCTGACTCTTGGCACAGCCGGTGATTAATGTGATGCAGCAAGCCAACGGAGCAAATTTCAGCGTTGACTTCGCCGGTGAAGAAAAAATCGGCATGTGATTAATGTCCTTATTCTGTGCAGCCCGGGTAAATGGTGCATTGCCTTCCATCCGGCATCCGGAAACTGCTGAAGTCTTTGAAGTTGCCGAAGCAAAAGGCGTACTGGTCTTCAAAGTTGTCTCCCATACAGCGCTTCCAACCTTTGGGAAGTTTTACCCAGGTATCGCCCATATAAGGTCTTTCCTCGCCAGCCAACGTAATCTTCATCTTCACGGTCTTACCCGGTAGCTGATCGAGGCTGTACCCCGAAACTGGGTGGCCTCGTTCCGGCTCTCCTCGGGCGTTCGCTGCTTTGCAATCGAGAATTTTGACAATGCGTCGCTGCGCACCCGAAGTGCGAAACAGCCACTGACAATGGCCGTAGAAAGTGCTTTCGCCGGCGTCACTGAACGTGCCTTTGTATTGTTCCTCCAGATCATCGCGGATGATGACCATTGCGCTGTCCCCACCGAAGTCCCCCCTATGTGTCCAATAGGAAGCGTTGATATCCAGCCTGATACGCCTGATACGCCTGATCACCAGCGGACAGCCACTGACTGTTCGATACATGGAAATTTCAGAATTCGGCGTGTAACTTTCACGCCACTTCATGTTGTACCCGACGGCCGTATTCCTTCCCCCCGGCACGGTGCAGGTTTCTCCTTTGGCCGGCACATACTCGGCGATGGCCTTGTAGGCAAAATCGGGCGGTAAATCGGCAGTGAAGGTGAATGTGTCCGGCTGCCCGGTAGAGCAACCCGTGACCAACCCAAGACAACAAGCCACAACTGCGATTTCTGATTTCCATTTCATATCGGCACATCCCCCCGCCAAAACCCCACCAACTGCCGCACCCGCTCAAAGTGCTCCACCGGACTCTCATCACCCCGCACCTCCCACTCCGGGGGCAAAGTAAAACCCGGCGCTTGCAAACTCTGAATCAACAGAAATTCCAGTTGCTCTGGCTCCAACCAGCCCCACCTGTCTGCCAGCGCTAAACGCTCACGCAACCACGCATCAGGTTCATGTTCTTCGGCGAGATTGACGTAGGCCTCAACATGCTCGGCCAGCAAATAACGATGGGCGTTGAGCCGGCGAATTTCCGAGGCCTGTGGCTGGGGCAGGGGTGTGCGCAACCAGAGCGGCTGGTCCGGCACGGGGTACGTTCCGGGGATAGGATTGTGAGCTGTGTTCCAGGCAGCGCCGTCCCAGTAGCAGACGCTGATCGCCGGCCCAAGAAAGGCTGGATATTCTTCAGGCCGCAGGTGTTTCAGCGCGCGACTCAACACTCGGTTGTCGTGAAAGCGATACAGCGCCTGATAGGGACGCGTCCCGACAATCAATCGCTGTTGCCAGTGATTGACCAACCCGCGTAACGCACCTTTTTCGACGCTCGCGAGCCAGCCCCAGTTGCGTTCGGGATGATCCAGCAGTTCGTCGAGGCGCCGGTCGCCGGACTGTTCCAGGGTGAAGATGAACGGACCGGCATCGGCCAGGTTCGCGAGGGTCGTTGCGTTGTAGACGCTCAGGTAGTGGTCGTGTCCGCTGGACTTCAACAACAGCTGACGGGTTTCACGCTCGTTCTGCGAGTCCAGCACCAGGCACAGTTCGCGGCCCAGGCGGCGCTGTTCGTTCATCCATTGGCGGGGGAGTGTGTGGGTCATGCGGCAGCTCCTTCCGTTGGGCAGAAGCCATCACGACACGCTTCGCAAAGGGGGCAGAGATCCGCCGCCAACGCGTTGCTTGCCGCCATCAGTGCGGGCTGGGACGACGCGAGCATGGGCGGCAGTTCGGGTGGCACGGACAAGCCATCGACTGAGCGCGGCATTGCTATCGAGTCGGCTGGCGCGCGCATCGGAGCGCCACCGATCTGGAGTTCGCTGCTGCCGAAAATTCCGCCGCCGCCTACCTGTAAATGTTCTCCACCGGCTTCGATCGAGAACTGGGTCCTGGCCTTCAGAATGATCAGATCGGCTTCAATAACAACCGCCCGGCCAGCGCTGAGTGCCTGGGTTTGATCTACGTGAGTGTGGCTGTTGCCGGCAACTTGCAGGTAGTCGTTGGCCTTGAGCTGTGTGTGCCGATCACCGCTGGTGGTGCGGTGTTCCGTGGCATGCAGCACGGTAACGCTGTCGCCCTTGACGGTGGTGCGCAGCTCGTTGCCGACCTCCAGGCGGCTGTCGTTTTCTATCCGTTGTTCCATGTCCCGCTGGGCGCGCAGGTAAATCAATTCCTGACCGGCGCGGTCTTCAATATGCAGTTCGCTGAACCCCGTGCTGTCTGGCGAGCTGCGGGAGCGGAATACGCTGCGGGTTTTGTTGGCGGGTAATTCGTAGGGCACCGGGTTGGCACTGTTGTGCAGGCAGCCGCTGATCTCGGGATGGTCGGGGTCGCCGTCCTGAAAACTGACCTGGACCTCCATGCCGACTCTCGGCAAGGCGACGCCGCCAAAGGCGTTGCCGGCCAGGAGGGAGGAGACACGCAGCCAGCAACTGCTTTTATCGTCGTAGCGACCTTCGCGATCCCAGAAGAATTGCACCTTGACCCGACCGAAGTCGTCGCAGTGGATTTCCTCGCCTTTGGGGCCTGTGACCACGGCGCTTTGAACGCCGGCGATTCGTGGTTTGTCGTGGGTCAGCGGCGAGCGGTAGATCACGTCCCAAGGCGTGGCGAGGAACTGGTTGCGATAACCCTGAAAGCCGTTGTCATCGCCGGTGCCGGTGTAGGCCGCGTGCTGTTGCAAGACTTGCGGTTGTGCACCTTCATGCTCGATTTCGGTCAGCAACCACAGGTCGTTCCATTCTTCGTCCGGGTGTTCGGCCAGCGGCAGGAAATGCCCGCAGAGCAGCATCGGTTGATCGCTCTTACCCCGTGCCACCCGGCACGCAGTGCCGTGACGTTCCTGTTCGCGTCGACTCAACAGTTTGCCGCGATCTCCCTGGGTAAAACGACCGGGGTACTGGTAATCCTCCAGATCCGCTTCAGTCCCGGACCTATCGGACCTGCTCTCGGCCTCCAGCAAGATGCGCGCTTTTTTGAAGTCGTAATCGCGGCGAGTGGTGCGGTGGGTGCCAACTCGCACTTGCACGTCAAAGTGCTTGATCACCGGTGTGTCGGCGACCAGGCCGTTGTCGTGTCTAAAGCGTGTCGGACGGTCGAGCCGGGGAAACACTGTCTGGTCGTCGCCGAACACCATCACATGTTTTTCGCGGCTGTGCTGGAAGTGGTAGTGCAGGCCTTCTTCCTGGCAGAGTCGCTCTATGAACGCTCTGTCGGACTCTTTGTACTGAACGCAGTACTCACGATCCGGGTAAGCGCTGCCCAGTTGAAACTGGTGGAAGTCACGATGGATGCCGTGGCCGTCGAGCACCTGCGCGATGATTTGCGGAACGGTCATTTGCTGGAAAATACGGCAATTGGTGCGGTGGTCCAGGTACGCCAGCCTGGGCGCCAGCGTCACGCTGTAGCGGGTCAGGCCATGACCGAGACTGCCTTTGACCACGCCATGAATTTGCCCGTGAATGCCGTCGCCGGAACCGTTGAAAGCGAGAAAGGCTTGTTTGTGCAGCAGCTCATTCTGGTCCAGGTCTCGCCTGCCGCTGACCAGCTCGATCTCAAAGGCGAAAGGCTGGCTGATGAGCTCTTTGCCGGTGAACCTGAGCACCTGAAGGTCATGTTGAATGTCGTTGATCGCAAGGCTGAAACGGGCACGAGGGTTTGCATTAACCATCCAGGTTTCCTTTTCCTGTGACGTGGCACAGGCTCCGGGACGTTGATGCAACGTGCGTAAATGACCTTCCCTGGTCAGATCACAATAGAACGTCCCGTAGCCGGGTTCTGTGCGAGGCTATCAAGGGGGCTTGGGAATTGATGTCAGACGGTTCCTAAACTGGCGTTACATGTCTGACAGACATGTTCGACGCCAGGGAATGTTCGCGTTCGCTGGGATACTATGAGGACTCAATGTACGGTTCAGTCATCAGAACAGGGCCGAAACATCGGCCACTGGAAAGCAGCGAATCATGCAAGACCCTACCTATCAATTGCTGGAAGTCGCTAACGGCAAACCGATCAAGCTCTGGACCGAAGGCGTTCCGGTAGAAAACGAAGCCCGGCAACAGTTGATCAACACCGCGAAGATGCCGTTTATCTTCAAACACCTGGCGGTGATGCCCGACGTGCACCTTGGCAAGGGCTCGACCATCGGCAGTGTGATTCCTACCGTGGGCGCGATCATCCCGGCCGCTGTCGGGGTGGATATTGGCTGCGGCATGATCGCCGCGCGCACGTCGCTGACCGCCGCTGATCTGCCGGATAACCTGCATGGTTTGCGGTGCGCGATCGAGAAGGCGGTTCCCCATGGGCGCACCGTCGGTCGTGGCGTCCGGGACACCGGTGCCTGGGGCAGCGTTCCCAAACAGGCCGATCACGCCTGGGCTGCCTTGAACCCACGGTTCAAGGCGATCACCGACAAGTACCCGAAACTCGCCAGCACCAACAATCGCGGGCACCTGGGCACGTTGGGCAGCGGTAATCATTTCATTGAGGTATGCCTGGATGAAGCCAACCGGGTCTGGTTCATGCTGCACAGCGGTTCACGCGGGGTTGGCAACGCCATTGGCAACCTGTTCATTCAGCTGGCTCAGAGCGACATGCGCCAGCACATCGCCAATCTGCCGGACCGTGACCTGGCCTACTTCAAAGAAGGCAGTCGGCATTTTGATGATTACGTTGAAACCGTCGGTTGGGCTCAGGATTTCGCCCGGCAGAACCGCGCGCTGATGATGCAATCGGTGATTCAGGCGACACGGAAGGTGATCAGCAAGCCGTTCGACGTCGCCCTGGAGGCGGTGAACTGCCACCACAACTACGTGCAGAAAGAGCGGCATTTTGGTCAGGATGTTCTGGTGACCCGCAAAGGTGCGGTGTCGGCGCAGAAGGGTGAGCTGGGGATCATTCCAGGATCGATGGGGGCGAAAAGTTTCATCGTTCGCGGGCTCGGCAACGAGCAATCGTTCTGCTCCTGTAGCCACGGCGCTGGCCGCACCATGAGCCGTACCAAAGCGAAAAGCCTGTTCACCGTCGAAGATCAGATCCGCGCCACCGCCCACGTCGAGTGTCGAAAGGATGCGGCGGTGATCGATGAAATACCGATGGCCTACAAAAACATCGACCACGTGATGCACGCCCAGCGCGAACTGGTGGAAGTGCTGCATACCTTGCGTCAGGTGGTGTGCGTGAAGGGGTAGCCGACCGCTAGCAGTACTTGATCACGATCCCTTTGAGTTTGCGCCCCTCGATGGTTCTTACATCGCGAGCCCAGAGCGGCCCATTGACATAGGCGCCCATGGCGGACGAAGGGGGCGCGTCATGAGCGGGCATGGCGGACTTCCTCCGAAGGGGCCGCGGCGAGGCGGGGTGGCCTGTTGACGGTAGCAGACGGCCCGGGGGGTTCCAGAACGCCCGACTTTTTCAGGTTGGGCGTTTGCTTGCCTGAAAAGTCACTGATCCTTCTCGCAATTGACCATCCATGACACACCAAACCGATCGACCAGCATCCCGAAACGTGCGGCCCAGAAGGTCGCTTCCAGAGGCATTTGCACGCTGCCGTCTTCCGCCAGCGCATTGAAGACGCGCTCCGCCTCGGCAATGCTGTCGACATTCAGCGAGACCGAACAGCCGGCCATGTCATCCGTGGGGCGATCAGGGGTGGTATCCGACCCCATGATCGCCTGATCGCCCACCGACAGACGGGTATGAATGATCAGGTTGTGCAGGTCTGCCGGAAAGTGCTCGCGCGCCGGGCTTTCGCCGAAGGTCATCATCATTTCGAGCTGGCCTTGCAGGGCCTGGGCATAGAAGGTGAACGCGGCTTTGCAGTCGCCGTTGAAGATGAGGTAGGGATTGATTTTCATGTTTTACTCCCGGTGATAAAGGACACAGAGGGAGGCGCTATTCACCTGCGGCTCTGCAATGGATGGGCTCCATCAGCAAAGCGTTAGAGGTGGTAATTCGCAACATTCGTTTAGATGTTTTTCCTATTGGGCCGACGCGGCTTATGGCTTTGCGCAACTGCGCTTTCAGGCCACTGCGCGTGGCGCCGAGGGACGCAGCAAACGTTCAATGGCCCCGCCCACGAGATTTTCCAGCATCTCGACCCGCTCATGTTCCTCCAGCGCCTGGTGCGCCAGCCAGCTCGGCGCGCTGTTGAGAAGATTGGCGATAGCATGTGCGGCGGCACGTTGCGCCTGTTCGCTGAGGCGGGCGCGGGTGCCGAGCATCAGCAGTAATTTGCGTTCGTACTGTTCGCGCAACTGCTGAACGCGCGCCTGTTGCTCTTCATTCAGGCAACCGCTGTCGCGTTCTGCCAGGCGGAAATGCCAGGGCATTTCCTGATGCAGATTCAGGTGTGCGCGGATCAGGTTTTGCAGTTTGTCGCGTTTCGCTGAAGCTTTTTGATCGATACGCCCCAGCGTCGACAGCAGTTCTTCATAGAACTCCTCGATCAGGTCGAGCAGCAAGTGCTGCTTGCTGGGGTAATGGTGATACAACGAGCCCGGGGCGAGCCCCAGGCAGGTCGCGAGCTCACGCATGCCGACCTGCCCGAACCCCTTGCTGGCAAACAGCTCCAGCACCTTGTCCCGGTACTCGGCGAAACGTGAGCAACGCTCAGGCATAGGCATGGAAGCCGCGCCCCGTTTTACGTCCCAGGTAGCCGGCGGCGACCATTTCCTTGAGCAGTGGCGCGGGACGGTATTTGCTGTCGTTGAAACCGTCGTAGAAGGCTTCGAGAATCGCCAGTACGGTGTCCAGGCCGATCAGGTCCGCCAGTGCCAGCGGGCCGATCGGCTGGTTGCAACCCAGGCGCATGCCGGCGTCGATGTCCTCGGCACTGGCCAGGCCTTCCTGAAACACCAGGATCGCTTCGTTGATCATCGGCACCAGAATCCGGTTGACCACAAAACCCGGACGATTGCCTGCGGTGATCGCGGTTTTGCCCAGGGTCGTGGCCATGTCCAGCGCCAGCGCGTGGGTCGCGTCGCTGGTTTGCAGGCCACGAATCACTTCGATCAGGCCCATCACCGGCACCGGGTTGAAGAAGTGCAGGCCAATGAAACGCTCAGGCTGGCTGACACTGGCGGCGAGCTGGGTGATGGACAGCGACGACGTGTTGGAGGCGATGACACACTCGGTACTGACCTGCGCGGCGATCTGTTGCAGCACACGCAGTTTCAGATCAAGGTTTTCGGTGGCGGCTTCGATCACCAGTTGCACGTTCTGCAAACTAGCGTAATCGGTGCTGGTGCGGATCTTGTCGAGGGCGGCGAGCTTTTGCTCCTGGGTCAGCGTGTCTTTGCTGACCTGCCTGTCGAGATTTTTACCGACGGTCGCGAGTGCCTTTTGCAAAGCGCTCTCGGAGATGTCGATCAAGGTCACATTGAAACCCGCCAGGGCACAGACTTGCGCGATGCCGTTGCCCATGGTGCCAGCGCCGATCACGCCGATGTTTTGCAGATTCATGTCACACGTCCTTCCGGTCAAACCCTGCGATACCTTGGCCGAGGCAACGGCCGAAGGCGTACTATTGGCCGCGAGTCTAGAACCGGCGGGGCGGTTGTCCTATGCCGAAACTGTTCAACGGTGCTGGTGTTTTTTGCCATTCGGGTAATTGGGGAGCGAAGCGTTCAGATGCGGGAAAAGGACTCGGTGGCCGCCTACTTTGTGCAGGCGATGATCCATGGGCTGGGGGACGACCCGCAGCGACGGCGGGCTGCGCTGGAGCAGGCAGGCATCGATCCGGCGTTGATCGAACAGCCCGTGGCGCGGGTGCCGGCCAGTGCGTTCGCTGCACTCTGGCTGATCCAGATCCGCGAGCTCGACGACGAGTTCTTCCGGCTCGACTCCCACGGGATGCCGCCGGGCAGCTTCGCCCTGATATGCCGAGCCTTGATTCAGGAGCCCGATCTGCACAAAGCCCTGCGCCAGTGCCTGAGCAACTTTGCGCTGTTCCTTCGCGACTTTCGCGGCACGCTGACGGTGCGCGGCAAACGTGCGGTCATCAGCCTGGATACCTGCGCGCAAAACGATGATGTGGCGCGTTTGGGCGAAGAGACGTTTCTGGTGCTGATGATCAGCCTGCTGTGCTGGCTGGGCGGTCGGCGCATCCCCATCGATCGTGCGGATTTTCGTCATGAACGCGTGGCCCTCAGCGATGATCGTTTGCTCTGGGGCCCCAACCTGACTTTCGGCGCCGAGCGCACCGAAATCGAATTCGCCAGCCACTACCTGCGCCTGCCGGTGGTTCAGGACCTCGCCTCCCTGAAAGTGTTTCTGCGTACCGCGCCGCAATGGCTGGTGATCCGCTTCCGCAACCAGCATGGCCTGGCGTCGCAGGTTCATCAGCGTTTGCGCCACAGTCATTACAGCCAGTGGCCGACCCTGCAAGCCTTCGCCCTGGAACAACACCTCAGCCCCAGCACCTTTCGTCGCAAGCTGGAGCGTGAAGGGTGTTCGTATCAGGAGATCAAGGACGAAGTGCGCCGCGGCGTGGCGTTTGAACAGTTGCGTCAGAGCAAGGCCAGCATTGGTGACATTGCCGAACAACTGGGTTTTCAGGAGCCGAGTGCGTTTCATCGGGCGTTCAAGAAGTGGACGGGGGAGAGTCCGGGGCGGTATCGGGCGCGGTTTCAGGAGCACATGACGTCGGATCTGGATTGAGTTTTTGTCCAGTTTTTCTTTGTTAAATGTAGGAGGATTTTCGGCTTGTAGTCCCGCTTGTAGTCCCGACATTTCTTGTGACGAGCCTCCATTTTCAATGGATGACACAGGCTGTTGTAGTGCTGTATTTATTTGCGCCAGCTCGAACTTTTCAATGGATTGGAATGGCATGGATGGCTTGGTCAAGGAAGTGATTCCGTTACTTCAGTATTTGCTCCCGGGTTTTTTGGCAGCCTGGATTTTTTACTCGCTGACGGCGTTCAAACGTCCGGATACCTTTGGGCAGATCGTCCAGGCGTTGATTTTTACGTTTGTGATTCAGTCGCTGGTTGTCGGTTTGGGAGCGGTGCTGCTTTTAACGGGGGAGCGTTTTTTCTCAGTCGGCGCGTGGGACAGGAAATCGGAGGCTCTGTGGTCTGCTGTGATAGCGGTGCTGTTGGGCTTTCTATCCTGTCACATCGCTAGCAGCGACAAGCTTCACGCTTTACTGCGGAAGCTGAAAATCACCACGCAATCTTCATATCCTTGCGAGTGGTACAGCGCTTTTTTATCGCGGAAAAGATATGTAGTGCTGCATTTGGTAGATAGCAAACGCCTGTTTGGCTGGCCAACAGAATGGCCGTCGGAACCTGCACGAGGACAATTCGTTCTCGAGTACCCTAGCTGGATTGATGGTGCAAACAAACCGTTTCACACCGGGATCGAAGTCATTGTTATTGATGTTTCAAAGGTTCAGTGGGTCGAGTTCACGAAAACAACAGGGTGATTAAATGACAAGCAAAGCACCGCAAGAAATGCCGGCTGAACTTCGGCGGTTAATGGAGGAGTGGCACAATGGTGGCCCTCCACCCCCCGGGCTGGTTATTCCCCTCGGTCCTCCACCTTCAAGAAGACCCTTCGAGAAACCACGCAAGCGCAGCAGATAAACATGCCTGCGAACCTCTCCCGCATCACCTCCTTGCTCGACCAGGCCAGACGCGCCTTGCTCCTTGTCTGGGGAACCTCTCGCGGGTTGTTTCTGGGCCTGGTACTGGCCACCCTGATCGCTGGCATGCTCCCCGCGCTGGCCGCCTGGCTGGGCCAGCGCATCGTCGATGCCGTGGTGTTCGCCATGCAGTTGCATGCGCAGCAGGGCAGTGCGCCATTATGGCCGGTCGTGCGTTACGTGCTGTTTGAAGCCGGTGTGCTTGCTTTGCTGTCCGGGGCGCAACGGGCGCTGTCAGTGCAGCAGTCGTTGTTGCGGGTGCAGTTGGGGCAAAAGGTCAACACAATGATTCTGGAGAAAGCCCAGACGTTGTCGTTGGTGCAGTTCGAAAATTCGGAGTTCTACGACAAGCTGGTTCGGGTGCGGCGCGAGGCGTCGACCCGGCCGCTGGCGCTGGTGATGAAGTCGCTGGGGCTGATCCAGAACCTGATCGTGCTGATCAGCTTCGGCGTGTTGCTGGTGCATTTTTCGCCGTGGGCGCTGGTGCTGTTGGTGGTCGGCGCATTGCCGGTATTTTTTGCCGAAGCGCATTTCTCCGGTGACGCTTTCAGGCTGTTCACCCGCCGTGCGCCGGAGAGTCGGCAGCAGAACTACATCGAGACGCTGCTCTCCCACGAGGCGTACATCAAGGAGGTCAAGCTGTTCGGTTTCGCGCCGCTGCTGTTGAAGCGGTATCGCGAGACGTTCGCGCGACTCTACGCCGAGGACCGCCGGTTGACCTTGCGCCGGGATGGCTGGGGTTTTGTGCTGGGGTTGCTGGGCACGGGGGCGTTTTACCTGGCTTACGCGTGGGTGGTGGTCGACACCGTTCACGGCAGTATCAGCCTCGGCCAGATGACCATGTACCTGGTGCTGTTCAAGCAAGGGCAGACCGCGGTGAGCAGTAGCTTGAGCGCCATCAGCGGTCTTTACGAAGATGGCCTGTACCTGTCGAGTCTTTATGAATACCTGGCTGAACCCGTCGTCGTGGATACCGGGCATCTCACCGAGGGTGCACTGCCCGGCGATGGTTTGCGGTTCGAGAACGTCGGGTTCTGTTATCCGGGCGCGAGCCGCCCTGCGCTGGAGGGCATCGATCTGCACCTCGTGCCGGGGCACAGTGTGGCGCTGGTGGGGGAGAACGGTTCAGGCAAGACCACGCTGATCAAGTTGCTGACCCGTCTGTACCGTCCCGATAAGGGCCGAATTCTACTGGACGGCAGCGATTTGCAGGCGTGGGAAGAAGGTGCACTGCGTCGGCGTATTGGTGTGATTTTTCAGGATTACATCCGTTACCAGTTCTCCGTGGGCGAGAACATTGGCGTCGGTGATACGTTGGCGTTCAACGATGAACAACGTTGGCAGGCGGCCGCCGCCGAGGGCATGGCTGCGCCTTTCATCGAGCGTCTGGATCGCGGCTATGCCACGCAATTGGGCCGCTGGTTTGCGGGGGGCCAGGAATTGTCCGGCGGGCAATGGCAGAAGATCGCCTTGTCCCGCGCTTACATGCGCCGTGATGCCGACATACTGATTCTGGATGAGCCGACTTCAGCCCTCGATCCGGCGGCGGAGGCGGCGGTGTTCGAACATTTCAGCGAGCACACCGAAGGTCGCATGACGCTGCTGATTTCCCACCGGTTTTCCAGCGTGCGCAACGCCGACCACATCATCGTGCTGGATCAGGGGGCGATCCTCGAGCGCGGCGACCATGACAGTCTGGTGGCGGCGGGCGGGCGTTATGCGCAGTTGTTCAAGCTGCAGGCGCAAGGTTATCGATAGTCTTCAGGAATCCTGAGTACCGCGAGTCAGCGCCGGCCCGGCCATCTGCGGCGGCTTTGCCTTCATCAAGCCTTCAAGTGCCTGGCGATACTGGTTGCCGCCCAGGCTCATGCTGTTGTTGTGCGTACCGCCCGGCACCAGCAGCAGGCGTTTGGGTTCGCTGGCAGCATTGAACAACTGCTGGCTGAATCGCGAGGGCATGAACGCGTCGGCCAGGCCATGGACCACCAGCAGCGGCATATCGATGTCGACGATCTTGTCGATGGAATCGAATTTCTGCGAAAGCAACCAGCGCACGGGCAGCCATTTCACCGGCAGGTTGCTTTCGGCCACCTGCGCCACGGCATCGCCCAGCGACGTGAAGGTGGACTCGATGACCAGACCGCGCACCGGAACGGCGGCGTGGTCTTTTTTCGCCTGTGCGGCAAGGTCAGCCGCCAGGTCGATGGCCACGGCACCGCCGAGGGAGTGGCCGTAGATCAGGCGCTTGCCGGCGTCGGGTTGCATCGTCTTGAAGCGCTCCCAGGCGGCTCGGGCGTCTTCATACACGCTGGCCTCCGATGGCAGGTCCCCCTTGCTCTGACCAAACCCACGGTAATCGATGGCCAGCACTGAATAGCCCATGGCGCGCAATTGCTCGATACGGAACGCCTGCCCCGTCAGATTCCAGCGCACGCCATGCAGATAGAGGATCGACGGTGCATCCCGCCGCGCGGCGGGCCACCACCAGGCATGCAGGTTTTGCCCGCCTTTGAAGCTTGCGGACTTGATGTCGAACTCCTGAACGTCCTTTGGCAAGCCGCGATACCAGCCAGCGGTGCCCGGCTCGATACGAAACAGCAGCTCGCGTTCGGTGTGCTCAAGCACCCCGCAACTCACGGGCAGACCGACAACCAGCCCGGCCATGCACAGCAAGGGCAGCCAGCGTCGGCGAAGACGGGTGAGCAGGGAGGAGGCCATTGGGTGGTCCATCGGTAAAAAACTGAAGTTCGTTTTTTAACAGAAGCGCAGCGGGGGCGGGAATAATTTCGACAGTCGTTCACGGCCCCCTGTGGCAGATCAATCCACCCGCAACACAATCTTGCCAATGTGATCGCCACCTTCCATCCGCGCATGAGCCTGTGCCGCATCAGCCAGTGGATAGACCTTGTCGATCATCGGCAGACAACGCCCGGCAGCCAATACCGGCCAGACGTACTCGCGCAGTTGCTCGGCGATCGAGGCTTTTTCTTCGCGGGTCCGCGAGCGCATCAGTGAGCCGGTGATCGTCGCGCGTTTGCTCATGATCGCCATCAGGTCGACGTCTTTGGCGTGGGCGCCGCCGAGAAAGCCCAGCATCACCAGTCGACCCTCCATGCCCAGCGCCGCGATGTTCGAGTTCAGGTACGAGCCGCCCATGATGTCGAGAATCACATTGACGCCTTTGCCGGCGGTTTTTTCCTGAATCACCTGGACGAAATCCTGGTCGCGGTAGTTGATCGCCTCCGCGCCCAGCTTGCGGATCGCCGCGCACTTTTCCTCACTGCCTGCCGTGGCGAATGCCTTGACGCCGAACTCGCGACACAACATCAAGGCCGTCGTGCCGATGCCGCTGGTGCCGCCGTGAATCAATGCTCGCTGGCCTTTGCTGGCGCCACCCATGTCGAACAGATTCGCCCACACCGTGAAGAACGTTTCCGGGACCGCCGCCGCTTGCACCCAATCCATGCCTTGAGGAATCGGCAATGTCTGGCTGGCCGGTGCGACGCAGTATTGTGCGTAGCCGCCGCCATTGGTCAGCGCGCAGACGTTGTCGCCGACGATGAATTCGCTCACGTCTTTACCGACTGCAACCACTTCGCCGGCCACTTCCAGGCCAGGGATCGGGCTCATGCCGGGTTTCATCGGGTACTTGCCGGCCCGTTGGATCACGTCGGGGCGATTGACCCCGGCGGCATGCACGCGAATCAGCACTTCGCCCACACCAGCGGTGGGGACCGCTTCCTGGCGCGGCTTCAACACCTCGGGCCCGCCGGGTTCGGTGATTTCAATCAGGGTCATGGTTTGGGGCAGATTCATGGGCGCGTCCTGTCTGGAGGTGTTCAGTAAATGGGACCACTTCGAGGTGGCAGTGACTCAGTTCAATGCCGATTGCAGCCGATCGTGGCGGTTCAGCAGGCGCATGCCCGGTTCCAGCAGCAGCGCCACGACAATGGCTCCCGCCGCGATGATGAACAACAACCCGTGATGCCCGCCGCTGGCGTTGAACAATGCTGAATAGGCAAACCCGGCAATTGCCTGGAATGTAGCAAACGACACGGTGGCGCGACTCCAGGCAATTTGCTGCGGGTGATGCTGCGGGATCAGTTCGTGAACCCGGGCCAGTGCCAGCGGAACGATGCCCGGCGGGAACGAGCCGAGGATCACTGCCAGCAAGGCCAGGGCGGTGAATGAGCTGGAAATCGACAGCAGACCCACGGCAAGCGCCTGTACCACCAGCACCAGGCGAATGCTCAACCGTGCGCCCAGTTTATCGGCCAGGAAACCGTAGCTCACCGGACCGATAATCGCGCCGATACCGTACATCACCCAAATCAGCGCACCCACATGCGACCCGGCACCGAGCCCGCGAGCGACATAATCCACCAGAAACACCATGGCGGGTACGAGGCCGGCCGCCATGAATGCGTACTGGGCAAACAACAGATAAACCCGTGGATCGGTCGGCGCACTGAATTCTTCGTCAGACGGCATGACAGTTGCCGGATGCGCAGCTGACGGCCAACCGAACCAGCTTGCGGCGGTCAGCACCAGCGCAATCAAACCGAGACCGAACCAGGTGTTCTGCAAACCCAGGCTCAGCAGCGGCGGAACAATCGTTCCCGATCCGGCAATGCCCAAACCGATACCCAGAAAAATCGCGCCGCTGGCCAATCCTCGGCGGGTGACCGGCACATGCGGCAGCACGGTCGCGGCGACCAGTACCATGATCGCGCCACCGGCGATGCCCGACAGCAGGCGCCAGCCGAAGAACCAGCTCACCGACAGCGGAAAGCCACAGGCGAAAAACGACAGCGTCACCGCCAGCATCATCAGGCGCAGCGCGGTTTTGTTGGAGGTGCGGCGGGCCAGCGGATGGCCGATCAGTGCGCCGATCAGGTAGCCAACCAGGTTGGCGGCACCGAGGTACACCACGTCGCTGGTGGAAAACCAGTGCGCCTGGATCAACGAAGGAATCAACGGCGTGTAGGCAAACCGCGCCAGGCCGATGCTGACCAGGCTGGCGCAAAGACCGGCGAATATCGGCAGCCATATCGCGCTGCGTGGAGTGGATGATGTGCTGAGCATGGGGGCTGTCCTGCAGGTTTATTTCAGGTGCCCAGCTTATCCAGGTTTACTGATTCATTAGCGCAGCGAGTTTGCGCTATCGTGATGCGTATATGCATCAGTGGAGGTCCGTATGAATTGGGATGACGCGCGAGTCTTTCTGGCGGTTTGCCGGGAATCGACGCTACGCGGCGCAGCGCGGGTGCTGGGTGTTGATCAGGCCACCGTCGGGCGGCGAATCACGGCACTGGAAAAGTCCTTGAGTGCGACGCTGTTTCTGCGCACGTCCGAGGGGTACGCGCTGACGGCGGTGGGCGAGGCGGCGTTGAAAGCTGTGGAAAAAATGGAGCATTCCGCACTGGAGCTCGAACGACGGATTCAAGGGCTTGATGATCGACTGACGGGCACCGTTCGGGTCAGCACCACGGACTCCATGGCCATCGACTTCCTGATCCCGGCCATTGCCCGCTTGCATGAGCAGCACCCCGACGTGCGAGTGCAACTGGACGCTTCGACGCAAATTATCAGCCTGTCGAAACGCGAAGCCGACATCGCCGTGCGCAACACCCGGCCGGATAACCCGGACCTGATCGCCCGGCGCATTGCGCGTTGGCCGGTGGGACTGTTTGCTTCCAGAGACTATGTGGACGCCCACGGCGTGCCGGCACCGGGCTCCGCGTTCGAGGGGCATGATCTGGTGGTGTATCAGCCGTATTTGCAGGGCCACAAGGACATGACGCTGGTCTCGGAACCGCTGGGGCGCGGCCGCATCGTGTCGAGCTTGAGTTCCGGCCTGCTGGTGCGCCGAGCCATTGCCGCCGGAATCGGACTGGGGGAAATTCCGGTGTACATGGGGGAGAGGGACGGGCTGGTCCGGCTGTGGCCAGAGCGCACGCGACCGGTACCGTATGAGGTGTGGCTGGTGACCCACGAGGATTTGCGGCATACCGCCAGGGTTCGTGTGGTCATTGATGAGATTGTGGCGGTGTTTTCGGGGACGGGTGAGTAAAGCTTGAAAGATCGCAGCCTCGCTCCGCTCGACAGCTTCTACAGGGATTGACATGTAGGAGCTGTCGAGCGGAGCGAGGCTGTTATCCCAGGGTTATGGCATTTCCGGCAATTCCTGAGGACGCAGGTCGAACACCAACACTTCGGCATCGACGCCATTGCTCAAGCTCAGCAATTGTTCATCCCGAACCCGTACGCCATCGCCTTCCTGCAATACCATGCCGTTGAGTTCGACACTGCCACGAGCCACATGCACATAGGCGTACCGATTGGCGGCCAGTTCCAGGGTGGCGGATTCCTTGCCATCGATCAGCCCGGCATACACCCGTGCATCCTGGCGCACCTGCAGCGAACCGTTTTTCCCCTCGGGGGAGATGATCAGTTGCAGGCGGCCGCGTTTTTTCTGCGTGCTGAAATGCTCTTGCTGATAGCGCGGTTTGGCGCCGCTGACGTCCGGCACAATCCAGATTTGCAGGAAGTGCACGCCACGGGTGGCCGAGTGGTTGTACTCGCTGTGCGCCACGCCGCTGCCGGCGCTCATCAATTGCACGTCACCGGGGCGGATCACCGAACCGGTACCCAGGGTGTCCTTGTGTTCAAGGGCACCTTCGAGCACATAGGAGAAGATCTCCATGTCGCGATGCGGGTGCTGGCCGAAGCCTTTGCCGGCGGCGACGCGGTCATCGTTGATCACCAGCAGGTCGGAAAAACCCTGCTCTTTCGGGTTGCGGTAGTTGGCGAAGGAAAAGGTGTGGAACGACTTCAACCAACCGTGATTGGCCGCGCCGCGATCGGAAGCTTTGCGAAGGGTCAGCATGATGAAATCTCCTGTTGGGACGTTGATTCGTCCGAGTGAGGAGAAGGTTAATGTTTATCGGTTTGTGCAATAAGTAGATGAAAATTGAAATACTGTCTCGTTCAGGTTGACAATAATGGGTAGGCTGTTCCTGTTCCATTGGCCATAATGCATATCACTGCCTTAATGCCGAGCACATAACGTGCAGGAGCCAGCAAGCCGGTTCCTGCAGGGTGGGTGTTCAGCCAGTAATCCTTTTTTGACTTCAGTGATGTAACCCATGAAAACCGTAGCAATGGTGCTGTTTCCCGACTTTCTCCTGCTCGACATGGCCGGGCCCATGGAGGTGTTTTCCATCGCCAATCGCTACCTGGAGCCGGCACAGCGTTATGAGCTGATGACCATTGGCACCGAACACGGGGCATTGCGTGCGTCCAACGGCGTCAACGTTCACCCCGACATGCACATCGATCAGGCGGGTCAGGCTTATGACTTGTTGCTGGTGCCTGGCGGTCCCGGTGCCTACAACGAAAAGCACCCGCCGTTACTCCACTGGTTGCAAAACGCCGTCAGCCGCGCAGGCTGCTATGGCTCGATTTGCACCGGCGCCTTCGTGCTCGGGCACGCCGGCCTGCTCGACGGTTACCGCGTCACCACCCATTGGCATTACACAGAACGGCTGATCAAGGGCTTCCCGAAGGCGACAGTGGAGACCGACCGGATTTACGTGCAGGACCGCAACCTCATCACCTCCGGCGGCGTTACGGCCGGCATCGACCTCGCGTTGTCAGTCGTCGCCGAAGACCACGGCAAGAAAGTCGCCCAGGACGTGGCCAAGGTGTTGCTGGTGGTGATGAAGCGCCAGGGCGGCCAGGCGCAATTCAGTCCGTTGATGGCCACCATCGCGCCCCATGAAACGCCAGTGACCCGCGTGCAGAATTATGTGCTTGAGCATCTGGATGAGGCATTCAGCATTGAACGCATGGCGGGCCTGGCCACCATGAGTCCCCGTCATTTCGCCAGGGTGTTCGCCCGGGAAGTGAACATGACCCCGATGGAATTCCTGCAAAGCGCGCGCATCGACTGCGCCAGGAATCTCCTGGAAACCACTGACTTGCCGCTCAAGACCGTGGCGTTCAAAAGTGGCTTCGGCAGTGTTCGGCACATGCGGTTCCTGTTCAGTGAAAAACTTGGATTGACGCCGACCCTGTACCGGGAACAGTCGAGCTAGAGCCTTCTTGTCCGTCTTGCGCACTGTGATGGCCGTGATGCTCCCATCTTCGCAGTTGTACCTTCACCGATGCCTGCCAAGATACTGCTGAACTCTTTGCAATGGAGGTGCGTGAGCCTGGCGCGGGATGAATGTGCAGTCCTTTTAGCCGCCCCGGGTTTGCGCACGTGAACGTGCATGAACAGCATGACAAATTTGAACAGCGATGCAGTGCTGCAATTCGGCCCCTACGCACTCCACCTGCGGCAACGGTTGATCCTGGACGGTGCCCGGCCGCTGCGCATGGGCGGGCGGGCCCTGGATATCCTGCAGGTGCTGGTCCAGCGTGCAGGCACTGTCGTCAGCAAGGACGAATTGATCGCGCTCGTCTGGCCGACTTCGGTGGTCGAGGACATCAACCTGCGTGTGCACATCGCAGCGCTGCGTCGCGCCTTGGGCGACGGGCAGAACGGGCAGCGCTACATCGTCAACATTCCCCAACGAGGCTACAGCTTCATTGCGGCGGTGCAACGTGTGCCGGCGTGTTCTCTGGTGTCGATCGAGACGGCTCAAAAACTTCAACACAACCTGCACGCGCGGCTCACACCGGTCACCGGTCGCGATTCGATCGTCGGCAGCCTGGTCCGGCAATTGCCGGTTCGACGCTTCATGACCCTGGTGGGGCCCGCTGGCATCGGCAAGACCACCGTGGCGTTGCGTGTGGCCGAACTGCTTTTGCAGCACTATCAGGACGGCGTCTGGCTGGTCGATTTCGCGGCAATCGATGATCCGGCGCAGGTGGTCGATCAGCTGACCCGGGCGCTTGAACTGGAGGTCGGGACGACACTCGATACGTTAAAACAGCGCCATGCTTTGCTGGTGCTGGACAATTGCGAGCACCTGCTCGAACGCTGCCGCACGCTGGTCGAGGACCTGCTGAAGTCCGCACCGCGTCTGTCGATCCTGGTTACCAGTCGAGAGCCGCTCAACGCGCAGGGAGAATCGGTCCAGCGTTTGCCGCCACTGGCGGTGCCGCCGGCGTCGGCATTGCACAGTGTGGCGGAGGCCATGGGCTATTCGGCGGTGCAACTGTTCGTCAGTCGCGCCCGTGCCCGTCAGCAAGGGTTTGCCCTGCGCGAACAGGACCTCAAGGCTGTGCGCGAAATCTGTCGTCGCCTCGATGGAATACCGTTGGCCATCGAGTTGGCGGCCGCACAAATCGACGCGTTGGCGCTGGTGGGCGTGCAAGCCCAACTCGACAACTGTTTTCAGCTTCTGAGCCACGGCCGGCGCACCGCCGTGCCCCGCCATCAAACCCTTAAAGCCGCGCTGGACTGGAGCTATGAACACCTGAGTCCGCTGGAGCAAACCGTGTTGAAGCGTCTGGCGGTGTTCAAAATGGCCTTTACACTGGACGCGGCGATTGGCGTGCTCGGTTGCACGGCGCTGCTGCCCGGACGTGTGATTGAGGTGGTGGAAAGCCTGGCGCTGAAATCGCTGCTGTCGCTGGAGCAGGGCGGTGGATTGAGCCGATACCGCTTTCTCAACACCACGCGCGCCTACGCCCTCGAAAAACTTGAACACAGCGGTGAGCTGCGGACCTTGGAAATGCGTTACGCCCGCTACATCAGCCGGACGCGCTGGACATCAAGCGGGCAGGTGGCGTTGCAACTCATCGAGTAACCGGCGCACCTTGGTCAGGTCTGGCGTGGCAAAACCCTCAGTGAACCGGTTATAGACCGGCAACAGCAACGTATGGGCTTGCCGGTGCCGGCCCTGTCGCTGCCAAAGCTGTGCCAGTGAAGTGGCGCTACGCAATTCCCAGGCAAGGGCGCCCTGGTGTTTTGCCACGTTCAAGGCCCGAATCAACACGGCTTCGGCTGCTTCGGTTTTCAACGGGCAACCTTGCGCCAGCAGTGCATCAGCCCTGGCGCGGAGGATTTCCGCCGTGCTCCAGCCGGCCATGCCGGTGTCCGCCCGTTGCAAGGAGGCGTCATCGACGAAGCCGGTGTCCAGCGTGACCATGATGTCCTTGATCAGCCCCACGCCCGGCAGGAGGGACGAGCGCACCTCGGCGTGGTCGATCACCTGGGCGTAGTGCAGGGCCCAGGTGTAGAACAGCAGTACCGAGTGTTTTTGCGCTTGTTCCAGCAGCAGACGCAAGAGTTCGCGAGCGGTGCGGGTGTCGCCGTTGTAGTGAGCGATCAGGCAACTGGCCAGCGCCAGGGTGTAGCAGATGGAGGTGCCGTGGTTGATCTGCAGGGCAATGTCCAGTGCCTGTCGGGCCGTGCGCCAGGCTTGTTCCGGTTGACCCTGCAACCAGAGAATGCGCGCCAGAATCGTCAGCGAGGCGACGCTCTGGTCGTATTGCACACCAAAACCGTGGGTGAAGCGGTTGAGATGCCCGCTCTGGGTCATGCGTTGGAGAACCTGTTCGGCATTCAACCGCGCCTGTGGCTGGTCTCCGGCAAAATGCAGGGCCAATACCCGCAAGCGGTGGGTGCTGAGGGACAGCACCGGATCGCCGTGCACGCCCAACCGATCAAATTGCCGGCTCTGCTCGAGGGCCATTTGATAGTGGGCGCAACTGAGGTTGACCGCCATGTGGCCGGACACGGCTCGCAGTTGACCGGCCAGGTCGTCGCACTGTCTCGCCAGAGTCCTGGCGCTGACGAAAGCCTCGACGGTCTCCGCCGTGCCGCCCTGGGTGTGATAACACGAGCTGCCGAGGGCCAGCTTGAGGGCCATTTTCAGCCGAGGGCAAGGCTCGGGCGCGGCGTCCAGCAAGGCCAGCGCCTTGCGCACGTACACGCCGTGCTCCCTGAGCAGCGACAATTCCTGCCACAGCGGAGCTGACGTCGCAGCGAGGCGGATCGCCAAGGCTTGCGGCCCTTGCGCGTTCAATCCCCAGTCGAGGGCGGCACGGATGTCTTCCAGGCTGCGGGCATATCGCTCGATCCACGTGCACGTCTGGATCGCCTCCCATTCGTGCTGGGCCTGATGCATCAAGGCCAGGCAGCGTTCGGCGTGACGTTTTCGGGTGTCGGGCAGGTCGGTGGCCTGGTCGAGTTTTTCCAGCGCATAACTGCGGGTCGTGTCGAGCAGACGGTAAAACACCTCTTCATCACCGACCTCAACGTTCAACAGCGATTTGGCCACCAGTTGGGTGATCGATCCAAACACCTCACGGGGTTCGATGTGTTCGCCGACGATCACTGCCGCAGCGGACTCCAGTGTGAAACCGCCCCTGAACACACCCAGTCGGCGCAGGCAGACTTGCTCACAGGGGCTGAGCAGTTCGAAGCTCCAGTCCAGCGTGGCGCGCAGGGTTTGATGCCGGCCCAAGGTGGTCTGACAGCCTTGGGTGAGCAGGCGAAAGCTGCCCTGCAGTTGCGTCAGCAATCCGCTCAATCCGAGGCTGTTGACTTGCGCGGCCGCCAGTTCGATCGCCAGTGGAATGCCGTCCAGGCGCCGGCAGATTTCAATCGCCAGCGGCAGTTCGTCATCGGTCAGTTCGAAACTGTCGTGGCTGGCCATCGCCCGCTCGACAAACAGTTGCAAGGCCGAAAACGTCAGGGCCTGGGCGCGGTCGAGCACGGCGATGGGCGGGGGGCAGTCCAGTGACCCAAGGCGCTGGACGAATTCACCTTCGGCCCGCAGGCTCTCGCGGCTCGTGGCCAGAATATGCACCTCGGGCGCGGCGCGCAGAAGGCTTTCACTCAGCAAGGCGACCGCGTCGATCAGGTGTTCGCAGTTATCGATCACCAACAACATTTGCCGATCGCGCAGGAATGCCGCGAGGCCGCTCATCGGTTCGGCGCCGTGCAAGGGCAGTTCGAGCAAGGTCGCCAGATGCGCGGTGATCATCGCCGGGTCGTTGATCGGTGCCAGGTCCAGCAGGCGAATGCCGTCCTGATAACGCCCGATCAGTTGCTCGGCGACGCGCAGGGCCACGGTGGTCTTGCCGATCCCGCCGGGACCGACCAGGGTGATGAATCGCTGGCGTGACAACTGCCCCACCAGACTGTCGACGAGGGACTGACGCCCGATCATGCGGGTTCGACGCACCGGCAGGTTGTGGACGCTCGGCGCCGGTGCCTGACTCGCCGCGGGTTGCTCGATGTATCCCAGCGAATACGGCGCGACAAAGCTGTAGCCACGCTGGGCCACGGTGACGATGTACCGCTGGCCGGCCTGACCATCGCCCAGCGCCTTGCGCAATGCCGCCATGTGCACCCGAAGGTTGATGTCTTCGACAACGCTTTTGGGCCAGACCCTGGCGATCAGTTCCTGTTTGCTGACCACATTCCCGGCGTGCTCCAGAAGGATCAGCAGAATGTCCATGGCACGCCGGCCCAGACGCACGGGATGCTCGGCTTCCATCACCAGGCGTTGGCCGGGATAGATCCGGTAGGGGCCGAAATGGATGGCCTGTACGGGTGAAAGGGACAACGGGGCACTCCTGCTTGCAACCGTCTGGTATGCGGTTCTCGAACATATTCGTCAGGTTTGTCGATCTGTGCAATGCACGGTGCAATGGTTTTCGGAGGGCATCTGGCCCGGCCGTTTGCCGTCTTTGTTCGTGAGTTCCGTATTTATTGGGCGCGGTACTCGCAAAGGTGATGTCGGGGCTTTTGGCGCGCCAGGGAAAATTAACAACGTTTAACTCGTGCTGCGTCTGGTCTACGCCCAAAACTCTGCTTCTTCAACATCCACCGGTCAGCTGCAGTGAAAACCTGTGGGAGCGGCGTTGGCTGGCTGGTACTGAGCCTTGTTGCAAAGGGAATGATTCGTCATGAGGACGCCGGAATGAGCAACGTGGTGGTGGTCTATCACAGTGGCTACGGGCACACCCGGGTCATGGCCGAGGCCGTGGCCCAAGGTGTGGAACGGCACCTGGGCAGCACGTGCCTGCTGATTCCGGTCGAGGACGTGCACCAGCATTGGGACCGTTTGCACAACGCCGACGCGATCATCTTTGGCGCGCCGACCTACATGGGCAGCGCCTCGGCGCGCTTCAAGGGGTTCATGGAAGCCACGGCGGCGTTCTACCTGGCTCAACCCTGGCGCGACAAACTGGCTGCCGGTTTCACCAATTCCGGCTGCCTGTGCGGCGACAAACTCAATACCTTGCTGCAGATGGCGGTTTTCGCCGCCCAGCATTCGATGATCTGGGTCGGTCTCGACCTGCTGCCCGCGCGCTCCGGCGTCGGCGTGTTCGACGGGCAACTCAACCGCCTCGGCAGCTCGCTGGGCGCCATGGCGCAATCGAATGTCGAACAGTCCCCCGAATTCGCACCGCCCGCCGAAGACCGTTGCACCGCCGCGCACCTGGGCGAGCGCGTGGCGCGGCTGGCCGATCGCATGAGCCACTCACCGGTTTGATTCACCCCGACACTCACTAAGGAGACATCGCATGAGTACGTTCACGACCCGAGACGGAACCGAGATCTACTACAAGGACTGGGGCACCGGTCAACCCATCGTCTTCAGCCACGGCTGGCCATTGAACGCCGACAGCTGGGAATCGCAGATGATCTTCCTCGCCTCCCAAGGCTACCGTGTGATCGCCCACGACCGCCGTGGTCACGGCCGTTCCAGTCAGCCGTGGACCGGCAACGACATGGACACCTACGCCGATGACCTGGCGCAACTGATCGAGTTGCTGGACCTGAAAGACGCCGTGCTGTTTGGCTTCTCCACTGGCGGCGGCGAAGTGGCGCGTTACATTGGTCGCCATGGTACTGGCCGGGTGGCCAAGGCCGGGCTGATTTCCTCGGTGCCGCCGCTGATGCTCAAGACTGAAGCCAACCCCGGCGGTTTGCCGATTGAAGTGTTTGACGGCATTCGTCAGGCCTCCCTGGCCGATCGTTCGCAACTCTACATCGACCTCGCCAGCGGTCCGTTCTTCGGCTTCAACAAGCCGGACGCCAAACCCTCGCAAGGCATGATCGACTGGTTCTGGATGCAAGGCATGACCTCCGGCCACAAGAACGCTTATGACTGCATCAAGGCGTTCTCCGAAACCGACTTCACCGAAGACCTGAAGAAGTTCGACGTGCCGACCCTGGTGGTGCATGGCGATGCGGACCAGGTGGTGCCGATTGAAGCTGCGGGGATCGCTTCGGCGAAACTGGTGAAAGGTTCTACGCTCAAGGTCTACCCGGGCGCGCCCCATGGCTTGACTGACACTCACAAGGATCAGCTCAACGCCGATCTGCTGGCGTTCCTCAAGGGTTGATGCACACCGGCGCGGGCCTAGATCCGCGCCGTTTTTGCTCCTGATGAGCTGAATTCTTCGAGTACATGACCATGAAAAAGCTGACCAACGCCACCGGCGCGCCGGTGGTCGACAACCTCAATATCCAGACCGCCGGCCCTCGTGGGCCGGCACTTTTACAAGACATCTGGTTGCTGGAAAAACTCGCCCACTTCGACCGCGAACTGATCCCCGAGCGACGCATGCACGCCAAGGGGGCGGGCGCCTACGGCACGTTCACCGTCACCCATGACATCAGCCGCTACACCAAGGCCAGTATTTTCAGCGCCGTGGGCAAGGAAACGCCGCTGTTCGTGCGCTTCTCCTCGGTAGCCGGCGAGCGTGGCGCGGCGGATGCCGAGCGCGACATCCGTGGTTTCGCGGTGAAGTTCTATACCGACGAAGGCAACTGGGACATTGTCGGCAACAACACGCCGGTATTTTTCTTCCGCGACCCGCTGCGTTTCTCCGACCTCAACCACGTGGTCAAGCGCGACCCGCGCACCGGCCTGCGTAACGCCACCAGCAACTGGGATTTCTGGACCCTGCTGCCCGAGGCGCTGCACCAGGTGACCATCGTGATGAGCGATCGCGGGATTCCTACCAGCTTCCGTCATATGCACGGCTTCGGCAGTCATACCTTCAGCCTGATCGACCGCGACAACAAACGCGTTTGGGTGAAGTTTCATTTTGTCTGCCAGCAGGGGATCGAAAACCTCTCGGACGCCGAGGCAGAAGCCGTGGTCGGCAAGGATCGCGAAAGCAATCTGCGGGACTTGTACGAAGTCATCGAGCAGGGCAACTTTCCGCGCTGGAAACTGTGCATTCAGGTGATGGAAGAACAGCAGGCGATCAACTACCGGCACAACCCGTTCGACCTGACCAAGGTCTGGCCGCACGGCGAGTTTCCACTGATTGAAGTGGGCATCATGGAGCTCAATCGCAACGCCGAAAACCACTTCGCCGAGATCGAGCAAGCGGCGTTCTCGCCCGCCAACGTGGTGCCGGGCGTGAGCTTCTCGCCGGACCGCATGCTCCAGGCGCGGCTGTTTTCCTACGGCGATGCCCAGCGTTATCGTCTGGGGGTGAACTTCAACCACATTCCGGTTAACGCCCCGCGTTGCCCGGCCCACAGTTACCATCGCGACGGCGCCATGCGCACGGACGGCAACCTGGGTGGCACCGCCAGCTATTTCCCGAACAGCGTCGGCGAGTGGCAGGATTCGCCGGAACTGGCCGAGCCACCGCTGCCCCTGGAAGGTTTTGCGCAACACTATGATCATCGGCTGGAGGAGGATCATTACGAGCAGCCGGGCAATCTGTTTCGTTTGCTGGACCCGGTGCGTAAACAGTTGCTGTTCGACAATACCGCGCGGGCCATGAACGGCGTGCCGCAGGCGATTCGTCAGCGCCATATCGACAATTGCACCAAGGCTGATCCGGCGTACGGGTTTGGCGTGGCCGAGGCGTTGGAACGGTTGGTGCCGTTGGTTTAATAAAGCAGGATCGCAGGCTTGAGCGGCGGCTACAGGGTTATGCACATACCTGCAGCCGCTGGCGAAGTCTGCGATCTTTTGCTGTCGAGCCCGCGCACGGCGCGGCAACGCCACGCAAACGGATTGATACCTTCGCTGCGGGTGAAGATGTGGCAGAAGTGCGCCTGGTCACAGAAGCCGCATTCGAGGCTGATCTGGGTCAGGCTGAGGTCGGTGCTCTGGATCAGTTGCTTGGCGCGGGCGATGCGCTGCTGGCGAATCCAGTCCTGGGGCGAGAGGCCGGTGCTGCACTTGAAGGCGCGGGAGAAATGGCTGCGCGAGAGCGCGCAGGCGCGGGCCAGTTCGGTCACTTCTATGGTTTCCCCCAGACGTTCGAGGATCAGTTGCTTGGCCAGGCTTTCGCGCCACGGGGTCAGGCCGCCCGTGTTCTTCCTTGGCGTTTCAGTGACGGTCGCGCGAGCGACGTTTTGCTGAGAATGAGCCATGACAAATGTCCGTGTCGGTTGAGCGTCATTCTTGGGCGCGAGCGCTCTGGCAGGCGAGTTAAACGTTGTTAATTTCGTCTGTGCGCCGTTAAGGACAACCGTGCCAACTCAGCACATTGCTGCAATTTTCAGGACGCGGGGACCGTGCATGATTGATGTCATGTGGCGGACCCGGGCAGGGCCGCTTTTGCGATTCGATCAAGGGTGAAGGCATGAAACATTCTCTGATTTGCGCGTTGGGCCTCGCGATGGCGCTGGCGTCCGGCGTTTCCTCGGCTCAGGCACCGGCACAGGTGGGTTCGCAAGTGCCCGGCTACTTCCGATTGGCCGTAGGCGATTTTGAGGTGACCGCACTGTTTGATGGTTACAACGACCTGTCGCCCAAGCTGCTCAAGGGCTTGACCCAAAGCCAGATTCGCGCGCTGCTGGCTCGTCGCTCGATTGAAACGCCGGGCGTGCAGACCGCGTTCAACGCCTTTCTGATCAACACCGGCAAGCAATTGATCCTGGTGGATACCGGCGCCGGTCAATGCATCGGTGCGACGGCGGGCATGCTCTCGGACAACATGAAAGCCGCCGGCTATGAGCCTTCGCAGGTCGACACGATCCTGTTGACTCACCTGCACCTGGACCATGTCTGCGGACTGGTCGACGGCCAGCAGAAGCCGGTGTTTGCCAACGCCACGGTCTACGCCGCGAAGGCAGAAGCCGATTACTGGCTCGATCCCCAGGCCCTCGCCAAGGCCCCCGAGGGTGCCAAACCGTATTTCAAAATCGCCCAGGATTCCACGGCACCGTACGTCGCGGCAGGTCGCTTTAAAACGTTCGATGCCGGTCAGTCGCCTGTGCCGGGCGTCGAAGCCACGCTGGAAGCCGGACACACACCGGGCAGTACCACGTACCGTTTTACTTCCCAGGGGCAGAGCATCCTGTTCATGGGCGATCTGGTGCATAACCTTGCGGTGCAGTTCTCGCACCCGGAAGTCTCGATCGGATTTGACGTCAACAGTCAGCAGGCGATCAAAAGCCGCGCCAAAGTTTTCAGCGATGCCGCTGCGAGCAAGACCTGGGTGACGGCGGCGCACTTGCCGTTCCCGGGTATCGGTCACATCGCGGCAGAGGGCAAGCACTTCCAGTGGGTGCCGGTCGAATACGGCCCCTACAAACGAGCGGCGAAAGTCCCGCTGATCGAGTAAAGTCCGATGCCCTCCCAAGGAAACCGTGCCTATGAACCGTAACGATCTGCGTCGCGTCGACATGAACCTGTTGGTGATTTTCGAGGCGTTGATGTTCGAAAAGAACCTGACTCGCGTCGCCGAAAAACTGTTCATGGGGCAACCGGCGGTGAGTGCCGCGTTGGGACGGCTGCGGGATTTGTTCGACGATCCGTTGTTGCTGCGCAACGGTCGCGGTATGGAGCCGACCGGGCGGGCGCTGGCCATTCTCAAGGAGTTGCAGCCGGCGATGGATGTCATTTCCGGAGCGGTCAGCCGGGCGAAGGAATTCGATCCGACGACAAGTTGCGATGTGTTTCGCATTGGTCTGTCGGACGATGCCGAGTTTGGCTTGTTTCCGCCGTTGTTGCGGCAACTGCAGGAAGAGGCGCCGGGGATCGTTGTTGTGGTGCGTCGCGCCAACTATCTGCTGATGCCGGCGTTGCTGGCCTCGGGGGAGATTTCTGTGGGGGTGAGTTACACCACGGATTTGCCGGCGAATGCCAAGTGCAAGAAGTTGCGGGACATTCCGTGCAAGGTGCTGCGCGGTGATAAACGGCCGGGAACGCTGACGCTTGACGAGTACTGCGAACGGCCTCATGCGATGGTGTCGTTCTCGGGTGATTTGAGCGGCAATATCGATCTGGATCTGGCCAAGATCGGGCGGAGTCGGCGGGTGGTGTTGGGGGTGCCGCAGTTCAGTGGGTTGCGGGCGTTGCTGGCCGGGACCGAGATGGTTGCCACTGTGCCGGATTATGCGGCGTGTGCGTTGGTTGAAGGGTGTGGCTTGCGTGCCGAGGATCCGCCGTTTCCGATTGAGGCGGCGCAGTTGTCGATGGCCTGGAGCGGGGTGCATGACAATGATCCGGCGGAGCGGTGGTTGCGGTCTCGGATCAGTGAGTTCATGTCCAGGCCTTTGCCGATTGCGGGTTGAACGTGGCGGCCTTTGGGCCGACCAGGTTCTGGCTGATTGAGTACATATCCATTTCTGCGGTAACGGCGGCTGGCGGTTTCGCCCTTACGGCGACTCACTTTTTTTTCAAACGCCAAAAAAAAGTAAGCAAAAAAAGGCTCGCCCCGAGCGTCCGGCCCCTCGCTGAGGCTCGGCGTTCCTTCGCTCCGGTATTCATCCGGGGACACTGCCCTCCGGTCTGCTTCGCGACGACCTACATGCAGCGTGTTCGACTGCGTCGAACGGCGCTGCGCGCCACTCCCCGGATGAACACCTCCACTCAGCCTCCCGAAGGGGCGGGTGGATCAAGATCAAGAGCGCAAGGCGAGCTAACGCTCGGCCTCGTGGTTTGGTGGGTGGGGGGCGCTGATTCATTGCGTGGGATGGCGGCCTGACAGCCGACCCGATTTCCGCTGATGCCCCCGATCCCTGTGGGAGCTGGCCTGCCGGCGATGGCGGTATGCCAGTCAATATCACGCTCAATGACCCATCGCATTCGCGGGGGGATGAGCGACGGCATTCAAAAAGAGCACGTACATTCAATTTTCTCCGCCCCCACACCGGCACTATCAAACGAGTTTCCGGCGCATTGACGCCGTTGGTTTTTCATTTGTGCAGGTAACCCATGAACGTTTCGCAATGGGATGAACGGGTCCAGGACGTCGGGCTGTTTTTTTTGCGGGTCAGCGGTGGTCTGTTTTTGCTGTGGGTGCATGGTCTGCCGAAGCTGCTTAACTACAGCGCTCAGCTGCAAGTCATCGAAGACCCTTTTCACCTGGGCGCGAATGTCACGCTAATGATGGCGATTTTTGCCGAGGTGTTGTGTCCGCTGCTGATCATCTTCGGGGTGTTGGTGCGTCTGGCGTGCCTGCCGATTCTGTGTGTGTTGTGGGTCGCGTTGCTGGTTGTGCACCCGCAATGGAGCCTCGATGAAGGGCAGTTCGGCTGGCTGCTGTTGATTCTGTTCACCAGCATTCTTATCGCCGGGCCGGGACGGCTGGCGCTCAATGTCCGATTTGCCGGAGCTTTGCGTTATGCCTGAATCCAATCGTTTCGAAGAAGTCGTGACCCTGGTCATCAAGCACCGGGTCAAGGCCGGTTTTGAAGTGCCCTATGAAGCCTGGTTGCGCAACATCGTCAGCATTGCCGGGCAGCAGGAAGGGCACTTGGGCGTGGATGTGATGCGCGGCAAGAACGCCGGCCTCGACATGTACACCTGCGTGCTGCGCTTTTGCTCCACCGACGCGATGCAGCGCTGGCTCGATTCGCCGCAACGGCTGGAGCTGGTCAACGAAGCCACGCCAATGCTCGCCGATGGCGACCAGACCGAGGTCAACCCGGTCAATGAGTTCTGGTTCGCGCCCCAGGCTGAAACCGGTTCACCGCCGCCTCGCTGGAAGCAGGCGGTGGTGACGTTGTTGGTGATTCTGCCGCACACCTTGCTGGTGCCGCTGATCTGGGGTCCGCTGCTGCGGCTCAACGCATTTTTGTCCAATTACGTGGTCGCCACGTTCCTGATCACGCTGACCATCGTCGTCTCGGTGGTGTACATGTTCATGCCGATGGCGACGCGGTTGTTCGCGCCTTGGCTGTCCTCTTCCACTCAGCCCAAGGAAACGCGATGAACGCCGATCTGATTCTATTCAATGGCCAATTTCATACCGTTGACCGTCAAAACCCGCTCGCCAGTGCCGTGGCCATCAGCGACGGTCGCTTCGTCGCGGTCGGTACCGACGCCGAAGCCATGGCCCTGCGCGGTTCCGGCACCCAGGTCATCGACCTCAAGGGCCGCTGCGTCATTCCCGGTCTCAACGATTCGCACCTGCACCTGATCCGTGGTGGTTTGAATTACAACCTCGAACTGCGCTGGGAAGGCGTGCCGTCGCTGGCCGACGCCTTGCGCATGCTCAAGGATCAGGCTGACCGCACGCCGACGCCGCAATGGGTACGCGTGGTGGGTGGCTGGAACGAATTCCAGTTCGCCGAAAAGCGCATGCCGACCCTGGAAGAACTCAACCAGGCCGCGCCGGATACGCCGGTGTTCGTGCTGCATCTGTATGACCGCGCCTTGCTCAACCGCGCTGCCTTGCGCGTGGCCGGCTATACCCGCAACACGCCGAACCCGCCGGGTGGCGAGATCGTGCGCGACAGCAACGGCGAGCCGACCGGCATGCTGGTCGCGCGACCGAACGCGATGATTTTGTACTCGACCCTGGCCAAAGGGCCGAAGCTGCCGCTGGAATACCAGGTCAACTCGACCCGGCAATTCATGCGCGAACTCAACCGTCTCGGCCTGACCAGCGCCATCGACGCTGGCGGTGGTTTCCAGAATTATCCGGACGATTACCAGGTGATCGAGCAGTTGGCGAAGGACCAGCAACTGACCATCCGCATTGCCTACAACCTGTTCACCCAGAAGCCCAAGGAAGAACTGGCCGACTTCAAGAACTGGACCAGCAGCGTCACCCTGCACCAGGGCGACGATTACCTGCGGCACAACGGCGCCGGGGAAATGCTGGTGTTCTCGGCGGCGGATTTCGAGGACTTCCTCGAGCCGCGTCCGGACCTGCCGCAAACCATGGAAGACGAACTGGAGCCAGTGGTCCGCCACTTGGTCGAGCAGCGTTGGCCGTTCCGTTTGCACGCCACCTACAACGAATCCATCAGCCGCATGCTCGACGTGTTCGAGAAGGTCAACCGCGACATTCCGTTCAACGGCTTGCCATGGTTTTTCGATCACGCCGAAACCATCACTCCACAGAATATCGAGCGGGTGAGGGCGTTGGGCGGCGGCATTGCGATTCAGGATCGCATGGCGTTCCAGGGCGAATATTTTGTCGAGCGTTACGGCGCCAAGGCGGCCGAAGCGACGCCGCCGATCAAGCGCATGCTGGCCGAAGGTGTACCGGTCGGCGCCGGCACCGACGCGACGCGAGTGTCCAGTTACAACCCCTGGACCTCGTTGTACTGGATGGTCAGCGGTCGAACCGTTGGTGGCCTGGAGCTGCACGCCGAGGGATTGTCCCGTCAAACCGCGCTGGAACTGTTCACCCACGGCAGCGCCTGGTTCTCTTCCGAGCAGGGCAAGAAAGGCATGATCAAGGTCGGCCAACTGGCTGACGTCGCGGCCCTGAGCGCAGATTTTTTCAGTGTCGACGAAGAAGCGATCAAGTGGATCGAATCGGTGTTGACCGTGGTCGGCGGCAAGGTGGTGTACGCCGCCGGTGATTTCGAAAAACTCGGCCCGGCCAGTGTGCCGGTGCTGCCGGACTGGTCACCGGTGGTGAAGGTGCCGGGTCATTGGCGCCCGACGTCGCCGATGCAGGCGCAGGTTCACCATTGCAGCGGGCCGTGCGGCGTGCATGCCCACAGCCATGAAAAGGCGCGTTTGTCGAATGCGCCGGTCAGCGATTTCGCGGGTTTCTGGGGCGCCTTTGGCTGCTCGTGCTTTGCGTTCTGACGATCACAAGAAAGCGCCGATGCAGCGGTGTCGGCGCCTGATGTAACACCCATCCATCGAGGAGCTTCACATGAGCAACGTTCCGTACAAACGCCTGAACAAAGACGATGCGGTTGTCCTGTTGGTCGACCATCAGACCGGTCTGATCTCGCTGGTTCAGGACTTCTCGCCGAACGAATTCAAGAACAACGTGTTGGCCCTGGGTGACGTGGCCAAGTTCTTCAAACTGCCGACCATCCTCACCACCAGCTTCGAAAACGGCCCGAACGGCCCGATGGTTCCGGAATTGAAAGAGCAGTTCCCGGACGCACCGTACATCCCGCGTCCAGGCCAGATCAACGCCTGGGACAACGAAGACTTCGTCAAGGCCGTCAAAGCCACTGGCCGCAAGCAACTGATCATCGCCGGTGTGGTGACTGACGTTTGCGTGACCTTCCCGACGCTGTCGGCGCTGGCCGAAGGGTTTGAAGTGTTCGTGGTGACCGACGCTTCGGGCACCTTCAACGAAACCGTGCAACAGGCCGCCTGGGCGCGCATGGCGGCGGCCGGTGCTCAACTGGTCAACTGGTTCTCGGTGGCGTGCGAGCTGCAGGGCGACTGGCGCAACGACATGGAAGGCCTGGCGAACCTGCTGTCGCCGCGCATTCCAAACTACCGCAATCTGATGAACAGCTATTCGGTGCTCACCTCGAAGTAAGCCGACCGGCCATGAAAAATACCCGCCAATGTGCGGGTATTTTTTTGTCTTAATGAGCCCTTCTGTGGCGAGGGAGCTTGCTCCCGCTTGAGTGCGAAGCACTCATAAACAGGGGCCGCTTCGCAGCCCGGCGGGAGCAAGCTTCCTCGCCTCAAAAAGGCCCCTCGATACAGTCAGGCTTGTTGGCGTTTCTGCAGCCAGCTCAGGAATCCGCCTTTCTTGATTTGCACCGGTTTGGCCAGCAACGCCAACCGGCTGTTCTGCTGCCTTACCGCCTGTAACTTGTTCAACGCCCGACCCACTTCAACCCGTTGTTCCATGCAGCTACGGGTCAGGGATTTGTCGATCCGGTAAATGATGCACGAAGTCAGCGTGGTGAACGTCGCCTGCGACGGCGTATCGGTAAGGATGCTCTGTTCGCCCATCACTTCGCTCGGCCCCATGCGACCGGCTTCGGTTTGCCCTGTACCGTCGGGAACGGTGGCGCTGACCACACCCGTGGCAATGACCATCAGACTGTCCGGCACTTCACCCAACGCCAGCACCACCTGACCGGCCGCGTACTGCTGCGCAACCATCGACTGCGCCATCTGATCGCGTTCCTCTTCACTCAAGGAACGGAAAACTTTCACCTCATCCAGCAACGCCCGTGCGCGCGTTGTCGGTTCGATCACGCCGTCGAGCTGACGGGAAATGCCCGCCGCTTCGAGGTGCCGATGGGCCAGGTCGAACAGTTGATTACGCACTTCGCTTTTCTTGCCAAGCTCGGCGATGAAGCCGCTGGCCACGTATTCGGACATGGTTTCGCCGGCCTCTTTCAGCACCGCTTTCGGTGCCGGGTTGAGTAACAACTGGCTGCTGCCCTGAAGCGTACGATCCAGTGCATCCAGGACCCGACGCGGGCGAATGTGGTTGGGCACCTGAATGCTGATCGACACGCCATGCATGTTGTTCGGCCGGCTCAGGTTGACGATTTTCGCCTTGGCCGCCACCGAGTTCGGCACCACCGCCGTACTGCCGGCGCTGGTCAGCATGTGGGTAGCGCGCCAGTCGATGTCGAGCACTTTGCCCTCGACGCCGTCGATCATGATCCAGTCATCCACCTGATACGGCTTGGTGGTGTTGAGCACGATCCCGGAAAACACGTCGCTCAAGGTGCTTTGCAAGGCCAGGCCGACGACGATTGCCACCACCCCGGACGTTGCCAGCAAACCTTTCACCGGCAGTTCCAGCACGTAGCCGGCCGCGGCGACGATGGCGATCAGAAACACCAGTGCGCCGATGACGTCCTGCAGCAAGCGACCGCTGTGACCGATGCGGCGCATCAGCACCAGGCCGATGACTTCGGTGAGCACCCGGGCGGCGTACAACCACCAGAGAATCCCCAGTGCCGTGGCACCCAGTTGCACCACGCGGTCATCTGCAAACAGCGGCGCCTGCAAGGGGCTGACGCCGGCATTGATGATGAGCGCGCTGAACATCACGAACAGGGCCAGGCGCACACCGACCCGTGTGACGCGATGCTTGAACGGCGCGAGGTGCCAGAGCACGGCGTCGATGACCAGCAGCAGGACGCTCCAGGAGAGCAGGTGACCGAGAAGAAGGGACATGGGACAACTCCGGCGGGAATGAGGGTGTTGATCGCAGGCAAACTAATTGTGGCGAGGGAGCTTGCTCCCGCTGGGCGGCGAAGCGGCCCCAAAATCTTCGCAACGATGCAAGTTTTGTGAGTGCTGCGCACTCAAGCGGGAGCAAGCTCCCTCGCCACAAAAACAGCTTCGCCACACATTTTTGTGTGGCGAAGGCTGTGGACT
This sequence comes from Pseudomonas fluorescens NCIMB 11764, assembly GCF_000293885.2. NCBI lineage: Bacteria > Pseudomonadati > Pseudomonadota > Gammaproteobacteria > Pseudomonadales > Pseudomonadaceae > Pseudomonas > Pseudomonas fluorescens. Next base: position 3,788,961 of record NZ_CP010945.1, read on the forward strand.
CAGTTCAGATGCGTCTTGAGTTCCAGCGCTGCCTGACGCACAGCCGCTTTCACTTCCGGAATCTGGCTCAGCGGATTGAGCAAACCGAAGTCGTGAATCATCCCGTTGTAGCGCACCGCCGTGACCGGTACCCCGGCTGCGTCGAGGTGGCGGGCATAGGCTTCGCCTTCGTCACGCAACACGTCGAATTCGGCGGTCTGCACCAACGCTGCCGGCAAGCCTTTGAGCTGTTCGGCATTGGCCTGCAACGGTGAGGCATGGATCTGTGCACGCTCGGCCTGGTCGGTGGTGTAGTTGTCCCAGAACCAGTTCATCATGCCTTTGGTCAGGAAGTGGCCCTCGGCAAATTGCTGGTACGAGCCGGTATCGAACTGTGCGTTGGTCACCGGCCACATCAACAGCTGGAAGCGCAGTGCCGGGGCTTTCTGTTCCTTGGCCATCAACGCCACGACTGCCGCCATGTTGCCGCCGACACTGTTGCCGGCTACGGCGAGGCGCTTGCCATCGACGCCGATGTCCTTGCCATGTTCAGCCACCCAGCGGGTCGCGGCATAGGCCTGGTTGATCGCGGTCGGGTAGTGCGCTTCCGGCGACGGCGTGTAATCGACATACACCGCAACGGCGCCGGAGCCGACCACCAAGTCATGAATCAAGCGTTGGTGAGTCGGGTAATCGCCCAGCACCCAACCGCCGCCGTGGAAGAACATGAACACCGGCAACTCACCTTTGACCTTGGCTGGCCGTACGATTTTCAGGTTGATGGTTTGACCATCGACCTTGATCGCACGATCGCTGACGTCCACACCCGACAGATCAACCTTCACCGAGTTTTGCGCACCGGTGAGCACCGCACGGGCGTCTTTCGGACTCAGTTGCTCGAGCGGCTTGCCACCACCGGCAGCGAGGGCTTCGAGGAAGGCTTGAGTGTTGTGTTCGACGCCGGGGCTGCCAGCGGCAAAAGCGTTGCCGACGGAGAGGGCGAGGAGGGACACGGTCAGGGCTTTTTTGACGAGGTTCATGAGGAAATCCTTTTTAATTGATTAGAGGTTGGTCACCTAAGGTTCGGGTTGCTGCTGCGCCGGGATCCAGACCTCAGCAACACCGTGGACACAGATTAATGGGATGCCGAAAAGGGAAAAAGCAGCTATAAAGCGTTTAACTGTCAACCAGAGTGTGACAATGAACCCGTTCGAAGATATGCGTATTTTTTGCCAGGTCATGGACTCCGGCAGTTTCACCGCTGCGGCCGATCAGTTGGGACTGTCCAAGCAGTTCGTCAGCCGGCGTTTGATGCAACTGGAAGAGCGCCTCGGCGTAAGGCTGCTTAACCGTTCCACACGACGGCTGGACGTCACGCCGCTGGGCCAGAGTTACTACGAGTCCGCGTTGCGCCTGCTCGGCGAAGTCGAACAGGTCGAGCAGGGCATCGCCGGCCAGACCACTGAACCGCGCGGCACCATTCGCGTGAGTGCGCCGTTGTCGTTTGCGCTGGCGCATCTGGGCTGCCTGCTACCGTTGTTCTTGCAGCGCTATCGCGATGTCACGGTGGAAGTGGACTTGAGTGATCGCCCGGTGGATTTGCTCGGCGAGGGTTACGACCTGGCGTTGCGCATCGGCACCCTCGAAGACTCGACGCTGATCGCCCGACGCATCGCGTCCATCCAGCGGGTGTATTGCGCCAGCCCGGCTTACCTGGCCGAGCGTGGTACGCCGCTCAAACCTGAAGACTTGCACGCGCATGACTGCCTGCCGTACGGCCACGGGCGTCAGGTGCAATGGCGTTTTGAAGGGCAGGGCAAGCCGCTGGCGGTCAATGTCACCGGGCGGATGCGCGTCAATAACGGGGAGTTGCTCAAGGATGCGGCCATTGCCGGGATGGGGGTTACTTACCTGCCGACGTTTATTGTCGGGGCGGCATTGAAGGATGGACGGCTGGTGCCGGTGCTGGATGAGTTTCGCCCGGAGCCCCTGACGTTGTCGGCGGTGTATCCGCAGCATCGCCAGAGTTCGCGACCAGTGCAGGCGTTGGTCGAGTTTTTGCGTGAGCGGCTGGATCAGACCGAGGGTGGTCTGTAGAGGGAGGGTTCGCACACTCCCTGTGGGAGCCGGGCATGCCCGACTCCCACAGGGATTTGTGGTGAACCTTTTCTCAATGGCGGTCAGGACCTTTTGTCATCCCCCGGCTCGCCACCGACATGCACACCATGGTCATCGCCGATCTCGCCAGCACGATGAACTCCATGGTCATCACCAATTTCACCGGAGCGGTGAACGCCGTGGTCATCGCCAATTTCGCCGGCATGATGAACGCCACGGTTATGGCCAATTTCACCCGCGTGATGAACGCCGTGATCGTCTCCCGGCTCGGCATGGGTGCCATTGCGGCCGGATGAGGCCGTATTGCCAGAGTGTCCCGAACCATGATCACTGCCGCTGTTGCCGCCGCTGCCGCTTCCACCATGGCCGCCGCTGTTGCCGCCGCCCCCGCTTCCGCCGTGGCCACCGCCAGAGCCGCCGTGGCCACCGCCAGAGCCGCCGTGACCACCACCGCCACCGCCACCGCCACCGCCACCGCTGCCGCCACCACCGCCACCACCACTGCCGCCGCCACCTCCACTCCCGCCGTCCTTGGCCTGTGCGCTCGATACTCCGGACAGGCTGTCCGGAATCAATACGGTCGACGCCGACAAAACTGCGCCAATCGCTACTGCCAGTAAAAGCTTGTTGATGTGCATGTCGTTCTCCGTCTTCTTATTCAGATTGGAGCGTTGATGAACAATGCAACGTGCTGCTCGATTCAGTGGGTGAACACCGCAACGTCCAGATTTATTCAGTTGTACCGTCGACGAGCGATGAGCGGTACAACCCGGTCCTGCTCCCGAGGCTAGTGAATGCTTGAGGCCAGCTCGAAAATCGGGATGTACATCAGGATCACGATGACCCCGATCAGCAGACCGATGAAGGTCATGAGCAAGGGTTCAAACAACCGCACGAACCATTCGATCCAGCGGCTGATTTCTTCGTCGTAGAAATCGGCGCTGCGCTCCATCATCTGCCCGAGGTTGCCGGACTGCTCGCCGGCGCGCAGCAAGCGCAGGGATACCGGAGTGACAAGGTGATTGAGCTCCAGCGCGGCGGACAGCGATTGGCCTTCGCGCACCCGTTCGCAGGCCTGGTCGAGGCGCACGCGGGAGGCGACGGTGAGCAGGCCGCGGACCATGCCCATGGCCGTGACAAGGGGGATGCCGCCCTGCAGCAGAATCCCCAGCGAGCGGTAGAAGCGCGCCAGTTCGTACATGAAGATGCGTTGATGGACCGCCGGGAGTTTTTCGATCACCCGGTCCACACCCCGGCGAAAGGCCGGTTGGCGCTGGAGGAAGGCGAGGGCGACGACGATTGCCGCCAATGTGCCGAAGAATTCGCCCTGATGAGCATGCAGGAACATTCCGCTGCTCATCAGCACTTGCGACAGCCACGGCAGGTTGTTGCCCAGCCCTTCGAACACCAGGCTGAAGCGCGGCACCACATAGCCCATCAGAAACAACACCACGCCACCGCCCACCACCAGCAACAGCATGGGGTAGATCGACGCGCTGACGATCTTCTGTCGAACCTCGTCCATGCGCTGGCGATAGCTGACGTAACGGCCCAGGGCATCGCCCACGGCGCCGGTCTTCTCGCTGGACTGCACCAGCGCAACATAGAGAGGAGGGAACACTGCCGACAACTGAGCCAACGCCTGGGAAAACGATTTGCCCTCGTACAGCAGGCGCACCAGTTCGCTCAAGGTCTTGCGGGCCTGTGGCGCGGTTTCTTTTTCCGCGAGACTTTCCAGCGCATCGATCAACGGCAGGCCCGCATTGAGCAACGTGGTCAGTTCCTGGCTGAACAACACCAGGTTGAAGGTCTCGCGCTTGTGCAATCGCAACGCGCGCCAATGGCGCTCGGCGTGCAGGCTGACCACTCGCAGCCCCTGGTCTTCGACCATGCGCCGGGCTTCGCTGTCGCCTTGGGCCTCGATGGTCATCGCGACCACGCCAGCCTTGCCGACCGCCTTGAGATGAAAGCGCATGGTCGCCTCCCGTCATTGCCAACTGGTGACTTCGGCGTTTTCGCCTTCACCGCCGGGCTGGCCGTCCTTGCCCATGGACAGCAAATCGTATTCGCCGTTTTCGCCGGGGTAGCGATAGGTGTAGTTACGGCCCCAAGGATCCTGCGGCAATTTTTTCTGCAGGTACGGGCCGGTCCAACGGGTCTCGTCGCTGGGCGCGGTGACCAGCGCCTGCAACCCCTGTTCGGTCGATGGGTAATGACCGACCTCCAGACGGTACAAATCCAGCGCTTTGCCCAGGCCTTCGATTTGCGCCTTGGCCACCTTCACTTCGGAGCGACCCAACTGGGCGAAATACTTCGGCGCGACGATGCCGGCCAATAACCCGAGCACCACCAGCACCACCAACAGTTCGAGCAGGGTGAACCCGCGCTGGGCTCGCGGTGAACAGTGAAGCGGGGCACAACACAGACGCTGATTCATGATGACCTCACACAGTCGGCAGAAGGGTCGCCATACCGCTCATGCAATTGCCATGCTCACCACCGGACTACCTTCTGCAACCCCTGAATTACCGGCCTTCGCGCATTCGGCACAGTGCTTGCGTACGGCTGGTTCACTACCGGCCATTGGGGCATTAGCCCCATTTTTCGGGGCCGGTCAGGGGAGACAAAAAATGAAAACACTCACCACTGGACTGCTCGGCTGTGTGCTGCTGGCAGGTACAGCTCAGGCCGATGTGTTCGTTTCCGTGGACAGCAAGGGCAGCTACGTTTTGTCCAATGTCCACCGTCCCGGTCGTACCTATGAACGGGTGATTCACGAGCCTGAATCGTCACTGGTCAGCTTCGATCAACAGCCGCAGATGATTGCCCGGCAACCCTATGCCGAGCTGGTGTCGGCAGCCGCCACGGCCAATGAATTGCCGGCGGCGCTGTTGCATGCAGTGATCCAGGCCGAGTCCGCCTACGACGCCCGTGCGCGGTCGGCCAAAGGGGCGGGAGGGCTGATGCAATTGATGCCCGAGACCGCCCGGGAGATGGGCGTGACCAACGTCTACGACCCCAAGGCCAACATCCAGGGCGGGGCCAAATACCTCAAGCGCCTGATGACCCTGTTCGACAACGACATCGCCCTCGCCGTGGCGGCCTACAACGCCGGCCCGCAAGCGGTGCTGAGCCGTGGCGGGGTGATCCCGCCGTTCGCCGAAACCCAGCGTTATGTGCCGAGCGTGCTGCGCCAATATCGCCGCTTGCAGGGCCTGGCCGTGGATGCGCCGCTGTGATTGGCGAACGTGGGGAACCTTGCCCCAACACTGGGGCATGGTGGCCCCGGCGGGAAAGTGGGGAATGGGTGGGGAATATCCCCCGAGTTATCAAGTCGTTTATGTAACCTGATGAAAAACAACAACAATATTTATGGCATGCGGATTGCTCAAGGGGATTTGTCGAGAATTATTCCCTGTGAGCACCCACAGCGAGGCCCGCGATCATGACCGGCATGCACCACGCTCCGTCCTTGTTAAAAATGCTGCTGTTGATGGCGTCTATGCTGGGCGTCGAGATGGCCGAAGCCGCCTTGCGCTGCGAGCGCAATCTGGTGGCGAATGTCGTGGCGCTGGATCAGCCGCTGATGTTCAACCGCCTCGGCGCACAGAACGCCAACGGCATGATGTTCGCCCTGCGTCGAGACGTGGCCGATGACCATGACATGTCCCTGGCCCAAGGCGGTGCGGCCGTACCGGGCAAAGTCTCGCTGCGGCCCGACAAGCGTCCGCGCCCGTTGGTGCTGCGGGTGGCTGCCGGTGATTGCCTGACCATCAATCTGCAGAACCTGCTTGCCTACCAGGCCAATCCCGGCAGCCACGACAACGGGGAGGAGGGCGAGATTGAGGGAGAGGTAAACATCGGCGCTGCAGAGAACTTCAAAGTCGATGAGCAGGTCACCGACCGCCACGTCGGCTTCCAGGTCAACGGGATGCAGGCAGTCAACAGCATCGATGACATCGCGTCCTTTACCGGACGCAATGCCAACACCTTGATCCCGCCGGGTGCAACCCGCTCCTACACCTTGTACGCCGAGCGCGAAGGTGCCTTCGCCGCCAGCAGCCGCGGTGCAACGTTCGGTGGCGAGGGCGATGCGGGGAACGTCGCCAACGGCCTGTTCGGCCAAGTGGTGGTGGTGCCCAAGGGCGGCCGCACCTATCGCAATACAGTGACCGAAGAGGAAATGCGCCTGGCCAGCAGCGGTCGCACCCCGGCCGGTCAACCCATTGTCGATTACCAGGCTCGCTACCCGCAGCGCGAACCGTGGATTCGTGAAGGCAAGGCCGGCACGCCGATCATCAGCATGGTCGACGGCAATGAAATCATCTCCAGCGAAAGCGATGCGATCGTGATGGGCAGCAACGCCGACGGCAGCTTCCCGCCGTCGACCTATCCGCTGGAAGCCATTGGCAAGCGCAACCCGGCGCTGCCCAACCGGCTGGAACCTTTCCGCGATTTCGCTTCGCAGTTCCAGGATGAGACCGCTGCGACCCAGGCATTCCCCGCCTATTGGGCAGACCCGGTCATGGCTCACGTGCTGGAGCCGACCCGCGACTCGTTCATGATCAACTACGGCTCCGGCGGCATGGGCGCCGAGGTGGTCGCCAACCGACTGGGCGTCGGGCCGATGCACGACTGCCTGTCCTGTGCCTATGAAGAATTTTTCCTCAGTTCACACACCGTCGGCGACGTAGCGATGCTGGTGGACGTACCGGCCAACGCCGGTCTGGAAGGCATTCTCCCCGGTCAAGTGCCGAGCGCCGATCAGGTCGGGGTCAAGGCGACCATGGCGCTGTATCCGTCCGAGCCGTCCAACGTCAACCACAGCTACATCGGCGACTTCGTCAAATTCCGCAACACCCACAACGGTCACGAGCAGCACATCTTCCACCTGCACGGTCATCAGTGGCTGTTCAACCCCAACGATGACAACTCCGACTATGTGGATGCCCAAGGCATCGGTCCGGGGGCCGGCTACACCTATGAAATCGCCAACGGCGGTTCGGGCAACCGCAACCGTGTTGCGGGCGATGCGATCTATCACTGCCACTTCTACCCGCACTTCGCCCAGGGCATGTGGAGCATGTGGCGAGTGCACGACGTGTTTGAAGAGGGCACCAAACTGGAAGTTTCCCAGCAAGGCGCCGACGGTTTTCACAGCGAACCTTACGCACTGCGCAGCGGCAAACCGGCCGCTGGTGCCCGGGCCTTGCCCGATGGCGAGATCGTTGCCGGGACACCGATTCCAGCGGTCGTGCCGTTGCCGGGCAAAGCCATGGCGCCGATGCCGGGCAAAGTCGCGGTGGTGCCTAAAATCGGCGAGACCCTCGTCGCCGGCAATGACGACGATGATGAAGACGACGGTGAACACCATGGCGGCAACGGTGGCCCGCAAGCCATCGGTTCCCTGGCACTGGTGGATCGCAGCGAGGCCAACCGCAATGCCGATGGCAGCCTGAAAAACCCGGGTTATCCATTCTGGATCGGTGGCATGGAAAGTTCGGTCGGCCAACGTCCGCCGACCCCACCGCTGGACATGCTCGACGCCACCAAGGCGCAGGCCTTGAAGACCAGTGGCAATGCCTTGTGGGCGAATCTCGACCCGGCTCAGTCCGGTGGTTGGGATGGCGGTCTGGGGCGTCACTCCCTCGACGGGTTCTCTGCCGGTGGCGTGGCGCACACCGTGACCACATCCCTGGATTTCTCCAAGGAGGTGACCCGCGCCAAACCGATTTACATGCCGGAAGAGGGCACCGAAGTCGAACAGGCTGCCATGGCCTTCCACGCCAAAAAAGACCACCCGAGCTTTGCCCTACTGCCCGGCAACCAAATCGTTGCGCGCAACTTCCGCACCAACGGCGCCTTGCCGATGGCGGGTGCGCCTTACTACGAACCGTGCATGGACGACCGGCAAAAACGCCTGACCAGCAGCGCCGGCACTGGCGAGTTCAATAGCGGCGAGCGAATCGACGGCATGTCCTACACCGGTGCCTCGACCTTCACCGCCGACCGCCCACGCGTCTACAAAGCGGCAAACATCCAGTTCGACGCGGTCTACAACAAGGTCGGCTACCACTTCCCGCAGGCGCGCATCCTGGCGCTGTGGGAAGACGCCTGGCCGGTGATCACCAAGCAGCGTCCGCCAGAACCGCTGGTGATGCGCATGAACACCTTCGACTGCGTCCAGTACCAGCAAACCAACCTGGTGCCGGCCATCTATGAGATGGATGACTATCAGGTGCGCACGCCGACCGACGTGATCGGCCAGCACATTCACCTGCCGAAGTGGGACCTGACGGCCGCCGACGGCTCGGCCAACGGCTGGAACTACGAAGACGGCGTGCTTTCCCCCGGTGCTGTGCAGGAGCGTATCCACGCCATTCGCGAGTTCAACCAATGCACGGGCAGCGACCCGCGTGAGGGCACACCTGCCTGTCCGAAGGCTAAAAACCACCCGTACTTCGGTCAGTTCGGCCGGGCTGACTGGGTCGGCGCGCGCACGGCGATGCAGCGCTGGTTTGTCGATCCGGTGGTGAACGCCAAAGGGGTCGACCGTGGGCTGGGGACCATCTTCACCCACGACCACCTCGGCCCATCGACTCACCAACAGATTGGACTGTACGCCACCGTGCTGGCTGAACCGGCCGGTTCCACCTGGTTCCACGCCGAAACCGGCGAGCCGTTGTACAGCGGCGCGCGGCAGGATGGCGGGCCGACGTCGTGGCAAGCGGTGGTGTCCACCGGCGACCTGGACGGCGATGGCAAGAACGACAGTTTCCGCGAATTCTTCCTCGAATACAGCGACTTCCAGCACGCCTATGAAGCCGGTGTGTACGTCGGCGCCGGCCCGAATGGCGTACCGAACCCGCAAGCGTTCCCGGCCACCGCGGACAGTTTCCGCTACGCGATCAACCCGCCGGTGCGCAAGGAAGCCGAGACGCTGCTTGAGCAAGTGGTCGAAGCCCGTGGGGGCTTGATGCCAGGCTGTCCAAGCCGGCCTTGCCCACAAGCCATCTCGGTCGATGACCCGGGCATGTTTGTGGTCAATTACCGCAACGAACCACTGGCCCTGCGAGTGTATGACCCGAACAAGGTCGGCCCGGACGGCAAGCGCGGCATGCAGGCGGACGGCCTCGGTGGCGACCTGGCGTATGCCATGCAAAGCCGCACCGACCGTGCGATCCCGGCGATGAACCTGGCACCGGACCTCATTACCGCTGCCACCGGCCCGACCGGCGGCACCACTCAGTTCCCGCCGCACATCAACCGTGGCGGCGCCGAACCGGGCGATCCGTTTACCCCGATGCTGCGCACCTACACCGGTGACAACGTGCGGCTGCGGGTGCATGCCGGTGGCCACGAAGAAGAGCACAACGTGACCCTGCACGGCGTGAAGTGGCTGCAAAGCGGCTCGGGATTCGGCAACAGCTCCAACTCCGGCTGGCGCTCGTCGCAGATGATCGGGATCTCCGAGCAGATGGGCTTCATCGCGCCCGTCTCGATGCTCTCCAGTTCGGCGGCGACCACAGGTGATTACCTGTACTCGATGGACGCTTCTCTGGAAGGCTATTGGAGCGGGATCTGGGGCGTGATGCGCAACTACACGGCCCAGCGCAGCGATCTGTTCGCGCTGCCGAATAACCCGAAACCGGCCGGGATGCGCAACACAGTGGCGTTCGAAGGTTCCTGCCCACGGTACAGCGCCAACCCCAACGGCATCGGTACACGGCCAACCGTGCAACGCAAGTATGAAGTGGTCGCGGCACTGGCGAACGATATTCTCGGCAACCCGCTGGGCCTGACCATCGGCGATCCGGCCGGGCTCGCTCAACACGTCGGTGGGGCGTTGAACCCGGCAGGCGGCACCCTGGTGTTCAACTCACGCCCAGTGAGCATTCCTCAGGTGACAGTGAACGACCCCGAAGACGGAACGACCTTCACCATCGGCGGGCAAAACGGGCCGTTGCATGACCCGACGGCAATCCTCTATGTGCGCAAGGGCGACCTTGACCCGATCACCGGAAAGCTCAACCCCGGTGTGCCTGTCGAACCGCTGGTGCTGCGCGCGACGGCAGGGGACTGCATCAACATCACCCTGGAAAACCGTCTGCCCCTGGTCATGCCAGACCTGACCCAGACGGCGTCGGTGATGGGCATGGTCAAGCGAGACCGCAACAATGGCGAAGGCTCTACCACCTTCAGCAACAACCTGATGCGGCCGTCCAGCCATGTCGGTCTGCACGCGCAGCTGTTGGCGTACGACATCACCAAGTCCGACGGCACCAACGTCGGCACCAACCCGATCCAGACCGTGCCACCACGCGTCGGCACCGTTGGTGCGTACCCGACGCGTACCTATCAGTACTACGCCGGGCACCTGGAACGTGAAGGCAAGCCGATCACGCAGCTGGGTCGCAGTGTCGACAACATCAACGCTACGGCAGTGGAATTTGGCGGGTTGAATTTCACTCCGGCAGATGTGATCAAGCAGCCGCAAAAAGGCCTGGGAGGTGCAATGAGCGTCCTGCCGGTCGGCGCCACCTGGGTTGAGGATGCGCGCAAGGTGAACGCGACCGTCACTGCGCCCGCACAGACTACCTACCGCGACTTTGCGATGGTCTGGCAGAAGGCATTGAATATGCGCTGGGCCAATGGGCGTCCGGTGGAAGGCATTGCCTCGGAGGCCGGGGTACCGACCGATCCGCAGGACAATTCCAGCATGGCCATCAACTACAAGACCGAGCCGATGTGGTTCCGCTTCGGCCTGCCACCGGATGCGCCGTTCGGTCACGCCGACGGCCATGGTTATGGTGACGTGCCCAACGCCCACATGGCCTACAGCAATGCGCTGGTGGGGGGCGATCCGCAGACACCGGTGCTGTATGTGAAACCGGGGCAACCGTTCCGCACGCACATCCTGATGCCTACCGGTGGCAGCCGCGGCACGACCTTCCAGCTCGACGGGCACGTCTGGTCGGTCAACCCGTTCCAGTCGGAGAAGAGCGACACCGGGGGTTACCCGATGAGTTCGCCGGGCGTGGGTTCGGTGCGGTTCGGCTACAACCCGATGTCGATGTACATCGGCGCCCACGAAAGCATCCTGCCAGCGGCGCACTTCAGCTTCATGCACCCGAGCGCCGGGGGCAGCAACGCGATACCGGGCGATTACCTGTTCCGCGATTACGCCGCCTACGGCAACACCGCCGGGTTGTGGGGATTGCTGCGAGTGACCAACGAACCCGAACCGGCACCGACGCCGTAGTTGCGAGACATAGTGTGGCAAGGGAGCAAGCTCCCTCGCCACAGGACCGGTGTGACGCGTAACTGAGGGGAGATGCGTTATGAATAGAACAATCAAGGTCGCCAGCGGTGTGTTGATTGTCGCAATAGCGCTGGTCTGGCTCGGCGTCTGGCGCACGACACCGCAGACCCTGCTCACCGAAGTGGCGCTGCCGGACACCTGGAGTGGCCAGACGCTGCAGCGCGATGGTGTGTCGGTCGCGCTGGAAGTACGGCCATTGGCCGAGGACGGCGTGTTGCGCGAAGGCGAATTTGCCGACGTACGCTTCCGGGTCAGTGACAGTGCGTCGGGTCAACCGCTGTCGGGCGTCAATCCCGGTGCCTGGCTGGACCCGGAAACCGTCGCCGCCGATCAGGCCCAGGGCCGGGAGCAGAGCTGCAAATCCCGGGTCGGGGTCTTCCTCAAATCCAGCATCGGCGCGCGGCCGCTGCTCGACCTCAACAGTTATTTCCTTTTGGTGATGAACCGCGACGCCAGCGTTTCGGTGGTCGATCCTTCGGTTTCGGTGGGTGGCATCACCAGCACCATGGCGCGCATCGACCTCAAGCAACCGCCAATGGATTGGGTCACCACCCGAGACAACAAACGTGTGTTCATCTCCATGCCCACTGCCGGCGAAGTGGCGGTGATCGACAGCGAGCAATTCAAGTTGATCGACTCGGTCACCGCCGGCAGCCACCCGGTGCGCGTGGCATTGCAACCGGACGAGCGCCTGCTGTGGGTCGGCAATAACGCATCGAAGGCTGAGGAGTCCGGGGTCACGGTGATCGACCCCCAGAGCCTGAAGGCCCTGAAGCACCTGGCCACTGGTAGCGGGCACCACGAAATTGCCTTCAGCACGGACAGCCGTTTCGCCTTCGTCAGCAACCGTGACGACGGAACGCTGAGCATCATCGACATCGCCAGCCTGACAATCAGCAAAAAACTTCAAACCGGCTCCAACCCGCTGTCGGTGGTCTATTCGCCGCTGTCCCAGGCGGTGTATGTCGCTGACGGCAAGGACGGCACCGTCACCGTCGTAGATGGCGCCAGCCTTGATGTGCGCCGGGTGATCAAAACCAGGCAGGGCCTGGGCCCGATGGGTTTCAGCGCAGACGGTCGTTTTGGCATCGTGCTCAACACGCTGGAGAACCAGGCTGCCGTGATCGACGCCGGCACCGACGCGCTGATCCATGAGCTGGACGTATCCGCCGAACCCTACCAGGTGGTGTTCACCAAGGCCTACGCCTACGTGCGCGGCCTGGCCTCGGCCAAAGTCACCATGATCAACCTGTCGTCGCTGGGCGAGGGCCGTGTGCCGATCAGCCAAGGCTTCGACGCCGGGCCGCAGGCGCCACGACTGGCCGGCGATTTGCCCCTGGCTTCGAGTCTCGCGGTGTCGCGTGATGACAACGCAGTGTTCGTGGTCAATCCGGTGGACAACACCACTTATTTCTACGCCGAAGGCATGAACGCGCCGATGTCCGGTTACCCCAATCGCGGGCAGGTGGCGCGGGCGGCCCTGGTCATCGACCGCAGCCTGCGCGAAGTCGAGCCGGGGCTGTACAGCGCGCGTATCAGGCTGCCAGACGCAGGCCGGTTGGATGTGGCGTTTCTGCTGAATCAGCCAAACATCATCCACTGCTTCACCGCACTGGTAGAGCCGGATACACGCCTTGCCAAGCTCCCCGGCGCACCGACAGTCGAATTCATGCTCGACACGTCCACCGCTGTCCTCGACCGTCCTTACACCGTGCGCTTCCGCATCGTTCAAGGCCAGCAGAAGGCACAGCGCAGTGGCCTGAAGGATGTTCAGGTGCGCTACTTCCGCGCCCCGACTTCGCGCGCCCGGGCAGTCGCCGCCCTTGAGATCGGCAACGGGGTCTATGAAGCGCCAGTGAACCTCGACCAGCAGGGCGCCTGGTACCTGCATGTGCGCGCCGCATCCCTGGGCGCGAGTTTCGACAACAAGACTTTTGCCAGCGTTCGGGTCCTGCCCGGCGATGCCCACTGAAGAGGAAATCGACATGAACCGATTCGCACACCGTGGACTGCTGACGTTCTGCCTGTTGGCCGCCGGTATCGGGCAAGCCCTGGCACACTCGGCGGATGAACACGCCGGTCACGACATGCCGGCCAAAGACGCCAGCTCGGAAAGTGCCCAGGTCAAATTCGCCGACGTGGCGCTGGTGGACCAGAACGGTCAGCCGGTGCGTCTGGAAAAAGACCTGGTGGACAACAAAATCGTGGTCATGAGTTTCATCTACACCAGCTGCACCACGGTGTGCCCGGTGGTGTCGTCGATCATGGGCAAAGTGCAGAAACAGCTGGGTGCGCGGGTGGGCGCCGAGGTGCAACTGGTGTCGATCAGCATCGACCCGCAGCGCGATGACGCCAAGCGTCTGAACGACTACGCCCGCGCCTTCCAGAACGGTCCGGGCTGGAGCTGGCTGACCGGCAGTTCGCAATCGATCAACGCCACCCTCAAGGGCCTCGGCAACTTCAGCGGTGACTTCAAAAACCATCAACCGCTGATCCTCGTCGGCGACGGCAATAGCCGCCACTGGACGCGCTATTACGGCTTCACCGACCCGGTCGTGCTGACCCGTGAAGTGGAAAAACTCAGCGGCCAGCGCAACGCGCACGCCAAGCACACCGCCATCGCCATGGAGCATCAGCCATGAGAACCCTCGACTGGGTCACCCTGATGGTGTGCTTCTGGATTTTCAGCGCGATGGCGTTCGCTCACGAAGGCCACGAAGAACCTGCGCCTGCGGTGGCTGCCGTACAACCTGCAAGCGGTACGCGGGATGCGAAAACCTGGTTCACCGACACACCGTTGCAGGACCAGAACGGCGAAACCCTGCGTTTCTACAGCGATGCCTTGCAAAACCGCGTCGTGCTGCTGAACGTGATTTTCACCCGTTGCGATGATGCCTGCCCGCTGATCACCCGCAAGCTCAAGGAAGTGCGTGAGTTGCTGGGCGACAAGGCGGACGGCATCACCTTTATCTCCCTTACCAGTGATCCGCTGCGGGACACCCCGGCGGTACTCAAGGCTTACACCTTGAAACAGGGCGTCGATGGGCCCCACTGGCTTTTTCTCACCGGTGACAAGGCGCAAATGGACCTGGTGCTCGGACGCATCGGTCAGATCGTGCCGACCCCCGAGCAACATTCCACCCAACTGATCGTGGGTGACGTGGCCAACAAGCGCTGGAGCAAAATTCGTCCCGATGCCCCGGCCGCCGCCATTGCCCAGCGCTTGCAGTTGCTGACAATGCCTGTGGCCGGCCGCTGAGCCTGCGCCATGAAAACAGCCCTTATCCTTGGCTTGCTGCTGATCGGTGGCGTGCATTTCGCTGCCGGCGCGTTGCCCTTGAACCCCAACGAAAGTGCCGGGAAGCGGCTGTATCGCGAGGGCGTGTCCAACAGCGGTGAGCCGATCATGGCGCGGGTCGGGGCGGCGGGCATGATGCTGCCGGCCACCAGCCTGCCGTGCGCCAATTGTCACGGCACCGATGGCCTGGGCCGTCCCGAAGGCGGGGTGCGACCGCCTGACCTGAGCTGGTCGCGGCTGACCAGCACCTACGGCCAGCAGCAGATCAATGGGCGCAATTATCCGGCGTACACCGAAGGCACGTTGGCGCGGGCGATCCAGGAAGGGCGCGATCCCGGCAACAATCGTCTCGACCCGGCGATGCCACGGTTCGTGCTGTCGATGAATGATCAGCGCAACCTTACGGCCTACCTCAAACGCCTGGCCGATGAGCGCGATCCTGGCCTGACGCCGGACAGCCTGCATCTGGGCACGCTGTTGCCCAGCCAGGGAGCGTTGGCCGAGGAGGGTGCGACGGTGGCGGCGGTGCTCAACGGCAGCGTGGCGCGAATCAACCAGGCCGGCGGGATTCATGGCCGGCAGTTGCGCCTGACCATCCTCGATCCGGGCCCGGACCGTGCCAGTGCCGAGCAGGCGCTGGACCGGCTGATCGAGCAGGAACAAGTGTTCGCCCTGATCGCGCCACTGGTGCCGGCACTCGACACGCAATTGGTCACACGCCTGGAACGGGCCGGCATTCCGCTGATCGGCCCGCTTTCCCTGCAAGGCACGGCCCAGAGCAGTCGGCAAATTTTCGAACCACTGCCGGGCTTGCGTGAACAACTGATCGCCCTGGCCGATTACGCCACCGGCAGCTTGCGTGTGCTTCAGGGACCGACGCTCATCACCTATCCGGATGAGCCCGGCCAGCGACTGGCGGCGCAGAACCTCAGCCGGTATCTGCAAGATCGCGCCTGGCAAAACGTCAGTCTGCAAGCCTACGAGCCGATGCAGGACGAACTGCCGCTGGGCTCGCGCTCGGTGTTTTACCTGGGCAGCGGCGGTGGTTTCAGCCGCCTTGCCGAACGCTTGCAGACAGCAGGGCAGGTGCCTTACCTGTTTGCCACGTCGAATCAGGTGGCCGGCGACCTGTTGCAGGTGCCCAGCGGTTTTTCCCGCCGGGTGTTCCTGTCCTATCCGTTCGTGCCCAGTGACTGGACGCTGGCCGGGCGCCTGGCCCTGACCCAGGTGCGTGAGCAGCAGGGGCTCGGCGGCCAGCATGCGGTGCTGCAAGTCGGCGCGTTCAGCTCGATGCTGTTGCTCAGCGAAGGCATGAAACAGGCCGGGCGTGACGCCAGCCGCGAAAAGCTGATCAATGCGCTGGAAGGCCTGCATGACTTCGATACCGGGCTGACCCCGCTGATCAGCTTCGGCCCGGGCCGACGCCTGGGGTTGAGCGGCGCGCATATCGTCACCGTGGACCTGCCCGACCAGCGCTTCTACCTGGTTGCCCCTTACAAACCGATTGCCGCGACACCCTGACCGGAGGCCTCGATCATGAAGCTCAAGACTCTGCTGATCCTGATATCGATGTGGGTGCCCGTGGCATTCGCCAGCAATGGCCCGGCTGCCGCGCGGGTCAATGGCGAGGAAATTTCCGAGTTCCGCCTCGAGCGTTATTTCGCCGAGTATCTGGAGGATCAGGGCCGGGCGCTGGGCAGCATTCGCAATCCCAAGGCTTACAAGCAATTGCGCCAGAAGGCGCTGGACGCGTTGATCGACCGTGAGGTGCTATGGCAGGAAGCGCTCAAGCGCGGGGTGGTGATCAGCGACGCTACGGTGCAACGCCAGGTTGAACAGACCCGGCAAGCCATCGGCGGTGCCGAAAAATTTGCTCGTCGCCTGGAAGACGCCGGTTTCGACGAAGCCGGTTTTACCGAATACACCCGCCGTGAGCTCGCGGCGCAGCAGGTGTTTGCCGAGCTGACCCAAGTGAGCGGGCCGGACGAAAAGCAGGTCCGCGCGTTTTACGAAGAACACCGTGCCGAAATGACTCGGCCCGAAGAAGTGCAGGCGCGGCACATCCTGATCAAAGTCCCTCAGGGCGCCGATACCACCACAGTCGAAGCGGCGCGGCTACGCTTAGTGGAGATGCAAGTGAAAATCAGCCAGGGCGCCGACTTTGCCGACGTGGCACGGACCGGGTCCGAGGATGCTTCCGCAAGCCAAGGCGGAAACCTGGGCTATTTTCCTCGTGGGCGTATGCTGCCTGAGTTCGAAGCGGCAGCTTTTACCCTGGCGCCCGGCGGGGTCAGCGAGCCTGTTCGCACACCGCTGGGCTGGCACTTGATTAGTGTGCAGAACCACTTGGAGGCGGCCGATGTCTCAGAGCAACAGGGACTTGACTGGGTTCGGGCCTACCTTGTCCGGCAGCAACAGGTCCGTGTTCGTCTTGAGGTTCTGGCACAGCTTAGATCGCGCCATCGAATCGAACGGATTGACGATGATTGAAGGTTCCCCCCCAATAATGGGGAAAAGCTTCAACGCACATTCGTACGCTTCCCCGCCTTTGGGGGACGCGGTGTCTGAGCGAAAAGGCTTTTCCATGGAAATCAACTACATGCAGCGGTAATACAACCGCCACTCAGCCTGGCATGAAGTGTGCGTTAGCCTCAGTAAGGCGCGCACTCTGCCAGGTTCGGAAATCGGACCTGCGGTTCAAGGAGTCCACCTTGTTGAACAAAGTACTGGTTGTCGAAGACGAACAGCTGCTTGCACAAAACCTCAAGGATTACCTTCAGGCGCAAGCGCTGGACGTCCGGATTGCACATGACGGTGCGACGGGAATCGGCGAAGCCGAACAGTTTGCACCCGATGTGATGGTGTTCGATTACCGCTTGCCCGATATGGAAGGCTTTGAGGTGCTCGATGCCGTCCGCCAGAACAGGAACTGTCATTTTGTGCTGATTACCGGGCACCCAACCGCTGAAGTCTGTGAGCGGGCCCGGCAACTGGGAGTCAGCCATATCCTGTTCAAACCGTTTCCATTGGCGGAACTGGCCCGTGCAGTCTGTGACCTTCTGGGAATGGAGCGCGAACCCAAAGCCGGCGTGAGCACATGCGAAGGTTTTGTCGAACGACGCCAGAGCAGGACCGAGAGTTTCCCGCTGCAGTTGTACGACGGCAGTTGGGTGCTGGCGGATCGTCGACGAAGTTCATCGACCTCCATGGCACCGGACGACGAACAATTGCTCACCGGGGAGTAGTGGCGCGACTAGCCGTTCCGGTAACCGCCGTAATTGCTCGCCGCGTCGACAGGGCTCAAAGCCCCCGGCGTTGGAGAGCAAGTCATGGACCGTCTATCCCTTGCCGTCGAACCGGCGCAGTTGGAATGTGTACCGTCTCGCTTTTCCAGTGAGCAACTCTCCCAGGCACGATCACTGGCCGCCAGTTCCGGCGAGCGGATGCTCGAAGCCCTCGGGACGCTGTGCGAACTGGCTCCCATGCCCTTCATCCAGTGTCTCGGCGCAACCTTGCATTACCCGGTGCTCGACACCGACAGCCTGTTCAAGGCCACCCCGGTGTTCGACCGGGTCACCCTGGCCCAATGCCTCAAGCGCGAATTCATCCTGCTGCGTCACGACGAGGCGGTCATTGGCGTGTTTGCCGACCCTTTCGATACTTCGCGCCTGGCCTGGATCGATGACTGCCTGCACGGCGCGCCGCTGTACCTGGTGCATGCCGACGACCTGAAGGCCTATCTGGCGCGCCACGAAGAAAGCTTCCATGCGGTGGAGTCGCTCAACGCTCAGGCTGAAGCCAACATCGAAATCGATACCCTGCAAAGCCTGTCCCTGACCAGCATCAGCGAAGACGCCAGCGTCGTCGTCAAACTGGTCAACTCGACCCTGTACGACGCGCTGAAAATGCATGCCAGCGACATTCATCTGGGCACCACCGGCAGCGGTCTGGTGATCAAGTACCGCATCGACGGCGTGCTCAACAACATCAGCAAGATCCAGGGCAGCGAGTTTGCCGAACAAGTGATTTCCCGGGTCAAGGTCATGGCCGAACTGGACATCGGCGAGAAACGCGTGCCCCAGGACGGTCGCTTCAAGATCGGCATCAGTGGTCGGCAGATCGACTTCCGGGTGTCGATCATGCCGAGCATCTTCGGTGAAGACGCGGTGCTGCGGGTGCTCGACAAACAAGACCTGGCGGACAAGGTCTGCGGCGTGCAGTTGCAAGCGCTGGGCTTTGAAGACGAGACCCTGCGCCAACTGCGCCGGCTGGCCGCCGAACCCTACGGCATGGTGCTGGTGACCGGTCCCACCGGCAGCGGCAAAACCACCACGCTCTACGCGATGATCACCGAGATCAACCACGGCGTGGACAAGATCATCACCATTGAAGACCCGGTGGAATATCAATTGCCGGGCGTGTTGCAAATTCCGGTCAACGAGAAGAAAGGCCTGACCTTCGCCCGGGGGCTGCGCTCGATCCTGCGCCACGATCCGGACAAGATCATGGTCGGTGAAATCCGCGACCCCGACACCGCCCAGATCGCCGTGCAATCGGCGCTCACCGGGCACCTGGTGTTCACCACCATCCACGCCAACAACGTGTTCGACGTGATCGGCCGGTTCACCCAGATGGAAATCGACCCTTACAGCCTCGTCTCCGCGCTCAATGCCGTGCTGGCCCAGCGTTTGATCCGCCTGGTCTGCACCACGTGCAGCGCGCCGAGTCACCCGACCGACGACGAACTGCGCGCCTCGGGGCTCGATCCGCATAACGTCGATCAGTACCGCTTCGTTCTCGGCAAGGGTTGCGGCCATTGCCGGGGCACCGGCTACCGCGGGCGCACGGCGATTGCCGAGCTGCTGCACCTGGACGACGAGCTACGGCAGATGATCGTCGAGCGCCAACCGATTTCGAAAATCAAGGCCCATGCGTGCAAACGTGGCTTGCGCCTGCTGCGCGAGTCGGCGCTGGAACTGGTTGCAGATGGGCGGACCACGCTCGAGGAGATCAATCGTGTCACTTTTGTCTCGTGATCGTTTTGTCGCCGTACTCGGCGCCAGTGGTGTCGGCCTCGGCCAGCGCCGTGGCAGCGAAACCCTGTGGCTGGGCAGCGTCGGTTTTATCGACGAAGGCTTCCATGCCTGGGCCGTGGCGCTGGATACCCTTGACCACTTGCTGGCCGACCACACCCGTTCCGGTGCCGAGTTGAGCGTGGTGATTTCCGGGCACTTCAGCCGCTTCTGCCTGGTGCCCTGGAGCGAACAGATCAGCAGCCCCGACGAATTACGCGGCTTTGCCCAGCTGTGCCTTGAAGACCTTTACGGTGCACCGGCTCAGCCCTGGAGCCTGGTGCTTTCGGCAGAACCGGCGGGGTATGACCGGATCGCCAGCGCGCTGCCGCAAGACTTGCTCACGCGCCTGCGCACACTGGTCAGCGCCCGTGGCCTGCGCTTGCGTTCGGTGCAGCCGTACCTGATGGCGGCGTTCAATCACTTCGATAGAAGCTTCGATGCCGGCGACTTCCTGTTCGTGGTCGCCGAACCGGTGCGCAGCGTGTTGCTGCTGGCCCGGGAAGGCCGCTGGGCCTCGGTGCGTTCTTTGGGCAGCAGCGACAGCGACGCCGCACTGACCGCGCTGATCGGCCGCGAAAGCCAGTTGCAGGCTTCCACCAGCGAGCGGCCGCTGAACGTCTACCTGCATGCCCCTGCGCGCATCGACGTGCAGCCCGATGTACCCGAGGTACATTTGCGTACCCTTGAAGAAGGCCGGACACCCGTACGCGATTGCCTGTACGTCATGTCCCGGGCGGTGGCCTGAGATGCGCGCCCTGAACCTCGACTTTCAGCCGCGCCGCCGCTCGGGCCCCCTGGGCTGGAGCCTGTTGGCCGTGGGCATAGTGCTGGTGCTGGGTTGCATCCTCGTTCAGCAGCACCTCAGTGACGAAACCGCGCAACAACAGGGCCATCTGCAAACCGCCCAGCGCGTCCTCACCGGCGACAACGGCACCAAGGTCAGCCTGACGCCGGCAGAAACCCGCGAGCAGGCGCAAAACCTCGCCGAGATGCGCAAGGTCTCGCAGCAACTGCGTCGGCCTTGGGAGAGTCTGTTTGCCCTGCTCGAAGCCATGCCTCGCGACAACATCGCCTTGCTGACCCTGACACCCGATGCCCGCAAGGGTCAGCTCAGGATCAGCGCCGAGGCGAAAGACCTCGACGCCATGCTCGACTTCCACCGCAACCTCGAAGCCAGCGACGAGCTGTCCGATGTGTCGCTGCTCAGCCACGAAATCGTGGCCAACGTGCCGGAGCACCCGGTGCAATTCAACTTGTCGGCTACCTGGGAGATTGGCGATGCGAATCCCTAGATTGATCGTCCACGAATACCTGCAAGGCCTGGGCATTCCCGGTCTGGCGGGGCTGGCAATGCTGGCGCTGGCGTTGGTCTATGGTCTGGCGGGCCTGGTGCCGGACTGGCAGTCGCTGCAACAGCTCAGCCAGCAGACCCGCGACGCCGGCGAGTACCTGGCCAGGGTGGAAGACGGTAGTGTCGCCGCCCCGGTGGTGCCGCAACGTCAGCTCGACGACTTCCGCAGCAAGCTGCCTTCGCAACCTCAGGCTACCGTCGCCATCGACAAGATCTACGCGCTGGCGGCCCAGGAACACATCACCCTGGCGCGCGGTGAATATGCCTTGGGCATCGACCCTAAAACCCATCTGGCCCGCTATCAGATTCTGCTGCCGGTGCGCGGCAGCTACCCGCAACTGCGGCGCTTCCTGCATGCCTTGCTCGGCCAGTTGCCGGCGGTGGTGGTGGAGGACGTGGAGTTCCAGCGCAAGAAAATCGCCGACACCGACCTGACCGGGCGGATCCGCATGACCCTTTACCTGTCGAGGTCATGATGAATATCAAGCGCGTAGTGGGCTGGATGGGGTTCTTCGGTGTTGCGGCGGCGCTGGCCTGGTTGCCGGATTACTTGATGCCGGTCGACGAGGGCGATGCGGCCGTTGCCACCTTGCCGACCGCGAGCAAAAACAAAACCCGGGGTGCGCTGCCTGCCGCGCCGGCCACTGCCAAGCCGGCAGTGGTGAAGGACTTGAGCCCGGCCGGCGACTTGTTCGCCGCCCGCAGCTGGAAGGCGGCGCCGACCCTCGCCAGCGTCATCGAACAACCCATCAACGTGACCCCGGTGGTGCAGGTCCCCAGCGTACCGCCGATGCCTTTCCAGTTTGTCGGGAGGCTGGATGACCGTTCTGACCTGCAAGTGTTTTTGCAGAACGGCGAAAAAATATACGTCGTGCGCAAAGGGGATGTAATCGACGAAACCTGGCGGATCGAGGGCATTTCCGATGTGGAACTGAGCTTCATCTACCTGCCTTTGCATGTGTCCCAGACCTTGTCTGTGGGGAGCGCGCCATGAACAGATGCCGTTTGCTGATGAGCCTTGCCTGCCTCTGCGCAGGGCTGGCCGCGTGCAGTTCCGCGCGGATCGCCAACAAGGAAGCGTCCGAGCTGATCGAGCAAGGACAATACGAAGCCGGCCTGGCGCGTATCGAAGAAGGGCTGCGGGAAAATCCTCGTGATACTGAACTGCATCTGGCCCTGAATACCGCCCACGCCAAGGCAATTACCGCGCTGTTGACCGAGGCCGATACGGATCGTGCGCATCGGGACTTTTCCGCCGCACGCGTCAACTACAGCCGGGTGTTGACCATCGAGCCGAACAACCGTCGTGCCCAGGACGCCATGCGCCAACTCGATTACATGCGCAGCCTGGATGAAAAACTCGAGCTGGCCCGTGGCGACCTGCGTCGCGGCGACATCTACGGGGCCGACCGCCAGGTCAAACAGATTCTCGAACTGGACCCTAAAAACGACGGCGCACTTGAACTGCAAAGCAACATTCGCCTGGTCCAGAGCCGCAACGTGATTCCGTATCCACAGCTGCGCACACGCCTGGAACGGCCCGTGACCCTGGAGTTTCGCGACGCCAACCTGAAGACCATTTTCGAAGTGCTGTCCCAGGTCGCCGGCCTGAATTTCATCTTCGACAAAGACCTGCGCCCGGACATGAAAGCCACGATCTTCGTGCGTGATGTGCGCATCGAAGACGCCGTGGAACTGCTGCTGCAACAGAACCAGCTGCACCAGAAAGTGGTGAACGAAAACACCTTGCTGATCTACCCGGACTCGCCGCAAAAGCTCAAGGATTACCAGGAGCTGGTGATGCGCACGTTCTACCTGACCAGCATCGATGCCAACACCGCACTGAACATGATCAAGACCATGCTCAAGACCCGCGATGTGTTTGTCGACGAGCGCCTCAACACCCTGACCATGCGCGACACCGAAGACGCCATCCGCATGGCGGAAAAGCTCCTGCAATCGCAAGACCAGTCCAACCCTGAGGTGGTGCTGGAAGTGGAGGTGATGGAAGTTGCCACCCAGCGGATTCTCGACCTCGGCCTGCAATGGCCGAACACCTTTGGCGTGGTCAACAGCGACGGTTCGCCGGTGTCGCTGCTCAACCAATTGAAAGGTATCGACTCGAGCCGGATCACCATCAATCCATCGCCCCAGCTCAAGATCAACGCCCAGGACAACGACATCAACACCCTGGCCAGCCCGGTGATTCGTGTCAGTAACCGCGAGCAGGCGCGTATCCACATCGGTCAGCGTGTGCCGATCATCAGTGCCACGTCGGTGCCGTCGACCCAAGGCCCGGTGATCACCGAAAGCGTCACTTACCTGGACGTCGGTCTGAAGCTGGAAGTGCAACCGACCGTGCACCTGAACAACGAAGTGGCGATCAAGATCGCCCTGGAAGTCAGTAACGCAACGCCGCTGGAACCGACCCGGCAGGGCACGATCCCGGTTCAGGTCGATACCCGCAACGCCCAGACCACCCTGCGTCTGCATGACGGCGAAACCCAGATCCTCGCCGGCCTGATGCGCAATGACCATGGCGCCACTGGCAACAAGATTCCGGGTCTTGGCGACATCCCGGGCCTGGGCCGGTTGTTCGGCAGTAACAAGGACAACGTCAGCAAGTCGGAACTGGTGTTGTCGATCACGCCTCGCATCGTGCGCAACCTGCCGTACCAGAGCCCGTCGGACATGGAGTTCCCGACCGGCACCGAAACCAGCATGCACATTCAGGCACCGGATCGCCGGATGGAATCATCGAACCAGCCGGAGTCCATCGATCGGCCGGTGGCTGCCACCAATGTGCAAGTCAGCGTCGGGAAGCCTTGATCATGAGCGCCTCGCAACGTGGTTTTACCTTGATCGAAGTCGTGGTGACGCTGGCCCTGATCGGCTTGCTGGCCGGTATGGCCGCACCGCTGACCGAGACCGTGGTGCGCCGGGGCAAAGAGCAGGAATTGCGCACGGCGCTGTACCAGATCCGCGATGCCATCGACGCCTACAAGCGTGCATTCGATGCCGGTTACATCGAGAAGTCGCTGAACAGCAGCGGCTATCCGCCGAACCTCAAAGTGCTGGTAGACGGCGTGCGCGACGTGCGCAGCGCCAAGGGAGCCAAGTTCTATTTCTTGCGCCGCGTACCCCATGACCCGCTGGCCCCGGTCAAGCGCGACGACGAAGGCGGCTGGGGCCTGCGCGCCTACGACAGCACGGCTCAAAACCCGCGAGAAGGCGAAGACGTCTTCGACATTTATTCGAAAGCGCGCGGCAAGGGTCTCAACGGCATCGCGTACCGGGAGTGGTGAGCATATGCGTCGGGAAAAGGGTTTTACCCTGCTGGAACTGATGGTGGTCATGGCAATCATCGCGACCTTGATGACCATCGCCATGCCACGCTATTTCAACAGCCTCGAAGCCTCGAAAGAGACCACGCTGCGCCAGAGCCTGTCGGCGATGCGTGAAGCGCTGGATCACTACTACGGCGACACCGGGCGTTATCCCGACTCTATCGAACAACTGGTGGAACAACGTTACCTGCGCAACCCGCCGATGGACCCGATAGCCGAGCGCAAGGACCTCTGGGTCATGGTCGCGCCGCCGGAAGGCGTTCCGGGCGGGGTCGCCGATATCAAAAGCGGTGCCACAGGGAGGGCGCGTGATGGCAGCCTTTTTTCCGAGTGGTAAAAATCTGTGGCGAGGGAGCTTGCTCCCGCCGGGCTGTGCAGCAGCCCCACTTTTAGGGCCGCTGCGCAGCCCGGCGGGAGCAAGCTCCCTCGCCACAAATCCGCTGTCACGCTTAAGTGAGAAGCGGCGGACCAGCGAGGGCGGCTTCACCTACCTGGGCGTGCTGTTCCTGATCATGCTGATGGGTATGGGCCTGGCCAGTGCCGGTGAGTTGTGGTCGACCGCTTCGCGCCGTGATCGTGAGCGCCAGTTGCTCTGGGTCGGTACGCAATACGCCCAGGCATTGCGCAGCTACTACCGCAGTTCTCCAGGCCTGGCCCAATACCCCAAAGCGCTGGAAGACCTGTTGCAGGACGAGCGTTTTCCCAGCCCCAAACACCATCTCCGGCAGCTGTATCCGGACCCGATTGGCGGTGGCGAATGGGTCCTGATGCGCGGTTTCGACGGGCGCATCACCGGCCTCAACAGCGCCTCCACGGACAAGCCGCTGAAGCAGGCGGATTTTCCCACGCAGTGGTCGGACTTCACCGGCATGGCCAGTTACAAGGATTGGCAGTTCGTGGCCGAGAAGGCCTTCCTCGATGGCACATCGGGACCTGCCAAGGGCCAGTCGAAATTGCCTCAGGCGCTGCAGCCATGAACAGATTCTGCGTGGCCATGATCCTGATGCTGACGTCCGCTGCCGCCCCGGCCGGCGAGGAGGACGAAATGATGGGGTTCATCGTCGATGACACGATCTCGCACATCGGCCACGACTTCTACTACTCATTCAGTGAACGCCTGCGCGCCACCAGCCCGATGGATTTCAACCTGGTGGTGCGCGAACGACCTTCGGCGCGCTGGGGCGCCCTGGTCACCGTGGAGTATCAGCAGCGTTTGGTTTATCGGCGTTTTCTGCCGCCCAATACCGTGGAACTCAAGGACGAGGCCTATGCCGCCGCCGACTGGGTTCGCGGGCAGATCGTCCAGCGCAAGCTGGAAGCCATGTTGCAGGACACAACGGACCTTGAGAGGGACGAATTATGAAAACAACAATCTTCTCGCAGCGCCCCCTGTTTTCAAGGGCAGGTATCTGGTTGATCGGGCTCGGCAGTTGCGGCCTGGTCCAGGCCACCGAGCTGGTCTACACGCCCATCAATCCATCGTTTGGCGGCAACCCGTTGAACGGGACCTGGCTACTCAACAACGCCCAGGCCCAGAACGATTACGACGATCCTGATTTGAAAAAACGCACCGCTGCGGCCGGGACGTCGGCGCTGGAGCGGTTCACCAGTCAGTTGCAATCACGGCTGCTCGGTCAGTTGCTGGACAACATCTCCGCGGGCAACACCGGGAGCCTGACCACCGACGCTTTTATCGTCAACGTGGTCGACGACTCCGGACAATTGACCATCGTCGTGACCGACCGAGCGACCGGTGAAGTCTCCGAAATTCAGGTAAGCGGCCTGGCCCCTTGACGGGATTCGGGTTGATGGGGAGTGAAGGACATGAAAAAAATAATGGTGCTAGGGCTGATGTTGGCGGCGTTACAAGGGTGCAGTCTGCGCGACCCCGTCGGGGCGGAGCAGGACACCGAAACCCCGACGCTGACCCCGAGGGCTTCGACCTATTACGACTTGATCAACATGCCGCGACCCAAGGGCCGGTTGATGGCGGTGGTGTACGGTTTTCGCGACCAGACCGGTCAGTACAAACCGACGCCGGCCAGTTCGTTTTCCACCAGCGTCACCCAGGGCGCGGCAAGCATGCTGATGGATGCGTTGCAGGCCAGCGGCTGGTTTGTGGTGCTGGAGCGTGAGGGGCTGCAGAACCTGCTGACCGAGCGCAAGATCATCCGCGCCTCGCAGAAAAAACCGAACACACCGGTGAATATCCAGGGTGAACTGCCGCCGCTGCAAGCGGCGAACATGATGCTCGAGGGCGGGATCATTGCCTACGACACCAACGTGAAAAGCGGCGGGGAAGGGGCGCGTTACCTGGGGATCGATATTTCCCGGGAGTATCGGGTGGATCAGGTCACGGTGAATCTGCGGGCGGTGGATGTGCGCAGCGGGCAGGTGTTGGCCAATGTGATGACCAGCAAGACCATCTACTCCGTGGGCCGTAGTGCCGGGGTGTTCAAATTTATCGAGTTCAAGAAGTTGCTCGAAGCTGAGGTCGGGTACACCACCAACGAACCGGCGCAGTTGTGTGTGTTGTCGGCGATCGAGGCGGCGGTGGGGCATCTGTTGGCTCAGGGGATCGAGCGGCATTTGTGGCAGGTGGCGGGGGATAATTCGCCGCAGAGTAGTGAGACGCTTGATCGATACCTGACCCAGAACAAGCTGCCTGAAGAAGAGTGAACCGAGGCGGCCTTCGGGCCGACCAGGCTCTTTCAGGTGTACCCGTTCGACTGATTTCACAGATCCACCACAATCCCTGCTAGCGATGGACGCCCGGACATCGCGTTCATTCAGACAGCACGCGTTATCGTTGACGTCCATCGCTAGCAGGCTAGCTTCCACAGGGAAATGCGTACTATCAAAGAGCAAGGCCTGCCGGTAGGCCGCCTTGCGTTGCTGTGGCGGTAGCCGCCCCCGGCCATGGATGGGCGATGGCGGCGGGCCCACGGAGCAGGACCGGAAGGAGGGCATGCCGAGGTTCTCGCCGGGCTGACCATCTCATTAGGGGCAAAAGCTCTTGGTTACTTGGCGCTTTTCCAAGTGACTCGCCGAAAGGGCGAAACCAATAGCCGCCGTTACCGCAAAAACGGATATGTACACCTGAAAAAAATGGTCGGCTGTCAGGCCGCTTTCGCTGGCAAGCCAAGCTCCTACAGGGACCGTTCAACCTTGCAAACCCCAGACAAAAAAACCGCGACCCTCACCCAGGGCCGCGGTTTTTTATACCTCCACAATTACTGCTGCAACACCGTCGCCCGGTTATCCGTCCCCAACTGCTGAACAGTCGCCATCTGCGCCACACCGCTCTGATCAACATTGGCAATGTTCCCGGTGCCGCCCTGGGTCACATACGCCACGTTCATCGTGTCAGCCTGTTTCAGCGTGATCTGGTTATCGCTGCCCCACTGGGTGGTGTAGGCCTGGTTGCCGGTGCCGGACTGGTCGAATTCGGTGCGGTTGGCCGTGCCGGTGCTGGTGCCCGAGGCGAGGTTGGTGGTGCCGCGTTGATCGGCGATGAGGATGTTGTCGCTGCCGTTCTGGTCGAAGTACAGCTCGTTGTAACTGTCGGCCTGGCTGACCGTGGTTTTGTTCCCGGTGCCGGTCTGGTTGGTGGTCATGATGTGGCCGACGCCGTCCTGGGTGAAGTTGGCGATGTTGGCGTTGCCGGTCTGGTTGATGGTTGCGCGCTGATTGCTGCCGAACTGGCCACCTTTTTGCGGGCCTTTCCAGTTGCTGGCGTAGACCTTGTTGTCGTTGCCTACCGAGGTGGCGGTGAGTGAATGACCTTCGCCGGTCTGGTAGGTGAAGTGCGTGTTGCCCGTGCCTGTCTGGTACAGCGCGATGGTCGAGCCGGTGGATTCGAACTGATCGGCATAGATCGCGTTGAGGTCGCCGACCTGAAAGACCCGGGCGGTGTTGTTTTCGCCGAAGCTCTGGTCGACCACGGTTTCGTTGGTCAGGCCGATCTGGTCGACGGTGGTTTCGCTGCCGACTTGTCCGTCTTGCCAGACTTCAGCGCCGTTGCCTTCGCCGAGCTGGTTGATGGTCAGGTTGCCGCCGTCGCCGTTGCGCTGGTCGCCGTAGGCGTAGTTGCTGGTGCCGGTCTGGTTGAGGTTGATCTGACCGCCCATGTGGTTGATCTGTTCGGCGGTGGCGTAGTTGGTGGTGCCGTACTGCATGATCACCGCAGTGTTGGCGATGCCGAGCTGGATCTGTTCGATGTTGGCTTCGTTGCTGTCACCGAA
This sequence comes from Pseudomonas fluorescens NCIMB 11764, assembly GCF_000293885.2. Taxonomy (NCBI): domain Bacteria; kingdom Pseudomonadati; phylum Pseudomonadota; class Gammaproteobacteria; order Pseudomonadales; family Pseudomonadaceae; genus Pseudomonas; species Pseudomonas fluorescens. The sequence continues at coordinate 3,817,695 of NZ_CP010945.1, forward strand.
CTGGAAGGTTTGACCTGTCGTACCTTCCTGGCTGTCCTGATAGACGAACGAGAAGTTGCCGGTGCCTTGCTGTTGCTGCAGCACTTCACCGCCACCCACACCAATCGACTGGCTGGCATGGCTGGTGTTGAAGCTGCCGGTCTGTTGCTGGTTGATGGTGCTGTTGTTTTCGAACAACTGCTCGGCGTAACCGGCGTTGTACTCACCGACCTGGTTCTGGTCGATGGTACTGGTGGCCGAGTCCTGCACGGCGGCCGCGTCGTTACCCTGTCCGAGTTGCTGCTGGGTGGCGGTGCTGAAGGGGGCCAGGGTCTGTTTCACATCGGCGACGTTGGCGGTGCCGACCTGGTCCTGGGTGGAAACACTGTCGTCGGCCATCGCCTGGGCACTGACAATGACCAGGATGGCGGCGGTGAGGGGCGTCAGTTTGAACATGATGAAACCTCCAGGTGGTGCAGTGCTTTAGCGGTATTGTTTGACCGAAACGCTCATGCCGTTTCCGGACTGGCTCACGGCGCTGGAAAGCCCCGTGCCGGCCTGGTCGATGCTGGCGTCGTTGTTGTTGCCGTTCTGGGAAATCTGCGCGCGGTTCTGGCTGCCGGCCTGGGTGATCGAGGCGGAGTTGCCGGAGCCTTGCTGGGTGATCATCGCCATCAGGTCGCTGCCTTGTTGCAGGATGTACGCTTCCTGATTGCTCCCCGACTGGACGATGGTGCCGAGCAACGACTGGCCGTTCTGTTGCAGCAACGCCACGTTGGCCTGGCCGGTCTGGTCGATCAGCGCGTGCTGGCCAATCGGCGGTGGCAACTCGCCGAGGTCGGTGCCGGGGCCCAGGTCGTCGTTCTCCATCAGATCGTCGGCGCGCACGCTCGCGCTGCTGCAGAGCAGAAGCAGGCAGAGCAGGGCGGCGGTCGACGTTTTCATGAGGCTGTCCTTCAGCAAGAGGCCTGCCCCATCGGCCACATGACCGATGGGGCGAGGACTCAGTTCGAGATCACCGACACCGAACGCACGGTGCCTTGGGACGAGGTGATGGTGGCAGTCGGGTTCGCCGACGGGATCACCGTGGTGGTGTTGTTCACCGTCAACCGCCAGCGACCGGTCACCGGCACCGTGGTGGTGCCCAGGGTTTGCAGCCCGGTTGGGGTGCTGACCCGGACGGTGATGGTGTTGCCGGTGATCACCGACGAGGTGCCCGCAAAGTCCCAGGTGAAGCGGTTGTTGGAGCGTGCCGACACCGTTGCCGTGGTCACCGTGAAGGCTTCTGCCGGTGGCCGTGGCGAGACTTGCACCGTGACTGTGGCCGGTGTCACCGACAGGGCGCCGAAGTTGTCCCGGGCGATGTAGGTGAAGGTGGTGGTGAACGCCGTGGTCACGGTGGCCGGTGGTGTGTAGGTGATCACCGTGCCGTTGCTGCTGACGGTGCCGCGACCGGCCGCTGGTTGCGTGAAGCTGGCTATCGCGAGCGGCACGTTGCCTTCCGGGTCGGTGTCGTTGAGCAACACGTTGATCGGCACCGCCACTCCCAGGGTTGCGATGCTGTCGGCGACGGCCACCGGAGGCTGGTTAGGCGCCACGGTGATGGTCACGGTTGCCGGGGCGGTCGAGGCCAGGCCTTTGATGTCTTGCGCCTTGTAGGTGAAGGTCGTGGTCAACGGTGCATTGACCACCGCTGGTGGCGTGTAGACCACGGCGGTCGTGCCGCTCAATGCCACGGTGCCCTGGCCGGCGGCGGGTTGGGTCAGCGCGGTGATGCTCAACGGTGTATTGCCGTCCGGATCACTGTCGTTGGCCAGCAGGTTGAGGGTGATCGGCACACCGAAACTGGTGCTGCCGGTGTCGGCGACGGCCAGCGGCGACTGGTTTTCACCGCTGTTCGGTGCCGTCCCTACCACCACAACCGGCTCGGTGTCACTGCCGCCGGCGGCGGACTTGATGGTGACACTGGCCGGAGGCTGCGTCAGATCGGCAACGGTCAGCCGTTGCAGGATGCCGGTCTTGCTTAGACGTCCGTAACCCTGGGCGACCATGTCCGGCACCAGCACTTCGTCAGACGAGGTGGCCTCGATGAGCAGGCTGTGGTTGCTCCAGTTGTAGCGAGCGGTCTGGATTTTCACCACATCGGTGACTTTGCTCGACACTGCGGTTGGTCGGCTGGTGCCACTCGGGTCGGTAGCGGTGACCACCACCACCGAAGGAACGGTGGTCCCCGTCAGGCGATGAGCGAAGAACTCACCGGTGTTGTCGCCGAGCATGTTGACCAGGCATGGCGTCTGCGGTGGTCCTGGAACCAGGGCCACGGTTTCGCGGAAGCACAGGCTCGAACTGTTGGAAGATTTGCCGAAGACTTCCACCCGGGTACTGCTCGTTCCCGGACCTGTAGACATGCGGCGGTAAGTGGCGCGGCCGATTTCCACAGGGGTTTGCGCGCGGCTGTCGAGGACTTTGCCGGACACGGTGAAGAGGTTGGTCTGGATGGTACCGGCCGGCCCCTGGACACGCAGGAAGTTGTTGTTGAACGGACTGCCGGTGACCGCTTCGGTGAGGTTCGGATCGCCAACATAAGTTTCGACGGACCCGGTGTCCGGATTCACTTCGGTATACGGACCGTTGACGCTGCGCAGGAAAGGTCCGACCTCCCCGTTGAGCGCACCCGAGAAGTTGCCCGGTGCGCCGATGCCGATGTCGCGGGTGATGTTGATCGCCCGACGGCCCGGGGTGGTGACGTTGACCGTTTCCACTCCGTACGGGTGGGTGATGGTGTAAGTCCCCGCGACAGGTATGTTCACCCGCAGACGAATCCGCGCGAAGCTGGCCTGATCGCCATCGACCGGGTTTTCCGCAGCGAATGCCGCTTCGATCCCGGCCACGTAGGCATCCACGCCATAACCTCCGACATCGTTGATGCTGGTCTCGGCGAGGAACCAGAACGCTTCCGGTGGCCAGTTATCCGGAAACACCATGGGCTGGGTGTCGTCGAAGATCCCAGGTTCCGGGTTCAGGATGCACATGTAGGCGGGCGCGCCAGGAGCGCCGGGTGACCGCGAGCTGGTCGCCCGTGACTGGCACAGTTCCAGCGACAGCAAATTGCTGTCCTGATACCACATGGGGAATTTCCCCGTGGCAAAGGTGTAGGGGCCGGTATCGACGGCATTGAGTTGCGCGAACGCACTGCCGGACAGCGAGAGCGTCAGCCCGAGCGCGTTGAGCGCGAAGCGTGGCCACTTGTTCATGATGCCTCCTGATGCGGATCTGGGCATGAGAGCGTTCATTGCACGATGACCACTTCTTCGGTATCGCTGCCGCCATTGGATGACGTCACCCGAACCTTGGCCGGTGGAATCGGCGAGATGCCGGTCGACAGGGTTTTTTCTGCGCCATTGCCACTGAGGGCACCAATGGCGACACCCGTGCCGGAGGTGACGGTGAGTACCGGCGGCGACGTTTCATCGCTGGTCGAAGCCACTACCGTGATTTGCCCGTTGCTCAGGCTGTACTCGGCCCGTGAAATCACGACCAGGTCGGTCAGCGGCATGGTCAAGGACGTCGGCGTGCTGGTGGGAATGGCCAGGTGGTTGTCGGCCGTCACCAGCAAATTGCTCGGTAATGTCGGGTTGGTGGCTGACTGGGCATACCAGTGGCCGGTGGTGTTGGCTTCGGTCAGGTTCAGCACCGGGCTGTTGCTGTCCAGGGTCACGGTGGCCGGTGGTGGCGGGGCCAGGACGAAGACATCCTGTTGGGCCTCCGGGGCGCTGCTGCCGGCCTTGCGTGAGTAGGTGCTGCGCTCGGCTATGATCGGGGTGGGCCGAACCACCGTCGAAAGCTTGCCGGAGATAGCCATGACCGTTGTGCGCAAGTCCAGGCCGTTAGGTCCTTCAATGCGGATGTAGTTGGTGTTGAAAGGGCTGCCGGTAAACGCTTCCTCCAGGTTTGGATCACCGACGAATTGGTCGGCGGAACCAGTGACCGGGTTGGTCTCGGTGTAGGGGCCGTTGACGCTACGCAGGAAAGGGCCGATGTCACTTTTGAGCGCGCCGTCGTAGGTTTTCGGCGAGCCGATACCGATGTCCCGGGTCATGTTGATCGCGCGACGTCCGGGGGTATCGACATTGAAGACATCGACGCCGTAGGGGTGGGTGATCACATAGGTGCCAGCGGTGGGCACGTCCACCCGAATACGGATACGGCCAAAACTGACCTGGTCGCCTTCAACCGGATCTCCAGCGGCGAAGGCCGCTTCGACGGCGCTGACGTAGGTCAGGTCAATGCCCCGTGCCGCGTCGACAATGGATCCGTCACCGGTGAACCAGAACGCTTCATCGGGAAAGTTGGTCGGGAAAACGATCGGCTGAGTGTCGTCGAAAATACCGGGATTCGGATTCAAGAGGCACATGTAGGACGGCGCACCGGGCGCGCTTGGAACCCTGGAGCTGACAGCCTTGGACAGGCATAAGTCAAAGGTTCGACCGTGGGAGTCCTGATACCAGGAAGCGAAATTGCCGTTGGCGGGAACGTAGGGGCCCGGATCGACAGCAAACAGCGCTGCCTGGGCCACGCCTTGGGCCAGAGCGGACACAACCAGGGCGATCGCGGTTTTGGACAGTAAAGGGTGCATGAGTATTCCCTCTATCAGAGACCTGCCCGTGGGGATGGGTCAGTTGAGGGTGCTTCGGCAACTTCCATACCAATCGCGGGAAACCGCCGCCAGAGGCCCGGAATCAGGGCTTTTCAGGCATAGGCAGCGGCGGCTTGCCATCCGGTCATACGGGCCACTGTCCCCAGCATTGGGGGTAGATGGGGAGAGCGGGCAGGTTGGGGGCGGCGGGGACCCAAGGTCGGGCAAACAGCCATGAGTGGGCTATAACCAATGGGGGGAATCGCCAGGAAGTACGCCCATGAACATGCCGACGCAAATGCTCCAGTCCGAGGAGGGCAGTCGCCTGAGCTCGCGCAAGCAGCCGTTCAATCTGCTGCGCTGGTTTTCACTGATCAGCATGGGGGTGATCGGCACGGTGGCGGTGTCGCTGGGCGTGGTGTCCACGCGGTTCGTGATTACCGAGAGTGTGCAGCGTGATGCGCTGCTGACATCGCAGTTCATTCAGGCGATTGCCTCGGCCGAGGTGCGCCACGTCTCGATTCCCAATGTGCGAACCATGGGCGAGCTGCTGGACCCCCGCCAGGACCGCAACTTTCCCGACGTCGACCCGCTGGCCCGCGCCAATGCCCGGGGCGAATTTCTCGACCATATCGAGCATCTGCCAGACGTGATTCTGGCCAACGTCTATGCGCCTGACCGTATGGTGATCTGGTCGACAAACCCGGCCTTGATGGGCACGACCATCCATGCCGACGAGGACCTGGACAAGGCCTTCGAGTTCAGGAGGCCGGTGTCGGCCAGTTATCACGAAGTGGACAAGGCGCGCATGGAGCAGAAGTTCGTCAAGCAACCGGAATACATCTTTATCGAAAACTACATCCCGCTGTTCGATGCCGATGGAACAAATGTCACCGCGATGGTGGAGATCTACAAGGAGCCGAACGATTTGATCGACCGCATGGAGCGCGGCCTGGTGCTGATCTGGCTGGCCACTGCGCTGGGCGGCGGGCTGATTTATCTGGGGCTGTACTGGATCGTGCGGCGGGCGGCAATTCTGCTGGAGGTGCAGCAAAAACAATTGATCACCAACGAAACCTTCGTCGCACTGGGCGAGATGTCGTCGGCGGTGGCCCACAGCTTGCGCAACCCGTTGGCGACCATTCGCTCCAGTGCCGAACTGGCGCTGGAGTTCGACAGCGGCCCGGCACACAAAAACATCACCGACATCATTGGCCAGGTGGATCGCATGTCGAAATGGGTCAGGGAGCTGCTGCAATCCCTGCGTCCACTGCATGACGAGCCCGAACCGGTGAATCTGGTGGCGGCGTTGCAGGACAGCCTCATGGCTTTCGAACAGCAGATTGCCAAGGCCGGGGTCCACGTGGTGTTCGAGCCGAAGGAAACGCCCATGGTCCTGAGCCAGCAGGTGCAGTTGTCGCAGATCCTCAACAGTTTGCTGGCCAATGCGCTGGAAGCCATGGACAAGGGAGGCACGCTGACCATCGCCCTTGAGTCGACTGATTTCCGAGGCGTCAGCGTAGTGGTGAGCGACACCGGCAAGGGCATGAATGAGGAACAACGCAGCATGGCCTTCCGGCCGTTTTTCACCACCAAGCAAGGCGGGCTCGGTGTCGGGCTGGTCCTGGTCAAGCGCATCATGGAGCGTTGCGGTGGTGCCGTGAGCCTGGACAGTCGTGAGGGCGAGGGGACGAGGGTGCGTCTGTCATTCAAGCGGGTTCCCTGAAACGGGGATGAGCTTTCCCCGTTAGCGGGTGTCAATCCCCAGCCCGTTTTCGGTCGTGGCACATTGATGTTGATAAGTCGTTGTTTTATCGGGATTATATTTTTCGTATAAAACTGTTACAAATTTGGCGAGCTCCTTGCAAAACCCTCATCACCCCCTTCACGACTTCGAGGCGGCTGGTGATGGACAGTAAAGCGCGGCACCCTTTCAAGTGGTTCGGCCTCCTGACGCCCCTGAGCGTCCTGCTGACAATGACGCTGGGCACAGCGACGCTGCGTGCCAGTCCGATCGATGACGAGCGACAGCCTGAGCCGTCCGACCCTTCGGCTTACTACGACGAACCGGCAGACAAACCAGCCGCCCTGAACGCCATCCTGACCATGCCCGAGGCTAACGAAGACTCCTTCGATTTGCCTGATGGCGTCAAAGGCAGCCGCGACACCCCGCGCACGGAAAACATCCTGCCGCCGGCGGTGCAGACCAGTTTCAATTACCCCACCAATGGCAAACCCAGCCCGCTGTTCGGCGCCCAGCCGTTCACCCAGCAACTGTTGCTGTTCGAAGAGTTCGGCCCGGAAAAACTCGACCCCACGACGCCGGCGGCGCTGCTGCCATTTCCACCGGCAGCCATTGGTCCGGCGCCTCAGCAAGACCCCAACAATGCAGCCCGCAGCGCACCACAGAGCGCGGCCCTTGACGCGTTTTTGCGTCAACCGGGGCTGACGCCGTTCCCGAGCCAGTTTTCCAACGTGGTCGACCGCAACCCGTGGCAGGCGCAGATCGAGTACTTCCTCAACCGCCACATCGGCTCTTCGGCGGAAGGTCGTCCACCAGGAAAGGGCTGGTCGCATCAGCGCTGGAACGAGTTCTACCCGCAACTGGCCTACAAGACCGTGCAGACCGGCGCACGAGCCAATGGCGGCTTGCGTGACGCCCGTCAGATGCACGGCTATGCCCTGGGCGAGTTCGGCCCCGGTGGTCTCTATCACAACGTCGCCGGAGTGCCGGCAACCGATGGCACCGCCAAGGGGGTGGATACGCGTTTCCACCCGAACATGCCGGTGCAAAACCACAACTCGGTGTGGACCTTCGACGGCACCTTGCCGCCCAAATTGCTGATGGTGCGTTACGGTCAACCGGTGCTGATGCGTCACTACAACGGTTTGCCGATCGACCCGTCGGCCAACATGGGGTTTGGTCTGCATACCATCAGCACCCACGAACACAATGGTCACGCGCCGGCGGAAAGCGACGGCTATGCCAACGCATTTTTCTTTCCGGGGCAGTATTACGATTATCGCTGGCCGATCCAGCTGGCCGGTTACGACAGCATCAACACGGACGCGCACGATCCGCGCGCGGCGTTCCCGTGCGCGCCGGGCGAAACCCTGTGGACCAACGACCTCAGCCCCAGCCGCAAGACCTGCGATCACGGCACGATCAAGATCCGCGGCGACTGGCGTGAAACCATGAGCACCCACTGGTTTCACGACCACATGCTCGATTTCACCGCGCAGAATGTCTACAAGGGCAACGCGGCGATGATGAACTACTACAGCGCCCTGGACCGCGGCAACGAATCGGTGAACGACGGCGTCAACCTGCGCTTCCCCAGCGGCAGCTCCTTGCCGTGGGGCAACCGCGACTACGACGTCAATCTGGTGGTGGCCGACAAAGCCTGGGATCCAGCCGGTCAGCTGTGGTTCAACCCGTTCAACACCGACGGTTTCCTCGGTGACCAGGTGCTGGTCAACTGGCAATGGAAACCCACCCTGGATGTGCGTGCCCGCAGCTATCGGTTCCGCATCCTCAATGGCTCGGTGTCGCGGTATTTCAAACTGGCGCTGGTGCGCGAGATCAAGGGCAGCAGCGGCGAATTCCAGGGCCCCAAAGGTTCCGGGGTGTCGTATGCCCGCGTGCCGTTCCACATGATTGCCAACGACGGCAACATCATGGAACACAGCGTGCCGTTCGATGGGAGCATGGACCTCGATGCCGACGGCGATAAACAGAATCACAATGCGATCCTGCCGACCCAAGGCATCGCCGAGCGCTTCGACATCATCGTCAACTTCGCGAAAAACGGCATCAAGCCCGGAGACAAGTTGTTCTTCGTCAACCTGCTGGTGCATGACGATGGCAAAGGCCCGAAAGAACCGGTGTCGCTGTCCGATGTGCTGTCGGAGAAATACCTGGCCGTGATCAAGCAAAGCAGCAAGGGGCCGCAGTGGGACAAAGGTGACCCGGCGGTGGGCAAACTGTTGCAACTCAACGTCAAGGCCTACACCGGTCAGGACCTGGCCATGGACCCGGCAGCGTACGAGCCGGCCAAACCCGGCAAGGCCGAAGGGCTGGTGATGATCCCGTTGAAGATTCATCGCGATAACGCTGCCGACAAGCAGCTGCTGGCCAACGCCCGTCACCGCACCTTCACCTTCGGCCGTTCCGACGGCACGGATGAAGCACCGTGGACCGTCAAGACGGATGGCGGCTTCGGTTTCCACATGGATCCGCGCCGATTGAACGCCTCGACCAAACTGGCCAGCGGCCCGACCGATGCCGGCATCACCGCCTTCGGTACGCTCGAAGTGTGGAACATCAAGGCCGGCGGCAAGGGCTGGAGCCACCCGGTGCACGTGCACTTCGAGGAGGGGATCATCCTCAGCCGCGGCGGCAAGGCGCCACCGGAATGGGAAAAGTGGGCGCGCAAGGATGTTTACCGCATCGGCTCGGAAAACGATGGCCTGGACAGCGTCGAGATGGCGATCAACTTCCGCGAATTTGCCGGGACCTACATGGAGCACTGTCACAACACGCAGCATGAGGACAACTCCATGCTGTTGCGCTGGGACATCGAGAAACCCGGGCAATTCCAGTTGATGCCGACCCCGTTGCCCAGCTGGGATGGTGTGCGCTATGTGAACTCGGCCGCGCTGCCAACCTTCCGCAATGGCGATGGCTTCGGCCCGCAAGTGACGGTGAAAAAATGAACCGGGCAGGCGCCGACAGACCACTGCCGACGCCGCGCTCCCGCGCTTTGGGCATGCACCTGATTTTGATGCTGGTGACCTGTCTGCTGGCGACTCGGGTGCTGGTCGCCCATGAAGGTGCTCTGGCGCCGCAGGAGTCGGCAACCCCCTGGGGCGGCGACTATTTCCCCAACACCCTGCTGACCGACCAGGACGGTCGGCAGGTGCATTTTTTCGATGACCTGATCAAGGGCAAAGTCGTAGTGATCAACTTCATCTTCACCTCGTGCAGCGACTCCTGTCCGCTGGAAACCGCGCGCCTGCGTCAGGTGCAAAAGTTGCTGGGGGACCGGGTCGGTCAGGACATCTTTTTCTACTCGATCAGCATCGATCCGTTGAGCGATACCCCCGAAGTGCTCAAGGCCTACTCGCAACGCTTCAAGGTCGGGCCGGGCTGGCAGTTTCTCACCGGGGAATTCGACGCCGTCACCGACTTGCGCAAGAAACTCGGGCTGTTCATTGAAGGCGTCGACAACGGCCGCAACAAGGACCACAACCTGAGTCTGATGGTCGGCAACCAGGGCACGGGCCGCTGGATGAAAGCCTCTCCCTTCGAGAACCCATGGATCCTCGCCGATCAATTGGCCAACACCTTGCAGAACTGGAAGCAGGCCAGCGCTGAAGAGAGCTATGCCAACGCACCCGAGATCCGTGCGCCGAGCAACGGCGAAGAGTTGTTTCGCACCCGTTGTGCGTCGTGCCACAGCCTCGGGCCGCAAGACGGGCAAGGCATCGGTATGCGCAGCATCGGCCCGGACCTGATCGGCGTGACCCGTCTGCGCGATCCGGCGTGGCTCAGTCGCTGGATCCGCGAACCGGACCGCATGCTCGCCGAGCAGGACCCGATCGCGACGAAACTGTTTGAACGTTTTGACCGGATCCCGATGCCGAACCTGCGCCTGGATGAGAACGCGGCGCAGTCCATCATGGGTTTTTTGCAGGAAGAAACCGATCGTCAACAACCGTTGCAGGCAGCGCAGGTGCAATAGCGGCTACTTACTATCATTCGGGCGCCGGTCTCGATCATTGCCACCTACACTGATTCGAAACGTCACTGAAAAGGCTTCAGCATCAAGGATCCAGCCATGCAGATACTGGAAGAGCAAAAAGTACCTGCGCCGTCGAGTACGCCGGCGGCACAAGGCATGGGCTGGCGCGGCCAGTTCAACCTGCTGCGCTGGTTTTCCCTGGGCAGTTTTTTCATCATCGCCGCCGTGGCGCTGGGCTTGGGCTACATTTCCACGCGTTTTGTGGTCGAGGAGAGCATCGAGCGTGACTCGATGCTGACCGCGCAATTCATTCAGGCGATCGGCGATGCTGAAATTCGTCACGCGGGCATCACCCTGACAAGAACCATGGGTGAAATGCTTGATCCTCGCCAGGACAATAACTATCCCGACGTCGATCCTGGATCCCGTGCAGCGGCCCGCATCGAGTTTCTCGATCATGTCGAACATCTGCCGGATTCCCTGTTGGCGGTGGTGTACGCCCTGGATCGCACCGTGGTCTGGTCGACCAACCCGCAAATGATCGGCATGCGTGTCGAAGGTGACGAGGAACTGGACGAGTCCTTCGAAATGAAGGAGCCGGTATCCACCAGTTATCACCAGATCGACGACGAGCGACCCGAGCAGATGCTGCTGCGCGAGCCCAAGTATCTGTTCATCGAGAACTACATCCCGATGTTCAACGCCGACAAGAGCAAAGTGATTGCGATGGTCGAGATCTACAAGGAGCCGGCGGACCTGGTGGACCGTATCCAGCGTGGCTTCAAGGCCATCTGGCTGGCGACCGGGCTCGGCGGCGCGGCCATCTTCCTCGGGCTGTTCTGGATCGTGCGGCGCGCGGCCACGCTGCTGGAAAGCCAGCAGAAACAACTGGTCGCCAACGAAACGTTTGTGGCCCTGGGGGAAATGTCTTCGGCCGTGGCCCACAGCTTGCGCAATCCGCTGGCGAACATCCGCTCCAGTGCCGAACTGGCGCAGGAAATCGCCAGCCAGAGCGCGCAGAAAAATATCGGCGACATCATCAATCAGGTCGATCGCATGTCGCGCTGGGTTCGCGAGCTGCTGGTGTCGTTGCGACCGATGAATGACGAGTACGAAAGGGTGGACCTGATGCTGGCCATCGACGACACCCTGAGTGCCTTTGAAGCGCTGATCAACCGCTCTCATGTCGAAGTTCGTTTCACTCCCAATGCCTGCCCGCCGGTCGTCAGCCAACAAGTGCTGTTGACGCAAATTCTCAACAGCTTGTTCGCCAACGCGCTGGAAGCCATGCCTAAGGGCGGACTGCTGGGCATCGAGATTGAATCGACGTCGCCCGGTCACGTGCGCATGACCCTGAGCGATACCGGCAAGGGCATGACCAAACAGCAGCAGCAAATGGTCTTCAAGCCGTTTTTCACCACAAAGCAAGGCGGGTTGGGCGTCGGCCTGGCGTTGGTGAAACGAATAATGGAACGCTACGAGGGCTCGGTCGAACTGACCAGTCAGGAGCAGGAAGGAACCCGCGTCAGTCTCAACTTTAAAGTGGCAACGGGAGGGGAATATGGAGCACAGCATTCTGCTGGTCGAGGATGACGAACTCCTCGCCGAGAACATCCAGACCTACCTGGAGCGCAAGGACTTCGAGGTGACGGTCTGCCACTCGGCTGAAGCGGCGCTGGAACAACTGCGCACGGTCGCCCCGGACGTGGTACTGACCGACAACTCGCTGCCGGGCATGAGCGGTCACGAGCTGATCCAGAAGCTGCGCATCAGCGCGCCGGACCTGAAAGTGATCATGATGACCGGCTACGGCAATGTCGAAGACGCCGTGGTGGCGATGAAAGAGGGCGCGTTCCATTACGTCACCAAACCGGTGGCGCTGCCGGAGCTCAGACTGTTGCTGGACAAGGCCCTGGCCACCGACCGGATGGAACGCACGCTGTCGTTCTATCAGGAACGTGAAGCGCAGAAGTCGGGGGTGCAGGCCTTGATCGGCGAATCGGCTCCCATGCTCTATCTCAAAGGCACCATTGCGCAGCTGCTCGACGCCGAGCGCCGGATGGCCAACACCGATCTGCCGCCCGTGCTGGTAGAAGGCGAGACCGGCACCGGCAAGGAACTGGTGGCCCGCGCGCTGCATTTTGACGGTCCGCGTGCCAAGGGGCCGTTCATTGAATTCAACTGCGCATCGATTCCTTCCAACCTGGTGGAGTCGGAATTGTTCGGCCACGAAAAGGGCGCGTTCACCGATGCCAAGGACCGTCGCGTCGGCCTGGTGGAAGCGGCCGATGGCGGCACGCTGTTTCTTGATGAAGTGGGTGAAATGGACCTGCTGCTGCAAGCCAAATTGCTGAAGCTTCTGGAGGACCGGACCATTCGCCGGGTCGGTTCGGTGAAGGAGCGCAAGGTCGATTTGCGGGTGATCAGCGCCACCAACTGCAACCTTGAGCAAATGGTCCAGCAGGGCAAGTTCCGCCGTGACCTGTTCTTCCGCCTGCGCATCATCTCGATCAAGGTGCCGCGCCTGTTCGCCCGTGGCGAAGACATCCTGCTGCTGGCCCGGCACTTCCTGGGGATCCACGGCAAGCGCTATGGCAAACCGAACCTGCATTTCAGCGATCAGGCCGAAGAGTTGCTGCTCGGCTACACCTGGCCGGGCAACGTGCGCGAGTTGCGCAACATGCTCGAACAAACCGTGCTGCTGGCCCAGACCGACACCATCGCCCCTCACCAGTTGAATGTCTGCCTGAGCCTGATGGACGAACCGCTGGCGATGCCGGAGGCACCACACCACAGCGAGCCACGACCGGCCTACAACGGCAACGAATCGATGAACCTGCCGGAAGTGGAACGCGACATGGTGCGCAAGATGCTCGACAAGACCGACTGGAACGTCACCAAGTCCGCTCGGCTGCTGGGCCTGAGCCGCGACATGCTGCGCTACCGGATCGAAAAACTCGGCCTCGCGCGCCCGGACAAGCGTCAGTGGTAAACGGGCGTCGCCTGGCCCTGGCGGCTGAGACAGGCCAGCAGGCAGGTGGGATCGATGACTTCTTCGTTCACGTAGACGCCGCGTTCGGCGTCGTAGGAGCGGATGAACACCCGTACGGTGGCGTCCGCGACCGTCGGCAACCGTGAGTCGGAGAACTCATGCTGGCTGGCGATCGGGATGAAATCCGGAGGGGGTGTCGGGATGTACGAGCGCGGTGGCACGGTGCTCAGGGTCGGCGGAACGGGGTGGGCGAACGGCTGGTTTTCCCCGTAATAGTTGAACTCGCTGCTGTACGCGGACGTGGGTGTCAGGCTGTCTTGCGCGTGAGCACCGGTGGCGGCAGTCAGGCAGAGGGCGAATATCAGCGGCAGATCGGTGTGTTTCATGGCTGCACCTGCGAAATCGGTTTTCCCGCAATTTCCCCAAGGTCATTAACTATAGCTGCCAGACGTGGGCGATGCCTGGCTTACAACATTCCAACAAACGCCACATGGGTTTTTCAAAAACACTGATCTAGACTCGGGTCGGTCTGATAACCCCCGAGTTCTGGAGTGTGCAATGGAAATGCCGACAAAAGAAAACGCCATCGCCAGCAACCGCGATGCCTGGAATGACTCCGCCCGACACCACAAAAACGCTCCTGAATGGCAGTCCCTATTGAAGGCCGTCACTCAACGGGATTTTTCCTGCATCGACGACACCTTGCGCGGTGTGCTGGAACAGGTCGGCGTCGACGGCAAGGATGTGGTGCAACTGGGCTGCAACAACGGCCGCGAAAGTCTTTCCCTGTTTGCGTTGGGTGCCCGCAGTGTCGTGGGTGTTGACCAGTCCGAGGCCTTTCTCGATCAGGCGCGGGAGCTGGCGTCCCGCTCGCCGCACGCACCTGAATTCATCGAGGCTGACATCCATCATCTGCCGAGTGAACTGCATGACCGGTTCGATGTGGCGCTGATTACCATCGGCGTCTTGAACTGGATGCCGGACATCGGCAAATTCTTCCGCCACGTCGCCCGCACCCTCAAGCCCGGTGGCGCGCTGGTGATCTACGAAACCCATCCGTTCCTGGAGATGTTCGACCCTGAAGCCGCCGACCCGTATGGCTTGGCCAGTTCATACTTTCGCAGCGAGCCGTTTGTGCAAGACCAGCCGATCGTCTACGAAGGCAAGGTCGAGCAGCAGGCGGCGACGTCCTACTGGTTCGTCCACACGCTGGGCGCGATCTTCACCGGCGCTATCGAGGCGGGGTTGCAGATGAGCCATTTCAAGGAATATCCGCATTCCAATCGTGAGGAGCTTTATGACCGCTATCAGAAGCGCACGGCGCAATTGCCGTTGTGTTTTTCGTGGGTGGGGGTGAAGTACTGAGGTCAAATCAAAAACACCGCAGTACCTGTGGGAGCGTGGCTTGCCCGCGAATAGGCCGGCCCGTTCACTGCAGCTGTAAAGGTCTCCTCCACCGCGCTCAATCCAACCTGATCGCGCTCCCTAGAGCGTGTCGTTGGCGGAAAAGGACCGAAAACCGCAACGGACAAAACCCGCCCCGGCCCGCTATCCTTTGCCCCACGCTCCTCAATCAGGTTCAACCATGCTTCAGGTCCAAGGCGTCTTCAAAAGCTACGCCACTCCGCAAGGTCCGCTGCCGGTGTTGCAAGGTGTCGACCTGACGCTCAAAGCCGGCAGCAGCCTGGCGTTGATGGGCGAGTCGGGCAGCGGCAAGAGCACCTTGCTGCACCTGATCGCCGGGCTGGACAAGGTCGATCGCGGCAGCATCCGCAGTGGCGTGCATCAGCTGGATCAGATGAACGAAGGGCAGCTGGCGAACTGGCGGCGGACTGAAATCGGTCTGGTGTTCCAGCAGTTCAACCTGATCGGCAGTTTGCGCGTGGAGGACAATCTGGCGTTTCAGGCGCGGCTGGCCGGGCGGCACGACCCGCGTTGGCAGGCGCATCTGGTGCAGCGTCTGGGGTTGGGGGATTTGCTGCGGCGTTATCCGGAGCAGTTGTCCGGCGGTCAACAGCAGCGGGTCGCACTGGGGCGGGCGCTGGCCTCGCAACCCAAACTGCTGCTGGCCGACGAGCCCACCGGCAGCCTCGATGAAGCCACCAGCGATGAAGTGTTGAAGTTGTTGCTGGAGCTGCTCGACGACAGCCCCACGACGTTGTTGATGGTCACTCACAGCCCGAGAGTGGCGGCGCGACTGGCGCAGAAAGTGGTGTTGCACCGTGGTCGCCTGGCTGGCGCGGACGAGCGCTGAAGTGCGGGTTTTTCGCGAAACGATGCGCGCGCTGCTCAGCCATTGGCGGCAGCACCCGGTGCAGTTTTTCAGTGTGCTGACCGGGCTTTGGCTGGCCACTAGCCTGTTGACCGGCGTGCAGGCGCTGAACAGTCAGGCGCGGGAAAGTTATGCGCGGGCCAGTCAATTGATCGGCGGCGAACCCCAGGCCAGTCTCAGTGCCCCGAGTGGTGGGACGTTTCCACAGGCATTGTTTGTCGAGCTGCGCCGTGCGGGCTGGCCGGTGTCGCCGGTGTTGCAAGGACGAGTCACGCTCAAGGGCCATGAAGATCAACGCTTGCAGTTGATGGGCATCGAGCCGGTGTCGTTGCCGGCCGGTTCGGCGGTGGCCGGGCGGGCGATGGAGATTGAACAAATTGTCAGGTTCTTCAGCCCGCCGGGCAGTACCTGGATATCGCCGCAGACGTTGCAGGCGTTGGGGCTGCGCGAAGGAGAGCGTCCTTCCAGTTTGAACGGTGTGGCGTTGCCGCCACTGCAAATGCAAGCCGACATGGCCCCCGGTCTGTTGCTGGTGGACATTGGTTTCGCCCAGCAGATTCTGGGGCTGCCGGATCAACTGTCGCGGCTGCTCTTGCCCAAGGATTTCACCGCGACTTCGCCTGATCAATTCAAAGGCCAGCTCCAACTAAAAACCAGCGGCGAAGAGAACAACCTCTCGCGCCTGACCGAAAGCTTTCACCTGAACCTCGATGCCTTGGGTTTTCTCTCCTTTGTCGTTGGCCTGTTCATCGTGCACGCCGCGATCGGACTGGCACTGGAGCAACGTCGGGGCCTGCTGCGAACCCTGCGCGCCTGTGGGGTCAGTGCTCGAATGCTGATCGTTTGCCTTGCTGTTGAGCTGGGTGGACTGGCGCTGGTCGGCGGCATCGCAGGCGTCGCCAGCGGCTACCTGCTGGCCAGTGTGTTGCTGCCAGACGTCGCCGCCAGTCTGCGCGGGTTGTACGGCGCTGAAGTGGCGGGGCAGTTGAGCCTCAGCCCTGGGTGGTGGCTCAGCGGGGTTGGCCTGAGCCTGCTGGGTGCGATGCTGGCCGGTGCCAACAGCCTGTTGCGGGCGGCACGTTTGCCGTTGCTGGCCCTGGCCGATCCGCAGGCCTGGCATCAGGCCCATGCGCGCTGGTTGCGGCGTCAGGGCTGGGTGGCAGCGATTGCGGGCGTGATCGCACTGCTGGCGTTGATCGTTGGCGACAGCCTGGCCAGTGGATTCCTGCTGATGGCCGCGCTGCTGATCGGCGCGGCGCTGGCGCTGCCGGTGGTGCTCGATACGGTGCTGAACCTGGTGCTGCAGCGCAGCCGCTCGGTGCTCGGTCAATGGTTTCTCGCCGATTGCCGTCAGCAATTGCCGGCCCTGAGCCTGGCGTTGATGGCGCTGTTGTTGGCGCTGGCGGCGAACATCGGCGCCGGCAGCATGACCGCCGGTTTTCGCCAGACCTTCAGCGACTGGCTCGAACAACGGCTGACCGCCGAGCTGTACGTGAACCCGCAAAATCCGGCCCAGGCCAGAGAATTGCAGAGCTGGCTCAAACAGCAACCCTCACTCAGCGCGGTGCTGCCCAACTGGCAGGTGTCGATCCAGTTGCAGGGCTGGCCGGCGGACGTTTTTGGCGTGATCGACCACCCGACGTATCGCCAGCACTGGCCGTTGCTGGAAGCCTTGGGCGACAATCCATGGGACCGATTGGCCAAGGACGACGCGTTGATGCTCAGCGAGCAACTGGCCCGGCGCCTGAAGGTGCATCTCGGCGACCACCTCACGCTGCCCACGCCGAACGGCCCGTGGTCGCCGCGAATCGTCGGGATCTACGCCGACTACGGCAATCCCAAGGGCCACCTTCTGGTCAACGTCGACCACCTGCTGCGCGGCTGGCCGCAACTGACGCCGAACCGCTTCAACCTGCGCATCGAGCCGCCGCTGATCCCGGCCTTTCTGAAGACATTGCAAACACGTTTCGCCCTGGACGACAGCCGCATCGTCGATCAGGCCCGGCTCAAAGGCTGGTCCACCCAAGTGTTCGAGCGCACCTTCGCCGCTACCGCCGCGCTGAACAGCCTGACCCTTGGTGTCGCGGGCGTGGCGCTGTTCATCAGCCTGTTGACCCAGAGCCAGAGCCGACTCGGGCAACTTGCGCCACTGTGGGCGTTGGGCGTTACCCGCCGACAGTTGATGCTGCTCAACCTCGGACAAACCTGGTTGCTGGCGGTGCTGACGCTGGTGCTGGCGTTGCCGCTGGGCATCGCGCTGGCGTGGTGCCTGGACACGGTGATCAACGTTCAGGCGTTCGGCTGGCGCCTGCCGTTGCGGGTGTTTCCGCTGCAACTGGCGCAGTTGATGGGGTTGGCGGTGCTGGCGACCTTGCTGGCGTCGGCGTGGCCGCTGTACTCGCTGTATCGCTCGCAACCGGCGGACCTGCTGAGGACGTTTGCTCATGAGGATTAAGCTCGGCTTGCTGTTGCTGGCACTTTTTTTGAGTGGTTGCGATGACTCGACGCCGGTCGAAAAAGGCTTCGCTGGCCTCGGTGGTGAAGCGGCCGCGTTTACCCCGGTCGTGCCTGGTCGGGTGTTCAGCTTTCCGGCGGATCACGGACCTCACGATGGTTTTCGCATCGAGTGGTGGTACATCACCGCCAATCTCAAGGACGATCAAGGTCACGAGTTCGGTGTGCAATGGACGCTGTTTCGCAGTGCCTTGAAAGCCACACCCGAAGTGGCAGGTTGGGCTAACCAGACGATCTGGCTGGGCCATGCGGCCGTGACCTCGGCGACGGTGCATCATGCGGCTGAACGCTATGCCCGTGGCGGCGTCGGCCAGGCCGGGGTGAGCGTGCAGCCGTTCAATGCGTGGATCGACGATTGGCGTTTCAGCAGTCAGGGCGCCGATACGCTGGTGGATCTTCAACTCAGCGCCCGTGACAAGCTTTTCAGCTACCAACTGCGGCTCACGTCCACGCGTCCGCCGGTGCTGCAAGGGGACAAGGGCTTCAGCCAGAAGTCCGAACAGGGCCAGGCGTCTTACTATTACAGTCAGCCTTTTTTTCAGGCCAGCGGTACGCTGGAGATCGACGGCAAGACCTATCAGGTCAGCGGCCCGGCGTGGCTTGATCGCGAGTGGAGCAGCCAGCCGCTGACCGCGAACCAGAGCGGTTGGGACTGGTTCTCCCTGCATTTGGACAGCGGCGAACAAGTCATGCTGTACCGCATGCGGCAGAAGAACGGCGAGCCATATCTCACCGGCACCTGGATCGACGCCCAGGGCCAGACTCAGTTGCTGCACGCCACCGACATCCGCCTGATTCCACAAGACACCGCCACCGTCGCCGGGCGCTCAATGCCCGTGCGCTGGTCGATCACCATCCCCGCCAGACACCTCGACATCACCATTGACGCGCTCAACCCCAATGCCTGGATGGATTTGCGCATTCCGTACTGGGAAGGCCCTGTGCGTCTGAGCGGCAGTCACGGAGGGCAGGGCTATCTGGAAATGACCGGCTATTAAGTCGGAACTCTCAGCAGCGCGTCGGCCTCCTAATTCAAGAATGCCCGCGTTCCCAGGAGCCCGCCATGAGCGACGACCTCAAACCACCCGACCTTGCAGCATGGCAGCGCCTGTTTGAAGACAAGGCCTACTGGCAGCAATCCCCCGACGCCCATTACGCCGAGCTGCTGCGTGTGGCCGACGATTTGCTGGGGCAGGGCGCCATCGACCTCGACCAGTGGCAAGCCCTGAAGGCCAAGGCCGATCAATCCCACAAAGACTCGCCTGCCGTGAACGTCGCCCACGAGGTCGACGACCCCGACGCCTGAGGAGAACCAACGTGAACCGCCAATCGCCTGACACCTCGGAACACCCCGACGAACCGCGTCCACCCGGAGAAGTCGAGCGCGACAACGACGCCCTGCGACCCACCGATCCCACTCGCCGCAAGGACAGCGGCAAAGGCACCGAAAGCGGGGAATCCACCGCGCAAGAAACGGCGGACAATCGCTGAACAGCGTCTATGCTCAGTGGCACGGACGGCGCTGAGCTTTGGTTCAGAGTCGTCCGCTGCCATTCATTACAGGGAACGTAAGAATCTGGGCAACCTGAAGGTCGGGGATCAGGTCAAGATCGAAGTCACCCGCTCGGTGGCGGCCTACCTCGATACCGATGTCGACAAAGGGCTGCCTGGCTCCATCGAGCACACCGGCGAAATCCGCGCGACAAAAGACAATCCCAACCCGGGCGGTGAAGCGTTCCGTCAGGTCCAGGTGCAGCTGAAAATCACTGGCATCGACCTGAAGAAAAACCAGGTGACTTTCGAAAACCCGGCGGGCCAGTCGAAAACCGTCAACGTCGAGAATCCTGAAGTGCAGAAAAAACTGAAGGACTTGAAAGTAGGGCAAAGCGTTGTCGTGACTTACACCGATGTATTGAAAGTGACCACCCAACACGAAAGTTGAGTATTGACTCTATAGTATCGATTGTTCCTGTATAACTTTTTTGTACAAGAATATTCGGTTTTATGGCCTAACCAGTGAGTTTTGTGGGTGTATGTAAGTCATATTTGGAATGACATTTAATCGTTGTTCGATAAATTTCATGTTATATGCGCGGACATATTCAAAGAGTTCTACTAAAATACTTTCCGTTCGCCCAGTGGCAGGGCTCTTTACCGGTGCATGGATTGCCAAGGCCATTACACTGGGCGAACACCTTCTTCGGGTGTGCTGATCCGTTGGCAGAGAAGACTGTTCCGTCAACTGGCCTGGCGCTTCTCCCGCAAGCACTGCGCCGGCCCGAAAGACTCGTTTGAGCGTTTGCCGTTCCGCTACCTCAAACACACCTCCAAGCTGATCCGCAAACTTGGTAACTCCGACCTTGCGCCGCGTCGTCATTGGTTGTTGGAGGCGAGGGTATAAAAAACGCACGATCAATGAGATCGTCCGATTTTTTTTTGGGGTTTTATTCGGGGTTTATCCTGGTTTCGAAATACGCACTAAAGCCCTTACCTTGGGTGAAGGCTTGTTCAATCCTGGCGCTTTGTATATTCAACTCAGCACTTGGCTTCACCCATTGCTCGGGTGGCAAGGGCCTGGACCAGTCTGAAACCGAGTCAGGCAGGCTTTTCATGCTGAAGCCATGATCCCACTCGGCAACCCAGTACGGGAATCGCCACCAAGTGATTGCATGCGAAAAATACCACCAGCCAACACCTGGCACCGAGCGCTCGTTGTGCCGGTACTCCTCGTGCATATCGGCCCGTTCTTGATCGAAAGTATGGCGACCCTCGTAAGGCGCCTTGCCGGGGCAGTATTGCGGCCCCTTTTCCATATAGATGCGGATCGCTTCCCACGTACCCAACCCATGGATAGGTGTCGCCACACCTCGATTCACAAAGTGGACTTTATCGGCCTTAGGGTCGTCGAAGGCCATGCCGAAGGTGTAAGTGCTCATCGTGCCTACGCCGGTTGAGCCCGTGCTGACGGAGAGCCAGGAGACCAGTTCTTCCCATGGCTGGATGACGGGTTCGTCGGAGTTGTGGGGGAAGAAACAGACTTCGCGGCGTTGGCGGTTGAAGCGGATGGGGCGGGTGCGGGATTTGGTGAGTGTGGAGCTGATCACAACATACAGTCCTAAAACTGCTGCTCCTGCTGCTCCCCAAGCACCGATGACAACGCCAGTGGAAAAAAACTCTATGAAAATGTAGATAAATGTTCGGCCGTAGGGATCTCCAATACTCATCAAACCGGCGATGGAAGGTCCTACTATCAAACTAACAATCAGCAAGAGCATTCCACTCGCGATCATAACCCTGGCTTGAAAAGCCTTATTGAAGTTGCTACTACCCACATCGAGATAAGTATCGTTGACCTCAAGAAAGCTTCCATCCAAGTCCATTGGCGTCTGCCCGGTAGGAATGGGTAAGGGTGAAAAGAACACTGCCTCGCCAGTGGCAAACCGTCGGGACTCACCAGCGACAGGACGCTGATTGTTCTGGTCCCGCCAATCACCGGGCTGTTGATCTCTGCGCTCATAATGCCGAACTACCTGCGGACTCTTTTGCATCGGTTTTACTTAAGTTTGCGTTGAAGTACGTCATGAAATCCTGTCCTTGAGCAAAGGCTTTTTCGATCTTCGCGCTTTGTTCTTTCAAAGCTTGGCTTGGCTTCGCCCACTGCTCAGGCGGAAGAGGTTTAGACCAGTCTGCAATGGATTCAGGTAGAGATTTCATGCTGAAACGATGGTCCCATTCCGCAACCCAGTACGGAAAACGCCACCAGGTGATCAGGTGCGTCAGGTACCACCAACCAACTCCTAAAGCGGAGCGTTCGTTGTGCTGGTATTCCTCGTGCATGTCTTGTCGTTCTTTATCGAAGGTGTCGCGACTCTCGTAGGGTGCTTTGCCAGGGCAGAACCCTGGACCTTTTTCCATATAGACCCGTATGGCTTCCCACTTACCCAAGCCATGAGCAGGAGTCATTACTCCTTGTCTAACAAAGTGCACTACGTCCGTTTTGGAGTCGTCGAACGCCATACCAAAGGTATAGGCGCTTGTCACTCCCACTCCAGTAACTCCTGTACTGATTGAGAGCCAAGATACTGTCTCTTCCCATGGTTGAATGACGGGGACGTCGGAACCTTCGGGGAAGAAACAGATTTCACGCCGTTGGCGGTTGAATCGAATAGGGCGGGTGCGGGACTTCGCTCTGGTAGTGCTCAAGATAACGTAAGTACCCAGGAGCGCCGCTATTCCTCCCCCCCAAATACTAAAGGTCACACCGAAATGGAACATGCCTGCCGTTCTGTCCCAAAAGGACTCGGAAAATGGATTTCCCCAAGTAGTAGATCCTGCAAGCAAAGGCAGAACAATCAGGCATGAGAAAATGAACATCATACCGAGCCCAATCATTGCCCTAGCTTGGAAAGCCTTGCCGAAATTACTACTGCCTACGTCAAGGAATGTGTCATTCACCTCAACAAAGCTTCCGCCAAAATCCATGGGGATTTGCCCGGTGGGCACAGGCAGTGGCGACAAAAATAGAGCCTCTCCAGTGGCAAAATGACGGGTTTCACCAGCGACAGGGCGCTGCTGTCGAATATCGAACTCGTCGTACTGCGGAGAGGTAGGTGTCATTCAGGATTACCATAAGGTGGGTTTGGACTGGGGCACGCCCACGGCAGCCTCTTTATCCGTTTCGGCAAATTTTACCTTGAAGTAATCCAACAGGTTCTGCCCTTTGGAGAAGGCCTTCCGGATTTCAGCGCTCTCCTTGAGCAACGCTTCGCTCGGCTTAGCGTGTTGCTCGGCGGGGATAGGTTTTGACCATTCCAGGACTTCCTTAGGGAAGGCGGCTTTTGTAGTGGTCTAATGAAACCGGACACCCATTTAAGCGAGATGCTTCGAAACTGATAGGAAAAATGACATTGTAGAACTCGATCATAGAGGTTTTGTAGTTGTTGGACCAATTAGCAGGAGCGACCCCAAATTTTGTACCTTTCACCCATTTTTCCAATGGGGTGTCCTGAGTGTAGAGTCGTGCAAATACCCCCCAACTATCAAAATGGTCACTCCCAACGCCTTAAAGGCTAGATGGGGGGCTTGCCTGACTCCTCGGCCAATCGCTGCAGCGTCACCAAGAATGACCGCAGCTCGTGCTACCCGAACAGCTCTGAATGTCTGAACATAAATGGCCAGATTCGCCCCCCATGCTGCGCTCAAACCTGCGTTGATTCCATGCCAAAACCCGATTGGCCAGACCGCGCCTGCAAGCCACGCTTGACGCATCTGCGTTGCGTCACCCAAGCGCAGCCAAAATTCTCGCCAGCCTGGCAAATACCGAGATATTGAAAGGGCTTTGTGCGGGACTTTGTTGTGCGGGCAGGGGATGTTAATGTTCGGCATTTGTCGCATTTTATAAGGATATTTCCAGTGCTACGTCAGCTCGTACTTGCCCTGCCAGCCATGATGTTTTTAGTCGGTTGCGAGGCGGAGTCCGGCCCTTTGCCTACCAGCAAGAGTCTTGCACCAGAGAAAGTTTCCACCATCGCGGCCACCATTGCGAAGAAGTACCCTGATCTTTCCAGCGAACTGCGCGGCAAGGTGCTCAACACCGTCGTGCAGTCCATCGACAATATGGTCTTTGTCGAGGGTGGACAGTTTGATATGGGGGACTTTGGCTGGATTTGTGAGTACGACGAAAAGGATGTGTGTACCTGGCCTTGTGGGCAAGATCCTGAGCAGATGTGTAACATTAGTCCTGATGGTGATGATGATTTCGTACACCCGGTAAAGCTGAGTGGTTACTACTTATCGAAACTTCAGACTACGCTTGAGCAGTTTGATCTGTTTTTTGTCGCGAACGGAAAGCCTTTGTTTGACACTAAATATCGAAATAGAGAAGATCTAAAAGACACACTTTATAATCCAACGCTACCTGCTCCCACTCAAAGCTGGCAGGAGGCCAAAGATTACTGCCAGTGGATTGGAAAACTAAGTGGTTACCCCGTGGAACTTCCCACTGAGGCCCAGTGGGAGTATGCAGCCCGCAGTCGAGGCGATCATGTGCTGTTTCCGACCGATACTGGGAGTCTAAGTTATGGGAAAAATTTTCCAATGGTGTCTGAAACAGCCACTTTTTCTGTAAAACGTTTCACACCCAACCCTTTGGGCCTCTACGATATGTCAGGCAATGCTACTGATTGGGTCAACGATTGGTATGGCAAAGATTATTATCAGCACTCTCCATTAGAAAACCCAAAAGGACCAGACACCGGTACTAAAAGAATAAAAAGGGGATCAAATTATTCTGAGGCGCCTTTGTTTGCCGCCCCTATAGTCCGCCGTTGGGCTGAAGAACCAATTCAAGATGGTCACTATCAAGGTAACAGTTTTCGATGCGCCATTCAGTCGGATCAGCCGCTTTAGAGCAACGAAACCATGGGGGCGCCTATTGGCGCCCCTCATTAAGCTAAACCGTCAAATAAACTGCTCCGTTTTGCTGCAATTAAGACATTTTCTTTACGCCATGGAAGGCCCGGAGTCCACGCAAGCATCCCTTCCGACCGCATAGAAGAATCACTATTGATTGCCAACGAACCGATAAACCGGTTGAACTCACGTTGTTCACCACCATCGAGCAGAGCATTGATACGATTCAAACTATCCATTGCCTTAGTTTTGCTGCCGCTTTTCGAACAGTGTTCCAGTACCTCAATGAAATGCCTCCAACTGCGTAAATGGGATAGCAATAGAACAACAGCTTTTTCCTGATCTTCAGCCCAGCTTTCTACGAAGCTTTCCGTTAACAGGTACAGCATTGGCCCAATGGTTTCTGGCGGCAGCATATTTAACGGGATTTTTTTGCCCTTCAAATCTATCGAATGGTTACTGAGCAAGTAGGTCGCTAGGTTTTTAGCTTCTAGAAGGGTTGCTTTGTCGACCGCCAACCGTGAGCGTTAGTGCTATGCGTAGAGTAGTTCTCTGTAAGCGTCCGGCCAGCACACCTTGCGTTAAACCGACGCCCATCGATGCGGAAGCAGCTCGGCAATTTCACTCATCCGCTGCGTCGGCAGACGTGTGAGAGCATCCTTCAGATAAAAACCATTCCAATACATACGGCCGTTTGCGTTGCAGCTACATGCCCGATCAGCCTAACGTACTCTCAAGCAGCGCAGTCAGCGCATGATTCCATTTCTATTTAGCTTGGCTCTATCTGTGAAAACTCAATCAATCCCAGGTAGCTTGGAAGTCGAACGCTTGCAGGTATGTTTGAAGGTCAAAGATCAGCTTGCTTTGATTTGCCTTGAGGCAAGCAACACACGTTACGGCATGCTGAGGGACATCCGCTAGTGGAAGAAAACTCAGCCCACTCGCACGCGAGCGTTTCAAGGAGGCAGGAACGATAGCGCCGCCCAGCCCCATCTCAACGTAGGATAGGATCGTCGGGATGATACTGCGATGGCCATACCGTGGTACCAGTCGATGGTCGATGAAAATCTTTGAAAGAAGCCCATTAAAGTACGGCGAGATACGACTGTCGTACTCAATCAAAGGAGCCGCCGCCACGTTGCTCAGCCGGATCTTAATCTGGCCTGTACCAGCTTGGTCAGCACGAATGCAGTAAACGAGCGGTTCCTTGTAGAGCGTCATCATGTGTATGTCTGGGTGAGTGTTCACTGGGCGCATGAACGCGATGTCCAACTTGCGCTGTCGAAGGCCAGCCACCATGTCTACGGAATTGAGCTCGTGAAGCTCCAGCTCGACATTCGGATGCGAGATGCTGAAACGGTAGATAGCCTCCGCCAATGATGAACAGGCAGCGGTAGGGGTTAAGCCTATTTTTAATAATCCCGCCTCTCCTTGAGCTACCTGGCGAACCTGACGAAGCATGTCATCCGTCTCAGCTTGCAGCAGTCGCGTTCTACGCAGCAGCGTTTCGCCGGCAGGCGTGAGGAATACCGCCCGCGTACTTCGCTCAAACAGCATCGCGTCAAGCTTTGATTCTAGGCGCTTAATCTGCTGAGTCAGCGCCGGCTGACTGATGAAAAGCCTTTGCGCGGCCTTCCCAAAATGCAACGTTTCTGCGACCGCAACGAAACACTCAAGCAATCGCGCATCGATCATGATTGATAACCTAGGAAAAATAATCTGATTGTAAACGACGAATAGACGTTATCAATCCCTCTTTGTAGCATCGTCCTGCCTGCCATAACATTAACAATACGGCTAATCCCGCTAGGTCTAAGCCACAGAGAGATACACCATGCCCCACTTTCCTGCGACATCCCGCATATACTTATCGCAACGTTCTTTCAGCTCGCTGGCAAAAGGGGTTTTCCTGGGGGTCGTGCTGTCATCCGTACCCCTTTACGCGCTCGCCGACTCACCCAACCTGCAGGGTGCTGAGAAACCCCACATCGTTGTCGTAGGAACAGGTGGAACCATCGCTGGGGCGGGGAAACTGGCCACAGATACCTCTACCTACAAAACTGCGTCAGTGGGGGTGGACAAGATACTAGAGCAAGTGCCCGACGCGGCGAGATTCGCTAACGTTACCTCTGAGCAGTTGTTCCAGGTGGGCAGCAAGAGCATGACTGAGGAGTACATGATCAAGCTTGCCAAGCGTGTCGAGAAGCTACTTGAAGATCCGTCCGTCGATGGAGTCGTGGTAACCCACGGCACCGACACGTTGGAAGAAACCGCGTACTTCCTTAACCTGACCGTGCACAGCAGCAAGCCAATAGTCTTCGCTGCGTCAATGCGTCCCTCGACGGCAATCAGCGCAGATGGGCCTCTTAACTTGCTCGATGCGGTGGTCATCGCCGCCTCACCTCAATCCCAGAACAAAGGCGTCCTCGTTTCGTTGAACGACGAGATCCACAGTGCCAGGGACGTGAGTAAAACCAGCTCTTTCAAGACCGATACATTCAAGTCGCCCTACGGCCCGCTCGGCTATGTCGTCGAGGGGAGACCATTTTTCTATCGGGATGTGATTCGCGCCAACACTGTTAAATCGCAGTTTGATATCCGCAAGATCGAAAAACTGCCGCGAGTCGATATCACCTACCAGTACACCAACAGTGACATGACTGCGTTCAATGCGTTTGTGAAAGCGGGAGCGCGGGGAATCGTGATTGCTGGTACAGGGAACGGCAACGTTTCAGATCAACTGTTGCCAGAACTTGCCAACTTAGGCGACAAAACGTTGCTTGTACGAAGCTCACGCACTGGCAGTGGCTCGCTGTACCGTGGCGCTTCGTATGATGCCGATAAGCGTTACGGATTTGTGGCTGTTGACGACCAGACGCCCGTAAAAGCCCGCCTGCTGACAGCGTTGGCGCTGACTCAGACGAGCGATCCAGTAGAAGTACGTGAAATAATGTACAAATACTGACCTGATCTGCCACCCAGACGCTGATCAAGATCACTTACAAAGCCACTTCGCCGAGCTCCAGTTCAGGGGGATCACTCCCTCAAGGAGCTCACTCCCAAGCAACTCGTGATCAACGGATACGATCTCAGGCCCATCGGGCGCTACAAGTTAAGTGTCCACCAAAGTCACCCCGCATGACTCAGGCCGATACCCACTGATGCGGTAACAGCTGGTCAATCTTACTCGCCTGCTGCATTGGCAGGCGAGTAAGAACGTACGCATACGGATCATGCCCACTCATGCGTGCAGACTGGATCAAACTCATGATTGCTGCCGCCCGTTTGCCGCTGCGTAGCGATCCGGCGAACAACCAGTTGGAGCGCCCAAGTGCCCACGGCCTGATCTGGTTTTCGACTTGGTTGTTGTCAATGGGCACAGCCCCGTCGTCCAGGTAGCGCGTCAGCGCTACCCAGCGTTTAAGGCTGTAATCCAGGGCTTTGGCTGTTGCCGATCCGTTGGGCACCAGATCACGCTGGGCCAACATCCAGTCATGCAGCGTTTTGATGATCGGGGCTGCTTTTTCCTGGCGTATTCGCCAACGATCCTCATCGCTCGAGGCACCGGAACGGTTGGCTACAACCTACAAACAGCTGTCGACGACAAACACCATCTGATCGTTGCCCATGAGGTGACCAACGTTGGTAATGATCGTGGGCAACTGAGCAATATGGCGAACCAAGCGCGTGAAGAAATCGAGGCTGAATTGCTAACGGTGGTGGCCGACCGAGGCTATTACAAAGGTCTGGAAATCCTTGCTTGCGAGCAAGCCGGCATCACTACCTTCGTACCGAAACCCCTCACATCTGGCAGCAAAGCCGAAGGCCGATTCGGCAAACAGGATTTCATCTATCTTATTGCGTCGGACGAGTATCGATGCCCTGCGGGGCAGCTACTGACCAGGCGGCATTCGTCGATGGAAGACGGCATGTTATTGCATTGTTACTACTTCTCGGGCTGCCAGTCCTGCTCAATGCAAAAGCAATGTACGACGGGTAAGGAACGTCGTGTGACGCGCTGGGAACATGAGGCGGTAATCGACGCGATGCAGGTTCGGCTGGAACATGACCCGGGGAAGATGAAGGTTCGCCGCCAGACTGTTGAGCATCCTTTTGGAACGCTCAAATATTGGATGGGAGCCACCCACTTCCTGACCAAAACACTTCCGCGGGTAAGTACCGAAATGAGTCTTCATGTACTCGCCTACAACCTCAAACGAATGATGAGCATCTTCGGCACAGTAGGACTGCTTGAGGCGATCAGGACGTAAATCCAGCCACTTGCTCGCCCGT
Source organism: Pseudomonas fluorescens NCIMB 11764 (assembly GCF_000293885.2). Taxonomy (NCBI): domain Bacteria; kingdom Pseudomonadati; phylum Pseudomonadota; class Gammaproteobacteria; order Pseudomonadales; family Pseudomonadaceae; genus Pseudomonas; species Pseudomonas fluorescens. Next base: position 3,846,536 of record NZ_CP010945.1, read on the forward strand.
TAGTAGCCGTTTGGGCCGCTGACGCGGCCCAAACAGCATTACGAACGTCTATGTAGCTGACTAAGGCAATTCGCGCTTCCGTCTGCTGGTTGTCGCAGACAACGCCCGTAGTTCTAAACTTTCGACGTATTCAGTGCTTTTTCACACAGCCTGGGTAGGTAGCGGACGTCTATTCGCGAGTGGAGAATGAGAGAAATGGCGTCTGCTGCGTCTCCTCGTTGAGCCTGGCTAGGTAGCAACCAGAAAAAGTCAGCACCGAGGACCAGCATGAGTGCTAGCGTGTAAGCCGCTTACCCGTACATGTATAAAAGGTCGTCGATCAGTTCAAGTTCCTCTTGCGTGAATTGCACATTATTGAACCGTCGGATGTCTTCGAGCACCCCTCTGATCGGTACTTGCCTTGAAGTATCCTGAACGATTTCGATCAGACGATCGTAATCGGGATCTCTTCCCTTCAGGTATTTTTCGATCAGCTCTTTAAGGGATACGCGGGCCTGCAGGTCAGTTAGCACGTTTACTACTCCGGCAAAATAGTGACTTCATCCACTTTAATGACAGTGGGATTTCCCGGTTTTGGGATGAGTTGTTGCGAGCCGCCCGTTCCGTACTCAGGGTAGGCTTTGGTGAACGGTTCCAGATTCGGACCTTTGCCACCAAATTCGTACGGCACTGTAACGTTTGGTGCTCCGTCCTTGTAGAGCTGTAGCGTGTCAAATTTCAAGCGCAGACGGCCGTCATTCCATGCCGGCGATGGATCTGCCGCAGTGACGTGTTTGGGCGCGCGAACCTAGAAAGCTTCCGTCGCAGCGTCTCCAGTCTCAAATTTTTCAAAACCAAAATACGAAAGCCTGGCTTCCTGAGTGTCGATCGTATTCTGCGCGTGACCGTTGACGCTTCCGTCAGCATTTTTGTAGCCCATATACCGGTAGCCGGTAGATGGCAATGTTGAGTCCGGCCCGGATGGTCCGACGTAGACGTCAGGCTTTGATTCGGTGACCACCGGTGGGGTGACGTCTCCGCTCTTGACGCTAGTGTCCGCTTAGGGTTATTGCCTGGAAGATGATTCGCCGGGGCTGGGTCAGTGCGAGGATGGCTTCAGCGGAGCCTTCTTGGGGAGACTGGAGCAGCTTTCGTAATTGCTCTGAACATCAACCCCAAGTAGGCCAGCCAGTAGGGTTAGATGCGTACTGGTAGTTGTTCAAGCCGCCCGCAAGCTTCATGGGACCCAGTGTCTGAAATCGCCCTGCAATTGGACTGTAAGAGCTAATGACGATTGTAATGGAGACCTGTCTCTGCCTCGAGTCAGGTAAAACTCGATTACCGTGCGCAGTCTAGGCGATCCTGACTGTTAGGGTGTTTTGCTGACGTCGTCAGCAAAACACCCCCTTTTCATCGAAGGCAGGTCAAGCATTTAAGTATGAGAAATGGGTTCTGCTACTCGTAAAGTCCTTTAGATGAGTCCAGCGCGTTTAGCAGTTCCTCTTCAGAAATCGAATACTGACTAAGGTGGTTTGTATCTAAATCACCCCATTCCTGCTCATCTTCGATTTCCAGGAGCAGTAGTGGAAGTTTCTTTTGACTGAAGAAACTAATTATGTCGCGAATATCCTTGTCGCGCTCAACATGGTCATTTTGATAGAGGTCACACGTGTAAAAAAAGCCTTTATCGCCCATGGCGAGCTTTTTTTGTGAGCCAATCAGCGACATTTTAAATCGTTGGTGCAGGAATTTGGCCACTTCAAGGTCGCTGGTGGGGGCTGCAGAAGCAATACTTATCTTAGTCATGGCTCAAAAATCCTCGGGTACCAATGGGTTAAGTGGTCTTCCTTTGGTCTCGTTTTGGAAACTACCACCGTGCCATCTATATAGATGCTCATCTCTTGTTGCTGGATAGATGTTAAAAGCTTTTTCCAAGTGGGTGAAGTGCGAGTTCGACGTATCCTGGCAGTTGTGCATTTTGTTGTTGATGGCGACGATGATGGCGTCTTCCAGTTTTGTAAAAGCTCAGACTTGATCTAACGGTTATCGGGCCACCTGATTTTTGGCAATCATATAGCTCAGCTATTTGATGATTCTTCTGCCTTGCTTTCGTTTAGGTTTGCCTTGAAGTACGTCATAAAATCCTGCCCTTGAGCAAAGGCTTTTTCGATTTTCGAGCTTTGCTCTTTAAGCGCTGGGCTTGGCTTGGCCCATTGTTCAGACGGAAGAGGTTTGGACCACTCAGCAATGGAATCAGGTAGAGACTTCATACTGAAACGATGGTCCCACTCCGCCACCCAGTATGGAAAGCGCCACCAAGTGATCATGTGTGTCAGGTACCACCAACCAACTCCTAATGCGGAACGTTCGTTGTGCTGGTATTCCTCGTGCATGTCTTGTCGTTCTTTATCGAAGGTGTGGCGACCCTCGTAGGGTGCTTTACCAGGGCAGAACTCCGGTCCTTTTTCCATGTAGGTACGTATGGCTTCCCATTTGCCTAGTCCATGAACAGGAGTCATGACCTCCTGTGTGAGAAAGTGCACCGTATCGGCCTTGGGATTATCTAGGGCCATGCCAAAGGTGTAGCTACTGATTACGCCTACTCCAGTGAATCCGGTGCTGACTGAGATCCACGCAACCGTGTCTTCCCAAGGCTGGATCACGGCTTCGTCGGAGCCATTCGGGAAGAAACAGACCTCTCGGCGTTGACGGTTAAATCGGATGGGTCTGGCGCGGGCTTTGTTCCTTGTGGTGCTGATAATCGCGTACAGGCCAATCAGCGCTGCTCCCCCTCCACACCAGAGCGCTAGTGATATTCCGAATTCAAAAAAATCGTTGAAGTAAAACCAGAAGCTTCTGCCGAATGGGTTTATGAATGCTGCGAAGCCCATCAATGTTGGGAGAACAAATAGACAAACGATAACTACGACTGTTGGGAGTGACACAGCTAATCGTGCTTGGAAAGACTTGGTGAGATTGCTGCTACCCAAGTCCAGATAGGTGTCGTTGACTTCAACAAAACTTCCGCCGAGATCCATTGGGATTTGCCCGGTCGGAACGGGTAGTGGCGAGAAAAACACCGCATCGCCAGTAGTAAAGCGTCGAGATTCACCAGCGATGGGGCGCTGTTGTCGAATATCGAACTTGTCGTACTGTGGAGAAGTAGGTGTCATGCCGGATAACCATAAAATGCATGTCCGGCATGAGGTAGTCGATTATATTTAAGCATTAAGGACGCGACTCATCGATACCATTCAATTATTTATCGATTCTTCTGTCTTGATTTCATTTAGGTTCGCTTTGAAGTACGTCATGAAATCTTGTCCCTGAGCAAAAGCCTTTTCGATCATGGCACTTTGCTCTTTCAATGCATGGCTCGGCTTGGCCCATTGCTCAGTCGGTATAGACTTTGACCACTCAGTAATGGAGTCCGGCAGAGATTTCATACTGAAACGATGATCCCATTCAGCAACCCAATACGGAAAGCGCCATAAGGTGATTACATGAGTGAAATACCACCAGCCAACACCTAACGCGGAGCGCTCGTTATGTTGGTACTCCTCAATCATATCTCCGCGCTCTTTATCAAACGTATGCCGGCCTTCGTACGGTGCTTTACCGGGACAGTGTTGTGGCCCTCTTTCCATGTAAACACGTATCGCCTCCCATTTACCCAAGCCATGAACTGGAGTCATTACTCCCTGGTTCACAAAATGGACGGTATCTGTTTTAGGGTCGTCAAATGCCATGCCAAAAGTATAAGTACTCATGACGCCGACCCCAGTCACACCAGTACTGACAGAAAGCCAGGACACCATTTCTTCCCAAGGTTGGATGACCGGCTCGTCAGAACCATTAGTAAAAAAACAGACTTCGCGGCGCTGTCTATTAAAGCGTATCGGACGGGTATGGACTTTGGCTAGGGTAGTGCTGATGACAACGTAGAGCCCCAGAACTGTGGCTCCTGCTGCTCCCCAAGCGCCGATTGCAGCGCCGGTAGGGAAAAACTCTATGAAAATATGTGTAAATGATCTGCCATAGGGATCACCGAAACTCATTAGCCCGGCGATGAAGGGGCCGATTATTAAACCCACAATCAGTATGAGCATGCTGCTTGCGATCATAACCCTGGTTTGGAATGCCTTATTGACGTTACTGCTACCTACGTCCAGGTAAGTGTCGTTGACATCAAGAAAGCTTCCCCCCAAATCCATTGGGATTTGGCCGGTAGGGACGGGGAGTGGCGAGAAAAACACTGCTTCGCCAGTAATAAAACGTCGAGATTCACCAGCGACGGGGCGCTGGTGCTTGAGATTAAATTCATCGTTATTCATTGATTTGGATGGCATGTTATTCAACCGGAAAGTGGTGAGTCGGGCAGCTACAGGAAGTCGCTGTTGACCAATAGCCATGGGGCATCGGTTGTGCGCGACTTTAAAACAGAGACAGCCGAAAATAGTTTGCCATTTTGCGCGTTCAACGTCGTAGTTTCGAAGCGTTTCTCTCGGAAGGATTTATCGCCAGCAAGGGGGTGATAGCGTAGGGCGATAGCCAAACCATGTTGGGCATTGGCTTCGTGTTGGAAAATGTCCATGCCTAATCTAAGCGGTTCATCCGGAGCACTGAGCAAGTTGAATTGATAAAGCAGCGGCTCGCTCCATGCCTCCCAATCATTACGTTGGTGGTTTGTCAGCCAGTAAGCGCTCACGCCAAACTCTACATCATTTAGTTCACGAGCCGTAATTCCCGGTATGCGCAGTACCGCCATAGGCTTATTGTTTATCGTCTGCAACGCTACCTGCGGTGCTGCCGTTATGTCGGCAAGCAGTAGGCGCTCCTCAATCAGACTGCGGTTGGCGCTCTGCTTACCCCAAGGGCCTTTTTGCAACCAAGTATCCAAAGCTGTTTTGTTGTTTCGGTTGTACAGCCACTCTCCGCCCAACTGCAGACCAGTAAGCACCAGGCCAATCAAGTTGGCTTTGGCAGCAATGCTCAACAGTTGACCACCCGCTTTGACCCAAACCAGCGCACGTGCTTGATTTACAGTGGTAAACGCCTCATAAATTGATTGGCCACTCCTGGCGAAGGCCCAACCATTGAGCGCAAGTTGTCCAGAGTCACCAGCTAATGTCATGCTGGCGCCTGTCAACTTGGCACCATTCCCTGAACGTAACGCCTCTGTCCATTTGGCAGCCGATCCTTTTTCACCATACATACCTGTTCCTGCGGCAACTGCGCTGAATATGTAGGCAAATGGGCTCAATGCTCCGGTGATTTTCCCTAGTTTTGCGGCCAATTTGATTTTGCCGGCGGCGCTTGTGTAATTTTTGATAGCGACAGAAAGACTTGTAATGGCAATACCCTGTGCAGCAGCCAAACCGCCTCCTACCGTAGAAAATAGAGCGTTAAAGAAAGATAGAGTATCTGCGGTATCCCACACGGCTTTAGAACGTACTTCGATAAAAACTTGGTAGAAATTTATCGTTTGCATGACAAATGCAGCCGAAGCAAACACATCGCCACCCACTGATTTGAAAACTTCTCCAGTCAAACCTTTATACGGACGCTTGAGCCGATAGTCATCGGCCATCCGCTCAAACTCAAGCACCTGAGCATTGTTAAGCCCTTTAATCTTGAAGGCCGCCTTGCCCGGCCCGTCACCAACAGGACTCATGGCCTGAGCTATCCGTCCTTCAAGGGGAGCGACAGTCTGTTGAATGGCTTTGCGGCGAGATACCAAGGTTTTGTAACCGCCTTTTGGTGACCTTCCTTTACGTTCATCAGCAAGGGTTTGCCGAATCTGATTTTTCAGCGAGGTCATTTGCTGGCGCAGATCTGTCAGTTTGGCTATATCAGCTTTGAACGTGGCAATTTGATTCGCAGAGGCAAACTCCAACGTAATACCTCCCTTACCGAAGGCTCGCAGAACATCTATCCAGGCCGAGCCAGGAATTCGGCGCAATACTTTTGCTGGATCTAGCGGCTGGCCACTGCGTAGCGCTTGCATTGCCTCATCCAGCGCTCCTGCCAGGCGCAATTGCTTTGCCGGCTCATACGCCGTGTCGCGCAACTGACCGAGCACAATGCCGTTTTCACTCAATTGCATTGCTGCTGCGAGATTCTGCGTGAGCAATTTGCCAAATTTTCCGCTGAGTGCCTGCGCACCCTGATAGTCGTCCTTGGCCATATAGGTATCGCGCAGGGACTTGATGAACGATGTGACCTTTGCGTGCATGTCCTTCTGATCAGTCAAGCTCAATGTGAAGAAGGTTGGTACGGTAAAACCCGGCTGTTTCTCGATCAGATCGGCAAGCTTTTCAGTCGCTTTGTCTGTCCGGCAAATGTCTCTCATACAGGCATATTCAGTAGCGAGAGTTGTGTCGAGTTGATCGCCAAATTTGGGATCGAAATACCAGGCTGAGCGTTGGAAGCGTTCTTCACTGATCAGATTTGCGCGATCGTCACTGATCAGGTCCAGCCGTTTGTTCCAACGACTGAGTTGGGCGCGTTGCTGTTTCAGAAAGGCTTCCATAGCGGGCCGATCAATCAGATCGTTGATGCCCTGTTGTCCCATTTTCGCGCCCTCGAGCGCGTCACCCGCATTTTCTTCGATAGTCTCGATCAGGTCTTCGTACTTGGAATGCAAAGGTCCAAGACTCGTACGCATCCGCGACTTTGAAGCTGCAATAGCCCCACGATGCGTACCAGCGCCTGAATACTGGGTTTGATTTTTAACGTTGACATAGTCGACGATGGATTGCCGTTGCTCTTCGCTTGTTTCGTCCTTGAGTTTGGCAAAACGTGGGTCGCCTTGGGCGGCATTCAGAATGGTTTCGCCGGTTACGGTGTACAACGATTCGATATAACAGCCAAACACATACTTTTTTTGATTGGCTTCAGCGTCACTCCAGTCACTGATCCAGCCAGTGACCAAATCCTGATGCTCGGCAAGATCGCGCAGCACGCCCAAGTCATCCTGCACGACCAGGTACAGATGGTCATGCTCGTTTTCCGACTTAACTTGCTTTTTGAGCGCACCCAACTGGGTTTTCTTGAAGTGAGGTGTTTGTTCCCAGAGATAGTCTTTGCTTTCCTCAGGCTTGGCACCCGTAATCGCCGGCTCTTTACTCGGCTGCTCCGCAACCTCCGCAATCCACTTTTCCGCCTGACTCGGGGTCAGCAGATTAGCCGCGCCTTTCTCCGGATCGGCCCTGGTCAGGTCCACTGCCTGCATGAAGTATTCACGCTCGGACTTGTGCTTGATGACCTGCGCGCATTTGGCGGCGGTCCATTGCACTTCGGAGTAGTTGACGTAGAGCTTGCTCAAACGCGGGAAGACCAGCACGGCTTCGCCCACGTTGCTTTCGCGTTTGTTGGCGGTGATTTCGCCTTTTTCCCACAGCAGTTGGGTCACGATGCCGTTCTGGATTCGGTATTCGTGCATGACGGCTTGAGGTTTCTTGTCGACGATGACGTAGAGCCAGCCGTCGCGAATCAAGCGAATGCCCAGTGGGCGTGAAGCTGTTTTGTACGGCATCGCCAGTGCGCTGGATGGGTCGAGTCGTTCGACTAGACCGTAACGCAGAGGGATGAGCTGGATCTTGGCCTTCATCAGGGGGCAGCCGCCCATGGCGCACTTGCCGTCGTCCTTGCTTTTTGCAACGTTGTTCGGGCTTTTGCCGGCCGATGTTGGCGTGGTCATCCTTGGCTCCTGTGCAGGGTTTCAGCCCGTTCCTGGGCAATATCAGCGACCCGTTCGAGTCGCTGAGCGGACGTTTGTTCCGACGGGGTCTTGAGTATTGCATCCAGGTCCGGATGCTCCTCCAGCGCTCGCTCGCCGAGGAACCCGTGAATGTTGGCGTAAAGAGTGATGTCGAGTTCGGTGTTGAAGCCGCGGTCGTACGAGGTCGATGCCAATGCGTGCAGGTGTTCCCAGCGCTGCAACGGCGTCAATTGTGCCTGATAGGACGGAAAGTATTCGTGCATGTGTTGGTCGAGGCGCACGACGATGCTGCGGAAATTCACTTCGTCCAGTTGGCTGAGTTGCTCGTCGCTCAAGCGGTAGCGTTTGCTGTAGTTGGCTTCGGAGGCTTTGCCCGGTCGCTGGTTGATGTGCCAGCAGCCCAGCGCCGCGTCGGCGGTGACGATCTGTGAGCACGGGCCGAACAGGGTAGAGTCCTTGATGCTCTCGGCGTGGCTGAGCAACGCGTGGGCTACGGCAGGGTCGGCGACGCGCAGTAGGACCTCTTCACCCTGAGGGTGCATGACGCTGGTCAGCCAGCGGAAATGCTCGACCATTTGCGCCCAGGGTTGATCGCTGAACACCAGGTAGCCCCACTCTTGGCGGGGTTCAGCCAGAAACTTCGCGAGGATGGGATTGTTCTGGGTGTTTATCCGGACAAGGCACGGTGAGAGATCGCCCAACTCGGCCCACTGAGTGCCGAGGTAGAGTGGCTCGAACACCGGATCGTCCGACCATTGATAAAGGTGCTGGGGCAGTTTTTCGACGCTGACGCCATCCAGCAGCAAACCGACGGTGCCATTCCACGGCAGGCCTTGAGGTAATCCGATCTCCAGCGGCCAGTCGGACTTAAGCATTTTGCGCCTCCAGTTTGGCCTTCTCGCAGATTGCGCAGATCGGCTTCTTCTGCATCAACGCTTGTCGCTGTGCCGGTACCAACAATTGCCCAGCCTTATCCGCATCCGCCTGCTTCAACACCCCCGGCAACAACGGCGCCGCTCCCGTTCCGCTGCCCGGCCCTCCACCGGAGTTCATGTTGATCACCGGCCCGCTCAGGGTCACGCCGCCCGCATCGATCTTGATGAAGCTGCCGCCACCAATGAGTGTCAATTCGCTCCCGGCCTCAAGCACCACTTTCATGCCGCTGCTCAGGTGGATTTCCTGGCCCGCATCGATGAATTGCCCGGTGCCGATCTTGATGTGCTGGTTCACGCCCACGGTCAGGTGGTCGTTGGCGCGGGCTTCGACTTTGCGGTCTTCATAAACGGTGTGGTGTTCTTCTGCCTTGAATTCGCTGTAGCTGTTTTTCTCGACGGTGTCGTGGCGTTCGTTGCCGACGCGGATTTTCTGGTCGTGTTCGACGTTTTCGTCCCAGTCGCGCTGGGCGTGGAGGAAGATCTGCTCCTGGCCTTTCTTGTCTTCGATGCGCAGTTCGTTGAAGCCTGCGCCGCCCGGTGAGCTGAGGGTTTTGAAGGTGGTGCGGGTCTTGTTCGCCGGCAGGGCGTACGGGACGACGTTTTCCTTGTGGTACAGGCAGCCGCTGATCAGCGGCTGGTCGGGGTCGCCTTCAAGGAAAGTGACGAGCACTTCCATGCCGATCCGTGGGATGGCGATGCCACCGTAGTGTGCGCCGGCCCAGGCAGAGGAGACGCGCAGCCAGCAGCTGGTCTTGTCGTCGGCCTGACCTTCGCGGTCCCAGTGGAATTGCACTTTGACGCGGCCGTACTGGTCGCAGTGGATCTCTTCACCTTTGGGGCCGGTGACCACCGCACTCTGGCTGCCGAGGATGCGCGGTTTTTTCTGCGTCAGCGGTGGGCGATTCGGCACGTCCCACGGCGTGGCCTGGAAGCGGTTGCGATAACCCTGGTGGAAATCGTCTTTCAGGTTGGTGGTGCTGCTGGTGACCGACTCTTCCAGCACTTGCGGCTGTTTGCCTTCGTGCAGGACTTCGGTCAGCAGCCACAGGTCGTTCCATTTGGCTTTCGGGTGTTGGGTCAGGGCCAGGAAGTGGCCGCTGACCAGCAACGGCTGATCGCTTTTGCCTTCGGCCAGCTGGAAGTCGCTGCGGTGGCGTTCGAGGGCGCGTTTGGCCAGGTGCTTGCCGCGTTCGCGGTCGATGAAACGACCGGGATAGTCGTAGTCTTCGAGATCGGGCAGGGCGTCGCCGCGGTTTTCACTTTCGAGGGTGATGCGCGGTTTTTCGAAGTCGTAGTCGCGGCGGGTGATGCGGCTGGTGCGGGTTTCCAGGCGCAGGTCGAAGCGTTTGATCACCGGGTCGTTGGCGACCATGCCGGAGTCTTGCTGATAGGCCACCGGCGCGAGTTTCGGGAACACCGTCTGGTCATCGCCGAACACCAGTTTGTGGGCCGTGGCGCTGTGCTGGAAGTGGTAGTGGATACCTTCTTCCTCGCACAGGCGCTGGATGAACTGCAGGTCCGATTCATCGTACTGAACGCAGTAGATGCGTTCAGGATAAATCGCCCCGACCTTGAATGCGTAGGCATTGCTCTGGATGCCATGTTCTTCGAGGACCTGGCCGATGATTTTCGGCACCGTGAGGTTCTGGAAGATGCGCTGGTTGATGCGATGCGCCAGGTAGGACAGTTGCGGGCGCAGGGTCACCGCGTAGCGGGTCAGGCGCTTGCCGGAATCCCCCTGGGCGGCGCGATAGATCTGGCCATGAATGCCGCTGCCGTCGGGCGAGAGCTGCAAAAAGGCCGGTTTGTGCAGCAGGGTCTCGAGGTCCAGGGACGGCTTTTCGCTGACCAGTTCCACCTCAAACACAAACGGCTGGCTGATGGCTTCCCGACCTTGCAGGGACAGGACCTGGAAGTCGTTGGAAAGACCTTCGATGGTCAGGGCAAAGTGAGTCTGATTGGCCGGCGCGAACATCCCTTGTTCCTCGTGTGCACTGCGGCGTTCGTCGACCGCAAGGCGGATCAACGCACGCGAAATTCTGGAGGGGCGTAAACAACATCGACCAGCAGAGCTGGCCGATGTTTGCAACGATCAGCCGTAATTAAACGACTGGAGCACGCCAGTCATCGGAACCCGAAGTACCGGATACTTCGTGGGTCCAGGTGATTTTGCGATAGGTGAACTGCACTTCTTCCAGGTGGGTGAAGTGCGAGTTGCCTGGATCCTGGCAGTTGTGCATTTTGTTGTTGATGGCGACGATGATGGCGTCTTCCAGTTTGGTGGTGTAGTAGTGCTCTTGAGTACCTTGAGCCGAAGTACGGAACCACTGGATAACGATTTCGCTCATGCGCTCGCCGGAGGTCAGAGCCGCCTGCAGCAGTGGCGAGGCCTTGTCGTAGACCTTGGTGATCACGACTGGCTTGTGTACGCGCTGACCGGTCGGCTGGCCGGATTGCGGGTCACGCGGGATGATCACGTCGTGGCTGAAAGCCTGAACCATGACCTGGTCTTCGTGACCTTCCTGGTAGGTGTTGCCAACCGAGTCGGCGGTGAATGCGCCGGCAGTGATCAGGCCTTGTTTTTCGCCAGTGACGGACATGTACGCTGGTGTTGCCATGGATGCTCTCCTTGCTGAATAAGTGAGGTGCCCGGGAGGCGATATCGCCCGGTGGGTGCATGACTGTTATCAAGGTCCGTGCCATAAACGACTAAAGTTATATAAATCAGTGTGTTATGTATGTTATTGGCCACTGAAAAAGCTTACCGGGCAACGTTCACCCCTGAATGTGCGCAAGAACTTGCGCAGCACTGCGCAACTTCTTGCGCACTGGGCCGGAAGGCCTGAAAAGTCGGGCGCTCAGCCCTTAAGTAACGTGTCTCGCCGTATCGATTGCGCAACTTCTTGCGCATCAAGGCGGTTGGCCATCACGCAGAGAGCCTCTGTGAAAAGTGCAACGAACGACGCAGTCTGATGGTCAAATCCAGCGCCGAGGTGACTGAACATTTTCCGAATTCAAGGAGCGCGACATGAAAATCCTGATGGTTCTGACATCCCACGATCAATTGGGTGACACGGGTAAGAAAACCGGCTTCTGGCTGGAGGAGTTCGCCGCACCGTATTTCGCTTTCAAGGATGCTGGCGCTCAGCTGACGCTGGTGTCGCCCAAGGGCGGGCAGCCCCCGTTGGACCCGAAGAGCGACGAGCCGGACGCGCAAACCGCGGCCACCGATCGCTTCCGCAAAGACTCCGCGGCCCAGTCGGCATTGGCATCGACCGCGCTGCTGAGCAGTGTGAGGGCTGACGATTACGATGCGGTTTTCTATCCGGGCGGCCATGGCCCGTTGTGGGATCTGGCCGAAGACAATAACTCGATCGCGTTGATCGAGGCGCTGTACAAGGCAGGCAAACCGGTGGCGGCGGTCTGTCACGCGCCGGGCGTGTTGCGTCACGTCAAGGGTGCGGATGGTCAGCCGCTGGTCAAGGGCAAGCGGGTGACGGGTTTCACCAACTCCGAGGAGGAGGCGGTGCAACTGACGAACGTTGTGCCGTTTCTGGTGGAGGACATGCTCAAGGAGAAGGGCGGGATTTATTCCAAGGGCGATGACTGGGCGAGTTATGTGGTGACCGATGGTCTGCTGCTGACCGGTCAGAATCCGGCTTCGTCCGAGGCCACGGCGGAAGCGTTGTTGGCGATGTTGAAATAGGATCAAAAGATCGCAGCCTGCGGCAGCTCCTACAGGAATCCACATTCCCCTGTAGAAGCTGCCGCAGGCTGCGATCTTTTTTGCATTGTTAATGACTCAATTGTTCAACGCTGCAAAACACGCTTCGATCGAACGCCGCTGCGTCTCGGCATACAACCCCAACTCGTCGATGGTCGATCGCCCAAGGGCCTTCTCGAACGCTTGCCGATTCGAATGCTCGCCATAGTGGGTCTGCGCCGCATCCCCCAGGTTTGACTGAAAAATCCCCGCTGCGCTGACGGGCAGGAAATCTTCGTAAACCAGTGGTTCAACCCGCAAATAACCGCCGCTGAGCAGATCTTCCAGCGACGAAGACTTAAGCGCTTCCGCCCCTTGGCCTTTTTCCGTAACGAAATAGCGAAAATACGCCAGTTCCTGCTGACGCATTCCCTCAATGGTGTCAGGAAATTCGCTGAAGTGCTGCGTCATCAGCGCGTTGTAGCGTGCGGCGTTGGCTTCGTTGGGGAAGTCCTTGAGTTCGTCACGGGCAGCGTTGAGCAAACGGTCATAAAGCGCCCGACCTTTGGGCGTGAGCGCGGCACCGCGCTGCTCGATCTCGCCGAACCGGGCACTGTGGCTGCCGTGACTTTCGGCTTGATCGGTGAAGGCAACGGGTTCGTCCAGCGCCTTGAAACTGGTCTGGCGCAGCAGGATCGGACACTGACGGCGGGGCGGGCCTTCGATCACCGCTTTGGGGGTGATGCCGTGGGCGGGCATTTGCGCCTGCACAATGTCGATGTCCAGGGTGCGCGGCGTCAGGTGGTTGATATGCGGGCCCTTGAATGCCACGACATCGGCGATCAGGCGATGCTGGGCGCTGAGTTTCCGGTATTGCTCGGCGGTGACCGTGGCGCTGTGGTGCCAACGGAAGGTTTCCAGCGCCTGCAGAACGAACTCCTGCGCCTCTTGTTCGGTGAGGCCTCCCTCGGACTCGGCGCGTTCGATGAGGGACAGCGCAGTGGGCGTGAAGATCGAGCGCTTATCCAGCACCGATTGGGCAAAGGCACGCAGTTCCGGGTCTTCGATCAACTCCAGACGCAGCAGCGAGGTAAACACCCGAAACGGGCTGACCTGCAACGCGGCCTCATGCACCGCGCGGAACGCCGTGGAGTGCACCGGTACGCCGGCCGGGGTCAAGTCGTAGTAGCCAACGGGCTGCATGCCCATCACCGCGAACAGTCGGGCGAGAGTCGCCAGTTCAGCGGCCGTGCCGACGCGAATGGCGCCATGGCGCTCCAGGTCCAGACGCTGGATTTCGCCCGTGCTGTTCAACTGCCGGGCGATCTGCGGTTCGCTGTCCAGCACATGGCGGTTGGTCTGTTCCACCAGTTCCATCAACGCGCCGTACAGCGGCACTTCTTCGCGGTACATGTCGGACATCGCTTTGGAGAAGCGTTGGCGGATCAGGTCAGGGCTGACAAAGCTTGGGTGGCTCATGAAAAAATTCCAGGCGCGGTGACGTGAAGGATGGGGGAAAAGATCGCAGCCTTCAGCGGCGCCGACAAACGAAGAATCTTACGGACTTCATTCTGCAAAGGACTGCTATAGCCAGCTTGGCAGGTGTTACACGTGGAGTTGAGTGCGCTGGGATGCCAAAAACTCACGATACAGCCGCGCCGTACCCGCCGGTGCCTCGACCATCGGCATATGGCCGACACCTTCCCAGATTTCCACCCGCAGGTCTTCGATGCCTTTGCTCCAGATCGCCACGCTGCTGACGTCGATCAAGCGGTCCTTGCGCCCCCACAGCAACAGCGCCGGGCATTTGATGTCGGGCAGCTTCGGCTCCATTGGCGGGCTGGCACGGAAGTCCCTGAAGATTTCTTCCAATTCATCCCGAGACTGTTCATAACGCTGGGCGATGGCGTCCAGCACCACGCCGGGCACCCATGGCGGCTCGGCCATGGTCATGGCGTAGAAGCGCCGGAATTCTTCCCGGGAGTTAATCAGGAACGGGTTGTGGCCCTTGGCCAGATGGCGTTCCAGGTCACTGATTTCGGGCGCGGTGACACCGGCCGGGTCGATCAGGGCAACCGAGGCGATGCGGTCCGGGTAAGTCGCCGCGAGCCACGCCGCCATGTAGCCGCCCATCGAGTTGCCGATCACATGCACCTTCTCGACGCCGCAGACATCAAGCAACTGGATCATCCGCTTTGCCTGCAAGGGAATGTCGTAACCACCGCCGGCCTTGAAGCCGGTTTCGCCATGCCCGGCGATGTCGGGGATGATGACCCGGTAAGTGCCGACGAAATGCCGGGCGAAGCGCAGCCAGATGTTCTTGTCAGCGCTGTAGCCGTGCAGCATCAGCACGCTGCTTGAGGCTTCGTACGGTCCGCCCTGCCAGGTCGAAACGGTCATTTCGGCAATCGGCACGACGATCTTGTGCAGCCGATACAGCCTGGCTTCGGCCGCCATGTTCAAGTCATAGAGCCAGTGACCGATGGCCGGGTAGCTCAACCAGCTCCAGGCCACGAAAACCGCGATTGCGACAACCAACAAAAGCATCAGGCGTCTCCCTTCTCTCTGATCAGGACAAGATGTGATCGGCTGGTTTCAGCGTCCGGGTCATTCGGTGGTAGCTGAAACTGAACCCGGGAAACATGGCAATCACATGACCACTCTTGCTTTGATACCAACTGTGGCAGCCTCCGGACTTCCACACCGTGCGTTCCATTTCCCGGTGGATCATTTCAGTGTAGGTACGTTCTGCCTCGGGGCGAACTTCGATGCTGCGCAAACCCTGTTCTTTCAGCGTGCGAATGCAATCGAGAATGTAGTTCATCTGGGATTCGATGATGAAAAGCGCCGAAGTGTGGCCGATTCCGGTGTTGGGCCCGGTGACGATAAAGAGGTTGGGGAAGTCCGGCAGACTGGTACCGAGGTAGGCGCGAGGGTAGGTGGCCCAGAAATCCCTGAGTTGCTTGCCGTTTTTACCTGTTACCGGGTAGGAAATCACCCCGTCGGTGGCGTCGTAACCGGTGGACCAGACAATCAGGTCCAGGTCGATGTGCTGCCCGTCCTGGGTAAAGATGCCGGTTTCGTCCATGGACGCGATGCCCTGTTCGCGGCTGTGCAACGTTACGTTGGACCGACCGAGTGCCGGGTACAAGGTGCTCGAAACAATGACGCGCTTGCAGCCGATGGTGTAGTCCGGTGTCAGTTTGCGTCTGAGTTCGGGGTCGGGGACCTGGCGTTTGATGAAGCGCAGGGTGTGTTGCTGGACCAGGCGGATCGCCGGTTTCGAGTATTTGAAGGCGATCACCCGGGTTTCGAATTGCCAATAAATCATCCAGCGCAGCACCTTGTAGGCCGGTTTGAGGCCGAGCAACCAGCGCTGGAAGGGGCCGAAGGCGCGATCGGCCCGTGGCAGCACCCAGTGCGGCGTGCGCTGGAACACATGCAAATGCTCGACGTCCGGGGCAATGGCCGGAATCACCTGCGCCGCGCTGGCGCCACTGCCTACGATGGCGACGCGTTTTTGCCGATAGTCGTAGGTGTGATCCCAGTTGTTCGTGTGAAAAGTCTTGCCTTGAAAGCGCTCCATGCCCTCGAAATGCGGAATGACCGGTTGACTCAGCGGCCCCGTGGCATTGATCAGGAACCGGGCGTAGAACGTGCCTTTGTTCGCGGTGTGCACCGCCCAGTGTCTGGCGTCGTCGTCCCATTCGATGCGTTCAACGTTGGCTTCCAGTTCCACACGGTCGCGCAGGCCGAATTCATCCACCACGTACTGCGTGTAGCGATGGAGTTCGGCCTGTTCAGCGAACATTTGGGTCCAGCGGTAAGGGGCGAAGGACAGCGAATAAAGCGGTGAGGGCACATCGACGGCCGCACCGGGGTAGGTATTCTGGCACCAGGTGCCGCCGAAAAAGTCCCGCCGCTCCAGCAGTCGAAAATCATCGATGCCGGCCTTGAGCAAATTGATCGCCGCACACTGTCCGCCAAATCCGCTGCCGATGATCAACACTTGAAAAGTTTGCATGGGTCTCCTTTTTTATCGTTGTGTATTGAACCCTCTCTTCATGTATAGCCAAACATTCGACGCCTGCTTCACGGCAATACCGCGGTATTCAGACTGCCAGCCGGTGATGGCTATTTGACGTTGCCCTGTTAGACTTCCAGCACACCTGAAACCTCGGTGTCAGCAGGTTCCGTGCAGTGGCGCAGAGGCTCCAATGGAAAAAACGGGCGGAAAAGGACTTTCACTAACCAAGAGGCTCTACGCAACGCGAACCCTGGGGCTCGCCGCGGGGCTGGTGTGTGTGGCCGCCGCGATGTACCCGCTCGACCCGGCGCCGTGGGTCTGGGCGCTGATGCTCTTCAACGGTGTTTTCTGGCCGCACGTGGCTTACCAATGGGCGCGTCGGGCAAAAGCTCCCTATCACGCCGAACATCGTAATCTGCTGGTCGATGCCTTTCTGGGTGGCTTCTGGGTTGCCGCCATGCAATTCAATCCGCTGCCTAGCGCAACCACCATCGCCATGATGGCGATGAACAACGTAGCCATCGGCGGCCCTCGCTTCCTGCTGGTGGGGGCCGTTGCGCAGGTGTTGGGGGGCGGTGTCGGATTTCTGGTGTTTGTGCCGGCCTTCGTGCCGCAAACCAGCCCGTTGCAGATGTATGCCTGCCTGCCGCTGTTGACCCTGTATCCGCTGGCGCTGGGTTGGATTTGCTTCCGACAGGCCACCACGCTGGGACGGCACAAGCGTGAATTACTGACCCTGAGCCGCACCGACAGCCTCACCGGCCTGCTCAATCACGGGGCCTGGAAAGATCAGCTGGAAATCGAATTCCAGCGCGGCAAACGCCAGCCGCAGGGCGGGGCGATTGCACTGATCGACATCGACCATTTCAAAACCATCAACGACACCTACGGCCATGTCGCCGGGGACATCGTGTTGCGTCAGCTGAGCAAGATGCTCAAACAGAATCTGCGGGCGGCCGATGTGGCGGGTCGCTACGGTGGCGACGAGTTCTGCGTCATCCTCCCGGGCCTTGCGCTCGATCACGCCGCAGCCGCCATGGATGCGCTTCGTGATCGCTTCGCCACCCTCGGTTATGAACAGAACCCGGCGCTGAAAGTCAGCCTCAGCATTGGGCTCGCCGCCTTCAACCCGGCTCACAATGACGCGATGCTGTGGCTCAACGACGCTGACCAGGCGCTCTACGAAGCCAAGACCACCGGCCGTAATCGCGTGATCTGTTGCGGGGATGGCAAGCCGCGTCACGTACTGATCGACTCGATCTGAACGCTACACCGTGCACTTGTGGAATCTTTGGTGAATCGGGATTGCCGACTCCGGCTCCGGTTATGAACCGGGCCTGACCCAGGTCCGCGACATCGCCATCGATGAACTGAAAGAACTCGGCGCCACCCATCGAGTTCGTGCCGAACACCCCCTCGACAAACGCAACCCCGTGATCGCGACGCTGAAGGGCACCGGCTAGGCGAGGCGTGGGTACGCCAGCGCTGGACGGGTTCGGGATTGTGGGCGGCAATATTCATACGCCGGAGGAATACGCGGAGGTTGAGAGCGCGGCGCCGCGGATTTATCTGTTATCGCGGATGATATGGAGTTGGCCAAGAAACAAGTCGTCAATGCTGACGCCATCGCCGGCGGGCGTTGGCGTCAGAACAGATGCACGCTTTTACTCTTTAACGCTCATGAACTCTTCCGCCCAACGAATGTATTCCTCAGGCTGCGTGTAGGTATGCGTCAGTTCCGTCGCGCTCAGATCCGACGCCTGGGTGAAGATCTGCCGCTGCTCGCGCAGGCTGTCGTAGGTCGCCTTGATCGCCGCGAAGTACGCGCCATGCCCGTCGATGGTGACGCGCACGCCCAGTTCGGCCAGGCGATTGTCGTCGCGCAGCAGCGGGTTGCCGTAGGTGACCAGCATCAGCGGCACGCTCAGGTGTTCGGCAATCTGTTCGAGGTGATCGAAGTCACGCACGCCCACCATGCAAATCCCGTCCGCACCGGCTTTCTGGTACTGCTGGGTGCGGCTGATGACTTCCTGCACCGGCAGAATCCCGGCATTGGTGCGAGCCACGATTGCCATTTCCGTATCAACCCGTGCTTCCAGCGCGGCGCGGATCTTGCCGACACCTTCAGCGACGCCGATCAGGTCGGTGGACTTGCGGCCGAATTGCGCGGGCAACAGCGTGTCTTCGATGGTCAGGGCCGCCACGCCGGCGCGTTCGAGCTCGACAATGGTGCGCATGACGTTCAATGCATTGCCGTAGCCGTGATCGGCGTCGGCGATGACCGGCAATTGGGCAACGCGACCGATACGGGTGGCTTGCTCGGCGAACTCGCTGAGCGTGATCAGGGCGAAATCGGGGGCGCCCAGTACCTGCAGCGAGGCAACCGAACCACCCAGAATTCCCACTTCAAAACCCAGGTCCGCCGCGATGCGTGCCGACATCGGGTCGAAGACCGATGCCGTGTGATAGCACTTGTTGGACGCGAACAGTTCACGGAAGTTACGGCGCAAATCCTGATGGGAAAGCCTGGACATATGAGTTCCACCAATACAAAGGAATGGAAAGGCTTGAACAAGAGTGTCAACGCCGAAGATACAAAAGGCTATCACGCAACAGGGGTGAGAATGATGACGAATTTGCAGGGTGGCCCTGATCGGGCCCCATCCTGCTGGGCGGGAGGCCGTCTTTTCAGGCAGCCACAGCCTGTTGTTGTTGATTGAGCAGTAGCACTGCGCGTACGGAGTTGCCGGGTTGCAATTGCAGGCGTTTGGCGGTGAGTCGGTCGACAATCAGGCTGTTGCCCACCCGTCGGGCCGGGGCGGCGGTGATGCGGCAGTTTTCCAGTCGGCGGTTGTGGATCAGCCAGACCGGAGCCTGTTCGTCCGGGGTGCCGATGGCCAGCACCAGCGCCTGGCTGTCGCGCACGGTACGGATTTTCGACAGCGGTGCCTCGATGACCGGGCCGGCGTCGAAGATGTCGATATAGCCTTTGTGGGTGAAACCTTCGGCCGTGAGGATTTTCATCGCCGGCTCGGTGTTGGGGTGGGCCTTGCCGATCACGGCCTGGGCCTGCTCGGTGAGCAGGCAGGTGTACAGCGGTTGGCGCGGCATCAGTTCGGCGATGAACGCTTTGCTGCCCAGTCCCGACAAGTGATCCGCGTGGCTGAAGTCCATCTTGAAAAAGTGCCGGCCCAGGCTGTCCCAGAACGGTGAACAGCCTTGCTCATCGGCGCTGCCTCGCAGTTCGGCGATGAGCTTCTCGCCGAACAGGTGGGCGAATTCGGCCGCAAACAACAAGCGTCCCAACGACAGCAATCGGCCATTGCTGCCCTGGCGTTGATCGGGTCGCAGGAACAATGAACAGATTTCCGATTGCCCGGTCATTTCATTGTTCAGAAACAGGGTTGGAATCTGTCGCTGGATGCCCAGGTCCGGTGATGAACTGACTGTCAGCCCGACCCGATAGTTGTACCACGGCTCACGCAGCCCGACGGCCCCCGTCAGGGCACTGACCCCCACCACTTGCTGGTCATCGTCTTCGAGCACGAACAGGTAGTCGGCATCGGCCCGCTCGACCTGTTCGGCGAAGGTCCGTTGTGCCCAGCGCAGCCGGTGGGCCAGGCGATCCTCGTTGGCGGGCAGGGTGGTTAACCCCGGGCCAGCCTGCCGTACCAGTGCCAGCAGGGCGGGCAGGTCGGTGACGTGAACCGGACGGACAATCATGATGCAGCTCCTTCTACGGGCCGACGCAAATGCAGGGCATGGGGCCGGATGATGCTCACAGGGCGATCAACCGGATCGGGCTGCCTTCGCTCACGTTCAGGGCCGTGCACATCTCGGTGCTCAGGGGCACGGGATGTCCGGCGGTGTACTCCAGATCGGCGACGATGGCACGATAGTCCTTCAACGAATCGTTACTCACGAGATAGCGGCCGCGAGCATCGATGACGTCGCCCGGTGTTGCCGTGCCGGTCTGGCTTTGCGCGATGGAACGGATGCTGGCGAGACGCGCGTACAAGGTCGGGCCGCCGTCGAACAGGTCGATGTAGCTGTTGGTCTCGAACCCCTCGCGTTCAAGGATATCGAAGGCTTCCTGGCCATCGGGGTGGATGCGGCCGATGCAGTCCTGCGCCGCCTGGGGCAGCATCGGCACGTAGATCGGGTATTGCGGCATCAGTTCGGCCAGGAACGTCCGGCTTTCCAGCCCGCAAAGGCGCTCGGCCTCGGCGTAGGGCAAGTCGAAGAAATGTTTGCCCAGCGCATCCCAGAATGGCGACCCTCCTTCATCGTCGCTGTAGCCGACGATCTCGGTGATGACCGCTTCGGCAAAGCGCTTCGCATGAGCGGCAATGAACATCAGTCGCCCCCGTGACAGCAGTTCGGAGGACGGCGTACGCACCAGCGCCGCATCGATGTGAAAACCGCGCAGCAAGGTATGGCCGCTGAGGTCGTGACACAACGACAGCGCCGGCACGCCGTGCTCGATGTTCAGTTCTCGCGAGGCGCTGGTGAAATGGCGGTTGCGCAGGCTGTAGAACGGTTCGTCGAAACCGGCCGTGGCGAGGATCTCCGAGCAGCCTGCCAGGCGTCGGTTCGTCAGGTCCTCCAGCACGAAGAAGTAGTTTTCCGGGCCATGACCCTGGACGTCTTTGGCGAACGAGGCGCAGGAGTCGAGAATCCGCTCATGCAAGCGTTCGGTATCGTCCGGCAAGGACGTGACGCCGACCAGGCTTTCGCGCGCCAGTCGCTGCAGCTGGGGCAGGTCGGTTAACTCCACTGGGCGTAAGACCAGCATGGATGCACTCCTGTATCAAAGGGTTCGGCGATTGGCACGAACCTGACTATCACTGTCGGTTTCCACGCGTTTAATCGGCGGTCGCTTGATGGCTTGCCAGCGCCGCTCTTTTTCTAATCAGTCGTTATTCGGGACAGCACTGTTTCGGCGTCCCATGCAATTGAGAGGCCGGTCGGGTTCTGGCAACGGAGGCGGTGGTTCATGTCTCTGGGAGAGGGCATCCGGGCTCCTGCTGGATGGGGGGGTGTTGTTTACATTTTATAATCCGTTACAGCAGTATTTATTTATCCCGCGCCCCATGTCTAGTGAATTTTTGCGCGGTCCTGTCCAGCCCCAATATGGGGCGAAATGCCCGTAGGTCGGGGGCTACACGGATGTCGATCAGCGTTGTAGGCCCTCGCTGACAGTGATGTCGGAGATCGCTGTTTTTTAGGGAGGATCGGTGTAATGAAACGCCCCCGATCGCACTTCTTACGGCACAATTACGCCTGAATGGTGGCTTGACGCCGTTTTCTTTTCCTTAAACCGAGTGATCTTTCGTGCAGGCAACCCGTTTGACCCTGATGTGCCACGCTCGAACCGTCGCACAGAAATTGGCGCGTTTTCCTACGGATGAGCCTGTTGAGATGGATTGGCAATCGGCACAAGGCTCCCTTCGTTCCCGGTTCAAGGGGACGCCGCGGCTGTTCAGCGGACCGGAACGTCGAGCACGGCAAACCGCCGGGTTGTTCGGCAGTGATGTGGAGATTGTCGAGGCGCTGAGGGATTGCGATTTTGGACGCTGGAACGGCGCGCAGATCGATGATCTGCAGAAATCCGAACCGCAGGCACTGCAGGCCTGGCTCGATGATCCGCATTCCGCGCCTCACGGTGGCGAGTCGGTAGCAAAACTGGGTGATCGGGTGGCTGCATGGCTCAAGACACTGGAAGCTACGCCGGGCCACATCGTTGCCATCACCCATCCATTTGTCATTCGTGCGGCGTTGACCCAGGTGTTGCAAAGCCCGTCGTTTAATCGGGTCGACGTCGAACCGCTGTCAGCTATCGAGTTGCGGTTCAATGGTTGCTGGCGTTTGCGTTTGTCGAGCGCTGACGTTGAGGGAGGGTATTAATGAAAAAACTGATGGTCATCGGCATCGGTGCCGGCAATCCCGACTACATCACGATGCAGGCCGTGAAGGCGCTGAACCTGGTTGATGTGTTTTTCCTGATGGACAAAGGCCAGAGCAAGGACAAGCTGATCGACCTGCGTCGCGAGATTTGCGAACGCTACATCAGCGAACACGTTTACCGCTTCGTTGAAGCGCATAGTCCGGAGCGTGAGCGCGGTGATGTGGACTACAAGGCCAGTGTGGAAGATCTGAACCTTGCCAAGCAGATGACCTTCGAGCGGCTGATCAATGAGGAAATGTCCGACGGCCAGTGCGGCGGTTTCCTCGTGTGGGGCGATCCGGCGTTGTATGACAGCACCATCAGAATCCTGCAGGCGATTCTGGCGTCAGGCCGATGTGACTTCGAGTTTGAAGTGATCCCCGGCATCACCAGCGTTCAGGCGTTGGCGGCGCAGCACAAGGTGCCGCTGAACCGGATCGGTCGATCCATTGAAATCACTACCGGCAGGCGGTTGGCGGCCGGGCAGGTGAGTGATGCCGACAGCCTGGTGGTGATGCTGGACGCGGAAGACTCCTACCATCAGGTGGCGGATCAGGAGACAGAGATTTACTGGGGCGCTTACCTGGGGACGCCGGATGAAATCCTCATCAGCGGCAAGCTCAAGGACGTGGCGGATGAGATCGAGCGGGTGCGCAAGGCCGCGCGGTTGGCCAACGGGTGGATTATGGATACGTATCTTTTGCGTAAGCCTTGAGATCAGGGGGGGCACGGGCCTCACATTCCCGTTTTGACCTCCCGTCCAAACCGCTCCCGATACACCGACGGTGGCACGCCGACCACGCTGCGAAACGCCACCCGGAAACTTTCCACCGAGCGATAGCCGCAATGTTCGGCAATCCGGTCGGTGTTCTGGCTCGTGCTTTCCAGCAACTCCCGAGCCCGCGCCAGGCGTTCATGTTGCAACCACGCTTTGGGCGGCATACCGGTCGCTTCTGTGAACCGACGCAGAAAAGTGCGCTCACTCATGGCCGCTTCGCTGGCCAGGTCGCGAACCTCCAGGGGTTCATGCAAGCGCTCACGAGCCCACTGCATCACGCGTGAAAGATCGCTGCGCGGCGTAGGACTGACCGGTGTCGGAATGAACTGCGCCTGGCCGCCGGTGCGTTGCGGTGACATCACCAGTCGCCGCGCCACCGAATTGGCCACTTGCGTACCGAAATCCCGCGCCACCAGGTGCAGGCAGGCATCGATACCGGCAGCGCTGCCCGCTGAGGTAATCAGTTGCCCCGAGTCGACGTAAAGTACGTCGGGGTCCACCAGAATGTTCGGGAATCGCTCGGCCAGTTCCGCGGTGTAGCGCCAATGCGTGGTAGCGCCGTGACCGTCGAGCAAACCGGTCGCCGCCAGCACGAACACACCGGAGCAGATCGACAGCAACCGCGCCCCGCGCGCATGGGCCTGGCGCAGGGCCGCGAGCAACGTTTCGGGCACCGGGGCGCTGCGATCACGCCAGCCGGGAATGATGATGGTTCGGGCGTCGCGGAGCAGTTCCATGCCGCCATCGGCCAGCACCTGAATCCCGCCCATGGCGCGCATCGGGCCCTGGTCGACGGCGGCGATCCGGTGCTCGTACCAGGGGAAATCGAACTCCGGCCGTGCCAGGCCGAAGATCTCCACGGCGATGCCGAACTCGAATGTGCAGAGGCCATCGTAGGCCAGAATCGCGACCAATCCAGGGGTGGGCTGCATTTGGCGGAAAGTTCCCGGTGAGTGTCTTGTGCGCCACTTTAGCCGCTGGCGACTGGGGAATAAAGTCTTCTCACACCCACCGAGACACTGGAGTACGACCCATGACCAGCCTGGTCCGCAATGTTCCCGCCGCACCATCGGCCATTGCCCTGATGCATTTCAGCAACCGTCTGACCTTTGAAACCGACTGTTCCGACGTCTACAACAGTCAACAGGCGGGGGACGTGGATTTTGTCCTGGTGGACGTGCGCGGTCCGCAGGCGTTCGAGCGCGGACATGTGCCGGGCGCAATCAATTTGCCGGGGCGACTGCTGACCGCCGAAGGATTGGCGGGTTACGGTAAATCCACGCTGTTCGTGGTGTATTGCGCCGGGCCACACTGCAACGGTGCCAACAAGGCCGCGGTGAAACTGGCGGCGCTGGGTTACCCGGTCAAGGAAATGATCGGCGGGGTGACCGGGTGGCTGGATGAAGGATTTGAGTTGAGCGCACAGGTGCAACAGCCTGCGGTGACCGTCATCGGTTGCGAATGCTGAATTTCAGGCAACGCTGATCAAATGTGGCGAGGGAGCTTGCTCCCGCTGGGTCGCGAAGCGGCCCCAGAAACTGCGACCCGATTCGTACAGTCACTGCGCATTCGCAAGGACTGCGGCCGCTTCGCAGCCGAGCGAGAGCAAGCTCCCTCGCCACAAAAGCACCTGCCGTAAACCTTCTGCCACTAAAGCACTTGCCACATTTACCACAAAGGCATCGGCCACAGAGTCAGCGGGCGCCTGAAGCCGCCCACCATTTGTCCAGCGTCGCCTGCAACCAGTCAAGAACGGCTGCATGGGCGGCGCTGTCCGGTTCTCCCCGCGGCAACGGCGACTCATCGGCAAAGTGCGCATTGAGCGTCGCCACCGATTCTGCATTCCACTCCGGATGAAACTGCAACCCCACCCGCGCAGGGCCTACCCGATACATCTGCTGCTCGCACTGATCGCTGCTGGCCAGCAACTGCGCGCCGGGTGGCAGGTCTATCGCATCTTCGTGCCACTCCAGCACTTTCAGCTCCTGGCCATCGGCAAACGTCACTGAGGTCCAGCCCGTTTCGGTCCGATCCATCCGCCGCACATTTCCGCCCAGACCCAGCGCCAATAACTGCGCTCCCAGGCATATCGCAAACACCGCAGCGCCTCGATCCAGGCAGCCCGCAAGCCACTGCCGTTCGGCCTCCAGCCACACCGGTCCGGCGTTGGACTCATAAGGCCCGCCCAACACAATCAGCGGTTGCGCACTCACGGGTGGTAACTGGCCTAGGTCTGCGCGAAAGACATTCAACGGCAGCCCCCGCAACTCGGCCCACTCGGCAATCGCGCCCGGACCTTCAGCCGGGTGGTGCTGGATCAGGTTCAGCCCGCGCATTTCATTGTTCATTCAGCTCGCCTTTTTTATAAATATTTGTCGCCTATGCACAATTTGCACGCCGACAGCCGCTCTAGACTGCCCGCCACTTCGGTCTTCTCCAATAAAAAAGCTCTGACCGAAAGCTACCAATCGAACGCTGCCAATAAAAGCCTCCGCACACAGGAGTTATAAATGAAGAAGCTAGTGATGTTCGGTGCCCTGGCACTGTCGATGTTGTCCCTGACCGCCGTGGCCGAAGACGCCAAGCCGATCCGCATCGGTATCGAAGCCGGTTACCCGCCATTCTCGATGAAGACCCCTGATGGCAAACTCACCGGTTTCGACGTCGATATCGGCGACGCGCTGTGCGAGCAGATGAAAGCGAAGTGTGTCTGGGTCGAGCAAGAGTTCGACGGCCTGATCCCGGCCCTGAAGGTCAAGAAAATCGACGCGATCCTGTCGTCCATGACCATCACCGACGACCGTAAGAAAAACGTCGATTTCACCATCAAGTACTACCACACCCCGGCGCGCTTCGTGATGAAGGAAGGCTCCGACGTCAAAGACCCGTTGACCGAACTCAAGGGCAAGAAAGTCGGTGTGCTGCGCGCCAGTACCCACGACCGCTTCGCCACTGAAGTGCTGCAACCGGCCGGCATTATCCTGGTGCGTTACGGCTCCCAGCAGGAAGCCAACCTGGACATGGTCTCCGGCCGCCTCGACGCGATGCTGGCCGACTCGGTCAACCTCGACGACGGTTTCCTGAAAACCGATGCCGGGAAAGGCTTCGCGTTTGTTGGTCCGACCTATGAAGACGCCAAGTACTTCGGCGGCGGTGCCGGCATTGCGGTGCGCAAGGGTGATAAAGAGCTGGCGGACAAATTCAACGCCGCCATCACTGAAATCCGCGCTAACGGCAAGTACAAGCAAGTGCAGGACAAGTATTTTGACTTTGACGTATACGGTCATTAATACGCTGTAAAAAAGTGGCCTCCGTTGACGCGGTGGCCACTTTTTTTATGCTGTCATTTCTATGAAATGAGAACCCTGTGGGAGCGAGCCTGCTCGCGATAGCGACCTGTCAGTCGACATTAAATGTTGAATGTCAGTCCGCTATCGCGAGCAGGCTCGCTCCCACAGGGGACCTCACTGTTTTGATATTCAGGAGTTCTCCCATGCAACGCATCGACCATCCACTGCCCTGGAGCCACCTGGGCACCGAACGCTCCCTCAGCGTGTTTCGTTATGGCGCCGGCACCCGCAAGGTTTACATCCAGGCCAGCTTGCACGCGGATGAATTGCCAGGGATGCGCACGGCCTGGGAACTGAAGAAACGCCTGGCAGAACTGGAAACCCAGGGCCAGTTGCAAGGCGTGATCGAACTGGTGCCGGTGGCCAATCCCATCGGTCTGGACCAGCACCTGCAAGGCAGCCACATGGGCCGTTTCGAACTTGGCAGCGGCAAGAATTTCAACCGCTCGTTCGTCGAGTTGAGCGCGCCAGTGGGCGAATTGATCGGCGACCGGTTGGGTGCCGATGCAAGCGCCAATATCGCGTTGATTCGTCAGACCATGGGCCAGGTGCTCGACGATTTGCCTGCACCCAAGTCGCAACTGGAAGCCATGCACCGTTTGCTGTTGCGCCACGCCTGCGACGCCGACATCACCCTCGACCTGCATTGCGATTTCGAAGCGGCCATTCATATTTATGCACTGCCGCAACACTGGCCGCAGTGGCAGCCACTGGCGGCTCGCTTGAAGGCGGGCGTGGCGCTGCTGTGTGAAGATTCTGGCGGCAGTTCATTCGACGAATCCTGCTCCTCGCCGTGGTTGCGACTGGCCAGGGCGTTTCCCGAGGCGGCGATTCCGCCGGCCAACCTGGCGACAACGCTGGAGCTGGGCAGCATGGGCGATACCCGCGTCGATCAGGCCCAAGCCAATTGCGAGGCTATTCTCGGGTTCCTCGCCGAACAGGGTTTCATCAAAGGCACCTGGCCAGCGGCACCGAGTGAATGTTGTGAAGGCATGCCGTTCGAAGGCACGGAGTATCTGTTTGCGCCCCATCATGGCGTGGTCAGTTTCCTGCGCGATGCGGGTGAATGGGTGGAGCAGGGGGATGCGTTGTTTGAAGTGGTTGATCCGTTGAACGACCGGGTTACTACGGTGCGCGCCGGGACCAGCGGGGTGTTGTTTGCGATTGATCGTGGGCGCTATACGCAACCCGGGACGTGGCAGGCGAAGGTGGCGGGGCGTGAGCCGATTCGGGCCGGGAAGTTGATCAACGACTGACCGCAAGTTTTTTAGTGCTCTATCGAGCCTCTTCGCGAGCAAGCCCCCACATTTGAAACGCCTTCCCCTGTGGGAGCGGGCTTGCTCGCGAAGAGGCCATGCGGGGCAGCGAAAATCCCTCGACCGGCTTCACAATGTTAGGCTCTGCCCCGAATCCTGCGCTTTGTGAAGGAAGGTTTATGTTGAAGGTTCTCGCTCTGCTGACACTCCTGGCGTCCGCCGCCGTCCACGCTCAAACCCCGCTGCACACTGATCTGCCGCTCAAGTACCTGGCGCAAGCCAACCCCGAATCGGTCAATCAGCCTCTGGTTATTTTTCTCCACGGCTACGGCAGTAACGAACAGGACCTGTTCGGCATCAAGGATGAATTGCCTGCCCAATACAACTTCCTGTCGGTGCGGGCTCCGATGGTGATGGAAGAGGGCAGTTATCAATGGTTTCGCAAGAAAGGCGAAGGTGCCTACAACGGCGAGACGGATGATCTGAAGGCCAGCGGCCAGGTGTTGCTGGATTTCATCTCACAGGCTGCGAAGAAATATCACACAGAACCGAACAAGGTTTTCCTGGTGGGCTTCAGTCAGGGCGCGATCATGTCCTACGAGGTCGCGCTACGTCATCCCGAGGCGGTGGGCGGGATTGCCGCGTTGAGCGGGCGGATTCTGCCGGTGCTCAAGTCCGCGCTCAAACCGGATGAAAAACGCCAGAAACTGGCGATTTTCATCGGGCATGGCACGGCGGACAAACGCCTTCCCTTCAACGACGGCACTGAAGCGGACAGCCTGTTGCAGAGCCTGTCACTCAAACCCGAGTTCCATGCCTACCCGGGTGTCGGGCACAGCATCAGTGCCACCGAGATGCAGGACTTGAGCGCCTGGTTGCAGCGGCTCAACCCTTGAGCCTTACTTGCCGCTGACGATCTGTTTGACCAGCGCTTCGTGGCCGGCATTGTCGCTGAGGCGGGAAATCACCTGAACCAGCGCCATGCGCGTGCCCGAGGCAGCCATCAGCGTGGTATCGAGGGTTTTGCCGCCGCCCTGGGTGGCGATGCTGTCGATCTGTCGCAGCCCCAGGCCGGTGCCTTTCTGAGTGATGCTTTTTTCGCTGAGCTTGGTGAAATCCGGCAGTGCCTTGGCTTGCTCGGTGGCGAAGTCGGACGCCGTGGCGTCGAGGAACTCACCGTCGTTGTCCTTGGCATTGACGCCACCGGGGATGGTGTTTTCAGCAGCGATCACCACGGTTTTCGTGGTTTCGTTGGTGTACATGGTGCCACTCGCGCCGGTCGAGCTCGGTGGCAGAGGGTTGGCAATGAAGCCCTTGGGCAGGGTGAAGATGAATTTATTGCCCAGCATCGAGACTTTCTGCGTCGACGCCGCCTCTTTGGCCACGACCTTGGCAGCCTGCGCGTTCAAAGCCCCCAGGCTGGCAACCGCCAGCAGCAGGACAACGGCTTTTTTACTCAACAGTGACATTCAAAATCTCCAGGGTGGTCTCGCGGTGGGGGGCGATCATCCCATGGAGGTCGTGACGCATTCCAGCGTGGGCTAACGGACGGTCGGGTAAACCGCTTTTGAATGTAGCCAGTGTCGCCGTGGTGAGAGCCGAGCCCTCACCACGGGAACGAGTATCGCAAACGGCTTACTGCGCCTGATTCTGCGGAAATAGATTGCGGCGGGTTTCTTCGTCGAACTCGGCCTTCAACACCAGTTTCTCTTTAAGACCCTGGGCACGCTGCGCTGCCGGGCGGGCGCTGATTTCATCGAACAGACGCTTGACGTTCGGGTACGCCGCCAGGCCATTCTCGCCGAGGATGTACGGCGCATAACCGGCCCAGCCCCAGAGCGCCATGTCGGCGATGCTGTAGGTGTCGCCCGCCAGATAGGGATGATCGGCCAGGCGCTGGTCGAGCACGCGGTAATGGCGTTCGACTTCCTTGAGATAGCGGTTTTTCGCGTAAGCCAGGTCTTCCGGTGCGTGATGCAGGAAATGCACAGCCTGGCCGGAGAACGGCGACAGGCCGGTGGCGATGAACATCAGCCACGACAGCAGTTCGGCTTGCCCGGTGATCGAGGTCGGCAGGAAGCGTTGATGTTTTTGCGCGAGGTGCAGCAGGATTGCCTGGGAGTCGAAGACGGTAGCGTCGCCATCGACCAAGGCTGGCACCTTGGCGTTTGGGTTGATCGCCAGGAACGCTGGCTGATGTTGCTCGCCCTTGAAGGTGTCGACGCCGATCAATTCGTACGGCGTTTGCAGCTCTTCGAGCAGCAGGGCAACTTTCATCGGGTTGGGCGAAGGGTGGAAAAAGAACTTCATGGTGTAGGCCTCAGTCAGTGATGGGTAAGTAACTGAGGCTGATGGTGGGCGAAACCCGTTCGATTGACGTACCAGGTTGTCGTTCTATTCGTTCGAAATAGTTGAACGAGTTGTCGGTGTATTCGCGGGTTTGGCCAACAGGCGTTTGGTGACGCCGAGCATGGCCACGGAGACCGCTACACCGACGCCGAACCCGCTCAGGCCCATGACGGGCAACGTCAGTGCTAGGACGAGGCAGAACGCTGCGAATGAATACATGCCCGTCGCTGTGGCTCGCAACAAGGCCGCAGTAAAGGCTGGCCCGCGGGTTTGCTGGGAAAACACTGCCATCACGCTGCCCAATACCGGGAACACCGCGAGCAGGCCGCTCCAGCGTTCGCCGACGGTGCTCGCCAGTAAGGTCACGGCGAGGGTGAGCAGGGCGCCAGCGATCATGCGCAGCAACAATTTATCGGACTTGGGTGCGGAGCCTGAAACGATGGGCTGTACGGTCGGGAACAGATACGGCGCCGCCAGCAGCGCAGTCGCGGCGGCGATGACGGAGAACGTCAGGGACGGCGGGATCACCGATAGCACAACGGCTGCCGTCGCCCAGACCAGCAGCGAAACGGTCAGTGCCCATGGCCATCCAGTCCGTTGTGCGACCTGGGCGTAGGTGACGCAGAAGGCGATCATCGCAAACATCGCGGATAACGCGGCGCTGGCCGATTGCGCGGCAAACACTTCGCCTTGCTCGATGGCGAGGAAAAACAGAATCGGCCCGACCACCACAGGCAACCCCGACAGCCAACCGGCGACGCTCGGACCCCAGCGTTTGCCCGCGAGGGAGATCAGCAAGAGAAACCCGGGAATGACCAGCAGTTTGAGCAGCAGCACGCTTGCGCCTCCGACCTGTGTGAGGGGCAACGTTAGCATTGTGGGTGGCGGATTGCTCTATGGATATCGATGTTTTGTATACAAAGCGTCAGGTTTCAAAAGATCACCTTCCCTACGGGTTTTGCCTGTACATCAGTTCGAGTGAAACGTCTAAGCTGCCCCTCCCGTCTGTTTTCTGGAATAAGTGCGTGAAATTCAGTTTGCCCAAAGTCGCCACTGCGCCATTTTGCCCGCCGGAAGTGGCGGGCAGCGTTGCCGTTGACCCTCGCGCGTCATTCTTCAAGCGTGTCCTGCGTTTCGCCGGTCCGGGTTTGCTGGTGTCCATCGGCTACATGGACCCGGGTAACTGGGCCACCGCCATCGAGGCCGGTTCGCGGTTTGGCTACAGCCTGTTGTTCGTGGTGCTGCTGGCCAGTCTGGCGGGCATGGTGGTGCAGTGTTTGTGCTCGCGCCTGGGCATTGCCACCGGGCGGGACCTGGCGCAGTTGTCCCGCGAACGCTACAGCACGCGCACCGCGCGCACCCAATGGTTACTGGCGGAAATCTCGATCATCGCCACCGACCTTGCCGAAGTACTCGGCTGTGCGTTGGCATTCCATCTGTTGCTGGGTTGCTCGCTGACCTTCGGCATCGCCCTCACGGCGTTCGACACGCTGTTGGTGCTGGCCCTGCAGAATCGGGGCTTCCGCCGCCTGGAAGCGATCATGCTGGTGCTGGTGAGCACCATCGGTGTGTGTTTCTTCGTTGAGTTGCTGTTGATCAAGCCTTACTGGCCAGACGTCGCACGGGGATTCACGCCGTCGTTGTCCGCCATCGGCGATGCTGCGCCGCTGTACCTGGCCATCGGGATTCTCGGGGCCACGGTGATGCCGCATAACCTGTACCTGCACACCTCGATCGTACAGACCCGGATGATCGGCAAGGACCTGGCCAGCAAGCAGGACGCCGTGAAGCTGGCGCGTATCGACACCATCGGCTCCCTGGCACTGGCGTTGCTGGTCAATGCCGCGATCCTGATTCTCGCGGCGGCGGCATTCCACAAGACCGGGCACACCGACGTGGTGGACATCCAGGACGCCTATCACCTGCTTGATCCACTGGTGGGCGGGGCGTTGGCCAGCGTGTTGTTTGGCGTTGCGTTGCTGGCGTCCGGTCAGAGTTCGACGTTCACCGGCACCATCGCGGGGCAGGTGATCATGGAGGGTTACCTGAACCTGCGGATTCCCTGCTGGCAACGGCGGTTGATTACACGAGGGCTGGCGCTGATCCCGGCGTTTATCGGCGTGTGGCTGATGGGGGACGATGCGATTGGCAAGCTGCTGGTGCTGAGTCAGGTGGTGTTGAGTCTGCAGCTGCCGTTTGCGCTTTATCCGCTGATCCGGATGACCAACGACCAGAAATTGATGGGGCCGTTTGTGAACCGGCTGCCGACGCGGGTGTTGGCGTGGGGATTGTTTGTGGTGATCAGTGGGGCGAATAGCTGGTTGATTCTGCAGTTTTTGGCGTGACTGTCAGGGCTTCATCGCAGTCTTCCTCAGGCAAAAGGACCCCGGTGCATCTGATGTCTGCCAGCCCTTTGTGGCGAGGGAGCTTGCTCCCGCCGGGTTGCGAAGCAGCCCTGAAATCTCGGCAACTGTCGAAGATTTTGGGAGCGCTGCGCACTCCAGCGGGAGCAAGCCCCCTCGCCACAAAAGCTAGCCCTGCAGAAACACCGGGGGTGTTGCCGGACGGCAGCGGATCTTCGTGGGTCCTCGCGCCGTCCGTTGAACGCGTTACGCTCGTTCGAGTGCCAGCGCCACGCCCTGACCGCCACCGATGCACAGGGTGGCAAGGCCTTTCTTGGCGTCACGCTTGATCATTTCGTGCAGCAGGGTCACCAGCACGCGGCAACCTGACGCACCAATCGGGTGGCCCAGCGCAATGGCACCGCCGTTGACGTTGACCTTGTTCAAGTCCCATTCCAGGTCCTTGGCCACCGCCAGGGATTGCGCGGCGAAGGCTTCGTTGGCTTCAACCAGCTCAAGCTGGTCGATGGTCCAGCCGGCCTTGTCCAGGCAACGGCGAGTCGCCGACACCGGACCGATGCCCATGATCGCCGGGTCCACGCCCGCGTTGGCGTAAGCGGCGATTTTTGCCAGCACCGGCAAACCCAGGGCCTTGGCTTTTTCCGCGCTCATCAGGATCACGGCGGCGGCGCCATCGTTCAGGGACGAAGCGTTACCGGCGGTCACCGAACCGTCCTTCTTGAAGGCAGCTTTCAGTTTGCCCAGGGATTCGGCGGTGGTGCCGGCCCGTGGCTGCTCGTCGGTGGCGAAGGACAGTGGGTCGCCCTTGCGCTGCGGAATCAGGATCGGCGTGATCTCATCGGCAAAACGCCCGGCTTCGATAGCAGCCACGGCTTTCTGTTGCGAGGCCGCCGCGAAGGCGTCCTGTTGTTCGCGGGTCAGGTTGTACTTGTCTGCCAGGTTCTCGGCGGTGATGCCCATGTGGTAATCGTTGAACGCATCCCACAGGCCGTCGCTGATCATGGTGTCGACGATTTGCGCGTGACCCATGCGCAGGCCGGTGCGCGCCCCGGGCATGACGTAGTTGGACAGGCTCATGTTTTCCTGACCGCCCGCAATGATCACCTCGGCGTCGCCGCAGCGAATCGCCTGGGCGCCCAGGTGCAGTGCCTTGAGACCCGAGCCGCAGACCTTGTTCAGGGTCATCGCCGGTACAGCGAACGGCAGGCCGGCCTTGATCGACGCCTGGCGCGCAGGGTTTTGCCCGGCGCCGGCGGTCAGCACCTGGCCCATGATCACTTCATCGACTTCAGCAGGGTCCAGACCGGTTTGCGCCAGCAACTGACGGATCACCGCGGCGCCGAGGTCAACGGCGGACACATTGGCCAGCGAACCCTGGAAACTGCCGATGGCGGTTCGGGTGGCGGCAACAATGACGACTTCTTGCATGGAATGATTCCTCACTGGTCAGCGAACTGCATTTCCGGAACGTGATCAGGCACGATCAGTTTACCGGCGGTCTTGGCGACGATTTCCTCGACGCTTACACCCGGCGCCCGTTCCTTGAGAATGAACGCGCCGTTTTCGATTTCAAGATACGCCAGGTCGGTCAGGACGCGCTTGATGCAACCGGCGCCGGTCAGCGGCAGGCTGCATTGGGACAAGAGCTTGGACTCACCGTCCTTGGACGCATGGGTCATGATAACGATGATGTTGTCTGCGCCGGCCACCAGGTCCATGGCGCCGCCCATGCCCTTGACCAGCTTGCCAGGGATCATCCACGAGGCGATGTTGCCTTGCACGTCGACTTCAAAGGCGCCCAGCACGGTCAGGTCGACATGACCACCGCGGATCATCGCGAAGGACTCGGCCGAGGAAAAGATCGACGCACCGATCCGCGCGGTCACGGTTTGTTTGCCGGCGTTGATCATGTCGGCGTCGATGGTTTCTTCAGTGGGGAAGGGACCCATGCCGAGCAGGCCGTTCTCCGACTGCAGCATGACTTCCATGCCTTCAGGAATGTAGTTGGCGACCAGGGTCGGAATGCCGATGCCCAGGTTCACGTAGAAGCCGTCCTGCATTTCGCGGGCGACGCGTTGAGCCATTTGTTCGCGGGAAAGTGCCATTGTTGTTATTCCTTCATTCGGTCCGGGGGCAGGGGATCACTTACGCACGGTGCGCTGTTCGATGCGCTTCTCGAACGTGCCGCAAATGACCCGGTCGACGTAGATGCCAGGGGTGTGGATCTGCGACGGTTCCAGCTCGCCGGGTTCGACGATTTCTTCGACTTCGACCACGGTGATCTTGCCGGCGGTGGCCGCCAGCGGGTTAAAGTTCTGGGCGGTGTGGCGATAGATGACGTTGCCGAAATGGTCGGCTTTCCAGCCTTTGACGATGGCGAAGTCACCGGTGATGGATTCTTCCATCAGGTACTTGCGACCATGGAACTCGCGCACTTCCTTGCCTTCGGCAACAGGTGTGCCGACACCGGTGGCGGTGAAGAAGGCCGGGATGCCGGCGCCGCCCGCGCGCATTTTTTCGGCGAGGGTGCCTTGGGGGGTCAGGACGACTTCGATTTCGCCTTTGAGCAATTGGTCTTCGAACAGTTTGTTCTCACCGACGTAGGAGGCCACTACTTTGCGGATCTGCCGGTCTTCCAGCAGGACACCGAGACCGAAACCGTCGACGCCGCAGTTGTTGGAGACCACGGTGAGGTCACGGGTGCCTTTGCGCTTGATCTCGGCGATCAGGTTTTCCGGAATGCCGCAGAGGCCAAAGCCACCCGCGATCACGGTCATGCCGTCTTCAAGACCTGCCAGAGCTTCCTCGTAGGAACTCACGCGCTTGTCGAAACCTGCCATATGCACCTCTTTTATTCTTTGTGGGCGGCTGGCTAGCCGTATGGGATGAAGTGTCTCGCTCGATGATTTATTTGTTAAGTTGATTTTTAAGGTTGATTGATAGATAAAACTCACCAATCCGTAGGAGCTGCCGGAGGCTGCGATCTTTTGATCTTCAGCGATTTCAGCATCGCCCAGTAAAAATCAAAAGATCGCAGCCTTCGGCCGCTCCTACAATACCTCGGAGATACCGCAGATGACCGTTAAGCAGATCCGCGCCTTTCTGGCCGTGGCCCAGAGCCTGAGCTTTGCCGTGGCCTGCGAGCGGTTGCACCTGTCGCAATCGGCCCTGAGCCTGACCATCAAGGCGCTGGAGGAGGGCCTGGGCGGACGGCTGTTTACGCGTAACACGCGCAATGTGGCGCTGACCGCTGAAGGTGAGTCGCTGGTGCCGTTGGCCCGTCGATTGATCGCCGACTGGGACAACGCCGAAGATGAGCTGCGCCAGCGTTTTACCCTGCAACGCGGACGGGTGACGCTGGCGGCGATGCCGTCGTTTGCCGGCAACCTGTTGCCGCCCATCCTCAAGACGTTTCGTGCGCGCTATCCGAAGGTCAACGTCACGGTGAATGACGTGATCAACGAACAGGTGCTGGAGATGGTGCGTGATCGGCAGGTCGAGCTGGGTGTGGCATTTGAGCCGACGCAGAGTTCGTCGCTGGCGTTCACGCCGCTGTACATCGACCGTTTCGTTGCGGTGGTGCCGTTTGATTCCGCGTTTGCTGAACGGGACGATATCGACTGGCAGACGTTGCTTGAACAACCGTTCATTACCTTGCAGCGACCGTCCACGGTACGGGTGATGCTGGAAGAGCACTTGCAGGCGCGAGGGATGAAGTTGCCGGTGGAGTTCGAAAGCCATCAGTTGGCGACGGTCGGAAGAATGGTTGCCAGCGGGCTTGGGGTGAGTGCGGTGCCGGCGTTGTGTGCCGGACAGATGCGCGAGTTGGGCGCGCGGTGCATCACGTTGCGCGACCCGATCGTGGAAAGGGCGATTGGTGTGCTGACCAAACCGGGGATTGAATTGTCGGCGGCGGCGCAGGCGTTGTTCGATATTTTGAAGGAGGAAAACCTGGGCCAACGGGTTTCCATGGACTGATCACCGTCCACCTGATGTGGGAGCCAGCCTGCTGGCGATAGCGGTGTGTCAGTGACCGTGAATGCTGGATGTGCTGACCCAATCGCCAGCAGGCTGGCTCCCACAGGGGGTAGTGGCGTCAGGTGGAGAGGCGTTGAGCCAGCAGCGGCAACAGCTGTTCGCAGGAGGCTTCAATCTTCAGGTCCAGGAGATCGTCCGCCCGTGTCTTCCCCAGGTTGATTGCCAGCAACGGCTTGCCCTGATCCGCCACTGCCCGGCACAAACGAAACGCCGAATACGCCATCAACGACGACCCGACCACCAGCAGGCCCGCGGCTTTCTCGACCGCCGCCATCGCTTTGGCTGCCGTCTGTTGCGCCACGTTCTCGCCAAAAAACACCACATCCGGTTTCATCCGTTCACCGGCGCAATGCGGGCATTGCGGCACCTGGAAGCGCGCCTCGAACGCCGAGTCGAGCAAGGTATCGCCATCCGGCGCCTGTACCGCGTCGACACCGGCCAGGTAAGGGTTCTGCGCTTCCATCAACTGCTGGATCGAGTCGCGTTCGCTGCGTTGCCCGCAATCCAGACACAACACCCGGTGCAGGCTGCCATGCAGTTCAATCACCTCGTGACTGCCGGCCTGATCGTGCAAGGTGTCAACATTCTGGGTAATCAATCCGCCGATCCGCCGAGTGCTTTGCAGACTGGCCAACGCCTCGTGCGCCACATTCGGTTGTGCCAGGCGCACCCGCGGCCAGCCGAGCATCGCCCGCGCCCAATAGCGGCGCCGGGATTCCGGGGCGGAGAGAAATTCCTGATACATCATCGGCTGCCGGCCACGCCGTATGCCCTGATTGTCGCGGTAGTCCGGAATGCCCGACGGGGTGCTGATGCCGGCACCGGTCAGGACCACAAACGGTTGGTCGGCCATGAGCTGCTGGAGCCGGTCGAGTTGTTCGCGGGTACGGCTGTCGAGCATGTTCAACACTCCGATGGGCCTGTAGGCGCTGCCGAAGGCTGCGATCTTTTGATCTTCAGCGATTTCAGCATCGACCAATAAAATCCAAAGATCGCAGCCTTCGGCAGCTCCTACAGTAATCGGTTCGCAGTCCGCGGTCACCGGTGCTTATTTACGCGCTTCCAGAATCAGGTTGAACGGCGTTTCCGTGGCTCGACGGAATGTCTTGAATCCGGCCTCGGTAAACACTTTGCGCAGCCGCGCCTCACCCGCCTGGGCGCCGAGCCCGAGCCCGACTTCCTGGGACAGGGAGTTCGGCGTACAGATGAAGGTCGAAGCCGCGTAGAACAACCGGCCGACCGGGGTGACGTTGTCGTCGAGCTTGTCATTGGCGAACGGTTCCACCAGCAGCACCGTACCGTCGGGTTTCAGCGAGTCATACGCGTGCCTGGCTGCACCCACCGGATCGCCCATGTCGTGCAGGCAGTCGAAATAGCAGACCAGGTCGTAGTCATCACCCGGATAGCTTTTCGCCGTGCCCTGGAAGAACCGCGCCCGGCCGGCCACGCCGCCTTCTTCAGCACGCTGGGTGGCGACGGTGACGGACGGGGCGTGGTAGTCGAAGCCAACGAACCGCGAATCCGGGAACGCCTGGGCCATGATCACCGTGGAGGCGCCATGGCCGCAGCCGATGTCGGCGACTTTGGCGCCCGCTTCGAGTTTGGCGACGACGCCGTCTAGGGCCGGTAGCCATTCGGTGATCAAGTGCGCTTTGTAGCCGGGGCGGAAGAATCGCTCTGTGCCGCTGAACATGCACGGATGGTGATCGCCCCAGGCCAGGGCCCCGTTGCCGCGCATGGCGTTGACCAGTTTGTCCTTGTCATGGAAAAACGACGCGACCACCCCGACACCACCGGCGATGTAGACCGGCGAATCTTCGATGGCCAGGGCCAGGGCTTGTTCTTCGGGCAGACGGAACTGGCCGTCGCTGTGTTCCATATAGCCGGAAGCGGCGTGGGCGCTGAGCCATTCGCGCAGCAGACGGGGGTTGCAGCCGGTCTTGTCGGCAAGTGCTTCAGGGGTGATTGGCTGGCTGTCGGCCATGGCCCGGTACAGGCCGAGCTCTTCGCCGAGGATGACGTTGGCGAGCATGGCCGCACCGCCCATGTCGTTCACCAGTTTGCCCATGAAATCGTTGAGTCTGGCCTCGTCCATCATGTGTGCTCCTTCAGCAGGATCACGGTCCAGAGGCATTGTTTTCGAGGCGTTCAGCTCTGGGCGGTGGTCGTGGGAATGAACAGGACAATAACCGCGTCCTGGGTGCTCTAAGTTTAGTCCGGTGGTTGTGGGCCGCCGGCCGCAGCGACGAAAGCCCATCCTCCAGACACCCCCAATCCCCTGTGGGAACCCCCAGGGGATTGGGGGTGTGTATCTCACTGTATCTAAACACCACCCCGACACATTCCAGTTCATTCCCCGCCACTGCCGAACACAGCCCAGATACAAACCTGCGATGAACTGCATAGGCCGCTTGGCGCCCTATACACCGTGAAGGGGACAACAATGACCATGCTCCTGCCTGAAACCGACCTGAATTCCACCCCCGTCGATCGCCTGCGCGTCGACCAATACACCAACGGCCTCATCGGCCCGAGCCAGCCGATGCTCGGCCCATTGGCCGACGGTGGCACCCTGATCACCGGCACGCCGCCGGGCTGTTGGGGGCCGATGATTACGCCAGCCTTCGAGGGCGGCCATGAAGTCACTCAACCGGTGGCCATCGCCGGTGCCGAAATCGGCGATGCCGTGGCGATCAAGATCAAAAGCATGCGCGTCACGTCGCTGGCCACCTCGTCCGGGGTGATGAGTTTTGTCGAAGGCCGATACAACGGCGACCCGTTCGTTTCGAAATTCTGCAGCAAATGCGGCACCGAACACCCGGCCAGCCACGTCGAAGGCATCGGCGAGGATTCGATTCGCTGCAACAACTGTGGCGCCGAGGTCAGCGCGTTCCGTTTCAGCCACGGTTACGTGATCGTGTTCGATGCGCAGAACCAGGTCAGCCTGACCGTCAATCAGGACATCGCCAATCAACTGGCCGGTAACGCCTCCGAAATGTCGGCGCTGCCGGAATTCGCCGCCCAGCATTCGATCCTGTCCCTGGCCCGCGCTGACATTCCCGGCGTCGCCGCGCACATGCGGCCGTTCCTCGGCAACATCGGCACCACGCCGTCGCGGGACTTGCCGGACTCGCACAACTGCGCCGATTTCGGCCAGTACCTGATCGGCGCGCCGCACCGTTTCGGCATGACCCGCGAAGAACTCCACGCGGCCAAGACCGACGGTCACA
Organism: Pseudomonas fluorescens NCIMB 11764; assembly: GCF_000293885.2. NCBI lineage: Bacteria > Pseudomonadati > Pseudomonadota > Gammaproteobacteria > Pseudomonadales > Pseudomonadaceae > Pseudomonas > Pseudomonas fluorescens. The sequence continues at coordinate 3,886,214 of NZ_CP010945.1, forward strand.
TGGACACCAACTCGATCCGCGAAGGCTGCGTGCTGATCTGCCCGGTGAAAGTCCCGGGTGCCGGCGTGTACATGGGCGACATGCATGCCCAGCAGGGCAACGGCGAAATCGCCGGGCACGCCACCGACTGCTCCGGGGAAACCGAAGTGCAGGTCGAAGTGATCAAGAACCTGACCCTGGAAGGGCCGATCCTCCTGCAGAACCTCGACGATCTGCCGCCGATGGCCCGGCCGATGAATGCCCGGCAGCGGCAGAAAGTCCGTGAGCTGGGCGAGCGCTGGGGTCAGCATGACATCGAAGAGAGCGGCCCGATCACCTTCATCGGCAGTGGCGAAAACCTTAACGTGGCGGTGGAAAACGGCCTGAAACGCGCCGCCTCGGTCACCGGCCTGCCGTATGACGAAGTACTCAACCGCGCGACCATCACCGGTTCCATCGACATCAGCCGCTTGCCGGGCACTGTGCGCGTGACGTTCCTGTGCCCGATGCCGGTGCTGGATCGCATGGGCATTGGCCATCTGGTTCGCGAGAAATACGACCTGGCGTAACGCCACCGGCGGGTCTGTACCGAAGTGTGTACAGACCCGCCGGCGATACAACCGCTGCGATTTTCTGCCGGAACGGAACACAGGCCCGATACACCGCTTCGGTTAACTGTGATTCTGTTCTGGCAACCCCTGAGATCGACATCATGCAGACTTCCCTCACATCAACGAAGGCCACCGTCGGACTTGGCCTGCGTCGCGGTTTAATGAAGGACCTCCAGGCCGCCCCGGTGGGCGATTTCGACTTCCTGGAAGTCGCGCCGGAGAACTGGATCGGCATCGGCGGCGCCCATGGCGCGGCGTTGCGCGCCCTGGCCGAGCGGTATCCGTTGTCCTGTCACGGTCTGTCGCTGTCACTGGGCGGGCCGGCGCCGCTGGACGTCGGGTTTTTGCAGGAAGTCCGGGGTTTTCTTGATCAATACAACGTGCCGCTGTACAGCGAACACCTGAGCTACTGCAGCGATGACGGCCACCTTTACGACCTGTTGCCGCTGCCCTTTACCGAAGAAGCGGTGCATCACGTCGCCGCGCGCATTCGCCAGTCCCAAGACATCCTCGGTCGGCGCCTGGCGGTGGAAAATGTCTCTTACTACGCCGCGCCACAGCAAGACATGGACGAGCTGACGTTCACCAATGCGGTGCTGCGCGAAGCCGATTGCGACCTGTTGCTGGACGTCAACAATGTGTACGTCAACTCGATCAACCACGGTTTCGATCCGCAGACCTTTCTGGCCGGCATCGATTCGGGGCGGGTGGTGGCGATGCACATAGCCGGGCATTTCGATGAGTCCGATACCTTGAAAATCGACACCCATGGCGCCTCGGTGAAGCCAGTGGTCTGGTCGTTGCTGGCCGAGGCCTATGCCCGGTTCGGCGCGCAACCGACGTTGCTGGAGCGGGATTTCAATTTCCCTGCGTTCTCTGAATTGGTCGCCGAATTGCGAACCATCCGCCGCTTGCAGGCCAAGGGGATGAACCGTGGATAAACCCACCCTGTTTCAACAGCAGAACACCCTGGGTCTTTACCTGCGCGACCCGGAACACTGCGCGCCACCGGCCGGGATGGATGTGGCGCGGGCGCAGGTTTACCGCGACTTGATTTTCAACAACCTGTCGATGCTGCTCAGCGGCACTTTTCCGGTGTTGATCAAGATTCTGGGTGATGAGCACTGGCGTTCGCTGATGCGGATCTTCCTGCGGGACTACCGCGCGCACACGCCGAAATTCGGTGAGATCGCCCAGGAATTCGTCGAGTTTCTTGCCGCACAGCCGCCGGCGTTGAACGACGGGCCGTGGCCGCCTTTCATGGTGGAGCTGGCGCATTACGAGTGGGTCGAGATGGCGTTGCAGCAGTCCGAGGCCGAGCCGTTACCGGCGAGCGACGCCGGGGCGCTGCTGGATCGACCGTTGCGGATTTCGCCGCTGGCCTGGCCGTTGGCGTATGCCTGGCCGGTGCATTTGGTCGGACCGGATTATCAACCGGACGCTGTACCGGCCGAGCCGACGTTGCTGCTGGTGCGGCGGGTTGAGGACTGGAGTGTGAAGTTTTCCGCGCTGAGCCCCTTGGCGTGGCGGTTGTTGCAACGCATTGGAGAGTTTCCCGAACTGAACGGGCGGGCGCAGCTGGAGGGATTGGCCGTCGAGGCAGGAACCACCGGATCGCAGGACTTCATCGACAGCGGGACGGCGTTGTTGCGGCAGATGCAGGGAGAAGGGGTGGTTGGCGTAATTGCCTGACCAAACACAATCCTCCAAGCACCCGATAACCCTGTGGGAGCGGGCAAGCCCGCTCCCACAGGGAATGGGGAATGCCCGTTATTTACTGGGCCGAAAAGAAATACCGCGTCAGGTGAAAGAAGATCGGCGCCGCGAAGCAGATCGAGTCCATCCGGTCGAGCATGCCGCCGTGGCCCTTGATCATGGTGCCCCAATCCTTGGCGCTGAGGCTGCGCTTGATCGCCGACATCACCAGCCCGCCGAGGAAACCCATCACCACGATGACGAATGACATCATCAGCGACTGCCAGAAACTGAACGGCGTCATCCAGAACATGCAGCCGCCAATCAGCGTGGCAGACAAACCGCCACCTACCAGGCCTTCCACGGTTTTCGACGGACTCACCAGCGGCGCAACCTTGTGCTTGCCGAAGAGCTTCCCGAAGACGTATTGCAACACGTCACTCAACTGAACGACGAACACCAGATAGAACAGCAGCAACGCGTTCTGGCCCTGGAAACCTTCCAGGTCGAGCAACAACAGCGCAGGCGCGTGGCTGATGCAATAGATGCAAATCATCACGCCCCACTGGATCTTCGCGGTTCTTTCCAGAAAGCCTTCGGTGTCCTGGCTCAGCACCGCAATCGCCGGCAGCAGCAGGAAGGCGTACACCGGAATCAGCAGCGTGAACATCGAATACCAATGGGTGCCGATCAGCACGTATTGCAGCGGAATCAGGATGAAAAATGCCGAGAACAGTGCGTTGTGATCGCCCCGGGTGGTGGGTGTCAGGGTAATGAATTCCCGCAGCGCAAACAGCGAAATGAAGCCAAACAGGATGACCGTTGCGTTACCGCCCAACTGGTAGGAAACGAAGAAGATGATCACCATCCCCCACCAGGCATTCACGCGCTGGTTGAGGTTTTCGATGGTCGAGATCGAGCTTTCCGTTTTGGCCCGTCGGGCCAGCAGTCGGCCAATGAGCGAAGCCACGGCCAGCAGGCAGGCGATCGCAAAAAAGAACCACAAGAACTTTGCTTCAAGACTCATTTCGACAGCCTCACAATGGCGTCACGCGCCCGCTCCAGGAACACCTGTTTTTCCTCGCCGGCAACCCTCTCCAGCGGATTTCCGATGCGGATCGTGCAGATAATCGGCAGCGGCACGTGTTTGCCTTTGGGCATGGAGCGATGCAGGTTTTCCAGGTAGATGGGCACCAGGTCGACATCGGGGAAGGCCTCGCTCAATCGATACAGACCCGATTTGAACTCACCGGGCAATGCCTGGCTGGACCGGGTGCCTTCCGGGAAGATGATGATCGAATGGCCGGCGCGCACCACATCGAAAATCGGCTCCAGCACGTTCACACCGGGCGCCGGGTTACGTTCGATCAGGACCGCATTCAAGCCTTTCTGCGAGATGTACGACAGAAACCGGTTCTTTCCCCAGTAATCGGCGGCGGCCACCGGCTTCACATTCACCCGGGCTTCGGGGGGCAGGGCGGCGATGATGGCGAGGGTGTCCATGTGGCTGGTGTGATTGGCGAAATAGATGCGCTGGCGTGAAAGATCCGGCGGGCTTTCCCACCTCGCCGTGACGCCGATGAGAAAACGAAGCACCGAAATCAACGCATTACTGATCCACATGGGCGGCACCTTTGAGCTGCTTGGAAATGTCCAGCGTGCGCGTGACGCAGGTAGCAACGGAGCCGATGGCGATGATGGCCAGCGCAATCAACAGCACGTAATGACTGCCATAAACGCTCGCTTCGACAGCGTTCAGCAAAAGCCCCGCCGTCATCACCGCCATCCGGTGTTGCTTGGCCATCGGGCCGATGAAACTCTGCTTGAGACCGATCGAACCGCCAAACACCCTGACATACGCCGTCAGCGCCGCGGCCAGCGCGGCAAACCAGCCAAGGTCCGGATAGCCGATGGCATATCCCAGCCCGACAATCAGCAGGCTGTCGGCAATCCGGTCGGGGAATTCGTTGTAGAGGCTGCCGATGTCGGATTTCTTGCCGCCTTCAATCGCGACCATTCCGTCGAAGAGGTTGCACAGCAGGCGCAGCTGAATGCCGATTGCGCAGAGGATTGAGCCGGCAATGCCGTTATCGATGTTGAGCGCCACGATGCCAACGAGCGCGAAGGCGATGCTGGCCACGGAGATCTGATTGGGGGAGAGGTCTCTTTTCACCAACGTGTCGGTGATGCGTTTGGCCCATCCCGCAGAACGCGTCTTGATGGGTCTTCTGTTTTCATCCATTAGCCAATGTCCATATCAATGATGAGGTACTGCCGAGTACAGCACAGCGGCGATTCACCGACTGCGCCCGACAATATAAAGGCTTTCCTTCGCCCTTGTGTCTGTTTACTGACTGACAGGTCGAGTCGGCAACTTCAACTCTGCACACAAACCGCCGCCCTCGCGGTTGCTCAAGGTCAGGGAGCCGCCGATGGCCAGTGCCAGTTGCTGGGCAATCGCCAGGCCCAGGCCGGTCCCGCCGGTGCTGCGGTTACGCGAGTTTTCCACGCGGTAGAACGGCTCCATCACGTGGGCCAGTTCTTCTTCGGCAATCCCGGGGCCGCGATCCATCACCTTCAACGACAAACTGCCGCCGGGTTTCGACTCCACCCGCAATTCAGCCGCGCCAGCGAATTTGAGCGCGTTGTCCGTGAGGTTCACCAGCACACGTCGCAATGCATGCGGCCGGATATCAATGACCGCTTCACTTTTTCCACTGAGCTGTACGTCTTTGCCCACGTCCTGATAGTCGAACACCAGGCTGTCGAGGAACGAATCCAGATCGGTGCGGCGGTTCTCTTCGGTGGCGCCATGGACGCTGCGGGCATAGGCCACACCTTCACGCACCAGGTGCTCCATTTCGCCGAGATCGTTCCACAGTTTGTCTTTTTCGCTGCAGTCGTCCATGAGTTCGGCGCGCAGTTTCATGCGCGTGATCGGCGTTTGCAGGTCGTGGGAAATCGCTGCCAGCAGTTGCATGCGTTCTTTCAGATAGGCCGCGATGCGCGCCTGCATGGCGTTGAAGGCCATGGCGGCATGGGCGACTTCGGTCGGGCCTTTTTCATCCAGGTGCACGGCGTGGGTGTTGGGGTCCAGCGTTTCTACCGCCTGCGCGAGGCGGGTGAGGGGGCGGATGGCGATTCGCACGGCCAGCCAGGTGCAGAGGATCATCAGCAACAGTTGGCCCAGCAGAACGATGGGCAACCAGGGCGACAGCGGCACCATCGTCGGGATCACGTCGATGGTCACCGGGCTGCCATCGGCCAGTTTCAGATGGACCTGGAAGTGTTTTACCGGGCCGGGAATGTCGGTCATGGTCATTGGGTAGTCCTTGCCGATGGCGTCCTTGATCGACGTCATTGCAATCGGCGTGTCGCTCATGGCCGTACCCGGTGAGCCTTCATTCAGCAAGTAGCGGTAGTTACGGCGATTCAGCTGTTTCAACCAACTCATGCGTTCTTCGGCCGGCAAGCGGTCGAGGATGGCAATGGAGGTCGAAACGTCGGTTTCCAGATTGCCGAGCATGGTGTTTTTCGAGCTTTCGTAACGCTCGTAATACTGCGCGCCGAACGACAGTGCCTGCGCCAGAATCAGACCGATCAGAAAGATCAGCGACAGCCGCGAGGCGAGGGTGCGAGGCCAGCGCAGAGAGTATTTCATGATGGCGCACCGAGGACTTCGACCGGCAGGGAAAACACATAGCCCTCACTGCGCACGGTCTTGATGTAGGCCGGTTCCCGTGCATCGTCGAGCAAGCGCTGACGCAAGCGGCTGACCAGCAAGTCGATGGAGCGGTCGAACAGGTCAGCGTCGCGGCCCTGGGTCAGGTTCAGCAACTGGTCACGATTGAGCACGCGCTGAGGATGGTCGAGGAATACCCGCAGCAACCGATACTCCGCGCCGCTGAGGGCGACCATGGTGCCGTCGTCATCGAGCAAGTGGCGGGCGGAGGTGTCGAGGCGCCAGCGACCGAAGGCCAGCAGGCGCCCGCTTTCGGTGACCACCAGGTTCGGCGGCAGCATCCGCGTACGGCGCAACACCGCATTGATCCGCGCCAGCAATTCACGGGCGGCGAACGGCTTGACCAGATAGTCGTCGGCGCCCATTTCGAGGCCGATGATGCGGTCGGTTTCATCGTTGCGGGCGGTGAGCATCAATACCGGGGTGGCCTTGTGCTTGCCGGCGCGGATCTCGCGGCACAGCATCAGGCCATCGTCGCCCGGCATCATGATGTCGAGCACGATCAGGTCCACCGGCGTGGACTCCAGGAACGCGCGCATCTGTCGGCCGTCAGCGACAACGGTGGTGCGCAGGCCGTTCTTCTTCAGGTAGTTGCCTACCAGCTCTCGAATCTCGCGGTCATCGTCCACGATGAGAATGTGATCGACGTGTTCCATGGGACCAAGCCTCTGAAAATGGGGGATGACGCACAGTCTATCGAGCCTTTGCCCATTCGCCCGCCACCTTTTGTATTGCAGTGTATCTGGTGTATCGGCGGATACACGCAGACGCAAAAACGCTGGATTTCAGGGGGTTTGTATCGCTGTGTATCCGCAGGCCCCTTTGATACGTACCGATTTACAGGCGCCGGTTTTCGACACAGACGAGATACCTCGCAGGCTTCTAATAGGTTCCATCGAGGCAAACCCAACCGCCTCGGCTCAATTGAACGACCTACTTATTGAAGCCTTGAGGAAACCACCATGAATACCAAAGCCATCTACGCCGCTTGCCTGTTTGCCGCCCTGAACATCTGCACCCTGTCGGCCCGTGCCGAAGCAGACGTCACCGCCAAGACCTACTCCTACGGCACGCACCTGGACATCAAGAAAGTGGTGTCGCTGAAACAGGATGCCTCGAATTCCTGCGGGATTGTGGACGCCCAGCTGACTTACCTGGATTCCCAGAACAAGACCCAGGTCCTGGACTACCGCAAATTTGCTGACTGCGACTCGGACAACTGAGTCCTTCGTTGACTGATTGCCAATCCCCTTCGATACAGGAAAACCATCATGAAAAACGTAACCCGCTACTTGACCGCCGCCGCCTTCGCCCTTGCCGGCGCCGCCGCCCACGCCAACACCGCCGTTGAACAAAGCACCTGCGGCAGCAGCACCTGCTTCCAGCTGACCCCGGTGAACGAGCAGGGCGCCAACGCCTTCCTGGCACAGGATGGCTCCAGCCGTACACCGCAAGGGCAGTTGTTGGCCGAGAACGGCAGCAGCCGCACGCCACAAGGTCAGTTGCTGGATGAGCAGACGGCCTGAGGCCGGACAGTGTTTCAGTCATCACCCCTGATCCCATGTGCGAGCGGGCAAGCCTGCTCCCACAGGTCATGGGTGGTGCGTCGCCCTCCATCATTTCAAGGTGATTCTCATGTTTCTCATCGCTTTCCTGGGCGGCATATTGACCGTCCTCAGCCCCTGCATCCTCCCGGTCGTACCGTTTCTGTTCGCCGGCGTTGACCGCACTCGCTCGTCGATCCTGCTCACCCTCGGCGGCATGGTCCTGACTTTCGCCCTGATCTCCAGCCTGGCCGTGGTCAGCAGCGAATGGGTGGTACAAGCCAACAACACCGGTCGTCATGTGGCTCTGGTCGTGATGGGTCTGTTCGCCCTGTCGCTGATATCTGCACGGGTCGGTGGCTGGCTGGCTCGCCCGTTGGTCCTGCTGGGCAACCGCCTCGACCCGGAAACCCGGAAAATGTCCGGGCCTTTGGGGTCGGTGATGATCGGTGTCGCGACAGGTCTGCTCTGGGCACCGTGCGCCGGGCCGATCCTCGGGGTGATCCTCACTGGTGCGATGCTGCAAGGCGCCAATGCGCAAACCAGTCTGTTGCTGGTGGCGTACGGCCTGGGCAGCGCGTTGTCCCTGGGCACCCTGATTTTCGCCGGTCGCGGCCTGGTCAATCGCTTGAAAGCATCGATTCCGGTCACCGGTTGGTTGCGTAAGGGGGCCGGGGTTGCGGTACTGGCCGCCGCGGTGGTGATTTCCACCGGCGCCGACAAGACTCTGCTCGCTGGCACCTCGTCCGAAGGCGTCAGTACCCTGGAGAAAGGTGTGTTGGAAAGCGTACCGAAAGTGGTGGATTACCTGGTCAGCAAGGTCAAGGCCGACACGACCATGGATAACGCCCAAGGCGCCATGCCGTCGCTGTCCGGCGCCGTCGAATGGATCAACTCGCCAGCCCTGACCAATGACTCGCTCAAAGGCAAGGTGGTGCTGGTGGACTTCTGGACCTACGACTGCATCAACTGCCAGCACACCCTGCCTTACGTGAAAGACTGGGCGAAGAAATACGAGAAGGATGGCCTGGTGGTGATCGGCGTCCATACCCCGGAGTACGGCTTCGAACGCATCATCGGCAACGTCAAGGATCAAGTGAAGAAGCTCGGTATCACCTACCCGGTGGCCATCGACAACAACTACGCGATCTGGCGCAACTTCGACAACCAGTACTGGCCCGCTCACTACCTGATCGATGCCAAGGGTCAGGTGCGTTTCACCCACTTCGGTGAAGGTCGCTACGAGACTCAGGAGAAGATGATCCAACAGTTGCTGGAAGAGGCCAAGGCAGACGCCAAGGCCGCCACCGCACCCGCGGCGTAAGCCTGAACATCAATGGCTCACAGGTCTCGCACCATGAGCCATTGTTCTTTGTCCCACGCCCGAAAAGATTCCAGCTCCGTCCAGCCACGCTTGGCGTAGTAGTCGCGTTTATCCTGGGTGTGCAGATAAATCCTCGTTACACCGCTGGCCCTCGCTTCCTCGCAGATCCCCTCGATCAATCGCTCCGCCAGACCCTTCCCGCGCGCTTCAGGCGTGATGAAGACGCAGGCCAGCCACGGCCCCAGATCCGGGCGATGGGCCAGATCCGCTCTGGCCAACGCTGCGCCACCCTTCAATTGATTCCCCTCCAGCGCAATCAGGCATTTCCAGTGGCCGTTCAGTTGGCCTTCGGCAAACTCCTGTTGCCAGTCGGTCAGGGGTTGGTCGGCGTATTCGTAGTGGAATTGCCGATGAATCCAGGCCGCGAAGGTGTCGCTGTGCTGCGGATGGGCGGCGAGCCAGTCCAGTTGAGGTGTCATGGTTGAATCCTTTCAAAAGTCGGTGGCCCATAAGAGCCGATTCACGACGTCCCGGCAATCCCGAGGTGGCTCCGCGAAGCCGTCTGACCTCGTCGCCATGCCGCGGGCGGCGCGCCGAACTCACGACGAAATGCTCGGCTGAAGGCCGTGTCGGTCTGGTAGCCGACCTCTTCGGCGATGCGCAACAATGAGCTGTTACTGCTGCGTAACAGGTTCGCCGCCAGCAGCATCCGCCATTGCGTCAGGTACTGCATCGGCGAAATGCCCACCAATTGTTGAAAGCGTTCGGCCAACACCGATCTTGACGTGCCGGCGGTGCGCGCCAGTTCATCCAGTGTCCAGGCATGACAGGGTTTTTTGTGCAACGCGTTGAGGGCGGCGCCAACGATCCGGTCACCCACGCCCGCCAGCCATCCCGTTCGTCCTTCGCCCTGTTCGTGCATGTACAGGCGCAGCACCTCGATGAATAGCACCTCGGCCAGTTTGGCCAGAACCCCTTCGCCGCCGGGCCTCGGCGAGCGTGCTTCAGTCAGTGCGTAACGAACCGACGATTCCAGCCACATGCCGGCATTCGAATCCCGCACATTGACCCGCACCACGGCCGGCAACCCGGTCAGCAACATGCCCGCCAACCGCGTGTCGCACGCCAGATAGCCGCACACCAGCCGCGTGACTGTGCCGCCACCGCCGTAGCTCAACTGCCGCGGACGCCGTGACAGCACCACGTCCAGCCGCGCCCCTGTTGCCGGTTTGAGGCCGGGTGCCGAGCTCATGCGGTGCGCGTCTCCCTGAGGGAACACCACCACATCACCGGCCGTTAATAGAAGGGGCGGATCATCGCCGAGTTCGACAAAACACTCGCCTTCGGTGATCAAGTGAAAGATCACCACGCGTTCGGCGCCGGGCTCCAGGAACGGCGCTGCCGTATCGGCGCTCGGCGACTGGTAGCACCAGGGCGCGGTGAACCTGGCGTTGATGAAAATTGCGCCGACCAGGCGGACGACGCGCAGGGTCTGGGACAGGGCGTCCATGGTGGTTTTCCCCTGTGGGCGGGCAGCTTTTGATTGTGAGCCTGTCGCGGCGCAACGCAAAACCTCCGGACGATCGGACAGTGTTGGCCGACGATCGGGCAGGACGCCCCCGGCCAGCAGCGCGATAGTGGTCACACAGGGTCTGCCGACCCTGTCATCAATAACAAGAATGAGAGGTTGCCATGCCGAAGTTCGTCATTGAACGCGAGATTCCGGGTGCTGGAACACTGTCAGAAAGGGATTTGAAAGCGGCTTCGCAAAAGTCCTGCAGGGCGTTGCGCGATTTGCCGGAGGTGCAGTGGCAGCAGAGCTATGTCACCGGCGACAAGCTCTACTGCGTGTACATTTCGCCCAGCGAAGAGTTGATCAGGGAACACGCCAGGCAGAGCGGTTTCCCGGCCAACAGCATTTCCCGGGTCACATCCATCATCGATCCCACCACGGCAGAATGAGCCGGGGATGTTCCACCCTGTATCGGAGCGGATTTAATGAGTACACCCATTGATCTCACTGCCCTGAAAAACCGCCAGATGGCCTCCTGGGCCAGCGGCGACTATGCCGTGATCGGCACCACCTTGCAGATTGTCGGCGAGCAGTTGGCCGAAGCCTGCGACCTGCTTTGCGATGAACGCGTGCTCGACGTCGCCGCCGGTAACGGCAATGCGACGCTGGCAGCCGCGCGCCGTGGCGCTCACGTCACCTCAACCGACTATGTCGCTGCCCTGCTTGAGCGTGGCGAAGACCGGGCCCGGGCCGAACGCCTGGAGGTCACTTTTCAAGTGGCCGACGCCGAGGCATTGCCTTTCGAGGATGGCAGTTTCGATGCCGTGCTTTCGACTTTCGGTGTGATGTTTACACCGGACCAGGCAAAGGCTGCTGCGGAACTGGCACGGGTCTGTCGCCCCGGTGGCCGGATCGGCCTGGCCAACTGGACGCCCGAAGGCTTTGTCGGCCAGATGTTCAAAACCCTCGGCCGCCATCTGCCGCCACCGCCAGGGGCTCAACCGCCCTCGAACTGGGGCACCGAGGCCTGGTTGCATGCGCACTTCGATGAGCGGGATTTCCTGCTCCAGGTGACCCGGCGGTTCTTCAACTTTCGTTACCGCTCGGCGGCGCATTTCATCGACACGTTCCGCACCTGGTACGGCCCGGTCCACAAGGCGTTCGCGGCGCTGCCACCGGAAGGTGCCACAGCCCTTGAAGGGGATCTGACCGAGCTGATAAACCACATGAACCGGGCGGGAGACAAGTCGCTGGTGGTGCCGAGTGAATACCTTGAGGTGGTGATCACAAGGCGTTGACCGGTCCACGCAAAACCCCTTGTGGGAGCGGGCGTGCTCGCGAAGGCGGAGTGTCAGGCAACATCATTGTCGACTGAAAGACCGCCTTCGCGAGCACGCCCGCTCCCACAGGGATGTGGGGTGTCTGGTCGATTGATTACTCATCCAGCCGCTCGGTGTACACCACCCAGACACTGCACGGCATTTTGTACAGCAGGTGCTCCACCGTGCTGCCGATCAGCCGCCCGAGGCCACGATGGCCGATCCGGCCCATGACCAGCACGTCGACGTCGAAGGCATCGGCATAGCGGGTCAACACCTTGGCCGGGTTGCCCATGATCATGTGCCGTTGCTCCGGCGCGATGCCGTTACGTTCGACCAGCTCGTGGAAGGCTTCCTCCTGATAGTCGAATACGGTTCTGGCCTTGGCCGAAGAGAAAAACGCAGAGCCATTGTCGAAGCCGAATTCGTCGGCGCTGATGGATGACAGGTCGTAGGCGTAGACCACGTCCAGTTCGGCATCGCAGACGCTCGCCAGTTTCAACGCTTCGTGAAGGATCCGGTCGTTGAAGCTTTTGTACTGATCATCCCGATGAAAAGGATCGACCGCCGCAACAATCCTGCGGGGCAGGGCATGCACGGCATGGCTGACGAAATGCAGCGGCACCGGGCACTCACGCAGCAGATGCACATCAAGAGGCGTGAACATCAGCCTTGAGAGCATCGAATGCGGCTCCAGCGCCTTGATCAGCACGTCCATCGGTTGTTCTTTGAGGTGAATCAGTATTTCTTCCAGCGGACGTTCGACCCACGTCACTTCGGTGGTGACCTTCACGCCGATCTTGCGCAACGGCCGGGCCTGTTCCTCAAGCCATAGCCGGTGTCGATCGACATAGCCCAGGCGCATTTGCTCCAGCGCTTTTTCGTTGACCAGGCTGGCGGTCGCCAGGCCTTCCAGATAATCGAACGCCACAATGTGCAGCGCCGCGTCTTCGGCCTTGGCCAGCGCCGCGGCCCGGTCGAAGGCGGGGCTGTGTTCCATCAGGGGCGAGGCGACCAGCATGAAACGTGATTGCTCAGACATGACAAACCTCCCGTGGGTGAACGAGCAGGTGATGGTCCCGTTGCAACAGCCTGGACATTGCCGCCCGGTGCGCGGTCATTCGACAGGCATTCAATCCTTCAAGTATTGACCATGTTCGACGTCCTGTCCGTCAGGTGGGCACAGGGGGCATTTGGCGTTCGCGCGGCCTATACCACTTTGGCGCCGCGTGCCTTTAGCAGTTCGCGCAATACGGAGCGATGGCAGTGCGCTTCAACCTCGCAATAGCACCCGATGGCCATCGAGGTTTGATGGGAGAGGGCCGCCAACAAATCGAGCAGCTGGCTGGCGGCAGGATGATTCATTTCAGCCTTGAACTTGCGCCGAAAAGCCTCCCAGGCTTTTTCGTCTTCTGCGGCTTTTGCTTCTGCAACCAGTTCCGCACTGGGCGACAACAGCGGCTGCCACACATCATAAAAATCACGGCTGGCAAACTCGGCTTTCGGCACACCCCGAGGCGGGCGGCGCACCGTGCCTAAACGCAGGCCTTCATCGGGCAGGCGAGGTGAACCGAGTCGCACGATATGAATGGGCATGGCGACTTACCGGAGCCGCGACCCGTCAAACCACTCCAGCGCCGTACGCCAGATGCAGATCCCCAGAAAGTAGGCCGACATCAGCAGCCAAAGCCCCATGACCATCGGGTTGATCACCGGGTGGTTGATCACCAGCGACAAGCTGCACAGCAACCAGATGGCGGTCACGGCAATGTTGATCGGCATGAACTTGCGCACGCGGAACGGGTGCAGGAATTTCATCCGGGTCACGGTCAGCAGTGCCAGGCCGATGACGGTGAGCAGGGTGATCCACGGCGACGGTGCGATGATGTACAGGCATAGCGCAACCACGTTCCAGGCCGCGGGGAAGCCCTGGAAGTAGTTGTCCTTGCTTTTCATATTGACGTTGCAGAAGCAAAACAGCGACGAGACCAGAATCAGCGACACGGTCAACAGCAACGTGTAGTCCGGCAATGGAATGTAGCGATAGATGAACAGCGCCGGGATGAACACATACGTGAGGTAATCGATCACCAGATCGAGGATCGAACCGTCGAAACTCGGCAGTACCGACTGGACATTGACCTTGCGCGCCAACGCACCGTCCAGCCCGTCGACGATCAGGGCGACGCCCAGCCACAGCAGGCAGTTGGTGGGCTGGTTTTCCAGCAGGGCGAGGGTTGCGAGGAAGGCAGTGACCACGCCAGTGGCGGTAAAACCATGGGCGCCCCATGCTTTGAGCCTGGCGATGTGTAGAGTCGAAATCACGGGGGCGTTCTCCAGAAAGTGAAGCAAGCCAGTCATCACCCTCGTCGATCGAGGGCGGCGGCAAACCGGGTCGGGTTGCAGGTATCGACCGGAAATCCAGGAATAAGGTTCACCGTCTGTGAATCTTAGCTGCGCCGCCAAAAAATACTTCGGATTAATCCTGAGGCTGTTCGTTTGAGAAAATGCTTGAGTGGGACTGACATTCTTGACGGTGGGGAATGTCCCCGGCGGACTGTGCTGGTACATATCCGTTTCTGCGGTAACGGCGGCTATGGGTTCCGCTCTTACAGCGGGTTACTTGGAAAAGCGCCAAGTAACCAAGCGCCAGCGCCCCTGACGTACGGCCTCCCGACGGGGCAGATCAAGATCAAAATCAAAAACAAAGCGAGGCGGCCTGATAGCCGACCTGAATTCCGTCAAGATCATCGGCGGTGAACACCCATGTCATGCCACCCGCCAATCCACTGTGGGAGCTAGCCTGCTAGCGATGGACGTCCAGACACCGCATTGATTCAGATCGCCCGCGAAGTCAGCCAAACGGTGCTGGCGCAATAGCCTGCGAGGACTATTGTTGCCTGACCCAACCCATGAGGACGTCGTCATGAATACCAGCGATTTGCTCGAACAACTCCTGCGAGCCGGCCAGGGCTCGATGACACAGCAAGGTAGCGGCGTACCAGGCCAGGGCGGCATGGGTGGCGGTCTTGGCGGATTGCTCGGGGGCCTGCTGGGCGCAGGGGGCGGTGCAAACAGCGGATTGGGCGGTTTGCTGGGAGGACTGCTCGGCGGCGGCTCCGGCTTGGGCGGTTCAACCCAGCGGCGCTCCGGTGGCGGCACCCAGTACGCGGCGCTGGCCTCCCTCGGCATGATGGCTTTTCAAGCGTATCAGGCCTGGCAGCGCAGCCAGGCGGCCGCGCCGCAACAGGCACCCCGCACCGTGGACCTGTTATCCGGCCCGGAAGTCGAGGATCACAGCCACGCCGTCCTGCGAGCATTAATAGCAGCGGCAAAGGCCGATGGCCGGATCGATGACGCCGAGAAACAGATGATCAGCACTGAACTCGGCCGCCACACCGATGACCCGGAACTCCAGCAATGGCTGGACAATGAAGTTGCACGTCCGCTCGATGCCGCCAATGTGGCGGAGGCGGCGACGGACCCGGCGATAGCCGCGGAAATGTACCTGGCCAGCGTGATGCTGGTGGACGATCAGCAGGACGCCGAACGCAGCTACCTCGATGAACTGGCGGCGGCGTTGCAGATCGATCCGGATTTGCAGGTGCATCTGGAACAGCAGGCCAAGGGCGGCGCGGCCTGACCGGTCGGCCTACACCAGAAACGTCACCCCGTGCGCTTCGGCAATCTCCAGTATCTGCGGCAAATCCTCCGGCACCCTGAGCCGGTCCACTGCCGCAAAGAACTGGCCGCCCCGTGGATCAGACACCACGCCGATCATCTTCGCCGTGGCGCTGATGTTCTTGTAGGCATGGATGGACCCACCGGGTATATGTACGTAACCGCCGGCCGAGACGGTGGTGGAAGTGCCCTCGACCGTCACCTCCACCTGCCCGTCAATCACGTAGAACGCCTCATCCCAAGGATGAAAGTGCAGTGGCGGGCCGCCTCCCTGCACGCCTTCCTGGATGTGCACCTCAAAGGGCTTGCTCAGATCACCGCCCGCGAGAATCGTGATCGCCTCACCCACGACATTGACCGGCCTGGGGGTTTTTCCAGACCCGATGACGTGAACCGTTCGCATGACTGCTCTCCCGAAGATGAGTCCACACCCGGTTGAGTATATTCACTCGAACCGCGCCGGGTGCGGCGGCGCAAGGCCGTCTGTCAGGGTAATTTCAACCCCGATTGAATTTTTCTCCGGGCAAATCGCTCTGCTGAATTAGAGACGTGATGATTCAGCGTCCTGCCACTGGCCATAGACCGAGAGATGCGCCCATGACTGCCCTGACACGACTTGAAGCCCAGCCTTCCCACGAGCACGCCATCCCGACTGCCGGCAGCCTGAAGCAGTGCTATGAACAGTTACTGCTGGGCGACGATGCCGAGCAACGCCGCGCACTCGGCAATACGTTCCTGAAAGCGCAACTGCAACGGTCCGCAGACCTTCCCGAAGAAATACCGGAGGACGTGTCGGCCCTGCAATCCTTCGTCGAGCAGCACAGCACCGAAGTGGCGCGCCAATATGCTGATTACCTGAGCGCCCGCAAGGAAGGCGGGCCACGGCAGTTCTTCAGCAACAAGGCCCACGCGCTGTTCTTCCTGCAAGCCGTCAGCCCGACCAAACTGGTGGACGGTGCCTGGTTGTACGGCCTGTTGCAGCACTGGCGCGACCCGCGTTACGAAGGGCTGATCTGCACCTATCTGGAGGAGTTGGGCGATGGCAACCCAGCCCAGAATCATGTGGTGATCTACCGCAAGCTTCTCGCCGAACTCGGTTTGCAGGACAGCGGCGTCATTGCCGACGAGCATTACCTGCAAGGCGCGATTCAACTGGCGCTGGGCGAATGCGCCGACGACTTTTTGCCAGAAGTGATCGGCTACAACCTCGGCTACGAACAGCTGCCGCTGCATTTGTTGATCAGCGCCTACGAGCTCAGCGAACTGGGTATCGATCCGTATTACTTCACCTTGCACGTGACCATCGACAATGCCAGCACCGGGCACGCGCAAAAAGCAGTGCAATCGGTGCTGCAACTGCTGCCGATCGAAGGCGATCGCGAGGACTTTTTGCGCAGGGTCGCGCTGGGCTACCGGCTCAATGACCTGGGACAGGGCAGTCGCGCGATTATCGAGTCGTTCGACCTTTACGCTGAAGTGTTGAACATGCTGGAACGCAAACGCCCGTTCGGCCAGCACATGCATTCCGACTATTGCCGGTTCGAGGGCAAGACCGTCAATCAATGGTTGACCTCGCGGGAGCAGTTGCCAGGTTTTCTCGATGCCATGGAAAACAAGGGCTGGATCAAACGTCATCGGGACCCGCAGGAAAGCCGCTTCTGGCAGTTGATTGATGGCGACGGTGCGGCCATGTTCGGTGTGTTCAGTCCTTACGAAAAGCAACTGCTGCACGACTGGATCTCGGGTGACTGGACAGCGGAGCGTTCAGCACCTGCGGCTCGCCGCCTGAGCAGTGGCGCGGTCGAGCCGGTGTTGCCCGCCAGCGACCCGGATATTCAAACCCTGCAAGCCGCGCTGGAAGGATTGTCCGCCGCCGAGCAAATGCCGGTGCTGATTCCGTGGCTGTCCGCCCATCGACACGCCCATCCTGCCGGCCTGATGGCCACGCGGCGATTCATCGAACTCAAATCCAGCCTTCGATAGGGTGCACGGCATGAATCAGGAAGAACAACTGGGGGCTGCGGATCTGGCCTTGCTGCAATTGGGGCGCCGCTTGCAAGCGGACGGTTACCGCTTTATCACCCCGACGCCGCTGACCCATCAGCGAGTCAATGACCGCGCGTTCGGCCAGAGTGCCCGGACCCTGCGCGAGGTGTTCGGTTGGTCGCGGCCATTCGAGCCGGGTCTGTTATCGGCGGACGAACAGCGGCAATTACAACAGGCGGGCGTTCTCGAAGAGAGCAATGGCCGGCTGAAAAGCCGAGTACGCTGGTCCAGCCTCGATGACCTGCTGTTCGTGCATTCCGGATTCCCCACGGACGCGGCCGACGCAGTGTTCTTTGGTCCGGATACCTACCGTTTTGCCCAGTTGATTCACGCCCATCTGCAACAGCGTCTCGCGCCGATCAGACGCGCCGTGGACATCGGCTGCGGCGCTGGCGTCGGCGCCATCGTGATTGCTCGTGCACGCCGTGAGGCCGAGGTGCTGGCGGTGGACATCAACCCGGCGGCGCTCCGCCTGACGGCTGTGAATGCAGCGCTCGCCGAAGTGGCCAACGTCAGTATTGAAACCAGTGATGTGCTGCAGGATGTCGACGGCACATTCGACGTGATCGTTGCCAATCCGCCCTACATGGCCGACCCGGCCGAGCGTGCCTATCGCCACGGCGGCGGGGCGCTTGGCGCGCAATTGTCGGTGCGCATTGTCGAGCAGGCGCTGAATCGACTGACCGCTGGCGGTTCGCTGGTGTTATACACCGGAGTGGCAATGGTCGACGGCTGCGATCCGTTTATCGCCGCGTTGGCGCCGTACCTGGATTCGGCCCGGTTCGGCTGGACCTATCGCGAGATCGATCCCGACGTGTTTGGCGAAGAACTGTTGATGCCCGACTACCAGAGGGTGGAGCGGATCGCAGTGGTCGCGCTGATCGTTACGCGTCTCGCTCCGGGCATCGGGGGCAGCGTTGAATCAGCCACAGGCGAGTGAGCCATGAACAAGAACCTGGATGACTACAACCGCATGCGCGACTTCTCGGCGACCTCTGAGCCGGCCGCTAAACATTCGGGCAAGAAAGCCGCGAAAGATCACGCCTTGCAGTTCTGCATCCAGAAACATGACGCCTCGCGCCTGCATTATGACTTTCGCCTGGAACTCGATGGTGCGTTGAAGAGTTGGGCGGTGCCGAAAGGCCCGTCTCTGGACCCCAAGGTCAAGCGCCTGGCGGTGCATGTCGAAGACCATCCGTTGGATTACGCCACGTTCGAGGGCAGCATTCCCGAAGGGCATTACGGTGCCGGTGACGTGATTGTCTGGGACCGTGGTGTCTGGATTCCGCAGGAAGACCCGGTAAAGGCCTACGCCAAGGGCAAGCTCAAATTCGAACTGCAGGGCGAGAAGCTCGGCGGCCTGTGGAACCTGGTGCGTACGCACATGCCGGGCAAGCAGGAGCAATGGTTCCTGATCAAGCATCAGGACAGCGCCGCCAAACCCGAAAGCGATTACGACGTGGTCGCCGCCGAGCCGGACAGTGTGCTCAGTGACCGGACAATCGTTGCGAGAAAACCGAAAGCAGCGGAAAAACCCAAGCCCATCAAAAAACCGGCGCGCAAAGTTGCGGCTAAACAACAGGCGGCGCAACTTACCGGTGCGCACAAAGCGAAAATGCCGGACCTGATGAAACCCGAACTGGCGACGCTGGTGGAAAAGGCCCCGGACGGTGAATGGAGCTACGAGATCAAGTTCGACGGTTATCGGATCATGGCTCGCATCGACCATGGCGAGGTCAAGCTGTTCACCCGCAACGGTCACGACTGGACCCACAAACTGCCGAAACAAGCCGAGGCGTTGGCTTCGCTGCAACTCGAATCAGCCTGGCTTGACGGTGAAATGGTGGTTGCCAACGAGCAGGGCGTGCCGGACTTTCAAGCGCTGCAAAACGCCTTCGACTCCGGGCGCAGCGGCAATATTCTTTACTACCTGTTCGACATGCCTTACCTCAATGGCGTGGACCTGCGCGAGGTACCGGTCGAAGAGCGTCGGGTCGCGCTGGCGACGGTGCTCAAGCCGAATGAAGATCCGTTGTTGCGGTTCTCCGACGCGTTCGCCGAAGAGCCCGACGCCTTGCTCAACAGCGCCTGCCAGATGCAGATGGAGGGGCTGATCGGCAAACGCCTGGGCTCACCTTACGTGTCGCGTCGCAGCAGCGACTGGATCAAGCTCAAGTGCAAGCACCGGCAAGAATTTGTGGTAGTCGGCTACACCGATCCGAAAGGATCGCGCAATGCGTTTGGCGCGTTGCTGCTGGGGCTGCACGACCGGGACAGCGGTCAGCTGCGGTATGCCGGCAAGGTCGGCACCGGTTTCAACGAGACAACGCTTAAGAGCATTTACGAGCAACTGAAACCGTTGCAGACCAGGAAGCCGTCAGTGGTCAATCCACCGACCGGTTTTGACGCCAAAGGTGTGCACTGGCTCAAACCCGTTCTGCTGGCTGAGATTGCCTTTGCCGAAATGACCAAGGAAGGCTCGGTGCGCCACGCCGTGTTCCATGGCCTGCGCGACGACAAGCCGGCCGAAGACATCACCGAGGAGCGCCCGAAAGTGGTGAAGAAAAGCACAGCAGAAAAACCTGCCACCCGCCAAAAGAAAAGCTCGGAAAAAGCCGCACCGGCGCCGTCACAACTCGGTCTGGGCGAGGGCAAGGTGCGGATCACTCACCCGGACCGGGTCATCGACGCCAGCAGCGGCACGACCAAAGTGCAGCTGGCGGAGTATTACGCCCGCGTCGCCGAATGGATTCTGCCCGAATTGAAAGACCGGCCCGTGGCGCTGGTTCGTGCGCCGGACGGTATTGCCGGTGAATTGTTTTTCCAGAAGAACGCCGAACGCCTGGCCATTCCCGGGATTACCACACTCGACAAGGAACTCACCGGTCAGCCGATCATGATCATCAACAGCGCCGAAGCACTGATCGGTGCCGTACAGATGAGCACCGTCGAGCTGCATACCTGGAACGCCACGTCGGACAACCTCGACAAGCCCGATCGCTTCGTTCTCGACCTCGACCCGGACCCGGCGCTGCCGTGGAAAAGCATGGTCGAGGCGACTCAGCTGACGCTGTCGGTGCTGGATGAGCTGGGGCTCAAGGCTTTTCTCAAGACCAGCGGCGGTAAAGGCATTCACCTCGTGGTGCCGCTGACCCGCAAGCTCGGCTGGGATGAAGTGAAGGATTTCAGCCACGCCATCGTCAGTCACATGGCCAAACTGTTGCCGGAACGGTTTTCCGCGGTGTCGGGGCCGAAGAACCGGGTGGGTCGGATCTTCATCGATTACCTGCGCAACGGCCTCGGCGCCACCACCATTTGTGCCTACGCCGCCCGCACCCGCGAAGGGCTGCCGGTGTCGGTGCCGATCTTTCGCGAGGAGGTGGCCGGGCTCAAGGGCGGCAATCAGTGGAACATCCACACGGTGCATGAGCGCTTGGCCGAGGTGGGCGACGGGCCTTGGGCCGACCTGAAGAAAACGAAACAGACGATTACTGCCGAGATGCGGCGGCGGGTGGGGATGAAGAAGTAGCCTTTTCAGCCGGATTAATATGCTCTGATGTGCGCGATGGACAGGGTGGTGGCCCTTTAGTAGCATCGCGCCCTCTCCATAGCCTTCGCGCGTCAGGGACGATCCAATGCCGGTTTCCTTCAATCGCTCCACACGCGTCATTGCTGTCGCGGCGCTTCTGTCCGCTCTGCTCAGCGGCTGCGCCGTCAAAGACACTTACACCGATGCCACCGAGCCCGACGCCGCCAAGGTGCGCTTCATCGCCAACACCAGCAATGCGAAGCTCTACTACTACGATCCGGAACATTGTCAGGGGCGAGTCACCGGTGAACTCAACAACCTGTACGCCCGTGATACCGAGCGTCGGGTGGGCATGAGTGTCGCGCCGCCGGCCGATGCCAGGGGCTATCTGGAGATCAAGGTCAAACCCGACCAGGATAATTACCTGCACCTCGCCACGAGTGGCAGCAACTGGGTGTGTGTCACCAGTTTGAGCCTGACACCCGAGCGCAATGCTGAATACGAGGTGACGTTAAATCTGCGCGACGGCCGTTGCGGCGTGCTGTTGAATCAGTTGAAGCGCATCGATGGCCGTGCGGTGCGGTTGCCGATGCCGGTCATGGACAAGGGCTTGCCTGCCTGTGTCGGTCGCGGCACGTCATTCCCGGCGCTTCCGCCCGCGCTCCCCGACACGCCTCAGCGGGTGATGTTGATAGAGCGGATCTTCGACGGTGCGACCATCGCCGGCATGAAACCGGACCCGGCCAAGGACAGCAGCGAACGCTACACACCGGAAAAACTCGACAAGCTGATTGCCGAACGCAAGGCGAAGCTGGGCTTTACCCTGCCGGACGATTACTGGACCCTGTACCGCCAGAACCTGATTGCCTTCGACGAAGAAGCGGCGGGAAACAAGGCGGAAACGTTCAAGCGTTACAGCGACAAATACCGTCTGCGCCTGCAACGACTGACCGATCAGCAACTGGAACAATGGGCACATCCTGAGGACAAGGCGTCCAGGCCTACGCACTTTGCGGCGTCTGAAGAGCGCAAGACGATGGCGAAGTTTTACGTCCAGACCAGCCAGAATCTGTTGCTCGAAACCATCAATCACCATCTCGACCGGATGGCGCAAATGGATCGGCAGTATGGCGTGTGCGCGCGTTACGCAGAGTGCTGGAAACGCTGACAGGGTGCCGGGCGGCGAGCGGCACTCGCCGCCCCGAACGTTTATTGCTGGCTGACAGCCGCCGCCAGCAGCGGCCCGGCCTGATCATCGGTGAGTGCCGCATGCACCTCCATGTTCATCAGGTCATTCCATTCCAGCACCCACTTTTGAATCTGTACGACATCATCGGTTTCTGCGATGCCAAAACCGCTCGAGCCGCCGACGGCATGCCAGCGCCCCAGCATCTTGACGCCGGCGGGTGGTGCCCCTTTGGTTTCGAGGAAACGCTTGATCACGCTGTTACGGTTTTGCGGACTGATCGACCAACTGACCATGAATAACATTTGCCACCTCCTGCTACGGACTGGCACCTGTTGCTCTTTGCGCGCCTGGCTGGCGCCGGACCACGGCCACGCCTGTTTCCCGTGTCTCCCTGACAGGGCTGAAGCAATTGCTCCCATGAGAAGGCATAGCAGCGCGGAACGGTTCGCGTATGACCGCTGATCCTCTTTTATTGCATCTGGAATTGATCGCGGCGCCTGACCGTCAGGTATCGCGCAACAGGTCGTTGGCGTTGAGCAGTTCGTAGGCGATTTCCGGACGTTTTTCCATACCGCGGCGAATGGCGGTCGGGATTGCCTGGCGGGTTTTGCGGCACAGGCCTGGCAGTTCGGCGATGGTGATGGCGATACCGCGCATGGTGCGGACTTCGTTGAAACCCGGGGCGACTTCTACCCGGATGCCCAGTTGCTCGTACATCCGTTGCTGTAACCGTTCGAGGTCGCTCAGGCTCTGGAGGTTTTCCAGGCGTTCGATCAGGCGCCTTTCCTCGGTGCGAGTCAGAAACAGGATGCGCAGGTCCGCGCCGGGTGTTTCCAGCAGCGGTTCACGCTCGCAGATGCAGGCACCGGGCGGGCAGGGTTGGCGGATCGGCAGCGGTGTTGTCATGGCGGCAATCATAGTGCGCTGTGTACTGATTTGCCCATAGGGATTGCCGGTGTGCTCGAGGGGGCATTGTTAAAAGCGCGGCGGTTTGGGGATGTATATCCGTTACCGCAGCAACGGATATGCACCCCAACAAAAATCCGTCGCCTCAGGCCAGCATCGATAACAAACCTCCCTGACGATCAAGCTTGGCCAGTTCGTCAAAACCGCCGACATGGGTGTCACCGATAAAAATCTGCGGCACGCTGCGTCGACCGCTGCGGCTTTGCATCTCCTGGAATTTCCCCGGTTCTGATTGAACGTTGAATTCCTGGGCTGCAATGCCCCGACTGGCCAGCAGTGCTTTGGCGTTGCGGCAATAAGGGCAGGTGTCGGTGGTATAGAGCGTCACGGTCTTCATAAGCGGTGCTCCCGAATTGAAAGTCGTTCAAGCATCGATGGCCGGGAAATCAATCTCGGTCAGGGCAACGTTGTTGAGATAATTGGTCAGGGTCTGCGACGCCACATGGCCGATCACTTCGACAATCTTGCTGTCGTCGATGCCGGCTGCCCGTGCCGCCTCGATCTGCTCGCTGTTCAAGTGACCCCGGCTTTCGGTGATCTGTCGGGCGAGGGTGGCGAACGCATTGAGCTGGCCATCACGGGCGCTGAGGATGTCTTGTGCAGACAAACCGGCCTTGCCGGCAAACAGGGTGTGGGCCGCCAGGCAGTAGTCGCAACCATTCACCTGAGAGGTGGCGAGGAAGATCGCTTCTTTCTCGGTAGCGCTCAGGGATGTTTTACCGAGGGTCGCGGACTGTTGCAGATAAGACGCAAGCACCGCAGGTGCATGGGCCAGCGTCTTGAAGACATTGGGCAGAAAACCGATTTTTTTCTGCACACCTTCCAGCAACGGGCGGGTGGTGTCGGTGGCGTGTTCAAGACTCAGGGTATTGATGCGGCTCATGATGGATCTCCGTAGATGACTGCGCGGTGTGCGCTGGGTACGGAGTCCATGTTATTGACGGACGCTGGTCTATTGGGTGCAAATCGTCGAGGATATACGACAGATCGTCCAGATTTGCCCTCGGGAGCCTGCCAATGGATCGCTTGTCTACGTTGCTCAGCCACTTCGGCGTCAGTGCCGGAACCTTCCACAGCGGCACGTTCTGTGGCACCACGGGTTTCGACGGTGAGCAGGCGTGTGGGCACCTTCATTTGCTAAAGGACGGTGACCTGACCCTTAAGCTGGCCGATGAGCGCGATATCCAGATCAACAAGCCCACCTTGATTTTTTTCCCCCGACCCTTCCGTCATCGCTTGTTCGCTGCAGAGACGTCCGACACACAACTGGTGTGCGCCTCACTGACCTTCGATGGCGGTGCGGGCAATGCGCTGGCGGCCGCCTTGCCCGATTACCTGGTGCTGGGGCTCGACGAAATACCCAGCATGACCGGCACGCTGGACTGGCTGTTCAACGAAGCCTTCGGTGGCATTTGCGGTCGCGAAGCGATGATGGACCGCTTGTTCGAAATGCTCGTGATCCAGTTGCTGCGGCACCTGTTGACTCACCATCAGCAAAGCCCCGGCATGATGGCAGGCCTGGCCGACCCGCGACTGGCGCGTTCCTTGAGCCTGATGCATGACACCCCGGGCAAAGCCTGGACCGTGGCGCAATTGTCATCGGCGGCCAACATGTCCCGGGCCAGCTTCGCCGAGCACTTTCGCCAGGTGGTGGGGCAGACGCCGGTTGATTATCTGGTGAGCTGGCGCATCAGCCTGGCGCAGAAACGCTTGCGTGAAGGCAAGTCCATCGCCCTGATTGCCGAGGAAGTGGGCTACGAAAGCCCTTCGGCGCTGGCTCGGGCGTTTCGGCGCAAGACTGGCGTCAGTCCGCGGGAATGGATGCGCAACGGGACGCTGCGATAGTTTTTTGTCGCCGGCCTTTCGGCGGGGGGGCGGAACGGGTCTATCACACCTTGGAAAGCGCCCAAAGCCCACGCTTGAGCCGTTTCATATGAATAGAGAGAACCGTATTCAACGGCATTTGTTGGCGTTTTTTTGACGCCATTCTCCGTAGAATTTTATTTTTATTTATTGTTGTGACGGACCATTGACGTAATGGCGATGTGCTTATAGGCTCCAAGCAACTGGGTAACGAATCCTTCATTCGATATCAGGAAAACCCTGTAGGCAGGGAGGCGGTCTTCATGCGTTCATCACTGGTTCTCAAATCCGTTTTGTTCTGTGTGCTCTTTAATGGTGCGGCCATTGCCACCGCTCACGCGAGCCATTTGGCCCATGAAATTAACCGCATAGCCGATTCTTGTGCAGCGTCCGGGCCAAAAGTGGGCGCGACAGCGGAAGGGCAGGCTGGCGCCCCTTCTACTGTCGAAAGCAAACTTGGCGCGACAGTCTCGCTGGGCGATATTTCTTCCGTTGATACTGCAAAAGATCAACTCAAAAACCTTATCACTTCTGTTGTCAAGGTGGGTGCCACCGTCAATAGTACTTCCTGTGACGGATTAATGGCGCAACTAAATACTGACAAGTTCACGGCAGATTTAGATGCACAGGCTAAAGTATTGAGTGGAGGAGCCGACGCGTTCGTTAATCAACCCAATGCAGTTCCGTTGTCTGCTGCAGCCTGGTTGTTTTCGTCGGCATTGTTCGGGTTTGTCATGGTCGCCAACCGGCGGAAGGTGTAACTAGCAGTTTGATTTTGCTGGCGATTAAGTGGCGCATTGATACTAGTGGTTGATATCAGTTTGATGTGTCAGTGGTTGGCGATGTATTGGCTGAATGACGGACTCTATTGAAAAGAGTGCTATTAATTTGGCGAGTAAGCATCGGGGGTCATATGTTTAACGACAAGTTACTGTTAAATAAAAAACTTCCTTCACTAGAGGCCTTGCTGCAGATAATTGATACGTCGGGCCGACGAAAAATGGCCGCTGCCAGCCGCGAAAAAATGCTCGTTGAGCGGTTACCGAGCGACAAAAATTGCGAGCGTGATTTGCCTTGGTTTTTGTGTGAAACTCTTGGCAAGGCTACTTAGGCGGAGGGATCCCGATGTTGCGTTTCTGGTTACCTGTGGTCTGCGCGCTGGCTGTCCTGCCCAGCATTTCCAATGCCGTCGCAAACGAAGCGAACTACCGGCTGAGTCCGGGTGATACGCTCAATGTTTCTGTTTGGGGCGAAGACAAGCTCAATAAGGATGTGATCGTTCTTCCCAACGGAAGCATCACCTTCCCGTTGGCAGGGCAGGTTGATGTGGTGGGTCTCGATGCCACCGCAGTCGAAGAGAAAATAGCGGCCAAGCTTGTAAAATTCATACCCGATCCGCAGGTGAGCGTGGTTGTCACGGGCACCGCCGGTAATCTCGTGTACGTGCAGGGCAAAGTGTTGAAGCCCGGCAGTGTCCACTTATCAGGTCAAACGTCAGTGCTGCAGGTTTTGAGCATGGCGGGTGGCCTCGACAAATTCGCCGCCAAGAATGACATCAAGGTCGTGCGACTCAATGGATCAAAACAACAGATCCTGCGTGTCGACTACAACGAGTTGATGTCCGGCGATGACATGACGACCAATTTTATTCTTGAGGCCGGCGATACGCTGGTCGTGCCTTAGCCTTGCGCGATGCACTAGGGATTACCTTGCTTTCTCTTCGAACCACCGGGGTTGCCACGGCAACCCTGATCCTTTCGTGTTCCGGTGTGGCCTCTGCGGCGACCTGGCTACCGGCAATATCGCTGCCTTCGACGGTTGAGTACGACAGCAATCCACTGTTGCTCACAAGTGGCGAGAAGGGCGTGACCCGCGCCATCATCGCCCCCGACCTCAACCTTGTCGGCACCTCCGGACGAGATGAGTTCCAGTTCGGTCTCGGGGTGTATGTCGTGCGTTCGTCCGATACAGATATCGTGTCAGATCGTGAAGACCCCAGATTGAGGTTCCGGTGGAGTCGCGAGACCGAAACCGGTGGTTATGGACTCACGGCCCGCTATGAAGAGAGCTCCACGCTTTCCACCGAGGTCCAGGAAACCGGCGTAGTGGCTTCCGACGGCACGCAAAAGCTTTATACCGTGGGGGGCAACTGGCGTACGGCGCTCAGTGAGCGAACCACTCTGCTCAACGAAACTGACTACACTCATGTCACTTACGACATTCCCACCCTGATCAACTATGACGAGTTGGCAAGCCGCTTTAGCTTGACCTATGCATGGAGCGAGCGGGTCGAGCTCTTCACCCGTATTGGCGTGAGGCGTTATGAGCCGGATGAGGGAACCGTGGCGTCTTCCTCCAATAGCTACACTCCCACGGTTGGCCTGAATTTCCAGGTCTCCGAGGCATTCAAGGGGTCGGTGTACGCGGGTGTCAATCAAGTCTCCGGCACGGGTGACGGTCCCACAGGCGAGGGCGGGGTGAACTTGCAGTACACCGGTGAGCGCTTTGAAAGCATCTTCGATGCCAGCCGTAGCACCGTCGCCAGCGGGGACGGTGGGTTCGTCGAGGCCGATAACCTGAAGGGCTCCGTGAGTTACCTCATCGATGAAACCCGACGCACCGGTCTTGATGCTTCCTGGCAGGACACCAAGGGGCAGACGCCGAATACCCTGGTCAATTACAGCGCCTGGATCAGTCAGGAACTCTCGCCTTTTTGGAATGCCCGCCTATTCTTCACTTACAAAGAACGCAAGCAGGACAGCTTGCCGGATGCCAGCGCAAATGTCGTCGGGTTGACCTTGACTTATAGTTACCCCGGTCTCTGAAATTCAGCTTTGTGATGATCTATGACTACTGAATACGAAATGTCGGTCAACGACTACATTGCAATCATCAAGCACCACGCGGTGCTGTTGATCGTCAGTTGCGCAGCGATCCTTGGCGTGAGCATCGCGGTCGCGATGTCACTCCCGCCCACCTTCGAGTCCTCCGGCACGATTCTGATCGAGTCGCAACAGATCTCGCCTGAGCTGGTCGCGGCGAACAACAGCACCTTTGCCGATGAGCGCATCGAAGTCATTCGCCAGCGCGTGATGACCCGAGAAAACCTGGCCGCGATCATCGACAAATACAACTTGTTCTCTACTCAAGGCCGGAATTTGAGCGTTACAGAGAAAATCGATGAAATGCGCAATGCGATTGGCGTCACCCTGGTCAGCGCCGCGATCAAGGGGCGCGGGGAAGTGACGATTGCGTTTCGCCTTTCCTTTGAGCACCGCCAGCCAGAGATTGCCACCCAGGTGGCCAACGAACTGGTGACGCTGTTCCTCAATGAAAACATTCGGCAGCGCACCGAGCGCGCCAATGAAAACACGGAGTTCGCCAAGCAGGAGGCAGACAAGCTCGAGGTTGCCCTGAATGCCCAGGACAGTCGCGTGGCGGAATTCAAGGAGAAACACAGCGATGCACTGCCCGAGAATCGGGAACTGCTCACGAACATGTTGACCCGCGCCGAGAGCGACCTCAAAGAGGTCGACCGTGACTACAAGGCTGCCCGCGAGGAGTTGCGTTTCAATGAATTGGAGCTCATTGCCGCCAATTCCGGCGTAGCGACCAAGCCTGGAGTAGCGGGAGCAGCCGCCGACAAACCACAGGACCTCGCCAGCCTCAAGGCGGAGTACGCCCGTTTGCAGACGCTGTATACCGACGCCCACCCCGATGTGCGTTCCGTGAAACGCAAGATTGCGGCACTTGAGGCGAACAAAATGGTTGCCGGTAGTGCGGCAGCGCCCGTCAATATGGATGTATCCAGGGCTCAGACGCGGATCGCCGCCACCGAGGCGCGAATCAAGTCACTGGCCGATCAGAAGCAGCAGACGGTCCAGAAAATATCCGAATACCAAGCGCGAATTATTGAAATGCCTCAAGTCGAGCGCGGCCTGATCACGCTGATGCGCGACCATGACAACGCGAAAAAGAAGTATGAGGAAATGCGCGCCAAAGAGATGAACGCGAGAATTTCCGAAAGCCTGGAACAGGAAAACAAGGCGGAGCGTTTTGTTCTTCTGGAGTCGCCGCTGATGCCTGAAAAGCCGGTTCGGCCGAACCGCAAGAAAGTGGTCGCCATGGGCTTCGTGCTTGCTCCGGTGGGCGCTGGCGCGCTGGTGATGCTGCTCGAGATGATGAGTTCGCGTGTGCGCGGTGCTGAAGCCCTGGCCAGTGTGCTCGGTAGACGTGTACTGGTTTCCATCCCCTACATTCACACCATGGCCGAACTGGAGCGCCGCAAGAAGTGGCGAACGCGCCTGATCGTGTGTGGAATCGTGCTGGTCGCAATCCTTTTGGTGCTCGTGCACTTCCTCTACATGCCTCTGGATCAGTTGGCGTATAAAACGCTGGGCCGGTTTGCATAAGGAATATAGACATGGAAATTATCAAGCCCGATACCGAAAACACCGAGCCCAAGAACTCGTCCAAAGCCATGACACCTACCGCGCATTCTTCAGGCCTGAACGCGCTCAGCTATGTGCAAACCAAAGTTGTCCCTTTGCGGCCGGACCACCTCGAGCGCAATCGCATTGTGGCGTACAACAAGAATTCGAATATGGGCGGGGCGTTCGATCTGCTCCGTACGCAAGTTCTGAAAGTCATGGAAGAAAATGGCTGGCGCACGCTCGCCATCACCTCGCCGACACCGGAGGCCGGCAAGACGGTACTGGCGATCAACCTGGCAATGAGCATCGCTCATCACACCACCAAGACAGCATTGCTGGTGGATTTCGACTTGCGCCGTCCGACCGTGGGTGCCTGCCTGGGCCTGTCGATGGAGAAATCGCTGAATGAATACCTGGCCGATGAAGCGGAACTGCAAGAGGTTCTGGTTAACCCGACCTTGCCACGCTTTGTAGTGCTGCCGACCCGCAAGCCGATTCCGCTCTCCACCGAGGTGCTGTCTTCGCCCAAGGTAAGCCACTTGATCAGTGATTTGCGCGAACGCTACAACTCACGGGTCGTGATTTTCGATTTGCCGCCCATCTTGAGTTCGGACGATGTCATTACCGTCCTGCCTAAATTCGACTGCGTCCTGCTGGTCGTCGCCAACGGCATGAACAGCAGGAAAGAGATCGAGGAAAGCCTTCACCATCTCGGGACAGCCAATCTGATTGGCACTGTGTTGAACAAAGCCGAGCCGCAAAACCGCTCTTACTACTAGCGCGTCATTCTCAAACGATCGGCGCTGGCGGCCAGCGCCGACTTCACTGCCAGGGATGCTTCTTTTCCCAACTCCAGGCGTGCGTCACGATCTGTTCCAGCGAGGCAAATTGCGGTTGCCAGCCAAGCAGGCTGTACGCCCTTTGGGGATCAGCCACCAGCCTTGGAGGATCACCCGCACGGCGTGGCGCATCGCTGACGGAGATCGCCTGGCCAGTGACACGACGCGCGGTGTCTATCACTTCCTGTACCGAGAATCCCTGGCCATTGCCGAGGTTGAACGCCGTGCTTGCACCGCCGGTCACCAGGTAATCCACGGCCAGTGCGTGAGCGGCCGCCAGATCGGCGACATGGACGTAGTCGCGAATACAGGTGCCGTCAGGCGTGTCGTAATCGCGGCCATAGACGGTGATGCTCGCACGCCGGCCGGAGGCGGCTTGCAGGATCAACGGCAGCAGGTGGGTTTCCGGTTCGTGGCGTTCACCCAGCTGTCCGTCAGGGTCTGCTCCGGCCGCGTTGAAGTAGCGCAGGCAAACCGACTTCAGCCCGTACGCGCGATCAAAATCTTCAAGCATCTGTTCCACCATCCACTTACTGCGACCATAAGGATTGATCGCCGCCTTGGGATGTTCTTCGTCGATGGGCACATACGCCGGGTCGCCATAAATGGCGGCAGTCGAGGAAAAGATGAAGCGCTTGACGTTCGCGCGAACCATGGCCTGTAGCAGCGTCAGCGTGGCGGCCAGGTTGTTCTGGTAATACTTGGCCGGTTCGGTGACGGATTCGCCAACCTGTATGAATGAGGCGAAGTGGAACACGGCATCGAAGTGGTGCGTGGCAAACAAGGTGTCCAGGGCTTGCGCGTCGGCGATGTCCAGTTCAACCAGTGTTCCGCCCGTCAAGGCGTCGCGATACCCCGTGGAAAAATTGTCCGCCACCACCAGCTCGTGACCTGTGCGCAGCAGATGCTTGACCATGTGCGAGCCGATGTAACCTGCGCCGCCGACCACCAAAAAATTCATCCTGTCCTCCTGGAAACTGTTGCTGTGCAAACGCAGATTGTACCGTCAGTGCGCAGCGCTTTTTTTCAAAAACAACCAATTGAAAGCCTGCACGCCGTCGAACTTGATCGTGTAGCGCCCATCAAGGTAAGTCGCGGGCAACTTCTTCAGTTGGGCCTGCGTGCCTTGGGTGTACAGCGTCAGGCCTGGCGGTCCCTGAATGCTGAGCGTGCCTTCAAGCGGCTCGACGTAAAAAGGTGTTTTGTCATCGTCTTTGGGGATAGCACGAGTGCCCAGAGAAATCAGCAGATCCTGCGACCGACCGACAGGTGCGGCGTCCAGGCTTTGCACCACCACGCTGGCATTGGCGGTCTTCACTTGAACCTGGATGTTGCCCAGGCTGATCGACTCGCCACCGATCCAGCCGGTGACGGCCTGGGTGCGCGGCGTATTGATGGTGTAGATGCCTTGTTTCCAGTTGCGCTTGAGTTCGCCCGTATCGGTCGTGGACTCGCTGGCATTGGCGTCCAGCAACGATTGGTCAGGATCATGAAACACCTGCGCATTGCTCGGGATAATGCCCGGCTGCAACCAGGGCAGTTCCGGCGTCTGTGGCATGGCGATTTGCAGCTTGCCTTTCTCCATGGCGGTACGCAGCAGAACCGAGTTGGCCGGTGAGACGGGTTTGTTGAACAGGGTGTCGGGTGTCGGTGCGAAGACGTAAGTCGTGTTGGCTTCGCTGACGTCGGCACGGCGGTAGAGCAGGGCGGCGGCGGGCAGGGTCGCCAGCATCGCAGGGTCGTTGTAGGCGTGCCAGTTGTCGGCCGTTACCCAGCCGCCGTCGAGCGGCTGCTGGCTGTAGGCATATTGCATCAGCGCGTCCCAGCCCTGGTGGCTGGCGGTGCCGGCGACATAGAGGGGCAACGAGTGGCGGTCGGGTGTCGGGAACGGTTCGTTGTTCCACTCGGTGACGGTCAGCGGTTTGCCGGTGACCTGGCCAGCGCTCATCCAGTCGACGATCCCTTCGGTGGTGAGCGGGTTTTTCTCC
Organism: Pseudomonas fluorescens NCIMB 11764; assembly: GCF_000293885.2. Classification (NCBI taxonomy): domain Bacteria; kingdom Pseudomonadati; phylum Pseudomonadota; class Gammaproteobacteria; order Pseudomonadales; family Pseudomonadaceae; genus Pseudomonas; species Pseudomonas fluorescens. Next base: position 3,918,475 of record NZ_CP010945.1, read on the forward strand.
AGCTGCCCGGAGCCGCCATAGCTGTGAACGTCGATGACGTCGCCCGCAGTCAGGGCCGGCAAGGAACTCAGGCCATCGCCGCCCCAACTGCTGGTGGTGGCAATGGGTACCTTCACGCCCAATTCGCGAAGATGCTGGATCATCTCTACGTTGAAATTCCGTTCCAGATCGTTAAGGAACAGCTTGGCGGGGCCATGCTCCCACGAGCGCCAGGTGAGGCTTGCCGATAGATTGTGCTGACTGGCAAAGGCATCCGCCCGGTTCTTGTAGAGCTCCCAGTGCCTGGGAACGCCCTTGTCTCGCAGCAGGGCGTTGCCAAAGTGTTGAGTGACGTCATTTTCGTTGGTGATCAGCACGGCGGCGATTGCCGGATCATCTTTATAGGCGAGGCCGGTAAAGGGATTTACATGGGTCATGTAGGCTTCGGCGAAGCGTTTCATCGCCTGCTGAATGGTGATGTTCACATACGCGAAGCCCTTGAGGCTGGCATTGTTCTGCTCGTCTTTTGGCAGCTCGTCGAAGCCGAAAATGTTGTCTTTCGCCATCAGGGCTCGCTCGACGTGCATGTCGAGCCATACATAAATGCCTTCGTCTTTCAGGCACTTGATCCACCAGTCGATTTTTTTCAGCGATGCTGCGCTGAGTTGCTGAGTGTCCTGCGTTTGGTCGCGGTCACCAAAGATGTTGGGGCTGACCCAGGGGGAGTCATGGTGGTGCAGGCGGACGAGGTTGAAACCGAGTGCCGACAGGCGTTTGGCTTGTTGCTTGATTGCATCGTCGGACGTTCGGAACAGCGCATAGGACGTGATGTTGGTGCCCCAAAAGCGCGCCGGGGTGTTGTCCGCGAACAGCAGTTGTTCGCCGGACGCTTTGACGAAGCCGCGCTTGCCCGCAGGTTTTTCGCCAGCGTTGAGGAAGGACAGATCGACCGGAGAGGTTTTGATGTCGACCTTGTCATCTGGCCAGGTCTTCGGGTCCGTCAGGCCAAAACGCTCTGTCGTGGTGGGGCCGAGAACAACGTCGCCAGAAATGCTCAGGGTCGCTTTGACGTGTTGCTCGCCGGGTTTGATCGTGTTTTTGTAGAAGAAAGCACGTACCTCGGATGGGCTGCCGGGCTCAAAGTACACGCTCGCCAGCGCCGGCTCGAAACGCATCTCGATGCGTCGGCCTTGTGCATTGCCCCACGACCAGCCGCGGTTGCCGGGCAGCAATTGCGGCGTGCTCATTTCACCGGCGAAAAGGGCCGGGTCGAAATTGAAGACGATACCTCCACCCATCACGCCTGACTTCACGCTGTGTGCATTCAGGTCAAAGTCCCAGGTCAGTGTCTTTTCGTCTTCTTTCTGAATCTGCCCCGTAAGGTCGAAGTCCAGTGCTTTGTTCTGGCCTTCCAGGGTGTATTTGTAGGGGGCGTCGACCTTGAACCGGGTGCCGAAGGACGTCCAGTCCCAGTTACTCCCCCAGAAGGTAAATTTTGACGCCGCGACAGGGCTGCCGCCGCGCGTCAGCACGGGCAGGCCGCTGCGTTCATCGACACTGGCAACCCACTCCGAGGCCCAGGTACTGAACGGCCAAATGGCAACGCACAGGAGCGCCGGAAGCAGCATCGGAGTGCGGCGTAACAAAGTGGTCATTGGCATTACCGGAGTTGGAGGTGGGCACTCGCAGTGACTGCGATCGAAGTGTGCTTGAGCTTGCGAGCCATCTGGACATAGGCAACGCCCAGCCCGGCCACCGACCAATACACAATGGGGATGAACGTGATACTGCTGACCGTCACGATGGTCACCATGATCCCGGCCAGTGTCGCCAGGAGTGCGCGTCCGAGCCGGCGTCTTTCATCATCCTTGTCGGGGAACGAACGCATTGCCTTGCGGATACCCAGCAGAACCGTGACGAAAAAAGCCACGAACAGCGTCAACCCGACCAACCCGACCTGCAGCGCCACGTTGATGTAGGTGTTCACGATATCGATGATGCCCTGGCCCTGGATCATGGACTGCATTTCCGGCGTGCTGCGGAAGTCGAAAGCGCCGAACAAGGGGTTGCGCTGGATAACGATCATTGCGTTATCGAACAAACGTTGTCGGTACGTGATGTTCTCTACTTCGATGGTGCCGATGAACGGTAGCAGGTCCAGGAATTTTTGCCCGCCCGGTACGATGGCCAGCAAAGGAATAGCGAGCACGGCGGCGAGCGCCAGCAGCATCAAGCGTTTGGCAGCGCCGCGACCCGTGGCGATAAACGCTGTGATCATGACGACGGCGCCGATCCAGGGACCACGCGACAGCGGCGCGAACAGTCCGCCAGCCAGCAGGAGACCACCGAGCCGCCGCTGGAGCTTGCTGCGCACACCTTCCTGCAAAAACAGGTACAGGCCGAGGGCGACGCTGATGACAAACCCCAGCGCAATGGCCTGGCCAGTGGTGGCGCTCGCGCGCAATGAACCGCCACGGCTCAAGTACCCGGACATTTCCCATTGCATGCCCAGGGCGTCCGTCAGCGCGCTGTAGAGCAGCCAGCTGCGGGCAAATTCGAAGAGCCCGATAATGGACAGCACCATCGCGGCGAGGACAAACGCCAACAGGGCGTCCTTGAAGTCGCTGAGGTCTTTCAGGGCCCGGCTGGCGACGTAGTAAGGCAAAAAGACTTCGATGAACATGTAGGCCGTTTGGCGCAACGTGTCGGTGAGTGTCGTTTCGCGCAGCAACAGCAGGCTCGTCAGCACAAGGCCGGCGGTCAACAGTTTGTCAGGCCAGGTGCGCCCGAAAGGCAGCGTGTCCGATCGCCTGCGCAGCACGAAAAACGCGGGAAGCAAGACGCACAGGGACAGCAACCGGATATGGTTGAGATCAAAGAAATAGTTGATGACGCCCATGCCGGGAATCTGCGCCGACGCCGGCGGGACGAGAAACAGCAGCATGAAGAACAGTGCCATGGGATTGCGCTCGCGTTTCCGTGCGACCGTCAGCACCACAGCGGCAACCGCTGCATACACCCAGAAACTGTGCGCGAAAAAAACCAGCAGGGTCAAAACGAACCACAGATTGCGACGACGTGTGAAGTCGTTGTACGGAATCAGGTCCTTTGCCGGTCGACGGGCCAGGGTAAAAACGGTGCCGGCGAGGACCAGAATGACGATTAGCGCGCGTATGTGCTCAGGCATGAATTAATGCACTTATTGATTGGTGAGCGAAGCATAGTGGATTGCCTGATTGCGGCTATAGTAACGTTCGTGCAACTGATTCCGGGATTGATGTTATGCCTTCAATTGATTTATCGCCATCGTTGAGCCTGCGCAAGCGAGCGATATTCGCCGGGGCATGGAATATCGGAGCGCTTGTCACGTCTCAGGCCATGCGCCTGGGTGGCAACCTGATCATGGCTCGCCTGCTGATGCCGGAGATGTTCGGCATCATGGTCATCGCGACCACCGTTTCGGTGATCCTCCATTTGCTTTCCGATGTGGGCTTGCGCCAGAACATCATCCAGAGCCCGCGGGGTGACGATCCAGTATTTCTCAATACCGTGTGGACCGTGCAGATCGTGCGCGGTTTTGTCCTTTTTGCCTCAACGTTACTGATCGCGGGCTTTGCCTGGTTTGCGCAAGTCATCCATTTGTGGTCGCCCGAATCCACTTATGCGGCACCCGAGTTACCGCTGGTGTTGGCCTGCACGGGGTTGTCCGCGGTCATCTATGGTTTTCAGTCGACAAAAGTCGACGTGGCCGTTCGCGCATTCCAGCAAAAGAAAGTCGTGCTCGCCGAGTTTGCGTCCCAGATTGCCGGCCTGCTGGTGATGCTGGCTATCGGTTACTTCACCCGGTCTATCTGGTCGCTGGTGGGCGCGGGCCTGATCTCCGCGCTGGTCAGTACGCTTCTGGGACATTTCTGGTTTCAGGGTCCGCATAACCGTCTGCTCTGGGATCGTACCGCGCTCCAGGAACTGGTCGTCTTCGGCCGTTGGATATTGCTGTCATCGGCGGTAGGCGTACTGGCCATGAATGGCGACCGCATCTGGTTCGGCGGCAGCATGTCGGCTGCCGAACTGGGCGTCTACTCCATCGCCGTGCTGATTCTTGGGGCTATCACGCTCGGCGTGCAGAGGCTGGTTGGCGCCGTGGCGTTGCCCGCCTTCGGCGAGGCGGCAAGAACCAACGACACAGCGCGGCTCCGCTCTTTGTATGATCGCTTCAGACTGATTGTCGACATCGTCTTGCTGTTTATCACCGGACTGTTGTGGATCATCAGCCCACTGATCATTCACTGGTTATACGACGAGCGTTATGCCGAGGCCGGCGGCATGATGGCCGTGCTGTCACTCTCTTTCTTCACTTTGCGCTACGGCGTCGCGCATCAAGCCTGGCTGGCCTTGGGACTCACCAAGTATCAGGCCATGGATAACATCATTCGCGCCATCTCGTTATGGGTGTTGCTGCCGGTGTTGCTGGCGGTTGGCGGCGTGAAATATGCGATTTGGGGTGTTGCGCTGCATACGCTCCCTACACTTGTGCTAATTGTTTATGTGAACTGTCGTATAGGGCTGTTCAATCTCAAGCGGGAGCTGGTTGTCCTGCCAATGTTGCTGGTCGGGGTGTTGTGCGGGGAGTTGGTGCTGGGGCTCGCTGAATGGCTTTGATTTGATCTGAGTCACTGGCTGTTTCCAGCGCTTGGGGGAACGTCACCTTTCGGGGAGTGATGGGTTTGACGGGTCGCTGAAAATACAAACGCAATCTTAATGTCGTGGGGCTTTGAATCATGAATGAACTTGATTTGAATACCTCTGTGATGGGGCGCAGAGACTTCCTCCAGGCGTTTGCGGTGTTGAGTCTGGGGGGGATGACATTTGGATTGTCCTCGTTCCTTGTTCCGCCTTCTTCTGAAAAAAACGGGTTTGTCGTCGTTAACGGCTGGGTGTTGCCTGCCCAGTATTTTCGGCAAACGCGCACATGATCAAAGATTACCAATCGCAGAAAGAACTGCGCGATCACTATGACTTCTGCATCATCGGGGCCGGGCCGGCGGGCATCACGCTGGCGTTGCGTCTGGCCGGTGATGGCCGGCGCGTGCTGCTTGTCGAGGGCGGGGGGCACGAATATTCACCGTCCTCGCAAACCCTCTACAACTGCCCCTCGACAGGTCTGAATGTCTACGCTGAAGAAACACGCCTGCGGTTTCTCGGCGGCACGTCGAACCACTGGGCGGGGCGTTGCCGGCCCTTCGAAAAATCAGATTTCGACTGGGGCCCTCCGGTCAGCCTTCCTGGCTGGCCCATCAGATTTTCCGAGTTCGAACGCTATCTGCCAGCAGCCATGGCCATTGTGGATCTCCCGTCGGATTCCGGATTCAAGACGATCAATGCGTCCATGGACGGCAACGACTTTGTAGCGGATCGTTTCCTGCTGAGTCCGCCGACGCGATTTGCACAAAAATACGCCAAGGATCTTCAAGAGACCGAGGGGCTTGATGTCTTCATCAATTGCAACTGTGTCGATCTTGAATTTGATGACAAGACCGGCCGCATCGCCGCCATCGTTGTGTCCGATTACGACAGGCACCGAGAGCGAGTGAAGGCAAAACAGTTCATTCTGGCCACGGGCGCCATCGAGAATGCCAGGCAGCTGATGAACAGTGAGTCTTTGACAGCCGCCGGAGTCGTCAGCAAGGACGGTTTGGTCGGCAAATGTTTCATGGAACACCTGAACCTCGACCTGGGGACTTTCATCCTGGGGGAGGGGCAGAGTACAGAGCCTCGACAGTACTTCACGACCGATGCGTTTGTAGCGCAATATCAATCAGGCAAAGGAAATGTATCGGCATCGCTCCTGGCGCACGTGCAGGCCTATGGGCGAACGGCAGCCATCAAGGACTTTCTGGAGAACCTCGCCTGCGATGTAGGGTTGGCGCACAAGCTCGATTTCATTTCCCGCTTCAATTGTCCCGGGGATGGGGTGATCACCACGCTTATCGAACAATTTCCCAATCGAAACAGCGGCATCACGTTGCTTGATGAACGGGATGCATTGGGGGTGCGCAAGGTCAGCATCAATTGGGAAGTGGCACCCGAAGACAGGCGTACCATCAAGTGCATAGGGATGGAGGTGGCGAAGTGTTTTGCCGACACGGGGCTGGGCTTCGTCAAGCTGGAAGAGTGCGTGTATGACGTCTCTGTGCCATTAAAAGTGACGCCCCACGCTCATCATATGGGGACTACTCGGATGGCCTCGGCGCCTGAGTTCGGAGTGGTCGACGAGAACTGCAAAGTGTTCGGCATCGACAATCTTTACGTGGCGGGCAGCAGTGTCTTTGCTACAGCCGGTGCGAGCAATCCGACCATGCCTCTTTTACAACTTGCCCTGAGGCTGGCAGATCACCTGAATCGTCAAGCGGGCCCGGCGGGCAGATATTCCTGATACTACAATCAAAAAAACACAGGGTGTATCTGACTCTGACACGGATGAAAATCGCAGGATATGTGAGGCTGACAGGATGATAGGGCTGGCAAGACGTGCAGTAAGTTACTACGTCAATAAAACGGGGCGCGGACCCGGAATCTTCAAATGGTTTTGTAAACCTAACGGATACCAGTGGGCTAAGTATCTGGCGCGCTGGGGATCGCTGCATTCAGTCGGCACCGGTGTGTGGATCAATGTCGGATGCAACATCACTGACCCTTCGCTGGTCCGCCTGGGCAACAACGTCGGCTTATCGGATTGCACGCTGTTCGGGCACGACGGCGTCATCGGCATATTTGCCGAGCGTTTCAACGTAAAGCTCGATTCTGTCGGACCGGTCGACATCCGTGACAACTGTTTTGTCGGGCACGGTGCGATCATCATGCCGCGCGTGACCATAGGTCCGGATTCAATTGTCGCCGCAGGTGCCGTTGTCACGAAAGATGTTCCACCCGGGGTGGTAGTCGGGGGTAATCCGGCAAAGGTCATTTGTACGATCGAAGAGCTGATCAGAAAACTCGAGACGCGTTGCAACACCTATCCGTGGATGGACATGATCAGAGAACGCAAAGGCGCCTATGATCCAAGCGTGGAGCCGACGCTCATGGCCATGCGAGTGCAGTACTTTTTTGGCGAGCCACCAAAATGACCCGTACTCCCCTTGATGTACTGGTCGTCAACTACAACACGGCGACGCTGTTACAGCCGATGTTCGATGCATTGCGCCAGGCAAGCAGTGCGGATCCGACGCGCTATCTGGTCGTGGACAATGCCTCTGCCGATAATTCCCTGGAACGTCTGGAAAATGTTTGCCCAGAGGCATTGTTGCTGGCCAATGAAAACAATGTGGGCTTTGGCCGTGCCAACAATCAACTGGTTGAACACTTGCAGGGCAAGTACGCGTTGCTCATCAATACCGATGCCTTCGTTGCCGCCGACACCCTGAAAAAAACCCTCGACTACATGGAGGCGCATCCGGATTGCGGAGTCCTCGGCGTTCGGCTGGTTGGCCGGGAAGGCGATCTGCAACCCTCGTGTCGCTACTTTCCGACGCCGCTGAATGTCTTCCTCTCGCGCACCGGGCTTGAACGGTTTTTCCCGGTGGTGAAGAGGGTGGATGACATGGACTGGGATCACGCCTCGGTCCGTGAGTGCGACTGGGTACCGGGCTGCTATTACCTGATCCGCCGTGAAGTCATCGACCAGGTGGGCTTGTTCGATCCGCGCTACTTCCTCTATTACGAGGAGGTCGATCACTGCAAGCGCGTCAAGCAGGCTGGCTGGAAAGTGGTGTATTACCCCGACACCACGGTGGTGCATATCGGCGGTGAGAGTGCCAAGACGGTTGTCGAGCTCAATGCGGTCAGTCGACAGATACCCAAGATACAGATCGAAAGCGAACTGTTGTACTTCCGCAAGCACCACGGTCTGTTGGGGCTGGCTTGGCATATGTTCCTGGTTTGCCTGGGAGATCTGATTCTGGCGCTCAAGGCACTGCTGAAAGGCCGTGGCCGAGCCGCCATCGCAACGTGCTGGCAGCATACGCGCGCTACTTGGGCGCTGCTGCGAGAAACCCGATTCGCTACCCAACCCACACGGTAGGTCAATCAATGTTCGAGAATATACGCGCGGACTTGCGTGCCTATGGCGGTGATTGGGGTGCTCAGGGCCTCTGGGTGATGCTGGTTTATCGCTTCGGACGCTGGCGTTACGGGGTGCGCCCGGCACTGTTGCGCAAGCTGCTCTCCTTTATCTACAAAGTCCTCTACAAACTGGTGCAGATCCTCACGGGCATCGAGCTGCCCTGTGAAGTCGTGATCGGACGCAACTTTGTCATCGATCATTTCGGCGGGATCATTATCAGTGGGTATGCGCAGTTCGGCGATGATTGCCGGATCCGCAATGGCGTGGTCGTGGGCCTGAAGAATGTGAATGAGCCGATCGCCCCGGTGATCGGCAACAACGTTGATATCGGCACCGGGGCCAAGGTGCTGGGCAATATCCGCATTGGCAACAATGTCGTGATTGGTGCCAATGCCGTGGTGCTGACCGATGTACCGGATGACTCGGTGGCAGTGGGCGTACCCGCCATTATCAAGAGAAGGCAGTCGGCTGAAGCAACAGCATCCTCCCTGGACACTTCCGACTGCGACGCCAAGTGAACCCCATGGCGATCGGCATGGGGGTCGTTGTTATCGGTCGCAACGAGGGCCTGCGGCTTGAGCGCTGCCTGGTTTCGCTGGTGGGTGCGGCAGAGCAGGTGGTCTATGTCGACTCTGGATCAACGGACGATTCGGTGGAGATGGCAAAGGCGCTCGGGGTCGAGGTGGTCGAGCTGGATATGTCGATCCCGTTTACGGCGGCCCGCGCTCGCAATGAAGGATTTGCCCGCCTGCAACGTCTGCTGCCGGCGATGCGCTACGTACAATTTGTCGACGGTGATTGCGAGGTTGTCGAAGGCTGGTTGTCCCGGGCACAGGACTTTCTCGATACCCGGCCTGACGTGGCGGTGGTCTGTGGGCGGCGCCGCGAACGATTTCCACAGCGCTCGATTTACAACTTGTTGTGCGACCTCGAATGGGACACGCCGATAGGCGAGGCCAAGGCCTGTGGTGGCGATGCGTTGATGCGGGCGGATGCCTTCGCCGCAGCGTCGGGGTTTCGAGCGGACCTGATCGCCGGGGAAGAGCCCGAATTGTGTGTGCGCCTGCGGGCGAATGAATGGAAGGTCTGGCGTCTGGCCGAGGAAATGACTTTGCACGATGCGGCCATGACCCGCTTCGGCCAGTGGTGGCGGCGTACATTGCGCGGCGGACATGCCTTTGCCGAAGGTGCTTTTTTACATGGGGCTGCACCGGAGAAACATTGGCTGCGGGAGTCGCGTCGTGCCTGGTTCTGGGGCTTGGGCGTGCCACTGGCGACGGTGATCGCACTGTTGATGCTGGGCTGGTCAGGGCTGCTTCTGCTGCTGGTCTACCCGTTGCAAGTCGTGCGCCTGGCTCGTCGAGGCGGTAGATCAAAGCGCGAAAACTGGCTGCTGGCTTTATTCCTCGTGCTGGGAAAATTTCCCGAGATGCTCGGGCAAGCCAAGTTTCTTCTGAACAGATTCGGCACCGGCAAAACCGCGTTGATCGAATACAAGTGAGACGTCCATGAATAATTGGCTGCTATTGAAGAGCGTGTTTACCTTGCATGCGGGCTATTCGTTAAGAGCCTTGAAAAACAAGCTTAAATTATTGGTTTTGATTGGGAAGAACTGGTCGGGGCTCAATGTGTTTTTGGGGCGCATGTCGAATGCCCTGGGCAAGTCCGGTATTGAGAAGTTGGGGGCAGATTGTATCGGTGTCGTTCATTGGCCCTACATCAGTAAAAACTGGAGCGCTCAGGACCGATTGGATGTGCTGGCTTCGCATTACGAAGTCATCACAAAAAGCTGCCCGCAATTATTGCTTTCCGGGCGAAGCGAACGTCTGGTGTTGAGTGACTTGTCGGAATACTCCGCGGGTTGTTTCCTGGTGCTGGACCGTCCTACATGGTTCATGCGGGAAGGGGAGCTGGTACTGAATTTGTTTCAGGGGGATCTGCGCATCGCCTCCATCGCGTTCTCCTTGTGCCGCACGGACACTGAGTTGTGTATTTTTATCGGCGCCGTTCAAGGGATACACAAAGGCGTGGAGAGTGATCTGTCGTTGAGCATCTACAGGGACCTGACAAAAGATTTTGAAGGTCTGCGGCCAAGAAGCTTTCTGATCGAAGTGATCAAATACCTTGCCATCAACCTTGGCGTTGAAAAAATCTATGCGGTAGGGGATGGGTATCGCCACCATCGTCACCCGTATTTCGGTACTGAAAAGGCTCAGGATCTGGCGGCAAATTACGACGTGATCTGGCTGGAGCACGGCGCGACGCCTTCGCAGCGCGAGGACTTTTTCGAGATTCCCATGGAGCCGTCCAGAAAACCGCTCGACAGTATCGTCGCAAAAAAACGTGCCATGTACCGCCGACGCTATGAGCTTCTGGATGACACCTTCAGAAGGATAGACAGCGTGTTGTCAGCCAGTTACAGCAAGCGCCGTGACGTACCTGATCGCTGTACGACGGTGGAATCACCTGCAGCAATAACCCTCCGCAACGACAACTAAGCCTGGGTTCCTATGCGCATTGCTTATTTCATCAATCAGTACCCCAAGGTCAGCCATAGCTTCATTCGTCGCGAGATTCTGGCGGTGGAACGTCAGGGTTTTGAGGTGCAGCGTATCGCGCTGCGTGGCTGGGATGCCGAGTTGGTGGATGCCGAGGACGTGTCCGAGCGCGATAAAACCCGGTATATCTTGCAGGACGGAATAAAAGGGTTGTTGGGTCCCGCGCTGCAGGTATTGCGCGCCCAGCCACGCCGCTTCTTTTCGGCACTGTGGCTGGCGTTACGCATGGGCCGGCGTGCTGATCGCGCCTGGCCGTATCACCTGGTTTACCTGCTCGAAGCCTGTCGCCTGCTGACCTGGTTGCAGGCGTTCGGCGCGAGGCATGTGCATGCGCATTTCGGCACTAACTCCACCGAGGTGGTAATGCTGGCCAACGCGCTCGGCGGGCCAGCGTACAGTTTTACCGTGCACGGCCCGGAAGAGTTCGACAAACCGCAGTTCATTCATCTGGGCGAGAAAGTACGGCGCGCGGCGTTTGTCGCGGCCATCAGTTCTTATGGCCGCAGCCAGTTGTTTCGCTGGGTGGATCATTCGCACTGGGCAAAAGTAAAAGTGGTGTATTGCGGCCTGGAGCGGTCCTTTCACGATGTGACGCCGGTGGCGGTGCCTGCCGTGCCGCGTCTGGTTTGCGTCGGTCGCTTGTGTGAGCAAAAGGGTCAGTTGCTGTTGCTGGAGGCCGCGCGTCTGTTGGCCGCGCAAGCCGTGGAGTTCGAAATCGTACTGGCTGGCGATGGGGAAATGCGTGGGCAAATCGAGGCCCTGATTGCACAGTATGGCTTGCAGTCGAAGGTACGCATTACCGGCTGGATCAGCAGCGACCAGGTGCGTACGGAAATTCTTGCCGCGCGCGCCCTGGTACTGCCCAGCTTTGCCGAGGGCCTGCCGGTGGTCATCATGGAAGCCATGGCCTTGCGCCGGCCGGTGTTGACGACTTATGTGGCGGGCATTCCCGAGCTCGTGCGCCAGGGCGAGAACGGCTGGCTGTTTCCCGCCGGCGAAGTGGAGGCGCTGGCCGCGGCGATGGCGGACTGCCTCGCGCAACCTGTCGAGGTGTTGCAGCGGATGGGCGAAGCGGCCTGGCAGCGGGTGGTGGAACGCCACGATATCGATACCGAAGCAGCCAGGTTGGCTGATTTATTCAAGGCACAAGCATGATCACGTTACTGGGTTGGCTGTTCAGCGCACTGCTGGTGCTCATCGTCCCGCCGGTATTGGTGTTGTCTGCCCAGGTGTTGCTGGCCTGTCTGCCTGCGCGGTCACGTCCGTTGACGCCGGGACCGCGGCCGAGGGTGGCGGTGCTGGTGCCGGCGCACAATGAATCCTCACTCATCGTTGCGACGCTGGACAGCATCCGGCCGCAGCTGCGGGAAGGCGATCGCCTGTTGGTGGTGGCGGACAATTGTTCTGACGACACCGCAGCGCTGGCCCGCGCCGCGGGTGCCGAGGTGGTGGAACGTCGCAACGAACAGCAGCGTGGCAAGGGGTATGCGCTGGACTTTGGGGTGCGCCATCTGGCGATCGACGCGCCGGACGTCATGATCATTGTCGATGCCGACTCCCTGGTGAGTGAAGGCTCGATCGAGCGTCTCGCCGTGTGTTGCATCAACTCGGGGCGGCCAGCGCAGGCACTGTATCTAATGCATGCTCCAGCGGGTTCCGGGTTGAAAGTGCAGCTTGCCGAGTTCGCCTGGTGTGTGAAAAACCGAGTGCGGCCGCAAGGTTGGGCACGGCTTGGCTTGCCTTGTTCATTAATGGGCTCGGGCATGGCTTTCGTCTGGAAGGACCTGGCTTTGGTCGATCTCGCCAGCGGCCATATCGTCGAAGATCTGAAGATGGGCCTGGATTTTTGTCGAAGCGGCAAGCCGCCTTTGTTTTGTCCCGATGGGCTGGTCACCAGTTATTTTCCGCGCAGTGACGAAGGCTTGAGTATCCAGCGTAAGCGTTGGGAACACGGTCATCTGGGGGTCATCCTGGGGGATGCGCCAAAGTTGATGGTAGAGGCGATCACCCGGCGTAACGGGAGCCTGTTAGCGATGACGCTGGATTTGCTGGTGCCTCCGCTGGCCTTGCTGACGTTGGTTCTGGCCGCAGCCTTTATCCTCTCATGGCTGGTGTTTTTGCTGGGCGGAGCATTGGCGCCCGCATTGATCGCTTCGCTGGGGATGGCTCTGTTGGGAGGGACTGTCCTGCTGGCGTGGAGTCGCTTCGGTCGGGGGATCATCGCTTTTTCGACACTGTTGTATGCGCCGTTCTACGCGTTAAAAAAAATCCCCCTGTACATTGGCTTTATTCTGAAGCGTCAGGTTGAGTGGGTGCGGTCGAAGAGGGACGATAATTAATGCACGCTTTGTCCTGGCAACACCGTTGGCAAACGATTACCCGAAAACTCAGGGTGGTCAGCGATGTTGATGATGAGCAACGATTGATTGAGGTGTTGTCCAGACCTGAAGGGACGACCGTGCTCGGATTCGCCAATGCCCATGCCATGAACCTGGTGGCAGCCAATACCGATTACCATAGCGCGCTGCTCTCGGCGGATGTGCTGCTGCGCGATGGCTCCGGCCTGGCCATCCTGTTTCGTCGCCTCGGACTGGAGCCGGGACTGAATATGAACGGCACCGATTTCATCCCCAAACTGCTGGCCGCGTACAAGGGCCGGCGTGTGGCTTTCTGGGGGACTGAAGAGCCTTTTCTGACCCATGCCGTGCGGCACAGCGAAGCGCAATTTGCGGTCAATGTTGTCTCTGCGCATCATGGCTTCGCGCCAGTGGATACCTACATCAACCTTGCCCGGGAGTTTCAGCCGGAACTGGTTGTGCTGGGGATGGGCATGCCCAAGCAAGAAGCCGTTGCTGCCAGGCTGGCCGACAGCGGCGTGCCCTGTCTTGTCGTGTGCGGCGGGGCGATCCTGGACTTTCTTGGCGGCAAGGTGACTCGCGCTCCGCAATGGGTGCGTCGTATCGGTTGCGAATGGGTGTTCAGACTCATCACGGAGCCAAAGCGACTCTTCCGTCGTTACGTGATGGGCAACCCGCTGTTTCTACTGCGTACTTTGATCTTCAGGCAAGCCTGACTCAACAGGTCTTTTGATACCTGGCTCAAGCTTTTCCGGCGCCATAAAAACAGCGTCTGAAATATCTTGCAAAACTTCGGCGTTACACCTTTACTCATGTTGAAGTTTCGACTTGGCGGGTGTGCTTGAGGTTGTTTGCTTCATTAAGATTGGCGTCAACAAAATGTTGTCGAACAATCTTGAGTTCCAGGGAAGGAGTGGCGAGTTTTTCGCAAGAAGAAGGGTGGCAGGCTCAAAGTGGATGACGGATTGTATCGAGATTGTAATAACCGACCGTTTTGAACAATGTGCTCAGTTGTCGCGCTTTCATTTCAAGTCTTTGGTTTATTGATTTGAAACTAAAATGGCCCTTCCTTGAATTGTGCTAATAACCAAATGAAAGAATATATAGCAGAACCCATGCGTCGCTTATTAACTCCTTCAATGCGATTTGAGCTAAGGAAAGCTGTCGCCTGGCTGCGGGATATTCTCGGACGAGCCTGTTTTTGGCGCTGGGAAATTGTCAGGTTCAAACTGCGGGAAGACAGCCTCTACGACATACTTTATGTGGGCAGGAAAACACAGCGGGAGTTTGTGAAGGTTTTACTGGGCGTTCAATCTCAAGGGGTTGATGGGCCGTTGAAGCTGGGCAAGTCAGACCGGACAGTGGTGGTCAGCGAAATGCCGACCCCGGGGGCCTTATACGTGCCTCAGTACTTGAGTGCTGTCGTGCCGCTGAGCAGGTCAATCGACGAGATCACCGCGAGATACAACACCGAGCTGCGTCGGAACCTGCGCAAGAATCGTCTGCGTTACCGCATGAAGCAAGCGTTGAACGATGACGAGATTGAAATCGCCGATCGGGAAATGCTTCAACCTTATGCCGCGGCCCGGCATGGTTCGGCCGCCTCACAAATTGAAGCACAGGAAGTTCATCGGGTGGCAAAAGTTGCCGGGCGACTCGATCTGGTGCTGCTGGAAGACGAGGTTGTTGCATGCCATCTTGGCTGCGTAGTCACCCGGGCAGGTAAGCGTTATTGGAGTACCGTGCGCTTCGGTTACCCCGATGTAGTGTTTTCGGATACAAAGAAATTACGTGAAGTTAACTCCATTACCACTTTCATGGCGCTGGAATGGGCGATTGAAAATGGTTTTGACTATTACGATATTGGAACTTGCCTGGCACGCCCGGACGACGGGCTTCTGGAATGGAAAAGAAGACGCGGTGGCGATGTCGATACGCTGGGTAACCACGGTTATTTGTTTGTTCAACTGCCCAAGGCAGGTGCAGCTCAGTTTCTCTGGGAGGCGCCGTTATTTGCGGTTGAGGGTAAAAACCTGACACTTCATCTTGGGTTGCCGGACGGGCCGAGTGATGAAGAAGTTGCCAGCCGATATCGCGAGATGGGATTTGGTGGTCTTTCGACAATATATATCCATTGTTCCAGAGTGCCGGGAGAAGCGCTTCTCGACACCTTGCGCAGTCGTTACGCTCATTTGAAGTTGCCCCCTGTCCTGGAAATTGTTGTATCCACCTGAACAAGTTGTTGCCTTTAAAAAGCCGGTTTTAACCAAGAACGCTTGTTGCTGTTTATCCATATCTGGATGGGGTGGCTATGTCTCAATTTAATGCATTGACGAGTGGCGGCCAATCGAAATGGAGCTTCGCGGCGTATAAGCACCTTTTCAACACGCGTGTCACTCGGACGCCGTCGCTGGCCCTTCAGAGTCAGGCCGTGAAAACCTGGGACATTGCCCCGGGCGAAATCGCGATGGCTCCGCCCGCGTTCTACCTGCCCGATCAACTGGAGCGTATGACGGGTTGGGCCGAGGCGCTTTTTTATCCTCATGAGCATCCTCGACGCACAATGGAAGGTATCGGTCGTGTTGAACATAGTCCGACCCGAGGCTACTTGCTGAAGGATGTCTGGTTGATCGATGGCACGCTCTACAAAGGCAATGCCAAATCATGGTTGACCCCGGGTGCTGGCCGGTTACCGGGCATTCGCGTAGAAAACGAAATCGATCGCGGCGCGTTGTATTGCACTGCGGGGGGAAACAAATGGTTTGGCACCTGGCTGATGGATGATTGTTTGACCTATCGATTAGCCTGCGACGAAGGTGTCCCGGTGACCACGGCACCCTTTGCCGATAATGTTTCCATTGCCAGGAACGGCATACTTCATGCCCCCGGTTACGAGAACTGGCTGGACATGAGGCCCGTTCGCTTACGTAATGCTTTTTTCCGTGAACTCGTGATCTTTGACGATCTGAGCCAAAACCGAAACAAGCACCTGCGTTTCCGGGCGATGGGTGAAAAATTGCTGTCGCACGTCAACGTCAGCGCTCATCCGGGCGTGTTCATCCTGCGAGGCGGCAAGGGTGAGCTGCGATTGCTGCGCAATGAGAGGGAACTGGCAGAGCGCCTGCGTGACCGCAGAGGCTTTCGCATTCTCGACCCGGCGACATCCGATGTTCCAACCATTGTCGCGGCCTGTGCCGGGGCAAGAACCGTGATAGGGATCGAGGGGAGCCAGCTTATCCATGGGGTCAATGTGCTTCCCCCGGGCGGCTCGCTGCTCGTTTTGCAGCCGCCTGATCGTTTCGTCTGTTTCTTCAAATACCTGACCGATCGTGACCGGCAGAACTTTGGCTTTGTGGTCGGCACGCCCGCGGGCACCGGTTTCACCATTGACCCCGATGAAGTGGAGCGCACGCTGGATCTCTTTCCGTCATCGTACGGCGAGGCTTAATCCTCGCCTTTACGCGTGACCGGCTAGTAGGCTTGTTTGCCGGAGAAGGCCGATACCGTCCGTAAAAGAATGATGAAGTCCAGCCAGAGCGACCAGTTGTTGATGTACTCGATGTCTGAGTCAACCCGCCGAATCATTTGTTCTATATCTTTCGTTTCACCGCGAAGGCCGCGCACCTGAGCCAGGCCGGTGATGCCCGGTTTAATGTTGTGGCGCGCAAAGTAGCCCGAGACATCGGGCGAGTACTGCACGTCGTGCTGGATCGCGTGCGGACGAGGGCCTACCAGCGACATTTCCCCCATCAACACGTTGAACAACTGCGGTAGTTCATCCAGGCTGGTTTTCCGAATAAAGGCGCCGACCCTCGTCACGCGTGGATCATTCTTTTGTGCCTGCTTGACGGTGCCGTCCGACGCTTGATGGACCACCATGCTTCTGAACTTCCAGATCCGGAAAACTTCGCCACTCCACCCCATGCGTTGTTGACGAAAGAACACAGGGCCGGGGTTATCGATCTTGATCGCAAGGGCGACGATCGCCAGCACGGGCGCCGCAAAAAGCAGGATGAGAAAAGCTCCGACCTTGTCTTCGAGATTCTTCAGAAACAGCCGCATACCCATCAGCGGCGTTTCGGACAAGGTCAGCACGGGAATGCCGGCAATCTCGCGAACGCTGTGGTTGATCAACTTCAAGGCGAAAATGTCAGGCACCCAGTTAACCCTGACGTGTTTGTCGAACAGGCTTAAATAGACCTTCTGGATAACTTCGGAGCCGCCCACAGGGGTCACAAAATAGACGGTACGAATGGCGTGTTTGACAACCAACTCATCAAGATCGGAGATATTGCCCAGTATCGACAGACGAGTTGCGCCTTCCTGGCCTTCCTTTCCCCAGTCATCGTCCGCGCCAATCAACACACAGCCGACGATGCGTTCACCGAGCCAGGGGTTATTGCTGATTTTCTTGTGGAGGTAGCTCGCCAGTTCCCCCGAGCCAATGATCAGCGAATTTTCCAGTTGCGTCGGGTGAGCCAGAAACCGCTTCTGCATTTCCCGTGTGGCGAGGTGCAAAAACAACTGGGCAAAGTAGCCAAGAACAAATAACTCCCCAACCAACAGCCGCGAATACCGTTCGCTTGTTTTGGTCAGAAAAGCCATGGCCACGAGAAAACCAAAGGTCGCGGTCCACGCTTTCAGAAGCTTGAAGGCTTTGACGGTAAAACCGACATTGCTGCGGTAAATGGCGTAGTGGTCGTACACCACCGCCAATGCCCCCAGCAGGAGCAGGAGCAGGATGACGTAATCCTGGGAAATGAAGCCGATATGATAATTGATCAAAAACCACGCGACACCGGTTACCGCAACGCAATCGAGACCGGCCTGAATGACGATACTGGTGCTGCTTCTTCGCTGGAGAACGGAACGCGTACTGTTGGGCTCAAAAATCATTTTCAGACCTCATTTGCTTTCCCTTGCGCTCGATATGACAGGATTCAGGTCAAACAGCCCTCGCTTGAGAGCCTCAGCGCCACCGACAAGTTACTCATGCTTGTGACAGGTCTCCACCCTAAAATGTGTAAATCTGGTGAGACGAAGTCGGGTGCTATCACTTTAGCACCACTGTGCAAACATTCACTGAATCACTGCTGTTTCATACAACAATCAAGGCAAAAAATGAAGTTGGGCAGGAGGGGCCGAGCAAACACGGGGGGACGCCTCCGCGGTGTCTACCGCAGGCTTGTCTGATCAGCAATCTTGGGGACGGTAACTCGCGCGGGACAGACGTCTCGCAGGGCAGGGCTCAAGCGGCAGGGCGGGAACCGGGGTCCCCGTTTTCATCGTGGCGGTCCGGTTACACCGTTGTCAGTTATTCATCCCGTCTTCAATGGCGATGCCTTGCGCACGCATCTGCTGGATCAGTTCGGCGCGGGTGCCGGGAAGGTTGAGCATGGTTTTTGCGCGTAGGGCCGCCACTTCTTCCGCGCTGTAAGGTTGATAATCCGCAGGTGTGCTTTTGCCGGCCATGCCGTCTGCACGCATGAGCCAGTTCAGCAAGTCGGCCAGCTGCGCGTTGTCCAGCGCGGACTGCGACATGCCGGGAACACGCACGAGAAACTCGCGCCCGCCCGGCACCTTGAGAAAGTTGCCGACAAATCCCGCCATCCGCGGTGTGTCATTGGCGGGGGAGCCCATGCCGTTGCCGAGGTGGCAACCGGCGCATTGCAATTGGTAATTCACGCCAACGCTGTAGCCGGCCTGGGCAATCGGTTTCTGCAGCGCTTCATTACCCGGCGCATGACGCTGCGCCGGGTCGGGGATGGCTCTGGCGTGTACGAGCGGGGCAGCCATGACGCAGGCAAGACCGAGGAATAGCAACTTACGCATGACAGACACCTTGTGCTGATGGCCGGTAACCGCAAATAAAAAAAACGACAAACCCAAAAAAAAACCGCCGATTGCGCGAACAATCGACGGCAACTGCGCGTTAAACCGCCACGCCACGAATGATCGAAACGGTGCAGTGGTAGATGTGCGATTTGGCGGCCAGGCACCAGTTCACATCGTTGTTGTTGAACGGGCGATAGGCCGGTTCTTCACTGTCGTTACGGGTGCAGGCGCACTGGGCGCAGCTCTGTTTACCGCAGCAGTCGTTGTACGAAATGATGTAGTCCTTGCCGTCGGCCGGGTTGCGGCACGTGCCGATCCAGGTGACTTGCGACGCTTCGGTGCCCGGCGGGCAGGACGTCACCGACCCCCCGCAGCAGCTGCACAGAAAACCGTCGATCGAGCAGTAGCGCCAGTAGTCGCAACTGTTCGGATCACCCGGGTCACCGGCCTTCGGGTTGTCCGCGGCCAGGGCTTTGCTGGTGCGGTCCAGCGGCAACAGCAGGGGCAGCGCGGCGCCCGCGACCATCAGGGAGCCCATGCGCGCCAGCAGTTTGCGACGCGAGGTGGTGTCGGCCACTCGACGGGTCGAGCGCTCGAATAACAGATCCAGCAGTTTCATAAAAGTCTCCCTGCCTTAATCAGTGGCTATGGCCGTGGCTGTGATCGTGAGCGTGCGGCTGGCTGTTCAGGTATTCCTGCAGCGTGGCGCTTTTCAGGTGTTCGACTTCGAACAGGCTGTCCAGGTGCTCGCGGGAGTTGACCAGGCCTTTGGCGCGCAAGGTGCCGGTCTTGTCGATCAGGGCGGCGTACGGCAGCTTGCCGATCTGATAGGTCATGCCGACTTCCGGCCCGACCACATAAGTGGCGTCTTCCAGTTTGTGTTCGCGGATCAGCGCTTGCTGGGCGTCCATGTCACCATCGCTGATGAACACCACGTCGAGGCGATTCGCCTGTTCCCTGGCAATCGACTTGATCGCCGGCAGCAGGGATTTGCAGATCGGGCAGGTCGGCGAAAGGAAAAACAGCAGTTGGGATTTTTCACCGGCATAGCCGAAGTTGACCGGGCGACCGTGACGGTCGGAAGCCGTGACTTGCGGCGCGGCTTCGTTGACTGCCACGCCTTTGTCGACCATCAGCGCACCGGCCGGGGCCAGACGCCCGTGCAGCACACCAATCTGCCGGACCAGGCCCATGACGACAAACGCCACGGCCACCAGCAGTACCCAGAGCAGAACGTTGGAAACGATTAAGCCTTCCATTGATCACCTACCAATCAGTTTGAGCAGAAGAGGGGAGTTCGCCAGCAAGCCGTCGGCTGCGGCGTAAATCAGCAGCGCGACGGCGCTGGCGGCGACAGTGACGAAGCCGTCGAAAAAACCAAGGTCACGGGCGACCGGCGACACGCTGGCCAGCAGCGCCAGGACCACCAGCGCGCTGTTGCGCAACAGCAGAACCGGACGCAATGGCTGCGCCTGGTCCGGGCCGGCACAACCGCAGTCGATGTCGCCGCGACCGCGCCACAGGTTGATGCCGATGGCCGCGGCGTAGAGCGCGATCAGGCTGGCAGCACTGAGCGCCGCCCACGAACGGCAGGCCGGCACCAGCAGCGCAAAGGCAATCGCCAGTTCAATCACTGGAATGACTCGGGCGACAGGGCGCACGATCGCGCCAGGCAGCAGTTGGTAGTCGCCCAGTTGCCTGGCAAAACGTGCCGGTGCACGTAACTTGTGCGTCGCGGCACTGGCCAGCAACACCGCAATCGCGAGCGCGCTGGCAATGATGAAGATCGGATCGATATACATGGCCGAACCTCGTTTAGTAGCTCATGACCTGAGTCGCGGTTTTGGCGACTTTCGGCATGCTGCCAGTGAGCGTGTTGGTCTTGAGGTCGAAAATCTGCAAGCCGCCTTCAACGTCCGTGCCGAGCAGCAGCGGCTTGTCGTCGCCGGTGGCTTGCATGCTCCAGACCGGTACCGGTGCTTCCAGCGTCGCCACCTTCTTGTGGGTTTTCAGATCAAACGCCCAGATCAGCGGGCTCGGGTCTTCCCACTTCATCGGTTCGTGAGCGTCGTGCATCAGCACGTACAAACGGTTCAGCTTTGGCGCGACGGCCATCAGCTGCCAGCCACCGGGCGCCCATCCGGCTTTCTTTTCCTCGTCGCTGGTCAGTGACCACGCCGGCAGGATTTTCGGTGCATCGGCAGAGAAATCCACCGGGCGCACCGTGCCCGTCGTGGTGGTGAAGTAATAGGTGTCGCCGATGTTCACCGCGCGCTCATTGAGCTTCTCAGCATTGGGGTCGAAGAACGGCGTGCGGCTGCGCGCGGTTTCCTGGCCCTGATCGTTGAGCGTGATCACCTGCAGGCTGCCATCGCCGCACAGCGAGGCGAAGCGGCGGTTGCCGATCGGGTAGTTGAGTACGCAACCCGGAATCGCCAGTTCAGCGGCGACGGACTTGGCCTGGGTGTCGACCACGGTCACTGAAGTCGACGGCGTGAAGTTGTAGACGTAGACGAAGCGGTCATCGCCGCTGGTCTTCAAGCCGTAGCGCTGGGTCAGCGACTCGGCGCGCTTGGTCGGAATCAACAGCTCCCAGGCCGGCGACAGGGTCGAGCTGTCCCATGCGGTCAACACATCCGTGCGTGTGCCACGGGTGCCGCGTGAGTAAAAGATGTCGGCGCTGTAGAGGGTTTTCTGATCGTGGCTGAGCGTCGAAGGCGCCGCAAAACCGGTGGGTACCATGCCGAGGACGCGTTTTTTGTCGGGGTCGACCACGGTGACGCGGCCGGCCACGAAGCTTTCGAATTCGACGTCGACGATGAACGCGCGATGGACTTCCGGTGGAAATGCCAGAACGGTCTGGCCGATCGTGTCAGCGGGCAGATCCGCGCTGGCATTGTTCAAACCCAGTACCAGCAGGCTGAGACTCAGCGCTGACTGTACGGTGATCCTGGTGGCTCGCATTAGGGGGAACTCCCTGAATTATTGTTCACGCAAATCGCGGGTGCATTGGCAGATTTTTGCAGTTCGATTCTGCCTCGCCGGCCGAGGGGGTGAATTGCTGTGGCTGCCAAGTGTTTGTGTGTCTGTGCCAGTCTCAAGAAGCACATTTCGAAATCGCAGAAACTGCCGATCAACTGGGCGCGGGAGTCGGGTGAAAAACCTGTGGCAAGGGGGTAAACCCCTCGCCACAGGTTTTGTGCTTGTCTCAGGTTTTGGTCGTAGCGAGTCTTCGAGTGTCAGGCGGGAGTGGCGAGGGGAAGGGAGAAGGTGAACACGGCGCCGCAGGGCTCAAGGTTTTGCGCCCAGATATCGCCACGGTGGCGGCCGATGATGTTTTTGCACAGCGCCAGGCCGATGCCGTTGCCGCTGACCTTGGAGGAGAAGAAGCCGTCGAAGAGCTTCTCTTGCGCCTGGGCCTGAATGCCGCGACCGCAGTCTTCGATGCGCACCAGCGCCAGGTGGTTCTCGGCGCTGGCCTGAATCCGCAACACCCGTCGTTCGACCGGCAAGTCGTTCATCTCTTCAATCGCGTTGAACGCCAGATTGAGAATGACCTGACCGATCAGCACTTTTTCGCAGCTCACCATCAGCGGCACCGGGCTGGCGACAATGTCGACGCGGACCTGACTCGGGTCGGCGCGCAGGCTGATGAAGTAACGGGTTTCGCGCAGCAACGCATTGAGGTCGATCAGCTCTTCGCTTTGCTCCAGCTTGACCACGTAATCGCGCACGCTCTTGATGATCAGCGACGCATGCTCGATTTGCCGCACGGCGTTTTGCAAGCCCCAGGCGACGCCCTGATCGGTGGCTTGCTCTTTGTTCAGGCGAATCATCGCGCCTTCGATGAAGTTGCGGGTGGCGGCCAGCGGCTGGCTCAGCTCATGGGCTATCGCCACGGCCATTTCGCCCATGGCGTTGTAGCGGGCCAGGTACTCGAGTTTTTGCTCGCTGACGCGCCGCGCTTCTTCGGCGCGCACTTGCTCGGTGACGTCGCGAAACAACAGCAGATGGCCAACCAGATCGTCTTCGATTTCGATAAAACGACAGGTCGCTTCATGCCAGCGCCACTCACCGTCGCGGCGCTGCACGTGGTAATGCACGCTGAACGGTGCGTGTTCCGGTGTTTCGCTGGCCAACTGTTGCAACAGGCGCTGGCGTGACTCCTCGTCGCACCAGGACAGGAAATTTTCGCCGATCAGCGCGTGCTCTTCGCTGTTGAGCAAATGGGCGCCGGAGTCGCTGATAAAACGGATATCTCCCTCAGGACCAAGCACCGCAACACCTTCGGCCAGGTCCTGCATGAACGCCTTGAGCCGACTCTCGAAACGCTTGAGGTCGCGCTTGACCTTGTCTTCCCTGGAAATGTCGCGGAATTGCACCATCAACACATCGCGCCCTTCCAGATGCACCAGTGTGGCGACCGCCTCGGACAGAATTTCAACCCCCTGCTTGGAGCGATAACACCACTCGATGGCGCGCTGGCCCGTGCGCGCGGCGCCTTCGAGCCAGCGCAAACCCACCGAGCGCCGGTACTTCGGCGCATCGCGGGTCATGTCCGGGGCTTTGAGCGGCGTCAGTTCTTCCAGGGTGAAACCGAGCGCGCTCAGGGCGGCGGCGTTGGCCCAGAGAATCTCCTTGCTCTGTGCGTCGTGAAGAATGATGCACAACGGCATGGCTTCGATGAGGGTGAAAAAGTCGTGCGGTTTTGGCAGGTACATCGCGCAGCCCAGAGGAACCGGTGAAAGGGAAGTATGGCGTTTTATACCGTCTTGCGCGTGGGGATGCGCTCAGAAGTAACCGGGGGCGGGCTAGGGGATTTCTTTAGCCAAGTGGCTACACGCACCAATAGTGGCGACCCGATGCGGTTTTTACACTGAGCCCATCAACGGTCGCCACGCCGCCAGGCAGGCTCCGACCAATAACAATTAAACGGAGAGAAGCCCATGCTGCGTTCAGCTGTCGCGGAGAAAGACCCTCTGCCAGGCGTCGACGAGAACACCGTCCACAGCCAGGCCTTTGAGCAGGTGCTGGAGGAAGTGCGCCAGCGTCGTGAGGAATTCGACACCGGCTCCCACGTGCCGAGGGACATGATCGAACGCTTCAAGCAGGTGGGCATCTACCGTGCCGCCACGCCGAAATGCTTTGGCGGTGACGCCCTGGCGCCGGCGCTGTTCCTGCGAATGATCGAACGCATTTCCGAAGCCGACGGCTCGGCCGGCTGGGTGGCCAGCTTCGGCAGTGCGGGTGTTTATCTCGCCGCATTGCCGCCAGAAACCCTCGCTGAAATTTACTCTAAAAGTCCTGACCTGGTGTTCGCCGGCGGCTTGTTTCCGCTGCAACCCGCCGAAACCGTCGAGGGCGGCTGGCAGGTCAGCGGCACCTGGAAATTCGCCAGCGGCTGCAAGGGCGCTGACCTGCTCGGCGTGGGTATTGGCGCTGCCGGCGGCAAACCACGCACCGCGGTCTTGCGCGCCGATCAAGTCGACATCGTCGAAAACTGGGACGTGGTCGGCCTCAAAGGCACTGGCAGCCACGATTTACGCGTCACCGACCAACGCGTCGATGAACGCTGGACCTTCATCCGTGGCGGCGCTTCGACCATCGACGAGCCGCTGTTCCGCTACCCCTCGATTGCCTACGCCGCGCAAGTGCTGGCCGTGGTCAACCTCGGCCTGGCCCGCGCCGCGCTCGATGAAGTCAGCCGCATGGCGGCCGGCAGCGGCATCACCGGCGCGCCGAAAATGGCCGACCGTGCCTACGTGCGCATCGAGATCGCCAAGGCCGAAGCGCGTTTGGCCGCCGCGCGCGGTTTCTTCTACGGCGCCACCGAGCAGGTGTGGCATTCGATCCTTGCCGGCAACCCGGTTACCGCCGAACAAACCAGCCTGTTGCGCCTCAGCGCGATCCACGTTTCCCAGGCCGGAGCGGCCGTGGTGCAGAGCGCTTACAGCCTCGCCGGCACCACCGCGATTTACCTGCGCCATCCGCTGCAGCGCTACCTGCGCGATTCGATGGTGGTCACCCAACACGCGTTCCTCAGCGAAGGCCTGTACGACGGCGCCGGCTCGGTGTTCCTCGGCGTGCCGCCATTCCCTGGCTACATCTGAACCCATTATTCAAAGGATCAACCCCCATGTCCCAGACCACCCAAGAACCTCTGCGCGTCGTCTTTTGCATCGGTATCACCCAGAATTTTTTTGACCTGCCCACCGGCGAAGGCCTGAGCGTGTGGAAGGGTTTCAGCCAGATGATGGGCTCCCTCGGCGCCATGCCCGGGATTACCGTTCTCGGCGCGATGGACGATGACCGGCTGATGGTCGGCCCGTCCACCACCTCACCGTGGACCGTCTACATCATGGCCGACGTCGACTGCCACCAGTCGGTGATCGACGCCTGCAACCTGTTTCGCACCACACCGGTGAACGAATACAGCCTGTGGCGTTACGCCAAGGTAGAAGCGCGCATCGGTCGCCCGCTGACCATTCCAGATGCGGCCAGGGTGTAAGCCATGAACGAGGCCTTGCTGCAGCGTCTCGCGACGCTCGAAGGGGAGAGTCAGGTGCGTCGCTTGATGGCGCGTTATATGGACTTGTGCGATGTGCCGAGGGCGGTGACTCAAGTCAGCGAGTTGGCGGCGTTGTTCTGCATCGATGCGATCTGGGAAGGCATCGGCAGCGTTACCGCGCAGACCTTCGGCCAGCACCGTGGGCGTGATGCGGTGGCGGCGTTCGTCGGCAGTTACTTGCCGCCCTCGGAGCACTTTCGCCTGAACCTGCATTACCTCACCAGCGAGTCGATCACGGTCGACGGCAACACGGCTCGAGGGCAGTGGATCATGCAGCAGATATCCACTTACACCGATGGCCGCAGTGAGCTGTTCGGCACACGGTTGAATATCGATTTCCGCTGTGTCGACGGCTCCTGGCTGATCGCGCATTTGCGTACGCAACGCTTGTTCAACACGGACCTCTTCACCTCGGAGCCGGGCGCATGAGTACGTTTATCAGCGAATTTCGACTCGGTGGTGGCGGCAAACGGGTCGCGATCAAAGACTCGATCGACATTGCCGGCCATCCGACGCGTTCGGGCAGTCGTGCATTTGCCGATGCCAAACCGGCGGTGCGCAACGCCGACGTGGTGGACGCGATCCTCGATGCAGGCTGGCAAATCGTCGGCAAAACCAACCTGCACGAGTTGGCCTTCGGCGTCACCGGCATCAACGACTGGACCGGCACCCCGATCAATCCGCAGGCGCCGGACCGGGTGCCGGGCGGTTCCTCCAGCGGTTCGGCCGCAGCCGTCGCCGCTGGTCTGGCGGACATCGCCATTGGCACCGACACGGGCGGTTCGGTTCGCGTACCGGCGGCATGTTGCGGCATTGCCGGGTTGAAGCCGACATACGGGCGGGTCAGCCGGGTCGGCGCCCATCCGGCGGTTTCCAGTCTTGATTGCGTCGGGCCGTTTGCTGCCGACATGGCGGATTTGATTGCTGCGATGCAGGTGATTTGCCCTGGCTTTCAGGTTCAGGGTTTGCCAACGAGTAGCGCGTCAGTCGGTTTCCTTGAAGTCGATTGCAACCCGCTATTGCAAGCCTGCCTCGACACCGCCGCCGACCGTGCCGGCTGGCGTCGCAGCCTCCTGCACCTGAGCGAGTTCGAGGCCGCGTTTGCCGCCGGCCTGACCGTCATCAACGTCGAAAACTGGGCCGCGTTCGGTCACCTCACCGGTAAAGGCCTGATCGGCGCGGATGTCGAGCAACGTCTGTTGGCCGCCAGCCGTACCAACGCCGCCGAGCTGGCGCAGGCTGAAAAAGTTCGCGCACGTTTCACTCAGCAAGTGGACGCCGCCCTGGAGGAGTTTGCGGTGCTGTTGTTACCGACGATGCCAAGCCTGCCACCGACGCTGATTGAAGCGCGCAGCGCGAGCAAAGCCGTGGCCGGCATGACGCCACTGGTTCGGCCTTTCAACCTCAGCGGCCATCCGGCACTGACGGTGCCGGTGGAACTGGAGTGCGGCGGGCTGAAAGTCGGCCTGCAGATTGTGGGCCGTAAAGGCCAGGACGAGCTTGTCTGCGCCTTCGGTGCGCAGTTGCAACAGAGCATGGCCCTTGAGCGGCCAACCCCTGAAAAGAAGTCATAAGAAAAGCCATGAGGAGAACCGCATGAGCACTCATGAATACCGGCTGATCGCATCATCGAAAAGCCCGGACGAATTGGTCAGCCACGACCGGGTCGACGTTTCGCTGTACAACGACCCGGCACTGTTCGAAGTCGAGCTGGAAAAGATTTTCTACCGCACCTGGGCCTGGGTTGCCCACGAAAGCGAAGTGCGCAACAGCGGCGACTTCAAGACCGCGACCATCGGCCGTCGCCCGGTGATTGTGGTACGCGACAAGAAGGGCCAGATCAACGTCCTGGAAAACCGCTGCCGGCACCGTGGCGCCACGGTGTGTGAAAAGCACAAGGGCAACGCCACCGGTTTCACCTGTCCATATCACAGCTGGTCGTATGGCCTCGACGGCAAACTGCGTGCGCTGCCTTATCCGGATGGCTACGAAGGCATTCTGGAAAAATCCGAACTGCCGCTCACCCGCCTGCGCGTGGAGAGTTATGCCGGCATGGTCTTCGCCAGTTACAACGACGAGATCGAGCCGTTGGTGGATTTCCTTGGCGGTGCAAAACACTGGATGGACCTGTTCATGAAGCAGGGCGCCGGTTACCCGATCAAGACTCAGGGCGAACACAGGTTCAGCTTCAAGGGCAACTGGAAGATCCAGCTGGAAAACACCACGGACGGCTATCACTTCCCGATCGTACACAAGTCGTTCATGTCGTCGGTGGACGAAGAAACCTCGGAAATGCTCTCGTTCATGACCGACGAGCAAGCCGTCACCCATTCGCTGGGCAATGGCCACAGCGTGATGGTGATGGTCCCGGAGCACGTCGATCTGGATCACGACGACGGCACCGAACAATTGCAGGAACGCTTCGCTCACGTCACCGAAGAACTGTCGAAAACCATGGAGCCTGCGCAAGTACGCCGCATCGTCCGTTCGCTGCACGGCGCCGGTTTCAACCTGAACCTGTTCCCGAACGTCGCGATGTCGATGTCGTTCTTCCGCGTGCTGCGTCCGGTCTCGGTGACTGAGACGGAGATCCGTCACGTCGCGCTGGGCATGGATGGCGCTCCGGAAATCGCCAACCGCGAACGCTTGCGTATTCACGAGCATTTCCAGGGTCCGTTCGGTTTCGGCAGTCCGGACGATGCCGAGGCCTGGGACCGAGTGCAGCGCGGTTCGTACGCCGGCGTCAATGCGCCGATTCTGGTCAACCGCGGCCTCAATCGCGAAATCATTGCTGAAAACGGTGACAAGGTCAGCCACGCCACCGATGAGGGCGGCATGCGCGGTGCCTATGACATGTGGAAAAGGATGATGAGCCAATGAGCAATCACGACACCCTGAACGGTTTTTCCGGCCCGTTGGCCCAGGCCATCGAGTTCATCTGGCGCGAAGCCGAACTGCTCGATCACAAGCGCTACGCCGAATGGGCAACATTGTGGAGCGACAACGGCCGCTACATCGTGCCGATCGACCCGGACACCGAAGACTTCGAGGCCAGCCTCAACTACGCCTATGACGATGCACGCATGCGTGACTTGCGCATCGAACGCTTGACTGCCGGCTACTCGCCGTCGGCGGTGGACGCGGCGAAAACCGTGCGCAGCGTTTCGCGCTTTCGTCTGGTGGAAGCGGCGGGGGACGTGGTTGACGTGAATTCCGCGCAGTTGCTGTACGCCTACAAACGCGGCGTGCACACGCCGTTCGTGGCTGACCTGAACCATCGCATTCGCTTCACCGACGGTGTCGCGAAGCTGGAGCGCAAGGTCGTGCGCCTGATCAATTCCACGGACAGCCTGAGCGCGCTCGGTTTCCTGCTGTGAGGGTCAACACCATGAACCGAGTAGCCTTGGTCACCGGCGCGTCGCGCGGTCTTGGCGAATGCATCGCCCGTCGTTTGCACGCGGCGGGGTATCGCGTGGGTCTGGCGGATGTGCGCCTCGACGGCGTGCAACGTCTGGCGGCGCAGCTGGATGGCAGCGGCGCGAGTGCCGTCGCCATCGAACTGGACGTGCGCAATAAAGCCGATTTTGTCCGTGCCCGCGACGTGCTCGCCGAGCGGTGGGGCGGCACCGACATTCTGGTGAACAACGCCGGTGTGTCGAAAGTGGCGGCACTGATGGACATCACGCCGGAAGAGTTCGATGAGTCGCTGGCGATCAACCTGCGCGGCACGTTTGTCGCGTGCCAGGTGTTCGGCGCGCACTTTGCCGAGCGCGGGTTCGGCCGCATCGTCAACATCGCCTCGCTTGCCGGGCAAAACGGCGGCACCGCCACGGGCGCACATTACGCGGCGGCCAAGGGGGGTGTGGCGACGCTGACCAAAGTCTTCGCCCGTGAACTGGCGCCGCAAGGGGTGACGGTCAACAGTCTCTCGCCGGGGCCGCTGGACTTGCCGGTGGTGCGTGAAACGGTGGCGCCGGAGCGTCTGGAACAGATCCTGAAAATGATCCCGACGGGCACCCTCGGCGATCCCGGGTTCATCGCCGACACGGTCCTGCTGCTGATCGCCGATCACGCGGCCTCGGTAACCGGCGCGTGTTGGGACATCAACGGTGGGTTGTTCATGCGCTGATTTTTCGGTGCGACGCGGCCCGTTGTGGCGAGGGAGCTTGCTCCCGCTCGACTGCGCAGCAGTCGCAAAAACTGCGAGATTCGGGGCCACTTCGCAGCCCAGCGGGAGCAAGCTCCCTCGCCACAGAGGCTCCCAGACCACAGGTCCGTGTTCGACTTAAAGGCTCCTTAATAAAAACAACCGTATTTCAGGTGACGCAATGATGAAGGTGAAGATCGAAAGGATCGTCGACGAAGCGCTGGATATCCGCTCCTTTCGCCTCGTGCGCAGTGACGGTCAGCCGCTCGACGCCTATGAACCCGGTGCCCATGTCGACCTGACCGGGCCGACCGGGGTCACGCGCCAGTATTCGCTGTGCAGTCCGCCCCAGGACCGTCGTGCGTATCTGGTCGCGGTGAAGAAAGAAGCGCAGTCCCGGGGCGGCTCGGCGGCGCTGCACGAGGTGGAAGAGGGCATGGAGCTGGAAATGGGCGCGCCGCGCAACCTGTTCCGCCTCGACCCGACGGCCACCGAGCACGTGTTGTGCGCAGCCGGTATCGGCGTCACGCCGCTGCTGAGCATGGCCTACCGGCTGGCGGAAACGGGCCAGCCGTGGCGCTTGCATTATTTTGCTCGTTCGCCGCAGTACGCGGCGTTTGCCGAGCTGTTGGCGAGCACGTTCGCCGGGCATGTGCAGTTCCACTACGGACTCGAGCCGGGTGATATGGATGCCGCGTTGAGTGAATGCCTGAACCAGGCGGGCAGTGCCGCACATGTCTACACCTGCGGCCCTGCGCCGTTCATGAACACAGTGGTGGACGTCGCGGCGCGCAGCCGGTCTGACGACGCTATCCACCTCGAACACTTCCAGGCCGACCCGTCGGCCAATGCCGGTCCGAGCGGCGGATTCGAAGTGGAGCTCGCCAGTTCCGGCGTGGTGCTCCAGGTCCCGGCCAACGCCAGTCTGGTCGATGTGTTGCAGGCCCACGGTTGCGATATCGACACCGAATGCCGCGAAGGCATCTGCGGCACGTGCATCGTCGAGGTACTGGACGGCGTACCGGAACACCGTGACAACTGTCTCTCGAACAAGGAGAAGGCGTCCAACAAGCAGATTTGCGCCTGCGTTTCCCGGGCCGTTTCCGCTCGTCTGGTATTGGACATCTAACGCAAGGGAAGGCTGGCAACCCAGGGCCGGAGCCTGTTGAATAGCGCTCTGGCGGCCGTCAACGGAGGAGACAGCCAGGTACGTAATATTTGCCGAACCGCTCGACGAAGCGGTCGAAAAATAAAAATAAAACAGGCGTGAGGCTTTGCAGTGATGATGACTTCTTCGGCGGTTCGCAATGAGGCGTTCGAAAACTGGTTGAGCCAGGTCAACCAGGCCTGTGGGCGTTTCGATGCCAGGGCCCTGGATACGGATTTCTACGGTGAGCTCGCGGAATACCGCAGCGGTGCCATCAACCTCAGTGTGGTCGACATGGCGCACGTGCACCTGTATCGCACCAGCAAAGACGTCAGCGTCAGCCGCGACGGCCACTATTACGCGGTGTTCCAGATGCGCGGCAGTTCACAGCTGGAGCAGGGTGAAAATCGCGCTCGCCTGGGGGCGGGCGACATCGCCCTGATCGATGCGTGTCGCCCAAGTGACATGACCTATAACGAGGACTCCCGACAGCTGTCGCTGATCCTGCCGCGTCAGGTGGTCGAGCGCGGTTCGCATTTCAATGCGGTCAACTGCGCCACCCGAATCGCGGCCAGCACGCCACTGGCAGCGATGGCCAACAAACTGGTCATGGACACCCGGCAGCAGGAAGGCCTGGACATGCAAGAGAGCGAAGCGGTGCTCGATGCCCTGGTCAGCCTGCTGTTGCCGGGGATCAGCACCCGCGACAGCGGCGGCGATGCCCACGAGCGGCAGTTTCGCAAGATCATCGCCTACATCGACGAACACATCAGCGCCGAAGAGCTATGCCCCGAGCTGATCGCCCGGGAGGTGGGGATTTCAGTGCGGGGTTTGTACCGGATGTTCTCCAAGCGCGGCCTGGTGGTGGCGCAATACATCAAGCACCGGCGCCTGGATTTCTGCGCAGAGAACCTGCGCCGCTCCAACGTTGAACAGAAGCTTTCGGCGCTGTGTTATGCCTGGGGATTCTCTGATTCCAGTTACTTCTCGTCGGCGTTCAAGTCGCGTTTCGGCGTGTCGCCGGGGGTGTACCGCAAGCGTTATAGCCAGAACTGATTGCGTGATGGCGCTCTGACAGTCCCCGAAGCGCCTCAATGCCGCGCCGGCTCTTCCGCCGGCAAATGCAGCACTTCACGCACCAGCATTGCAATGCTGGTCACGCCCATTTTTTCCTTGATCTTGGTCCGGTGCACATCAACGGTTTTCACGCTGATGTTCAGCTCCCGGGCGATGACCTTGCTCGCCTTGCCATCGATCACCAGCATCAACACTTCCCGCTCACGACTGGTCAGCAAGGCCAGTTTGCTTTGCAGGTGCTGGCGTTGCTCCTGATCGGCCTGGGCATGCACGGCTGTCTTCAGCGCCGCCTGAATGCGGTCAATCATTTGCTGCGGGTTGTAGGGCTTCTCAACGAAATCCAGCGCACCGTTCTTCATCGCCGTCACCGACATCGGAATGTCGCCATGCGCGGAGACGAAGATGGTCGGCAGGGTGCTGCCGCGCTGGTTGAGGATTTCCTGCAGCTGAAAGCCACTGGTTTCCGGCATGCGCACATCCAGCACCAGGCACGCCGGTTGCCTGGGGTCGTACTGACTCAGGAACTCTTCAGCGCCGGCAAAACACTGCGCCTGCACGCTGACCGACTCCAGCAACCAGGCCAGCGACGTGCGCAAATCCTTGTCGTCATCAACGATATAAACAATCGGCTTGCGGGTTTCCATCAGGGACCGCCACGAGAATTTCTAATTATTGTTTTCGCACGCGTGCACGCTGCGGCGGACATCGGCGCCTGTGTTGACGCACATCAGCAGAATACCCATTGCGGCAGGCCCTGACGATAAAGAAACCACCTAGTCGACTAGCGGAAAGCCCACCTCGCCATGGGATTCGTCAGAATGGTTGCGCGCCGCGCCGGGCTTTAGTCTTGTTCCATCACCTACGGGCCGCGAACGCGCGGTCCTCATGAAGGAAGGGGCACCGACATGGCCGAACTGAGCCAGCAGCAAATCGACTTTCGCAACGCCATGGCGCAGTTGCCGGCGGCGGTGAACATCATCACCACCAACGGCCCCGGAGGGCGCTGCGGCATCACCGCCAGCGCCGTGTGCTCGGTGACGGACTCGCCGCCGACCGTGCTGGTGTGCGTCAACCGCAACAGCGCCACCCACGATGTGTTTCGCACCAACGGCCGGCTGTGCGTGAACGTGCTGTGCGGCGAGCAGGAAGAGCTGGCCCGGCACTTCGCCGGGATGACCAAGGTGTCGATGGAAGAGCGTTTCGCCTGGGATCTGTGGGACGGTGGCGACACGGGCGTGCCGGTGCTGCGGGATGCGCTGGTGCAGCTGGAAGGGCGCATCAGCGAGTGCAAGGAGGTGGGGTCGCATTCGGTGATGTTTGTGGAGTTGTCGAAGGTCGGGGTGCGTGGAGAGGGGGATAGCCTGGTGTATTTCAACCGGCTGTTCCATCGGCTGGAGCATGCCGGAGCGCATTGCTGAGAGACCGCGTTATCGTTCATTGCGGGCAAGCCAGGCTCCCACAGGGCTTGCCCGCGATGGCGGAAGATCAGGCAACGCTCATTTCAGATCCGAAAACTCCCCACCAACTGATTCAACCGCCCAACCTCCCGCTCCAGTTCGGTACAGGCCTGCAACGTCGATTGCAGGTTCTCTACCCCTTGTTGGTTCAGTGTGTTGATCTCGGTGATGTCCACGTTCAACGCCTCGACCACCGACGTCTGTTCCTCAGTCGCCGCAGCGACCGACTGGTTCACATTGTCGATCTCGCCAATACGCTGGGTCACGCTGCCCAGCCGCTTGCCGGCGAGGTTGGCGATGTTGACGCTTTCCTCGCTGTGTTGCTGGCTCTCGGTCATGGTCGTCACCGATTCACGCGCACCGATTTGCAGCGCTTCGATCATCTGTTGAATCTCCGCTGCCGAGGTCTGCGTGCGCCCGGCCAGGCTGCGCACTTCATCGGCAACCACCGCAAAGCCACGACCTGCTTCACCGGCCCGCGCCGCTTCGATCGCTGCGTTGAGCGCCAGCAGGTTGGTCTGCTGAGAGATGCCCTTGATCACTTCGAGGATCTGCCCGATGTTCACAGTTTTACTGTTCAGCACTTCGATGTTGACGCACGACGCACTGATTTTTCCGGACAGTTCGTTCATCACCTGAATCGTGC
Organism: Pseudomonas fluorescens NCIMB 11764; assembly: GCF_000293885.2. Lineage (NCBI taxonomy): Bacteria > Pseudomonadati > Pseudomonadota > Gammaproteobacteria > Pseudomonadales > Pseudomonadaceae > Pseudomonas > Pseudomonas fluorescens. The sequence continues at coordinate 3,952,365 of NZ_CP010945.1, forward strand.
GCTCGACCACCTGACGCCCGTCTTCGGCTTGTTGGCGCGCGGCGGAGGCTTGCTGTGAGGCGTCGGAGGCGTTGGTCGCGATTTCCTGGGCGGCGGCGCCCAGTTCGTTGATGGCCGCCGCCACGCTGTTGGTTCGGATCGATTGTTCGTCGAAGTTGCTCATCGATGAATGGGTTGCCAGCAGCACGCGTTTGGCACCTTCATTGACGCCGGTCGCCGCTGAAGACACTTCGCGGATCGAGTGATGAATGCGCTCGACAAACCGGTTGAACGCGGTTGCCAGTTGGCCGATTTCATCCCGTGATTGCACGGCCAGCCGTCGGGTCAGATCGCCTTCGCCCAAGGAAATGTCCTCCATGACCCGCGTCAGTAATTGCAGTGGCCGGGTGATGCGATAGGCCGCGTACCAGATCAACACCAGCCCGAGCAGGGCCGAACCGCCGCCCAGCAACAACTCCAGCGCCGTGCTTTGCACGCCTTGCGCGTCCAGTGCCTTTTGCAGCGTGGTGACAGGCGCAAGCAGCACATCCTGAGGCACGCCGACCAGGACGCCCCAAGGCACTGCACCGGCAATTGGCGCCAGCGGTTCGAGGACGTTGATCTGTTGCCGGTCGACGAACACCTTCGGCTGGCCCTGACGCAAGGTGTCCATGACCTCGGCATTCTCCAGCGGCTGGCCGAGGCGACTGACGTCCTGGCTGTTGGCGGAGATCACGCCACGGGGGCTGACGATGCTGATCTGCCCGTTGCCATCGAACAGTTGGAGCGCACTGGCTTCGCTGTTCTGTTGCAGGGCGGCGAGGTTGATGTCGAGGCCGACCACGGCGATGACTTTGCCATTGTCGATCAGCGGAAACGCAATGCTGGTCACCAGTTTGCGGCTGCCGGACGCCTCGTCGAAATACGGCTCCAGTACGCAGGCTTTGCGGCTGTCGCGGGCGCAGGTGTAGAAGGCGTTGTACGGCGCGCCGCTGGGACCGGGCGAGGTGTTGGCGAGCAGCGCTTCGTCACCGATCACCGCTTGCAGTTCGCCGGGTTTGCTTTGCACCCAGTACAGGGAAAAGCGCCCGGTTTCGTTGCTGCCCATGACGGCCTGATCGACGAAGCTGGCGTCGGCACCGTCCAGGGCATCGGGTTCGAAAATGACATAAAGCCCGAGCAGGTCGGGCTTGTCGATCAGGGCCTGATGCAACTGGGTGCTCAGCGCCTGGCGCAGTTGTGGGCGGGTCAGGTTGCCCTGGTGTTGCAGCTGCCTGAGGTAAAGCAGATAGCGCGACAACCCTTGGCCATATTCGTGAGTCTGCATGAAGGTGCGTTGCACTTGCATCGCCTGCACTTTGCCCAGTGCCTGCATGTGTTCCCTGGCGGCATTGGCGAGCATTTCGCTGCTGGCCCGGGCCACTTGCTGGCTGCTTTGATGGGTCTGGTACAGCGACAAACCCATCAGCAAACCCACCACCAACAACAGACAGAGGCCGGCGAGGAGGGCGATCTTGCTCTGAATCGTCAGGAATTTCTTGTGCATTGGAAAGGCCTTTTTCCATCGGGGCAGCGGATGCGCCACCGCCCCGGTCTGGCTTAGAAAGTGGTGGCGAAAATCACCTGGCTGTAGAGGTTCCTGTCGTTGTTGCCCAACTGCGTGCCGCCCTGATCGGCGCTCTTGTCCGGCTGGAACAGACCGATCAGCGGCATCACGCTCAGGTGCTCGTTGACGTGCCACTCGGCGTACAGATCAACCTCGTGGCCATCGGTATTGCCGAGGTTGCGGTCGATGGTGTCGAAGTTGAAGTACAGGGCGCCAACCGTCAGGTTCTCCAGTGGCGAGACAGAGAACTTGACGTTCTGGATCCGCGAGTTGGCGTTGAACGGACCGGCGTAGTTGCCCGCCACTTCGCCCTGGAACCAAGTGCCGAAACCACGGCTGAAACCGTAGAACAGCGTGTCGTAGCCTTCCGAGAAACGGCTGTAGCGGTAGCTGACATACGGCGACCAGGCCACGTCGGAAAAGGTCCAGCCGGCTTCCAGGTACCAGGCGTCTTCGGTCGAGGTGTGAGGCTTGTCCTGTTTGGCGTATTCGCCGGAAAGGAACAGGTCCTTGACCCCGGCATTGCCGGTAGCGCGCAGGCTGTAGGTTTTCATGCCGTCGCGTTCGAGTTGAATCGGCGAGGCGTACTGTTCGTCGATATCGGTGGTGTCGATGTAAGTCAAACCGACGGTGCCGACATCGGACACGTGTTCCAGGGTGCCGACATACATCTCGGTCATGGCTTGGGCGCGGTTGTCCGATTTCAGCCACATCAGGTCGCCACGCCAACCTTCCTTGCCTCCAATGCGCAACACGGCCGTCTCGTCGAACGCCTTGCGCGCCGCCAGCCAGTAAGCGCCTCCGCGGTTGAATTCGCCGTCGGCCAGGCCGTTGCCCAGGTTGAGCGCGTCACCATTAATCAGGAAGCCATCACCGACCACGATGTTCTGACGGCCGAAGGACAGGTCGACGCCATCCTCACCCAACACGTCGAACAGCTTGCCCGAACGCCAACCGAGGTAGGCATCTTCGAATTTGGTGGTGCGTTCCGAACCGTCGGTGAAACCCGCGGCATCGCCGTCGCCCCAGGTGCCGGAGCTGAGCATATTGGCCGCGCCGTACGCGGTGCCCATACCGGCCAGGCCCTTGTCGAAGCTCAGGCCATATTTGACGTAGCCTTCGCGCCACGAAGAAGAACCCTGATCGAGACGGCCGGACAGCGCGTAGTTTTCCTGACTGTGGAAAATACCGAATACCGCTTCCAGCGTGGCGTTCAGGTGACTGTCGTCATCGGCGTAGAGTTCATACGCGCTGGCATGGCCAGCACTGATCATCAGAGCAAGCGTAGAGAGACGAAGCAAGGGGGACTTGAGCATGGTGTGGCATCCGTTCTTGTTCTTGAGCGCAGGTTTGCGGTCTTTTTCGATACTAAGGCGCGGAACTTTTCCGGCCTTTTGTGTGGTTGCCAATTAGTTGGTTGTGCATGCCAGATTTTAGGAAGGGGGCACCTGACAGGCTGTTTCACGTTTGTTTACACCCTCGAGTGGAGTTGCCAAAGGTATCCACACAGAGCGTGAGCCATGACCTCCGACTTAAGTGCCGAGCCCAAAATTGCGCGGCGAACCAAGCATCACAACCACCCGGCTATCAATAATAACTACTCTGGTTATCGCTACCGTTTGTCGATTTTTTTTTTGAAAAAAACTCGAGTAATCAGCAAATGTTTTGAAAAATGCGGAAACTTCTTACGACGCTCCTACAGATACCCGAGTCGAACATTACTCCGTTTTCGCCAATATCTATGATGGGTAAATCGAGGGTTTTTAATAGCTTATAAAGTGGTGTTATAAATTCGTTTGAACTTAAACATTAGTTGAATCGAATTGGCTTCTCTATTTTTTGCGAGAACTTTCCTAGGGGCTCGTGAGAAGTGTCCTACATGCAAAAAAACTCTCCTTGCTGTCTGGCCAAAAAATGAATAAATATAAAGCGCCGCCAGCATCTGGAGGCACTTCCTAAAATAGCGAGTGAAAAATAATGAAAATCTTGTTAAGTCAGGGAATTGGATGTGTTAGATATATCGGATTGCGACTATCCGGACTCATGTTTGTTAACAGTTTACGGTCAGACTGATGAAAGCCGGAATGTGCATTATTGTGCTGGAATGGCATACGCAGGGTCATTAGCGTCGGCATTAGAGAAATCAATATATGAGCTTTGGCAAACATATAGGTTCTTGGATTTGTTCGCTGCTACGGAAGGTGATGTTGAGGAGGTTGAAGACTCGTATTTACGATATTTTATTGGTTGTCATAAGTATGAGATGTTTCAAGAGATAACTTCGATAAATTCAGTGGTTGCGCCCCAAGGAAATCAACATTTGATTTTAGTTTGGGCGGGCTTTTGACTGTGCTGAGCGCTCAAGAAGTCGACGGTTATCTTTACACTGAAACTATCGACATGGAAAACTCCCAGTATCATTTCTCCAGATTTTTTTCTTCATATGAACAACTCAAAGAATATAAATATCAAAAATAGATATTCCGGCAGGTTTTTCGATTCGATATTGGCTGGTCGAAAAAGAGTAATGGTTCCATTTCCTTAGGAGATTAAAGATGTCATCTTCTATAATAAAAAGATCTGTAATGTTGATGCTTTTATTTGTAAAAGAACAATTGAAGGAGCCTGTTGCGCTTTTTTGGATGATTGTTTCTCCAGCAACGACATATTATTTGCTGGCCTATTTGCGAGGAGGTGTTGTTGATTCAGGGGTGGGTTACTGGGAACGTACTTCCTGGTTTTATGCGTATATTTCTTCGAGTGTAGCTCTGTTTGGTTTTTCTTTTTACATAGTTGGGAGGAGGGAAAGTGGTTTTATCAGGTCTTTCATATATACATTTGAAGCAAAACTAGTTTTTATGCTGGCGCAATTTTTATCTTATTCCTTGATCGCTATCATTTATTGTAGTGTCTTTTATGCGTTGGTTTATTTTTCTATCGGTTCTTCTGATGTTCCTGGACTTTTGTCAATTGTTTTTCGTTTTTTCTTGTGCTACGTGCTGTTTAGCGTGCTCGGAATTCTATTGAGTTTATTGCCTATAAATTTCCAGAATGCGGGTACTGTCTTTTCGATTGCTTCGTTTGTAATGCTTGTTTTGGGTGTGGTTAGTATTCGTAGTACACACCCGATTGTTGAAGCTCTTAATGTTGTAAATCCACTATTTATCGCTAACAAAATTATGACTGAAGGGGTTGAGTGTCACTTGATGTTTGTGTGTTGTCTGTTGGTGGCATTTGTGTTGGCTTTTTTGCTCTCGCTGCATTGTTTGAGGATTAATCCAGTATGGAGTCGTTATTAATGAACGCTCTGGAAGCGAAATTACTGTGTTTTAGTTATTCTGATAAAGTGATATTCAAGGATGCTTCTATGAATGTTTTGCCGGGGGTGATTACCGGCTTGCTGGGTCCAAATGGATCTGGGAAAACCACTTTTTTTGATATTGTTTTTGGTCTGAAGAAGGTAGATAAGAGTGAATTTAATAATGGCTTCTCCAGTCAACTTTATCTTTCGCAAACAGTAGTTACTCCACCTGTGCTGCGGATGTTTGATATTTTCAAGATGACAGCGTTACTCAGTTCTGCCAGGCCTGTGTCGCAAGAGCAAGCGCTAGGAAAGCTAGCTTCTTGGAGTCCCGAAATAGTGGAGCGTTTTAAAGAGATTTGGAATAAAAAATCTGCTGTATGTAGTTACGGTGAGAAACGGTGGTTCTTTACTCTTTCACTGTTGGCCGTGGAAGCGGATCTTGTTGTATTGGATGAGCCAACCGCTGGCGTGGATCCGGAGTTCAGGCATTATATTTGGAAGTGTCTACGTGGGGCTGCAAGTGAAGGGGCGGCGATTTTAATGTCGTCGCATAATATCGAAGAGGTTGCGAGTCACTGTGACAGTTTTTACATGATCAGTCAGAAACAATTTAAACCATTCTGTTCAGGTGAGGATTTCATGAGTCGTTATAACGCAACTTCGTTGGACCAAGCCTTTATCCACGCAGCAGCTGAATCCGTCTAAAGATCAGCCGATTTATCCCTTTCCAGCATTCCAGCATTCCAGCGAGACTTTAAAGCGATTTGGCAGAACAGCCAAAACATCTGGCACGCAGGGCAATACCTGCGTGACGCCGACCATAGACAATCTTTTCAACCAACCGGGATGTTCCTGTCCCGGTTTTTAGTGTTGGCGTTCGTATTTGGCGAATGCGCAGATTTTTCAAGGTCGTTTTCCTATGTTTACCTCCCTGCGACTACCTCTTATCGGTCTGCTCTCTATCGTCCTGGCTGACACCACGTATGCCGCCGACTGCGCCCCGGATCAGGGCCATGGCGCCCAGGTCTTCGCCAATGAGTGCGCGGTCTGCCACTCAGTGGCCAAGGGCATGACAGGCATGATGGGACCGAACCTGGCGGGTGTGGTCGGGCGCAAGTCCGGCTCGCTGGAAGGCTTCAACTATTCCCAGGCCATGCGCAACAAGGACATCGACTGGCAGGCCGAGAACATCGCGCAACTCATCACCCAACCCCAGGCATTCGTGCCGGGGACCTACATGCCTTACATGGGCCTGGCATCGGCGGACGATCGCCAGGCGGTCGTGTGCTTCCTCAAAGAACAACAGTAATCAGCCCGTTATCCGGCTGAACAATGCGTCTGAACCAAAGGTGATTTATGAGCAACGTTGAAATCCTGCCGCAGGTTGCTGCATTTCTTGACCGCCGCCATGGCTGCTTCATTGACGGCCAATGGGTGTTTGCCGAAGGGCCGAGCATTGCCGTGGTCAACCCGGCCACCGGCAAAACCCTGTGCGAAACCCTGGACGCGCCGCTGGAAGTGGTCGAGCAAGCCGTGCAGTCGTCCCATAAAGCCTTCAAATCCGGCGTGTGGTCGGGGCTGCGTCCGGCAGACCGTGAACGCATTCTGCTGAACTTCACCGCACTGGTTGAGGCGCATGCCGAAGAACTGGCGCAGCTGGAAACCCTGAGCCAGGGCAAATCGATCAACATGGCGCGCGCGCTGGATCTGAACGCCACCGTGGAGTTCATGCGCTACATGTCCGGCTGGGCGACCAAGATCGAAGGGCAGACCTTTGACGTGTCGATTCCGCTGCCGCCAGGGGCGAAATTCACCGCGTTCACCAAGCGTGAGCCGGTGGGTGTGGTGGTCGGGATTGTGCCGTGGAACTTCCCGTTGTTGATTGCGGCCTGGAAGTTGATGCCCGCGCTGGCTACCGGTTGCACGGTGATCATCAAACCGGCGATGGAAACCCCGCTGACCGCCATGCGCCTGGCCGAACTGGCGCTGGAGGCCGGCATTCCGGCGGGCGTGTTCAACGTTGTCACCGGCGGTGGCGCTAATGTCGGCGGCGTGCTGACGGCGCATCCGTTGGTGAGCAAGGTGTCGTTCACTGGCTCGACCGCTGTCGGAAAAAGTGTCGGCGTGGCGTGCATGGCAAACATGACGCGTTTCTCGCTGGAGCTCGGCGGTAAAAACCCGATGATCGTGCTGGCCGATGCCGATATCGACAAAGCCATTCAGGGCGCGATCCTCGGCGGTCTGCTGAACAACGGCCAGGTCTGTGCGGCAGCTTCGCGCTTCTATGTGCATCGCTCGATCCACGACAGATTCGTCGAAGGGCTCGCGGCAGCGGTCTCGGCCATGCCAATCGGTGCGGGCATGAACTGCGAAGCGGCGATCAACCCGCTGGTGTCGCGCAAGCAGCAACAAGGCGTACTCAAACACATCGAACTGGCTCGCCGGGAAGGTGCGCGCGTGGTGTCCGGTGGCGAGTTGCTGGAAGGCGAGGGCTTCTATGTGCAGCCGACGATACTGGCGGACATCGACCACAGCATGACGGTCGCCCGCGAAGAAGTGTTCGGTCCGGTGTTGGGGGTGATGCCGTTTGACGATGAAGACGCCGTGATCGCCCTGGCCAACGATAACCGCTACGGCCTGGCGGCCAGCCTGTGGACCAATGACCTCGGCAAAGCCATGAACCTGGTGCCGCGCATCGAAGCCGGCACTGTCTGGGTCAATGCCCACGTGTTGCTCGACCCGGCGATGCCGTTCGGTGGCGTCAAGCAATCCGGCATGGGCCGCGAGTTCGGGCGTGCAGTGATCGAAGCGTACACCGAGCTGAAATCAGTGTGCATTGCCCACTGATTCACACCGCGGGTGCCGGCTTCGCCAGTTCGATGCCCGCGGCACCCAGGCGCTTGAGAATCTCGAACAGCAGGTCGCTCTTGGTCACGCCGACAATGCGCGGGCTGCCGACATAGCCGGTGACGGTCAGGGTGATGCCTTCGGGCGTCAGTTTGCTGAAGCGCACCATCGGTGCCGGTTTGTCGAGAATGGTTTCGTGCTCGCAGTAGGTGTTGTAGAGCAGGTCTTTCACCTGTTCGGGGTCGATGTCCAGGGGGAAGGTGAGTTCCAGTGTCGCCACCCCTTGGGCGCTACCGCCCAGGGTTACGTTGCGCAGGTTTTGCGAGATCAGCTGCGAATTGGGCACGATGACAATCGAGCGGTCACTGAGCTGGATTTCGGTGGCCCGCACGTTGATCCGGCGGATGTCGCCTTCGACCCCGCTGATGCTGATCAGGTCGCCGACCTTCACCGGGCGTTCGGTCAGCAGGATCAGGCCGGACACGAAATTCTTGACGATCTCCTGCAAGCCAAAGCCTATCCCCACCGACAACGCGCTGACGATCCAGGCCAGGTTGGTCCACTGCACACCCAATGATGACAGCGCCATCAGGATCACCAACGCATAGCCGATATTGGCGAACAGTGTGGTGATCGAAGCACGCATGCCCGGGTCCATTTCGGTCTTTGGCAGAAACTCCTTGTCCAGCCAGCGGCCCAGCGTGCGTATCAGGTAAATGCCGATCAACAAGGCCAGTGCAGCATTGAGCAAGTGCCCCGGGATGATGTTCAGCTTGCGCAACCCGGCCCCGCCAAGGATGGAAAAGACGTTGTCGAGCAATTGCCCCAGGGTCGTGCCGACCCCCCCTACAAACAGGATGACGATCGCCAGCAGCAACAGACCGGCGCGGCCGACCCCTGACAGGATGGTCGAAATCTGTTCCAGGCGCCGATCTTCAATGCCCAGCAGTTGTTTCAGCGACTTGCCGCTGGAACTTTTGACCGAGAACAGGAATTCGCAGGCATCCTTGAAGCATTGCATCAGCACATAAAAGCCGCAGAGCACGAGGAAGCCCCAGACCAGTTCATACGTGATGAACCGGGCCAGGGACACATACCCTGTCAACAGAGATAACAGTGTTATCCCCATCGAGAGGCTGGCGATTGTGTAAAGCACGCCAGCCACCGTCCTGCCTGCCTCGGGGGCCTCTCCCGCGAGCACGACGGCCCTTCGGACCTTGCTGGTGCGCAACAACATGTCCAGCAGGACAAAACAAATCACCAGCGCGATGATGCCGCGACCGGCGAGCACCACTTCGCTGCTCATCCCGGTTGCGTTGATGATCTGGTTCATTGTCATCAGCACCAACAGCACCACGGCCAGCGCTCGGGGATAAGGTTCCAGTGACAGCGCCACCGGGTCGGCGAGCGCCGGAAGTCGCCAGGACGGGTGCTTCGTGGATAACAGGGCGCGACTCAGCGAGGTGATCAGGACGCAGGTGTAGGCGACTTTTTCGAACTCCTGGGAAAATGTAGTCAGCATCGGCGTCAGCGGAGTCTGGCGTGTGAAGGTATAAAACAGCAGTTGCAGGGCGACCCCGACGGTCAATACGGTGGCCAGTACAGAGGCCAGCGCGAGGGAACTTCGGCGCAGGCGTCCTTCCGGCATCCGGTGAATGCACAGCCAGGTCAGCCCGCGTTCGGCGAGCCGGCGACCCAGCGTCCAGATGAGCAGGGCCAACAACAGCAGCGCGCTGGTTGTGAGGCGCAGGCCCGGTTGCCACGCGGCTCGGGTGACCGCTGTCGCCTGGTCGAAGAACGTTTTGGCGCGCAGTCGATCGTCCAGCGAAGGGGCCAGGACCGGCGACCAGAAGTCGGGGTTAAGGATGCTGCGGGTGCTCAGGGTCAGTTCGCTTTCCAGCATGTTGCGACGGATGCCGGCGATCTGGGTAATGAGGTCGGAGGCACTGGTTTTCAGAGTGGCCAGGGTTTTCAGGGTGGCGTCGACTTTGTTTTTTTGTTCGGTGAGCGCTGTTCGCTGCGCGGTGATATCGGATTGTTCGGCCGCACCTTCGTCAAGGGGGACAGGCCCCAACACGCCCAGTTGTGTACGCAGTTGGGTTTGTAGCGGAAGCAGTGAGGCGGTGAGGCGATCGACATCCAGCATGAACATCTGGACCAGGTCTTGCGGGCCTTCCAGCTGGTTGAAGTTATCGACCAGCGAGATCTGCTGTTTGAGGTTGTCGAGCCGAACCTGCAGGGTCTGGAGATCGCTTGGGGAAACGGTGAGGGTCGCAGCGCCCGCCCTGGGCATTGAAATCTCGGGTTGGTCCGCCGCCGACAGCATTCCGGGTCCCGCCCCGAAAAGCGTGAAAGCGACGAAAATCATGGCTTTCAGTGCATGACGCATAGGAGTGCCTGACTCTATTGTTAGTCATTCAGCCTATGAGGTTAGGTCATCAGGTAAACCTTCGAGGAATAGTTTGGTCGCCTGCCCCCCGCTGGGCGAGGGGCAGGGGACGTGTCAGACGCGTTCGAACAACACGGCGATGCCCTGGCCGCCGCCGATGCACATGGTCGCCAGGGCATAACGGCCCTGGACCCGGTGCAGTTCGTGAATGGCTTTGGTGGCGATAATCGCGCCGGTGGCGCCCACCGGGTGGCCCAGCGAGATGCCCGAACCGTTGGGGTTGACCTTCTCCGGGTCGAAACCCAGTTCCTGGGCCACGGCGCAGGCTTGCGCGGCAAAGGCTTCATTCGACTCGATGACGTCCAGGTCGGCCACGGTCAGGCCAGCTTTTTTCAGCACCAGACGGGTAGCGGGAATCGGACCGAGTCCCATCAGTTCAGGCTCGACCCCGGCATGGGCGTAACCCACCAGCCTGGCCATCGGCTTGAGGCCTTGGGCGCGCACCATTTCACCGGTGGCCATGATCAACGCACCCGCGCCGTCATTCAGGCCGGAGGCGTTGCCGGCGGTGACGCTGCCGTCTTTTTTGAAGGCGGGCTTCATCTTGGCCAATTGTTCGGCATTGACCTCGGCGCGCACGTGTTCATCGGTCGCGAAGGTCACGGTGCCTTTGCGCGACGCCACTTCGATCGGCACGATCTGACCGTCGAAGCGGCCTTCGGCGATTGCCCGTGCAGCGCGCTGCTGGCTGAGCATGGCCAGTTCATCCTGAGCCTGGCGGGTGATGCCGTAGCGCTCGGCGATGTTCTCCGCGGTGATGCCCATGTGGAAACCGGCAAACGGGTCTTGCAGCACGCCGAGCATGTAGTCGATGGCCTGCATGTCGCCCATGCGCGCGCCCCAACGCGCTTGCGGCAACAGGTAAGCACCACGGCTCATGGACTCGACGCCACCGGCCAGCGCCGCGCCCGCATCACCGAGCATCAGGCTTTGCGCGGCACTGACAATCGCCTGCAGACCGGAACCGCACAGGCGGTTGACGTTGAAGGCCGGCGTCTCTTTCGGCAGGCCTGCATTCATCGCCACCGCCCGGGAGATGTAGGCGTCACGCGCTTCGGTCGGAATCACATGGCCCATCACCGCATGGCCAATGTGCTCAGGCGCCAGCCCCGAACGCTCGATGGCGGCGCGGCACACGTCGGTCGCCAGTTGAATCGGCGGCACATCCTTGAGCGAGCCGCCGAAGCTGCCGATGGCGGAACGGACGGCACTGATTACGAAAATGTCGGATGGGTTCATGAGGGTTTCCCTGGTTCAGTCGGGGGCGCGTTTGGCGCTTTTATTGGGGGAAAGAGTCTAGGGGCGGCAGTGTGGTTGGCCTATGTCGAAAGTGCTCAAGGGGGGTGGTGTTTTTTGCCATTTCAGAGGAAGGGTGTTTTAGATCGGCTTATAGGGGGTGGGCGATGTTTCGGATTCTTTGGGTTGTTGACCGGGGACAGATCCGTTGCTGCGGTCCTGCTCCGTGGGCCTGCCGCCTGAAGGTCATCGCGGTGAACACCAACGACATGCCCGCCATCAATCGCCTGTGGGAGCTGGCCTGCCAGCGATGAACGCCCAGACACCGCGATCCTTCAGACAGCACACGTCATCGTTGACGACCATCGCTGACAGGCCAGCCCCACAGGGGAATGCGTACACATGGCCGGTAGGCCGCCGCGGTTGCATTGGCGGCAGTCGCCCCCTCAAGCCCCGAGCCTGTCCGTCAACCTGTGATGACCTCCATCGGTGTCTCTACCAACGTCTCACTCACCCACCCGCCGTTCCGGAAAAAACAACTCAAAACACGTCACCCCCTCACTGCTGCTGACGCTGTACCTACCGTGATGCAATTGCATGATCGTCGCCACAATCGACAACCCCAAGCCATTGGAATGCGCCGAACGCTCGCGGGATTCGTCGACCCGGTAAAAGCGTTCAAACAACCGGGGCAAGTGTTCGGCAGCAATGGTCGGCCCCTGGTTGCGCACGATCAACCGGATACCGTCAGCCGCAGGCGTGGCGCGAATGAACAGCTCGGAATGCGGCGCCCCATATTTGATGGCGTTCGCGCAAAGGTTGGCCAGCGCACGGCGCAGCAGCATCGGTTCTGCCCAAATCACGCCGCTGCCCTGGGCGTCGATGCTGATCCCGACGTCTGCCGCCGGCCCTTCGAAGTAGTCGGCCATGCGTTCCATTTCGTCGGAGGCGTCCAGTTCCTGGCGTTGGCTCAAGGCACTGGCCGGGTCAGTGCGCGCCAGAAACAGCATGTTGTCGAGCATCCGCGCCAGGCGCTCAAGCTCTTCGACGTTGGAGGCGAGCAGTTGTTGATAGGCTTCGACACTGCGGTTCTGCTGCAGCGCGACCTGGGTTTCGCCGAGCAGATTGTTGATCGGCGTGCGCAGCTCATGGGCCATATCGGTCGACACCTGACCCAGTTGCACAAAGCCCTTGCCCAAACGGTCGAGCATGGCATTGAGCGCCTCGATCATCGGCAGCAGTTCCCGCGGCGCGCCCTGGCCATCGAGGCGCTCGGTGAGGTTGCCGACGCCGATACCATGGGCGTGCCGAGCCAGGCGCCGCACGGGTAGCAGGCCGCGATGCACCAGCAGGTAACCGGACAGCGCCAGCAGAATCGCTGCCACGCTGGCGAAGAGGTACACATTGAGCCGGTACCGGGCGAGCACGGCGGTGCGCTCGGTCATCAGGCGCCCGGTGACCACTTGCAAGCTGCCCATGTCGCCGGAATCGATGGTCGCCGCCAACGCCGCGAAAGGCACGCCATCCACGCCGGGGTAGTGCTGCACGTCGGCCAGGCTCAGCGGATGGTCCATCGCCACCGGCGCCAGCGACGGCATGGCCAGGTTGCCGGGGTTGACCACCAGCAAGGGTTTTTGTCCCGGCGCGCCGATGCTCAACAGGGCTTCGCGATTACCCAGCATGTTCTGGAACAACGCCGGTTTGGTCCTGATGAGCTCCAGCGTATTGCTGTCGTTGAGGAAGGTGCGCAACTGATCGATGCGGTTCACCAGGGCGGCGTCGTCGCGACGGATCAGCTCGTGCTCCAGGTCGCGGTAAAGCGCCACGCCCAACAGGGTCAGCGAGACAAACGCCAGCAAGGCAAACACCAGCGCCAGGCGCAATGTCAGGGAATGGCGAAGGCGGTTCATGGCTGTGTATCGAAGCGGTAGCCGATGCCGCGCACGCTGTGGATCAGCTTGAGCTGGAACGGGTCATCGATTTTCAGGCGCAGGCGGCGCACGGCGACGTCGACGACGTTGGTGTCGCTGTCGAAATTCATGTCCCAGACCCGTGACGCGATCATCGAGCGCGACAGGACCTGGCCCTGGTGCGTGGCGAACAGGTGCAGCAGGGCGAATTCCTTGTTGGTCAGGGTGATCTTCACACCCGCGCGAGTGATGCGGCGCTTGAGTACGTCGATTTGCAGGTCGTCCACTTGCAACTGTTCTTCTTCGCGGGTGGGACCACGGCGAGTCAGGGTGCGCAGGCGCGCCACCAGTTCGGCGAAGGAAAAAGGCTTGATCAGGTAATCGTCGGCGCCCAGTTCCAGGCCCTTGATGCGGTCGGCGATGTCATCCCGGGCGGTGAGAAACAGTACCGGCGTGTCGGCTTCCTTGCGCAAACGGCGCAGGACTTCCCAGCCATCCATTTTCGGCATCATCACGTCCAGCACAATGACGTCGAAGTCGTGCTCCAGGGCCAGGTGCAAACCGTCGGCGCCGTTCCGCGCCAGGCTGACGGAGTAACCGAGCTCCTGCAGGCCGTTGAGCAGGTAATTACCCGCTTTGGGTTCGTCTTCGACTACGAGGATGTTCATGGGCGTGTGCCTCAGACAATTGGCGCCAGTGTAGCCGGATCAATGATCATTGGTGCAGCCGCTGCCGTTGACCTGGTAATCCAGCACATGCTCGCGACCCTGGTGGTCCAGGTAGTCGAGCCGCGCCGGAATCAGGCCGCACTGCTGCGAAATGTCGGTGCTGGACAGGACTTTATCAACGTCCATGTGCACGAAGAAACCGGTCTTGTCATGGATCACTGGCGCCGTGGTTGTCTGCGTATCGGCAAACGCCGAGCCGGTGGCGAGGAGGGCGGCGAAACCGAGGATAAACATTTTCATGATAAGTCTCTCTATTCGGGGTTTTGGCTGTCGGCGGATGGCCTGGCAGTGAGTTCAGGTTAACCAGGCGATCCGGACAGCCGACCAACAGTTCAATGACAAAGTTGTAATGAAACGGCCTCGGCGTTAAGGCTGGCGGCCCGAGGCTTCGAGGATCAGGTCGGCGATCTCTTTGGAGTGGGAGACCAGCGACAAGTGGCTCGACGGCAGCTCGATGGTGGTCGCGCCCATGCGCTTGGCGAGGAATCGTTCGAGGTCCGGATTGATGGTCTGGTCGAGGCTGGAGACCGCGTACCACGACGGTTTGCTGTGCCAGGCGGCTGCGGTGGTGCGATCGGTGAACAGGGTCTTGGCGATCGGTTGCTGCACGGCGAACAGTTGCATCGCCTTGTCGTGGGGCACGTCGCTGGCAAAGTACTTGAGGAAGGCGTCCTGCTTCAGGCTGACGAAACCGTCGTGTTCTTCGGTGCCGGCGCGCACGGGCATGGTCGGGTATTTACCTGATAACGCGACGAAATCTTCCCCGGCGTCCGGCGCGCGGGCGGCGACGTATACCAGCGAACTGACCTTGGGATTGACCCCGGCTTCACTGACCACGGTGCCGGCGTAGGAGTGGCCGACCAGCACCGTCGGGCCGTCTTGCTGATTGAGTACGCGCTGGGTCGCGGCGACGTCGTCGGCCACCGAGGTCAGCGGGTTTTGTACGGCGGTGACGTGCAGTCCGGCAGCCTGCAACCGCGAGATCACGTCCGCCCAGCTCGAGCCATCGGCCCAGGAGCCGTGCACCAGCACGACGTTGTTGGCCTTGACCGGCGCGATGTCGCTGGCCATGGCGGATCCGGTGCCGAGCATCAACAGGCTGGCGGCGATCAGGCAGAGTTTGCTCAATGGTTTCATGGTATCGACCCTTGTCATCTTCAGTGGGAGGCGTCACCCGTGTGGGTGACTGACGACGTCACTGTAGGAAGCGAGGGTGCCGGCTACGCTGACAAGTCGATGACAAGTTTGTAATGCAAGGGCTGCCGTATGTCGGGAGCCCGGAACGGTCACCCGCTCGAACACTTCCAAACGAAGACAATTCTTGGGAGTTAGACCATGACCGATGATCTGAGACGAGATGCCCTGGCGGCCTGGTACAAACTCCTCGCACAACCCGAAATTCGCATGGATGTGGAGGAGCAGTACGACGAGTTGCTCAAGGCCGCCGATGAGATGGAGCGCCAAGGGCTGATCAGCAGCGCGGAATGGCGAACCCTGGTGCGCGAGGCCGGAGTGGCTTTTTCCAGTGCGACAGAAGGGGTGGGCAGAGGCACGTAGGGTTAAATCAACGCGCAATGGCCTGTTTTCGGCCTGCTGTGCGAACCATTGCAGAACCAGCGCGCAGGCCGGATCTTCAGGTGTAGGCCAGTAACCGACCGCACAACACCACGGTGAACCACAACGCGATCGATAGCAGCGCCTGGCATTTAGCAATGCCGGGCGCGGCGACGGCGGTGTTCCATTGATGGACTGACCGATAGACGCCGACGTGGAACAGCGCAGCATTGAGGCCGGCCGTCGCAATCAGGCAAAGCTTGAGGATGAAAACGCCGTTGGAGGCGAAATCATGTGGGTGGGCTGAAAACATCATCAGCCCCGCAGGCACGATCAACAGCAGTGCAGCGACTGACCAGGTCAAAAGGTGCCGAGCAAGGTCAGTCACGGCAATGTTTTTCGACAAGCCGAGTACCCTCAGATCAAACATCACGACCGAGCCGACCAACACGGCGAACCCGATGATGTGAACCACCTCCACCATCGGATACAGCCACAGGTCGCCGCGCATGGCGGCGCCCAGTTGCGAGTCACCCACCCAGTCCAGCCAGCTGTCCGCATTCGCTTCCACGCCGGTGTTGAGGGTTTGCATCAGCGTAACTCTGTGGTTTTGCCGCCGACCGTGATGCGTTCGGCGCGCAGTT
This sequence comes from Pseudomonas fluorescens NCIMB 11764, assembly GCF_000293885.2. Lineage (NCBI taxonomy): Bacteria > Pseudomonadati > Pseudomonadota > Gammaproteobacteria > Pseudomonadales > Pseudomonadaceae > Pseudomonas > Pseudomonas fluorescens. Next base: position 3,968,622 of record NZ_CP010945.1, read on the forward strand.
CATCCGGTTTGTTGCGATTCTGGTAGCCGACCACGCTGACCGTGCTGCCGACGCTTAGCATCTCCCGGGAAAGACCACGGTTTTCCATGCGCGAGGGCGGCGCCAATACCACGTTCCAGGTCTTGTCCGGTGTTTTGAGGCGCACGAATCCATGGGGATGGGAGTAACCCGATTCTTCGATCGTGCCGTTCAACTGCAAGGGATTGTCGGAGTCGTATTCACTCCAGCCGTGATGAGCGAACGCTGCGGTTGCCACCAGTATCAGTGACAAACCAATGCCGCCGAGCATGCTTTTCATGACCTGTCTCCTGATGCACGCCATCAATAAACTCAAGTCGCGAATTCCAGCTGGTTTTTAGAATAGCTCGCCCGTTTTCAGTGATGGATCGTGGGCTCGGGGATTAGTGTTTCTGAAAAAGTAACTGCGCGAAAATCAACCGGTTATTCCCCTGTTTTTGATTACCCGGCGCTCAACAGCCAACCCGCCACCCCGCAGCCAAGCACCACCAGCCACGGCGGCAGCTTCCAGAACATCAACGCAACAAGGGCGACCAGCGCCAGAGCGAAGTCTTGCGCGGTGAAAATCGCACTCGTCCAGACCGGTTGATAAAGCGCGGCCAGCAGCAAGCCGACCACGGCAGCATTCACCCCGATCAACGCGGCTTGCGCGCCGACGTTGCGACGCAACCGCTCCCAAAACGGCAGAGCGCCCATGATCAACAGGAACGATGGCGCGAAGATCGCCAGCAGGCAGATCAACCCGCCGAGCCAGCCCGACGGCGCAAGGTTCATGGATGCACCGAGGAACGCGGCGAACGTGAACAGCGGACCCGGTACGGCCTGCGTGGCGCCATACCCGGCGAGAAACGCTTCATTGCTGACCCAGCCCGAAGGCACCACCTCGGCTTGCAGCAGCGGCAGCACGACGTGGCCGCCACCGAAAACCAGTGAACCGGCCCGGTAGAAGGCATCCACCAAGGCCAGGGTTTGGCTTGGAAAAAGTTGATTCAAGATCGGCAGGCCGATCAGCAGTGCCACGAACAGCGACAACCAGATCGCCCCGGCGCGCCGGCTGAAGGAGATAGGCAAAGGATCGTGCCCTTCACGCTGTGCGGGTTTGAACAACAGCAGGCCGGCGACACCGGCGGCGATTATCACCCCGACCTGCGCCCAGGCAGACGGTTCAAACAGGACAACGCTGGCTGAAATCATCATGAAGGTGACGCGCAGCCCATCCGTGCACAGGTTTCGCCCCATGCCCCATACGGCTTGCGCAACCACCGCGACAGCCACCACCTTGAGCCCGTGCAGCGCGCCAGGCGACAGGAGTGCACCGTACCGGGAAAGCCCCAGTGCAAACAGGATCAGGGCAACGGCTGACGGCAACGTAAAACCGGCCCACGCCGCGAGCGCCCCGCGATATCCCGCCCGAGACAGGCCCAGTGCAATGCCGACCTGGCTGCTGGCCGGCCCTGGCAGGAATTGGCACAGCGCTACCAAATCGGCATAACTGTGTTCCGACAGCCAGCGACGCCGTGTGACGAACTCATCACGGAAATAGCCCAGATGCGCAATGGGGCCGCCGAAAGAGGTCAGCCCGAGGCGCAGGAAAATGATGAACACCGACCATGGGCTACTGCGGCTATCGGCACGGGGATCGTCCATGTACGCGTCTTCCTGAAATGAAGTGATTCAGTGTTGTATGCCGCCATTCTAACCATGGCCTACGCTTATCCTGAGATGGATGTTCATTGATCGGGACATTTGCCCTGATCGACGTTCAACCGGTGCCCCATAAAAACAAAAGTCTCGGGAGAAAACGCATGTTTGCATTGTTACGTCGATCCACCCTTTTGCTCGCGGCTGTCGTCAGCACCGCTGTGCTTGCAACGCCTGCATTTGCGCTGGATACCGTCAAGTTCATGGCTCCCGGTTCGGTGGGCGGCGGTTATGACCAGACCGCACGCGTCTTGGGCAAAGCCTTGATTGAAGCCAACGCCGCCAAATCCGCCACCTTCGAAAACAAGGGGGGGGCAGGGGGGACGCTGGGGCTGGCGCAGTTTGCCAACAGCACCAAAGGCGATCCGAATGCGCTGCTGGTGGTCGGTGCGATCATGGTGACTGGCATCGAGCAGAACAAACCGCAGATTACCTTGAAAGATGTGACGCCAATTGCACGGCTGTTTACCGAATACAACGTGATTGCGGTGCGCAAGGAGTCCGAATTCAAAACCCTGGAGGACCTGCTGAAAGCCTTCAAGGACAAACCGACCAGTATTTCCTGGGGCGGGGGTTCCAAGGGGTCGATCGATCACATCGGCATTGCCGAACTGGCCGCGAAAATGGGCGTTCCGGTCAACAAGGTCAATTACGTTGCCTTCGCGGGCGGAGGGGAAGTGGTTGCCCAGGCATTGGGAGGGCAGATCAAAGTCATCACCGGCGGTTATGCCGAACTGGGCCAGTACGTCAGGAGTGGTCAGTTCCGTGTGCTCGCCATCGGTGCACCGGAGCGCGTGGCAGGCATCGATGCTCCAACGCTTAAAGAAAGCGGGTATGACGTGATCATCGGCAACTGGCGTGGTGTTTACGGTGCTGCGAATCTCACACCCGGGCAGCGCAAGGAAGTGACCGACGCCGTGGTCGCCGCCGCCAACAGCAAAGTCTGGAAAGACAATATTGAAACCAACAAATGGTCGCCCAACATCCTCACCGGTGACGAGTTCGGTAAATTCGTCGACGCCGAGCACGTGCGGCTGCGGGCGATGCTGGTCGAGGTGGGGCTGGTCAAACCATGAGCCAATCGCGCGCAATCGTGCCAGTGCAACTGGCGATTGGCGTCGGTGTGATCGCCATCAGCGCCGTGCTGGCCTACGGCGCTTTTCTTTTCCCTGACGAGATGGGGTTCGTCATTCTTGGCGCGTACGTCTATCCCTATGCCGTGGCGGTATTCCTCGCGGGCGTAGGCGTGGTACTGAGCTATCAGGCCCTTACCGGCGGTTTTCGCGAACTGGCGGACCACGAAGACGAATCCGCCAAAGTGTTGCCTGGCGGCAAGGCCGGTGTGGCGTGGGTGACGGGGGGGTTGGTGGGGGTGGCCGTGCTGATCAATCTGATCGGATTCGTCCTGGCGGCCGCGCTGTTGTTCGCCTGCTCGGCGCGGGGCTTTGGCAGTCGCCATCCGCTGCGTGATCTCGCCATCGGCATAGCCCTGACGCTACCGATTTACTGGCTGTTCAATGCCGGGCTGGGGGTTTCCCTTCCGCCGCTTGTCAACGCCTGGATCTGATTCGGGCCGCAGGAGATCAACAGGGTGGACATTCTTGCAAGCCTGGCAATGGGTTTTTCCTCGGCCCTGACGCCGATCAATCTGATGTGGGGGTTCATTGGCTGCCTGCTCGGCACCGCCATCGGCGTCTTGCCGGGCATAGGTCCGGCGCTGACCGTGGCGCTGCTGCTGCCGATCACCGCGAAGGTCGATCCCACCGGCGCGCTGATCATGTTCGCCGGCATTTACTATGGCGCGCAGTTCGGCGGTTCCACGACGTCCATTTTGCTTAATACACCCGGGGAATCCTCGTCCATGGTCACGGCCCTGGAAGGCAACCTCATGGCCCGAAATGGTCGAGCGGGACCAGCCTTGGCCACGGCGGCCATCGGCTCTTTTGTGGCGGGTACTATCGCCACGGTTCTGCTGACTTTGTTTGCGCCCATCGTGGCAAAACTGGCACTGAAGTTTGGGCCTGCGGAGTATTTCGCGATTCTGGTGCTGTCGTTCACAACGGTGTCTGCGGTGCTCGGGGCGTCCATGTTGCGCGGCTTTGCATCCCTGGGGATTGGCTTGACCGTCGGATTGATCGGGCTGGACTCGACCTCCGGTATCGCTCGCTACACCTTGGGCGTTCCAGAGCTGGTCGATGGCATCGAAGTCGTGCTGGTGGCGGTCGGGTTGTTTGCGGTGGGCGAAGCGCTGTACAGCCTGCTGTATCAGAAGGAAGAGGCAACCGGTCGACACCGCATGTCCTCCTTGTGGATGACGCGCGCCGACTGGAAGCGCTCGGTTCCGGCGTGGCTGCGGGGAACGTTGATCGGTTTTCCCTTCGGGTCGATCCCGGCCGGTGGCGCGGAGATCCCGACGTTCCTGTCCTATTCCACCGAGCGCAAGCTCAGCAAATACCCGAAAGAATTTGCTGCCAGCAAAGGCGAGGGCGCCATCGAGGGCGTTGCCGGCCCTGAAGCGGCGAACAACGCAAGCGCCACCGGCTCGCTGGTGCCGTTGCTGACCCTCGGTATCCCGACATCGGCCACCGCAGCCATCCTGTTGGCCGCCTTCCAGAACTACAACTTGCAGCCGGGGCCGCTGCTGTTTGAAACCTCGGGTGAACTGGTCTGGACCCTGGTGGCCTCGCTGTACATCGGCAACGTCATCCTGCTGGTGCTGAACCTGCCGTTGGTGGGGCTGTGGGTCAAACTTCTGCAAATCCCGAGGCCGTACCTGAACGCCGGGATCCTGGTGTTCGCCACCATCGGCGTGTACGGCATGCGTCACTCATCTTTCGACCTGTTGCTGATGCTGGCGATCGGGTGGGGCGGGGTGTTGATGCGCCGATTCGACTTCCCCGTCGCTCCGGTGATCGTGGGCATGCTGCTGGGGCCGATGGCGGAAAAACAACTGCGTAACGCGTTATCGATCAGCGAGGGCGACTGGACGGTGTTTCTGACGCAACCGATTTCCGCTGCGTTTCTGGCGTTGACGTTGCTGGTGCTGCTGGTCCCGCATCTGCTGCACGCCAGGGGCATCAAGTTGCATGAAGATGATTGAGCACGTCAGAAAGGCTAACGAATTCATGTGCGAATCCGGCGAACACCGATCGGTCCTGGTCGATGGAGGGGAACGCCGCTGAAAGTGCGTTCCTGGTAGTTCGAAGCTTGCGAAATCAGACGCGCGATGCTGGTCGGCTTCAACTTGCTGCATTCAGCGCTGGTTATGTCCTTTTGCCGATATCTACTGGCTTGTTAGCGTTAGTCGGCAATCCGCTGGCGCGTTAGAGTCGGGGCACCGTTCTTCGCCACCGCTGGATGCCACCGATGACTCGCCCCCGTTTTTTGCCCGACAACTTCACCCTGACCCTCATCGGCGTGGTCGTTCTCGCCAGCCTGCTGCCTGCCAGCGGCCAGGTCGCGGTCGGTTTTGGCTGGCTGACCAACCTCGCCATTGCCCTGTTGTTTTTCCTGCATGGCGCCAAACTGTCGCGTGAATCGATCATCGCCGGTGCCGGCCACTGGCGTCTGCATTTGCTGGTGTTCAGCCTGACGTTCATCCTGTTTCCGCTGATCGGCCTGGCGCTCAAACCCTTGCTCTCGCCGCTGATCGGCGACGAGCTGTACATGGGCATGCTCTACCTCTGCGCGCTGCCCGCCACAGTGCAGTCGGCGATTGCTTTCACGTCCCTGGCTCGCGGGAATATCCCGGCAGCCATTTGCAGCGCGGCGGCCTCCAGCCTGTTCGGGATTCTCCTGACGCCGTTGCTGGTGACGTTGCTGCTGAATGTGCACGGCGAGGGCGGTTCGACGCTCGATGCGATTCTGAAAATCAGCGTGCAACTGTTGCTGCCGTTCATTGCCGGGCAGATCGCCCGACGCTGGATCGGCGCCTGGGTGGCGCGCAACAAGAGCTGGCTCAAGTTCGTCGATCAAGGCTCGATCCTGTTGGTGGTCTACGGTGCATTCAGTGAGGCGGTGATCGAAGGCATCTGGCACCAGATTCCGCTCTGGGAGCTGGCCGGGTTGGTGGTGGTCTGCTGCATCGTGCTGGGCCTGGTATTGCTGGCGTCCACCGTGCTGAGCAAAGCCTTCGGCTTCAATCAGGAAGACCGCATCACCATCCTGTTCTGCGGTTCGAAAAAGAGCCTGGCCACCGGCGTACCGATGGCCCAGGTGTTGTTCGCCGGCAGCACCATAGGCGTGTTGATCCTGCCGTTGATGCTGTTCCATCAGATTCAGTTGATGGTCTGCGCGGTGCTGGCGCAGCGTTATGCCAATCGCCCGGAAACGGTTCCTGAACTCATGGCCCAGGTCGATCCTTGATTTCCGGGCTGGATTGCAAGCTATTGCCCGTCGATGAGGCGAGGCAGCTTCAGCGGGTTGAAATCACGCAGTGCCTCAGGCAACAGCGCATCCGGAAAACCCTGGTAAGCCACCGGGCGCAAGAAGCGTTCGATCGACGTCATGCCCACCGAGGTGAAGCGGCTGTCCGAAGTGGCCGGGAACGGGCCGCCGTGGACCGTGGCGTACGTCACCTCCTGGGGATGGGCAAACGCGTTGACAACGATGCGCCCGGTGCGGCGTTCCAGCACCGGCAGCAGGCGCCGGGCCAGTGGCAAGTCATTTTCTTCCAGGTGCAGCGCGGCGCTGAGCTGGCCTTCGAGCGAGCGAGCAATGGCGATCAGTTCAGCTTCATCCTCGACGGTCACCAGCAGCGCGGATGGACCGAAGACTTCCTGCGAAAGTACCGCTTCGCTCAGGAAGCGTTGGCCGTTGACCTCCAGCAGCGCCGATTGGCCGTCAAAGTCTGCGCTGGGGGCCGAACCTTCGGCGACGCGGCGCGCACCGGCGTCCTCCATTGCGGCCAGACCGTTGAGGTAGGACGCATGGATCCCCGGCGTCAACATTGTGCGCGCCGAGGCCTCGGCCACGCGTTTCACCATGGCGTCGCGCAGTGCTTCAAGACCCGCACCTTTGATCGCGATCAGCAGGGCGGGCCTGAGGCAGGCTTGCCCGACATTGACCAGCATGCGCTCGATAAAGCCGTCACCGATCTGCGCACCGCGCTCGGCCAGTGCGGCGGGCAGGATGAACGTGGGATTGATGCTGGTCATCTCGGTGAACACCGGAATGGGGTCGGGCCGTAGTTGCGCGCGGCGATACAATGCCATGCCGCCCTGTTCCGAACCGGTAAACGTCACGGCCTTGACCAGCGGATGATCGACCAGGGCTTCGCCGATCGTGTTGCCCACGCCGCGCACCATCGAGAAAACGCCCTCGTGCAACCCGTGGTCCTGCACCGCCTTCTGGATAGCCCGCGCCTGGATTTCCGAAGCGCCCGGATGGGCGTTGTGCGCCTTCAGAATGACGGTCGCGCCAGCGGCCAATGCCGACGCGGTATCGCCACCGGCCACTGAATAGGCGATCGGAAAGTTGCTCGCCCCGAAAATCGCCACCGGGCCGATGGCGATTTTTTGCAACCGATGGTCCATGCGCGGGCGAGGCTGACGATCAGGCTGCGCCGGATCGATGGCCAGTTGCAGGAAGCGGCCTTTGCGCACGACCTCCGCGAACTGGCGAAACTGTGTGGCGGCCCTTGTGGCCTCGCCTTCCAGTTGCGCTTGCGGCAAGCCCGTTTCAAGCGCGGCACGGGCCGCTAGCTCTGCGCGGACTGCTTCAAGATTGTCGGCAATGCTTTCGAGAAACGCCGCGCGCGCAGCGAGCGAGGTGTGGCTGTAACTGTCGAATGCCTCGTCGGCGAGCGTTGCCGCCCGGTGGACTTGCGCCACGCCACCCAGCGCAAAATCCGGTTCGATCAACGTGTTGGTGGCGGGGTTGAGCGCTTTCATCGTCCCTTCAGTGGCAGGGACATCGTGGGCGCCGATCAGCAGGTTTCCTGTGAGTTTCATCAGCGGTTACTCCTGCTGTGCCAGCGTGGCGACGAGTTCTTCCGTGGTCACAATGGCGTGAGCAAAGGTAGGGCCATTCAGCTCGTGGGCAGCGTGCATCATCTCCGGACGGAAGGCAGCAGTCGCATCACGCACCAGCGTGACGTGGTAACCCAGTTCCGATGCATAGCGGGCAGTCGCTTCGATGCAGGTGTTGGCCAGCAGGCCGACGATGATCACGTGAGTGATGCCTTTCTGCTTCAGGCGAAAATCGAGATCGGTATTGGCAAAGCCGCTGGAGCCCCAATGCTCCTGAACGACGATGTCACCGTCCTTTGGCGCGAAATCCGGATGCCATTCGCCGCCCCATTCCCCGCGAGCGAAGTGGTGCATGTGCATGATCTTGCACTGGGTCGGTGTCGGATGGTCCCAGCCTTCGTAGTCGCCGTGTTCCCAGCGATGGTGCGGTACGATGACCACCGGAATGTCGCGGGCGCGCACCGCGCGGTCGAGGGCGCGCAGGTTGTCGAGCAGGCCGACTTGCTCGGCGATCGGCTTGATCAAGGGGAAGACCTTGCCGTTTTCCGACAGGAAATCGTTGTACGGATCGACCAGCAGGTAAGCGGTCCTGTTGAGCGGATACGGGGCGTTCGACATGACGATGTTCTCCACGAAAAGTTGAGTGACCGGTGCCGGGGACTTGCCTGGGCATCTTGTTGATATGATAATCATAGTAACTGTGAAAGAGGCAAGTCCTATGTCGATAAATACCAGTGTTCCCGACACCCTTTGCCCGATTTCCCGGGCCGAGGCGATCGTGGGCGATCGCTGGACCGTGCTGGTACTGCGTGAGTTGATTATGGGGAGTCATCGCTACGACGAGATCCAGGCGCAGACCGGCGGCACCCCGCAAATGGTCGCTGCACGCTTGAAGAGTCTGGAGGCTGACGGCCTGGTCGAGCGCCGTCTCTACAACGAACGCCCGCCACGCTACGAGTACCACCTGACCGAAAAAGGGCAGGCCTTTTACTCGGTGATACTGGCGCTGCGTGCCTGGGGGGAAACCTGGTGCAAGTCGCCGGAGGAAGGCCTGGCGGTGGTGTACACCCACAAGACCTGTGGCGAGCCCGCAGGGTTAGGACCGCTTTGCGAACATTGCGGTGAGTTGTTGCGTCGGGATGAGCTGATCAGTGAGCAGAGCGAAGCCTACGCCGCAGAACGACATACGCGGCGTGAGGCTTTCAAAGGGAGTCGGGGCCAAGCGTAAGGAGGCTGTAACCGCCCTCCCTGCGCTTGCGAACGAGGAGGGCGTTGTGCAAATGATCAGCGGTGTCAGAACTCCGGCGTGTATTTCACACTGAACATCACGTTGCGCGGATCACCGTAGTTATTGTTGCCATTGATCTGGTTGTACGCCGCCGCAAAGTAGGTCTTGTCAAACAGGTTGTTGGCGTTCATCGCCAGCTCGATTTCCGGCGTGAGCTGGTAACCGACACGGGCGTTCCACACGGTGTAACCCGGAACGTTGACGGAGTGGTCGTAACCAATTGTGTGGGTTTGAGCAACGAAGCCCAGGCCAGTGCTGACACGGCTCCAGTCGCCACTCAACTGGTAGTTGCCCCAGACGCGCAGCATGTGTTTTGGCGTCCACCAGCTGAAGACCTTGCCTTCGTTGTCCGGGTCCTTGAGGTACTTGGTGGTGTTGTAGGTATAACCGGCAAACAGTTGCAGGCCGTCCAGCACTTCGCCGCTGATTTCAGCGTCGAGACCCTGGCTGCGTACTTTGCCGGAAGCCTTCGAGCAGTACCAACCGTCGCAGATTTGCCCGCCATCGGTATCGAGCGTTGCACGGTTTTCCTGGTCGTAACGGAACAGGGCCAGGGACGTATTGACCCGTCCCTCCATCAACTCGCCCTTGAGACCCACTTCGTAGTTCGTACCGATAATCGGTTTAACGACCGAGCCGCCGGTATCGCGTTCGGTTTGCGGTGTGAACACGTCGGTGTAGCTGGCATAGACCGCCCATTCGCGGCTCAGGTCATAGACGATGCCAGCGAAAGGGGTCACTTCGCCGTTTTCGTTGCTGGTGCTTTCAGGATCGGCGGTGATGCTGGTCGCGTCCTGGCGCCACGATTTGTAGCTGTAGTCGTACCAGCTGACCCGCGAGCCGAGCACCAGGGTCAGCGGATCGATCGGCTTGACCCGCCAGCTGCCGTACAGACCCTTTTGGCGGATGTCATATCTGCTCGGTGTCCCACGACCTCCGGGGCTATTGAGCAAACCGTCGTAGCTGATTTCCGGACGATCGTGATCAATGTCGAAGAGAGTGTCGGTACTGTTATTGAAGGTCCGAGCGAATTTGTCATCCGAGGTGTACTTGGAGAAGTTGCCGCCCACCATGATTTCCTGCTGCATGGACAAGGCTTCGAACTTGCCGTTGAGGTTCATGTCCAGCGCGACTTTGGTGGAGTCCAAGTCAGTTACGAAGTCAGCGTATTGCACGCCGCTGCCATCGGCATTGATGCCATTGCCACTGGATTGCACCCGTTGGTTCTTCGCCTTGTTGGTTTCAGTCATGCGCACAGCGCCAACCTTGAAAGCCCAATCGTCATTGAAACGGTGCTCCAGGTCGGTGTAGAGCGTGGTGACATCGATGTCCGAATGGTTCCACTTCGCCCCGGTGTAAGTTTTGCGCGGCAGGTCGACGGGTTTGCCGTCGGCGTAGCGCGGGAAGCCGCGGACATTCGAGCGCGATTCACCGTCGGACTGGCTGACCGCAAAACCCAGGGTCGTGTCCTCGCTCAGATCGAAGTCCAGCGCGCCGTACAGTGAGGTGGTCTCATACCATTCGGAATCGACGAACGAGTGGCTGTTGTCCTGGTCGGCCACCAGGCGGCCGCGCACGGTGCCGGCCTGGTTCAGCGGCCCGCCGGCGTCCAGTTGCAGACCGTAGTGATCCCAGGAGCCGGCCTTGCCGGTGAGGGTGACGGTCGGTGCGTTCTGGCCGCGTTTGCGCACCAGGTTGACGGCGCCACCAGGGCTGCCGGTGCCTTGCAGCAAACCGGACGCGCCACGCAGCACTTCCATGCGATCGAAGAAGATCAGGTCCTGCGTGGCCCAGTTGCCCAGCGCGTAGGTGTTGCGCGGGATCGGCACGCCGTCGTATTGCCAGTCATCAATCTGGAAACCGCGCGAACTGAGGATCAAGCCTCTGCCGACACCCTGAGCACCGACCAGGCCGGTGGTCTTGTTGGCCGCGTCCTTGAGATCGACGATATCCTGATCGTCCATTTGCTTGCGGGTCATCACCGTGACCGACTGCGGGATTTCCTTGAGGGTGTGGGTGCCCTTGCCGATGGTCACTGCTCGCGCGGCGTAAGAGCCTGAGCCTTCGGTGGTGGCGTCGGTGCTGCGTTCGACGATGTTGGTCACGCCCAGTTGCAACGCTGCGCCGCTGTCGGCGGCGGGCTCGACGCTGAAGTTACCTTGTCCGGTCACTCGCAATTGCAGGCCGCTGCCCGCCAACGCCTTTTGCATCGCTTGTTCCACGGGCATTTGGCCGATCACCACCGGTGCCTGTTTGCCCCGCACCAGCGAAGGCTCCAATGAAACGATGTGGCCGCTCTGGCTGGCGATGGCATTCAGCGTGCTGGCGAGGGGGCCGGCCGGCAGGTTGAACGTCAGGTCTTGGGCCTGTGACAGGGCAGGGCTCGCCAGGGTTGCCAGGGCGACAGCGGCGGAAAGGGCGTGGGGCCATGGGTTGAACACAGCGTTCTCCTGAAAATGTGAAAGTGTCAGGAGATAGGTGGGACGAGAAATGAAAACCGGACACGAATGAGAGCGATTTGCAAAAAAAAAGTAGTTCAGCCAGGTTATTTCGGACGAATCAGCGTCAGCCACGGGCTGTAGCGATCCACGCGAATCGGCAGTGTTTCTGCCAGCGCCGTGAACACCCGATCGGGATCGTTCAACGGGAATACGCCCTGGACGCGCAAACCGCGAACCTCGGGCGCCACTCGGACGAAACCCCTGCTGTAAGGACGTAGCGCGTCGACCACTTGCTCCAGAGGTTCGTCCAGCACATTCAATCGGCCGCTGAGCCAATCGGCGCGATGACGCTGATCGCCAGCCACCGGGGCAATTTTCCCTTCATACAACAAGGCCGATTGGCCTTCCTGCAGGTCAAGCGTCGCACCGTCGAACAGACGGGCTTCGACCGAATGTTGCAGCACCACGACGCGAGTCGCGTCTTGTTCCTGAGCCACCAGGAATCGGGTGCCCAGTGCACGTATTTCACCCTGGGCAGTGCGCACGCGCAGCGGACGCGTGGGGTCGGCTGCGACCTGAATCACCAGTTCGCCGTGGCGCAGAATCACCAGCCTTTGCTGGTCATCGAAGCGCAGATCCACCGCACTGTCGGCATTCAGGCTCAGGCGGCTGCCGTCGGTCAGCGTGAAGTCCTGGCGCTGGCCGCGGACGGTGTGCAGGTCCGCCAGCAGCGAGTCACCCAGCGGGCTGCGAACACCCAGCCATGCGCCGCCGCCCAGCAGGCCCAGGCCGACGATCACGCGCAGCGCATCGCGGCGTGAACCGTGGGGTTGCAGCAGCAGTTGCCGCGCTTCGTCGGCCTGACCGGGCAGGCGCCGATCCAGCGCACGAATGGTGTTGAAGGAAGCCCCGAGGCGTTCTTGCAATGTCGCCCAGGCCCGGGCGTGGGCGGGATCCATCGCCAGCCATGCGTTGAACCGTTCTTGCAGTGCGGCATCGGGCTTGCCGGCACGAAGGCTCACCATCCAGTCGATGGCCTGCTCGCTGACCGGATCGAGACGCGGCGTGCTCATGGCGCCAACTCGCTCAGGTAGCACTGACTCAATGCCTGTTTCATGTAACGGCTGACCGTGCGCTCCGACAGCTCCAGTTTTTGCGCAATCGCCACGTAGCTCAAACCGTCCAGCTGGCTGTAGAGGAACGTAGCTTTGACGACTATTGGCAAGCCGTCGAGCGCCCGGTCGATGGCAACCAGGGCTTCGATCAACTGCAACTGTTCTTCAGGGGAAGGGGCGAACGCTTCGGGCAGCGTGGACAGGCGTTCGAGGTAGGCCAGTTCCAGCTTGCGCCGGCGATGACGATCAAAGATCAGGCGTCGGGCAATGGTCGAGAGGTAAGCGCGAGGTTGTTCGATGCTGTCCGGGTCTACCCGGGCAGTCAGCATCTGGCAAAACGTATCGGCGGCGGTGTCCTCAGCGTCCGCGTGATTGCGCAGTCGCCGCTGGATATGCTGCAGCAGCCAGCGATGATGGTCGCTGAAAAAGAAGCCCAGCTTGCTGGTCGGAGGAGGTTGCACCGGTTGGTTTTCCAGATGTTAGTGTGAATCGTTCTCAATACTACCTTTGAGATGATGGCCACTGCAATCTCTGACTTCGCCAACGGAGCGGGCACTTCTTTGGTTCAACGATCCGCCAGTTCTTCCAGCAGGTCTGCTGAAGGAACGAAGAACAGGCCTCCGGTGACCGCCGTGCTGAAATCGAGCAAACGGTCGTAATTGCCCGCCGGTCTGCCAACAAACATGTTCTCGAGCATCAGCTCAAGCGGGGCTGGCGAGCGCGCATAGCCGATGAAATACGTGCCGAATTCACCGGCGCCGGGGCGCCCAAAGGGCATGTTGTCGCGCAGGATTTTCACTTCCTGCCCGTCCTGGGTAATCGTCGTCAGGGCGCTGTGCGAGGAGGTCGGCTTGACTGAATCATCGAGTTCGATATCGGACAATTTGGTGCGCCCGATAACCCGTTCCTGAGCCTCGACGGACAACGCGTTCCAGGCCGTCATGTTGTGCAGGTACTTTTGCACCAGCACATAACTGCCTGCGGTGAACGACGGATCTTCGTTGCCCACGAGCGTGAAGTCGACCGCCTTGCGACCGACCGGGTTTTCGGTGCCATCCACGAAACCGATGATGCTGCGCATATCGAAATAGCGGAAACCCTGGACTTCATCGACGACCGAAACCGCCTCTCCAAGCGATGACAGTAACTGCGTCGCCAGTTCGAAGCAGAGGTCCATCTGGTCGGCACGGATGTGCAGCAAAATGTCGCCCGGCGTTGCCACGGCGCGGCGTCCCTCTACGCCAAATTCGCGAAAGGCGTGCAGTGAGGCCGGGCGCGGATTGCCGAACAAAGCGTCCCACGCCGTGGACCCAAAACCGCAGACACACGACAGGTTGCCGGAGGGGACGCGTTTGCCAACCGATCGTGTCAGGGACGCGACATCGGCGCACCAGGCCCGGACTTTCCCGGCAGCGTCACTGCCAGGCGCCAGGGTTGCCACGATAAAAATCGCGCTGCTGGTAATGGGGTTGCAGATGGCTTGGGGCTCAGGCGTTTGGTTATCCATTGGCATCCACGCTGTCCGGGTGAGTTGCCACACTCTAGCGTTCTCGCGAGTGGAGTGAAATACATGCGTTCGGCCTGTCACCGGGCGCTTTTAATGTATCGTCTGCTCCAAAGGATTTAGGCCCACGTACGGAGACAGCATGACCCTGACCGCCGAAACACTGATCGAAATCGCGATGACCAACCCGGCCAACGCCGAGATTGCCAGGCGCTTGCCTGCGCTCGGGCTGAGCCAGTGCATGCTGACGGCGGGTTGCCTGTTTCAAGCGGTATGGAATCATCAGTCCGGCCGGCCTGCCGCGTGGGGCATTAAGGATTACGACGTTTTTTACTTTGATGAAGACGAATCGTGGGACGCCGAAAACGAAGTCATCCTGGCGGCGCGAGCGCATTTTCACGACCTCGACGCGACGATCGAAATCAAGAATCAGGCACGGGTTCATCGTTGGTACACACAGCGATTTGGCGTGGAGTATCCGCAATTGCGCTCAGCGAAGGATGGCATCGATCGGTATCTGATTGCAGGGACGTGTATCGGTCTCGATGTGGTGAGCGGCGAGGTGTATGCGCCTTACGGTTTGAGCGATGTCGAGGCAGGACTGCTACGGATCAATCCGGTCATGCATGAAACTGACTTGTTTACTCACAAGGCTGAAAGTTATCGGGCTCGATGGCCTTGGCTGACGATTGTCAGCGCTGACGCTGTCCCTGATTGAAATAAAAGGGGACAGGGCTCGAATACCCCATCCCCGTCATCACATAACAATCAGAACTTGAACGCCTGGCGTCCAACCAGCAGCCAGCGGCCTTTCTGTTTCTGCCAGATCTGGAAGTTTTCGATCTCGGTTGGAATCACTTCAGTGCCTTTCAATGCCTGTGCCGAGAAATGGTTGCGAACCAGGGCGACGTCACCGGACAGGGTGATGGTCTGGTTTTGCATCTCCAGGGTTTTGAAGGCGCTTCGCCCGGTTTCGATGTCGGCGATGTATTCCTGTTTGTTCTGGATCTTCCCGCTGGAATGCCCGTAGGTCAGGTTCTCGGCGGTCAGTGCGTTCAGTTCGGGAATGTTCTTTTTCAGCATGGCTTGGGTCAGGTGGTCGACGGCCTGCGCCACGTCTTTCTCAGCGGAGGACGGAGTCGCTGCGACGTAGCCACTGAACAGGCACAGAAAACCAATCAGCAATTTCATTTTTTTCATGGGTGTTTCCTTGTTGTTGTGGGTGAACGAGTGATGGACTTTAAACGGCATTCATCAGTCGTCGTACAACCTAGCATGCACTAATGAAAAAACGAACTTGCGGACCGGGGTTTTCTCGAAGTTATGGAGATGTTCATGCGCGAAGCCGCCGGGGTGCTCTGTTGAACGAGCTGAATCAGACCTATATTGGTTGCGCCGGGTGGAGCCTGCCTCGTGACTGCTGGCCATCGTTTGCTGTCGATGGCACGCACTTGCAGCGGTATGCGTCGCAACTGACGGCCGTTGAAATCAACAGCTCGTTTTATCGCCCGCATCGGCCGCAGACCTATCTACGCTGGGCGCAGTCGGTCCCGGCCGCCTTTCGCTTTTCGGTGAAGATGCCCAAGCTCATCACCCATGTGCACCGCCTGCAGGGCTGTGAGCTGTTGCTGGACGAATTTCTGGCCCAGTGCACCGCGCTGGGTGAGTCTTTAGGTTGCATTCTGGTGCAGTTACCGCCATCGCAGGCTTACGAGGAGGGCGTTGCTTCGGCGTTTTTCGCGGCGTTGCGCCTGCGTTATGCCGGGCCGGTGGTGATTGAACCCCGGCATGAAAGCTGGCGGGACGCGGAAGAATTGTTGAACGAGCAGAAAGTCGGCCGGGTGGCTGCCGACCCATCGCCCCTTGCCGGTGGCGAGAGGCCGGGTGGCTGGCCGGGCATTCAATACTGGCGCTGGCACGGTTCGCCGCGCATCTATCACAGTAATTACGACCCGAGCCGACTGGAGGCGCTGGCGCAGCAGGTGCGGAATGCGGAGCAGGCGGGCGCCGTCAGCTGGTGCATCTTTGATAACACCGCCAGTGGTTTTGCGCTGGGCAATGCGTTGACCCTGCAAGCGCTTCTGGGCTGCAAGGCTCAAGCGGTATCCACCCTGTGAGTCACTCAAATCATGCAGGCAAACCCACATCCCCCGATACGAACTGGCGCTGCTGATCCTGCTGCTGTTGATCGTCGTGGCGTTCGGCCTCTCTCCCCGCAGTCGAGTTGTTACGGGTTACTGCTGGTTTCCCTTCGCGGCAAAACGCAAAAGGCGCCGATGACGACCGCATGTCGTAAAAGCGCGAGCGCATCGAAATAGCCTTCAATTCCCCTCTGCCGCAGTCGATAGCCTGTTCAGAAGCCATTTGCGAATGGCTGTAGCCAACTGACAGGGGACTCACAGAGTGTCGATAAAACTACGTTTGATCCTGCTGATAGGCACCGGTCTGCTCACGGCTTTGATCATGAGCCTGGTCAGTTACCTGGGAAACTCGCAAATGGCGACCGCGGTGAACGACAACGAGGTCAGCATGGCCGCGCTGCGCAATCACCTCGAAGCGGACATGATGCACGACGCGTTACGCGCCGACGTGCTGTCGGCGATGCTGCTCGGCCTGGGCAAAAGCACCAGCACCCCTGCCGAAGTGCGCAGTTCCATCGAGGAGCACGCGTCGCACTTTCGTGAAGTGCTGGGTGAAAACCTCAAACTGCCGGTCAACGACACCATCAAGGCCGGCTTGAACAAGATCAAACCCAGCCTTGATACCTACATCAGCGCCGCCGAGCGCATTGTCGGGCTGGCCCTGCAAAATCCGGATGCGGCACAAAAAGAGCTGGGCAACTTCAACACCGCCTTCAGCCAGCTGGAAGACCAGATGGCGGCCCTCAGCGAGCTGATCGAAACCAACACCCAGCAAACCAGCGCAGGCACTCAGCAGGCCATCAGTGACGCCAACCTCACGCTCGGTATTGTGCTTGTCGCCAGTCTGTTGCTGTTGCTCGTCCAGGGACGCTGGGTGATTTTGAGCATCATGGGGCCGTTGCAAACCGCCAGCCGCATTGCCGAGAGCATCGCCCACGGCAACCTGAGCGAACCGATTGCCGAGCCCACCCGCAAGGACGAAGCCAGCGCACTGATCCGCAGCCTGGCGACCATGCAGCGCGATTTGCGCGGCATGATCGAAGTGGTGCGCAGCAACGCCCATGGCGTCAGTGGTATGAGCGCGCAGTTGAGCAATGGTTGCCACGAAGTCGCCGACAGCAGCCAGCAGCAAAGCGCCGCCGCCACTACCATGGCCGCCGCCGCGAGTGAAATGACTGCGAGCATCGAAGACATCACTCGCCACGCCGAGCGTGCGCTGAACATGGCCAACCAGGCCGAGGCACTGGCCAAGAATGGCGGTCGGGTGATCCATCAGGTGGTTAACGACATGGACGGGATTGCGCGATCAGCCCAGCAGTCCGCTCAGGTCATCCGCACGCTGGACAAGGAATCCGAGGGCATTTTCAGCATCATTCAGGTGATCAAGGGCATCGCCGATCAAACCAACCTGCTGGCGTTGAATGCCGCCATCGAGGCCGCGCGGGCCGGGGAGCAGGGGCGCGGGTTTGCCGTGGTGGCCGACGAAGTCCGCAGCCTGGCGGGGCGCACCAGCGCTTCCACCCAGGAAATCGCCACGATGGTTGCGCGCATCCAGCAAAGCACCCGCGAGGCGGTCACCAGCATGGAGGCGGGCGTGGCCCAGGTCGACAAAGGCATGGCCGTGACTGCCGACGTCGAACGGGCCATCCGCGAAATCCTCGAAGCCACGCTGAACACCACGCAACTGGTGAACGACATCTCCCGCACGATCGGCGAGCAGAGCCTGGCCAGCAATGAAATCGCGCATCAGGTGGAGGTAATTGCGGGCATGTCGGAAGGCAACAGCAAGGTCATTGGCCAGACGGCTTCGACCACGGATGATTTGTCGGCGCTGGCGGGTAAGCTTTCGCAGTCGGTGGATCGGTTTCGGTTGTGAAGCCCATTCAACATTGATCTCGCCTGACCGGGCGCCATCGCGAGCAGGCTCGCTCGCACATTTTTATCGTTGTAGTACACGGTATTGATGTGCACAGGAGATCCAATGTGGGAGCGAGCCTGCTCGCGATGGCGTCAGATCAGTCAAAGCTGAACTACGGCTTAAAGATACTTATCCGTTACAGCCCCCTCCGAAGCACTCGACACCGTCTTTGCATACTTCGCCAACACCCCGCGTTTGTACTTCGATTCCGGCCGCACCCAGCGCGTCTTGCGCTCGGCCATTTCAGCATCGGAAACGTCCACCGTGATCTGCCGGCTTTCGGCATCGATGGTGATTTTGTCGCCGTCTTCGATCAACGCAATCGGCCCGCC
Source organism: Pseudomonas fluorescens NCIMB 11764 (assembly GCF_000293885.2). Classification (NCBI taxonomy): domain Bacteria; kingdom Pseudomonadati; phylum Pseudomonadota; class Gammaproteobacteria; order Pseudomonadales; family Pseudomonadaceae; genus Pseudomonas; species Pseudomonas fluorescens. The sequence goes on from NZ_CP010945.1 coordinate 3,987,049, forward strand.
ATCAAAGGCTTCCGGCGTGATGTGCCCCACCACGAATCCGTGCGAACCACCGGAGAAACGGCCGTCGGTGATCAGCGCAACGTCCTTGCCCAGGCCTTTGCCCATGACCGCCGACGTCGGCGAGAGCATTTCGCGCATGCCGGGGCCGCCCTTGGGGCCTTCGTAACGGATCACGATCACGTCACCGGCTTTCACTTCGCCATTCAGAATGCCGGCCAGCGCACCTTCTTCACCGTGATAGACCCGCGCCGTGCCTTCAAAACGCAGGCCTTCCTTACCGGTGATCTTGGCCACTGCGCCGGAGGGCGAAAGGTTGCCGCGCAGCACGACCAGGTGGGAATCCTTTTTGACCGGCTGGTCGAAGGGCAGAATCACATCCTGACCTTCAGGGTAATCCGCCACGTTTTCGAGGTTCTCCGCGAGGGTCTTGCCGGTCACGGTCATGGCATCGCCATGCAACATGCCCGCCGCGAGCATGCGCTTCATCAGTGGTTGAATACCGCCGATGGCGACCAGTTCGCTCATCATGTATTGGCCGCTGGGGCGCAGATCGGCCACCACCGGCGACACCTTGCCCAGCTCGACAAAATCATCCAGCGTCAGCTCGACATCCACCGCGTGCGCCATGGCCAGCAGATGCAGCACCGCATTGGTCGAGCCGGCGAGGGCGATCACCACCCGAATCGCATTTTCGAAGGCTTTGCGGGTCATGATGTCCCGGGGTTTGAGGTCCAGCTTCAGCAGCTCCATGACCTGCTGGCCAGCGCGGAAACTGTCCGAGGCCTTGTCGCTGCCGACGGCGTCCTGGGAGCTGGAACCGGGCAGGCTCATGCCCAATGCTTCAATGGCCGAAGCCATGGTGTTGGCGGTGTACATCCCGCCGCAGGAACCGGCGCCGGGTATCGCCACTTCCTCGATCTGCTTGACCTGGATTTCGTTGATGTCACCGCGCGCATTCTGGCCCACGGCTTCGAACACGGAAATGATGTCGGTGTGGCCGGCGCCCGGGCGGATCGTACCGCCATAGACGAAGATGGAAGGGCGATTCAGCCGCGCCATGCCGATCAGGCAGCCCGGCATGTTCTTGTCGCAACCGCCCACCGTCACCAGTCCGTCAAATCCTTCACAACCGGCCACCACTTCGATTGAATCGGCAATGACCTCGCGTGACACCAGCGAATACTTCATGCCCTCCGTGCCGTTGGCGATGCCGTCGGAAATGGTGATGGTGTTGAAAATCACCCCCTTGGCCCCGGCGGCATTCGCGCCTTTTTCAGCCTCGATCGCCAGTTTGTCGATGTGCATGTTGCACGGCGTCACCATCGCCCAGGTCGAGGCGATGCCGATCTGCGGCTTCTTGAAGTCCTCGTCCGTGAAACCCACGGCGCGCAACATCGAGCGGCCGGGCGCGCGCTCCACGCCGTCGACCACTTGAGAGGAATATTTGCGCAGGTTGTCTTTATCGCTCATGACTGCTCCTCACCGGCTCGCCGAGAAAATCACGATGAGTATAGTGGCCTCGGCGTCTATGCTCGGACTATCAGGTCGGGAACAGACGCGCGGGTTTGCGATGTCGTGATATTCTTCGCCCCAACTTGGTTTGACCTATTCAGTTTGCGCGTCCACAGACGCGCCAACAGAATCACTGTCGCTCAAGTAGCTGAAGCCAATAAAGATAAAAAGTCAGTTCAGAAGGGACATATAAACTGAGGTCGATGGAACACGTCGGCCTTGTGTGCCCACCCTCTCAGTCTTCATGTACGAGTACCCACGACATCCTGCCTGAATGCCGTAAAACAAGGGCTTGTGAGTGAAGATGGAAGGGCGGATGGCGTTTTATCAAAGGTGCTACAGATGTTTAAGAAAATGAACACGGCCCTGCTGGGGCTGGCTTTGTCGATGGGGATCACGTCCGTTCACGCGGAAGAGGCAAAGAAAGTCGATGTATTGCTCATCGGCGGCGGCATCATGAGCGCGACCCTCGGTGTCTGGCTCAACGAGCTGGAACCTGGCACTTCGATGGAAATGATCGAGCGCCTCGACGGCGTCGCCCTGGAAAGCTCCAACGGCTGGAACAATGCCGGTACCGGTCACTCTGCCCTGGCCGAGTTGAACTACACACCGGAAGACGACAAAGGCAACGTCTCGATCCCGAAAGCCGTTGAAATCAACGAAGCGTTCCAGATTTCCCGTCAGTTCTGGGCCTGGCAGGTTCAGCAAGGCGTGCTGAAGAACCCGCGTTCGTTCATCAACTCCACACCGCACATGAGCTTTGTGTGGGGCGATGACAACATCAAGTTCCTGAAAAAGCGCTACGAAGCCCTGCAAGCGAGCCCGCTGTTCGCCGGCATGCAGTATTCGGAAGACCCGGCGCAGATCGCCAAGTGGGTCCCGCTGATGATGGAAGGGCGCGACCCGAACCAGAAAATCGCGGCCACCTGGTCCCCGATCGGCACCGACGTGAACTTCGGCGAGATCACTCGCCAGTTCGTTGCGCACCTGCAAACGACCCCGAAATTCGACTTGAAACTGTCTAGCGAAGTGCAAGACATCACCAAGAACGAAGACGGCACCTGGCGCGTCAGCTACAAGAACCTGAAAGACGGCACTAAATCCGAAACCGACGCCAAGTTCGTGTTCATCGGCGCGGGCGGCGGTGCCCTGCACCTGCTGCAGAAGTCCGGCATTCCTGAAGCCAAGGAATACGCAGGCTTCCCGGTCGGCGGCTCGTTCCTCGTGACCGAGAACCCGACCATCGCCGAGCAACATCTGGCCAAGGCGTACGGCAAGGCCTCCGTTGGCGCTCCGCCAATGTCGGTTCCGCACCTGGACACCCGTGTCCTGGACGGCAAGCGCGTCATCCTGTTTGGCCCATTCGCGACCTTCAGCACCAAGTTCCTCAAGGAAGGCTCGTACCTGGACCTGCTGACCACGACCACCACGCACAACGTGTGGCCAATGACCAAGGTCGGCATCAAGGAATACCCGCTGGTCGAGTACCTCGCCGGCCAACTGATGCTGTCGGATGAAGACCGCCTCAACGCCCTGAAAGAATACTTCCCGAACGCCAAGGCTGAAGACTGGCGCCTGTGGCAAGCCGGCCAGCGCGTGCAAATCATCAAGCGTGATGAAGCGGCCGGTGGCGTGCTGAAACTGGGCACCGAAATCGTGGCTTCCGCTGACGGCTCCATCGCCGGTCTGCTGGGCGCTTCGCCGGGTGCCTCGACTGCTGCGCCGATCATGCTGACCGTGCTGCAGAAAGTGTTCAAGGACAAGGTGGCTTCGCCTGCCTGGCAGGAAAAGCTGCACCAGATCGTGCCGAGCTACGGCACTCAGCTGAATGGCAGCCCTGAAAAAGTGGCTGAAGAGTGGGCCTACACCGCCAAGGTGTTGCAGCTGACTCCACCGCCTGCAATCGGTCAGGTGGCGGCTCCGGCTGCTGCTCCGGCCGAGGCGCCAAAGGCACCGAAAGCCAACGCTGCGAGCGATATGGCTCTGTAACCAGAGGCGTAATCGAAAAGCCCACTGAACCGATGACGGTCAGTGGGCTTTTTTGTGAACGGGAGTTTCAAACGGAAAGACCGGCATGTCGCTTGCAAACCCTCTACCTTGATCTTTACTAGTACTGAATCTGCGAGCGTTGCCTTACAAAATATGCCTTCAATATCAAGGTTTAAACACGCCTCTTGAAGTTCAGTCATGATCTTTTTCTGATCTGCACAGAAAACCCACAAGGATGACGAAGCAATGAAAGAGAACGTGGCGGCCGTTATCCGAAAACTCATCTCGCCTTCAATGCGGTATGAGATACGGAACGCTGCAAACTGGTGGCAAGACATCCTTGGACGGGCGTGTGTCTGGCGCTGGGAGGTTGCCAGGTTCAGGCTGCAGAAGGACAGCCCTTACGAGATTCTCTATATCGGAAGGAAACAGCAGCGGGAGATGGCCAAGCTGCTCATCGGCGGGAAAAATATCCCTGTGACTGACGGCGAGCCGGTAGCCGCCGCGTCGAATCATGTGGTGGTGGTCAGTGAAGTGCGGACCCCGGGGGCTTTGTCTGTTCCCTTGTACCTGAGTGCTGTCGTTCCGTTGGGGCGATCGATCGAAGACATCACCGCAAAGTACGACAGTGAATTGCGCCGAAACATCCGCAAGAACCGACCGCTCTATCACATGAGGCCGGCGCTGCTGGATGAAGAAATTGCACAGGCCGACAGGGACATGCTGCGGCCTTATGCCCTGGCGAGGCAAGGCATCCACGCTGCGCAATTTCCGACCGAGGAAGTGTTCAGGATAGCCAGGACTGTCGGGCGGCTTGACCTTATCGAGCGGGAGGGCGAGGTGATTGGCTGTCACCTTGGCTGCGTCGTGACGCGTGGCGGAAAACGCTACTGGAGCACGCTGCGCTTCGGATACACCGAGGCGATTTTTTCAGATGCCAAACGGCTGGGCGAAGTCAACGCGATTACCACGTTCATGGCGCTTGAATCGGCGATCAATGAAGGCTTCGATTATTACGACATCGGTCTTTGCGTGGCCCGACCTGATGATGGACTGCTGAGATGGAAAAGAAGGCGCGGCGGTGACGTTGATTCCCTGGGTAACCACGCTTACATGTTTCTGCATCTGCCCAAGACCGGTGTCGCCAGATTCCTGTGGGACACGCCGCTTTTCGCTGCCGAAGGAAAGGAGTTGACCCTTCACCTTGGCTTGCCTGACGGGCCCAGCGATGAAGAAGCCGCCAGCCGCTATCATGAAATGGTATTCGGCGGGCTGCACAAGATTTATCTCTACTGCGCCCAGAATTCGGGCGAACAGTTCCTCGAAACCTTGCGCAGTCGCTACGCTAACTTGCAGACCCCACCCGTTATGGAAAGGATTCCATCCAGCTGAGTATTTTTCAGGACACTCTGTCCTGAAGGGAGGACTTTTCATGGAAAGCGATGTCTCGCCAATCACTGCTTCGCCCGCAGGCAATCGAAGGAAATGGACCCTTGCTGCCTACAGGCACATGGCGAGGAAAAGACTTGCGCGCAAGGCAGAGATCAACCTGAAAAGCCTGGCGGTCAAACGCTGGGACGTTGCGCCGGGTGGCGTATCGTATTCTCCACCCGCTTTCTTCCTGCCCGGTCAAATGGAACGGGTGACGGGATGGGAGGCAAAGCGCTTTTACCCGTTCGAGCATCCCGCGCGCACGATGGAAGGGCTGGGTGAAGTGGTCCAAGGCCCGACACGGGGTTACTTGCTCGAGAATGTCTGGCTGATCGATGGGGCGCTCTACAAGGACAACGCAAGTTTCTGGTTGTCTCTGAAACCTGGCAGGTTTCCGCGCATTGTCGTGGAGAACGAGATCGACCGCGGGGCCGTCTTCTGCACGCAAAATGGAAACACCTGGTTTGGCACGCGGTTGATGGAAGACTTCCCGACCTATCCATTGGCCTGCGACGAGGGCGTCCCGGTGACCACCGCGCCCTCCGCCCGGTTTCCTCTGTCTGCCCAGACCCTCGCGTACGAAGACTGGCTGGGCATGAAGCCCGTCCGCTTGAACGGCGCGTTTTTTCATGAGCTCGTGCTGTTCGACGATTTCAGCAACAACCAAAGCAGGCACCTGCGTTACCGGGCCATGGGTGAAAAACTGCTGTCGCACGTGAGCCACGAGGATCACCCTGGCGTGTTCATTCTTCGCGGTAGCGCCGGTGACTTGCGCCTTTTGCGCAACGAACTCGAGATCGCCGAACATCTGCGCAAGACTCGAGGGTTTCGCGTACTCGATCCTTTGAAAACCGACGTCCCGACCATCGTGGCCACCTGCGCCGGAGCGCGGACCGTGATCGGGGTCGAAGGCAGCCAGCTGGTACATGGCGTCAATGTGCTGCAGAAGGGAGGTTCGTTGCTGACGCTGCAGCCACCGAACCGCTTCGTCAGTTATTTCAAATACCTGACGGATCGTGACCAGCAGAACTTTGGTTTTGTGGTCGGAACGCCTGAGGGCGATGGCTTCAAAATCGATATTGAAGAGGTGGAGCGCACACTCGACCTGTTTCCTTCATGACGGCTGCCATGGCCTGCTGATCCGTATTTTTTTACCCGATCTGCCACTTTCGTAACGATGGGGGCAGATCTACAGTCGAGGACGCCTCTTCAGGGAACCTCTGGTCATGTACAGCCTGCTTGCTCGCCCGGGCACCGCTCGCCACTTCCACGACCGTGTCTACGCCGGCGACATCCTGCTTGCCGCGGATTTACCGGCAATGAACGCGCTGGTCGGGTTCACCCGTGCATTCGTCGAAGACGCGCTGCATCCCTGGCTGCCACAACATATCCATCGCCACTTGAACCACGAACAGCAGACAGTTCTGTTCGCCAAATGCCAGAACGAATTCGCTCGCTCGGCCGAGATCCAGCGTCTATGGCGCGCCGTCATCGAACAGCTCGGGTTGACCCCGGATTCTCTGGCGTGTGATCGATTGCACCTGCGTTTCCAGCCCCATCGGGAACCCGAGCAGCTCACCCCACGCGCCCGCACCACGGCCACCATCGCCTTCCACCGCGACACATGGGGCTCGAACCTGTACGCGCAGACCAACTGGTGGGCGCCGGTTTATCCGGTCACGGCCGGGCGGACGTTCGCGTTATACCCCGGCCTGTGGCAACGGCCGCTGCTCAACTCGAGTGTCACCTTCGATATGCGCGCCATTCTGCAGCGCTCCCATCAGGATGGGCGCAATGCGGTGGACGCCGACGAGGCCATCCCGCACCTGCTGGAGGCGATTGATTCGGAGGAGGGGATTGCCGTCGAGATCGAGCCGGGCAGCCTCATCGCCTTTTCCGGGGCTCATGCCCATGCCGGCGTCGGCAACAGCACCGGCCTGACGCGGATCTCGTTCGAGACACGCTCGGTGCTGATCGCCGACGTGATGGCCGGGTTGGGCGCCCCCAACATCGACGGTTACGCGCCGTGGCAGACGCCGGGGTTGTTTCGCCGGATGAGCGATGGGAAACGCCTGAGCGAAATTCTTGGCTGCGGGGTGATCGAGCGCTATTCGCGGCCAGCTTGAAAAAGCGTTGCGAATGGGGCTAGATCCATCCCACTTGCCGCCTCGCCAGGATCTGTTTATGCCGCTGAGTTTTCACAAGATGCACGCCAATGGCGATGACTTCGTGATTGTCGACGCACGAAACTCCGCCAACCCAGTGACCAGCGCCATCGCTCGGCGAATGGGCGATCGCAACCGAGGCATCGGATTCAATCAGCTCGCGGTGCTACTCGATTGCGATGACGCCGCCGCACGCCTGGAGTTCTGGAACGCCGATGGCTCGCCGCTGGATGTGTGCGGCAGCGCAACCCGCGGTGCCGCGGACAGGCTGATGCGTGAAGCCAATTCCACCTCGATAGCGCTCCGCACCAACCGTGGATTGCTGAGCTGTGAACGAACCTCCACCGGCGCCATTTCGGTCAGCATGGGAGTGCCGCTTTTTACCTGGTCGGATGTTCCTTTGGCTCAGGAAATGGACACGCTCGTGCTGCCTCTGGAAGGTGGCCCGACCGCATGCAGCATGGGCAATCCGCATTGCACTTTTTTTGTGGATGATCTGACGGCGATTGATATCGCGGCAATTGGCCCCGTCATCGAAACCGATCCGTTGTTTCCACTCAAAACGAACGTGCATTTCGTTCAGATCATTGACCGCCAACACATTCGATTGCGCATCTGGGAGCGCGGGGGCGGGATTCCGCTTGGTTCGGGTTCTTGCTGTTGTGGGGCTGTTGTTAATGGGATTCGTCGGGGCTTGTTGGATGAATCCGTTGAGGTTGAGTGTGATGGCGGGACTGTAATTGTTCAATGGGATGGCGCGGGGGCGGTGTTGCTCGTTGGGCCGGTGGAGGCGAGTTTTTCGGGCACAATTGCGGACGGCTTATTGAAAATTTGATTACTGCTTTTTCGTGATAACCAGAGGAGCTCCCCGTTGGGCCTCGAAGCAGACCTGAATGGAATAATTCATTCAACGTCATACATTAGGTCCAAGGCTTTGATCCACTCATCCGTTGCTTCAAATCTTGCGTAATACGCGAGTCTTTCTAAGTCACTCAGTTCAGTGAAAAAGGGATGGAAATAGTTGTCGTTGTAGTAAGCCTGGGCGGAGTTAGTTCCAGGGGGGAGCAGAAAACTATTACGGGGTAATGAAGCTTTAGCGAAAACTGATTTCAGTTCTGGTACTGAATATCCGACAAACTGCTCTTCTGGCTCTTGCTTTAGGAAGGTCTTGATACGACTGAAAATGTTCATTATCGGCCTCAGTCCTGAAGAAATTCGGTGAGCCAACTAGCTCCAAAATAACCAGCGGTACCGAATTTAATCCCTCCAACCGCACCACTGACGACTGCTCCAGGACCTGTTTCAATGCCAACCGCGGCGATTTTTGGCAATTAAGTGAGGGTTGTCTGGAGAGGCATAAATTCATCTCACCAGAAAGCCATCTTTACCGATCTCATCGACGACAACAAACATGTGAATGTTGGCAGGCATTGGGTAGCCAGAGACATTGCTCACCGAGCCGGCTTGTTGATTTGTCGGAATTTTGCAGGAGAACTCAGTCATGCGTCACCCCACTTTTCCAGTGCCGCCACGCCGGTCGTAATCTCCAGTGTTTCCTGTTTTTTTGTTGCAATACGTGGCGTATGCCCTGATTCGTCGGAAAATCCGGTGTCAACCTGACCGGCCTCATCCCTGATGTAATAGGGCACAAAAGCGAGAGGCTGACCGTCGCTTCCGATAATACGGAATTGTTCATTGAACGGTTGCAACCATAGCGGCATTGGCCACCAGCGCAATCATCCGGGTTTGCAGGCTCAGGCCCGACTCGGCTGGAGTACGTGAATCGGGTGTGGCGGGTGACTTCACCGAGGTGATCCTTTTCGAGGCGCTTCAAACAAAGCGCTGCGCCATGAGTTTTTACCATCCGGCGTCCCTTCACAGAAGACGATCCCTCAGAAAATAAGGTCTGGGTGACCCCGCTCAAACCACAGTCTGTGAACGCCCACCCCACGTTTTGCACCTTGAAGGCACACCCCGTCGGCCTAGGATGACCACAGCGGTTGCACCCAGGCGTCGGCCCGCAAACCCGGGCTTACTCCCAGGCGCTCCCGATAACAAGAAAGACACATCTTGACCGGACTGGAGAGAATCTGATGAAACCCCTGATTGGACTTATGCTCGGCGATGTAACCGGCATTGGCCCTGAGTTGGTCGTCAAGCTGTTGTCGACACCTGAGGCACGTGAGCGGGCGGATGTGGTGATCATTGGTGACGAGCGGGTGCTCGAACTGGGCATGCGCGATGCTGATCGGCGCATTCCCTACCGGAAAATCACCCACCTGAGCGAGGCCGACCACACCCAGGCGGCCGTGCCGCTGATCGATCTGCACAACGTTGACCCGGCCTTGTATGAACGTGGTGTGGTCAACGCAGAATCGGGTCGGCTGACCGGCGAAACCCTGAAGATCATGACCGACATGGCCCTGGCCGGTGAGCTGGACGGCATCTGCTTCGCGCCGCTGAACAAGGCTGGCCTGCATCGCGGTGGCTGGCATTATCACGACGAGCACCAGATGTTTGCAGCCTGGACCGAACACGTCGGTTACTTCGGTGAGGTCAACATCATCCCGCAGTTCTCGACCTTCCGCGTGACCTCCCATGTGGCCCTGCGCAAGGCCGTCGACATGGTGCAGCCGGATCGCATCGAAGGCGCATTGCAACTGGCCCACGACACCTTGCGCGCACTGGGCAACGACGCCCCGCGAATCGGTGTCGCCGCGCTCAATCCCCATGGCGGCGAGAACGGTCTGTTCGGTGACGAAGAGATCACGATCATTCGCCCGACCCTTGAAGCCTTGCGTTTGAAAGGCCTGGTCTGCGAAGGGCCGTTTCCTTCCGACACGGTATTCATCAAGGCGCGCAACGGCGATTTTGACGCGGTGGTGATCATGTATCACGACCAGGGCCAGATCGCGACCAAGCTGCTGGGCTTTTCGTCCGGCGTGACCCTGACCGGTGGCCTCAAGACCGTCTATGCCACCCCGGCCCATGGCGTGGCGTACGACATCGTCGGCAAAGGCATCGCCGACGTCGGTGCCATGGCTGCTGCGTTCCGCGTGGCCAGCGATAACGCTGCCGCGCGCAAGCTCAAACGCTGAGCCCTCCACGAACAACAAGAGCAGGGCGTAACGCCCAGGCCAGGCATACCCATAGAGGCTGAGACCATGTTCGAGAATTTCACCAAAACCATCACCAAAACCAGCGGCGCTGACATCGTTACTGTCGTGGGTGGCGAAGGCCCGCCCTTGCTGCTGATGCACGGCAACCCGTTCAATCACCTGTCCTGGCACAAGATCGCACCACGCCTGGCCAGGGACTTCACCGTGGTCTGCACCGACTTGCGCGGCTATGGCGACAGCTCCAAACCGGAGGGCGGCGGTGATCATTCGGCGTATTCGTTCCGTGCCATGGCCCAGGATCAGGTCGAAGTCATGCAGTCGCTGGGCTTCGAGCAGTTCTATGCCGCCGGCCATGACCGAGGTGCGCGGGTGCTGCATCGCATGTGCCTGGACCACGGCGACAAGGTGTTGAAAGCGGGTTTCGTCGACATGCTGCCGCAGCATTACTTGCTCAACAACGTCACGCGTCAGTGGGGCAAATTCTCCTGGCACTGGTTCTTCATGACCCAGGACGCGCCGACGCCGGAGCGCATGATGAACGCCGATCCGGAGTTCTTCATCCTGCGCAAACTGTCGAAGACCGACCAGGGCACCAGCTTCTTCGGGCCCGAAGCACTGGCCGATTACATCCGCTGCATCAAGAACCCGGCCACCACCCACGCCATGTGCGAAGACTATCGCGCCACGTTCGGCATCGACCTGGACATGGACACCGCTGACTTCGACGCCGGCCGGCGTATCGATAACCCGGCGCTGATCCTCTGGGGCGAGAAGGGCGGTGTTGGCCGCAACCACAACGCCGCGCAAATCTGGAGCCGCTACGCCACCAACATTGTGCAGACCGCCACGGTGCCTTCGGGGCACTACTTGCAGGAAGAGTGCCCGGACGAGACCTACGAGGTGCTCAGCGGCTTCTTCAAGTAACGCCATGACAGGCGGTCCGGGATGACCGCCTGCCCACTACAACTATAAAAAAAGGTGGAAAAAAATGATTCCGACTACGCTTGCGCAAAAACGCAGGGCAACGCTGACCTTCGTGTTGCTGTGCGTCATGGCCTTCATCATGTACGTGGACCGCACCAACCTCGCGGTCGCCGCACCGACGATCAGTAAAGAGCTGGGTTTCAGCAACACTAATCTGGGCATGATGTTTTCCGCGTTTGCCATCGCCTACAGCTGCTTCATGATTCCCGGCGGCTGGTTCAGCGACCGGATCGGTTCGCGCAAGGCGATGTTGCTCTACGGCATTATCTGGTCGGTCGCGACCATTGCCACGGGCCTGGTCAGCGGTCTGGTGGTGCTGGTGATTGCCCGTTTCGTGGTCGGCATCGGCGAAGCGCCGATCTACCCGACCGCGGCGCGCATGATCGCTCGCGCCATCCCCGTCACTCAGCGCGGCACGGCCCAGGGCATGATGCATGCGTCCGGACGCCTGGCCAACGCACTGGCACCGTTGATCGTGACGTTCATGATCATCCAGTTTTCCTGGCGCATGACCTTTGTCATCCTCGGCGTGGTGACACTGATCTACATGTTCGTGATGTATTTCAGCCTCAGCGAGTCGAAGAAACTGGTCGAGGCCACGGCCGCTGCACCGGTGGCGCCTGTGGTCGCCGCTCCGGTCAACTGGCCGCAGATGCTGCGCAGGGTCTGGCCGGCGGCCGCCACCTGTTTTTGCCACGGCTGGGTGTTGTGGTTCTTCCTCAACTGGATTCCGTCGTTCTTCACCCAGCGCTACGGCATGGACCTGACCCACACCGCCATGTTTTCGACCTTCGTGCTGCTCGGCGGAACGGTCGGCACCGCGGTCGGCGGCATGCTCTCGGACTGGCGTTTCAAGGTCACCGGCAACCGCCTGCGCTCACGTCGCGACCTGATCATCTTCGGCTTCCTGGCCTCGATCATTGGCCTGATTCCGCTGATGTTCACCCACGACCTGATGATCTGCGCCTGCGGCCTGAGCTTCTCGTTCTTCTGCTCGGAACTGGCCGACTCGCCGCTCTGGGTGATTGGCACCGAGGTGTCCCACGCCCACTCCGCGACTTCCAGCGCCTGCACCTTCACCGGCATGGCCTTGGCCGGTGCGGTGTCGCCGGTGGTGATCGGCTGGTTGCTGGACATCACCGGCAATAACTGGTCAGTGGCATTCGGCGCGTCGATCGCCGTGGTGCTGATGGGGCCGATATTGGCCATGTTCATCAAGCTGGACGACGAGCCGGCGCCGGAGCCCGTTTCATTGGTGCATTCGAGCGCGCCTGCGACCCAGAGCTGAAGTCCGGGCGTTTTCGGATGGTTATCTTTAATGGAGATAACCCTGATCGAATTAATTCGCTTCTTAAGATATCTGCGCCTGCGTAGGGTTTACCTGTCTTGAGAGCGACTTTCCATTCGATCAAAGCGGAACGCCATTGCACGTGAATTATTCCGATCGTAACCAGAAGTACTGGCGCCGAAACCTGGCAGTGTGTGTTTTCGGCTCGTTCACTACGCTGGTCAGCCTGAGCATGTTGTTGCCCTTCTTGCCGCTGTACGTCCAGCAACTGGGCGTTACGGCGCAGGCTGACGTGGTGCAATGGTCGGCGGTGGCCTTCGGCGCGACGTTCCTGGGGACCGCTGTGACGGCCCCGATCTGGGGGCGCCTGGCTGACCGCTATGGCCGCAAACCCATGCTGGTCAGAGCGGCCATCGGCATGGCCGTTGTGATGTCGCTGATCGGGCTGGCGCACAACGTGACCGAACTGGTCGCACTGCGCCTCTTCGCTGGCCTCATCGGTGGCTACGCGTCCGCCTCGATTGTCATGATCGGCTCCCAGGTTCCACGGGAACGGGCCGGTTGGGCCTTGGGGGTTTTGTCCACGGGCGCCTTGTCCGGCAACCTGATCGGGCCGTTGGTGGGCGGTTTCCTGCCGGAGTTCGTGGGTATCCGCGGCACGTTTTTCGTCGGTGGCGGGATGATCGCGGTCGCTGCCTTTGCGACCATCCTGCTGGTGCGCGAGGACTTCGATCGTGTGGCGGATGCGAGACAGCGGGGCAAGAAAAACCAGCCTGAGGAGACGGGTTCGAAATGGCCGGTCATCGGCGCACTGCTCGTGACCGCAATGATGGTGCTCCTGGCCAATATGTCGATCGAGCCGATCATCACCGTCTACATCGGCGACCTCGGCGTGCCGTTGGATCGTCAGGCCCGTGTCGCGGGTTTTGTCATGGCCGCTTCAGCGCTGGGCAGTATTTTGACCGCCGCCAAGCTGGGGGCGCTGGCAGACCGGGTCGGCAGCTGGAACGTGATCATCGGCTGTCTGCTGTTGACGGGGATGGTCATGGTGCCCCAGGCCTTCGTCACGCAATGGTGGCAACTGGCGGTTTTGCGCGGTGTCATGGGGATGACCCTTGCAGGCCTGCTGCCGGCGATTGCCAAGCTGATCCGGCATTCGGTCGAAGAGCACAACACCGGGAAAATCCTCGGTTATCTGCAATCGGCGCAGTTTTCCGGGCAGGTGATCGGGCCACTGATCGGTGGGCAGATTGGCGCTCACTTCGGCTTGCATCATGTGTTCCTGGTGACGGCCGCGCTGTTACTGATATGTGCCGGAATGAACGGCTGGATCAGCTATCGCTACATGGGCTCGAGCGCCGGCACCCCGTCCAGTCGGGCGCTGTCCAGAAAGGTCGATAGCGCGCTGGAAAAATAGCCATCGATGCGCCGGACAAATACCGTCTCTACGTCGGCGATATCCGGTGTCAGCTTATGCACGTTGACCAACCCGTCGCGCAACGCACTGGCGACAACGCCTCTGGGTAACAATGTGACGCCGACGCCGGCGGAAACGCAGGCAACGATGGCTTCGATCGATCCGAACTCAAGTGGCTCGGGCGCCGGGACGCCCAACCGGGTCAGCAGGGAATCCAGGCGTTGGCGATAGGAACAACCGATTCGAAAGACGACGGTCTTCAGGTTGTCGACGGAGGCGACTTCGTCCAGGCGATTGATCGCGGTAGACGTTACTAAAACCAGCTCTTCGCGGAAGGCTGGTTCACTCAGTAACTCCGGGTGATTGACCGGTCCCACCACAAACGCGCCTTCGAGCTTACAGTCGATGACCCCCTGGATCAGGCTGCACGTGGTGCCGGTGCGAATCAGCGGGCGAACGTCAGGGTAGGCCTTGGCGAACCTGGCGATCAGTCGTGGCAGACGCAGCGCCAGCGTCGTCTCCAGCGTACCGATCTCGAATACGCCCCTTGGGTGTCCATCGTCGCGCGCGGCGCTGGAGGCATCGAAGAGCAGCTTCGACAGGCGCGCGGCGAAGGGCAGGATCCGCCGCCCGGCCGGCGTGATCTGGACACCTCGGGCGCTGCGTTGAAACAGCGCCACCCCCAGCTCCTCTTCCAGCGCTCGAATCCTTGCCGACACGTTCGACTGCACGGTATTCAGTTCGCTGGCCGCCTTGTTCATGCTGCCGTGCCGCGCGACCGCGTCAACCACCTTGAGGTCCGTCATATCCATCAAATTCACCTATCTCTAAAAGCAATAACTGACTCGAATAATACACGTTGAGGAGATTGGGTTTCGCAAATCGCAATGGCAAGAATAGGCAATGGCTGGTTCATCAAAACAGATCACAAGCATCATTAATGATCGTTTTACATGATTCGGTGCCAGGCATAGGTTGAGGGTGCAAATACCCCGCAGCCAGTGGCAAATCGAGTCTTCGAATTGAGGCTGTGGAACAACAATAAACGCTTCCACTGCTACACGGAGTCAACGTGAACCATGCAATCGAATCAGCCAGAATTCGCAACCATCCCCGGTATCAGGAATTGGTCTCAAGGCAGCGAAGGTTCGTCGCTTGTCTTGTCGCCGCCACCCTCGTTCCTTACTTCACGTTCATCCTCATCGCCGCGTTCGCGCCGCACCTGCTGGCGCAGAAGCTTTCTGCGACCAGCGTCATCAACATAGGCTGGCCGCTTGGCGTTGCCTTCATCGTCGGGGCCTGGTTGTTTACGGGCCTGTACATCCTTCGGGCCAATGGTGAGTTCGACGCCCTCACCACAGAAATTCGCGAAGGAGCCATCGTATGAAAACCCTTCTTCGCTACCTCATTGTTCCTGCTCTCCTGAGCGCGGCAGCCACGTGCGCCTCGGCGGCCGACACCTTGCAGGCGGTTGAAAAACAACCCCTCAACATCACCGCCATTGCGATGTTCCTCGTCTTCGTGCTGACGACGTTGGGCATTACTTACTGGGCGGCCAACAAGACCAAGTCGATGGACGATTTCTACAACGCCGGCGGCGGCATCACAGGCTTCCAGAACGGCCTGGCGCTGGCCGGGGACTACATGTCGGCGGCTGCGTTACTGGGTGTCACCAGCATGATTTTCTTCAACGGCTTCGATGGGGTGCTGTACTCGATCAGCTTCTTCGTTGCCTGGCCATTGCTGTTGTTCCTGTTTGCCGAGCGCATCCGCAATCTGGGGCGTATTACGCTCTCGGACATTGCGTCTTTTCGACTCGATCAAAACCGGATTCGCACCCTGACAGCCTTCGGTTCGTTGACCGTGGTGTGCTTCTATCTGGTGGTGCAGATGGTGGGCGCAGGGCAGTTGATCCAGCTGCTGTTCGGTCTGCCCTACAACTATGCGGTGATCGCGGTCGGGTTGTTGATGGCGGTCTACGTCACGTTTGGCGGGATGGTCGCCACCACGTGGGTGCAGATCATCAAGGCCGGGCTGTTGCTGGTGGGCGGAACCTTGCTGGCGGTATTGGCGCTGAGCAAGTTCGGGTTTTCCTTCGAACAGTTGTTCACTCAGGCGGTGGCCGCTCATCACGATGGTGAACTGATCCTGCTGCCCAGCAAACTGGTGGCCGATCCGTTGGCGCTGATCTCGCTGTCCCTGGGCCTGGTGTTCGGCACGGCCGGATTGCCGCATATCCTCATGCGTTTTTTCACCGTGCCGGATGCACGGCAAGCGCGTAAATCGGTGTTCATCGCGACGGGTTTCATCGGCTTCTTCTACCTGATCGTTGCGGTGCTCGGGCTGGCGGCGATCGTGATCGTCGGGCGCGATCCGGCGTTCTACGAGTCCGGCATTCTGGGTGGCAAGCTCATCGGCGGTGGCAACATGCCGGTGATGCACCTGGCCAAAGCGGTGGGGGGCGACCTGTTACTGGGCTTCATCTCCGCGGTTGCGTTTGCCACGATCCTGGCGGTGGTCTCCGGACTGACGATGGCGGGGACCTCGGCGATTTCCCATGACCTCTACGTCATGGTCTTCAAGAAAGGCCGGGCCGAAGCGAAAGACGAGCGCCGTGTTTCGCGGATCGCTTCGGTCGGCATCGGTATCGTTGCGGTGGTGCTGGGCATCCTGTTCAAGGACCAGAACATCGCCTTCCTGGTGGCGCTGACGTTTGGCGTAGCGGCCTCGGTCAACTTCCCGATTCTCGCGCTTTCGATGTACTGGAAAGGGCTGACGACGCGAGGGGCATTGATCGGTGGCATCGCCGGACTGGTGAGCTCGGTCAGCCTGGTGATTCTCTCGCCGGCGGTGTGGGTCAAGGTGCTGGGCAACCCCGAGGCTATTTTCCCCTTCGACTACCCGGCGATCATTTCGATGAACGTGGCGTTCTTCTTTACCTGGCTTGGCTCGGTCACCGATCGCAGCAGCGAGGCCGTGCTGGAGCGGGAGCGTTTCGATGACCAACTCATCCGTGCCCAGACCGGCCTCGGGGCCTCGCAGGCTGTCAATCATTAAGACACAGCCCGTCATTTTCCTATCCTGATTTGCGCACTCTGCCAAAAGGAGTCTGCCATGCAACTTCGAGACAATGGCTTAAGGTTTTCACCCATCACCGTGGCGCTGCACTGGGTCGTGGCGCTGTCGCTGCTGGCGATCGTCGGCTTGCAGCTGATGATCGACCAGGCCTCCAGCGACGCCGCGCGGATGCCGCTTGCCCACATGCAAAACCTGGTGGGGCTGATTCTGTTTCTGGTGTCGGTCTATCGATTCTGGGCCAGGATCACCTCTTACCATCCGCTGCCCGTGGGCACGCCGAATCCCATCGAGGTCATCATCAGCCGTTCGGTTGCGGTGGCGCTCGCCCTGGCGATGGTGCTGCTGCCGATAGCAGTCTGGGCTTCCCGTTCGGCGGGCGGCGAGGCCGTGGTTTTGCCTGGAGGATTCTCCATTCCAACGCTCTTGCCCACTCACGCCGGACTCAAACATGTCGTTGATGTGCTGTTCGATATTGGCGCTTCGGCGTTTCTCGCGGGGCTGGCCTTGCATGTCTTCGGTGCGGTCAAGAATCACTTTCTCCTGAAGAACAACACGCTCAAGCGGATGCTTGGAAAACATGTGGAGCTGTGAGTCATGAACGAAGCCAGATCCGATTTTGCAGGAAACGCCATCACTCGACTGTGCGGCGTGAAGTACCCGATCTTTCTCGGTGGCATGGCAGCCATTTCCGGCCCGCAGCTCGTGGGGGCGGTGGCCAATGCCGGGGGGATGGGGGTGCTGGGCGGTTTGCGTCTGCCGCCGCTGACCTTGCGCCGGTGGATACAGGAAACCCGTGCACTGACCGATAAGCCTTTTGGTGTGAACCTTGTTCCACAGTTCGGCGGCCCGGACGTTTTCGAAGCGCAGTTTCAGGTGGTGCTGGAAGAAAAACCGCGACTGCTTTCACTGTTTTACGCCGAGGCCTATTCCGCCGACATGATTCCCCGAGCGAAGGACGCGGGGCTGACGGTCATGGTGCAGGTGGGGTCGGTTGAACTTGCCAGGATTGCCATTGCACAAGGCGCCGACATTCTCGTGGCGCAAGGCAGTGAAAGTGGCGGTCATTTGAACCGGGGCACCATCGGCATCATGCCGCTGTTGTCCTCAATCCTGGGTGTTTCGGAGGGGCGACCGGTCCTGGCCGCGGGCGGTATCGTGGCGGGCGATGATGTCCGGGCGCTGATGTCGCTCGGTGCGTCAGGTGTGGTGGTGGGCACGGCGTTTATCGCCACCGACGAGTCGAATGCGCACCCGCTCTACAAACAAAAGATCGTGGAAGCGACGACGGATGACACCGAGTACCGGACCGGTTATTCGTTCGGCTGGACCTACGGTACGCCTCACCGGGTGATCCCCAATCGGGACAAGTGGAACCTGCTGCGCTTCATCGGCGGCGGCGCCCGGGCGATCGACAAACCGCGGATGGCGAAAAAGCTGTCGCTGTACGCGGGGCAGGGGGTGGGCAAGATTCACAGTGTCGTCCCGGCGGCCGAGCGCGTGGTTGAGCTGGCCTCCGGGCTGCCGATGACAACAAGCCGGTTGCCAATGGAGGAGGGTGAAGCCGTCAACTTTGCCGCTAAAGCCTAATACTGATCACTTAAGTGCGGGCTCCACACAATTGTGGCGAGGGGATTTATCCCCGTTCGGCTGCGAAGCAGTCGCCAATCCGGACAATTCAATCTAATTGGCCGGACGCTGGGGCCGCTTCGCGACCCAACGGGGCGGTGCGACGTTTCGCTAAATCCCTTCACCACAGATTTCTTGCCTGCCTGAAGATTTTCTTAAGTGAACAACATTCTGGTCATTGCCGGCTATTCACGCCACCGCCGGCCGGGCGATCTGGTTTTGTGCCAGGCCGATGAACGCGCTCATGGCCGAGGTGATCATCGTGTCGTTTCGGCGGATGAAGACGGTCGAGACGTTGGCGAATTCCGGCGGGAGCGTGTGGCAACGAATGGCATGCCGTACGCTGCAATTTTCCGCGATGGCCTTGGGCAGCAAGGTCACGCCCATGCCGGCGGCGACGCACGACAGGATACCGTCGAGGGTGCCCAGTTCCATGATCTGGTTGGGCACCAGCCCGACCTGATAAAACCAGTTTTCCAGGGTGGAGCGGTAGAAGCAGCCGGTGCGGAAGACCAGTACGGTTTGCTGCGGGATTTTCTCGATCAGCGCCGGCAGTGACGGGAACTGATTGCTGCTGACCAGCACCAGTTCTTCCTGGAAAACCTCTTCCTGGGTCAGCGCCGAATTCTGGTGGAATCCGCCGACGAATGCGCCGTCGAGTCGATGCGCTTCAATCGCCTTGATCAGTTCGGAAGTGGTCCCGGTCAACAGCGACAACTGAACCTCGGGGTATTTCTCGCGGTACTTCGTCAGCACTTGCGGCAAGCGGATGGCGGCGGTGGTTTCCATTGAGCCCAACCGCAGCAGGCCCGCCGGAATGCCGGTATCCATCAGGGCGTTGCGACTCTCTTCTGTCAGTTGCAGGATGCGCCGCGCATACCCGAGGAAGGTCTGGCCCGCCGAGGTGAGCACCACCCCGGACTTTTTGCGGATGAACAGTTCCCGGTTCAGTTCGGCTTCCAGCTCCTTCACCCGCATGGTGACATTGGACTGCACCGTATTCACATTGACGGCGGCCGCAGTGAAGCTGCCAAGCTCGGCAACCGCGCAGAAAATCTTCAGTTGGCGCATTTCCATGATCTTGCCACCTATCATAAAAAGTGATGAATAGCATCACGAGTCATCATTTTACGATCATTGTCGACGGTTAGTAAAGTCAACAAAACAGACGAATGAGCGCTGCCGGACGATGAACCTGACTTCAAGAATTGACCATGTCTTTGCCGGCGGCATGGGCGTCCTGATGCCTGAAGGGCAACGTTCAGGCATCTTCAAACAGCGACGTGCCGGCCCCGCTCGCGTGGAGGTCCAGGGGATTGTCGGAGATGAGCACGCCGATCGCCGGGTTCACGGCGGTCCGGAAAAAGCAGTTCATCACTATGCGGCAGAAAACTATCAGCGCCTGGCGCAGGCCTTTGCACAGTGCGCCCCGGAACTGATCCCGGGCAGCCTCGGGGAAAACCTCTCAGCGCTCGGGCTCTCTGAGCGAAACGTGCACATCGGCGACGTGTTCCAGATGGGCAGTGCGGTGTTGCAAGTCTCTCAGCCACGCAGCCCGTGCTGGAAAATCAACCATCGTTTTGACGCCGAACGCATGTCGATGCATGTCGCCAAAGAGCGCATCACCGGTTGGTATTACCGGGTGCTTCAACCGGGATTTATCGAGGCCGGGGACACGATTGAACTGCTGGAACGGCAGACGCAGCGCTTTTCCATCGATGAGTTCTGGCAGGTGCAGCTGTCGCACCGGCCAGTGATCGACGACCTGCTCGCGCTGGCCGCCATCCGTGGCCTGGCCGAGGACTGGAAGCGACGCCTGTCGGAGCGGGCGAAATGGCTGCAAAAAGCTGTTCAAGACAAATAACTGTCCGCCCGTAGCGAGGGCGCTTGCTCCATCGCCATCAAAACAGCTTCACCATTTGTGATCACCAGAATCATTAATCATCATTTTACATGATCCAAAGGCTGGCCTACTTTGACCCTGAGGCGCGCCGACAGGACCGCCTGGCAATCCCGAACAACAAAAAGAGATGGTCCTTATCCACCACCAGGGGACACCCGCCATGAGCACCCAGCCAGCAGACATCGCACATTACATTCACGGCCGCGTGACGCACGGTTCTTCGGGCCGCACGCAGAACGTCACCAACCCCGCCCTCGGCTCCGTCATCGGCAAAGTTGCGCTCGCCAATGCCGCTGAAGTCGACGCAGCGGTGAAGTCGGCGGCACAGGCTTTTCCGGCCTGGTCGGCGCTGCCGCCACTGCGTCGGGCACGCATCATGTTCAAGTTCCTGGCGCTGCTCAACGAGCACCGCGACACCCTGGCGCGCATGATCACCGCCGAGCATGGCAAGGTCTTCACCGATGCCCAGGGTGAAGTGACACGCGGCATCGAGGTCGTCGAGTTCGCCTGCGGCATCCCGCAATTGCTCAAGGGTGACTACACCGAGCAGGTCTCGACCAACATCGACAACTGGACCATGCGCCAGCCGCTGGGCGTGGTGGCCGGCATCACCCCGTTCAACTTCCCGGTAATGGTGCCGATGTGGATGTTCCCGGTGGCCATCGCCTGCGGCAACACCTTCGTGCTCAAGCCAAGCCCGATCGACCCGTCGCCCTCGTTGCTGATCGCCGAACTGTTCAAGGAAGCCGGGCTTCCCGACGGCGTGTTTAACGTCGTGCAGGGCGACAAGGAAGCGGTGGATGCGCTGATCGATCACCCGGACGTCAAAGCCGTGAGTTTTGTCGGCTCAACGCCGATTGCCAATTACATCTATGAAACGGGCGCCCGCCACGGCAAGCGTGTGCAGGCGCTCGGGGGCGCGAAGAACCACATGGTAGTGATGCCGGACGCCGACATCGATCAAGTGGTGGACGCGCTGATCGGCGCGGCATTCGGCTCTGCCGGCGAGCGTTGCATGGCGATCTCGGTGGCGGTTTTTGTCGGGGATGTCGCGGACAAGGTGATGCCCAAACTGGTGGAACGCACCCGCGCGCTCAAAGTCCTCGAGGGCATGAACCTGGCCGCGGAGATGGGCCCGATCGTGTCGCAAGTCGCGTTGCAGCGCATCACCGGGTACATCGAACAAGGCATTGAAGAAGGCGCAGAACTGCTGGTCGACGGCCGTGGTTTTGACGGTGCTCAGGCTGGCGCGAACTGTGCCGAAGGGTTCTGGCTCGGTGGCACGGTGTTCGACCATGTCACGCCCGAGATGAAAATCTACAAAGAGGAGATCTTCGGCCCGGTGCTCGCGTGCATGCGCGTCAAGGATTTTGCCGAGGCGGTCAATCTGGTCAACGCCCACGAGTTCGGCAATGGCACCGCCTGCTACACCCGTGACGGCCACATCGCCCGTGAATTCGCCAGCCGCATTCAGGTCGGCATGGTTGGCATCAACGTGCCGATTCCAGTGCCGATGGCGTGGCATGGCTTCGGCGGCTGGAAGCGTTCGCTGTTCGGTGACACACACGCCTATGGCGAAGAGGGCGTGCGCTTCTACACCAAGCAGAAGTCGATCATGCAACGCTGGCCGAACAGCATCGCCAAGGGCGCTGAGTTCGCCATGCCGACGTCCAAGTAATACGGTTTCTGCTCCACAGGTTTGGGGTTGGGTGACGTGTTGGCACGGGCTGGCACGGCATCTTTTTTCCCAGGGGGGGCGAATTTCTCGCCCCCGGTTTTTTCGCACAGGTGAATCGCTATGCCGTTGCTCAAGTTCGACATCCTCCAGGGGCGCAATGACGAGCAGCTCAAGACGCTTCTGGACGCGACCCATCAGGCGATGGTCGAGGCCTTTGAAGTGCCCGCCAGTGATCGCTATCAATGCGTCACCCAACACCGTCCCGGTGAGTTGGTGCTGCACGACACGGGATTGGGCTACACGCGCTCGGCCAATGTGGTGTTGCTGACGGTGATTTCGCGACCGCGCTCACAAGCGCAGAAGGCCGCGTTTTACCGCTTGCTGGCCGAGAGACTACGTGCCGATTGCGGCTTGTCGCCCGATGACCTGATTGTTTCGCTGGTGGAAAATGCCGATTCGGACTGGTCCTTCGGCCGGGGACGGGCGCAATTCCTGACCGGCGAACTGTAGCGCCGGGCAGCGCCGAGTGCTCAGGCACCATCGGTTTTACTCACACTCATCACGTACAGGTGCTGTCATGTCCAGTCCACTGCTGTCCCTTTTGAACATTCAACTGCCGATCCTTCAATCCCCCATGGTGGGCGTTTCCACACCCAGGCTCGCGGCAGCGGTGTCGAGTGCCGGCGGTCTGGGCTCCATCGGCATCGGGGCGAGCAGCGTCGAGCAGGCGCGGGCCATGATTCGAGAGACGGCGGCACTGACGGATAAACCCTTCAATGTGAACCTGTTCTGCCACCAGCCTGCCGTGCATGACAGCGCCCGAGAGGCTCAATGGCTGAGTTTCCTGACACCGTTTTTTGCCGAGTTCGGCGCCGCTGCGCCGTCGTCGCTGCGCGAGATCTACACCTCGTTCGTCGAAGACCCGGACATGCTGCAGATGCTGCTGGAAGAAAAACCGGCGGTGGTCAGCTTCCATTTTGGATTGCCCCCACAATCCGCCGTCGATGCGCTCAAGGACGCCGGCATCGTGCTCTTGTGCTCCGTAACGAGCCTGGCCGAAGCGCAGTTGGCGGAGCACGCCGGCGTGCATGCGCTGGTGGCTCAAGGTTACGAAGCCGGGGGCCATCGCGGTGTATTCGACCCGCAGCAGGACACGGAAATGGGCACGTTTGCGCTGGTGCGTGTGTTGACCCGCGCTTGCAGACTGCCGGTGATCGCGGCGGGTGGCATCATGGACGGCGCAGGCATCAAGGCGGTCATGCAACTGGGCGCCAGTGCAGCGCAGCTGGGCACGGCATTTATCCTCTGTCCTGAATCCTCCGCCAACAGCGCTTACCGTGAGGCCTTGAAGGGGCCGCGCGCACACCAAACCAAAGTCACCAGTGTGATTTCCGGCCGTCCTGCCCGTGGCATGGTCAATCGCAACTTCACCCTCCTTGCGACGGCTGCCACGGCACTGCCCGACTATCCGCTGACCTATGACGCCAACAAGGCGCTCAACGCTGCCGCGACCGCGCAGGCAAACACTGATTTTGCCGTGCAGTGGGCCGGGCAGGGCGCACCGCTGGCGCGTGAATTGCCGGCCGCAGCGCTGGTGAATCTGCTGGCGGCGGAAATGAAAGCCTGACTTGAGACATTGCTGCCTGCAGCGATTCAGAGGATCCGTCCGATCACCGAGTGAGTAGCCCTAAGCAATGTGCCACAATCGCATTCGTCGCAGCATCACGATCAGGCGGATGAAATGGATGGCCTTGGATTGCGGTTCGAAACGGAAGATTTAATCGTCAGTCAGGTGCGCACGGACCGATTGCACCAGCTGTTCCGCCAGTCGGTCTCGGCGGTTTTCGGCAGCTTTCTCGCGGTGTTGATGCTGTGCTGGCTGTGCTGGGAGCGTTTTGATCACACGGTCATCGCGTGGTGGATCGCGATACTGGCAGCGTCGTCGCTGTTGCGGATCTCGATGTTCATCGCCTATTTGCGCAGCCCCCCCAGTGAGCGCACCCCTGAGCGCTGGGAGCGCACGTATTGGGTCACGCTCGTATTGTCCGCCGGTATCTGGGGCGGGGGCGCGCTGATGGTCATGCCAGCCGATGACCTGTTGGCCCAGGCGCTGGTCATGCTGTTTTGCGTCGGGATGTCGGTCAGTGCGGTGTCCTGTTACTCGGCCTATCGCTACATGACGATCGTGTCCATTTCCCTGGTGTTGCTTCCTTGTACGATCTGGCTGTTGTTTCAAGCCTCGTCCTTGCAGGTCGGCATGGGAGTGGCGGTGCTGGTGTTCGCCTCCTTTGTATTCAGCGCGACGCGCAACCTGTCCGACGCACTGGAAACCGCCTTCCGTCTAACCCGTGAAATGGAGCAGGCACACAGTGTTTCCACGCGTGCCGCCCAGACCGATGAACTCACGGGCCTGATGAATCGCCGGGCTTTTTTCGAGCACGCGCAGCATCTATATGGCCACTGCAAGAACAACCAGTTGCCGCTGTGTGCCGTCATGCTGGACATGGATCACTTCAAGCACATCAATGACACCTACGGGCATCAGGTCGGGGATCAGGTGCTGCGGCAAATGGGGGCCGTCATCAGCCGTTCGTTTCGCGAAACCGACGTGTACGGGCGGTTGGGCGGGGAGGAGTTTGCCGTTTTGCTGCCGGACACGTCGATTGAAGTCGCACAGCACATTGCCGAGGAGCTCATCCAGTCGATCGCCGGCCTGATGACCGGGCCGGTCCATCGTATCTCGGCCAGCGGCGGTGTCGCCTCGATGAATGCCGACGATAACGATCTGCACAGTTTGATCAACAACGCGGACAAGGCGCTGTATCGAGCCAAGGCGCGCGGGCGCAATCAGGTCGCAGTGTCTGAATAGGCCGGCAGGTGGTCAGGACACTTCCCTGTAGCGTCCAGGCGTCATGCCGAACCAGCGTATGCAGGCTTTATGAAAGCTGCTCTGATCGCGAAAACCCAGCAGCGCGCCGATGTACTTCACACTGCGCGCTGAATTGCGCAGGAAGTTATGCGCGAGCATCAGTCGCGCTTCATCCTGCAGTGCCGAGAAGTGCATGTCTTCATTGCTCAAGCGCCGTTGCAGGCTGCGTGCACTCACGCCGACCGCCTGGGCGATCCGGTTCAGGTCGCTGGGCACGCCTTGGGCCAGCCGCTCGGAAAGCACCTGTCGAACACGTTCGGTCATTGAGCCGTTGAGCAGCAGGTTCAAGCGTGTGCGGGCGTATTCGACATGCAGGACATCCAGTGCAGGATCGGCCGTCGGCAATGCAATCGAGCAGTCGTCGAGGCTGAACGTCAGGCTGTTGTAAGACGCGCCGAATGACAGGTTGCTCCCGAGCAAGTGTTCCAGCCGGGTGGTATCCGCTGGTTTGGGGTAAGTAAAGGTCGCCGCCACGGGTTGCGGCTTGCGCTTGGGCAACAGCCAGTGCACCAGTCCCACGGTTTGCGCGGCACCGGCATCGATGAAGGCCCGGGGTGTCAGCGACGGCTGGGCGCTGATGTCGAAGCCGATCAGCTTCAGCGCTGTCGGTTCCTGGTCCAGGCACATATAGAAGCCATTGCAGATCAGCGATTGATAATCCACCAGCCGATGCAGCGCGGAGCCCAGCGTGGCGCAAGACATCACGGCGTAGCCCAGCACCTCCAGGTTCGCCGGATGCGCGCGGGCATAAGCCAGCAAACCAATGTCCGGGTTACCGGTACGTTTTTCCGCTTCAGCCATCACCTTATAGACCAGCTCCAGCCTGACGCCGTTGGGGTTTGCCCAGACCTCCTCGTTGCTGCTGCCGAACTCTTCGAGCAAGGTTTCCACGTTGGCGCCGGCGTCGGTCAAGACGTCGGCGAGCACCCGAAAACCGGTGCTGGTCATTCTGTGCATGATTCTTCCCGGCGTAATGGCTAATTGATGTCGCGCAAGCCGGCGCATGATCGCAATAAACAAATGGTCACAGTCGATTAACACAACCGACACGTTTCCAAGGACAAGCGAAAGGTATCCGGGAACACTTCCTGACCGGTCGGCGAGCGTCGATTATGGCCGGCAGTCAACGCTGCAGTTGCAGGAGCGCCGCGTGGCGTCGCCATATTCACCCGGCGGCAGGACGCCGCTTTGTCTACGGATGTGACATGCACAGAGTGAAGAATTTTTACAATGAACTGGCACAGGGCAAGTTGGTGTTGGCGTTTCAGCCGGTCGTCTGGTTGCCCGACAGTCGCCGGGTGCTGTACCAGGAAGGGCTGTTGCGGCATATCGATGCACAGGGCGAGGGGGTTTATCCTTTCGCCATGCTGGAAAAGCATCAGTTGATGCGTGAGCTTGACCGCAGCGTGGTGAGCTGCGTGATTGAACGTCTGCTGCAAAACGAACACCTGCGGCTGGGCTGCAACATCTCCGCGCAAAGCGCCATCGTTGACCACTACTGGCAACCGATTCTCATGCAATTGCGCGACACCCCTTCGGTGGCCGCGCGACTGGTGATTGAAGTGACCGAAAGCGCCACGCCGCCAAGCACCTCGGCGGCGATCGAATTCGTGTTGTGCCTGCGGGAGATGGGTTGCCGGGTGGCCATCGATGATTTTGGCTCGGGCCTGGGTACGCTGGAATTCATCCGGCAGACCCGGCCGGATATCGTCAAGATCGATCAGGGCTACCTCCAGCGCGCACGCCTGGAGACCAACAGCGCCCAGACCCTCGGTCATCTGGTGCAGCTGTGCAAGACGCTGGCGCCGTGCGTGATCATCGAGGGGATTGAATCCGAAGCCGATCGCGCCCTTGCCACTGCCTGCGGTAGCGAGTGGGGTCAGGGTTATCTCTTCGGCCGTCCGCAGATCGATGCGCTGGGAGCTTGGTGCCAACTGCAACCCGGAGCGTGATCACGCAGCACGATGCAACGAATGCCACGTCATGGCCTCATATGAAAACGAGCAGTGCCTTTGGTGCAGAAGGGCGGATGCCATTTTTTCATGACGAGAGGTGATTGTTTCCATGACGGCAGCTGAGAAAAACCATGTGGACTGGCTGGTCGAACAATCGATGCTGCATGCCGCAAGACAACGGGCCAGGCTCTACTCGGGGCAAGGCCGATTGTGGCAACAGCCCTATGCGCATACCCGGCCCCGTGACGCCTCGGCCCTCGCTTCGGTGTGGTTCACCGCGTACCCGGCGTCGATTGTCACCCGGGAAAACGGTACGGTGCTCGAAGCCCTGGGGGACGAAACCTTATGGCACGCCTTGTCGAGAATCGGTATCCAGGGCATTCACAACGGCCCGCTGAAAAGGTCTGGCGGCCTCTCGGGCACCCAACACACGCCCACCATTGACGGCAACTTCGACCGCATCAGTTTCGACATCGATCCACAGTTGGGCACCGAGGCGCAGCTGCAAGCGTTGGTGCGCATGGCTGCTGCGCACAATGCGGTGATCATCGACGACGTCATCCCGTCGCACACCGGCAAAGGCGCGGACTTTCGCCTGGCCGAGATGGCGTATGAAGACTATCCGGGGCTCTACCACATGGTGGAAATCCGCGAGGAAGACTGGCCGCTGCTGCCCGATGTTCTCGAGGGCCGCGACGCGCAGAACCTCAGTCCGCAGCAGGTCGATGTGCTGCGCGACAAGCATTACATCGTCGGCCAGTTGCAGCGGGTGATTTTCTTCGAGCCCGGAGTCAAGGAAACCGACTGGAGTGCGACACCGGTCGTGATCGGGGTCGATGGCAAACCGCGACGCTGGGTTTACCTGCATTACTTCAAGGAAGGGCAACCGTCGCTGAACTGGCTGGACCCGACCTTCGCCGCGCAGCAGATGATCATCGGCGACGCGCTGCACGCCATCGACGTGATGGGGGCGAAAATCCTGCGTCTGGACGCCAACGGTTTTCTCGGCGTTGAACGCAAGCTCGATGGCACCGCCTGGTCGGAAAGTCATCCCTTGTCGATCACCGGCAACCAGTTGCTGGCCGGGGCAATTCGCAAGGCGGGCGGTTTCAGTTTTCAGGAACTGAACCTGACCGTTGACGATATCGCCGCCATGTCCCACGGCGGGGCCGATCTTTCCTATGACTTCATCACCCGACCCGCTTACCAGCATGCGTTGCTGATGGGCGATACCGAATTCCTGCGCTTGATGCTGCGCCAGATGCACACCCTGGGCATCGACCCGGGCTCGCTGATCCACGCCTTGCAGAACCATGACGAACTGACCCTCGAACTGGTGCATTTCTGGACGCTGCACGCCCATGACACTTTCCTCTATCAGGGCCAGACCTTCCCCGGCAACATCTTGCGCGAGCACATTCGCGAGCAGATGTACGAACGCCTGGCCGGCGAACACGCACCGTATAACCTGAAATTCGTCACCAACGGCGTGTCCTGCACCACCGCCAGCATCATCACGGCAGCGCTGGGGATTCGTGACCTCGATGCCATTACCGCAGCGGATATCCAGCAGATCCGCCAGATTCATGTGCTGCTGGTGATGTACAACGCGATGCAGCCCGGCGTGTTCGCGTTGTCGGGTTGGGACCTCGTCGGCGCACTGCCGTTGCCGGCAGAGCAGGTCGCACATTTGATGCTCGACGGCGACACACGCTGGATTCATCGCGGCGCCTACGATCTGGTTGATCTCAATCCGGAAGCGGAGCTGTCGGAAGGTCAGATGCCGCGCCCGAAAACGCTTTACGGCAGCCTGACCAGTCAACTGAAAGACCATGACTCCTTTGCCTCGCAGCTGAAGCGAATCCTGGCGGCGCGCCGTTCCTATGATATTGCCGCGAGCCGTCAGATCCTGATCCCGGATGTCGAGCATCCGGGGTTGCTGATCATGGTCCACGAGCTGCCGGCCGGCAAAGGCACCCAGATCACCGCGCTGAACTTCGGTTCCACAGCGATCACCGAGACCCTGCACCTGCCCAATATTGCGCCGGGGCCGGTGGTCGACATCATCAATGAACGGGTCGAGGGTGATCTGACGCCTGAAGGGGAGTTCACGATTACGCTGGATGCTTATAAAGGGTTGGCACTGCGTGTGGTCAGCAGTTCGCCGATGATTTAGCCCTCCCAAGGCGATGTGGCGCGGGAATGATCGACGCGCCATATCGACGGTTTTGCTCTGATCCGCTTCACCTTTCGCTTCGAAACGGTAAACCCTCTTATGGGGAGAACAGCGAAGAAGCGCTGCACAAGCTTGCCGATTTGTTCCGTGTCGGGAGAGCATTGGGTAGCGGAACCGATACCGAAAAAGTGCGAGGTCAGCAGCTTGATCGCGAGCTGATGCGTCGGCTGGGCAACCGCAACGAACAAACCCGCGCCAACACCGTCAAGGCACTTCTTGGCGTAGTCGCACCGGGCGGGCAAGACAAGAATGTCGAGCTTGTCGCCCAGCGTTTGACGGATATGGCGGGGCAGGATCCCGACAAGGCAATGCAGGTTCTTGCGGTGATGTACCGGATGAATTTGCTACAACAGACCCAGCAAAACTTCGTACCGGTGGTGGTGGCGGGTACTGTGCTGTTGGGGGCGTTGGCTACTTCGCTCGCGGCCACGCAACTGCCTCCTGAACGGCAAGCAGAGATGCAGGCGGCAGTGTCGAGCGCGATAGACTCTATTGAGACGAACGTGCGCGATGTCAATCAGCGTGCTGAGATGGTCAAGCTGATCGTAGATGTCGCGCTTACCAACCTTGGGCTTCCGATTCATGTGCTTGACCCGAGGTTGAAGAAGTACGAAGGTCTGTTGGTTGAGGCGGGCAAGCAAAACCCGAGTAGCGGCGGTTATGCGGAGGGCGGGCAGGCCTCCACAACGCCCCATACCGGTGGAAGCCAATTGGATGGTCAGCAAGGCGGTAATGTTTATGTGACGCCGGGGCATCAGCTGAATCCGGGGGCGGTCTATAACGAAAGTACCAATGCTGACGGTGCAAAAGAGGCCGCTTCGGAAGGATTAGAAGCCACAAAGACGGGCAAAATTACTATTGACGGCAAAATTGGCGGTCAACTTGAAGCTCGAGGGTGGACTCAGCAAGAGGTCCAGGACGTCATTGATGAAGGGCCAGTGGGAACTACTGCTGACAACCGATCTGCGTCGAAGACGCCAGATGGATTGGCGAGAAGTGATCCGGCATCCGTGTATGGCTCAAAGAACGGGTATGTTGTAGTTAACGACCGGACTGGCGAAGTCGTGCAGATAAGCGGCAAAAATGACCCAGGGTGGATTCCGGATAGTCGAATTAAGTGGAAGTGAAAATGATCATTGATCTTCAGCAGCGCTACGACTCATCCGATGACTTCTTCAATCTTGGTGGAAGCGTTGTGATGAAGGTCTCAGCCGATGCAGCAGTTGCTATTTGTGAACGCGCTGCACAGCGCGGGTTAGTGGTCGCTCGAATCGAAGGAGGCATTTGGCATGCCCCTGGATTTGAGGCGCGGTTGGATTGTATTTGGGACGGAGTTGATCCCCCAGTCGATCAGAGAACGGCCGAACAAAACAATCGAGTAGCGGCTGAATTCGTGCGCACGGAACAGGCCGTGCATGATGTCTACGTGATTACGGCGCCTCGTATGTTGGGATGGTAAGCACGTCGCGTTTGCTGGCAGCAAGGAACACTTGAAGGTCCGGTAGTAGTGTTGGTGCAAAAGCGACAGGTGGTGCAGTAGAGCTAACATTTGACAAAGCTACCCGGACTTGGACAACCCCAGCAGGTCTAGACTATGGACAAGGATCGGTTCAAGGAAACAGAGTTTTGCATGTTTTAGAGCATGCGGAGCCGAATCCGGCCAAGACAACGCATAGCGTCTTTAAGTTGGCCCTGGGAACTCGTTTGTGTTTCCGAAAAGCTATTTGGATGAGCTTTACAAGTCGACAGGTGGGAATATTCGCGCCGTGGAAACGAAACTTAGCTTGCCTGCTGGTTATCTGGATAAGGCTCAGGCAGAGGTAATTGCTAAGCCAAATGTTCGCATGCCGTCAGGGAATGAAGTTGGTGCATTTCCTGGTTATTGGGTTCCTGGGGGGTATACTTCTGGTGGCGTACCAGAGGCTGTCATTCCCGGGCAGTTGCGAATTGATCAAGTCGCTGTAAAGGCTGTGAGGGAGTTGTTCAATGGAAATTGATTTGCCACTTGGTTATTGGTTGAAGAACACTAGTGAAGGGCATTTTTGCATCGGCTTTCAATATGGAGGGCACATGGGGGGGAATGTGAAATATTTCTTCCAAGGTCCAAGTTGCAAAAGTTTTGCTCTGATGACGAATGGCGTAATCAGACTATAAATCGATTTTACAAAATTGTTTTTCTAGCCATCCCAGAACTGAATGTGCCGATCCCTGAGACTGAAGCAAAAAAGGACGGCGTAGTTCCTGATGACTGGGCTTGAAATAAAAGTCGCAATAGAGTCGCAATAGAAAACAATAGGGTGTAAAAGCGACAGGTGGTGCAGTAGAGCTAACATTTGACAAAGCTACCCGGACTTGGACAACCCCAGCAGGTCTAGACTATGGACAAGGATCGGTTCAAGGAAACAGAGTTTTGCATGTTTTAGAGCATGCGGAGCCGAATCCGGCCAAGACAACGCATAGCGTCTTTAGTATGGACAGAAAAGAAATTTTAGGAACTGTCGATGAGGCATGGCTCAAGAAAGGTAGTCCCGTGGTAGGTGATCCGGGTGCATATGTTGTCCCGATGGGCCGAGCGATTGGTACTTCGGGAGAAACGAGTATTAAAAGTATTGTTCGGCCTGGGACCAATCAGGTCATTATCGCCTATCCTGTTAAATAGAGAAGTTTTATATGCTGTGTCCAAGGTGTGAGCAGGGAGATGTTGTCAAGGCTAGAATTGTAGCTAACGACACTTGCTTGTTCGTATGTCAAGAGTGCGAGGCCTCATGGTTTTTATACGAAAACATTGGGGTTAAGGCCTTTGTCGACTATGGGACTTATATGGAAAGTCTAGGACTGAAACCACTATGGAGTGAGTTGCAAATCATTCCTGAGTAGGTGCAAAAGGGTCGATCAAGAATAAAGTCATAGTAGGTAATAATGATCTGGCACCACTTCGAGTGGTGTGCGGGTCGAAGGGTATTTGACTCCCAATAAAATTGGCCATCCAAAGCGTTATGGGGCTTAGTGAAAATATGTTTCTCATGGGAAGACTCAGGTGGTGGGCTTTCCCCATATTGCAGGTCTAGCATCCTCAATGAAGATGGAGTCAGCCCGCTCGCTTGCTTGTTAAATGATGATGGCGGAATTTATTTTCTGGATACCAACGTATTTCCGTGACGAGCGTACCTGCGGTGTGAAAGGGATTCATCTATTTCTCCCGCGACAAAATGGGCTACCCAAAAGGTCGCCCGTTTTCATTCGCTCCACAGCCTGCGCCCGCAATACAGGTGTCGTGGGCCGCATTGCGAAAAAAACAAGAACTCCTGCGCCCAAATGCAGCCATAGCCTTAAGAACGCTAATTCTTGAATCCGGCAATGGCGCAGTTCTTCACCTCTCGCCCAATCACGGATTCACGACCGCAAGGCAGACCCCGTGAGGGCATTTGATGAACCCACACCTGAACTTCGGCATTGAAGAGGAATACTTCATCACTGACCTGCGCACCCGCCGCATGTCGGAGGATCCGCCCGGCGCAGCAATTGAGGCGTGCAAGGCTGCGTTAGGCCCGTGCTTTGCCTATGAGATGTTTAAAGGGCAGGTCGAAGTCGCGTCACCAATATTTACCGATGTTGCGCAAGCAGCCGAATACCTGGCTAACGTTCGCCAAACCTTGGGAAATGCGCTGGATCCTTATGGCCTGGGACTACTCAGTGTCGGCAGCCATCCGTTGGCGGACTGGCGTCTGCAACAGGCCACGGAGCAGGATCATTTTCTTCAACTGTTCGAAGACTTCCAGCGCGTCGCACGGCGCAGCCTGCTGTCCGGTCTGCACGTGCATGTTGAGGTGCCAAGGCATCTGGACCGTATCCACGTGATGAACGAAGTCTTGCCGTGGCTGCCGTTTTTGCTGGCCTTGAGCAGTTCATCACCGTTTTGGGACGGCGCCGACAGCGGCTTTGCGAGCTACCGGCAAACGGCTTGTGATGAATGGCCGCGGATGGGCGTTCCGGAGTTTCTTGAGGATCAAACTGCCTATGACGCTTACGTTGCACTGCTGATCCGTACCGGGACGATTCGGCAGGCTGGCGATGTCTGGTGGGGTTTGCGGCCGGCGGCGAAGTATCCGACCCTGGAGTTGCGGATGACGGATGCCTGTCCACGTCTGGATGATGCGTTGTGCATCGCCTCGTTTTTTCGGCTGGTGGTGGCGTATGCCATGGATCAACCGCGTCCCGGTTCTGCGTATTCGCAAACATCCCAATGGATTCTCAAGGAAAACCGCTGGCGGGCGAAACGCTACGGAACTCGGGCGTCGTTCATTATTGAAGGCTACGACCGGCCGTTCTCCATGGAGCAGTGGCTGTTCATGGCTGAACAGATATTGGGCGATGCGGCGCGAACACTGGGCGCAGAGTCGGTTTTTGCTCACATCAGGCAGATGCTTCGTGAAGGCACCAGTGCGCAACGACAACTGGGTGTTTACCAGCGAGCCTTGGGCAGTGGGGACGATGTTCAGGCTGCACTTTCGCAAGTGGTGGACCAACTGCTGACGGAAACGTCGCAAGCGCCATCTTTCGATCAAAGGATCCCCGGCAGCGGCAATCCCGGCAGGGCGTTGACAGGACAGGTGATCTGATCCGTATTTTTCTGCGTGATCTGCATCTGTTACGCATCAGGCCTGCGCCTCACAATGACAGCACGGTCCGCATTCGCAGTAGCCCTTGCACCGCATTCTCATTCCGTAGGAGGCTCCATGGCCAAGATGTCCCTTTTCCTGGGTGGTTTTCTGCTGTTAACCCTTTTGATCGGTGCCCTGGCGACGATCTCTCCCACTTAGTCCGTTTTGCCAGTCGGCAAAAAGCACAACGCCTCCACTTGGGAGGCGTTGCAGTTTTTCAGCCGTGTTACTTCAGATCAAACCGATCCAGATTCATCACCTTCGTCCAAGCCGCCACAAAGTCCTTCACAAACTTCTCCTTCGAATCGCCGCTGGCATAGACCTCAGCCAGCGCGCGCAACTGAGCATTCGAGCCAAAGACCAGATCGACCCGGGTGCCGGTCCATTTCACTTCGCCGGTTTTGCGATCGCGTCCTTCAAACTCCTCGCTAGCCTCAGAGGTCGGTTTCCATTCCACGCCCATGTCGAGCAGGTTCTTGAAGAAGTCGTTGGTCAACGCCTCTTTCTGCTGGGTGAATACGCCGTGCTTCGTTTGTCCGACGTTGGTATTCAATACTCGCAGGCCGCCGATCAGCGCGGTCATTTCCGGCGCAGTGAGGGTCAGTTGTTGCGCCTTGTCGATCAACAGATGCTCGGCCGGAACGCGGTAGCGGGTTTTGAGGTAGTTGCGGAAGCCGTCGGCGATGGGTTCGAGGAAGCCGAAGGATTCCACGTCGGTCTGTTCTTGCGAGGCGTCCGCACGCCCCGGTGTGAACGGCACGGTGACGCTGTGACCGGCATTTTTTGCGGCTTGTTCGACACCGGCGTTGCCGGCCAGCACGATCAGGTCCGCCAGCGAGATTTTCTTGCCGCTGTTGTTGAACTCGTTCTTGATGCTTTCGAGTTTCGCCAGCACGTTCGCCAGTTGCTCAGGCTGGTTGGCTTGCCAGGACTTCTGCGGCTCCAGGCGCAGACGACCGCCGTTGGCGCCGCCGCGTTTGTCGGAGCCACGGAAGGTCGAAGCCGCCGCCCAGGCCGTGGATACCAGTTGTGAAACGCTCAGGCCCGAGGCGAGGATTTTGCTCTTGAGCGCGGCGACGTCGCTGTCGTTGACCAGTTCGTGGTCGACGTCCGGGATCGGATCTTGCCACAGCAGTTCTTCACTGGGCATTTCCGGGCCGAGGTAGCGGGAGAGAGGACCCATGTCGCGGTGGATCAGCTTGAACCAGGCGCGGGCGAAGGCGTCGCTCAATTGATCCGGGTTCTGCAGAAAGCGTCGCGCAATCGGCTCATAGATCGGGTCGAAGCGCAGGGCCAAGTCCGAGGTCAGCATGGTTGGGTTGCGCCGTTTCGACGGGTCGTGTGCATCCGGAATAGTCCCGGCGCCCGCGCCGTTTTTGGCGACCCACTGGTTTGCGCCAGCCGGGCTTTTGCTCAGTTCCCACTCGAAGCCGAACAGGTTTTCCAGGTAGTTGTTGCTCCACCGGGTGGGCGTGGTGGTCCAGGTCACTTCCAGTCCGCTGGTGATGGTGTCCGGGCCCTTGCCGGTGCCGAAGTTGTTTTTCCAACCCAGGCCTTGTTGTTCAAGACCGGCCGCTTCGGGCTCGGCGCCCACGTTGTCGGCAGGCCCGGCGCCGTGGGTTTTGCCGAAGGCATGGCCGCCGGCGATCAGCGCCACGGTTTCTTCGTCGTTCATGGCCATGCGGCCGAAGGTTTCACGGATGTCCAGGGCCGAAGCGACGGGGTCGGGATTGCCCTCCGGACCTTCCGGGTTCACGTAGATCAGGCCCATCTGCACGGCAGCCAGTGGGTTTTCCAGATTGCGTCCTTCATCCGTGCGGCTATCTTCGTTTCTCCCGGGTTCGGCCACGAGTGGCACATCGCCGGGTGTCTGTACGGGTTTTTGCCCTTTGTCGTAGCGGGTGTCGCCACCCAGCCATTTGTTTTCCGAACCCCAGTAAACGTCCTCGTCCGGTTCCCAGACGTCGGCACGGCCACCGGAAAAACCAAAGGTCTTGAAGCCCATGGATTCCAGCGCAACGTTGCCGGTCAGCACGATCAGGTCGGCCCAGGAAATGTTGTTGCCATACTTTTGCTTGATCGGCCACAGCAGCCGGCGTGCCTTGTCGAGGCTGACGTTGTCCGGCCAGCTGTTGAGCGGGGCGAAGCGTTGTTGACCGGAGCCGGCACCGCCACGCCCGTCACCGGTGCGGTAGGTGCCCGCGGCGTGCCAGGCCATGCGAACGAACAGCGGGCCATAGTGACCGAAGTCTGCCGGCCACCAGTCTTGCGAATCGGTCATCAATGCGGTCAGGTCTCGCTTGACCGCCGCAAAGTCGAGCTTTTTGAACGCTTCGGCATAGTCGAAGCCCTCGTCCATGGGGTCAGACAGGGACGAGTGCTGGTGCAGGATCTTCAGATTCAGTTGGTTCGGCCACCAGTCGCGGTTGGTCGTGCCACCGCCGGCGGCGTGATTGAACGGGCATTTCGATTCATTTGCCATGTGCGAGCTACCTTTTGGTCGTGTTCTTCCGGCTATCGGGCCCGGAGCGGGCGTTAAATAGCGACGAGCGAGATCAAGACACAGGCTGCAGGGCCAGCAGTTGGATCAACTGATTGTGGTGACCACACGGAATTCTGAACAGCGGCAATCAGGTTGCCTGCGCGGTGACCCACGGGCGGCCTAGTCAAGCTTCGGGCTCATTCCTGTCTCCTTTCCAGCGCTAATCCGGCCGGCTTATGACGCCAGCGCAGACTAAGGTTAGACCCGAGTCGGGAAGTCAGCTAATAGGTGGAGTGTTGTGGCCCGATAGGCAGAATCTTTCACTGAAACCCTCTGGTGGAAACGGTCGTCAGGGACAGTTGAACCAGCCGCTGACGCAATTGCGGGATTGAGATCAACCCTCGGAGGCTACGTCGGGATCGTCCGGCATAGCCTCCGAACACCCATCGTCAAAGCAGTGGAATGCTGTAGCTGACGATCAGGCGGTTCTGGTCCTGGTTTCGGCTCGCTTCACTGTTGGACTTTCCGTTGCGCCAGCCAAACCCGACGCCTTTGAACGCGCCGGACTGAATCGCGTAATCCAGGCCGATATCCCGTTCCCATTCCTTTTGCGTGTCGCCAGTGACGGTCTTGATGTTGTCGCCGCTGAGGTAGATGACCGACGCCTTCAAACCGGGCACGCCCAACCCCGCAAAGTCATACGCATACTGGCCGAAAGCGGTGCGTTCACCTGCGCGGGTGAAGGTCTGGATCAGGCGGTCGGTGTACAGGTAAAGACTGGCGCCACCGGCACCTTTGTCCGGCAGGTTGCCTTGGCTGAGCTGGGTGAAGTTGCTGCCGCTGGAAACGCTTTGGTAGCCGGCGGTGATGGCATGGGCGCCGGCGGTGTAAATCAGTGCGGCGCTCCAGGTCCGGTTGTCGATTTCGCCATCGGCGCCTTCGGTGTAGCCGCTGATCCGGTAGCCTGAAGTGCCCGAGCTGTTTTTGCCGGACGAATCGGTCTTGAAGTAACGCAGGTCGGTTTTCAGCGATTGATTGTCCGAGATCGTCAGCGTGTGCATCAGGCCGAAAAACTGCTGGGTGTAGTAGTCGTCGAGGTTGGCATAGTAATACTGAGCGGTCAGGTCCTTGGTGATTTTCCAGTCGCCACCGGCGAAGTCGAACGCGTTGCTTTCACGGGTGCCACCCGTTACCGCGAGCCCGGTCTGATCGCTTGAACCCCGGCCAGTCGCGTGTTCGATGCGGCCACCGGTGAGGGTCAGGTCTTTGAACTCGCCCGAGGTGATCTGCCCGCCTTCGAAGGTCTGCGGCAGCAGGCGGCCGTCGTTGGCCACCAGGATCGGCAGCTTTGGCATCAGCGTGCCCAGGCGCAGTTCGGTTTTCGAGACTTTGACCTTGCCGGTCAACCCCAACCGGCTCCACTCGTCGACCGCGCTGTTGTCGCTGTCCGAAGGAATCATGCTGCTGCCGACGTGGCGTCCTTTGCCGCTGTCCAGGGTAATCCCCATCAGGCCCAGTGCGTCGACACCGAAACCGACGGCGCCGTCGGTGTAGCCCGACTTGTAGTCGAGCATGAAACCCTGCGCCCATTCTTCGGTTTTCGACGGGGCGGCCGGGCCATCGCGGTTGTCGTTGTTGAAGTAGAAATTCCTCATCCCCAACGTCGCTTTGCTGTCACTCAGGAAGTCGGCGTGCGCCTGGGTGCTGAGTGCAATGGCGCCCAGCGCCAGGGTTACAACCGTGTTCTTGTTGCTCATGTAAGACGCCCCTAATTATTTTTGTAATATGAATCGGGAGGGTGGCTCCCGCCGTGGCAGGCGGGAGCGTGAGGCTTGATTCAGATACCCAGCACGTTGGCGCCGATGCAGGGATCGATTCCGCGTTCCAGGCGACGCTGATGGACGATCACGGTGATTTCCATCGAGCCGGTGGTGACCTCGAAATCGAGGATGTGGCCGCCATAGGCCTGGAAGGTGGCATCACCAGCAACGCCGTGCATATGGATCGAAGGCTGACCGTTCTTCCACGCCACCGAGCCGGTGATGCTGGCCATCTCGACGCTGTTCAGGATCTTGGCGTCGAAGTCCTTCTTGTCCTTGTTCCAGAAACCGAACTTGACGTTGCCGAAGCCGATACCCGTGATGGACGCGCTGGGAATCTTCTCGGCGATGGCCAGTTTGGTCAGTTCCTTGAACGCGTTGTCGCCCATGCGCAGCACCATGAGGTAACCGGTGGGGGTTTTGGTGTAGCGCGGTGTGGCTTCAGTGGCACATTGCATGGGGGCTGTCGTCGCGGCGGGCGTGGTTTCGGCAATGGCCAGTTGAGTGCCTGCGGTGGTGATCATCACGGCAGCGGCCACGGCCAGCATCAATTTGCACAAGCGGTGTTTCGGGTGACGTTGAGCTTGCATGAGACTTCCTCTGTTTTTGTTGTTGTGTGGGTACAGCGGTTTTCGGGACGAGCGAATCCGACGCCTGTGTTCAACAGGCGCGGAAGGTGTGACTGTCAGTGGGTGTCAGTTGAAGCGCGTTGACCTACAGCGCATCGCGGTGGCTGATGCCGTCCACCAGTCGGGCGATGCTCAACGGGTTGCTGTTTTTCAGGGCGTCCGGCAGCAGGCTGTCGGGGCAGTTCTGGAAACACACCGGCCGCAGGAAACGATCGATCGCCAACGTCCCGACCGAGGTGCCGCGCGCATCCGATGTCGCCGGGTACGGCCCGCCGTGCACCATGGCGTCGCAGACTTCCACGCCGGTGGGGTAACCGTTGAAAAGGACGCGTCCGACTTTCTGTTCCAGCAGGGCCAGAACGTCGCCCTGGGTAGCGACTTCCGAATCTTCGACCATCAGCGTGGCGGTCAACTGACCGCGCAAACCGTGCAATGCCTGGATCAATTCGGCGCGGTCAGCGACTTCCACCACGAGGGTGGTCGGGCCGAACACTTCTTCCTGAAGCAACTCATCGCCATTGATCAACAGGCTGGCGTCGGCCTTGAACAGTTGCGGCCGTGCCTGGTTACCCTGTTGCTCGGTGCCGGCCAGGTGCGTGATGCCGGGGTGGGCGCGCAGGTGATCCAGACCCTGGCAGTAGCTTTTCAGTGCGCCGGCGTTGAGCATGGTTTGCGCTGGTTGCTCGTTCATCAAACCGGCGAAGCGCTCCAAGAAAGCCGTGAACTCCGGCGAGCGAATGCCCAGCACCAAACCGGGATTGGTGCAGAACTGGCCCGCGCCCAACACCACGGAAGCGCTCAGGTCAGCGGCGATCTTTTCGCCCCGTGCCTTGAGGGCTTCGGGCATCAGCAACACCGGGTTGATGCTGCTCATCTCGGCGAACACCGGGATCGGCTGAGGACGCGCCGCGGCCATGTCACACAAGGCGCGGCCGCCGCGCAGCGAACCGGTGAAGCCGACCGCCTGAATGGCCGGGTGTTTGACCAGCGCTTCACCGACGCTGCCGTAAAGCAGGCTGAACACACCCTCGGGCATGCCGGTTTTCCGGGCAGCGCGGGTGATCGCATCCGCAACGTAATCGGCGGTCGCCATGTGGCCGCTGTGGGCCTTGAACACCACCGGGCATCCGGCGGCGAGGGCGGACGCGGTGTCGCCGCCGGCGGTGGAGAAGGCCAGCGGAAAGTTGCTGGCGCCGAACACCGCGACCGGACCGAGCCCGGTGCGGTACTGGCGCAGGTCGGGACGGGGCAACGGTTGGCGGTCCGGCAGCGCACGGTCGATGCGTGCGCCATAGAAATCACCCCGGCGCAGCATCGTGGCGAACAGGCGCATCTGGCCGCTGGTGCGTGCCCGCTCACCTTGGATGCGCCCGGCGGGCAGGGCGGTTTCCCGGCACACGAGGGCGATGAATGATTCATCCAGCGCGTCGAGCTCGGTGGCGATGGCATCGAGAAACCCGGCGCGGCGGGCGGCCGACAGGTTGCGAAAGGTCGGGTACGCCGTGGCTGCCGCTTGTGCCGCTGCATTTACTTCCTCGGCGGTCGCCTGATGGAAGCGATACGGCAGCGCTTCGCCAGTGCTGGCGTCGTGGCTTTGCAGGGTGGTCGTACCTTTTGCCGAACGTGCGCCGGCGATGTAGTTGTGGCCTGAAACTTCAAACATGTTGGACTCCTGATGAGCAGTTCAAATCGGGTCAAGCGAGGCGGTAGAGACGCCGGGCGTTGTCATGAAACAGGGCCAGCCGATCAGCAGGGGAACGCTCCCTGACGATGGTTTTGAAACCGTCGAACACTTCGCTGAGGCTGTTCACCACGCCATCGACCGGGTAATTGCTGGCAAACGCGCAGCGACTGATGTCGAAGATCGAAATCGCGTCGTTCACCACCCCACGGTTCGCCTCGACCGGCCATGCCTCGCCCGGAATGCAGATGCCGGAAATCTTCAGCGCGACGTTAGGTTCCTGTGCCAGAAGCGCGAGGTTTTTACGCCAACCGGCCAAGCCTTCTTCCGAACGATCTGCGGGCAGTGCGGTGTGATTGACCACGATGGTTACGTCGGGGAAATCCCGGGCCAGTTCGGCGGCTTCCGGCAGATGCCACCACGGCGCCTGCAACTCGAAGTGCAGGCCGTTTTCGGCCAGTCGGGCATAACCGTCGCGCCAGCGCGGATCGCGCATGGAGCCGGGTTCGGCGAAATCTTCACTCCAGGCCTCGAGACTGGTCACCGTTGGCTTGTGGCGTATGCCGCGCACCAGCGGGTGATCGCCGTACAGGCGCAGCAGATCAAAAGCGTCTTCGCGATCCAGCCAGGCCTGCGCAACCATGGCGCCCAGGGTGGATTCGGTTTTCGCCAGCGACTCGACAAACCTCACTTCTTCAAACGGCGTCTCCGGGTCCCATTCACCCTCGATCACGACCGTCTGCACGACATGATGGCTGCCGGTGAGCCGGTGATAGTCTGCCGGCAGGAAATTGCGGCAGATGGACGAATAAT
The DNA here is from genome assembly GCF_000293885.2 of Pseudomonas fluorescens NCIMB 11764. NCBI lineage: Bacteria > Pseudomonadati > Pseudomonadota > Gammaproteobacteria > Pseudomonadales > Pseudomonadaceae > Pseudomonas > Pseudomonas fluorescens. The sequence goes on from NZ_CP010945.1 coordinate 4,028,445, forward strand.
CGCCATATCGAAACGGTCGCAACGGGCGGTCGTTCAACCACGGGTAGTAATGGGTTTCGATGTCGAAATAGTGTTGATGCGCATCGACGATGGGCAAGTCCGCGTCATCGCCGCTGGCGAGAAAGCGCGCGCGCCAATCGATGGCGGACAAGTTATCCATGCGGCTCCTCCAGACGATAAAAGCGCCGAGCGTTGCCGGCGAACACCGCTTCCTGCAAGGCTCGCCCCATAGGCGCGAGCATTGCGGCCATGCCATCGGCAATCGTGTCGAAGGAGGCGCGCAGACCGGCAACCGGAAAGTTGCTGGCGAACATGCAGCGCTCGGGGCCGAAGATCTCCAGGGCGGTCAGGACCACCACCCGGTTATCGTCGTAGTTCCAGGGCGAATCCTTGAGGCCGAACTCCGACAGCTTTATGTGCACGTTGGGCTGCAAGGCCAGCGCTTCCAGGCCTTTGCGCCAGCGCGTCATGCCGGCCGGGCTGCGATCCCAGGCGAAACCGGTGTGATTGAGCGCGATGCGGATCTGCGGAAACATCGCCGCCACCTCGGCCGCCTCGACCAGGTGCCACGGCGGTACCCGCAGGTCCCACGACAGATCGTGAGCGGCCAGCCGGGAAAATCCTTCCAGCCATTTCGGGTCCTGCATCGTGCCCTTGGCACCGGCAATCGATACGTCCGGTGAAGCCGAGGTCACCGGTTTCGAGCGAATGCCTTTCACCAGTGGCCGGGCGGCTTGTTCCGCAAGAATCTGCGCGCTGTCTTCGCGATCGAACCAGGCGTGGGCGACGATGGCATTCGGGAAGCCGTAGCGTGCGTTCACCTGTTCCAGCCAGCGTGTCTCGGCGACTTGCTCGTCACGCGCACGTTCGGCCTCGACATGCACGGTCCCCACCAACCGTTGTTTGGCGGTCAGGGCCAGGAACTGTTCCGGCAGGAAATCACGGCACAGGCTGTGATAGTCGCCGAGGAAAAAGTCCTCGTGGTATTCGTCCTGCAGCCACGGATAGCGACCGTTGCCGAGGTCCCACAGATGATGGTGAGCATCGACAACCGGCAGCGCATCCTCGGCGGCAAGGTTCCGCAGACCGTTGCGTTCGTGCAGCGTGATCATGACTCGACCCTTTTCAGCGTGACGCAGAGAATTGGGAAGGGCTGAGCACGCCGTCTTCGACTTCGCCAGCGGCGGCGGCCTCGGCTTTGGCCTGCACGCGGCTGCGCAGTTTGGCGACGTTCACCACCACGCGGGTATGCGCGGCCGTGGCGACCAGCTCGACGTCATCGCGCACTTCGACGTTGAAGGTGACACTGCGACCTTCGATGCGGGTCACCGTGGCGACGATGCTGACCGACATGCCCAGCAGCGTGGCGCCGACGTGGCGGATATCCACCGCCGCGCCGACCGTGTTTTCGCCGTCATCGAGGAAGGTCAGCAGGTAATCGAGGCACGTCTGTTCTATGTCGTCGACCAAGCGTGGCGTGGCATAGATGCGCAGGTCCTCGCCGAGAAACGAGATGGTGCGTGGCTGGTCGACGATCAGTCGGCGTTCGGTTGCGGTACCGGCTTCGAGCGTGGAGAAATTCATGGGAAACCTCATGTTTGAGTGCTGACAGTCAAAAAGTGATTCAGGCGTTGGGCAGGAAACCGATGGAAATCCACGGCACGGCAATCAGCACCCCAAGCGCTACGACCAGCGCGCCGAGATACGGCCAGACCCGACGCATGGCGCCGCTGGGGTCGACCTTGGCGATGGCGCACGCGGCGTAGAAACCCACGCCAAACGGCGGGGCGAACAAGCCCAGGCCCATGGCGAAGATCGCGACCATGGCGTAATGCACGTCGTTGATGCCCATGGCCTTGGCAATCGGGAACAGCAGCGGCCCGAACAGCACGATGGCCGGGATGCCTTCCAGGAAACTGCCGAGCAGGATGAACGCCACGGCGGAGATGATCAGGAAACCCATCGCACCACCCGGCACAGTCGACATCACCTGCGCCAACTGATGGGAGAAGCCCGACTGGGTCAGCGCCCAGGCCATGGCGGTGGCGCTGCCGATGATGATCAGGATCGCGCCGGACAACGAGGCGGTGCTGACCAGAATCGGATACAGGCGCCGCCAGTCAAAGCAGCGATAGCACAGCAAACCGACGATGAAGGTGTAGGCCACGCCAATGGCGGCGACTTCGGTCGCGGTGGCGACCCCTTCAACTACGGCGGTGCGGATCACGAAGGGCAGGGCCAGCGCAGGGATCGCGAGCAACAATGAGTGGCCGATTTCCTTGCCCGAGGCGCGTTTACCGGTGGAAGCCTCGCCTTTGCGGTTCTTCCACCAGATCACGGCGGCCATGGCAATCGCTCCCACCACCGCCGGCATGAAGCCGCCGGTGAACAGTGCGGAAATCGACACGCCGGTCACCGAGCCGATGGTAATCAGCACCAGGCTGGGCGGAATGGTTTCCGACATCGCCCCGGAGGCATTGAGCATTGCCACCAGTTCGTTTTCATCCTCGCCGCGTTTCTTCATTTCCGGAAACAGCGCGGGTGCGATGGCGGCCATGTCGGCTGCCTTGGAACCGGAAATGCCGGAGATCAGGTAGATCGCGCCGATCAGCACATACGACAAACCGCCGCGCACATGACCGATCAACGAGCACAGGAAGCGAATCATCGCCCGCGCCATGCCCATGGCCTCGATCAGCGCCCCCAAAAACACGAACAGCGGGATGGCCAGCAGGATCAGGCTCGCCATGCCTTCGTCCATCCGCCCGATCACCAGGGTCAGTGGAGTGCTGGTCATGGTCGACAGATACGCCACCGTCGCCAGGCCGAACGCGACCATGATTGGTACGCCGATGACGATCATCGCCATCACGCCGATCATGAAGAAGATCACCAGGTTCCAGTTGCCCATCAACAGCATCCAGCCTTCGGCCACCCACAACAATGCGCCGAGGGACGCGAGCATCGCCACCGACACCGAGAAGTCGATCAACCGTGCGCTGGTCAGCAACCGTGCGACGCAGGTCATCAGCATCAGGCTCAGGCCGACGGCGATGGCGGACACGCGAAAGGCGTTGGGAATTTCCAGGGCGGCGGTGGTGATGATCCACTCGTCGCTGACGTACTCCCAGGCCGGGGTGAACAGCAGGCCGATAAAGGTGATAACGATCACCGCGCCCAGGGTGTCGACGAAGGCGCGTTTTTCCACGGGCAGCCGCCCGATGAACGAGGTGAGGCGCATGTGCTCGCCGCGCCGCATCGCCACCACCGAGCCGAGCATCGCCAGCCACAGGAACAGCAGCGAAGCCAGTTCATCGCCCCAGACGATCGGCTGGTTGAGCACGTAGCGAGAGAACACATTGCAGAACAGCAGTGTGACTTCGATCACCACCAGCAACGCCGCGCTGCCCTCGGTCAGCCAGCGCAGGCCGGTGTCCAGCGCACGACCGAGACGAAACGTGGTTTGGCGCGGGCTGACTCCTTCAGCGGGGGACACTTCCGTCATTGGTATTTCAGTTTTCATGACCTTGTCTCCGGCTTAGGACAGTTGACCCGCGTATTGCTCAAGCAAGCTCCAGGCTTCCGGGCCGTACTTTTCCTTCCATTGGGTGTAGAAGCCCTTCGACTGCAGGTCAGTCCTGAACAATGAACGGTCGACTTTGTTGAAGGTGATGCCGTGGGCGGTCAGCGAGGGTTCCAGGCTGGCGTTGAGGTCGATCACCTGTTGGCGCTGGACCAGCGCGGCGGCGTTGATCTGCCGGGAAACGATTTCCTGCACATCGGCGGGCAGTTTTGGAAAGGTCTTGCCCGAGGCGACGATCCAGAAACCGCCCCAGATGTGGTCGGTCATGGAGCAGTATTTCTGCACTTCATAAAAGCGTGCGGACTCGACCACCACCAACGGGTTTTCCTGGCCGTCGACCACTTTGGTCTGCAAGGCCGAGTAGGTTTCGTTGATGCTGATGCCGGTCGGCGAGGCGCCGAGGGCGCTGAACATCGAGGTCCATAACGGGCTGACCAACACGCGCAGCTTGAAGCCGGCGAGGTCTTGCGGGGTGTTGATCGGCCGTGTCGAACTGGTGATCTGGCGGAAGCCGTTGTTCCAGACTTTCTCCATCGGGATCAGGCCGACTTTCTCGGTTTTGGCCCGTACGTGCTCGCCCAGTTTGCCGTCCAGCGCGGCCCAGACACTGTCGTAATCCTTGAACGCGAACGGCATGCTTTCAATCGACATGGCCGGTACCAGCGTCGAGAGAATCGCACCGGGCAGCGGAATGAAATCGATCGCCCCGGCACGCACCTGGGACAGCATGTCGGTGTCGCCACCCATGGCGCCGTTGGCGTACACCTGCAAGTCCACTGCGCCGTTGGTTTCGGCCTTGATCGCGAGCGAGGCTGCTTTCATCTGGATGTTCAGCGGGTGGGTGTCGGGCAGGCTGCTGGTGTAGCGCAGTACGATGGGTTTGGTCGCGGCGAAGACGCCGGAGGGCAGCAGGTTGGCGGCAAATGCACCACCCACGGTGACGCCGGCAGACACTAGAAATGATCGGCGGCTGACAGACTCGGTCAAGATACGGCTCATGATGTTCACCTTCTTGTTTTTGTTGTAGTTGTTCTAAAAAAACAGCAGATCAATGATGCGAACGCTGTTCCCTGCGGGAGCGGGCTTGCTCGCGAAGGGGCCATCAGTCTCGATATCTGTATTGACTGAACCACCGCATTCGCGAGCAAGCCCGCTCCCACAGGTTTTTGCGTTATGCCAGGGCCACCACTGCTTGGCTCCGGATCAGCTCATCGATTTCATTCTCCGCATACCCGCTTTCCTTCAGCACTTCGCGGGTGTGTTCGCCGAGCAGCGGCGCAGGGCGGCTGGTGGTTGGCGGGGCGTTGTCCATGTCGGAGAAGTGGATCGGCAGGCCCATGCCGCGCACCCGGCCTTCGGTGGGGTGTTCGGTCTCGACGACCATGCCGCGAGCCTTGGTTTGTGGATGGGCGAGGGCGGCGGCGATGTCGAGGACCGGCCCGGCAGGCAGGCCGAGGCTGTCGAACAACACCATCCATTCATCCGTGGTGCGCGCGACCAGGACTTCGTTGAGAATTTCCACCAGGGCCAGACGATGCTCCATGCGCAACGCGTTGCTGGCGAAGCGCGGATCGGCCTTGAGTTGCGGCAATGCCAGCGCTTCGACCAGCCGTTCGTAGTTGGCCTGGTTGGCGGCGCCGATGTTGATCCAGCCGTCCGCCGTGCGGAACACCTGGTACGGCGCGCTGGTTGAGTTGGCCGAGCCCATTTTCGGCAGGATGGTGCCATCGGCGAAATACGCCGCTGCCGGCCAGTACATCTGTTGCAGGCCGGCTTCGAACAGCGACGTGTCGACCATCTGCCCGAGCCCGGTTTTCTGTTTGGCGGCATAGGCGGCGCAGATGCCGAGGGCGGCAAGGATGCCGGAGTTGATGTCGGCCACCGGCGAGCCGGCCTTGACCGGCTCACGCCCGGCTTCACCGGTCATGCTCATCATGCCGCTCATGCCCTGGGCGATCAGGTCGAAACCGCCTTTCTCGCCGAACGGCCCGCTGCGCCCGTAACCGGAAATCGCGCAGTAGATCAGGCCAGGGTTGAGGGTTTTCAGGGTGTCGTACCCCAGGCCGAATTTCTCCATGGTGCCGGCACGGTAGTTTTCCGTGACCACGTCGGCGTCCATCAGCAGGCGGCGCAGTACGTCGCGTCCGCCCTCGGTTTTCAGGTTCAGGCCGATGCCGCGCTTGTTGCGGTTGACCACCATGAACGAAGCGGATTCGCCGCTGGCCATGATCGGCGAGAAGCGGCGCGAATCATCACCGTCCGGGACTTTCTCGACCTTCACCACGTCAGCGCCCATGTCGGCCAGCATCATGCCGCACACCGGGCCGGACATGATGTGAGCCAGTTCTACCACGCGCATTCCTGTCAGCGGTCCCATGTTATTTACCCTCGAATTGTGGTTTGGCTTTCGCGATGAACGCGTTCAGGCCAGTCTGAAAATCGTCGGTGTCGTAGCAGGAGTAACTGCTGTCGATCTGTTCGACGGTGGGGGCAACGCCCGCTTCCAGTTGTCGCGCTGCCTGGCGATGCCAGCGAGCAACGAGGGGCGCGCCGTGGGTGATGCGTTTGGCGGTGGCGAGGGTCTCTGACTCGACCTCTGCATCGGGCACGACGCGGGTCACGATGTTTTTCACGTAGGCGTCGTGGGCGTCGAGAATGCGGCCTTCCAGAAGAATTTCCAGGGTCGTCGAGCGTCCGGCGAGGGCTACCAGCCCAGACATTTCGTCATAGGACATGACCAGCCCGAGCTTGCCGACCGGCGCACCGAAGCGGCTGGATGTGCCACAGATACGCAGGTCACAGAGCGCGGCGATTTCCAGGCCGCCACCGACGCACACGCCATGGATCATCGCGATCACCGGGTGCGGGCAATCGACAACCGCGCGCATCGCCTTCGAGGTGACATCGGCATAGACCCTGGCTTGCGCCTGGTTGGCACGCACGGCCGGAAACTCGCCGACATCGGCGCCAGCGGCAAAGGCCTGTTCGCCGGCACCGCGCAACACCACGCAGCGCACGCTGAGGTCGGCGGACAATTCGGTCATGACGTCACCCAGGTCCTGCCACATGGACAGGGTCAGGGCGTTCATTTTCCCCGGATGACTGAGGGTGACGATGGCAATGGCGTCTTGCCGTTCGATAAGGACGGTGGGCTTCATGATTGTTCCGCTGGCGTTGGCTTGGCCGACGACGCGGATGCCTCCTGATTTATTGTTGTTGGATAGCGGCTGCTTACAGCGATTGTTCGAGCATCGACAGGTAGTCTGCAGACGAGGCTTCGCGCGGGTTCGTCTTGTGGCTGTGATCGTGCAACGCGCCCTCGACGATGCCGGCAAACAGGCTCGGATCGACGCCGATTTCGCTCAGGCGGGTGGGCAGGCCCAGGCGTCGGGTCATGTCTTCGATGGCCGCACCGATGTTCGCGCCGGCTTCAAGGCCCATCGCGTGGCGCAGACGTTCGAGTTTGCGCTCGTCACGGACGGTCGGAGCATTGGCATTGAAGTGCACGACCGCCGGTAAAAAAATCGCGTTCAACGTGCCGTGGTGGAGTTTCGGGTTGATGCCGCCCAGGGCGTGGGAGAGGCTGTGCACGCAGCCCAGACCTTTTTGAAAGGCGAGTGCGCCCTGCATCGAAGCGCTCATCATGTTCATCCGCGCTTCACGATCGCCAGGCTCGGCGGTGGCACGTTCGATGTGTTCCCAGGCGCGCCACAGGCCATCGAGGGCGATGCCGTCAGCGGCGGGGTTGAAGGCCGGCGCCATGAAGGTTTCGATGCAGTGGGCGATCGCGTCCATGCCGGTGGCGGCGGTGAGCATGGGCGGCAGGCCCAGGGTCAGTTCCGGATCGCAGATGGCCACGCGAGGCACCACGTAAGGCGAGATGACGCCGACTTTGCGACCATCGTCGAGGATCAGGATGGCGCCTCGTCCGACTTCACTGCCGGTGCCCGCCGTGGTCGGAATCGCGATCAGCGGCGCGGTGGCCGACGTGATGCGGTCCAGCCCGCCTTCGATCACCGCAAAGCTGTGCAGAGGACCGTCGTGGGTGGCGCAGACCGCGACGCCCTTGGCCAGATCGATCGAGGAACCGCCGCCCACCGCGATGATGCCGTTGCACTCGCCGAGGTGGTAGTGCGCCACGGCTTCACGCACGGCGTGTTCGTTCGGGTTGGGCGGGGTGGCGTCGAAAATCGCCGGAGTGAGGCCGCCGAGGGCAGCGATTACTTTGTCGACGATGCCGGCATTGCGCACGCCGACGTCGGTGACGATCAGCGGCCGGGTGATGCCGGCGCGCTCGGCTTCGGCCGCCAGGTGCTGGAGGCTGTCATAGCCGAACTGGATTTTGGTGACGTAATTGATGAGTGACATGATTCACCACAAGTTATACAGGATTGTTATTGTTGCAACCGGTCTTGGGCAGGAGGGCGTTAGCGCTCTGGTCAAACCCGTTGCATTGCCTGGTTGTGGGGTGGACTATAGGGCCGTCGTGGCCAGCCTCGATACTGACAACTTTCGATACCTCTATAACTTTTAGTTAACCCTGATGACGCCCTCACTGAACTCGATCATGTCCCGCCTGCACATCAAGCAGCTTCGTTTGCTGATCGCCCTGGATGAGCACGGCTCCTTGCTGGGCGCGGCCAAGCAGGTCGCGCTGACCCAGCCCGGCGCGAGCAAGGCACTGCAGGAAATTGAAACCACCTTTGGCACGTCCCTGTTCACCCGCACTAACCGCGGGCTTGAACCGAACGATGCCGGACGCTCGGTCATCCGGTACGCGCGGTTGATCCAGACCGACCTCGCGCACCTGCGCGAAGAGATCATCGGCATCATGAGCGGCGAGGGCGGGCGCGTGTCGGTCGGCACCATCATGGGCGCCGTTCCGCTGTTGACCACGGCGATCAGCCGGGTGATAGCCGACCACCCGAAGCTGTCCATCGAGATCGTCGAGGACACCAGCGCCGCGCTGCTCAGCCAGCTCGACGCCGGACGCCTGGACCTGGCGATCTGCCGTACTACCATCAGCACCACTCCCTACTTGTACGAGAGCTCGACCTTCGTCGAGGAAACCCTCGCGGTGATCGCCAGCACCCAACACCCGTTCGCCTATGCCCGGCAGCTATCGCTGAAGGACCTGGTGGATTACCGCTGGGTCGTCTATCGCGCCAACATGCCGATGCGGTTATTGCTGGAGCGGGAATTTCACGAGGCCGACCTGCGTTTTCCAGTGCACCTGCTGGAAACCACCTCGGCCTTCGCCACCTTGTCGCTGCTTCAGGAAAACCCGACCCTTGTCGCGCTGGTGTCGACCGACGTGGCGAAGTTCTGCTCCGGCTACGGCTTCACCACCACGCTTCCGCTGCCTATCACCTCGCGCAGCGAACCCTATGAACTGGTATCACGCAAAGGCGTGCCGGACTCGCCGGCGGCCAGGCTGTTGCGCGAGGCGTTGTTGAATCCCGCGTAGAACCGTAATGCTGTTCACACCCGGAGAGTCTTGAACCAGAGAAACCTGTGGCGAGGGAGCTTGCTCGCGCTTGAGTGCGTAGCACTCACAAAAATCGCATTGGTTGTCAGCTTTTTGGGGCCGCTACGCAGCCCAGCGCGAGCAAGCTCGCTCGCCACAAGTGACCAGCCTTAGCCTGGAACCAGTGGTTGGGATAGTGCCCGGCATTGAGGGCGTGCATTCGTGCGATTCAGGCAAAACTGATTTGTGACTGGCGCGGTGTTTGTGACGGATCAACGCCGCGATACTCGACGGGATTTTGCCTTCCCCTAAATTGGCCCACGGATGGCCATTGCGAGGTTCGAACCATGACTGTTTCCCGCCGACTGGCGCTCTTGATGACCGCTGCCGCGTTGCTCACCGCGTGTGGTGAATCGTCCAAACTGCCGCCCCAGGCCAGCGTCGGCCCCTCGCCGCAGTTGCCTGAACCCACCACTTCGTTGATCCCCACGTTGAAGGTGTCCAAGGCAGTCGGCTGGTCAGGCAGTGACATGCCCAAGGCGCCTGCCGGATTCAAGGTGACCGCGCTGGCGGACGATCTCGACCATCCGCGCTGGATCTACCTGCTGCCCAACGGCGATGTGCTGGTCGCCGAAAGCAATCACCCGCCGATGCCCGAAGGCGCCACGGACGGCGGCAGCGGGCCGCTGGCCTGGGCGAAGCGCACGGCGATGGGCATTGTGATGGGACGGGTCGGTGCCGATGTGCCCAGCGCCAATCGCATCACCTTATTGCGCGATGCCGATGGCGACGGTCACGCTGAAACCCGCACGGTGTTCATGAGCGGGCTGACTTCGCCATTCGGCATGGCGTTGGTGGGTGACGAGCTGTTCATTGCCAACGCCGATGCCGTGGTCAAGGTGCCTTACACCACGGGGCAAACCGAAATCAGCGCGACGCCGGTAAAAGTCACCGACTTGCCCGCCGGCATCAACCACCACTGGACCAAAAACGTCCTCGCCAATCCCGAGGGCACCAAGCTTTACGTCACCGTCGGCTCCAACAGCAACGTCGGTGAAAACGGCCTTGAGGCCGAAGAAGGTCGCGCGGCGATTTGGGAAGTCGACGTTAAAAGCGCAGAAAAGCGCCTGTTCGCCAGCGGTCTGCGCAACCCCAACGGCCTGGCCTGGAAGCCGGGCTCGAACGAGTTGTGGACCGTGGTCAACGAGCGTGACGAAATCGGCAGCGACCTGGTGCCGGATTACCTGACCTCGGTGAAAGACGGGGCGTTCTACGGCTGGCCGTGGAGTTACTACGGCAACCACGTCGACACCCGTGTAGAGCCGCCGCGCCCGGACAAGGTGGCTCAGGCCATCTCCCCGGATTACGCGCTGGGCACCCACGTCGCACCGCTGGGCCTGGCGTTCTCCGACGCCCGCGCAATGCCGGCCGGTTTCGCCAATGGCGTGTTTATCGGCGAGCACGGCTCGTGGAACCGCAATCCGCAGGCGGGCTATAAAGTGGTGTTCATCCCGTTCAGCGACGGCAAGCCGTCAGGCGTGCCGGTGGATTTTCTCACCGGTTTCCTCAATGCCGACGGCGAAGCGCAAGGGCGTCCGGTGGGTGTGGCGCTTGATCAGGGTGGTGCGTTGCTGGTGGCCGATGATGTCGGTAACAAGGTGTGGCGTGTGGTGGCGGCCAAACAGGGGCAATGAAAACCTGGGCTTGACTCAGTGTTGCAAAACTCACGCAGATGATAGAAGGCGCGCGCCGCGAGGTACGCGCCTTTTTTTGTTCGACGAGGGCATCTTGTGGATTTTGTGCACTGGCCGGTCCGTGACGTTCTAAAAGAAGTTTGATCTATCCACGAGGGAGAAAAATCGAGGAACGAGGCATTTCCGAGAAAGGTGAAGGACGTCTCCGAGACGCATAAACCGGGTTTTTCTTCGCTTAAGGCTCGCCTATAGTTCGCCCGTCGCCGACGAATCGGTGATCGACTTTAGCCGGTCGTATCAGATGATGCACAAGCGCCCGTATAATCGCGGCGTTTTTTGCTGCCTAGAATCTACATGTCTATGGTGGCTGTGCGTGGGACACCTTCGGGTGTGCCGGGTTCATCTGTCCGGTCGGCTAACCCGCGCATAGCTACCACCCAAATTCGTTTAGCCGCGAAAGGGTGGGAGCTTCACTTATCAGATGAGATTCACGCCATGCCTAAATTCCACCCGCTCCAAGGCAACTTCAGCGTCGGCCCGACGCTGTACATCGACACCGAAGCCCGCGCTTCCGATCTTCTTGAAACCGCCGTCCACCGACTAAAAGCTGCGCGTAATCTGCTCAACAGTGTTTCCTGCCTTTGCGTCAGAGAAGCCGAGGGTCATGACCTGGAGCATTTCGCCAACGCCGCACACATGCTCGTCCAGGACGGCTGTGATGCCTTGGATGTGCTGGGCTGGACGCTGGAAAAAGCTTCACGCTGAGAACGAGAAAGCCGCGATATTCGCGGCTTTTTTGTGCGTCAAAGTGGCCTGCTCAAACCCCGTTCCTGGTGTTTTGCGGCCCATGAGACTGCTGGGTTGCATCCGTCACTTCCGCAGTCTTGTCCTGAGTCTCGTGCACCGCCTGGATGATGACCTTGGCCACGTCGGCCGGACGCGACTGCTGCGGCACATGACTGGCCTGGACTTCGGTGACCTGCGCTTTCAATTTCTTGGCAAACGCACGCTGCAGATCCGGTTGGATCATGCGGTCGTCGCGAGCAACGACGTACCAGGTCGGTTTGCCTTTCCAGGCAGCGACGCTGGTTTTGTCGTCGAATGCCGAGGCACGAATCGGTCCCTGCGTGGCGGCCATGACGGCGGTCTGTGCAGCGGGAAGATCCTGGGCGAAGCCGGTGGCCATGCCTTGGGGGGTCATGTAGAGAAAACCGTTTTTATCAGCGGCGATGTCTTTCACGCCGGGCGGCGCCGGGAAGTCTTTGCCCAGATCCTTACTGGCCTGGCCCGCATCCGGGGCGAACGCAGCGACGTACACCAGGCCACGGACTTTCTGGTCAGTACCGGCCTGACTGATGACTGTACCGCCCCAGGAGTGCCCGACCAGCACAACGCCATTGTCCTGATTGTTCAACACGCGCTGCGTGGCCGCAACGTCATCGGCCAGGGAAGTCAGCGGGTTTTGCACCACGGTAACCTTGATGCCTTCGGCCTGTAGCAGCGGAACAACCTTGCCCCAGTCGGAGCCGTCGGCGAAAGCACCGTGTACGATCACCACCGACGGTTGCGGGGCGGCGGCCTGGCTGCCGACGGCGAACAATGAAGTGGTCATGGCGAGTGCGAGGGCGATAGCCTTGGGTTTGAACATGGTTGGAACTCCTGTGGTTGGTGTGACGCAGTTTCAGGAATACGGGGGCGGTCCGGTATCGGTCGTTTATCCGAGGCAGGCCAAACATCATTCGAAGAAAGGGGAGAGTCATGCGCGAGAGTGACGGCATCGAGCTGGAGAGTGCGATCCTGGCGTTGTCCATGGTCGGCGATTTGAGTATGGGCCAGCCCTTCGACCAGTCACGCCGTACGGCTCGCCTGGTGCAGTTGCTCGCGCAGTCGTGCCACGGTGCCGGTGAACACACTGAGGTTGCACGGCAAGTGGCCTTGCTGCGTTGGTCAGGGTGTACGGCCAATGCCGAGGGTTTTACCCGTTTGCTGGGCGATGACGTCGAAGGCCGCAACGCCATGCTCAGCCAGACACTGGGCGCGGCAGGCCTGCGCGCGATGCGCAAATCGGCGCCGTTGGCCGTGGTGCATTGCGAGGTGTCGGGCGATATCGCACACACGCTGGGCCTGAGCGCACCGGTCGAACATGGGCTGCGACATGTGTTCGAGCAGTTCGACGGTGAAGGCAAACCCTTTGGCTTGCGCCATCCCGAGGTGCCTGAGGTGGTCTATCAAGTGTTGCTGGCCGGTGATCTGGAAATCCTCTCCCGGGTTCACGGACTGGAGGCGGCACTGGAGTGGATCGCGACCAAGGGCGATCGTCGCTACCCGGCATCGCTGGCCGCCGAACTCGCGCTCAATGCCAAAGACTGGCTGGAATCGTTGCGCGTGCCGCAAGACGTTCGTTCGCAACCGCATCGAAGCGAGGGGCAGGTTGCGCTGACGCTGGTCGGGGATGTGATCGACCTCAAGCTGCCTTGGTTGGCGGGCTACTCACGCCGGTCGGCCGAACTGGTCAGGGAGGCCGCGAGGTTGTGGGGCTTGTCGGACCAGTCGGCTGACCAGGCCGCGAAAGCCGCGCTGATTCATGGCGTCGGCCGGGCGGCGGTGCCCAACCGAATCTGGAACACGCCGGGCGTATTGCTGGACGGTGATCTCGAACAGGTCCGGCTGGTGCCTTACTGGACGTCGCGCACTTGCGGCCAGATTCCCGAACTGACGGCGCCGGGTCGGCTGGCGGCGAATGCCTATGAACGACTGGATGGCAGTGGCTACTTCCGTGGCCTTGAGGGCGATGCCTTGCCCGCCGAACAGCGTTTGCTGGCGGCCACGCTGGTCTGGCAGGCATTACGTGGCGACCGGCCGTGGCGTGCGGCCTTCAGCGACAGTGACGCCGAGCGTCTCTTGCTCGACGAAGCCGCGCGGGGGCGTTTCGACCCCCAGGCCTGTCAGGCGGTCATCGCGGCGGCTCGCGGCGAGAGCGTCGTCGCACCCAGGGGAAATGCCAGCCTGCTGAGCGACCGCGAGACGCAAATCCTGCAACGCATCAGCATGGGCGGCAGCAACAAGGAGGTGGCGCGCCAACTCGGCATCAGCCCGAGCACGGTGCGCACCCATGTCGAGAGTGTGTTCCGCAAATTGCAGTGCACGACCCGTGCGGCCGCGACACTGAAGGCGCTGACGCTCGGATTGATATGACCCTCAAATGGGGATGTGTGTGGTCGACAACACCTGGCGCAGCCCCATGAAAGAGCGAATCTGCCGAACCCCCGGCAGGTAAAGCAACTGCTCGGCGTGCAGCCGGTTGAAGCTGTTGCTGTCCTTGGTGCGGATCAACATGAAGTAGTCGAATTCCCCCGTCACCACATGGCACTCCATACACCCGGACACTTTCTGTGCCGCGGCTTCGAAGGCGGCGAAGGATTCCGGCGTCGAGCGGTCCAGCACCACGCCGATCAACACCACCATCCCCGCGTCCAGCGCGTCGTTGTCCAGCAGCGCGACAATGCCCTTGATCAGGCCCGCCTGCTTGAGGCGTTCGACTCGCCGCAGGCAGGCGGGGGCGCTCAGTTTCACCTTCTCGGCGAGCGCCACATTGGAGATGGAGGCGTCTCGCTGCAGGGTCTTGAGAATGGCGCGGTCGGTCCGGTCCAGCGTGAGCGGCTCCGCACCTGGAGTGCCGGGCTTCTTGTGATTATTTGTTGCGCTCATAGTCATTTCCGCACAATAAAAGTCTGTTTGAAGTAATAAATATTGATTGATGTTTCTTTAATGGATTGAAACTTGCAACACATATTTTTCGCTTTGTTCTTAATATTGAACTCATCGAAGTCGCCTGAAACAGCCTGGAAATGCCGTTTTTTTGTCTTTCGGTCTGGCGCTTGGATATCCAATAATCAAGGAGCAAAGTCATGAACCTGAATCGCTTCAAACGTTATCCGCTGACCTTCGGTCCTTCTCCCATCACGCCCTTGAAACGCCTCAGCGAACACCTGGGCGGCAAGGTCGAGCTGTATGCCAAACGCGAAGACTGCAACAGTGGCCTGGCCTTTGGCGGCAACAAGACGCGCAAGCTCGAATACCTGATTCCTGAAGCCATCGAGCAGGGCTGCGACACCCTGGTGTCCATCGGCGGGATCCAGTCGAACCAGACCCGCCAAGTCGCTGCCGTCGCCGCCCACCTGGGCATGAAGTGTGTGCTGGTCCAGGAAAACTGGGTGAACTACTCCGACGCCGTGTATGACCGGGTCGGCAATATCGAAATGTCTCGCATCATGGGCGCCGACGTACGACTGGACGCCGCCGGGTTCGACATCGGCATTCGGCCCAGCTGGGAGAAGGCCATGAGCGACGTGGTGGAGCGGGGCGGCAAGCCGTTCCCGATTCCGGCGGGTTGTTCCGAGCATCCTTATGGCGGCCTCGGCTTCGTCGGTTTCGCCGAGGAAGTCCGGCAGCAGGAACAGGCACTGGGCTTCAAATTCGACTACATCGTCGTGTGCTCCGTGACCGGCAGTACCCAGGCGGGCATGGTTGTCGGTTTCGCCGCCGACGGCCGTTCGAAAAACGTCATCGGTATCGACGCTTCGGCCAAACCGGAAAAAACCAAGGCGCAGATCCTGCGTATCGCCCGGCACACCGCTGAACTGGTGGAGCTGGGTCGCGAAATCACCGAAGAGGATGTGGTGCTCGACACGCGCTTCGCCTATCCGGAATACGGTTTGCCGAACGATGGCACGCTGGAAGCCATTCGTCTGTGCGGGCGTCTTGAAGGCGTGCTGACTGACCCGGTGTATGAGGGCAAATCCATGCACGGGATGATTGAAATGGTCCGCCGTGGCGAATTCCCTGAAGGCTCGAAAGTGCTGTACGCGCACCTGGGCGGGGTACCGGCGCTGAATGCCTACAGTTTCCTGTTCCGCAACGGCTGAAAAAACTGTGGGAAGGGACCGTTCAACCGCTGGGAGTAACGCCATGCATGCGACATCGCAATCCGCAGTCTGGATCAAGGAACCGTCGGCGGAGGCCGGGGTGGTCATCGTCACCAGCGCCGCTTTGCCCAAATACATGATCGACAAGCTGCACATGGCGATCGATGACTGGGATCAGGTGGCTTATCTGGCCGTCAAGCAATCCCGGGAATTGATGCTCGACTGGTTGCGGGTCGGGTTCAACCCCGGGCAATCGACGCGAGTCGACGCGTGTGACGCCAGTCAATTGCTGCGCTACGTTTCCAAAGGCAGCTTTTTACTGGACGTCGAAGTCGGCGCGGCCCCTGGCCTGGCCTGGCTGGGCTCTGTCTGTGGTCACCCGTTGCGCGTCGTCGAACTGGGAGAAGTAGCGTCCTCCAGCGCGGCGATGGACCGACAGGTGGAAGCGGTTCTATCGGCCACCCGGAGCCTGGCGAAAAGCGTGCTGCAGGAACGCTGCGGCATTTAGCAATCAG
Organism: Pseudomonas fluorescens NCIMB 11764; assembly: GCF_000293885.2. Taxonomy (NCBI): domain Bacteria; kingdom Pseudomonadati; phylum Pseudomonadota; class Gammaproteobacteria; order Pseudomonadales; family Pseudomonadaceae; genus Pseudomonas; species Pseudomonas fluorescens. Next base: position 4,044,629 of record NZ_CP010945.1, read on the forward strand.
CCACCCCCAAACAAGAAAGGCGAAGCCTATGAGCCAAACTGCCGACTGTCGCAAAGCCATGAAATGGATGCGCGAGCCTTCAAGTTGCACGCGTATTGTCGTCATCGCGTCCGGACTTGAAAGCGATCATATTGACTTGATCCACCAGGGCTTCAGCTGTTTTGACAATGTTGCGATGATCCATGTCGAGACGGCGAATGTCGTCTCGGCGGAGCGTTCCATCCTCGAGGCGATGGAGCACGTCAAAAGCCTCGCCCGAGCCAGCCATTCGCGCCACCTTGAAGTGTTTCCCGACACCTGCAGGAGTTGCCCATGAACCCGTCCGACATTCATGCCCAATTGCCGGGCCAGACCGCTGAAGATGCCCAGGAAATCGCTGAATGGCGGGATGCCTTGCTCTCGGTCATCGCCCATGGCGGTGCCGGGCAAGCCGCGCAGATCATGGACATGCTGGTGGCGCTGGCCAGCACTGCCGAGATGAACTGGCGGCCACGCCACGGCACGCCCTACGTCAATACCATCAGCGTTGAGCAGCAGCCGGTGTTTCCGGGCGATCTGGCGATGGAAGAACGCCTGGCCTCGATCATGCGCTGGAATGCGCTGGTCATGGTAGCCCGGGCCAACCAGGCCTATGGGGAACTCGGTGGCCACATCGCCAGTTATGCCAGTGCTGCGGACTTGTTCGAGGTGGGCTTCAACCACTTCTTCAAGGCGCGTACCGAAAGCAGCGGCGGAGATCTGGTGTTTTATCAGCCGCACTCCGCGCCGGGCGTTTATGCACGGGCCTTTCTGGAAGGTCGCCTCGAGGAAAAGGACCTGCAGCATTATCGACAAGAGATCGGCGCGCGCGCCCAGGGTGCCCGAGGCCTCTCGAGTTACCCGCACCCGTGGTTGATGCCGGACTTCTGGCAGTTCCCGACCGGCTCGATGGGCATCGGCCCGATCAGCTCGATCTACCAGGCGCGCTTCATGCGATACCTGGAGCACCGCGGCTTGCAAGACACCGCCGGGCGCACCGTCTGGGGCGTGTTTGGCGACGGTGAAATGGATGAGCCGGAAAGCATGTCGGCCCTGACGCTGGCGGCGCGTGAAGGGCTGGATAATCTGGTGTGGGTGGTCAACTGCAACCTTCAGCGGCTGGACGGTCCGGTGCGGGGCAACGGTCGCATCATCGATGAATTGGAGGCGCTGTTCGGTGGGGCTGGCTGGAACGTCATCAAACTGGTCTGGGGTTCCGACTGGGACGGCCTGTTTGCCCGGGATCACGACGGTGCGTTGGTCAAGGCCTTGTCCGCCACGGTCGACGGCCAGTTCCAGACCTTTGCCGCCAAAGACGGGCGCTTCAACCGCGATCAGTTCTTTGGCCAGAATGAAGCCCTGACGCATCTCGCCCAGGGCCTGACCGATGAACAGATCGACCGCCTCAAGCGCGGTGGCCACGACGTGGTGAAGATTTTTGCCGCCTACCACAGCGCGATGCGTGAGGGCAGAAAGCCCACGGTGATTCTGGCGCAGACCAAGAAAGGCTTCGGCATGGGCGACGCCGGGCAGGGCAAGATGACCGTGCACCAGCAGAAGAAACTCGACAAGGAGGCCTTGATCGCCTTCCGTAACCGTTTCAATTTGCCGCTGACCGATGAACAGGCCACCTCGCTGAGCTTCTTCAAGCCCGCCGACGACAGCGCCGAAATGCGTTACCTGCATGAACGTCGCCGGGCATTGGGCGGGTACATGCCGTCGCGACCGACAACGTCGGCGTCATTGGCGGTGCCCGATATCAACAGCTACGCCGGGTTCGCCATTGCCGCGGAAGGCAAGGAAATGTCCACCACCATGGCGTTCGTGCGGATGCTCAGCGGTTTGCTCCGGGACAAGCAACTGGGGCCGCGCATCGTGCCGATCGTGGCGGATGAGGCGCGCACGTTCGGCATGGCCAGCCTGTTCAAACAGATCGGCATCTACTCCAGCGTGGGCCAGCGTTACGAACCGGAGGACATCGGTTCGATCCTGAGTTATCGGGAAGCCCTGGATGGCCAGATTCTCGAAGAAGGCATCAGTGAAGCTGGCGCGATCAGTTCCTGGGTCGCCGCGGCGACCAGCTATTCGGTGCATGGCCTGCCCATGCTGCCGTTCTACATTTACTACTCGATGTTCGGCTTCCAGCGCGTCGGCGACCTGATCTGGGCGGCGGCTGACCAACGGGCACGCGGGTTCCTGCTTGGCGCCACGGCGGGCCGCACCACGCTGGGTGGCGAAGGCCTGCAGCACCAGGACGGTAACAGCCACCTGATGGCAGCGATGGTGCCCAACTGCCGTGCCTACGATCCGGCGTTCGCCGGTGAGTTTGCGGTGATCCTCGATCACGGCATGCGCCAGATGCTGGAGCGCCAGGTCGATGAGTTCTATTACGTCACGCTGATGAACGAAAACTACCCGCAGCCCAACCTTCCCGACGGTGTCGAACAGGCGATTATCAAAGGCATGTACCTGTTCGCCCGACACGAAGTCGAGGATGCACGCGGCAGCGTCCAGTTGCTGGGCTCCGGCGCGATCCTGCTTGAAGTGATCGCGGCAGCCGAGTTGCTGGCCAGCGACTGGAACATCGACAGCGAGGTGTGGAGCGTCACCAGTTTCGCCGAACTGGCCCGCGAGGCCCGCGAAGTGGAGCGCTGGAATCGCCTGCATCCCGGACAACCGGCGCGGCGCAGCCACGTTCAGGAATCGCTCAACGACGCGGCGCCGATCATCGCCTCTACCGATTACGTCCGCGCCTTGCCCCAACTGATCGCCAGTTATGTGCCGGCGCGTTACACGGTGCTTGGCACCGACGGTTTCGGCCGCAGTGACACCCGCGGCAGGCTGCGCGCGTTTTTCGAGGTGGATCGCCATCAGATCGTCTTGAGCGCGCTGACGTCACTGGTTCAGGAAGGACTCCTCGATGTTGGCGTGTGCGCCGAAGCGATTGCGCGCTACGCGATTGATGTGGACGCCATCGCGCCTTGGGAAGCTTGAAGCCGGGCTTCAGGTCGAGTCGAATTATCAGGAAATGGTCATGAAGAATGTGCATGAAGTGCGAATGCCCGACATTGGCGATGCCAAAGATGTCGGTGTCATAGAAATACCGGTCAAGGTGGGCGATGCGGTGGTCGAAGGGCAGACCCTGATCATCGTCGAGACCGACAAGGCGTCCATGGAAATTCCATCGCCGCAGACGGGTGTGTTGCAATCGTTGGTGGTCAGGCTGGATGACAAAGTCAGCGAGGGATCGCCGATTGCCTTTATCGAAAATGAAGGGCGATTGGCGACGTCTGCGCCCAGCATAGAGCCCGTTGCAACGGTCGCGGCGCCTCTGTCGGTGGCTGCGCCAGCGTTGCTCATCGAAGCGTTTGATCCGCCAACGGACTTGCCGCTGGCATCGCCGTCGGTTCGCAAGTTCTCTCGTGAGTTGGGTGTTTCGCTCAAGGCCATTCAGGGCACGGGTCTACGTCGTCGCATCACCAAAGCCGACGTGTCGGCCCATGTGAAAGGCGTACTGACAGTAACTGAAACCGGTGTTCAGCCATTAGGCGGATTGCTGCCCTGGCCGGTGGTGAATTTTGCCAAATACGGGCCGGTGGAAACCCGGACACTGTCGAGAATCCGCAAAATCAGCGGGGCGAACCTGCATCGCAATTGGCTCATGATTCCCCACGTGACCAATCATGACGACGCCGATATCACGCAGCTCGAACAATTCCGCGTGCAGGTGAACAAGGAAAAGGCCGGCAGCGGGGTCAAGTTGACGTTGCTGGCGTTGTTGATGAAAGCCTGTGCCGGCGCGTTGAAAAAATTCCCGGAGTTCAATGCCAGTCTCAAAGGCGACGACCTGGTGTTAAAGCGCTATTGCCACATCGGTTTCGCCGCCGATACGCCTGAAGGGTTGGTCGTCCCCGTCATCAAGGACGTCGATCAGAAAGGCGTGCTGGCGATTGCCCGGGAAATGTCGGTGCTGGCTGAAAAGGCGCGGGGGGGCAAATTGAGCGTTGCCGAGATGAGTGGCGGCTGCTTTTCGATCTCGTCGTTGGGCGGTATTGGCGGGACGTATTTCACGCCGATCATCAATGCGCCGGAAGTCGCCATTCTCGGGGTGGGCAAAAGCACGGAACGACTCGCGCTGGAGGGCGGGCAGGTTGTCGCGCGCAATATTCTGCCGTTGAGCCTGAGTTGGGACCATCGAGTGATCGATGGCGCGGCGGCGGGGCGTTTCAACGCGTATCTGAGCAGTGTGCTGGCGGATTACCGCCGGTTGGTTCTGTGACCCGGTTGCCGGTTTACCGGGTTCGTTCAGTCACTTAACTGACAACTTCCCCGGTCGCGGACACAATTCAGATACATAAGTGCGGTTTCATGGGACCGTCCAACCCTCAAAGAGGCTTTTGCCATGTTCCGCAAACTGCAGCTTGCCGCCAGGTTCCTCAGCCAGAGCACGCGCCTGATGGTGGGCGTTCCGGATTATGACAACTACGTCGCGCAGATGAAGCGCAATCATCCGGACGAATCGGTCATGAGCTATTCAGCTTTTTTTCGTGAACGTCAGGAAGCACGCTACGGCAAACGCAGTTGCACGACGCGGTGCTGCTGAACGCCGGTTGATCGGTGGTCACCGAAAGGCCTCGTCCTCTCTGAGAGGGCGAGGCTTTTTGCGTTTCATGGTTAGCAAACTGTCCGCATGCAGCCACTTTAATTCGGAGCCTGCAATCAGTAATGTGTCACACCGACATTTGGATGGAGCCGAATCATGCCCCTCACTCACCGCCCTGTACGCGCTGAAGATGTTCTGGCGATCTGCAATTTCCCGCAAACCCCTGAAGAACTGTTTTTCATGTTTCCGAAGGGGCAGTACCCGCTGACGGACGCCCAATTACTTGCATCGATTGCCCAACGTTCTGACTCAACGGTGGTTGAAGAGGATGGCTCTGTGATTGGTTTTGCGAACTTTTACAGGTTTGAGCGAGAAGGCGTGTGCGCGATCGGCAATGTGATCGTGGCACCCAGGGCCCGGGGAAAGGGCGTGGCGAAATTTCTGGTGGAGACGATGGTGGGGCTGGCGATCGATCGTCACCAGGCCAGTGAAGTGCAGATTTCATGCTTCAACGAAAACACGGCGGGACTGCTGCTGTATCCGCAGCTCGGATTTATGCCGTTCGGTATTGAGGAACGGCTCTCGCCGGATGGTCGTCGGGTCGCACTGTTGAACATGCGGTTGCTGACCCACGCCTGACCCTCGGACATCCCCTTACAAGCGCAAACAATCCCGCCCCGTGCTCATCCTGTCGCGTGACTAGACTAACCAAGGTTATCGAACGACAGGAGCGACAACCGTGGCGCTACTCCTATGGACTCATTGATCACAGCTGCCGCGCGGGCACTGGCGGCGGGCGACCCGCTCGGAGCGCTGGACCGGGTGGCGTTGCGTGACGATGCGCCCGCGCTCGCGTTGCGCGGTATCGCCATGGCGCAACTCGGCGATCTGGTTCGGGCGAAAGCGCTGGTGAAAAGCGCCGCACGTGCATACGGGCCGAAAGAGGCATTGGCGCGGGCGCGGTGCGTGGTGGCCGAGGCCGAAATTGCGCTGGCTTCGCGCGACCTGGGCTGGCCAGTGAAGGCGCTCGAAGCCGCACGGGTGACGCTGGAGGCGCACGGGGATCGAGTGAACGCCGCTCACGCGCGGTATCTGCAGATTCGGCGACTGTTGCTGATAGGGCGCCTCGACGAGGCTGACGCTCTGCTCGCTGCGCTGGACCCTGCAACGCTGCCACCGGTTTTACGCGCCGCCCATGAATTGGTGGCGGCGGGTATTGCGATCCGTCGCCTGCAATCGCAAACGGCCCGGCATGCCCTGACGAGGGCCGAGCATGCCGCGCGCGAGGCGGGTATCCCGGCGCTCACTGCCGAGGTCGAAAACGCCTTTCTCGTCCTGAATTCCCCGACAGCGCGTCTGATCGCCCATGGCGAAGAGCGACCGTTGTTACTGGATGAAGTTGAAGCGGTGCTCGGGTCGACCGCGTTGGTGGTGGACGCCTGCCGTTATGCCGTGCGCGGCGCCGGCATGTCGGTTTCCCTGGCCAGGCGCCCGGTGCTGTTCACCCTCGCGCGGGCGTTGGCCGAAACCTGGCCGGCGGACGTATCGAGGGAGACACTGATTCGCCGGGCGTTTCGCCTGAAGCTATCGGACGAGTCCCATCGAGCGCGCTTGCGTGTTGAAGTCGGGCGCCTGCGCGCGGCGCTGAAACCCTTGGCGGGTGTCGTCGCCACCCAACACGGGTTTGCGCTGGTGGCGCTGGTTTCATCCGACGTGGTGGTGCTGGCGCACCCGATCGAAGAACGATACGCGGCGCTGTTTGCGTTGCTCGCCGACGGCGAATCCTGGTCAAGTTCAGCGTTGGCGTTGGCCCTCGGCACCAGTCAGCGCACGGTGCAGCGCGCACTCGACGCGCTGGCGGCGGCCGGAAAAGTGCAGCCATTCGGACGTGGCCGGGCCCGGCGCTGGATGACCCCGCCGATGCCGGGTTTCGCGACGACCTTGTTACTCCCGGCGCCCCTGCCGAGTGACTAGGATGGACCTCACGAACCCCTGATGAGGAAACCGAAATGAAACACTCAAGCGCAGAAATCCTCCGCGAGTATGGCCCGTTCACCGGCGTCGACAGCGTGCATGGCGTGACCTGGGACGGTGAGCGCGTCTGGTTTGCCAGTGGCGAAAAACTCATCGCCCTCGACCCGCAAAGCGGCAAGACCTTGCGTTCAATCGATGTCACCGCGGATGCGGGTACGGCGTTCGATGGCCAGCACCTGTTCCAGATCGCCGCCGACCGCATCCAGAAAATCGACCCGCAGTCCGGCAAGGTGCTCAATACCATTCCCGCACCGGGCGGCGGCAATGATTCCGGGCTGACGTGGGCTGAAGGCACACTGTGGGTGGGGCGGTATCGCGACCGGAAAATTCACCAGCTCGATCCCGAGACCGGCGCGATTTTGCGCACGATCGAGTCCAACCGCTTCGTTACCGGGGTGACCTGGGTGGAGGGGCAGCTTTGGCATGGGACGTGGGAAGGCGACGAGAGCGAACTGCGTCGCGTCGATCCGAAAACCGGGGAGGTGCTGCAGAGCGTCAAGATGCCGACCGGAGTCGGCGTATCGGGACTTGAGTCAGATGGCGGCGATCAGTTTTTCTGCGGCGGCGGTGGCAGCGGGAAGGTGAGGACGGTACGCCGGCCTGCATGACGCTCACTGCGTTACCGGCCTCAAGGCGCTCCAAACAGCATCGTCCAGTAAACCCCTTCGTCACTGCGCGAATCCGTCGCGTAGGCGGCTCCCACTTGAGTGAACAGCGGGCTCATCAAGTTGGCGCAGTGTCCGGGGCTGGCGAGCCAGCCTGCCATTGCCTTGCTCGGTGAGCCTTGCCCCGCGGCGATGTTTTCGCCGATCTGGCGGCCACGGAATCCGGCCGCTCTTGCACGGTCGGCGGGCGTATCACCGTCGGGATCGCGGTGTGCGAAGTAATTTCCGTAGGCCATTGCCTTGCTGTGGCCCTGGGCTGCGGCCCCGAGGCTGGCGTTCCAGGCGAGTGGTCGGGCGGCGGCGAAACGCTGACGCCCGCAGAGGCGCGGTTTGGCCCGCGCGGCGTTGACCTGGGCGAGCAAGGCCCGGCTGACGGCTCGTGTGTCGTCCATTTGGCTGTCCAGTACTGGCCGCGCCAGCACCACTTGCCATTCGCTGCGGCTGCGACTGACGCCGATATCGGCGTATTGGCTGTCCAGCAATGCCATGCAGTAGTCGCTTTGCAGCAGGTCGAAGGCCTCTTCGGCATCTTGCGCGCCGACCACACGCAGGGTGCGCACGGTCACTGCCTGATAACCGGAAGCTTTCAACCGGTCCCGCAAGCCGCCGCCGTAGCCGATCGGCAAGGCCAGGTTGGATTTCAGCGTCAACGGTGACAAACGTTGGGCGGGACGCCGCTCGCAGCGCTGCGGGTGTGCACGGTAATCGTTGATGGCTTCCACCAGTTGCCGTTCCGCGCCGGCGTGGGCGGGGCGGGTGGTAAAAGAAAGCAGGGTGAACAGGCACAGCGAAGTCAGGCGCAAGGCGTGGTCGGTTTGGCGCATGGAGGGACAGCTCTGAAGAGATGACAACGATTAGGGGAGGAATTGGCGCCGCTGTAAGACTGGGGAGTTCAAACAAGGTTCACGGCGCAGGAGGGCATATTTACCGGGGCCGCCACGCGTCTGACGGACGTACCGTTCGATGCTGTTTTGCCAGCCAGCAAGATCCACACCTCTCGCCCGCTATCTACGCGCCCCAACCCTCCCGCACCGCCGTGCGAATCCCCTCCAGCAACATCGCAAACGCCGGGTTGTCATTGTTCTCCCGCCAGATCAGATGCAATTCGCTCTGCACCCCTTCGCCCAGGTCGATATCGCGAAATACCACATTCTTGAACACCACACTGCTGGCGCAACGCGGCACCAGCGCCAACCCCATGCCGGCGTTGACCAGCGCCAGAATCGTCAGCGACGAGCCGAGCCATTGCACGTATTCCGGGGCGACGCGGGCCGAGCGCAGCATCCCGGTCAGCAGTTCGTTGAACGGCGGGTAGGCGGCGTGGGAGTACATGAGAAACGGTTGGGCATCGAGGTCGTTGACCGACACGATTTCAGTGCTGGCCAGCCGGTGGTTGCTGGGCACAGCGAGGACAAACGGTTCGCGCACCAGGCATTCGGTGGCGTAACCCGGCTCCAGCAATGGCGCACGGACGATGCCCAGATCGATACGGCGGGCACGCAAGGCTTCGTGCTGCTGGTAGGTGTTCATTTCCGACAGGTCGATTTTCACCTGCGGTTGTTTGAGCCGCGCTTCGGCAATCACCTTGGGCAGGAATTCGTACACCGCACTGCCGACGAAACTGATGTTCACCGTGCCGATATCGCCTTCGGCGAAGCGTCGTGCGGTGGCGGCGGCTTGTTGGGCGCGCTCCAGCAGGTTCTGCGCTTCGATAAAGAACGCGCGGCCGGCGGCGGTCAGGGCGACGCTGCGGGTGGTGCGGGTGAACAGCTCGACGCCCAGATGGTGCTCCAACAGTTGAATCTGCCGGCTGAGCGGCGGCTGGGTCATATTCAACCGTTCGGCGGCGCGGCGGAAATTGAGCTCGGTCGCCACCGTGGTGAAGCAGCGCAATTGCGTCAGTTCGAACATTGATCTAATCCAGGTATCAATCGAATGCCAAGTTAGATTAGACGGGATCAATGTCCGCGTCCATGATCGGCCCGTCCCTAAAAAAACAATGAACGGGAGTCGCCCCTTGAATACCCTCCAGAGTCCGCCGGACCCGACTGTGCTCGCCCGCGCAGCGGCCAAGGTCAAGCGCCACGTGCTGCCGCTGTTCGTGGTGATGTTCATCGTCAACTACATCGACCGGGTCAACATCGGCTTCGTGCGCAGCCACATGGAAACTGACCTGGGCATCGGCGCCGCCGCCTATGGCCTGGGCGCCGGGCTGTTCTTCATCGGTTACGCAATCTTCGAAGTCCCCTCCAACATGCTGCTGCAACGCTACGGCGCCCGCGCCTGGCTGACGCGCATCATGTTCACTTGGGGTGCGGCCGCCATGGCCATGGCGTTCGTGCGCGGCGAAACCAGCTTTTATGTGCTGCGTTTCATTCTCGGCGCAGCCGAGGCGGGTTTCTTCCCCGGCATCATTTACTACTTCACCCAATGGCTGCCGTCGACCGAACGCGGCAAGGCCATGGCGATCTTCCTCAGTGGCTCGGCCATTGCCTCGGTGATTTCCGGGCCAGTCTCCGGTGCCTTGCTGAACGTCAGTGGTTTCAGCCTGCACGGCTGGCAGTGGATGTTCCTGATCGAAGGCTTTGCCTCGATCGTGCTCTGCGGGTTTGTCTGGTTCTGGTTGCAGTCCCATCCGCGTGAGGCGAACTGGCTGAGCACGGAAGAAAAGGACGCACTCGTGAGCGCCATCGCGCTGGAGCAGCAGGCCCGTGAAGCCACGCAGACAGTAAAGCCGTCGATGTTCAAATTGCTGGCTGACAAGCAGATTGCGCTGTTCTGCTTCATCTATTTTTCCATCGCCCTGACTATCTACGGCGCCACCTTCTGGCTGCCAAGCATGATCAAGAAAATGGGCAACCTCGGCGACTTCCAGGTCGGCCTGTTCAACTCGATTCCGTGGATCATTTCCATCGTCGCGATGTATGCCTTCGCCGCCATGGCCAGCAAATGGAAACACCAGCAGGCCTGGGTTGCGTTGACCTTGGTGATTGCTTCGTTCGGCATGTTCATGTCCACCACCGGCGGGCCGATTTTCGCCTTCGTCGCCATCTGTTTTGCGGCCATTGGCTTCAAGGCTGCCTCGGCGTTGTTCTGGCCGATTCCCCAAGGCTATCTGGACGCACGCATCGCGGCGGCAGTGATCGCGTTGATTAACTCTATCGGCAACCTGGGCGGTTTTGTGGCGCCGACGGCGTTCGGTTTACTCGAGCAAAAAACCGGATCCATCGAAGGTGGCCTCTACGGTCTGGCAGCCACTTCACTGGTGGCGGCAGTGGTGATCTTCTTTGCCCGCACGGCACCGCGGGGCGATGCACACAACGTGCTGAAGGGGAAACCGGTCGATACCGCAGCAGCGCCCACCTCTTTAAGTCACCCCGCTTTGAAACCTGATCCAAAGGGAGCAGCCTCTTGAAAATCAAACGAGTCACCGTCACCCCCATCGCTTTCCGTGATCCGCCGCTGCTCAATGCCAGCGGGATTCACGAGCCTTTCGCGCTGCGCTCGATCATCGAAATCGAAAGCGACAATGGCTACATCGGCCTAGGTGAAAGTTACGGCGATGCGCCGGCGCTGTTGATCCAGCAACAACTGCAATCGCAACTGATCGGCCTTGACCCGTTCAATCTCAATCAACTGCGCCGCATCGTCCAGGCCACCGTGGCGGCGAACAAACCCGCGAGCATTGCCGGTGCCGAACTGGCGCCGGGCTCACACGCCAGCAAAGCGGTGAGCAACGCGTATTCGGCGTTCGAAGTGGCGTTCCTGGATTTGCAGGCACATTCGTTGAACGTGCCGTTGGTGGACCTGCTGGGCGGGGCGATCCGCGATGAGATTCCGTTCAGCGCCTACCTGTTTTTCAAGTACGCGCAACACGTCGATTCACCCTACAAGCCAGACAATTGGGGCGAGGCGCTGAACGAAGAGCAGATCGTCGCCCAGGCGCGGCGGATGATCGAGGCTTACGGCTTCAAGAGCATCAAGCTCAAGGCCGGCACGTTGCCGCCGGAGCATGAAGTGTCGTGCATCAAGGCGCTGAAAAAAGCCTTCCCCGGCTATCCGCTGCGCATCGACCCGAACGGCAACTGGTCACTGGAAACCTCGATTCGCATGGCCGAGCTGCTGGGCGATGACCTGCAATATTACGAAGACCCGACGCCGGGCCTCGACGGCATGGCCGAGCTGCACAAACGCACCGGTTTGCCGCTGGCGACCAACATGGTGGTCACCGATTTCGACGAGTTCCGCCGTAGCGTGGCGTTGAACAGCGTGCAGATCGTCCTCGCCGATCACCATTACTGGGGTGGTCTGCGTGACACTCAGGCGCTGGCGAAAATGTGCGACACCTTTGGTCTCGGCGTGTCGATGCATTCCAACTCGCACCTGGGCATCAGCCTGATGGCGATGGCGCATGTGGCGGCGGCGGTGCCCAATCTGGATTACGCCTGCGACACCCATTACCCGTGGCAGGAGCCGGATGAAGAAGTGATCAAGGGCGGCAAGCTGCCGATTGTCGATGGCTGCGTGAAAATCACCCGTGCACCCGGGCTGGGCCTGGAACTGGATCAGGATCAGCTCGGCAAGTTGCATGATCAATACTTGACCTGCGGCATTCGTCAGCGCGATGACGTGAAACAGATGCAGCGCTACAAACCGGACTGGAAAGCGCTTAAACCGCGGTTTTGAATGCGCTCAGCAAACGCTCGATCTGTGCCTGCTCCCAGCCGCTGAGCAAACTCACCGGGTCGGTGCCGTAACGTTGCCAACTGTCGAAGCTGCCCTCGCGGCCATCCGGGCTCTGGCAATGCTGGCAGTGGCGCAGGTGGGTGCCGTCGACATCGAGGGTCAGACGCCAGCCCTCGATATCGACCTGCACCACGCCGGGCTCGGCCGGTTCGCCCGATAGTCGCAGCGGGCGAACCTCCAGAGCGGCATCACGCAACAGCTGGTAAATCTCACGGGCGGTCAAGGGCGGCACAGCGGTCTCCGGCAAGTAGGTGTGTCGGTGGTGTTTGCGTGGTTTACGGCGAAATGATCCCGTGATCGATCGCGTATTTCACCAGCGCCGCCGGTTTGTCGATGTTGAGTTTGCGGCGGATGCTCAGGCGATGGGTTTCTACGGTGCGCACGCTGATGTCCAGGTCGCGGGCCATTTCCTTGTTGTTCATCCCTTGCGCCATTTTGTACAGCACCTGACTTTCACGGGGCGTCAGCTCGTTGTCGGTACTTTTATCGGCGATGAGCCGCTGGGCGATTTCAGCGCTGTAGAACGTCCCGCCGCTGGCAATGGCTTCGATAGCCGCAATGATTTCCCGTGACGGCGCATTCTTCAGCACATAGCCGCTGGCACCTGAGCGAACGGACTCACTCACGTATTCGTAATTGTCGTACATGCTCAGCACCAGCACTTTGAGCGACGGGTACTGGCTGCGCAGCAACCGGGTCAGCTCCAGGCCGTTCATGTCTTTGAGGCTGATATCGACCAGCAACAGATCCGGCTGACAGCGCCCGACCATCTCGATGGCGTCCGCGCCATTCTCGGCTTCGCCGACCACTTCCAGCGGGGCCATGACAGACAGCAGCGCCTTGATCCCGTCGCGGACCAAAGAGTGATCGTCGACCAGGGCGACGCGGATCGGGGAGGGCAGGTTCATCACGAGTATTCACTCTTATTGTCAGGTCAGCGTTTTGCGCCGGGCATTTTCATCGGCAGCAGCACGTCCAGCTCACTTCTTCCCGGCATCGAGATCAGGTCGAATCGACCGCCAAAATGCTCGACACGCTCACGGATATTGCGCAGGCCAATCCCGGCATGACGCCGTTCGACCTGGGCGACGTTGAAGCCGACACCGTCATCGACCACCGTCAGCCGTATGGATTCTTCAGACCCGTGCAGGTTGATGGAAACGTTTTTCGCCTGTGCATGGCGTTCAATATTGGTCAGGCCTTCCTGGACGATGCGGAACAGCGAGACCGCCGCGCCATCGACCAGGTGGCAGTCGAATTCGTTATCGTTGTAGGTCACCGTCAGCCCGCTGCGCTGCTCGAACTCCTCGGCAAGTTGACCGATGGCCGCGGACAGGCCCAGGGTGTCGAGCAAGGAGGAGCGCAGGTCGTGGGAGAGGCTGCGAACCTCGCCAATCGCGTCTCCCAGCCGCTCCGTGGCCTCTCTCAAAATACTCAAGCCTTTGTCCTGTCCATTCTCCAGGACATGGCTGGCCAGTTCGAACTGGAACTTGATGGAGACCAGGACCTGACTGATGCCGTCGTGCAACTCTCGGGAAACCCGCGAGCGTTCTTCTTCTTGCAAACTGACGATGCGCTGGGTCAGGCGTTGCAGTTTTTTGTCGGCCAGACGGTGTTCGCTGACATTCAGGGTCATGCCGCTGGCAAACACGAACAGCACAGCCACGAGGGCGACGGCGGCAATCGCCAGCATGGTTTTGCGAATGCCCATCGCCACTTCTTCGCGGGCCTGCTGAGTGGCGCGTTCAACGTCTTCAAGGTAGATGCCGGTGCCGAGCATCCAGCCCCAGCGATCCAGCATCACCACGTAGGCAAGTTTGTCGGTCACCTCGCCAGAGGAGGGTTTGTTCCAGGCGTAGCGCTGAAAACCTTCACCGGATTGCGCGCTCTTGAGCAAGGCCTGGATCACCGGCAGGCCGTGCGGGTCTTTCATGTCCCACAGATACTGACCCACCAGATCCGATTGCCGCGCGTGCATCAGGCTGCGACCCTCGCGGTCGTACACGAAGAAGTAGCCATTGATGCCGAAGCTGAGCTTGCGCAGTTCTTCCAGCACTTGCTGCTGGGCGCGCGCGTCACCGTGGCCGTCGTCGTACAGCGGCGCGATCAGGCTCTGGGCCATTTCCACGTAGTTTTTCAGTTCGGCGCGCTTGCTGGCCAGAATGCTGTCTTCGATCAGCTGCGCCTGTTGATCGCCCAGTTGACGGTTCAGGGAAATCACCAGCGCACAGATGACTGCGATCGCCAGCACCAGCGGCAGAATCCCGAGCGCGACGATTTTGTGTTTGAGCTGCATCTGGGCTCCTGAGGACTTTGTAGGAGCGAGCTTGCTCGCGAAGGTCGTCAATGAAAACGCGTGTTGGCTGGATTTACGCGTTGTTCTTGAGTCCATCGCGAGCAAGCTCGCTCCTACAGGGACGGCATTAGGCGAAGGCGGGCATCATATGCCAAAGAGATGCGCGTCCAGTAGCGCTGCTGGACGGAATGACCTGTGGTTGGGAAGTCAGCGAGTTGAAAACACAAACCCCTGTGGGAGCCAGCCTGCTGGCTCCCACAGGGGTATTGCATTTCAGCTGCGAGATCAGTGGTCTCTACGTAGAACTACGTAGAGACCACGTACGTAGTAACGCGGATTTATTTGTGGACGGCATGCGCGGATATTGGGCCAGCTCCGCACAGCGGACACAATTATAAAAATTACCGCCGCAGTCACTGGCTGTCGGCAGGAGACACGCTATGCCCCGTCTGGCTAAACACCTCGCCTGGTTTGCCGTGGCTGTTCTGGGAGCGTTTGCGCTGAGTGTCGTGGCCCTGCGCCGCGGCGAAGCGATCAACGCCCTCTGGATCGTAGTCGCAGCCGTCGCCATCTACCTCGTTGCTTATCGCTACTACAGCCTGTTCATCGCCAACAAGGTGATGCAACTCGACCCCAATCGAGCCACCCCCGCTGTCCTCAATAATGATGGTCTGGACTATGTACCGACCAACAAACACGTACTGTTCGGTCACCACTTCGCGGCCATCGCCGGCGCAGGTCCGCTGGTCGGTCCGGTTCTGGCGGCGCAGATGGGCTACTTGCCCGGCACGCTGTGGCTGATTGCCGGCGTGGTGCTGGCCGGTGCGGTTCAGGACTTCATGGTCCTGTTCATGTCCACCCGCCGCAACGGTCGCTCTCTGGGCGATATGGTCCGTGAGGAAATGGGCCGCATCCCCGGCACCATCGCGCTGTTTGGCTGCTTCCTGATCATGATCATCATCCTCGCGGTGCTGGCGCTGATCGTGGTCAAAGCCCTGGCCGAAAGCCCGTGGGGCATTTTCACGGTGATGGCGACCATCCCGATCGCGATGTTCATGGGCATTTACATGCGCTACATCCGTCCGGGTCGTATCGGTGAAATCTCCGTCATCGGCGTATTGCTGCTGCTCGGCTCGATCTGGCTCGGTGGGCAGATTGCTGCCGATCCGGTCTGGGCCAAGGCCTTCACTTTCACGGGCATCCAGATCACCTGGATGTTGATCGGCTACGGTTTCGTTGCTGCGGTACTGCCGGTGTGGCTGATCCTGGCACCGCGTGACTACCTCTCCACGTTCCTGAAAATCGGCACCATCATTGCGTTGGCGATCGGCATCCTGATCACCATGCCTGACCTGAAAATGCCGGCATTGACCCAATTCATCGACGGCACCGGGCCGGTATGGAAGGGCGGTCTGTTCCCGTTCCTGTTCATCACCATCGCCTGTGGCGCGGTGTCGGGTTTCCATGCGCTGATTGCTTCCGGCACCACGCCGAAGTTGCTGGCGAGTGAGGGTCATGCTCGCTACATCGGTTACGGCGGCATGCTGATGGAGTCCTTCGTGGCCATCATGGCGATGGTCGCCGCTTCGGTAATCGAGCCGGGCGTGTACTTCGCCATGAACAGCCCGGCGGCCATTGTCGGCGCCGACGCTGTGTCGGTTGCGCAGACCGTCAGCAGCTGGGGTTTCCTGATTACCCCGGAAGCCCTGCAAGCGGTGGCCAAGGACATCGGTGAAACCACCATCCTGGCCCGCGCCGGCGGTGCACCGACCCTGGCAGTCGGTATCGCGCAGATCCTGCACAACATTCTGCCGGGTGAAAACACCATGGCGTTCTGGTACCACTTCGCGATCCTGTTCGAAGCGCTGTTCATCCTGACCGCGGTGGACGCCGGCACCCGTGCCGGACGCTTCATGCTGCAGGACTTGCTCGGCTCCTTCGTGCCGGCGCTGAAGCGCACTGATTCCTGGACCGCCAACCTGATCGCCACCGCCGGTTGTGTGGCGATGTGGGGTTACCTGTTGTACCAGGGCGTGATCGATCCGCTGGGCGGCATCAACACCTTGTGGCCGCTGTTCGGTATCTCCAACCAGATGCTGGCTGGTATCGCGCTGATGTTGGCGACCGTCGTACTGATCAAAATGAAACGCCAACGCTACGTCTGGGTCACCATGCTGCCGGCGGTGTGGCTGCTGATCTGCACCGTTACCGCAGGCTTCATCAAGCTGTTCGATGCCAATCCGGCCATCGGTTTCCTCGCGCTGGCCAGGAAATACAGCGATGCACTGGCCAACGGTCAGGTGCTTGCCCCGGCCAAAAGCATCGAGCAGATGCAGCACGTGATCTACAACGCGTACACCAACGCAACGCTGACCGCGCTGTTCCTGTTCGTAGTCTTCAGCATCCTGTTCTTTGCCCTCAAGGTCGGTATCGCCGCCTGGGGTACCAAGGAACGCACGGATAAAGAAGCGCCATTCCAGGCCATACCGGACGCTTGATCGAGGATTGCGAACATGTTCAATGACCTGAGTCGCCTCGGTAAATACCTCGGTCAGGCCGCGCGCCTGATGGTCGGCATGCCCGACTACGACAACTACGTCGAGCACATGCAGAGCAAACACCCGGACAAGCCGGTGATGAGTTACGAGGTGTTCTTCCGGGAGCGCCAGGAAGCTCGTTACGGCAGCAAGGCCGGGCCGAAGTGCTGTTGACCCGGTTGTCGGCTTAACAGCAATCCCTGTGGGAGCTAGCCTGCCAGCGATGACGGCTGAACATTCAACATCATTGTTGATTGACAGTCCGCCATCGCTAGCAGGCTAGCTCCCACAGTTGTTTTGTATGCAGCAACTTTCAGGGTTTACGTTCGATAATGGTTCGCGCGGGCTCATTGCGACAAATCAGTTGATCCCGGTAATGGTCACAAATCGCTTTCAGCACATCAGCCGCGCAGGCCCCGCTTATCCTTCTATCAATGGTAAAACTCGCCACGTCTCCTTTCAGTTGAATATCCACCCCTGACACTGTCTCCAGTCGCTGTTTGATCTCCCCAAGCGTCCAGGGCTTATCCTTGAAAATAATACTGTCGGCCGGATAGTGGTTATTCAGCCACCCATAGATGCCGCCCAATACAGCGAAGCAGGTCAGCAGGCACAGCAGGGGAGGCGGCAACTTCAAGTGGACTTTGTCATAGATGATTTCCGTGAGCGCTTGCCAGAGTTTCAGGTGAAAGGACAAACCAAGGCCCACAAGCAGCAAGATCGCGGCACCGATCATCGCCACCATCAAACCCGTCCGGTCAAGGTCCGATAATTCTGCGCCCAGGCGCGGACCCCAGATAGAAAGGCATGGTATTTACCTTTATGGGGTGGGGGAAAACGTGGTGATTCGAGCGTAGCGGGCAGTTGTGATTTTTTTCTTTCTGGTCTGGAATTCGCATATCGCTAGGCGTAATTACGGCAACTCTTCCCATTTGACGTGCGTCAAACCGGACTTTTCAGCGTGTCCGCGCAGTTGCGCACCATTTTGCTGAGCCACGTCTTCCCCATACAAAAGGCCCACGCCCGCGTGCAGACACGCGTAGTACCACGCATCTTCATCGGTCATGTGTACGTCCGGCTGGACGAACATTCGGCGCGAGCCATTCAAACAGTAAGTGATTTCAAAATGCCGAGAGCGCATCAGCCATTTCTCCAGGTGATGCGGCTCCGACATTAGTGGCTTAGTGCCAGTTCCCTTTCTTTTTCGGGCTTCTTCCCGTTTCTGCCAAACGCGGAGGTTTTTTGTTCTGAAAATAAACATTCCCGTCGTCATTGCCTAAGCTTCATCTACCGCCTCCATGCCCGAGTCATCCTGAGGTGCAACATGAACCGAAAGACGCTGTACTGCTTGGTCATCGCCATTGCCTTGGGCGGTTGCGCCTCCAAGCCCGAACCCGTCATCAAGCCCGTCACCCCGACAGCCGTGGCACTTGACGATGCTCAGATCCACAGCACGCTGATCGGCCACAAACTGAACAATATCGGCAAGGCCGGATTGCCCTATTCATTGAGCTTCAATGCAGATGGCACCGAAATTTTTGCGCTTGAGGGATATCCTCCAGAAACAGAACGCTGGACAACCAAGGACGGCGTGATTTGTTTTACATCCCCCAAAATCCGCAAAGAGTGCTATCGACTGATGAAGGACAATGACGATTATTGGCTGGTGTATCCAGTTTCCGGAAAGGTGCACTATCACTACACCTTGACGCCCCAGTAGTTGAATTTCGGTTGAGGGATAAGAACGCTGGATGATTGATGGCGTATGGGCTCTATTGCCAGCGGTCATCACTCGGTAGGTCACGGGTGCCGGTCGAGTGTTTCGCCGCTACAATGCGTGCCTCGACCGTGACAAACCAGATAAAAAAACATGTCTCTACCTAAACATCACCTGGAGCTGCTCAGTCCCGCCCGTGACGTGAGCATCGCCCGCGAAGCCATCCTGCATGGTGCCGACGCCGTGTATATCGGTGGCCCAAGCTTCGGCGCCCGCCACAACGCCTGCAATGAGGTGAGTGAAATCGCCGGGCTGGTGGAATTCGCCCGTCGCTACCACGCCCGGGTGTTCACCACCCTCAACACGATCCTGCATGACAATGAACTGGAGCCGGCCCGCAAGCTGATCCACGAACTGTACGATGCCGGTGTCGATGCGTTGATCGTCCAGGACCTGGGCGTGATGGAGCTGGATATCCCGCCGATCGAGCTGCACGCCAGCACCCAGACCGACATCCGCACCCTGGCGCGAGCCAAGTTCCTTGACCAGGCGGGCTTCTCCCAACTGGTACTCGCCCGCGAGCTTAACCTGCAAGAGATTCGCGCCATCGCCGACGAGACCGACGCGGCGATCGAGTTCTTCATTCATGGCGCGCTGTGCGTGGCGTTCTCCGGCCAGTGCAATATTTCCCACGCACAGAACGGCCGTAGTGCCAACCGTGGCGACTGCTCCCAGGCCTGCCGTTTGCCGTACACCCTCAAGGACGACCAGGGCCGCGTCGTTGCCTATGAAAAACACCTGCTGTCGATGAAGGACAACAACCAGAGCGCCAACATCCGCGCGTTGGTGGAAGCCGGCGTTCGCTCGTTCAAGATCGAAGGGCGCTACAAGGACATGGGGTATGTGAAGAACATCACGGCCTACTACCGCCAGCGCCTGGACGATGTTCTCGAAGACCGTCCGGACCTGGCCCGCGCTTCAAGTGGCCGCACGGCGCACTTCTTCGTGCCCGACCCGGACAAGACCTTCCACCGTGGCAGCACCGACTACTTCGTCAGCGAGCGCAAGGTCGACATCGGCGCCTTCGATTCACCGACCTTCACCGGCTTGCCGGTGGGCGTGGTGGAGAAGGTTGGCAAGCGCGACTTGCAGGTGGTGACCTTCGAACCGTTGTCCAACGGCGATGGCCTCAATGTGCAGATCAAGCGCGAGGTGGTGGGATTCCGCGCCAATATCGCGGAGCCCAGGGGAGAGTTCGACGAAGAGGGCCAGAAGCGCTATCGCTACCGCGTCGAGCCCAACGAGATGCCGGAAGGCATGTACAAGCTGCGGCCCAACCATCCACTGAGCCGCAACCTGGACCATAACTGGCAGCAAGCCTTGCAGAAGACGTCTGCCGAACGTCGTATCGGCCTGACCTGGGTCGCACGGCTGGACGAACAGCGCCTGCAACTCACCGCCACCAGCGAGGAGGGCGTCAGCGCCAGCGTTTCCCTGGACGGCCCGTTCGGTCTGGCCAACAAGCCGGAGCAGGCCCTGGAGCAACTGCGTGACTTGCTCGGTCAACTGGGCACCACCGACTACCACGCCACCGCCATTGAACTGGATGCGCCCCAGGCGTTTTTTGTCCCCAATTCGCAGCTCAAGGCCTTGCGCCGCGAAGTGATCGAAGCATTGACCGCGGCCCGCCTGCTGGCCCACCCACGGGGAGGCCGCAAGGCCGAAACCAACCCGCCGCCGGTGTACCCGGAATCGCACCTGTCGTTCCTGGCCAACGTCTACAACCAGAAGGCCCGCGACTTCTATCACCGACATGGCGTGAAGCTGATCGACGCGGCCTTCGAGGCCCACGAGGAAACCGGCGAAGTGCCGGTGATGATCACCAAGCACTGCCTGCGTTTCTCCTTCAACCTTTGCCCCAAGCAAGCCAAAGGCGTCACCGGTGTGCGCACCAAGGTCGCGCCAATGCAACTGGTGCACGGTGACGAGGTGCTGACGCTGAAGTTCGACTGCAAGCCTTGCG
Organism: Pseudomonas fluorescens NCIMB 11764; assembly: GCF_000293885.2. Lineage (NCBI taxonomy): Bacteria > Pseudomonadati > Pseudomonadota > Gammaproteobacteria > Pseudomonadales > Pseudomonadaceae > Pseudomonas > Pseudomonas fluorescens. The sequence goes on from NZ_CP010945.1 coordinate 4,065,268, forward strand.
AGATGCACGTCATCGGCAAGATCAAGGGACACATCCTCGATCTGCCGCAACCGGGCAGCGTCATGGAACCGATCGTCGGTCACATCAGCCCCGAAGACCTGCTCAAGACCATCCCTCGCGCGCCCCACTGAGCGTGACAGGCGAGCGTGCAGTTGTCCTGTTGCGCTCGCCTGATCGACCCGATTGCGTGTATGGCAGGCCAGAATCTAAATACGAAACTGGCCAACCAGACGACCCAGTCGACTCCCCAGATCCGTGAGACTTCTGGAGGTTTGTGCGCCATTCTTGGCGTCACCGGCGACTACGTCAGCCGCCTGTGAGATGTGACTCATACTGCGGTTTACTTCTTCGGCCACGGCGTTTTGCTCTTCGGACGCGCTGGCGATCTGAGCGTTCATGTCATTGATGGTGTCGATCAGTTGGCTGATGGCGTCCAGCGACATTCCCGCCCGGTTTGCCAGCTCCCCCGTTGTCCGGCCTGTGTCGCTGGAGCGGCCCATTGTGATCATGGCGCCTTGAGTACCTTTTTGCAGCAGGCTGATCATCCCATGGATTTCCTGAGTGCTTTTCTGCGTACGGCTGGCCAGGGCCCTGACTTCGTCAGCGACCACCGCAAAACCACGACCCGCATCGCCGGCCCGTGCTGCTTCAATGGCGGCGTTCAAAGCCAATAGATTGGTTTGCTCCGCGATAGAACGAATGACGTCAACGACACCGGCTATCGACTGTACATCCTTGTTCAGGCTGTCCAGGGACGCGCTGCTTTGGCCGATTTCCTCAATCAACGAATGAATGCTTTCGATGCTCCTGTTGACGACATCCCTTGCCTGCCCACCCACATCGCTGGTTTCCCGTGCTGCGAGCGAAGCACTTTGGGCACTGACGGAAACCTGATGCGCAGCCGTGGACATTTCATGTATGGCTGTCGCCACATGATCGGTCTCCTGGCGCTGACGATCCATGGCCTGCTCTGACCGTTGTGCCTGGGCCGACATCTCTTCGACCAGTGCAGTCAATTGCCCGGTCATCTCAGCGATCTGACGTACAAGGCTATGAATTTTTTCCACAAACAAGTTGAACGAGTGAGCCAAATCGCCCAGCTCATCGTTGCTCGAAACGGGCAAGCGGTGTGTGAGGTCGCCATCTCCAGCGGCGATGTCGTCCAGTTTCTTCTTGATGGCCAGCACAGGTCTCACAATGCTGTTGCCTAGCCAAATGCCAATCAGCGCCACGAATAGCAGCACGCAAACGGCGAGGAAAAGGATGTACGTGGTGTGCTGGCCGATTCGCTTATAGCGCTCGCTGGCGATGGCCTGCACCTGAACCTCAAGATCGTCCAGGTTCACCTGGGTACCCACGATCAGGTCCCATTTATCCAAGTAAACGGTGTAGCCGAGCTTGGGTGTAGGTTTCGGGCTGCTGGGTGTTTGCCATTGATAGCGGAAAAAATGAGTGCCCGTCCTGGCCGCTTCAACCAGCCCCCGAATGACGTATACGCCGTCGGCATCTTTGCTATCGACAAAGCTCTTGCCGATATCGGTGTTCAGATTGGCGGAGAACACGCGAACAGACGAAGAGTCGTAGCCGTAAAAGTAGTTTTGTTTATCAAAACTCAGCGTACGCAGAATCTTGACGGCCTGATCCCGAGCGTTGGAATCCCCATATCCGGAAGCGTCGTAGATCGGCTGAATCGATGCCTGGGCAATTTCCATATAGTGCTTGAGCGAAGTTTTTCGCTCATTGATCAAGAGGTCGCGCGTCTGCTCGACTTCCTCGGATGCCAGCTTTTGCAAAACCCAAAAGGTGATACCGCTGATCACTGCAGCCAGCAAAAGGCCAGGGATGATCGTCAGAAGAATGATTTTGCTGCGAAGACTTAGCATCACGATGAGTTTCACCTCACTCAAGAGATTTTATTGTTTTCCAGCCCTTTTTATTTCGGCCAAGGCTGGCTAAACGTCGCGTAAAAGGCGGGGGTGTTTTTGGGTTGAAGCCGTTGGGTCTGGAGAGACTGAAAGGTCTCCCGTCGTCAAAAAATTATTAATGATCGATCGATCAATAGTAGTCTACGCTCATCCCGAACGGCTTGTCGATGGCCGGTAAACGGCGGTGGAAGAACCTGTCGTGTCATTGACCCAAGAGGAAACGTTGACCAGGCCCGGGGTCTTTTGCGCTTGACGCAACATGACGTTGCGTCCTGCCCATATTCTCTGGAGGGGGAGTGCCGCCTATTTTGTTGACCTGACAAACATCAATGCGAGTGATCTTTCCTTGGAGAGTCACCGCTGTCGAATCTCAGGAGTTTATGGAATGGGCGCTTCTACAAGTAGTACAGCAACGACGATACAAAAAACTTCAATGACCAGAGGGCTGGTGCTTCTGTTCGCGTTTTGTTGCGGAGCCATCGTGGCCAACATCTATTACGCACAACCGATCATCAGCTTGATCGCCCCGGATATCGGCATGTCGAATGGCAGCGCGAGCTTTATTGTTTCGCTGACTCAGATTGGCTATGCACTCGGATTGTTTTTCCTGGTGCCCTTGGCGGACCTGGTAGAAAACCGCCGACTGATGATCGCGACGATCGTGATTACGATCTTCAGCCTGGTCGCCGCCGGTCTGGCCAAGCAGCCGAGCGTGTTTCTTGTCGTCTCGGCACTCATCGGTTTCAGCTCGGTCTCCGTGCAAATGCTTATCCCGTTGGCTGCGCATCTGGCTCCGGAAGAATCTCGCGGCCGGGTGGTTGGCGGGATCATGGGGGGCTTGCTGCTAGGGATTCTGCTTGCGCGGCCGCTGTCGAGCCTGGTGGCTGATCATTTCGGCTGGCGAGCCGTGTTTATCGGGGCGGCTGCCTTGATGCTCATCATCTCCATCGTGATCGCCATGACCATGCCCAAGTGGCAGCCGGCCCATCGGGCGTCGTACGGTCAACTGCTGATGTCCCTTGGGCAACTGTTTTGCCGCGAGCCGGTATTGCGTCAGCGTGCGCTTTATCAGGGGCTGATGTTTGCGGCGTTCAGTTTGTTCTGGACTGCGGTGCCGCTGGTATTGAGCCGTGAGTTTGGCCTCACGCAAAGTCAGATCGCGATGTTCTCCCTGGTTGGCGCCATCGGTGCAGTCGCCGCGCCTATAAGCGGTCGACTCGCTGATGCCGGACACACTCGACGTGCCTCACAGTTGGCCATGGTGTTGGGCGTTGTGAGCTTCCTACCGGCCTTCATCAATCCCCTTTACGGTGTGATTGGTTTGGCGGTTACCGGTATCGCGCTGGATTTTGCGGTGCAGATGAACATGGTGCTGGGCCAACGTGCCGTCTACGCCCTGGGCACGGCGAACAGAGGTCGTCTGAATGCGTTGTACATGATCAGTATCTTCATTGGCGGCGCAATCGGTTCCTCGGTGGCCAGTTCGCTTTATGAACACGCCAGCTGGTTGGCTGTTGCAGCGGTGGGTAGCGCTTTGTCACTGATCGCTCTGGTCGCCTTTTCGATGGTTTCTCGTCGAGCCGGGCAGGCTCAATGAGACTCCGCAGCAGTCAAGGAGTGTCATGGACAAGTTGCTCGCGTTGAAGATGTTCGTCCAGGCTGTGGACTCGAAGGGCTTTTCTTCTGCCGCTCGGCAGTTGGGCCTGGCGACGTCTTCCGTGACCCGGATGATCGATGGGCTGGAGGCGGAACTGGGGGCGGTTTTGCTTAACCGCTCCACGCGTCAGATATCGTTGTCAGATGCCGGGGCCGCCTACTACTTGAAAGCGCGGGAGGTATTGAGCGCAGTAGCCGAAGCGGATGCTTCAGTGACTGACCGTGGGGAAGTGCCCGCAGGGCATCTTCGTATTTCCGTCCCGGTGGCGTTTGGACGTCGTCTGATTGCGCCTCATATCGCCTCGTTTTTGAAGCGTTACCCGCAACTCGTGCTGGACATGACGCTGTCTGACGACATTGTCGAATTGCTGGGCGAGCGCGTCGATCTGTCGATCCGATTGGGCTCGGCAGCAGCGATGGATGGTGTCGTCAGTCGTCCCGTCGGCCATTTCAGACGTCGGGTGGTTGCCAATGCTGAGTACCTGAAGACCCATGGCTTCCCTGAACATCCCATGGACCTCTTGCGGCATGAATGCATGCGCTTCAGTTACGGCCCAAAGCAACAGGTCTGGACTTTCCTGAACGACGGTGAAGAGACTCGGGTACCCGTGGAGGGGCGCTTTAAGAGCAACAATGCGGAGGTTTTGCGGGAGGTCGCGCTGGCGGGCGGCGGGGTGGCTTTGTTACCTGACTGGCTCGTCGATGATGATATTGGGGGTGGTCAATTGACGTCGTTGTTCGAGTCATTTGTTGTCAATCCTAACGATGCGAGTTCGGCCATCTCTGCGCTGTATCTCCCCAATCATCGTGGCTCCCGGCGCGTCAATGCGTTTATCGATTTCATCAGCGAATTGCTGGGGCCTGAAGGCTTGTCGCAGAGCTGATTGCGCCTGATAAATCGGGTTCATAGCCAGCGCATTCTTTTGTTTTGTATGATGCCTCGATGAAGCTCTAGTGAGGCGTTATGCAAGACTCAAAAAATGTGGACGAGAAAGAGCCTGGAAAATCAGCCGACTCCGAAGGCCTCGTCAAGTCGACGACTCGACGCCTTTCGCCAGAGGTCAGGGAAAAGCAGATTGTGCAGAAAGCCATCGAGCATTTTGCAACGTGCGGATTCTCGGGGAGTACCCGTGAGCTGGCGCGACAACTTGACGTTACCCAACCCTTGCTCTATCGATATTTTCCTAGCAAAGAGGCCTTGATAGACCGTGTCTACGAGGAGGTCTATCAGTGGGATACCGAGTGGGAGGCGATCATCAAGGATCGTTCGGAACCCCTGCAGCCTCGCCTGGTTCGTTTCTATACTTCATACGCAAGCGTGATTCTGCGGCGAGAATGGATTCGTATCTTCGTATTCGCCGGGCTGACACGTGAAGGCATCAACGATCGGTATCTGGCTAAATTGCGTGAGCGCGTCTTCATTCCTGTCATTGCAGAAATTCGCCATGCTCATGGATTGGCGCCGTCCTCAGGTGAAACGATCAATGAAAAAGAGCTTGAGCTGATCTGGAGTTTGCATGCCAGCATTTTCTATATCGGCGTGCGCAAATGGATTTACGATCTTCCAGTGACTGAGGACATTGATGCGCAGATCGAGCAGATGGTCGATGCGTTCCTTAACGGCAGTCCCCACGTTCTGCAGCAACTCGATAACGACCTCGGCGAGAATTGATCGGCTTCGGTCCGAGTGAATTGTTCCCCTTTTCCTGCCCCCTGATCTCCTGCTTCGACCCTCTTTTTTGTCGACCGCTCATCACCTGTTTCAGCCTTCAGCTGAGCGGGTGGCGAGGGTCGTTATCGCGTCTGTTTGCCCTGCAAAAGCCCTTTCCCAACGCCTGAAGCGTGTTCTCTTTCAGCGACGCCGCGACGTCGTTCCGGTCAGTCCTGCGAAAATTTGATCCTCCAGCTATTGCCTTCAATTTCGTCAGGTCGTATTGTTTATCAAGTGATAAATAAATACAAAAACAGTTGGAGGCACCATGCACGTCCTGAAGCTCGCTCATTACTCGATCCGGTCGTTCGACCTGGAGAGGTCCAGTCGATTCTATGAAAGGGTGCTCGGTTTCAAGCCTGGCTACCGGCCGCCGTTCGATTTTCCTGGCGTCTGGTTGTACATGGGAGGGGATGAGGAAGACTTTGGCACCGTCCACATCATCGGGATTGATCCCTCCAACCCCGAAGGTCTGAAGAAGTACCTTGGTGACAAGAACATCCCGCTGACCGGCACTGGGACCGTCGACCACATTGCGTTTCTGGTAACCGGCCTGGTTGAGTTCTGGAACGTCTTCAAGACCGAGGGCATTGCCTGGCGTGATCGCACCGTTCCGAGCCTCGGCCTGCATCAGGTGTTCATCGAAGACCCGTCTGGCGTCACCATCGAGCTCAACTTCCCGGCCTCCGAAATTGAAGCAGTCGGTTCTTACACCGCCCATGCGGCAGCGACTGCGGGAGTACGCTCATGATCGATTCATTGAACAAACCCCGCGCCATTGTCGTGGGCGGCTCGCTGGGTGGTCTGTTTGCAGCCAATATGCTGTTGCGCAAAGGTTGGGATGTCGAGGTCTTCGAACGCGTTCCGGATGAGCTTGCCGGGCGTGGCGCAGGCATCGTTACACACCCTGAATTGTTTGAAGCGATGGCCGCAGCGGGAATTCCCCTCGATGCATCCGTAGGTATCGATGTGCGTTCACGGGTCACGCTGGCCCAGGACGGTGATGTCGTACTTGAGAACGTGCTCCCACAGACGTTGACCGCCTGGGGGAAGATGTATCAGGTGCTTCGCGCCGCATTTCCGGACTCGCTGTATCGCTGCGGTGGTAGCGTCGTCTCCGTTGAAAGCACTGAAACTCATGCCAGCGTCACATTGGCTGATGGTACGACTCACCAGGCAGACGTCGTTATCGCGGCGGATGGATTTCGTTCGACGATTCGCCAGCATTTTTTACCTGACGTGCACCTGCAATATGCCGGCTATATCGCCTGGCGTGGGTTAGTGGATGAAAGTGTCCTGTCTGACTCTGCCCACGCAGCCCTGTTCGATAAATTCGCGTTTTGCTTGCCTCCGCACGAACAGATCCTGGGGTATCCCGTTGCGGGGCATTCCAACAGCACCCGTGTCGGGGAGCGTCGTTATAACTTTGTGTGGTACCGCACCAGCGACGATGACGATTTGCGCGATTTGCTGAGGGATGAAAGCGGCAAGCAATTTGAAGGCGGTATCCCTCCGGCGCTGATACGCCGTGACGTGCTCGACACTATGTACGAATCCGCAGAAACCTTACTTGCCCCGCAGTTTGCGGAAGTCGTAAAGAAAGCGGCTCAGCCGTTATTCCAACCGATTTACGATCTGGAAGTACCGAAAATGAATTTCGGACGTGTCGCTTTACTGGGCGACGCGGCATTTGTGGCGCGTCCCCATTGCGGGATGGGTGTTACCAAGGCGGCCGGTGATGCCTTGGCAATCGTCGAAGCACTTGAGCGACATGCATCCGTGGAAGAGGCATTGGCGGACTACAGCGAGCAACGCTGTCGTTTCGGGGCATCGATTGTTCAACATGCCAGGCATCTTGGTGCCTACATGCAGGCGCAACTGAAGAGTGAAGAAGAGCGCGAAATGGCTGAGTTATACCGGACTCCAGAAGCCGTGATGCGTGAGACCGCAGTGCCGGTGAAGTTTTAATTCAGCCACACGCCCTTTGCAGGAGACAACCATGGAACATGCATATCCGCGAGACGGTGGCCCGGCCATGTCCGCTAATCAGGTTGATGACACACTTCAAAACCCGATTCTCGAAAATCCGCAGTTTCGTGCGCTGGTAAAGCAGCGACGAATATTTTCGTGGAGCATGACGGCGCTTATGCTGGCGGTCTATTTCGGCTTCATTCTTTCTCTGGCCTTTATACCTGCCCGTTTGGGTACACCTATCGTCGAAGGGCAACCGATGACCTGGGGTGTGCCGATTGGCTTTGGAATGCTCGCCTTCACGATTGTTCTTGTTGCTGTCTATGTATGGCGCACTAACACCTGCTACGACCCTGAAATAAAAACAATCATCAGGAGCTTCAACAAATGAAGCGTCTACTCATTGCAATCTCCGCCGTCCTTGCTTCGGTAGCGGTCTATGCGGCCGATGTCCCTGCCGCCGCACAAAAACATAATCCGATTGCCATCGGCATGTTTTTAGCGTTTGTCATTTTCACTCTGTTTGTCACGCGATGGGCTGCACGTAAAAACAATAGCGTTGCCGATCACTATGCAGCAGGTGGAAAAATTACCGGTTTCCAAAATGGTTGGGCAATCGCTGGAGACTACATGTCTGCGGCGTCTTTGCTGGGCATCTCCGCGTTGGTTTTTACCAGTGGTTTTGATGGGCTGATCTACTCGATCGGGTTCCTTGCCAGCTGGCCGATCATTCTGTTCCTGATTGCAGAGCCATTGCGAAACCTGGGGCGTTACACCCTGGCGGACGTACTGTCCTATCGGCTGAAACAACGACCCATACGTGCTTTTTCGGCGTCCAGTTCGATCGTTATCGTTCTGCTTTACCTGGTTTCTCAGCTGGTAGGCGCCGGAAAACTGGTGGAGTTACTGTTCGGCTTCGATTACACCGCGGCAGTACTTCTCGTGGGTACGCTGATGGTTATCTATGTGTTCTTTGGCGGGATGCTGGCGACCACCTGGATTCAGATCATCAAGGCAGTCTTGCTGCTGACCGGCTGTGTCTTCATGGCGTTCATGGTGTTATCCGAATTCGGATTCAGCCTGAACCAGCTGTTCACGCAAGCGACCGAGGTTCATCCCTCCCATGTAGCAATCATGAGCCCAGGCGGTCTGATTACCGACCCGGTGTCTGCCATTTCCCTGGGACTGGCATTAGTCTTCGGCACGGCAGGTCTTCCACACATTCTCATGCGGTTCTTCACCGTCGGTAACGTCAAGGCTGCGCGCCAAAGTATTCTTTATGCCACGGGTCTTGTCGGCATAGGGTACGCACTGATCGTCATTATCGGCTTCGGCACCATCGCCCTGGTTGCCAGTAATCCTGCCTATCACGATGCATCGGGCGCAATAGTGGGCGGCGTGAATATGGTTGCGATACACCTCGCACACAACGTCGGCGGAAATGTCTTCCTGGGGTTCATGTGTGCAGTATCGTTCTCGACGATATTGGCAGTCGTGGCGGGGTTGACCCTTGCCGGCTCTTCTGCGGTTTCTCATGATCTCTATGCGCATGCCTTGCGCCGTGGCACCGCCACTGACCGTGAAGAAATGCGTGTCTCTCGTGTGACGACCATCGTTTTAGGGGTGTTGTCGATTCTCCTGGCGATTGCTTTTGAAAAACAGAACATCGCCTTTATTGTGAGCCTGACGTTCTCCATCGCCGCCAGTTCCAATTTCCCAGTGCTGTTGTTGTCGATTTACTGGAAGGGCCTGACGACACGCGGCGCTGTGATTGGCGGATCGCTGGGGCTGGTATCGGCAATCACCCTGTGCATTCTCAGTCCGACGGTTTGGGTCAAGATCCTGCATCATCAGCAAGCCTGGTTCCCGTATGAATACCCGGCCCTGTTCTCAATGGCTGTCGCATTTATCGGCATTTTCTGGTTCTCCATCACCGATCGTTCCGCCAGTGCTGTCAGTGAGCGCAATCGATTTGAAAATCAGTTGGTGGATTCTGAATTGGGGACGCCGGCGACATGGAAGGCGCAGTTGAACGCTGATTAATTCGGATTATTAATATTCACATTAAATAGTTGCTGCATGAACGTGCAGGACTTGTGAATAACTACGCCTGAAAAACACTGAAAAGTTTGTAAAAAAACAATAAATCTCAACTTGGGTGCGAACCAATGAAGTGTACTTTGACTGTTGCAGCAGCCCTGTGTGTATTGGCGCAGCAAGCCCATGCGGCGGGCTTCATCGAAGATAGTAAAGCTGCGCTCAAACTGCGTAACTTCTATATCAATAGCGATTACCGAGACTCAGCAACACCCGCTCAGAAAGCAGCCAACCAGAGTTATCAAGCGGAGTGGGGCCAGGCCTTTCAGCTCGAATTCATCTCGGGTTACACCCCGGGGCCGGTAGGTTTCGGAGTGGATGCGTTGGGCATGCTGGGCGTCAAGCTGGATTCAAGCGCCGGCAAGCATGGCAATCCGACGGGCACGAACTACGGTGGCATCGTGTTTCCGAGTGACGGCGATCATGCGGTTGACGATGTCTCCAACCTGGGCCTGACCGGTAAAATGAAAATATCCAAGACCGAGCTGAAGCTTGGAACGCTGGTGCCGAAACTGCCGGTGATCTTCAGCAATGACGGACGTTTGTTGCCGCAAACCTGGCAAGGGACCCAAGTGACTTCGGCAGATATCAAAGACCTGACCTTGGTGGGTGGGCAAATTGATAAGGTGAAGGGACGCAACTCCAGTAACAACGAAAACATGTCCATCGCCGGTGCTAATAATGCTGTTACCGGTCGTTTCAGTAATAAGTTCATCTACGCGGGTGGCGATTACAAACTGACTAAAGATCTGACCTTGCAGTACTATTACGGCAATCTGGAAGATTTTTACACGCAGAACTTTCTCGGGCTCATTCACAACTGGGCGATAGGTCCTGGCGTACTGACCAGTGATCTTCGCTACTTTAATAGTAAAAGTGATGGTGCAAACGGCCATGATCCTGCGTATTTCACGACAGGTTACTACGGCGGTAATACCTTGAAGGGTGAAGTCGACAATAATTTGTACAGTGGGTTATTTACCTATGCGGTTGCGGGTCACACCTTTGGCGCAGGTTATGAAGTAAGTAATGGTAAAAGTGACTTTCCGTATTTAAACCAGGGTGACGGCCCGACCACCTATACCATCACGGAGATGCAGGTTCAGAAATTCGTACGTGCAGGCGAGAGGTCATGGCAAGCCCGTTACTCTTATGACTTTGCAACACTGGGCTTGCCAGGTGCGACGGCGGGTGTTGTGTATGTTAAAGGCGATGGTATCGATACCGTTGCCTCCAGCAATTCCAGTGAATGGGAGCGCGATATTACGCTGGCCTACGTCGTGCAATCGGGCCCCCTCAAAGGTTTGGGTGTCATGTGGAAAAATGCAATGGTGCGAAACAATATCCCGAACACCCGCCAGCAAGATGAGAACCGCGTGATTATAAATTACCAATTGGCATTGTTTTAATGAATCAGGTTGCTCACTTCAGAGCGGTGATGTCCGGAACTTTAAAACTCGGCGGGCCCGTGCGGTTTATGGCTGGCTGCCGCAACTGACAGGCAGCACTTTAACGAGTGTTGCGTGTACATGTCGTTCTCTTCCAACGGCGTGTTTTATTGAAGAGCAACATTTCCCTTGATGGGGGTAGGGCGGTGCAAGTGATCCTTGACCGCCCTTTTTTTATTCTGAAGCTGGATAGATCATGATCCCAGTGCATCCTGCCAGCCACGTCGTGCCAGCGGCAGATCCAGCAAGCGCTTGCCGGTGGCATCACTGATTGCATTGCCCAACGCCGCAGCCATGGGACCCTGGACGATTTCCGCAGCACCAAGAAAAGGCTGGTTCGGCTGATCAATCATGTGGACCTCGACCCGTTGCGGCAACTCGGGGAAACGCATGATCGGATATCCGCTCCAGTCGAAGCTGTGCATGCCAGTGGCGTCATAGAGGATGCTTTCATAGAGCGTCCAGCTGGCGGACTGCACGATGCCGCCCTGGATCTGATTGAGCAGCCCATCGGGGCTGACAATTTGCCCCACATCGACGGCGGTGACGACGCGATCAATCGTTATCTGCCCGGTCTGGCGCTGCACATGCAACTGCACGGCGATCGCACAGTAGCCCATGATGTTTTTATAGCGGGCGAAGGCGAAGCCGATCCCGCTGCCGGGGCCGGTTGCTTTTTGCGGCCAGCGGAACTCACTGGCCACGCGCTCCACCACCGCGCGAGCTCGCGGATCGGTCAAGTGATTCAAGCGAAACTGCACCGGATCCACGCTGGCCTGCGCCGCCAGTTCATCGACGGTGCTCTCGATGGCGAACACGTTGATATGGGCACCGAGCGAACGCATGGCCGAGGTCCTGAATGGCATGGTCAGAACGAAGTTCAGATCGACCTTCAGGTTGGGTATCTCATACAACGGAACCGCGTTACGGTCGCCGTCGCCCTCGGGTTGGGCAATCGGGATCGAAGGGGCAGGGGTGAAGGGGCTTGCCAGGAGCCAGGCCGGCAACAGGCGCCCGGCATTGACGATGCGTTCGTTGTGCGGCGTACTCCAGAGCTCGTATTTCCAGTCCCGAAGGCGCCCGCTGCTGTCCAGTCCCGCTTCCACTTCGGCAAGCATCGCCGAGCTGTAGGGCTCCCAGAGATTTTCCTGTTCGCGCATCCATTGCACCCGAATCGGCTTGCCCGGTAGGGCCATGGCGATCAGCGCAGCATCGGCGGCGGCGTCATCCGCGCCGTTGTGGCCATAGCAACCGGAGCCTTCGGTGTGGATGCAACGCACCTGAGTCGCTGGCAAGCCGACCATTTCGGCGATGCCCGCGCGCAAAGGATAGACACCTTGAGTGTGGGTCCAGACGGTCAGTGTTCCGTCTTTGAACCAGGCCACCGCGCAGGACGGTCCGATGGAACCGTGCATAAGGTACTGTTTGGTCACCCGTGCCTTGTAGGCACGCGGTGCAGGTTGCGCGAGGTTTCCTTTGGCGCTCACCGGGTAGCGCCGCGCTGGCAACTCGGTAAGGAGTTGATGGATGTGTGTCGAGTCGGGCAGCGGATTCCCTTCTGTCCAGCGGGCAGTGGCGTAGCCCTCGCGCATGGCTTTGACCGCCAGCCATTCATCCGTGGCGACCACGGCGAGGTAACTGCCGTTGCGGACCAGTTTCACCACGCCGGGGAGTTGCTTGACGGCGGCCTCGTCGATGTCCAGCAACTGGCTGCCGCGCCGGGGTGGACGTATCACACGGGCATGCAGCATATCCGGCAGGCGCATGTCCTGCACATACGCCGCACCGCCGCTGACCTTGGCGGGAATGTCCAGCCGAGGCAGTGACGTGCCGATCAGGGTGAAGCTGTCGGCTGGCTTGAAGGGGGAGTTGGCCGATGCAAAGCGATGCAGTTGAACCCCGACAACCGCTTGTGCGTAGGTCATGCTGCGGCCTCGCGCATCGTAGATGACTGCGTCCCGCGTGCTCAGACTGTCGACTTTCTGCTGCCATTGCCGTGCCGCGGACTCGAGCAACAGCTGACGTACCTGGGCCGCGGCATTGAAAAGCGCAGTGCCGCTGTCGACCATCGTATGGCTGCCCGCGGTGTAACCTTCATTGGGTGTCAGCGCGGTATCGGCGGTGAGAAAACGGATGAGCCCGGGTGACACTTCCAGGCGTTCGGCGGCGATCTGCAGCAGCGCAGTTTTGACGCCGGTGCCCAGCTCCACTTTGCCGGTGTAGACCGTGATGCCATCTTTCGCGTCAATGCGGATCCAGGCGTCCAGATAGGGTGTGGCCCGCAGGCTGCCCGGCAGGTCAGGAGCCAGGATTTGCGTGCCCAAGGTGTCCACTTCGGTGTCAGCGAAGGCGCGCGGAATACCGGGAAGCATCGCGAACCCCATCACCAATGCTCCGTTTATCACGAAGGCGCGGCGGCTCAGATTGACGTCTTGCTTTAAGGTTTTCATACCTTGGTTCCCTGCTCGATGACCGACTTGATCGCGGCGAGGATCCGCACATGGGTGCCGCAGCGGCACAAGTTGGGCGCCATGTGGCGACGGATCGTTTCGTCGTCCGGCTGAGGGTTGGTCTCTAACAAAGCCTGTGCCCGTACAATCATCCCCGCGATGCAATAACCGCACTGGGCCGCCTGGACGTCGATAAACGCTTTTTGCAACGGTCCCGGTTGGTCGGCGCTGCCCAGACTCTCCACGGTACGCACTGATTTTCCCGCCAGCGCACCGCACGGTGTCAGGCATGAAAAAACCGGTTTGTCGTTCACCAAGACCGTGCATGCGCCGCATTGACCCAAGCCGCAGCCGTATTTAGCGCCATTGAGCCCCACCTGGTTGCGCAAGGCATACAGCAGCGGCATGTCTTCCGGGATGTCCAGTTCATGAGTCTTGCCGTTGATGTCGAGTGTGATCACGGTTGCTGCTCCTGTGCCCGAATGCTCTTGATAGTGTTCTCCAAGTCCTTCCAGGGCCTGGTCGCGCAGCTCTCGTTGCGCAGATACCGGGCAATTGCAGCCACGTCGGCATCGTCCAGGCTATGGGCGAAGGCCGGCATGTAGTGGCTCGCAGCGGCGGTGGACATCGGAATGCCCTGCAGGATGGTCTGGATCAAATTGCGTGGCGATTCGGCCGTCACTGCCGAAGTGCTGGCCAGAGCAGGTCTTGATTCAATGACACGCATCGGTGCGGCACTGCCGTGGCAGCTTGCACAGGCACCTTCGAACAACGAGGCGCCCGCAAGCGCCACGGCATCGGGCTTGGGCTCAGAGATGCAGGGCGGCAATGGCGCCTCCGAAGAGGTTTTTTTCAGGTCGAGAATGTACTGCGCAATGGCATGGGCATCTTCTGCTGGCATCTGCGCGATGCTCAGGCTGACCGGTAACATCGGGCCTGCCGCTGCGCCATGTCCTTCGGCGACCTCGCCCGTCAGGTAGGCGACTAACTGGTCTTCATTCCAGGGATGTTCCGCCGTGGCCATTCCGCGCAGGGCAGGTGCCGTCCAGCCATCAACGACACCACCGTTGAACAGCTCGCTGCTTTTCTCCCCGCCAATCAGATTCAGCGGCGAATGGCAGGACGAGCAGTGCCCGGCGCCTTCGACCAGATAGCGTCCACGGTTCCAGAGCGCTGAGCGGTCTGGCAGTGGTTGCAGCGGCTCACCATGCAGGAACAACAGGTTCCAGAAAGACACCAGCGGACGGAAGTTCATGGGGAAAATCATGTGGTTTTCAGGGGCGGTGTATTTCACCGGATCCACGCTCATCAGGAAGGCGTAGGCATCCGCGATATCGGCATCGCTCATCTTTCGGTAATGCACATAGGGAAAGGCCGGATAGAGAAAATGGCCGTCGCGCGCGATGCCTTCGCGCATAGCCCGCTCAAAGGCGTCCAGCGACCACTCGCCGATACCGGTTTCCCGGTCCGGGGTGATGTTGGTGGTGAAGAGTGTTCCGAAGGGCGTTATCAGCGGCAAACCACCCGCCATGTAAGCACCCCCTGGTCGCGTGTGGCAGACCGCGCAGTCTCCCGCTTCGACAACGCGTCGGCCCCTGTCCATGGATTCGCGGCCTGCACTCTGATGCTGACTGGCGACGGGAATTTCCGGCCTCCACATCATCCAGAAGGCGAACCCTGTCCCCACGATGCCGATTGCCAGAATGGCACCGATGATCGTCTTGCGCTTCATCGCCTTACCTCGCCTGAGTTAACGACAGATTTTTCAATCCGCCGCTTGCGATTGGCCTACGGCGACTTCTGAAGGGTGAGCTTAGAGAGGGCGGTTGTGATGGAGTACCCCACCAAGGCGCAACGCTACTTTGCGCCAGGCGCAACGACGGCAGAATTAACAACAGTTAACTCGCGCAGTCCCAGTCGATGTCCAAAGATAGATCCTCAAGGAGCGTACCGATGACATTGAAGGAGGTTCATGGACAAGCTGCTCGCGCTGAAAATGTTCGTCCAGTCGGTCGACTCCAAGGGCTTTTCGTCTGCCGCCAGACAACTCAATCTGGCCACCTCTTCAGTGACCCGCATGATCGACAGGCTTGAGGATGACCTCGGTGCCGTGCTGCTTAATCGTACTACCCGGCAAGTCACGTTGACTGATGTCGGTGGTGCTTATTACCTGAAAACCCGGGATATCCTGAACGCCATGGCGGACGCTGACGAGTCGGTGTCGGATCGGGGAGAAGTCCCGGCAGGCGAGTTGCGTATTTCAGTGCCCGTGGCGTTTGGACACCGCCTCATCGCCCCCCACATCTGCACGCTTTTAGAGCGTTTCCCTATGCTCATCCTGGACATGACACTGTCCGACGATATCGTCGATTTGCTCGCCGAACGCATCGATCTATCGATCCGGTTGGGGTCGCCAGCGGCAATGGAAGCGGTGGTCAGTCGCCGCATCGGCAGCTTTCGACGCCGGGTCGTTGCCAGCGCGGAGTACCTGAATGCGCGAGGATTTCCCGACCAGCCCATGGGCCTTATGCAACACGACTGCATGTGCTTCAGCTATGGCACGTCGCAACAGGTCTGGACATTTGCCGATAAGGGTCAAGAGACCCGTGTCCCCGTCGATGGGCAATTCAAGAGCAACAATGCCGAGATCTTGCGTGAAGTCGTGCTGGCCGGCAGCGGGGTGGCGCTGTTGCCGGATTGGCTGGTCGACAATGACATTGACAGCGGTCGCCTGACCGCCTTGTTTGACGCATTTGTCGTCAATCCGAACAGTTCGAGTTCGGCGATCTCCGCTCTGTACCTGCCCAATCATCGCGGATCGAAACGTATCAATACGTTCATTGATTTCCTGACCGAATTACTCGGTTCAGACAGCCTTCCCGTGGGGTGATTTCCCCACCTTTGCGTTTTGCGAAACGCTGCGTTGTGCAGCCGATGGATTCTCTGACGGGGTCCGGGCACCTACCTTGGGGGTGTGAAAACATTCAACCATGGAGACCCTCATGAGTGTGCACCCATCCACTATTCACGTGACTTACGACTTCATCTGCCCTTGGTGCTGGATCGGTGAAGAGCATCTGGAACGCGCACTGGCCGCTTCGAATTTTTCAACGGATCGCCAGGTTGTTTTCCTGCCTTATCAGTTGAACCCGGACATGCCTGTTCAGGGCATGGATCGTAAAACCTATCGCTCTGGCAAATTCGGTAGCTGGGCGCGTAGCCAGGCCATGGATGCTCAGGTTACCCACGCTGGCAGGGCTGTCGGTCTTGAATTCGATTATGAGCAAATCGAAAAAACCCCCAATACCCTGGCGGGCCATCGCCTGGTATGGCGAGAACAACAGGCGGGCCGAGACGCTTCTTTGCTGGTCAAAGCCATTTTCAAGGCGTACTTCGGCGAAGGGCGGGACATCGGCGACCTCAATGTGCTCGCGGACATCGCTGCCGAAGCAGGGCTGGACCGCGAAGCAGTTGTCGACTTTCTCAACACCGATGAAGGCACTGCTGAAGTGTTGAAACTTGAAGCCATGACCAGGACATCCGGTGTGCGCTCGGTTCCGAGTATTCAGATCGCAGGCGACACGATCAGTGGCGCTCAGCCCATCGAAGTAATGATCCAGATACTGAGACGAAACCAGGCGGCTTGAGCCGTTTTTTTTCAATCCATAGCCATTCAGGAATTCATCATGCCCCATCACTTGTTCAGCCCCATCAAACTCGGCCAACTCTCCCTCGATCACCGCGTCGCCATGGCGCCGCTGACGCGCTCCCGGGCGGGCCAGCCTGGCAACGTACCGACCTCGATGAACGTCGAGTACTACCGTCAGCGGGCCAGCGCGGCGTTGATCATTACCGAGGCTACCCAGATTTCGCAGCAGGGCCAGGGGTACGCCTGGACGCCCGGCATTCATAGCGCCGAGCAGATTCAGGGCTGGAAAGCGGTCAGCGAAGCCGTGCATGCAGAAGGCGGTCGCATTTTCCTGCAGCTATGGCATGTGGGGAGGGTGTCACACCCGGTGTTTCAACCCAACGGCGGCTTGCCTGTGGCACCGACCGCGCAGCCGGTGCCGGGCAAGACGTTCATCCTGAATGAAAAGGGCGAGGGGGTTTGGGGTGATGTACCGATTCCCCAGGAACTTGATATTCCGGGCATCGAAGCGATCGTTGCCGATTACCGCAAGGCGGCTCGCAATGCGCTTCTGGCCGGTATGGACGGTGTGGAAATCCATGCAGGTAACGGCTACTTGCTCGATCAATTCATCAACAGCGCCAGCAATCAGCGCAGTGATCGCTACGGTGGAAGCATCGAAAACCGTGCGCGGCTTTTGCTTGAAGTGGTGGAGGCCGTGACCGAAGAAGTCGGTGCCGAACGCGTCGCCGTTCGCCTGACACCGATGGGGCGCTTCATGGGGATGGACGATGACACCCCGGAACAGACCTTCGGCTACATTGCCTCCCGACTCAACCACTGGAATCTCGCCTACCTGCACCTGGTGGAACCGATGATGGTCGGCACCGTGCTCGACGAAAGTAACGATCCACGCTGGGACGCCATCATCAAACAGCTACGCACTGACTTCCACGGCGTACTGATGCTGGCGGGTGGTTACACCGGCGAAACGGCCGAACAGGCCATCGCACAGGGGCGTGCCGACCTGATCGCTTTTGGTCGCCCGTTCATTGCCAACCCCGACTTGCCGGCGCGCCTGCGTGGCCGTAACGAACTCAACCTGGCGGACGGCAGCAGTTTTTTTGGCGGCGACGCCAAGGGCTACATCGACTATCCGGTGTTGGCATAACGCAACGTGGGAATCACCAGGCTACGAGGAGAAAGGTAATGAAGAGTGCAGACGTTCCGAAGGCCCTGGTCATTGGTGGTTCCCTGGGAGGGCTGTTCGCCGCCACGGCGTTGCGTGCGATTGGCTGGCACGTCGATATTTTCGAACGTTCCCCCGCGGCGATGGACAGCCGTGGCGGAGGCATTGTCCTGCAAGCGGATGTCTTGCAGCATTTTCGCTATTCGGGCATCAAACATACCCATGCGCTCGGGGTCCGGTCCCATGATCGCCTGTATCTGGATCGGGCCGGCACCGTCGTGCACAAGGAGTCGATGCCGCAAACCCAGACGTCCTGGAACACGCTGTACAACGCATTGTTCTCTGCGTTCCCTGCCGAGCACTATCACCGGGGTAAAACGCTGGTTGATCTGGTTCAAAACGAGCAACGCGTGACCGCGATGTTTGAAAATGGCAGCAGTGCCGAGGGCGACGTGTTGATCGGCGCCGATGGGGCAGGGTCGACTGTGCGAAGTCTGGTGTTGCCGGGGGCCGGGTATTCCTATTCAGGCTATGTGGTCTGGCGTGGATTAGTCGATGAAGACGGACTTCCAGACTTCGCCAAGGCACAAATCTACGAGGACTTTGTGTTTCAGCAGGACCCCGAATCGTTGATGCTGGAATACATGGTGCCGGGCCTGAACGGCTCGGTTGATCCCGGCGAGCGACGGTTCAACTGGCTCTGGTATTTGAAGGCTGCGCAGGGCGCAGAATTAGACGCTGTGCTCACCGATAACAAGGGCCATCGGCGTAGCCACTCCATTCCTCCGGGCGCCTTGGCAATGGAGCAGGAGGCTTACATCAGGAAAATGGGTGAGCAGCAGGCGAATCCGGCGTTTCGTGAACTGATTCGCCAGACCAAGGATATTTTCGTGCAGGCGATCCTTGATCTCAACGTCCCTCGAATGGTGTTTGGCCGCGTGCTGTTGACGGGTGACGCTGCTTTTGTGCCGCGCCCTCACACGGCCGGAAGCACGGCCAAGGCGGCCCGCAATGCACTGGCCCTGGCTCAAGCGATCGACGACATAGGCGACATCGACAGAGCCCTTCTGGCCTGGCAGCAACTGCAACTGGCAGAAGGCAAACGCATGGGGGACTGGGGTGTGAGCATGGGCAACCGGATCATGGGCATCAGCTGACCCGGATTGGGCATTGAGCATTTCGCTGCAGTGAGTCCCGGGGTTGAGCACAGCCATGCAAGACACCCCGGGCCGGGTCATGCATAGTCATCACTATTACTTTTCGATCCTGGACTTCGCTTATGGACAAGTTGCTGGCGCTGAAAATGTTTGTCGAAACGGTCCGCTGTGGTGGTTACTCGGCAGCCGCGCGCAAGCTCGGCATCTCCACTTCGTCAGTGACGCGGCAGGTCGCGGGGCTGGAAAGTGAGTTGGGCGCCAGCCTGCTCAACCGCACCACGCGCAACACGAGTGTCACGGTGGCGGGGCAGAGCTATTTCGACAAGGCAGTGGCGATCCTCGAAGCCATCGATGAAGCCGACGCCGTCGTTGCCGACCGTGGCAGCGAAGCCCAAGGGCGTTTACGGGCCAGCGTTCCAGTGGAATTCGGCCGGCGTATCATCGCTCCCCATTTGAGCCGGCTGCTCGATCGCCATCCGGGCCTGGAGATCAGCCTCTCGCTGAGTGACGAGGTCAGTGACCTGCTCAGCGAGCAGATCGATGTGTCGGTGCGTCTCGGTTCATCGGTCGTCAGTGATGACATCGTCAGCAAGAAGGTGGGTGATTTCCAGCGTTGGGTGGTGGCGAGTCCCGACTACCTGATGCGCACCGGACTGCCCCATCACCCTCGTGATTTGCTGGAGCATCAATGCTTGCGGTTTGATTACCGCATGGGTCACCACAATTGGACATTCCAGGGCGATGAAGAAATCATCCGCTTGAATGTGCAGGGAAGACTGCAAAGCAACAATGCCGACATCCTGCGGGAGGCCGCCTTGGCGGGTGGCGGGGTGACGCTGTTGGCCGATTGGCTGGTGCGTGACGATGTTGGCGCCGGTCGGCTGACTCGCGTGCTGGAGCAGTATGAAGTCAACCCAGGGAGTGCGAGCACCTGCATCAACGCGCTGTATCTGCCCAACCATCGCGGCTCCAGTCGCATCAATGTGTTCATTGAATTTCTGCAGGAAATACTCGCCCCCTGAGCACGTTGTCATTGGCGTCAAATCAGCGATTTATGGGGCGGTAAACGTGACCAATGTCTTGGGCTCCAGATACGCGCTCATCCCCCACCGGCCCATTTCCCGCCCAAGGCCTGAATGCTTGAAACCACCGAAGGGGGCACGCGGTTCGTGGGCCAGGGTGTTGATGAGCACACGTCCCGAATCGATCTGAAGGGCGATATTCACACAGCGTTCGTGGCTCTTTCCCAGCACCAGGGCGCTCAGCCCATAGTCCGTATCGTTAGCAATGCTGATCGCATCGGCATCATCCTCGTAGGGGATGATCGTCAGCACGGGGCCGAAGATTTCCTCACGAGCAATGCGCATCCGGTTGTTGGCATCAGTGAAGATCGTCGGCTTCACGAACCATCCGGCGTGCAAGCCTTCCGGGCGACCTTCGCCACCCGCCAGCAACCGCGCGCCTTCTTCCTGGCCGCTACGGATGTAGCGCTGCACCCGTTCCCATTGTTTCTGGCTCACCATTGGGCCAATGTCGGTGTCGGCGTTGCGTGGATCACCCGACTGGATCTGTGAGACGCACGCCTTCGCAACCCTCTCGAACTCTGCCAACCGTCGGCGCGGCACAAGGATGCGAGTGCCCGCGATGCAAGCCTGGCCGCTGTTGAGAAATCCGGCTTGCAGCACCATTGGCATGACCGCCTGGAAATCCGCATCGTCAAGCACCACGGTGGGCGACTTGCCGCCCAGTTCGAGCGTCACGCGCTTCATGGTGTCGGCGCCGGTTCTTACCAGATGCTGACCGACAGCGGACGAACCCGTGAACGAGAGCTTGGCGACGTCGGGATGCCGGGCGATTTCCTCGCCAACCACATCGCCCCGCCCGTTGATGATATTGAATACACCCGGTGGCAGCCCCGCTTCGTGCAACGCCCTGATCACGACCTGTGTCTGTAACGCACTCATCTCGCTGGGCTTGATGACGGTGGTGCAGCCTGCCGCCAGCGCGGTGGCCAGCTTGTTGCAGATGAAGCCCGCATTGCTGTTCCAGGGCGTGATCAGACCCGTAACGCCCACGGGCGTCAGAATGACCTTGGCCATGCCGACCTGTTCTTCGAAATCGAACGCCTTCAGCGCATCGATCGCTTGCGCAATCACATCCATCGGGTAAGTCGCCATCCAGCGCCCGCGAACCGCAGGCGCGCCGTATTCCACGAGGATGGCTTCCAGCAGTTCTTCCTCTCTTGTCGCCATGGCCCGGTGCATGCGTTCCAGTGCCGCAATGCGCTCCTCCCGACGGGTGCGAGACCAGGCCGGAAATGCGGCCTTGGCGGCTGCGATGGCACGTTGTGCGTCCAGTGCATCGCCCAGCCGAACCTGACCGATGACTTGCTCGGTGCTCGGGTTATGGAGGTCGAACCATTCCTGACCGTGCGGTATGACGAACTCGCCGTTGATGTAGATGTGTTCAATGCGCTGCATGGCGATTCCTCGTTCAAATGAGCCTTTGTGCAGCGAAGTCTATGAGGGGCTTATTGTTCCGATAAGCTATCCTTTTGCTTATGTAGCATCCGTATTTTCAGGACAATCCATGCACAGAACAGGAATGACCGAGCTGGAAGTGGTTCTGGCCGTTGCGCGCCGCAGCAGTTTTCGAGGCGCGGCACAGGAATTGGGCATGTCCACCACCGCCGTGAGCAGCGCAGTGGCCGGCCTGGAAGCGCGCCTGAAAGTGCGCCTGTTCAATCGCTCCACGCGCAGCGTTGCCCTCACCGACATCGGGCGACGCTATGTGGAGCGCATTGCCCCTGCATTGGCGCAGATCAAAAGTGCCGGCGAAGAGGCCAGCGTCGGCCCCGACGAACCCAGCGGCACACTGCGCATCAATGCACCGTATGGCGCGGCCTACCTGCTGCTGGATCCGCTGCTCAAGCAGTACGCTCAGCGCTATCCCGAGGTGCGCATCGACATCGTCAGTGAGTCAAGCATGGTCGACATCGTCGCCGGGGGCTTCGACGCCGGGATTCGCCTGGCAGAGTCCGTACCGCAAGACATGATTGCTGTGGCGCTGTCAGGTGACATGCGGATGCTCGTGGTGGCAACACCAGAGTACCTCGAGCGCCACGGCGTGCCCGAGCACCCGCGAGACCTACTCACCCACCACAGCATCGGCATGCGCATGGCCCACGGAGGTCTCTACCATTGGGAGCTGGAGCGCGACGGCCAGAAGTTGCAGATGGAGCTGCCGGTGCGCCTTGTGTTCAATGAGTTGCTGGCCATCAAACAGGCCGTGTTGTCGGGCCTTGGCATCGGTTTCATTTCCGAGGGGTTCATCCGGGAAGAACTTGCAAGCGGGGCCCTGGTGCCGGTGCTGATGCCGTGGTGCCCGTCGTTTGGCGGGTTGAGGCTCTACTACTCGGGCCATCGCTTCGTGCCGGCGCGATTGCGCGCACTGATTGATCTGGTGCACGAGTTGCGGCCCAATCCGGTTTGATTCGGGCGACGAGTGCACACTCGAATCCTGAGGATCGCTTCGCGCCAGGTGCTCTTGGCACGAGCCGTATGCGGTAGTTGCTCACGTCTGGATCTGTGCGGTGGGGGCAGATAACGGCCATCCCTACCGCGACCCATTAACCCGCCGGGCTTTCGCCACTGAAGTTACATTGCCGAGCGTCAACTGTGTCGCAATGGCCATTTCTCAAAGGTGTTAACGGCTATACGCAGTGGGGCGGGCTGACGAGCATTGTGCTTTGCATGGTGCTGTACATGGGCGTCACGGGCTTGCTGGGAGCCAATTGCACGGCGAGTCTGATGAGTATGTTTCCGGGGCAGGCGGGGGCGAGTGTCGCCCTGGGTATTTCGGTGCAATTCGCCAGCGGGGCGCTGGCCAGTCTGTGGGTCAGTCGCCTGGCCGATGGCACCCCATGGCCCATGTGCCTGGTGGTGGGAAGCTGTGGGCTTGGCTGCCTGGTTGCGTATGGCATCTCGATCCGCGTGCCTATCAATCCAGCCGCTGCGCGGGATGAAGTGAGTGCGACGCTTCGACCCTGACTTCTACATGCTTGGGCAGCGTGTCCTGTCCTGAATGAGGCGAAAGGAACGTTTTTTCAGCGCGGCTTAAGGGTGTCCGTCATGGTTTGAAACTCCGTTACGACGGTTACACCTGTCGTCTCGAGCCGATCCATATTCATCAACGCGTCGATGGACTGCTCCAGGCTGATGGTTTTACCCACGAGTTTTTCTGGCGCCAGTTTGCCGGAGGTGAGTTGCCACAATACAACGGGTGAGGCGGACTTTTTACTTGAGGTAATTGCACGAGACTTGGACAGCTAGACCCGCTTTGTCGAAAAAGTGCTGAGGAAGCTCCCTGGCGTTTCAAGTATTCGATTGAACCTCTCCCGACGTGAGATGAAGGCCACCAATAGACTGCCCGTGAATGAGCTCTTGAATATCTGAATTCTGTTGGGACAGGGGCCAGGATCATCAGCTTGACTCGGGCTCCTGATACAGCCGCCGATCAGTAGCGAGGAGCAGTAGACTTTCCATCAATTTGCCCTGGCAGGTCCGACCGGGCATAGCGTCAGACACTATCGACACTGGCGCGAATCTTGTCGGCCAGCCCCAGCAGCGGCCCGGCGTATTGTGCGACAACCGCCTCGATCGACTGCGGGGTGGATAAGCTGATATTCAAAATATGGTCCTGGTAATTGCGGATGCCTAGCGGGGTTGAAATGGCCACGACTTCGGCCTGCCAGGATGCTGCGCAATACCCTCGAAGTCGCACGCTCTCGCAGGCATCGACAATATCCGTTTCCAACACCTTCCACCTGGCATCGCAGCGCCTGGACTTGAAGTGGTCCATCAGCGCTTGCCGTTTCTGCACGGTAATTGTCGCCAGATAGGCACGCCCCAGGGACGTAAATTCCATGGGCACCCTTTGACCGGTTTGTACTGTACGCGGTGTGTTCTTGCGGCTCAGTCGGATCGACTCCAGATAAATCATTTCATCCCGGTCGGCAGCGGCCAGCCCCACATTCACTCTTAGCGTGTGGGCGGCTTCACGCATCAGTGGCGCGGCAAGGTGTATCAGCGAGCTGCTGTTGTACATGGCATTGGCAAAACAAAGGGTCGCGGGGGCGAGGCGATAAGCACTGCGCTGGCCGTCGTACACCAGCATGCCGCTGTGGATCAGTGTCTGGGTCAAACGACTGATCGTGGACTTGGACAAACCGGTGCGCTCGCTGATATCGCCATTGCCCAGGTATTCGGTGCCCGCACGGAAGGCCCGCAGAATTTCCAGGCCGCGCTCAAGCGAACGGTTTATCGGCGCCTTGCCGGCGCCTGGCGTATCAAACCCGTCGTCCTCGCTCATCGTGTTCCACCCAGTGGAATTGGCGGATTGTCAATCATGGGGAGCTCCATAGACTCGGGGTCAGCGCAAGGCTCTTCAGTTTGGGCCGCTGCCATGCCAACAACAAGAGAGAGATTCCCCATGACGATGTTGCAAAGTGTTACTTCGCCGATCCACATGGCCGTCGATGACGACGGCATCGCGGTGCTGACCCTCAATCGCCCCGAGGCTCGCAATGCCATCAGCGACGAGATGCGCAGCCACATGATCGAGTTGCTGGAAGAGGTGGCCGCGAACAGTCAGATCCGCGCCCTCATCATCACCGGCACCGGCAAGGGCTTCTGCGCGGGAGGCGACATCAAGGGCATGGAAAAACGCATGAGCGCACCGGCGGGCGAGGTGGCCTATAACGGCTGGAAGCGCCAGCAGCGTGTGCATCATGCGGTCTCCCTGTTGCTCAATCTGCCCAAGCCGACCCTGGCCGCCGTCAATGGCGCCGCCACCGGGCTGGGTTGCGACCTGGCCTTGAGCTGCGACTTCGTGGTGTCCTCCCGGCAAGCCAGCTACGCCATGAGTTACATCGCACGGGGCCTGATCCCCGACGGTGGCGGCTTGTACCTGCTGCCGCGTCGGGTCGGGCTGCCCAAGGCCAAGGAGCTTATCTACACCGGGCGCGCCGTACAGCCTGAAGAAGGTTTGGCGATCGGCCTGGTGGATCGGGTGGTCGACCACGATGACCTGCTCGACGAAACCCGGCGCTGGGCGCTGGAATTGTCCGCCGGCTCGGCGACCGCGCTGGCATTGAGCAAATCCATTCTCAATAACAGCTTCGAACTTACTCAGGCCCAGGTATTGGCCATGGGCAGCCAGGCCCAGGGCATCTGCTACACCTCGGCCGAGCATCAGGCGTCGGTCGCGGCCTTTCTGGCGGCCAAGGCGAAGAGGGGATGAGCATGGATAATATTTCCCGCCTGATGAACCCGCGCAGTGTCGCGGTGATCGGTGCCTCCGGCGATGCGCAAAAGACCTCCGGGCGGCCCATCGCTTTCCTGCGCAAACATGGCTTCGAGGGCCGCTTGTACCCGGTCAACCCGCGTTACACCGAGATCGACGGGTTGACGTGCTATCCCTCTATCGCCGCGCTGCCCGAGGTGCCTGATGCTGCCATCATCCTGCTCGGTCCCGAACGTGCCAACCAGGCCGTTGCCGAACTGGCGGCCATGGGCACGCCAGCGGCCATCGTGCTTGCCGGTGGTTATGGCGAAGCTGGCGAGGAAGGCATCGCGCGCCAGCAAGCCTTGCAAAAGGCGCGGGGCAACATGCGTATCCTGGGACCGAACACCATCGGTCTGATCAACCTCACCGAGGGCATCACCTTGTCGGCCAGCGGCGCGCTGGATCAGGAGGCGTTGAGAGCAGGCAATATCGCGGTGATTTCCCAGAGTGGCGGAATCCTGGGCTCGATCCTGTCCCGCGGTGCCGCCGCCGGCATTGGTTTTTCCAAGCTGGTGGCGACCAGTAACGAAGTCGACCTGGATGTCGCCGATTTCGTCGACTACCTGGTGGATGACGAAGCCACCGAAGTCATCGCCCTGTACCTGGAAGGGCTGCGCGATACCGAGAAGTTCAGCCGCGCCGCACTCAAGGCACGCGCCGCCGGCAAGCCCATCGTGGTGTTCAAGGTCGGGCGTTCGGAAGCCGGCGCCCGCTCGGCGGCGTCGCATACCGGCGCCCTGGCCGGAGCCGACGCACTCTACGACGTTTACTTCAAACAACTGGGTATCGTGCGGGCGCAGACGTTTGCCGATCTGCTCGACCTGCCGTTCGCGTTGGCCAGCCGGCGCACGATGGTGGGTAACCGGGTGGCGATTTTGACCTCGACCGGCGGTGCCGGCACGCTGATCGCCGATGCCTTGGGTGCCAATGGTTTCGACACCCCGCCGCCGGGTGAGGCCACGGCCGCACGTTTGCGCGATCTGGATATCGGTGACCAGGCGGTGCTCGATCGCAACCCTATCGACCTGACGCTGGCCGGCCTGCAGCCGCAGATCATGCAAGAGGCGATGCGCATCCTGCTGGAAAGCGCGGACTACGACGCGGTCATCAGTGTAGTGGGCTCATCCGGCGTCGCGCGCCCGACGCTGATGGCCGACGCCATCCGTAATAGCCAGCGCGACAGCAGCAAGCCCGTACTCGCCTATGTCAGCCCACACGCGCCGCAAGCCTTGCTGCGCATCAACAGCAACCAGGGCGTCGCCTTTACTGCGCCTGAGGCCTGCGCGAGTGCGTTGCTGGCGATGAAAGCCAAGGCCTGCGTTGCTCAAGAAACGCCGCAAGCGCAATCGAGCAGCCAGTACATGACGGCCGAGGAAGTCCAGCAGTTACCGAGCGGAACCCTTGATGAACAGCAAAGCAAAGCCCTGTTTACCCGTTTCGGTGTGCCCGTCACCCGCGAGCAGGCGGTTGGGGATGCCGGTCAGGCAATCGAGGCCGCCCGCATGCTCGGACCGAAGGTGGTGCTCAAGGTGCTCTCCGAGCGCATCACCCACAAGACCGAAGTCGGCGGCGTCGCGCTCGGCCTGACCGAACACAGTATTGGCCAAGCGTTGGACGACATGCGCAGCGTGGTCGCCGGCAAGGTCGGATTCGTGCCTGAGCGCTTTCTTGTCCAGGAGATGGTCAGTGGTGGCCACGAGCTGATTCTGGGCTTCCATCGTGACCCGCAACTGGGGCCTGCGCTGCTGCTGGGCATGGGCGGTGTCAGCGCCGAACTGCTGCGGGATACCAGCATGCGGCTGCTCCCGATCACGCGCAAAGACGCGGACGCGATGCTCCGGGAGTTGAAAACCTTTGCGTTGCTCGATGGTTATCGCGGCGCGCCCAAGGCCGATATCAACGCGCTGGTCGATTGCATTGTCGCGTTCGCCGACATGGCCACCACCCTGGGCACAAAGCTCGACGAGGCAGAGATCAACCCGTTGCGGGTATTTGCCGAAGGGCAGGGCGTGAGGGCGGTGGATGGCCTGACACTGCTGGCCTGAGGTGCCACCTGTTCCACTGTGTGGAATAGGTGGATTGACCCCCACACCCTCGGTTTCATAATCAAGACAGCTTCATCAACGACTCATAAAAACAAGTAGGTCGCTATGAACGTACTTAATTGCACATCAAATCAACGGCTCCCTCTGGGTAATGTCCATTTTCAGAGCGGGAGCCCATCATGCCTGTCGCATTGAAATCCATCACCCAGCCCAAAGGCGCTGAACGCGACGAGCAGGCTTCATCGCTCATTCAGTTCGTCGGCGTCTCCAAATCCTTCACCGTGAAAGGTGTGGCCAAGCAGGCCTCCCATAGCATCAACCTGTCGATCAAGAAGGGCGAAGTGGTCACCGTGGTCGGGCCGTCGGGATGCGGCAAGTCCACCCTGCTGAACATGGTCGCGGGGCTGTTTGCGCCCACCGAAGGGCAGGTGGTCTACAACGGCAAGGCCGTTTGCGGGGTCAATGGCCGTACCGGCTACATGACCCAGAGTGATCACTTGCTGCCCTGGCGTGATGTGGTCGGCAACATTGCCGTGCCGTTGGAAATCCAGGGCATGGCCAAGGCCGAACGGCGCGTGCGCATTCAGGAACTGATTCAACTGGTGGGTCTTGAAGGCTTTGAAAAGTCTTATCCCAGCCAGCTCTCCGGCGGCATGCGTAAACGTGCTGCCCTGGCCCGGCTGCTGGCGTATGACCCTGAAACCCTGCTGATGGACGAGCCCTTCGCGGCACTGGATGCGCAATTGCGCATGCGCATGCAGACCGAGCTGATCCGACTCAGTCGCCGGTTGAACAAGACCGTCATCTTCGTCACCCACGATTTGGATGAAGCCGTGGCACTCGGCGACCGTTGCCTGATCTTCGCCGGCCGCCCCGGCACCATCGTCAAGGACGTGCAGATCCCCCTGGGCGAGGAGCGCAACATTTTGCAGTTGCGCAAGGACCCCCGCTATCACCAGCTCTGCGGTGATTTGTGGGATTTCATGACCCCGTCTTTGAACGATGCAGAAAAGGATAACCGAGCATGAATATTTTCCTTGGACGCCTGGCGATTTTCATCGTGATTTTCGGCACCTGGCAACTGTCGTCGGGGCCGTTGATCGATCCCTTTTTCGTTAGCTCACCCAGTGAGATCGCCGGCAAGTTCTACGAGCTGGTCATCAGTGGCAGGCTGTTTTCTCATGGCGGGATAACCGTGGTGGAGACGCTCGCAGGCTTCGTGCTCGGGGCAACTGTCGGGATTGCGGTGGGGCTGTTGTTGGGCCGTAACGAATTGCTGGCCAAGCTGCTTGATCCGATCCTGATCTCGATCTACAGCTTGCCGAAAGTGGCCCTGGCTCCGCTGTTCATCATGTGGTTCGGCATCGGCATCGAGATGAAGATCATCCTGACCGCCACCATTGTGTTCTTCCTGGTGTTCCTCAACACCTACAGCGGCGTACGTGCGGTTGACCGCGAGCAGCTTGAGATCCTGCGCTTGATGGGCGCCCGCGAACACCACCTGATCACCAAGGTGGTATTCCCCTCGGCCATCCAATGGGTGTTCACCGGCCTCAAGCTTTCGGTGCCCTACGCCCTGATCGGCGCCATCGTCGGCGAAATCATGGCCTCCAATCGTGGGCTCGGCTACCTGCTGCAGGATGCCGCCGGGCAATTGGACACCGCCGGTGTGTTCGCTGCACTGGTCGCGATTATCGCCCTGGCGCTGCTGCTGCAAGCGGTCGTGCGGATGGTTGAAACCCGACTGATGCCGTGGAAAAAAGACCTGGGTGATCGTGAAGCTTCGGTTTGACCTGTTCATAACGCACAAGAAAATACAGGTGTACGCATGTCTATTAAAACGCTGATTGCAAAGATGGGTCTGGTCGCTTCGCTGGTGGCTGCAAGCGCTGGCGCCTATGCGCAGGATATCAAGGTTGCCCTGGGAACCGACGGCTTCGTGCACATGCCACTGTTCGTGGCGGTGGATGGCGGCTATTTCAAGAAACAGGGGATGAATGTCGAACTGATCAAGTTCAAGGGCGGCGGTGCCGCGACCTCGGGCCTTGCCAGTCGAACCGTCGAGTTCTGTTCGTGCGCGATCCAGAATTCGATCAATGCGAAATTGAAGGGCGCCGACCTGACCTTGCTGGGGCGACTGGTCGGGCAGTATGCGAGCAATGTGGTCATCAGCCAGAAGAAAGCCGACCAGCTTGGACTGACCGCGCAAACCCCTATGGAAGAGCGCTTGAAGGCGATGAAGGGCTTGAAGATTGCCGTCAGCGGTTCGGGTGGCAGTGCCGACTTCCTGGTGCGCTTCCTCGGTGAAAAAGGTGGCCTTTCGGCAGAGAAAGACTTCACCTTGCTCTACCTCAACAGCGCCAGTGCCATTCTGACCGCGTTCTCCCAAGGACGTATCGATGGCTTTGCCTTGTCCTCGCCAACTTCGGACAGCGCGATTATCGAGCACAAAGGTTTCACACTGTTGGACATGGCCGACGGGCAGGTCAAGGAACTCGATGGCTATCCTTCGATCGCCTTGAGCGCACGCAAACAGTGGGCTGATGAAAACCCGCAAACCGTGAAGCAATTCCTCGACGGCCTGGCACAAGCGACAAAACTGATCAACGAAAACCCTGAGCAAGCGATGAAGCTGGTGCGCGCCCGTTTTGAAGGTACGCCGGATAACGTCTATGCGGCGGCTTGGAAATCCAACAAGCACTCGTTCCCGCAATCGCCTTATTTGAGTGAAGAAGATGTGGCCCGGGCCATTGCGTTTCTCGGCAAGATCCAGGGCCAATCGATTCCCGGCAAGGCCAGCGACTACATGACCTCCATGCGCTGATCCTCCCCTCTCAACACTGATGCAGGTACCGGTCCACCGATCTCGACTGAGTTCGGTGTGGCCGAGTACGGCCTGGAATTGCTCATGAATAATAAGAAAACAGCTGCATCCTGGGGCGTCATCGTCGCCGTCGGGCCATGGCTTGCCAACGCGCAGGCCTCGGATTTCCTGGCGGATGCCAAAGTCGACCTGGAGATGCGCAACTTCTACATGAACCGCGATTTTCGCGACGGCAGCGGCCAATCAAAACGCGATGAATGGGCCCAGGGTTTCATTCTTCGTGCACAGTCGGGCTACACCCCCGGATTTGTCGGCTTCGGCCTGGACGCTATCGCCATGGTCGGCCTGAAACTCGACTCCAGCCCCGACCGCACCGGCACCGGCTTGCTGCCGGTACACGATGACGGCAGGGCGCCCGATGAATATTCCAAGGCCGGCTTGACGGCAAAAATGCGCGTGTCCAAAACCGAGTTGA
Source organism: Pseudomonas fluorescens NCIMB 11764 (assembly GCF_000293885.2). NCBI lineage: Bacteria > Pseudomonadati > Pseudomonadota > Gammaproteobacteria > Pseudomonadales > Pseudomonadaceae > Pseudomonas > Pseudomonas fluorescens. Next base: position 4,096,189 of record NZ_CP010945.1, read on the forward strand.
AGGTGGGTACCTTGATGCCCAAGCTGCCCACGTTGCAATCGAACTTCGGGCGTTTGCTCCCGCAGACCTTCCGCGGTGGCATGCTCGAATCCCGCGAGTGGGGTGGCCTGGAGCTGATTGGCGGGCACCTTGATCAAGTCACTGACCGTGATGTCACCGGCGCGCAAGGGCTGGCCATCAATAACAAGAATCGACGATTCAGGGGCCCGCTCGATGGCGGCAACTTTGAACTGGCGGGCGCCGCCTATCGTTGGAAGACCGTGCAGCTGACCTACCAGGTCGGTCGCCTGGAAGATGTCTACCAGCAACATTTTCTGGGACTCACCAGCGCCCACGAGGTCGGTGAGGGCAAGTTCAAGTCGGACCTGCGGCTGTTCATCAGCGACGACCAGGGACAGGCACGCGCCGGGCAGGTGGACAATCGCGCGTTCAGCGCAATGACCACCTACGAATGGCGGGGCAATGCGTTCAGCCTGGGTTATCAGGCCATGAGTGGAGATTCGGCATTTCCCTACGTCGAGGGCACCGACCCGTACCTGGTCAACTTCGTGCAGGTGGGCGACTTCGCCGAGAAGGGCGAGCGTTCATGGCAACTCCGGTATGCCCGTGACCTGGCGACATGGGGCCTGCCGGGGCTGACCTTCATGACTCGCTATATCAAGGGCACGGATGCAGAAGTGCTGGCCACCGATTCAGGCCGTGAGCACGAACTGGACATCGAATTGCAGTATCGGGTGCAGAGCGGGCCGCTCAAGGCCCTGGACATACGCCTGCGCAACGCCGCGTACCGCTCGGACTTCTCCCGCAATGCCAACGACACGCGGGTGATCCTCAGCTATCCCATTTCCTTCCTGTAACTCGGGTAACCCTCATGGATTCCTTGGTAAGTCTGAAAACAGATGACGGCATCGGTGTCATCACAATCAACAACCCGCCCGTGAATGCCTTGTCCCAGGGCGTGCGGCAACAACTGTCAGCCTGTCTGGCGCAGGCGCAGGCCGACCCCGCTGCGCAGGCCATTGTCATCACCTGCCAGGGCAAGACGTTTGTGGCCGGCGCCGACCTCAAGGAGTTCGACCAGCCGTTGATGGAACCGCACTTGCCGGACATTCTGAACGCTATCGAAAACAGCCAGAAACCGGTGATCGCCGCTCTGCATGGCTCGGTGCTCGGTGGTGGCCTGGAGCTGGCGCTGGCGTGTCATTTGCGCATCGCCGATGAACACACAGTGCTGGGCCTTCCTGAGGTCAGTCTGGGCTTGATACCTGGCGCGGGCGGCACACAGCGCCTGGTTCGCCTGTGCGGCGCGCTGGTTGCCGTTGACGTGGTAATTGCCGGGCAGCGGCTGACGGCGGTGCAGGCGCAGGCTGTCGGGCTGGTGGACCACTGTGTGACCACCAACCTGCAAAGTGCGGCGATCGAGCACGCGATGCGCTTCCTCCTCACCGATCCATTCTGGCGGCGCACGCGGGATCGACTGAGACCTGCCCACGACGCTACTGAGTTCGAGGCGAAGGTGGCAGGGGTGATGAAAAGACTGGTTGGGCAACAAGCCCCCCAGGCCGCCCTTGAAGCGATCAACGCAGCCCTGACCGAGTCGTTTGACGACGGTATGGCGTTGGAGCGTTCGCTGTTTATCGGACGGCGGCAGTCGGCCCAGGCCAAAGCCTTGCGGCATCTGTTTTTCGCCGAGCGGGCCCTGGCCGACCGTACGCGCAAGCTCGCCGACAATGGCCAGGCGCACGCGATTCAAAAGGTCGCGGTGATCGGTTCGGGCACCATGGGCGCCGGGATTGCCATTTGCGTGGCCAACGCAGGTTTTGCTGTGAGCCTGATCGATGTGCAGGACGCCGCGCTGCAACGCGGCGTAAAGAACATTGACGACTATTACCGGGATGCGTTGCTCAAGGGGCGCATGGACGAACACGCCTGCCAGGAACGCCGGGCGTTGATCCTGCCATCGACTTATATGGACGCTGTGGCGGACGCCGATCTGGTTATCGAAGCGGTGTTTGAAGACATTGAGGTCAAACGCGCGGTGTTTCGCCAGCTGGATACCCTGTGCAAGCCGGACGCGATTCTGGCGACCAACACCTCGTACCTGGACATCGAGGCCATCGCCGATTGCACGCGGCGCCCGCAACAGGTGTTGGGCATGCACTTCTTCAGCCCCGCGCCGGTGATGAAGCTCCTGGAAGTGGTGCGCACCACCCAGACCGACAGGTCGGTCCTGGCTGCGGTGCTGACCTTGGCGCGGCGTCTGGGCAAGGTGGCGGTCACCGTGGGGGTGTGCGACGGCTTCGTGGGTAATCGGCTGTTGGCCGCGAGGGAGCGCGAAGCCATGTTTCTGCTGGAGGAGGGCGCGTCGCCCGAGGCTGTCGACCGGGTGATGCGAGCGTTTGGCTTCCCCATCGGCCCCTTTGAACTGCGTGATATGGCAGGTGTGGATGTCGCCTGGCGCAACCGCCAGGGGCGTCTGTTGCAGCTGAGCGAGCGTGAGCAACGCTGCGATTGGGTCGATAAATTGTATGCCGCAGGACGGCATGGGCAAAAAACCGGGCTTGGGTTTTATCGCTATGCGCCGGGCAGTCGTCAGGCTGTGCCGGATTCATGGCTGGCGCAATTGTTGGAGCAGCATCGCCAGCAATGGGGTGTTGCGCCCCGTAGTATCTCTGATCAGGAAATCGAAGAACGCTGCCTGTTTGCGATGATCAACGAGGCTGCCTGGTTGCTCGACAACGATATTGTGGAGCACCCTGCTGATATCGATCTGGTATGGATTCATGGCTACGGCTTCCCGCGTTACAAGGGCGGGTTGACCTACTATGCAGACCACGCAGGTCTCGGTCATGTGGCGAAGACGCTCAAGTGCTACAACCCCGAGGCGGGCAGGGCACTCTCCGCGTTCATGACTCGACGCAAGACTTTCCACACTCATTGACGAGAAAGCCCCGGCGGCTGACCGAGCCCGCCGGGGCCATGTTGGGTCAGGTTTCCTTGACCACGTACCGCAGAATCAAGGTCAATACCGTTGCGACACACAGCATCGCCGCCATCGCAATGAGCCCGGCGTTGAATGAGTGTGTGAGATCCTTGAGCCAGCCCACCGCGTACGGCCCCACCAACCCGCCAAGGCTACCCACCGCATTGATGAAAGCGATGCCGCCGGCCGCCGCCTGCTTGCTCAGGAATGTCGACGGGATGCTGTAGAAGCAAGTGCGCACCGAACTCAAGCCGATCAACGCGACCGTGAGGCCAATCAGGGCCGGAATCAGGTCACTGTAGACCACCGAGAAGATAAACCCGGCCGCCCCCGTGGCGCAGGTAATCGCCAAGTGCAAGACATAACGGCGCTTGCGTGCGAGCACCTTCGCCCACAGCAGCATGGCGATGCTGGCAATAAGATAAGGGATCGCCGACACCCAGCCAATCTGGGTGGTGGTCAGTGCATGGGTCTTGAGGATTTGCGGCAGCCATACACCGATGCCGAGGATGCCGATGATATAGCTGAACAGAATGGCCGCCAGCAGCCACACCCGCACGTCCTTGATGGACTCGCGAAAGCTGTGCGAACCCCGTGACTCATGCTCGGCATCGAGGGCCGATTGCAACGCTTGGCGCTCTTGCGCGGTCAGCCACTTCGCATCGGCGGGCTTGTCGGCCAGCATTTTCAGACACATCACGCCCAGAACGCAGGCCGGCAGGCCCTGGAGTACCAGCAGCCACTGCCAGCCGCGGTAACCCCAGATGCCATCCATCGCCAGCATGGCGGCGGAGAGCGGCCCACCGAGCACGGACGACACCGGAATGGCGAACAGAAACCAGGCCATGACCCGGGTCCGATACTGGATGGGAAACCACAGCGACAGAAAGAAGATCACGCCGGGGAAAAAACCGGCTTCCGCAATGCCGGCCAGGAGGCGGATGACCGAATAACTGACAGGCCCTTGAGCCAACGCGGTGGAGGCGGAGAACAGTCCCCAGGTGATCATGATCCTGGCCAGCCATCGCCGCGCGCCGAAGCGGTAGAGCGCCAGGTTGCTGGGCACTTCGAACAGGCAATAACCGACATAAAAAATGCCGGCCGCAAAACCGAACTGGGACGCGGTGAGCCCCAAATCGTCATTCATGGTCAAAGACGCGAACCCGACGTTGGTTCTGTCGAGATAATTGAAGAAATACGCAATGGCGAGCAAGGGAATCAACCTGATCGCGGCTTTGCGACAGGCGCTGGATTCCAGTGCCTCCTGGGGTGTGACTTGAGCGGCTGTGAGTGTATTCATGGGGCTCCATTATTGTTGTATTCAGGAGCCTGGAAGCATATGGCCGGCGTTCTTGTGCACGCCAAGACCTTTAAACCATAGGAGTCCATAACGGCAGAGCATGGGACTAGGAGGGCGTTCAGTGCGGGGCTGCGGCCATGCCCGACGAGCATTGAACATCATGAGATATCGGTATTGGTTATTTTCTTCCCAGTGCATAAACCTGAGGGTCCACACCAATAATAAAAGGCTCATCCCATGCACTACACTCGCGTCATGCAATCTTTAATCGTCGCTGGCCTCATTGCCTATAGCCTGCCGGGAAATGCCGATGATTCGGTACGCACGCTGGTTGCCGAAAAAGGCAACGTGCATATCGAGGCGCTGGACCAGGGCAAGGGTCATGTCATCGTGATCCTGCCGTCAAAAGGCCGGGGCGCGAATGACTATGACGAGGTGGCACGCTATCTGGCCGCCGACGGCTACCGTGTGATCCGCCCTGAACCGCGTGGAATCAAGGGCAGCAAGGCGCCGATGGACACGCCGACGCTGCACGATTTCGCCGCCGACGTGGCCCTGGTGATGGACAAGGCCAAGACCGGGCCTTCGGTGGTGGTCGGGCATGCCTGGGGCAGCCAGCCCGCCCGCGTGCTGGCGGTGGATCGCCCGGATCTGGTCAATGGCATCGTGTTGGCGGCCGCGTCGATTGGCAAGTTGCCCGCCGGCTCATCGGAGAAACCCTATGGCCGCATGGTCGAGGCCATCAAAGGCGCGGGTAATTATTCGTTGCCGGAAGCCAAGCGTATCGATTATCTCAAAGAGGCGTTCTTCGCTCCTGGCAATGACCCGCGCGCCTGGCTGAGCGGATGGTACGACAAGACTCACCAGGCCCAGGACCATGCGCGCGATACCACACCCGTGGAGCTCTATTGGTCAGCCGGTAAAACCGTGCCCATTCTTGACTTGCAGGGGCAGCATGACGCGGTGGTGATTCCGAACATTCTCAAGTCCATGCTCGGCGACCGGGTCGAGCACAAAACCATCGCCAACGCCGGGCACGCCATGGCGCCCGAGCAGCCTCGTGAAATGGCGGATGCCATCGCCGAGTTTGCGCAACGCGTGTATGCGGCCAAGTGATCAACTGACGGCGCATTCCCTGGAGGAGGGCGCCCGTCGCCATTTGGCTACGCCCTAACGAAAAAATGCTCCGAGTCGTTCGACTCGGAGCATTCCTCATCACTTCGCTACATTATTTTTTCGCGTACTGCGCCTTGGCGAACGTGGCGATGGCATCCGCCATTGCCTTGGGTTGTTCCGGGGCCATGGCATGGCCGGCATTTTTCAATACCACCACCTGGACCCGGTCGCCGAGCATGCTTTTGAGCACGCCCGAGAAACGCCGTGGGGCCACAGTGTCCGCTTCGCCTTGCAGGTCGAGGATCGGCGCATTGCCGGCGGCGAAGTAGTCGTCCACCGGCGTGGTATTGCGCGCATGGCCTTCGGCGTCGTGGGTTGCCTGGTGCCAGCCGCCCAACCAGACCCTCGGGTCGTTGCCAGGGGCAAAGAACGCTTTGCGCAGGTAGATCAGGCGTTGCTCTTCGGAAAGCGACATATCGCCCGCGCCGTCGATGGCCTGGCGCATCTCGGCATTGATGGGTTTTTCAGTCGAGCCCGGCGGCACCTTGCCGGCCGACGCTGCGGCCATGACCACGCCGCGTACCAGGTCGGGGCGGTCTGCGGCGAGCATGCGCGCCGCGAAGTTGCCCCAGGCGTGACCGACCACCACGATCGGTCCCTTGTTTTCATGCTCGACCACCGCCGCGACGTCGCGGGCAAAGTCGTGCACGGTCAGGTTCTCCATCGGCCCCTTGCTTTGCCCGATGCCACGCGGCTCTGGCCTGACCACGCGGAAGCCGTCGGCCTGAAGATAATCGGCGACCTGGTCATAGTCACGCCCCGATCGTCCCAGCGAGGGCAGCATCACAATCACTGGCCCGGTGCCTTGGGCATTGACCTCGATTTGCACATTGTCGTAACTGACCAGTTCCTGCTTGAACGGAGCACCGGCGGCCATCGCAATGGCAGAGGCCAGGCCAAAGGTGGCACCGAGCAGAAGACGCGAGACTGTTTTCATTATTTGGATTCCTGGGTAGTCAGGTTTTTCGCCGGCTCCAGGCCGCTCTCTTCAAGCAGGCGGCGTGCGGCCGGGCTGTTGAGGAAGGCAATGAATTCGCGGGCAGGCAACGCATTGGGCGTCTGCTGGGCAACTGTTGCGCAGAAGCGGCTGACTTTCTGCACTTCCTCGGGAAGCGGGCCCAGGTAGTCGACGCCGGGAGTGACCTTCAACTCGCTGATCTGTTGCATGCCGATATCCGCATCACCCCTGGCCAGTGCCGTGCCCACCAGTTCCTTGCCGGCGATTTCAACGGTTTTGTTTTTCACCTGGTCGGTAATGCCCAAGCGCTGGAACAGCTCGGTGCGGATGTACACGCCGCTGGCGCCCTGGGAATAAGCGATCTTGTCAGCCTTCAGCAGTGCTGCTTTCAACGCGGCGACACTTGAGACATCCGGCTTGGGCTTGCCGTGAGGCACGCCGACACCGATGCGTGAATCGGCGATCTCGCGGCGCGTGGTCATGTCGAAGGCGCCGGTGGCCGAGAGCAGCTCCAGGGTTTCGTCAGCCATGATCGCCAGGTCCATCGGCTCCTTATGGCGGATGCGCTCTGGAATGGATTCAGGCGAGGTGCCCATCGAAGGCCCCCAACTGAAACTCAAGGTATTGCCGCTGGCTTTTTCATAGGCCGGCTGAAGGTGTTCCATGGCACCGCGCAGTGCGCCACTGGCAATGACCTTCAATTCAGCCGCTTCGCCCAACTGAGAAAAGCCGAGCAGGCCGACCAGGCCGGTGGTCACTAACATCGGGGCAGATCTTGTTTTTTTCATGGTGCTACCTTCTCTATAAAGCGCTCATTTCAAGCGCCACGGGTGTTGACGAACAACGAATACAACGAGGTGGTTGAAGCCATCAGCAGGCGATTGCCGCGTGGCCCGCCAAAGCACAAATTGGCGCAACGTTCGGGCAAGTCGATATGCCCGATGGCGCTGCCATCGGGGGCAAAGATGCGTACACCATCCAGCCCAGGCTCGGGTGCACCCCAGCCGCACCAGAGGTTGCCGTCCATGTCCACGCGCAAACCATCGGGCAGCCCGCTGCCGGCATCGATCAGCTCGCGCCGTTGGCTGAGGCGGCCCTGGATGTCGACGCTGTAGGCCACGATCCGTCGCGGGCGCGCCCTGGACTCGACCAGGTAAAGGGTTTTTTCATCCGGGGCGAAGGCGAGGCCGTTGGGACCTTCGAGGTCTTCAGCGACACAATGCAGCGTGCCATCCGCATCGAGGCGATACAGGTTGGCCGGCAGTTCGGGCGTGCCTTGACGGCCCATATAGTCACTGATCAGGCCGAAAGGCGGGTCGGTGAACCAGACGCTGTCGTCCGAACTCACCACAATGTCATTCGGCGAATTCAACGGCTTTCCCGCGAAGCTGTCGGCCAGCACGGTGATGCTGCCGTCGTACTCGGTACGGGTGACACGTCGGCCACCGTGTTCGCACACCAGCAAGCGGCCCTGACGGTCTCGCGTCATGCCGTTGGCCTGGTTCGAAGGGTGGCGAAACACCCCCAGGCTGCCGGTGGTTTCGTCCCAACGCATGATGCGATCGTTAGGCAAGTCGGTGAACAGCAAAAAGCGTGCGTCCGCGAACCAGGCCGGGCCCTCGGCCCAGCGCATGCCGCCGCCGAGCCGTTCGACCTTGGCATGCGCCAGGCGGTAGTGGGCAAAGCGCGGGTCCAGCTCGCGTACCCTTGGATCGGGCACGCGCAGGCTGGGCGACCAGGTGATCTCGTCCATCGATTGATCTCCGAAATGGGCGGGCGGTCAGGTGTATAGACGCGCCGGATTATCGATCAGGACCGCCTGCTGCAAGGCGGGGCTGTCGCAGACCTGAGTAATGAAATCGAGCAACTGCGCCTCATCCGGCACCGGCCCCTTGATATTCGGGTGCGGCCAGTCCGATCCCCAGATAGCGCGTTGCGGCGCGCATTCGAGTAGCGTGCGCACCTGATCCAGCGCCTGCGGCCACGGGCCGGGCAGGCCTTGCATCGCGCGATCGATGCCGGACAGTTTGATCCAGCGGTTTGCATGGCTCAGCTCGGCACGCAGTTCGTGTATCAGCGTCGGATCAACGGGCCCTGTGAGATCGGGGCGAGCCATATGATCGATGACCAGCGGCGTCTTCAGGTCGCGCCAAGCCTGTAGAAACGGCAGCAGCACCGGCAATTCCCCGTGTACCAGCACATGCCAGCCGAAGGGCGCGACGCGCTCGGCCAGGGCACGCAGTTTTTGCGGGTCGCGGGCGCCTGGCAGATGGCCAATCAAGTTGAAGCGGATACCGCGCAGGCCACCGTCGTGCAGTGCTTGTAACTGGGCATCGGTAGTGGTGTCGTCAATGATCCCGACCCCCCGATAATGCCCACCACTGCCGGCAATGGCCTGCAGGATGGCGGCGTGATCGGTGCCATAGGGCGCGGCCTGCACCAGCACGCCGTGGCTAATGCCCAGCCTCCGATGCACCTCCAGCAACTCGCAGAAGGGCGCCGGCTCAGGCGTATAGGCAGCATTGGCCGGCAGCGGGAATTGAGCCCAAGGGCCGTAGATATGTGTGTGGCAATCCCACACACCCGTAGGGCTGGATGAAATCGACATGCTGGCTCCTGCGGATGGTTCAGTCGCAACGCGCGGTCATGCCGCCATCGACGATGATTTCGGTGCCGGTGACAAAACGTGACTCATCGCTGGCCAGGAACAGTGCGGCGTAAGCGGTATCGCGGCCGTCGCCCATGAACCCCAGCGGAATGCGTGCCAGACGGGTGTCGAGCAGCTTGCTCACATCACCCCCCGTGCGTTGCCCGGCCAGGCGCACCTCGACCATCGGCGTATGCAACTGCCCAGGCACCACGGTGTTCACGCGGATGCCCTTGGGCGCGTATTCCACGGCGGTCACGCGCGACAGTTGGATCACCCCGGCTTTGCTCGCGGCGTACGCCACTTGGGCCGAGCCCGTCCAGCGAATACCGGATGTCGACGCGGTGTTGATGATTGAGCCGCTGCCCTGGGCCTCCATCAGTGGCAGCACGTGCTTGCAGGTCAGGTAGACGCTGCCGAGGTTCAGAGCGATCTGGGCATCGAACTTTTCTTCAGCCAAGGCAACTGCGCCGCCCGCCGCCGAGCCGCCGACGTTGTTCACCAGAATATCGACTGTGCCATAGGTCTCTTTGCAGGCTGCAACCATGGCGGCGACGGCTTGGGTATTGGTGACGTCGCAGGCATAAGGCGTGACTTCACCGCCGGCCTCGCGGATGCGCTCCAGCGTTTCCTCCATGGCCCCCAGATCACGATCGACCGCGAAGACCTTGGCACCGGCCATGGCGAATATCACCGCGACCGCGCGGCCGTTGCCCCAGCCGCTGCCGACACAACCAGCACCGGTGACGATAGCGACCTTGCCTTTGAGACGGTCGCTTTTTGGAAGAGTATCGGTCATGCACATATCCTCAGTTCAATGTAGTCGGCAGTTCGGCAGTGGCGCCCGCAGGCGCAGGCACTTCGAATACCTTGATGGTCATGGAAATCAGGCTGTAGTAGCCCGCGATGCCGACCAGATCGACGGCTGCATCGGTGCCCAACAGCTCGACGAATTCGGCGTACAGACCGTCGCTGATTGCACGCTGGGCATGCAGTTCGCGAATGAAGCGGTAAACCAGCACTTCATCGGCGTTTTCGAACGGTGGCGGCAGATCATCGCGAATGGCATCGATAATCTGCGGCGCCAAGCCCGCCTCCAGTGCGAACGGCTTGTGGGCGGCCCATTCGTATTCGGCAAGCCAGTGGCGTCCCATCATCAGGATGGCCAGCTCCGACAGACGCGGATCCAGGCAGGTGTCATAGCGGCAGTAGCGGCCTAGTGCCTGGGCACACTCGGCCAGTTCCGGCCGATGCAGCCAAATGGCCAGGGGGCCTCGTACACCTTTGCGCGGGCCGTTGGCGATGCGCTCGTAAACCGGGCGCTGCGCATCGCTGAGGTGGTTCGGGTCGATAGGGGGCAGACGATTCATGGAGCTTTCCTGTCAGGGACGCGGTGAATGAACGTGGGATTTGTGCGCAGGCTCGATGGGGTCCTCGTCCGACTGGTTTTCCACCGGTGGGCGCAGCAGGCTGCGGCTCGGTTTACGGCCGGTTTCGCGCTCGAAATCTTCAGGATTGAAGGCGCCTTCCCAGCGTGCGATGGCAAACACCGCGACGGTGTTGCCGACGATATTGGTCAGGGCAGTGGCGGTGGCCATGATGCGGTCAATGCCGAACAGCAAGCCCAGGCCACTCAGGGGCAGGGTTTGTACCGATTGCAACGTCGCAGCCAGCTTGATGAAGGCCCCGCCCGCAACAGTGGTGCCGCCTTTGGAGGTGATACTCAGGATGGCCAGCAAGCCCAGTTGTTGCACCAGGGAAAACGGCGTGTCGGTGGCTTGTGCGATGAAGCCGATGGCAATGGCCATGTAGATCGCGGTGCCGTCAAGGTTGAAGCTATAGCCGGCGGGCAGGACAAAACCGACCACCACTTCATCGCAACCGCTGCGCTGCAGTTTTTCGATCAGGCGTGGAAACACTACTTCACCGGACGCGGTACCGAACACCAGCAGGATTTCATCGCGAATCAGGCGCAGCACACTGCCAAACGGCAAGCCGATGGACCAACTGATCGACCCCAGAATGCCAAACACGAAGATCAGGGACGCCGCGTAGTACACCGCGATCAGCTTCAGAAGGTAGAGGAGGGTGTCGCCACCGTAGCTGCCGATGGCCGCGGCCATGGCGCCGAACGCGCCCAGCGGCGCCAGTTTCATGATGAAGCTGAGCATTTTGAACAGGATGCTCTGGGCTTCGCCAATGGCTTTCACGGCGACCGAATCCGGGCCACACACGCGGTTGATGGCGATGCCGGCCAGTACCGAAATAATAAGTACCTGGATGATGTCGCCCTTGGCGAATGCATCGACCAGCGTGTGCGGGATCAGCCCCAGCAGGTAGTTGATCATCGACACACTGCCGGCGGCGGAGGTGGCCTTGATCGCTTCGCTGGATTCGTTAAGGCTGGTGGCATGCAGGCCCACGCCGGGCTCCACTACGTTGACCAGAATGAAACCGATCAACATGGCGACGGTGCTGACCACTTCAAAATAGATCAGCGACTTGACGCCGAGTCGGCCGAGTTTGCGCATGTCTTGAACGTGGGTGAGGCCATGCACGAGGGTCACGAAGACGATCGGTGCCAGCATCATTTTCAGCAGGGCAATGAACGCTTGTCCGAGGGGTTTCATAGCCACCGCCCATTGCGGCGCGGCGAAACCGAGTATGACGGCAGCAACAAGTGCGATCAGCACCTGCACGTGGAGCTTCTTCAACTGATTCATGGCATTTCCTGACCCAATAGTGGGCATCATTATTCTTGTGGTAACACGTCCCTTGGCGGGCAAGCTGGGCTTTCAGCTATCTGCGTTGAGCATAGAAAAAACCAACGCTAGGCACAAAAACCTTATTTTGATACAAAGCTATGCTCTGACGGCATGGTGAGTACGATGGACATTCGAGAACTTCGCTCCTTTGTAAAAGTGGCTCAGTGCGGCGGTTTCAGTCGCGCGGCGAAAGAGCTTTTCATCGCCCAGCCAGCCCTGAGTCGGCAGATCGCCAAGTTAGAAGAGCAGTTGCAGGTGGCATTGTTTATTCGGCATGGAAGGGGAGTGGAACTCACCGCCGCTGGCGCGCGCCTGCTCGAACGCGCGGACGTGATGCTGCGCTATATGGAAGAAACCGCCGACCACGTGCGCAACAGTGCATTCGAGGAGCGCGGGCACCTGGCAATTGGCTTGCCGCCTGCAATCGGTACCATCGTTGGGCCGCAGTTGATTCGGCGTTTTCACGAACGCTGGCCGAAGGCGTCATTGCATGTACTGGAAGGCTTGAGTACTTCGCTGCAGGAGTGGTTGCTGGATGGCCGGATCCAGGTGGCGGTGGTGTACAACCAACCGCTGCTTGAGGCTTTCGATGTGCGACCGATTTTCAGCGAGCAGATGGTATTGGTCGGACCACCAGGGGAGTCGCCAAAATCGGTACGTATCATGGGCCTGGCGGATTTTCCGCTGATCCTTCCTGGTTTACCCCATAGCAACCGACGCCTGATCGAACAGGTAGCGGCGCAAAACGGATTCCAGTTGAATGTCGTATTCGACGTGGACAGCGTCAATTTGACCAAACGCATGGTTGCCGAAGGCATGGGCTATTCGATTCTTGCCCACGCCGCAGTCCAGGAGGATATCGCCAATGGCATTCTGGTGGGGCATGCCATTGAGAGACCCGGCATCCGGTCTACCGTTTCGCTCACTACGCTCAGGGAGCGAAGAAACAGTCGCCTAGCGTTGAGTTGGGAAAAAATTCTGTTGGAAACTTTAGAAGAGCTTGTGACGGTTGGAGCCTGGAAGGAGGCCACTCTTTGGCTTGGTAGAGAGGGTGCGTGAGAGAGCATCACGTAAGCATCGCCGCGAAAATTCAGTGGATGGCGCATCGCTCGTTTCGCCCATTCTCCGGATGACGTGACGAGTTGTTCATGTGTGTTAATGGGAATAAGTTTTAATTGCGAATGGTTTTGTATAGCATGCACGGGTCTTTATTGGCGTTTTTACCCTGTGCATTGGCCTATTCGTAAAGGTTTTCCTCTCCATGCGTCGAACCCTGTTTTCCATTTGTGTATTGCAAGCGTTGTCGTCTTCCTCATGGGCTGAACAAACGGATGTAGCTCCCTCAACGCTTGAGCTGGACGCAACCGATGTTATCGGTACCGCGAATTACGAAAGGGCGGACGGCCCGGTGCAGGGTTATCGGGCGACGCGCTCGGCCAGCGCCACGCGTACCGACACGTCGATCCATGAAACCCCGCAATCGATCAGTGTGGTCTCGAAGGATGCAGTCGAGGATCTGGGCGCCACCCGTTTGCAGGACGCGCTGGACTACGCCGGGGGCGTGGGGCGGGCGAACAATTTCGGTGGGCAGGGCCTGACCACGTTTACCGTTCGTGGCTTCACCACCGGCGAGTTTTACCGCAACGGTTTTCCGATCAACCGCGGCTACCCGAACATGCCGGATGCCAACACCATCGAGCGACTCGAAGTGCTGCGCGGCCCGGCCACCATGCTCTACGGTCGGGGTGATCCTGGCGGCACCTTCAACGTGGTTTCCAAACAGCCGTTGCCCGAGCGCACCGTCACCCTGGGCAGTCAACTCAACGATCAGGGCATGAAGCGCGGCACGCTGGACGCTTCCGGCCCGCTCGACGAAGAGGGGCGCCTGGCCTATCGACTGAACGTAGTGGGCGAGGGCGGCGACACTTTCCGCGATCACGTCGAAAACGAGCGCTACGGTATCACTCCTGTGCTGACGTGGCAGGCAACCGACGCGACCAAGCTCATTTTCGAAGGTGATTTCATGCGTAACAACGCGCCTCTGGATCGAGGCGTTACGCGTTACGGCAAACAGATTGGCACCGCCTCCCGCGACAGTTTTTTTGGGGAAAAAGACGCTGGCAAACTGCACAACGACAACAACATGGCGCAACTGCGTTTCGAACACATGCTCAACGACGACTGGACGCTGGGGGGCGGTTTCCAGTGGCTCGATGGTTCGCTCAAGGGCAACGCGGTCGAGGCCAACGGCATTGCCGCTGACGGCCGCACGTTAGGGCGCAACTTCAACTATCGCAAGCTGGAGTGGACCGACAAGGACACCCAACTCAATCTGACCGGCCATTTCGATACCGCTGGTTTGCAGCACACGTTGCTCACCGGTATCGAGTATGAGGATTACGACTACAAGTCGATCATTCAACGCTCCAGCGGAGCTATCGGTGCGTACCCGATCGACATCTTCGATCCGGTGTATGGCCAGCCACGTCCGGCACTCACCCGCACGCCGACTCACGACAAGGAAAACCTCAAGACGTATGCCGCGTTCGTGCAGGATCAGGTGGCATTGACCGACAAATTGAAGGTGCTGGCCGGGGCGCGTTTCGAACGCTTCGAACATGACTACGAAACCTACGTGCCCGGCGGCAAGAGTTGGCAGGCCAGTGACAACGCGGTGACCCCGCGCATCGGCGTGACCTACGACCTGACCGAGACATTGGCGGTCTATGCCGACACTGCGCGCTCTTTCAAACCCAACACCGGCGCAAGCCGCGAGGGCGGCGGGTTTGCGCCGGAGAAGGGCAAGTCTTACGAAATGGGTATCAAGTGGGAAGCGCTGGATCAGCAGATGAGTGTCGATGCGGCGATCTATCAGATCGAGAAACGCAACGTTTTGACCACCGACCCTGTTGATTCGACCTTCAGCGTTGCGGCCGGCGAGGTGCGCAGCCGTGGTTTCGACGTCAACGTTGCCGGCAACCTCACGCCCGAATGGCGCGTGATTGGCGGCTACGCCTATGTCGATGCCGAAGTGACCAAAGACAACGTGTTGCGCTCTGGCACGCGCCTGCTGAACATCCCGAAAAACAGCTTCAGTCTGCTCAATATGTATGAGTTCCAGGACGGCACCCTCAAGGGGCTGGGCTTGGGTACCGGGCTCAAGTACGTCGACGAGCGCGCCGGGCAAACCGCCAACACCGCGTTTTCGATGAGCAGCTACACCGTTGTCGATTTGCTCAGCTTCTACAAGATCAATGACAAGGTGCGGCTCAATCTTGACGTGAAAAACCTGTTCGATCGTGACTATGAAGAAGGCGCATTCGGTAACGTCTATGCCTATCCGGGGGCACCGCGAACAGTACAAGTTGGCATTTCCTACACCTTGTAGCGTGCAGTGCTGGTGCACGCCGAGCCTTCCGCGATAACGCGGGAGGTGAGGCAACGTGCGCCAGCGCTAGAGTTCGTTCCGCCCGCATAGACGACAATTGCAGGTTAATGCGTTTTAGGCCGTGCGCAAATTTGGAGTTGGATTCAATGGCCGCTTGAGCAAGGTTGCGCAAACTGACGAAAAGATGCGAATGATCCAGAGTGGGAGGAGCAAAATTCCCAAATGCCAGAAACGACAAAGCCCTGAATATTAAGGGCTTTGTCGTATAAAGATGGCGGAGGCGATGGGATTCGAACACCTCTGCCATGTTCAAAAAAACCCTTTAAAATCAGTAGCATGGAAAAAAATAAGGTGTGAACACATTTGTGCACACCGTTGTGGTGGTCGTGCATCTGTCGAATATTAGCTTGGAAGTGTAGTGGTCTAATGAAACCGGACACCCATTTAGGCGAGAATGCTCGCCAGATAGAGGTGTCTGATGACCAAACAACGTCGTTCCTTTTCCGCTGAATTCAAACGCGAGGCCGCAGGCCTCGTTCTCGATCAAGGCTATAGCCATATCGAAGCCAGCCGCTCGCTTGGGGTGGTCGAGTCCGCGTTGCGCCGCTGGGTTAATCAACTCCAGCAGGAGCGCAAAGGCGTTACTCCGCAGAGCAAAGCGCTGACGCCTGAGCAGTAGAAGATCCAGGAACTTGAAGCTCGAATCGCTCGCCTTGAGCGGGAGAAATCCATTTTAAAAAAGGCTACCGCGCTCTTGATGTCGGAAGAGCACGAGCGCACGCGCTGATTGATCAACTGAGCCCTCAAGAGCCGGTTGATTGGCTTTGCGCAGTCTTTGATGTCACTCGTTCGTGTTACTACGCCCACCGTCTCAGGCGCCGAACTCCAGACGTTGAGCGGCTTCGGTTGCGCAGCCGGGTTAACGAACTGTTTACGCAAAGTCGAAGCGCCGCCGGTAGCCGCAGCATCTTGTCGATGATGCAGGAAGACGGCGAGCAAATTGGGCGGTTCAAGGTGCGGGGCCTGATGCGGGAACTGGAGCTGGTCAGCAAACAACCTGGATCACATGCCTACAAACAAGCGGGGGTTGAGCGGCCTGATATTCCGAACATCTTGAAACGAGAGTTTGATGTGCCGGTGCCGAATCACGTCTGGTGTGGCGACATCACCTACATCTGGGCTCAAGGGAAATGGCATTACCTGGCTGTCGTTATGGATCTTTACGCGTGCCGAGTGGTGGGCTGGGCGCTGTCGAACAATCCGGATGCGGATCTGGTCATCAAGGCGTTGGACATGGCTTACGAACAGCGTGGCAAGCCTCAAGGGCTTTTGTTTCACTCGGGTCAAGGCTCGCAATATGGTAGCCGGCAGTTCCGCCAACGGCTCTGGCGTTACCGCATGCGCCAAAGCATGAGCCGTCGTGGAAACTGCTGGGATAACGCGCCGATGGAGCGTGTGTTTCGCAGCTTGAAAACTGAACGGATACCGACCGTGGGCTACATGACAGCTCAAGAGGCGCACCGCGACATCAGTTATTACCTGATGCATAGGTACAACTGGATTAGACCGCATCAGTTCAATAATGGGCTGGCCCCGGCTCAGGCCGAGAAAAAACTTAACGTCGTGTCCGGGATTAGTTGACCACTACAGAAGCACTGTTGCCGAGCCGCCGAGTCACAACTTAACAGGACGATGGAGTAGCAATCAGGTCTGCAGTTATGGCTCAGGAACCAGTGAGTTCGATGTGAAACATGACCAGGCGACGGGCCGCATCACCGGAAAGCTATCAAACGCCACGATCGACTCGGGTTCCATACAGGGGAATATCGTTCATATTTCGGCATCCAATTGGCTAGGAAACCGAGTCACGATGGATGGGCAGGTAACAGGACCGAACACTTTGTCCGGAACCTACACGCAAACTAAAGCGTCCGGTACTTGTACCTGGGACGCTACAAAGCGTTGATAAAGCCTAATTATTCCTTTACCGCGATAGCGGCTGACTTTGAAGGGGAGGAGGGGAGCTGTCGGTTATGACTTAGGATCGGCTCGAATCTGCCGATATCCAGGTAATCGGGATACGCCGACAGCATGTTTAATTGGAAGTGAGTTGATGGAGCCGGAAAATATCGCCCTCATATTGTTGAAGCGCTACCGGTATCTAATATTGGGATTGATGGTCGTAGCGTCACTGGTAAATGCTTTTGTGCGTTTCGCATATGAGCCTGGGCGTTTCTGGGGGGCTCTGGCAGCACATGCATGGTTCACGCAAGCGGTGTTTGCTTATCTTCGAGGAGGTCGGATAAGCATAGGTCCGGGCGCCCTATCGAAAGATGCGCACCCTGTGGGCAGAGCGGCATTGGCTGCAACGGCGTTCGCTTTTTACCTACTGATGTTCACCTACGATGGCGAAAAACGCGACGATTCGATCTACGAGAGAAGAGCTTCGGACTGGACGATGCCAACACGAGAGGAGATCGGCCATCAGACGAAGTGATAGCTAGCCTTTGTCGGACATTTCACTTGTTGTTCTCATCCTGCAATCTCCATCGATACCAGATCATGGGCATTCACAACCGCTGGCGGGTTGTCGTGGCCGGGGCAGCCGTTGCCGGAGAAATCGAAACCCTCGCACGGCGGCCCAAAAGGCAGAACCTCCTTGCCTTGGGCCAGCGCCTCGAGCAGTTGATCTTTCGCTTCGTCGGCGGTGCACTCTCGGCGACCTTCCGCACGAAACAGACCTTTAAGCTGTCGCTTGCGGAAGTCCCGCAGCGCGCCGCGAACGCTCAGATGAATGTGAAAGGTTCGACCGCTTGGTCCGAACGGATCGGTCGGCTTGTTTTCTGTGGGCATGGGGCGTCCTATGCCGGGTCATGCCCGGGCGGTGGAGTAGGTTACGCCGCGAGGCGCTGGTAGAGTTCGATGATGTCGGCGGCGTTGGCGGCGACCAGTGCTTCGGCTTCATCCGGATAAACACTGTTGCCGATCAGCCCGACCTGGTCCGTCTTGTTGATGTCGCGCCATTCCTCGGCGCCGGTCACCGGGTCAACGAACAGGCCGCGGTCGATGATGTAATCCTTTTCGAAGCCCTGTGCCGCCTTAAGCTCAGGCGGTTGCAGCATGCGTAGAGTGATGTCCACCAGCACATAGCCGCCGACCATCACCATCTCGGCCGGGTCTTTGAAATGCTCCGGCAGATACTCGTGCATGAAGGCGGCACAGCGGCGGGCGCCTTCCATCTGCTCCGGCGTCAGCGTGTCCGGCACCTGCACAACCTCGACCAGCGCAACGCGGTCTTTCGTTGGCAGCGTATGCATCGGCTCGGTGAGCGAGATGCCGTCCTTTTCGTTGCCGTAGTACTTCACCAGGTAGGCGTTGGCCAGCCGCTGATTTGCGCCGGACTGGCAGATGGTTGAAATCGGGTCATAGGCCGATCTGCCGTGGCCTTTGTAGTACCCGCCGTTCGCCTGTTCGAAGAACGCCGCTGATACCGCATGGTGCCCGGTGCTGGTTGCGACCACGCCAAGAGGGTTGTCGACATCAGCCCCAACCGACCCTTTGCGCAGCGTGACCATGTTCGCCGCGGCTAACGCAAAGTGCCCGCCCTTAACCTGGGCGACCTGAGTACGCACCGGCTCGACCGCGCTGAAGTTACGTTGTGAAGAGCCGTTCGCGCACTCGGTGAGAAATGGAGCGGCGACTGGCTGGACCAAAGTGTGATGCGTGCCGCCGGCGCTGATGGTCGAAAGCGCTTCGTCCAGACCGTGGGTGCTGGTGTGTGATTCCGACGTGCCCCGCATCGGGACAATGAACGGCTTTGCGCTGGTCAACACATGGCGCCAGCAGCCTTTGGCCACGCGGCGCATGGTGTTCTCTGCCATTGGCTTATCGCGGAAGATGGTGCGGCCGAGGTTGCTCCAGTCGATGCACTCGGCGGCAGTGCGCCAGGGTTGCTGCTTGGCGGTCGGCACCAAAGAGTTCAAAGCACGCCTTGTTGGTGTATCCGTATTTGCCGTAAGCCACCCACCCCATGTTGTTGATGTTGACTAAAGCGGTGCCTTGGAACCAGCGCCCTTTGCGGTCAGTGGTCCATACCTTGGCGCCGTGCACGATTGTTTTCTTGTCGCCTGACCCTGAGTTGTAATCCGCTGGGGGAATTGCCGGTGCACCAAAGCGGCGCTTGCTCACGTAGTCAGCATTGATCCATTCAACACTGGTCATGCCGCCGAGGCCGCATTTCTGGCCGGGTGCCTCGAACCGATAATCTGTGAACACATGCACAGGTAGTCGCGGATACGACTACGTGTGCGCTCCATTTCCAGTCGCACCAGGTAAGGCATGTGCTTCTCTTTATCGCTCTGGTATCGGCCGCCATGGTCTGCGCGATCCGGCGTATTAACGCTCTGGAAAAACTCCAGCTCAATGCTTCGCCCGCAGATTTTGAGATCAGCCTGCAAGTTACCCTTTACGCAATGGCGAGCATTGTTGTCCGTGAAAATGTGGGTTTGCTCGCCGACGGTCCAGCCAATCCGATTGAGCGTTTGGATAATGCGTTTGAACACCTCGCGCTTGAACTTGCGTTCCCAGATGACCTTGGCGTCCCATTCTCTAGGAATGCCTTCTTCCCAGACAGCCAGCCGGGCCTCGCCAAAGGTGACGCGACCTTCGCGTTGAATTTGCATTAGGTTATCTCCAGTCAGGCGCCGCCCTTCGTGACCGGATGCGAAAAAGGATGGGTGATTTGTAGTGGCTCGTTGCTATAACATTCGCGGCCATTTAACGGATCTACCGCAAATCAAAGGGATTCACATGAAGCTGAACATTATTGCTCTGAGCCTTCTCGCTGTGTTGGCTGGCTGCACCACAGCAGGCCCATACGTCACCAACATTTCCAGTGATGGCCGCAACGGTTTGAACATCGAGAAGTGCGCTGTGAAGATGAATGCATTCATGGGGACTGTCAGCACCGCAGACTGCACCACACAAAACTTGCAGCTAAGTCGCAGCAACTGAAATCGGTTCGACGATTTCGTCCTCAGGCTCCGGCGGATCGGCGGCGAGCGACTTAAGTCCGGCGGCCCTGATAATGCGCGACACCTTTTCGCTAACAACAAAAGGTGTCGTGGTAGGGGGGCATGCTTCGATGCCAGACTCGGCGAACTCTTCAAGCTGTCGCGACTGCTCTTCCCGCGCGGCGCTGCCTAACCACGCTTCGAGGCAAGCGAAACGGTCGCGCGCTCAAAACCTCGTAGCTCTTTCGAGCAGCACATGATGGAGAGTTCGCCTCAAGTTTGATCTGGGAAGCCCTTGAGAAGGAGCGACCGCTCCTGGCCGATTGCTTTCCGTCTGCCCTCACTCGGGCGACATCAAGACCGCGAGCGTCAGTTTGATGAACTCTTCGTTCTTGTCGATTGTGTCCAGGGCACCGCGCACGTAGTCCGAGACTTCGGCAGCGCCTTGCTGCTCGACCCAGTTGGACAGTTCAAGGATGGCGGCCTCAAGGGCCAGCTGGTTTTCGTTGATCTTGAAGAGCAGGGAGGGAGCAGGTCTGAATTTGGCATCGAAATATCCTCCGTGAAGAGGACGGCGTAGCACCGTGTTACATGAAGGATTCTTTAACAGTCGGCAGGACGCGGGAGAGGGTTTTTGGAGGCTTAGTTATGGAACACTTCCAGAATAGTTATGGAACACATTGCGTTGCGGCCCATGCGACCCAAGCCCCAGAAACGACAAAGCCCTGAAAAATCAGGGCTTTGTCGATACAAATATGGCGGAGGCGATGGGATTCGAACTCATGGACCTGTTACAGTCGACGGTTTTCAAGACCGTTGCCTTAAACCACTCGGCCACACCTCCGTTTGCGTTGCGGGCGCCATAATACCTGAATGAAACACACTGTCAAACTCTCTGCATGGCTTGTTACAGAGCGTCTGTTATGATCTTTGCGACTGAACGTTTCAAACCAACAGGAGTGTCGCCATGCGCGAACAGGATTACGCAGTTAATAACAGCGTGCAGGCTGAGCAGCTAGAGGTTAGCCGCGTCCTGCGCAACACTTACGGCTTACTCGCACTCACCCTCGCATTCAGCGGCGTGATGGCGTTTGTCGCCCAGCAGATGCGCGTCGGCTACCCGAATATCTTCGTGGTGCTGATCGGTTTCTACGGCCTTTTCTTCCTTACCAACAAACTCCGTGATTCGGCGTGGGGCCTGGTGTCGGCGTTTGCCCTGACCGGTTTCATGGGTTTCCTGCTAGGCCCGATCCTCAACCGTTACCTGGGTATGCAGGGCGGCGCGGAAGTGGTGAGCTCGGCGTTCGCGATGACGGCGCTGGTGTTCGGCGGTCTGTCGGCTTACGTGCTGATCACTCGCAAGGACATGAGCTTCCTCGGTGGTTTCATCACCGCCGGTTTCTTCGTGTTGCTGGGTGCAACGCTGGCGAGCCTGTTCTTCCAGATCAGCGGGCTGCAACTGGCGATCAGCGCAGGTTTCGTGCTGTTCTCGTCGGTCTGCATTCTGTTCCAGACCAGCGCCATCATTCATGGCGGCGAGCGTAACTACATCATGGCGACCATCAGCCTGTATGTATCGATCTACAACCTGTTCATCAGCTTGTTGCAGATCTTCGGCATCATGAGCCGCGACGATTAATCGCAAGGCGTGAAATAAAAAACCCGCGAAAGCGGGTTTTTTTTGTCTGCGATTTGAGGAAAGGCTCACGCCATCGGCGGCAACCGTCGCTTGACCGGGGTCTTCTTGACGATCGCGGTGTTGGTTTCGGCGTGGGTATTGAGGCGGTCGAGCAGGGTGTCCAGCTGCTCCATCGAGCGCACATGCAGGCGGGCGATGAAGCAGTCGTCGCCGGTCACCTTGTCGCACTCAGTGAATTCGGGGATGGCCTGGATCTGCCGCTCCACCTCCTGCAACTGGCCCGGCAGCGGGCGGATACGCACGATGGCCTGGAGTTGATAGCCAAAGCATTTGGGATCAATCTCGACGGTATAACCCTTGAGCACGCCGCGTTCTTCGAGGCGGCGCAAACGCTCGGCGACGCTGGGCGAGGACAGGCCGCTGAGGTTCGCCAGGGCCTTGAGCGAGCGCCGCGAGTCTTCCATCAACGCCGTGATCAGCACTTGGTCGATATCATCAGTCATGGCGCAACCTCTGTAAGGCAATTAATCGAAACCGCCTTGATAAAAAAGGCAGACACCGAGTTTAGCCTGCTTTTTGCGCTGGAGAAGCCCCCCAGCGGATTGGCATACTTTGGGCTCAAACACAGGAGTCTGATGATGGACAAAACAATTCGTCACGGGTCATTCGAAATGACCGCCGCCATGCTGATTTCCGGGACCATCGGCTGGTTTGTGCTGGTGTCCGGGCAGCCGGTGCTGGACGTGGTGTTCTGGCGTTGTGTGTTCGGCGCCGGCACGTTATTGCTGATCTGCGCGGCATTCGGCTTCCTGCGCCCCGGCATTCTTACCCGCACCACCTTCCTGCTGGCCGTGCTCAGCGGCGTGGCAATTGTCGGTAACTGGGTGCTTTTGTTCGCCTCTTACTCCCGCGCCTCGATTGCCATCGGCACAGCGGTCTATAACGTTCAGCCATTCATGCTGGTCGGATTGGCCGCGCTGTTCCTCAACGAAAAAATCACCCTGCAAAAACTGTTCTGGCTGGGCATTTCGTTTTTGGGGATGCTGGCGATTGTCAGTGCGCATGGTGAACAGGGCGAGGGCGGCAATGATTACCTGATGGGCATCGCGCTGGCGCTGGGCGCTGCTTTCCTTTATGCGATTGCCGCGTTGATCATCAAACGCCTGACCGGCACACCACCGCACCTGATTGCGCTGATTCAGGTCAGCACCGGCGTGTTGTTGCTCGCACCGTTCGCGCACTTATCCGCGTTGCCCCAAGCACCGAGTGCCTGGGCCAGCCTGGTGACACTCGGCATTGTTCACACCGGCGTGATGTATGTGTTGCTGTACGGCGCAATCCAGAAGTTGCCGACGGCACTGACCGGCGCGTTGTCGTTCATCTACCCGATTGCGGCGATTTTCGTCGACTGGTTTGCCTTCGGCCATCGCCTGGAAACGCTGCAGTGGATCGGTGTCGCCGCCATTTTGCTGGCCGCTGCGGGTATGCAGCAGGGCTGGAGCCTGAAGTTGCGACGCGTGGCCGCATAGTCATCAGTGTCGAGTGAGCACATCCGCGAAAATACGGTTGATGGTATCCATGCTCTCAGCCGTTACGCGGTAACTTTCATAGTAAGCGCGGGCCCCTAGTCTTTCAAAAACTTCGGACTTTCCACTGTTGGCAATGAATATGCCACTGGCTTCCAACCACCCAGGCGTATTCTGAATACTCTCTGGAGTCATGTTCCATTGTATTGAACAATCTTTTTTGAAAATAAGAAAAGCATCAACTCTTTCGCCCTCCAGCTTTCTGAAAAGCGGCGTAGTGCTGATGTGTTGACTATCCAGGAGTTCTTGGCAAAGGTGTTGTAATTTTTTGCTGGCGTCTATCCAGTCAGGCTCACTAAGATCAAATGTGCTCCACACGGATGGTAGATACCAGTCCATGATCTTCGCCTCTGAAATGTCACTGCTTCGCGGCGTATGTGCAAATATGGGAAGGATGACGTCATCGGGAATGTACTGAAAATGCGCTGTTGTTCTATCGGAACTGCTCTCCAGCGAGTTCTGTACTATGAAATCACCTGGGCTACCCCTCTGAGCTAAATAACTAACCATCTCGGTGAAGTAGTGTGCATTATTTTGTAATTTGCCATCATCCCGTAAATGGGACTCATGTTGGTAAGTGGATGCGTTGTACTGTTGTAGTTGCAGGATAGGCTCTTTATTGAAGAATACTTCGCTGTCGTCCCTTGATTTGCACTGCAACAAGTTGAGTCTGTGTGCGTCCTCATTGTCACGATGAACCCTGAAATCAGGCGTGATTATTTTTTGATTAATGAAGTATGGATTGGTCGGTTCCTGTTCAATAAAAGGCGACCCATTTAACGTAATGGATGACGGCTTCGGCTCTACTGAGTGTGTATAAAAACGGGAAATCGTAATCTGGTCTGAATGCAGTTTGGTCTGGCGTTCCGTCTTTTGAGTGTCATCAATTCCCAAGCTATCCAGCAGCTGCTGTCTGGGCGCTTGAAGTACTTTCTCTGCGAAAGCCAGTGCCGTTGTTTTACCGAGCAGTTCGATCATGTAGGGTGAAAAAAGATCTGTTTCACTGACCTGAGCGGAGGGGTGGGTCATTTTTTCAATTCCGCCGCCAGTCCCGCGCACGTCTGCAATATTAATAAACGAACCTTTGTCTTTGCTGTTAGTCAATTGAGCGGTATTCGGCTCTTTGTCTGCAGTGATGGGGTTGAATGTGCAGACCGAAACTTTAGAGTTGCAGTTTATCATCGGGAATCTCTCGGTATGCAATTTCAGCTATTTAATACCACCATGGCTGATTGCTTTTGATGCTTATATTGATAGCGGTGGCGGACTGGTCTTAGCGTGGGATGCTGTCATTGAACAGACGGTGGGTAACAAAGTGCTGCAATATTTTACATTGCGCATCTTTTACCCTGTTCATTTGGTCAGCGTTCATTTTGATATTGTTTGCGAGCAGTGATTGAGCCGCTTTGTCGAGGTCGTCAATCATGTAATAAATAAAAAGAGAAAGTGTCTGGTGCGTTTCAGGGAGTGACGCTCTTGATGGCAGTTGGTTTGTGTATTCTTTTGCTAGTTCTGCTCGACTTTCAAATAATTGCAAGAGCTGTTTGTCGTGTGGGCGTTCCTTAAGTATTGCAGAGTGATCCCTGTAAAGCTCATGGATGTTTTTCGCAATGTCGATGATTTCATCCATTCGAAGCAGGTAGCTTGGGTGGATATTAAACTGCACCTGCTCCAGATCTCGACGCAAAGGCGCGCAGAAGCCTTCGTTGGTTCTCTCTCGAATCTGGGTACGGGCTGGAAAAGCTCTGTTTTCCGAACAGTCGGGTTTTAACTCGGCATTCTGGTCGAAGTTCATTAGCATCGGGACCATTTGGAAGACGGTTTTTTTCAGGTCGTCGCTGCCTCCTGTCAGGCGAGGAATTTGTTCAATGACTTCTGGGAGATTGTCGTAAGTGTCCATTTGCTTTTTGAATACAGCTTCGTTTACCACGACCGTGCCAGCAGGGCTGAATTTTGCAACTGTTATACTTTCTATGGACTTGATTCGGTTTGCTTTGATGAGTTCATGCAGTTGATTGTTAACAGCCTGCTTTTCAAGAGTCATGTATTCGATGAATTTTTCAGGGTCGCTGTTCTTAAAACCACCCAATACGAAAGTTTGCAAGGGCGTAAGCGTCGTGGCATGGTCTAATTCTTGTGAGGAAAGAAAAGGTTGGCAGCGGCCAATACCATGAAATGTCATTAATTCGGCACTTCTGTGCTCGCCTTGATCCAGCCCCTCTTTATTACTGGCTGAACGATGATGCGCGATCATTTCGGTCCGGATTCCGGTCTCGATTGGAGTGTTATTATGTGGATTCTTGATGACTACATAACGTGCGTCCGAAACATGGCTGATTTCATTTTCCAGTATTTCCATTGTTGGAAATTTTGTCGCTGCTTCAGTGCCGGTAAAACGAATGAATTGGCTGGTGTTGTAAGGGAAGGCTGCGAGGCATTGCTCTTGGTTCGCTTTTAACGTGTCTGTTATACGAGTAGTGATCAGCTTGAACTCGGCAGCATAGTTACTGTTGTCGAAGTGAAACATCCATTCTCTATATTTGCCATCGTCTTTGCTGGCGGGATTGTCCATGAAACGAAAATTTGCAACAGCAGGTATGTCGCCGAGTTGGTACGCCGCTTTAAAAATCTGTAACGGTGTCAATTTTGCATTGAGGCAACGGATGTCAGTAATTTTGGATTTTATGTTCTGGGCAGAGAAGTCAACTTTTGAGTAATCCTCTTTTATGATGGCATGTTCTTCCATTACTTCATCATAGAGTGTCTTGAAGTCTCCGTAAGTTTGTAAATCAATTTCGCATGCCGATAGCCCGAACATCTCCCATTCGTTCAGGATCGATTTGAATGCCTCTTGCAGGTCTTCGTCTATTAATGATAGGAGGTTGCAGCGGAGAATGTTGGTTTGTTCCGCATTTGATACCTGCTTGTAGTCCGTTTTTTCTGCATGGCTCAAACCCTCGATAGGGCGAAAGCGATTCGGAATTGTGCTGGTGGTACTGAACTGCCCCAGAATCGTGGTAGCGATATCAGGTTCTTTTAAAAAATGTGCAGGCTGGCAGTCAGTTATTTTGTTGATGAAGGCTGTGGTTCGATTTTTTAGCTCGGATGCGAAAGCTGGATCAAGGATTATTATCGACTCTGTTACATTGGAAGCTTGAAGTAATTGGCCGGCTATTTTTTCATGTTCGGGCTGATTGTTTTCGTGTTTGGCGTTTGCATTCGCCAACGTAAATGAAGAGGAGGGGGCGTGAGGGCGGAATATGCTATTGCTTGGCAAACTAATTCCTTTTAGTTGAATAATTTAAACCTTCCATAAGCATCAGTTATTCTAATGGTGGGGATTGTTCTGACTATCAAAAAAAGCTTATTGCGTGCAGCGAGGTGTAGTTAATGGCGTCGTCGAACCTTTCTCCGCGACAGCCTGCATTTCGTCAGGCAATCACGACGCTCTACAACACCTTCAAATATTCCAGCGCGGCGCAGTCTTGGCCAGACGCTGGCGCATCTCGCCAATGTTGCTGGCCAGTTGCCGGATCAACAACCGGTAGCCGTCCAGCGGGTTATAGACCGGTTCGTCAAGGCTTGAATCCGCCGGCAGTTCGGCGGGTCGACTGAGCCGTTGCGACGCGCCGGACTTCAACGCCCGCGCCATCCCCACCAGTTGCACCCGAATCAGCCGATGTTCCGCTTTCAGCGCCGATTGCAGATTCGCCATTGCGGCGGGGTCATTGGTATCCGGTCGAGTGTTACTGAGGATTTCCAGAGTGCTGACGCACATCCGCAAATGTCGCTGAATCGCATCGAGCTCGGTCATGGATATCTTCACTTCCTTGGAGACCGACGGCATCAGCGAACGCAGTTGCACCATCACCGCATTCAATCGATTCATCAACTTCACGTGCTCGTCATCGGTGACGGGCTGGCCATTGATGATCCGCCCGTAAACCGTCGCGCAATCGCGCAGGGCATCGGCCAGGTTGTAACGCCAGGAATAAACCGCGTACAGCGGCAGGGCGAAGGAAAATGCCAGCGCCAGGGCAATGCCGATCAGGATATCCACCCCGCGCCACAGCCCGTCGGTCACCGGGTTATCGCCATGCCCTGCGACGATAAACACGGTGATCGCCGACAGCAGCGCCGTGTAGCCCCCCTTGCCAATGGCGTGGTACGAGAAGAATCCGCAGACCACCGACATCGCAAAATAGGTCAGCCACGGCATCCCGAGCCAGACCTGTTGCGCCACCAACACAAGGCCCACGCCTGCGCCGATCAAGGTGCCGATGGCGCGCTCGGCGGCTTTTTTGCCGATGTTGCCGTGGTGCTGCAAACCGCCGATCACCACCAGCATCGTCACCGACGCCCACTCTCCGTGGGGCAGGTGGATGCCGGTGGTCAGCAGGATCGTCGCCAGCAACCCCAGCGATACGCGCACTGCGTGAATCAGCCTGGCGTGGCGATAGCGCCGGTACGGGTCCAGTAACGGACGCAGTACCCGGCGCAACAGGGGTGGCAGTCTTTGGGTTCTGAAGGTGCTCAGGCTCGTTGTCCTCAGAAGATGTAATCGGTGGTCAGGAAACTCGAACTGCGGCCGCTGATGATCTCGCTGATCAAGTCTTTGTTGGACTCCTGAAACTTGGTCGCGACCAGCGTGCGAATCGAAAACACCCGCAGCGCATCATGTACCGACAACGTCCCTTCGGCGGAATTCTTGCGGCCGTTGAATGGGTAGGTGTCCGGGCCACGCTGGCACTGGGCGTTGAGGTTGATCCGCCCGACCTGGTTGGCGAAGGTGTCCACCAGCCGGCCGACCGCCACCGGGTTGGTGCCGAAGATACTCAGTTGCTGGCCGAAGTCCGACTCCAGGACGTAATCGATGACCGTATCCAGATGCCGGTAAGGCACGATCGGCACCACCGGGCCGAACTGTTCTTCCTGATAGACACGCATCTGCGGCGTCACCGGGAACAACACTGCCGGATAGAAGAAGGAGGCGCGGGCTTCACTGCCATTGGGGTTGACCACGCGAGCGCCTTTGCTCACGGCATCCGCAACCAGCGCGTGCAGATAGTCGACCTTGCCCGACTCCGGCAGCGGCGTCAGGGCCACGCCGCTTTCCCACGGCATGCCCGGTTTGAGGCTCGCGAGTTTGGCATTGAATTTGTCGATGAACGCTTCGACCACGTCTTCGTGGACGAAGAGGATTTTCAGCGCGGTGCAACGCTGGCCATTGAAGGACAAGGACCCGGTGACTGCTTCGTTCACCGCGTTGTCCAGATCCACCTCGGGCAAGACGATGCCGGGGTTCTTCGCATCCAGGCCCAGCGCAGCACGCAAACGATGCGGTTTCGGGTGGAGTTTTTTCAGGTCGCTGGCCGCTTTGTTGGTACCGATAAACGCAAAGATGTCGATCTTGCCGCTGGCCATCAGCGCACTGACCGTTTCGCGGCCGCTGCCGTAGATCACGTTGATCACCCCGGCGGGGAAGCTGTCGCGGAACGCCTCCAGCAGCGGGCGAATCAGCAGCACGCCAAGCTTGGCCGGCTTGAACACCACGGTGTTGCCCATGATCAGCGCCGGAATCAGCGTGGTGAAGGTTTCGTTCAGCGGATAGTTGTAAGGCCCCATGCACAGCGCCACGCCCAGCGGAACGCGGCGGATCTGGCCGAGTGTGTCCTGTTCCAGCTCGAAACGGCTGGAGCGGCGGTCGAGTTCCTTGAGGGCGTTGATGGTGTCGACGATGTAGTCGCAGGTGCGGTCGAACTCTTTTTCCGAATCCTTGAGGTTCTTGCCGATCTCCCACATCAACAACTTGACCACCGCGTCGCGCTGTTCGCGCATACGACCGAGGAAGGTTTCGACGTGCTGGATGCGTTCGGCCACGCGCATGGTCGGCCACAGGCCCTGGCCCCGGTCATAGGCGCGGACGGCGGCGTCGAGGGCGGTCAGTGCGGTGTCGGCATCGAGCAGCGGTGTGCTGCCGAGGATGACCTGTTCGTCGCCATTTTCACCGGTCAGGTACACCGGGCTGCGGACTTGGGCGAGGGGGCCTGACCAGGTTTTCAGTTCGCCGTCGACCAGGTATTCACGTTGCTCGGTCTGGCCGTCGAGGCGGTATTTTTCCGGGATGTCGCTGGAGTCGGGAAACAGGTTGCCGAGGATGTGTGCAGTGGTCATGTCGCTACTCCATGTGATGTAAGCCATGCGCTGGCGGCTTGCAGTTCAGAATTCACTTCAAGGGTTATACGCCTTATTGACCCGACTTTTTAAGTCCGGATTTCACGAACCAGCGATCTTTTGACCTGAGAACACACAACGGCGAACGCTGCGGGTAAACTTCGCGCTCTTTCTTAAGGAGTTCATATGAGTTACTACCAGCCGGGCATTCTCGCCACCCCAGTACCGCCTCAAGCCCGTCATATGTTCTTCGCGCTGGAATCCGTCGATGCACTGCCGGCCGCGCTCGACAAGCTGGCACAGCTGGTGGACGGGAAATCGGCAGTGGTCGGTTTCGGTGAATCCCTGGTCAAGGCGCTGCACGGGCAGATCGGAGGGCTGCGGCCGTTTCCGGCGCTGACCGGCGTCGGCGTCGACAATCCGTCGACCCAACACGCGTTGTGGTGCTGGTTGCATGGCGTCGACCGTGGCGAATTGCTCAATCGCAGCAATGCCATCGAAGCCGCGCTGGCGCCTGCCCTGCGTCTGGTGCAGATGAACGAAACCTTCCGCCACATGACCGGCCACGACCTGACCGGTTACGAAGACGGCACCGAAAACCCGCACGATGAAGCCGCCGTGGCTGCTGCGCTGGTCGGTGAAGGCGCTGACGGTCTGGTCGGTGGCAGCTTCGCCGCGATCCAGCAATGGCAGCATGACCTCAAAGGCTTCCACGCCATGCCGTCCGATGAGAAGGACAACATCATGGGCCGTCGCTTGAGCGACAACGAAGAAATCGATGACGCGCCGATCTCCGCCCACGTCAAACGCACCGCCCAGGAAAGCTTCGCCCCCGAAGCGTTCGTGGTGCGCCGTTCGATGCCGTGGATCGAAGGGGATCGTGCCGGCCTGATGTTCCTGGCGTTCGGTTTTTCCCTCGATGCCTTCGAAGCGCAACTGCGGCGCATGAGCGGTCTGGAAGACGGCATCACCGACGGTTTGTACCGCATCAGCCGGCCGATTACCGGCGGTTACTACTGGTGCCCGCCGCTCAAGGACGGTCATCTGGACCTGCGCGCACTGCGCATCGGGTAACGATCAAGGAGTGAATATGAACGTGGTGCGCTGGGGCATGATCGGGTGTGGCAGCGTCGCCGAACGCAAGAGTGGGCCGGCCTTCTACAAGGCACCCGGCTCGGCGTTGGTGGCGGTGATGGGGCGGCGACTGGACGCGGTGAGCGATTATGCCGCGCGCCACGGCATCGCCCGGGTCTACACCGACGCTGAAGCGCTGATCAACGATCCCGAGGTGGACGCGGTGTACATCGCCACGCCACCCGACAGTCACCACGCCTATGCCCTGATGGTGGCCGCTGCCGGCAAACATTGCTGCGTCGAGAAACCGATGTCGCTGAATGCCGGGCAGAGCCGTGAAATGCAGAAGGTGTTCGCCGAGGCCGGGCTGCATCTTTTCGTGTCCTACTATCGACGTTCGCTGCCGCGCTTCCAGCAAGTGCGGCAATGGCTGGAGGAGGGGCGGATCGGTGAGGTCCGGCACTTGACCTGGACGCTCACCAAGGCGCCATCGCCTGCTGATCTCGGCGGCGCGGACAACTGGCGCACCGACCCGACGATAGCCGGTGGCGGCTACTTCGCCGACCTCGCCAGTCATGGCTTCGATCTGTTCCAGTACCTGCTCGGCGACATCGTCGAAGTCGCCGGGTTTACCGCGCGGCAGGCTGGATTGTATGCCGCTGAAGACGCCGTCAGCGCCAGTTGGCGGTTTGCGTCGGGGGCGATGGGCATGGGTTGCTGGAACTTTGTCGCGGACCGTCGTGAGGATCGGGTCGAGGTGATTGGCAGCAAGGGGCGGATCAGCTTTTCGGTCTTTGATGAGCACCCGGTGGTACTCGAAGCCGAGGAATCCCTCCGCCTGGACATCGACAATCATCAGCACATCCAGTGGCATCACGTGCTGGGCATGAATGCGCACATTCGTGGCGAAGCGCAGCATCCCGCGGTAGCCGAACAGGCTCTGAAAACCGACTGGGTGATGGACCAGATTCTCAAGCGCGGCTAAAAAACCCAAAGATCGCAGCCTCGTTTCACTCGACAGCTCCTACAGGCCCTTGCCAGGAAAAAGCCAAAAGAGTACAAATGTACTCCATGACGACTTTAACTCCCCGCCGTACCGCCATCCTGACCTTTATCCGTGATCGAATCGCGGAGCACGGCCAGTCCCCGAGCCTCGCTGAAATCAGCGAGGCCTTTGGTTTCGCCTCTCGCAGCGTGGCGCGCAAGCATGTGCTGGCGCTGACCGAAGCCGGTTTCATCGAGGTCAACCCGCATCAGGCCCGGGGCATTCGCTTGCTCGGGCAAGCGGCACGGCCCGAGTTGCTGGACATTCCGGTTCTCGGCCGGGTGGCGGCGGGTGCGCCGATCGGTGCCGATGCCGAGGTGCACAGTCGGTTGTTGCTTGATCCATCGATTTTTTCGCGGGTGCCGGACTACATGCTGCGGGTCAAGGGCGACTCGATGATCGAGGACGGCATTCTCGACGGCGATCTGGTGGGCGTGCATCGCAATCCCGAGGCCTTTAACGGTCAGATCGTCGTGGCACGGCTCGATGGCGAAGTGACCATCAAGCGTTTCGAGCGGGTCGGCGATTCTGTTCGCCTGTTGCCCCGCAACCCGGCCTACAAGCCGATCATCGTTCATCCCGATCAGGACCTCGCCATCGAAGGGGTGTTCTGCGGTCTGGTGAGGCAAGGGTGATGGGGGCCGTCGTCGCGCTGGACACGCTGTTCAATGGCGGCCAGGTCTGGAAAGGCCGGCCTGCGGCCCCGACCGTCAGCCCGCAACCCACCGGGCATGCGGCGCTGGATGCGGCGTTGCCCACGGGTGGCTGGCCGGAAGCGGCGCTGACCGAAATCCTCCTGGCCGGGCAGGGCGTTGGCGAATTGCAACTGGTGTGGCCGGCGCTGGCACGGTTGTCGGCGGCGGGCGAGCGCATCGTGCTGGTGGCGCCGCCGTACGTGCCGTATCCGCAAGCGTGGCAGAACGCCGGGGTCGATCTGCGCCAGTTGTCGATCATCCAGGCCAGCGAGCGCGATGCGCTGTGGGCGGCGGAACAATGCCTGCGTTCGGGCAGTTGCGGCGTGGTGCTGTGCTGGCCGCACAAGGCTGATGACCGGGCGTTGCGGCGCTTGCAGGTGGCGGCGGAAACCGGTTCCACCCTGGCATTCGCCTACCGCTCGCTCAATGAGGCCATCAACCCTTCAC